>NZ_OZ183804.1:0-1136949 GCF_964265025.1 Burkholderia mycopellens
ATGCCGCGCAAGCCCGCAAGCAAAGGCTCAGACAAACAGGTTTCGCTGTTTCAGACACCCGAGCCTCCCGACTTGCTGCGCAAGGCGGTCCAGGCGATTCATATCGCGCCCAAGTCCGGAAAGATCGGTCTGCAGCAGCGCAAGATGTTCAGCTCGCTGATCAAGAACGCGCTTCGACAGGAGGCGTTCGAGCCAGGCCGGACGAGCTTCTCGATCTCGATTGCGTCGCTTTCGCACGAGAGCGGGTTGAACAGCAACAACACGAAGTACGTGAAGGACACGGTCAACTCGCTGATCAGTACCGTCGTCAACTGGGACTATCTGGCCGCGGATCGGTCGACAGTCTGGAAAGCATCGGGCCTGCTCGCCGGCGCTGAACTCGAGCAATCGGTGCTGAAGTACAGCTTCTCCGACCAGATTCGCAGCGAGTTGCTCAACCCCGAGATCTACGCACTGATCGATATGCGGATCGCCCGCGAGTTCCGGCGGTCGCACTCGCTCGCGTTGTGGGAAAACACGGTGCGCTACGAGGGGATCGGCATCACCGCGAAAATCCCGCTACCGAAATTTCGTGACCTCATTCTCGGCCAGGACAAGGCGTCGCAGTCGTACAAGGAATACAAGCTGTTCAAGAGCAAGGTCCTGGTGCCGTGCATTCAGGAGGTGAACGAAGTTTCGGATCACACGCTCGAGTTGATCGAACACAAGTCCGGCCGGAGCGTGGAGGCGGTTCAGTTCAAGGTGACGCGCAAGCAGAGCACCGATACGGTCGAGGACGGCGACGTCAAGAACGAAGCGCTGGTCGAGGAGGTCGCCAAGTTCGGCATCCCGCGTTCGGAAGCACGCCGGCTGATTACGCAATACGGTGTGCAGCGTATCAAGGCGGCGATTGCCTATACGCTCAATCGGACTACGAAGAAGAATGCGGCCCCGGTCGATAACGTGGCCGCCTATTTCCGCAAGGCGCTGACGCACGGCTACACGCTGTCCGACGGGCAGGGAACGGAGGCGGCCGCGCCGGCGAAGGAATCCGCGCAGAGCAAGCAGGAACAGATTCGCGACAAATATCTGGCAGCAAAGGTCGAGGAAGCCGGCGCGTATTTCCGCGAACTGGAGATCGACGACCAGACCAAGCTGATCGAGCGTTACAACGAGACGGTGGCAGGCTCGAAAGACCTCACGCTGTCGCCGAAGAAGAAGGCGAGCAAGCTCGCGCAGACCAGCTTCTTCCGATGGCTCGCGCTGGATACGTGGGGCGAACCGACCTCGGACGACTTGCTGGAATTCCTGCTGAAAAGCAGTCTCGCAGGCAACTGAACAAGGCCTCGCGGCCGGTGTGCGTCGCGAGCCGGACATTGTCGTCCGGCTTCGCGGTGCACACCCGGATGCGAGGCCTTCTGCTTTTCGCGCGTTACTGCTGCGCGGTCGTTGCCAGCTCGGCAACGTACGCGTCGATGACGGTCTTGAGCTTGTCGGCGAGCGCCTCCTGGTGCGATGCGTCGACGCCCTTGAGCTGCAGATCCAGGCGTCCGTCCGGATAGGTCTTCAACTGGCCGATCGCGCGCGATTCGAGCGCGAAATCGTGGCGAACGCTGTAGCGCGTGCGCCCCGCTTTCTTGCTGCCGTCGCTCTGTGCACGCAGGAAATTCTCCAGATCTCGAACCGATTTTTTCCGGTCGATCACGGCCGTCAACAGCCGGTCGGCCGTCGGCTCGCCCAGGCGTTCGAAGATCAGCTTCAGGAAGTACGCCGCTTGCAGGCCGACTACGTCGTTCGCGCTCGCCATCCGTTCCAGGAGGGTGTTCGGGAGCGCGTTGAGCGACAGCGTCTTGCTGATCGAAGCCTTGTCCTTGCCGATCTTTTCCGCCAGCGTGTTCTGGTCGGAAAAGACCTTCTCGTCGAGGAGACGCTTCCACGCGACCGCATCGTCGAAGATCGTCTGGCGTTCGTGGTCGTGGTTCGCGCGATACGCGATCGTGTAGAGCTGCTCGGGCGTGTGATCCGTGCGGAACGTGGCGTTGATGGTTTCATCGCCGTTGATGCTCGTCGCGCGGAGCCGACGTTGCCCGTCGATCACCACGAGCTTGCCGGGAAACTCAGGGAGTCGCGTAACCTTGATCGGCTCGATCTGCCCTTCCCGTTTCAGCGTCAGGGCGAGCTCGTGCAGGCTCGACTCGGAATAGAACACCCGCGGGTTGAACGGATTCGGAATGCAATCCTTGACCAATACTTTCTGAGGCGCGCCAAGATCCGGCGTGCCGGCGGGCGTCGCTGCAGCCGGGGCGCTGATGGGCGCTGTCTCGCCGACGACGTTCGGTGCGATCGCCGGTTCGGGCAGTCGCGTTTCGAGAGCCGCATTTTCCTGCGCGAGCCCGCGCAACAGGCCCGCTGCGAGATGCAGGTTGCCGGTCGGCTTCTTGTCTTTCGAAGTGTCCTTAGCCATGGGCGGCTCCGGTAGCGCGCGTCGACGCGATGTATTGGGCCATTTCCGTGACCAGCTTTTCGATTTCCGCCCGGGCTTCCTTCAGGCCCTTCAGGTATCGATTGTGGTGGTGGATCGTGGTGCCGAGCGCAAATGTCTGACGGTAGACCTCGCGTTGCGCGATCTGGCTGTCGAGCAGATGCTCCCCTATTTCTTCAGCTCTTAGAATTTTTAAAATTTCTTCACGCATTTTAGTTTTTCCATTAACACTATTCAGCATTAATGCGGAAGAAAGATTCGGGTTACGGATGGATCGCATCGACTCGATCATGCGGATCATCGCGACGGTGCTGTAGAGGTCGGCCGGCGACGGCGACAGCGGCACGAGGCAGAAGTCGGCGACCTCGAGCACGGAGGCAATTCGCGGGTCTTCGAGGTTGCCAGGACAATCGACAACAATGACGTCGAAGTTCGCGTCCTGTTTCTTGATCTCGCCGCCGATGCCGCGACCGGCAGGGGCCAGAGAAAGAACCGTCATCGGCAACGTGTTCTCGCCGCTCGTCACCCACCGGACGGACGTGCCTTGAGGGTCGGCATCGATCAGGGCGACTTTGTTGCCGCCGGCTTCGAACGCAGCGGCGATATTGACGGAGATGGTTGTCTTTCCAGTTCCACCTTTTTGATTGCTGACGGCGATCTTGAAAGCCATTAAATCCCTCCACGGAGTTTTGCGTAATATATGCAATTACTATCAAAATGTCCAGAAAACCCTTCGTCGAGATGTATGTTTTGGTGATCGATGTGGTTGTCACGTGACAAGTGGGCCGAATGGCCAACGAGTCGTCGCGACTGGTGGTCGAGTAAAAATAAAATTGGCGATCACGATTGAAAGTACGTACGAAGATCGAGAGAAAATTCGACGCATTTCAATGTTGATGGTGGCGTTAGCGAGTGGCGAGAGGCTGCTGATCTCGTAGTGTTCTTGATAGAACTCGTCGGAGCTGCAATCAATTCCTAGGGCGTCGCTGGAAAACTCAGTTGTCACGTGA
This sequence comes from Burkholderia mycopellens, assembly GCF_964265025.1. NCBI lineage: Bacteria > Pseudomonadati > Pseudomonadota > Betaproteobacteria > Burkholderiales > Burkholderiaceae > Burkholderia > Burkholderia mycopellens. The sequence continues at coordinate 3,472 of NZ_OZ183804.1, forward strand.
CAAGCAGTAGGGATTTGCTCCCTCTCAACGGAATCCGGTGTCAGGAAATCTTTGATTCAATCGAGCTTCCGGTTATGGCGAGATCATTTCGACGCCCGAAATTCTGTCTTTGGCTCGGCGCGACTACCTCGCGCGCGATGAGTTGTCACGTGACAATCGATTCAGAACGGAAGACAGCGTCAGTGAGGAATCGTCTCTCAGGAGGCTTTGTGATCGGACTCCATTGAACGTGAATAAGTGGATCGTGAACGATGAGATTCGCTACCGTTGGCTCGTCTCGAAATGCACTTTTCTGGGCGAGTTCGCTGGCGTGTTGTCACGTGACAACTGAAGTGTTGTATCGGGGGGGCTTCCGTGTCGAAGTGCCAGGTTACGCCCATGTCAGGCGGGAGGCACCTGTGTCGAAGAGTCTGAGTTATCAGTTGGTCTCCAGACCCTGGGCCTTTATCACTGACTATTCGCAATCATGCGTCAGCGGAATGGTTGCTGGGCTACACACGCGAATGTGTATCATCGGTCGTCTTTGATATGGCCCCATTTATGTGAAGTGTTCAGATCACGTTCGTCGCATGTTGGCTGGCGGGGGAGGGTATAGGCTTTGTCACGCGTACCCCTGAGTTGCGACCAGTGCAGCCAGGAGCTTCCGCGCTCAACTACGCATCAGTGGCCCCGATTTGCGACAAACTTCGGTGTCGAAGGCCCCGCGTCAACTCAAACGGGCCGGATCGTGAAACATTTGCGAGAAATCCGGTGTTCGTTGAAATCCTTATGTGGCAATGAGTTGCGCTATATTCTTCATGTTGTTTCACGCGAAATCGACGAGATCATCCGTGTAAATAGGGGCGCATGATCATTTCGCATGCTTCGCTCCGACGCTGGCGCAAATACGCCGTGAATCGTATCAATAGACACGTAATATGTAGTATTTAATATGTTTCGAGCTGGTCTGATGCCGCAGACGCATCGAACTGCGGCGAATCAGTTGGATGTGCAGTGACGATCTATCCACGCGAGTTGTCACGTGACAACGCACACTCTAGTCGCACAAATCGTTGGATTGCGGCGTGGCGCGTGATTCCCAGCACTCGAGAGCTAGCGGCCGAGCGTCAGGAAGACATTAAGAAGACTTAATTGCGGAGGGGGCAAAGTCCTCATCAATTAACGAAGTTGGTATGAGGCGACTTGTCCCTAGCCGACGGATGCTTGCGCGGATACGGATCCGACGTCGCGAGGTGCCCACGCACCGCTCGGTACTCAAATTGAAATTTGCAGGCGACCCGCCGAGTAATCAATTCGGAGCTGGCACCCAGCACGTATCCCGCTGCGCTCGTCTGGCTCAACCAGATCGACCGGATCGACACTTCACGCGTGCAAGGTCGATCCGTCCATTCTGCGGATACCACCAAACGCGGCATCCTGAATCTCCGGTACCGTCCCAGTGACCCATAAGTTGCGACCACAGGCAGAACAACGTCCGCTCCGCTTCGCAGGCTATCGATATCTCTCCTCGGAGAATTACCGATCAGCCGGCTATATTCCCAATTGAACCGAGTCGGGCTCGCATATCCGACCCTGAACGACGCCGACGCGGCGTCGAGCCGCTCGGGACGCATTAGCCGACGTGCTTCGTTGAGCCATATCCATTTCTGGTACTGCAGCGGACTTTTGCCAGCGAGCGGGCGGAAGTGGTGGTCGAAGGTCGATCTGCTCATTTGTACCTGCACCGCCAGATCGTCGACGTACGGGTGCGCCGGCAACGCGCCTGCCGGAGTCGCGGCATTGCCGCGCTCCGGGGAAAAAATATGCAACGACCGGTGTGCCTACTTAGTCGCCTGCGATGTGCAAAGTAGCCAGCGGCGCGATGTCGTGGCAACGGACGTCACGCGTTCGTCGACCGTGCGCCACCACCGCTCGCCGCGGTGCGGCTCGTCGAGTGCGAGGCGCTCGCCCATCCTGGGCGTCGACAGTTCGACGCCGCGCACGATCGCGAGCGCCGTGACGCGCTCGAACGGTTCCTGCCAGCGATGCATCGCGAGATCGAACGTGCCGTTGTGGATCGGGACCAGCCAGCGCCCGCGCAAATCGATGTGCGCCTGCACGGTCTCTTCCGGTTGCATGTGCACGTACGGCCATTGCGCGTCGTATGCGCCTGTTTCGATCAGCGTGACGTCGAACGGCCCGAGGCGCTCGCCGATCGTCCGGAAACCGTCGAAGTAGCCCGTGTCGCCGCTGAAGAACACGCGCAAGTCGTCGTCGACGATGACCCAGGAGGCCCACAGCGTGCTGTTGCCGTCGAACAGGCTGCGCCCGGAAAAGTGCTGGGCAGGTGTCGCGGTCAGCGTCAGGCCGGCCACGTCCACGCTTTGCCACCAGTCGAGCTGTCGGACTTTCTTCGCGTCGATACCCCATTCGATCAGGCGGTCGCCGACCCCCAGCGTTGTCACGAACTCACCGGTGGTTGCCGCGAGCGCGAGCACCGTGTCGCGGTCGAGATGATCGTAGTGATCGTGCGACAGGATCACGCCGCGCAGCGGCGGAAGATCTTCAAGCGCGATCGGCGGCGCATGGAAACGCTTTGGGCCGACACGCCGAAACGGCGACGCGCGCTCGGCAAACACCGGATCGGTCAGCCAGAATTCTCCGCGCAGCTTGAGCAGCAGCGTCGAATGACCCAGCCGGTACAGGCTGCGATCGGGGGCTGCGTCGAGTGCCGCACGCGTCAGCGAATCGACGGGTAGCAGCCCGGCCGGCACGGTATTGCGCGGCTTGTTGAACAGCATGTTCCAGGCAATCCCGAGCGTCTTGCCCAACCCCTCGACCGGACGGGGCGCGACATTGCTGAAGCGCTCGCCATTGTGCTGCGGCGAGCCGCCAGAAAGCGCGCGGCCGCGTCGGGCGGCCGCAAAACCCAGAATGCGATGAATCAAAACGAGAGGCGATGCCATGTCGGTTGGTCCTGAGGGGAAAGTACACTGAGCAGTGTAGTTTATTTCTGGGATAAGTAAACTCCCCGGTGTAAAATTTCTGAATGGATACCCGTACTCCCCCTCTGCGCCTGACCGATCGAAAGCGCGCGGCCATCGTCGACGCGGCCATTGAGGAATTTCTCGCATCGGGTTACGACGCGACCAGCATGGACCGCATCGCCGCGCGTGCGGACGTGTCGAAGCGCACGGTCTATAACCACTTCCCGAGCAAGGAAACGTTGTTCGCCGCGATCCTGCAAAAATTGTGGGATGCGACCCGTACCGGCAGCTCGCCAACCTATCGTGCCGATGTGCCGCTGCGCGAGCAATTGCTCGCGTTGCTGAATCGCAAAATGCGCCTGCTCAGCGACGAGGCATTTCTCTCGCTCGCACGCGTCGCGATCGGGGCGGCCATCCATTCGCCGGAACGTGCGCGTGACATGGTCGAGCGCCTTGGCGAGCGCGAGGAAGACATGACGGTCTGGGTGCGGACGGCCGCGGCGGCCGGGCGCCTGTCCGTGACCGATCCGGTGTTTGCCGCGCATCAGTTGCACGGTGTCGTGAAAGCATTCGCGTTCTGGCCGCAGATCACGATGGGCCAGCCGCCGCTCGCGGAGCCGGAGCAGCAAACAGTCGCGCAATCCGCTGCCGACATGTTTCTCGCGTACTACGCGCGACCGGAACACACGGATGCACCGCGTGCCGTAACGGACTGATCGTGCGTCCGGTCGAACTAGCTCGAACCGAACCCGGCGCAACGCGCATGATCGATGCGTGCGTTGCCATGACGAGCCGGCAAATCGGCAGATCCGCGCAGGCGAACGCGGAACAGCCTCATCTGGTCTGGCCATTCAGCGGAAATCGGCGATGCCGTCAGCGCACCTGAAACCGAACGCGAGTAACGACGAATGAAGACGCTGTTGATCGTCTATCACACGATGACCGGAGGCACGCAACAGATGGCTGAAGCGGCTGCCGGCGCTGCGCGCGAGCAGCTCGGCGTCGACGTCAGGCTGCAGCGCGCGGATGCGACGAGCGCGGACGACGTGCTGGCCGCCGACGCCTACCTGTTCGCCACGCCGGAGAATCTCGCGGCCATGTCCGGGCTGATGAAGGATTTCTTCGACCGCTGCTACTACGCGGCGCTCGATCGCGTGAATGGCCGCCCTTATGCGGTGATGATCTGCGCGGGAAGCGATGGGCAGAACGCGTTGCGCCAGATCGACCGGATCGCGACCGGATGGCGGTTGAAGAACGTGGCACCGGGCCTGATCGTCTGTACGCACGCGCAGACACCGGAACGCATCCTCGCGGCGAAGACGATCGACGCCGACGATCTCGCGCGCTGCGCCGAACTGGGCGCCGGTCTTGCAGCGGGCCTTGCACTGGGCGTTTTTTGATCGGCAGCACCGAGACTGCGACGACCGGTCGACGCACGTTTGTGCACGCGACGCGCGCGTTCTCGAGCAGTCCCGATCCTGTGGCACGGGGCTGGCCGAACGCCCAGCCCTTAGCTGTCCTTTGCGGTTTCCGAAGGCCGGTGATATTCGGGCCAAAGACGTTTCACGAGATCGCGCGATGCGCCATAGGCGTGGCAGCTGTCGATCTTGCGCGGTTTTCCGTCGCTGTCGCGCTCTTCGAGCGACGACTGACGCATGCCGACCATCGTCTGATAGGCGGTGGTGGCGATCGGCCCGAGCAATTCCTTCAGATGCGTGCACGTATCGCAGGACGGCAGGCGCTTGCGAATCTCGCTGTTCCAGCCCGCACCGATGCTCAATCCGACGAGCGCCTGCAGCGAGTCTCCGCCGCCCGGGCACTGCGCATACGGATGCGACCGGAGGAACGTGGACACGGCCCGGACGACCATGTCGGAGTCGAAGACCAGCGTCACGCCGAGGTCGTGGATCGGCGACAGCGCAGCGACCGTCCGCGTGCCGCCCGGCGGCGTGAAATCAAAGGTCTTGCGGTCCGCGAGGCAGGCGGTGACTTCGAACTGGCCGTCGCTGCGCCGATAGCCGCGCATGTCGATCTGTCGATGGTGAATCTCCTCGCGTGTAATGCCGTCGTGCGGGATGTCGTCTGGGGGGACCATGTATCTGCTCCGTTTCGTACAACCGGTTCGTTCTTTTGGCAGGCAAGGGAGATGCCGACGGCTCGCCGGGGGGCGCGGCGAAACGGGCCGAGGTACGCTGCCGACGACATCGATCCGGCCATACTACGCACTTTCCGGCCTTTTCGTGCGCCACGGGATCGATGCGGACGCAACGAGTCATGCGCGGGCGCCGATGTGATCGAATGGGCACGGCACTTGCGCCGATCCATCGCCGTGATCGTTGATTCGCGCGCAGGCGACGCCGCTGTCCGGGATGCGGAATCGCAGCCGGGGCCCGCGACGTACCGATGCGGCGGGATCCGCGTTCGACGTCCCGACGCGGAATATCACGTGTCGGGCGTCGATCAGTGCCGCCGGGCGCAGTCGCGGCGCGCAAGATGGCCCCGATTTCCGCTGTAGAGGGTGAACGGCGTGACTTCCGGCAACGTATCCCTATAATGCGCAACACGACCGCATGGACGCATTTCCGGTACCCCGAATCGGGCCAATGCAGACCAGCGAGTCAACCAGCCGTCACGCGTACCGGTATACTTCCACTCCTGCCTTGTCCGGCATCGTGGCCGGGTGCCTGAAAACAGAGTGGCGTGCGCGATGCGGCCCCGTTGTGTTCCGCAACGGCGGCAGACGGGGCGCCCGCATGGCGGCGAAGCTTTTGCGCCGCGCGGCATGACCGCACGAACCACACCTTATATTCCTGGTGGATTGAATTTATGGGTTTTGAACAACTTGCCGAATTGCGGGCGCAGCTCGCAGCGAAGGCCAAGCAGGAGCGCAACGCGAAGCGGCCGGCTGCGCCGGCGGACACCGGCGCGAAGCCGAAGTCCGGCGACCAGCCGCAGCGTGGTGCCAAGCCGGCTGCGGCCGGCGGCAAAGCACCGCATCGCGCGAAGCCTGCATCGGCGAAGCCGTCGGCGCCGGTCGATCCGGTCATCGTTGCGATCGGCAAACTGCAGCGTAAGTTTCCGCGCGCGTTCCCGAAGAATCCGGCCCCCAAAGTGCCGCTCAAGGTCGGTATCTGGGACGATCTCGCACGTGAAGCACAGGCCGTCGGGCTCAACGAAGCCGAACTGCGCGAAGCGATGTCGACGTGGTGCCGTGGCAACCGTTACTGGTCGTGCCTTGTCGAAGACGCCGTGCGGGTCGACCTGCAGGGCAACGAAGCAGGGCGCGTCACGCATGACGACGCGGCGCGGGCGCGCCGGCTGAAGGCGCGCCGCCCCGGCAAGGGCACAGCGCAAGCGGCCAAGGGCCCGCAGCAGCAGCCGAAGGCCGGGCAGCAGGCCGAGGCCGCCGCCGAGCCGCAACCGGCAGACGTGGAAGCGCAAGCCGACGCAGCGCCGCAGGTCGAGCAGCAAACGGCCGGAAACGAGTAACCGGCACCGCGCCGCTGCATGCCGCACGGCGCGATCCGCATGCACCTCGCCTGCGGTGAATGACACGACGGACCGACCTGCCTCGACAGAGGCAGGTCGGGACTGCTCTCACCGGCACTCGACGTGCCGGGTCCGCACCTGTCCCGCCTCGAACAGATCACACGACCGGACGAAGAAAGTGTGTCGATCGGCACTGCATGTGCGATGTTTCGACTTTGCCGTTTGCGCATGGACGGTTCATATGTCCTGAATGCGGAAATAGTTCCATCAATTATTTCGTTTTCCTAAAATAAAATGATACCGGGCCATCGATTGGCCTGAGAGCGTTCGCGGCCAGGTCATCGTGACATGACGACGCGCGATAATCCCGGCTGGGCCGTCGGTTCGCGCGCGCAAGCCGGCCGATGCGATGCAGCTTGCATTTCGAAAGGTACGAAAAGCCCACTGCGGCACGGTCCGCTGCCACGGCCGGCGCCTGTCAACGTCCATTCAAACCGGATCATGTACTCGAGACATTCCGCGATTCTCGTCGCGCTCACCGCTGCCGCGCTGTTCGGCGCCGCGACACCGCTCGCCAAGGCACTCGTTGGCGCGATGTCACCGTTCATGGTCGCCGGCCTGTTCTATCTCGGCAGCGGCGTCGGGCTCGGTATCGGGATCCTGCTTCGCCGCCTGCGCAACCGTCATGCGCCGATCGCAAACGCCGCGACACTGCAGCGTGCAGACCTGCCGTGGCTGGCCGGAGCGATTGCGGCGGGCGGGGTGGCCGGCCCGGCTTTGCTGATGCTCGGGCTATCGAGCACGCCAGCAGCGACGAGCGCATTGCTGCTCAATCTCGAGGGCGTGCTGACGGCTGTCATCGCGTGGGTCGTGTTTCGCGAGAACGTGGATTCGCAGGTGTTCCTCGGGATGGTCGCGATCGTCGCCGGCGGCATGCTGCTGTCGTGGACGCCGGGGCGGGCCGGCGTGCCGGTCGGTGCGTTGCTGATCGTCGGCGCATGCCTGTGCTGGGCGGTCGACAACAACCTGACCCGCAAGGTGGCCGCAAACGACGCGATGGTCATCGCGTGCGCGAAAGGACTGATCGCCGGACCCGTGAACATCGCCATCGCGCTGGCGACCGGCGCGACGCTGCCGGCGGTCCCGGTCACGGCTGCCGCGATGCTGACGGGGCTCGGCGGCTACGGGATCAGCCTCGTGCTGTTCGTCGTCGCCCTGCGTCATCTCGGCAGCGCGCGCACGGGCGCGTACTTCTCGATCGCGCCGCTGTTCGGCGTCGTGCTGTCGCTGCTGATCTGGCCCGCGCTGCCGCCCGCGACGTTCTGGATCGCCGCCGCGCTGATGGCGCTCGGTATCTGGCTGCACGTCCGCGAACGGCATGAACATACGCACACGCACGAGCAGCTCGAGCACACGCATCGGCATCGGCACGATGAACATCACCAGCATGTGCACGATTTTGCGTACGACGGCAACGAACCGCATGCTCATCCGCACGTGCATTTGCCGATCACGCACAGCCATGCGCATTTTCCGGACATTCACCATCGGCACCGGCATTGACCGCGTCATGAAAGGCGGACGAGACGGATCACAAGGTGACCGTTTATGGGGCGTTCGCCACATCGCGCGTATCTGTATGCAGCGCCGTCCGATTGCAGCAGCAACGGCGGGTGCGGGCCTAGTCATCGGCCTGGATCAACCGGATCAGCGAACCGTCCGGATCGATCAGTGCGGCGACCGTGCCAACTCATGCGTCGTGCGTCGGCACGGTGCGTGCGGGGCCAGCCGGTCGCCTGCTCCGGAATGCCGGCTGCGAGCACGTCGTCGAAGAACGTGCGGATGTTCTCGAGCCGGAACAGCAATTGAACCCGCAGGTCGCCGGATCGAGTTCGGGATGCGGGAAGCATTCCAGCAACAGGTTGCCGCGCTTGAGGATCCTCCAGCCGTCGTCGCGTCAAGTTTCAGCGAACCCCGGTTTTTCGTCGAAGCGGGACGTGACTTCGAAATCGCGCGACGGCAGGTTGGCGCTCGCAATGCCGGTCAAGGCTGTTTCTCCGGATGACGAAGCGACGAATCGAATGGGCGGCCTGGGCCGCCGTGCGTGGTTATTGCGCGTGAGGAAAGCAGACGCCGAAATCCTCGCAGCCCGGGCACCCGGGGGCCGGGCCCGGCGGCACACCGAGCGATTCGGCCACTTCCTGTGCGAGGAATTGCTTCCAGCGCAGGTGAGCGACGTTGCGCGCGGCGAGCGCAGGGAAATAGCGATCGAGCATCGCGGATACCGCGTCACGTCCGTCGAGCCCGAGATCGCGCCACAGATGATCCGGGCGCAGGCAGGCGTGCGCGATGATCGACGCGAGACAGCCGGCGTCGTCGCGGTCGGCGGCGGGATTCGCGTCGTCCATCAGCCGTGTGTGCAGCGCCGCGACGAACGTCGCGTGGGTGGATGGCAGCAGTACCATCGCGGCCGTCGGCACGAGTGCTGCGACATCGGCCGCGGGCAGGCGCGGAAACTGCCGTGCCAGCAGGCCGGCCAGTTGCGGATGAGACAGGCCGAGCAGCCCGAGTTCGTTGCGGCGCGCGCGCGTTGCAATGAGGGCGCCGAACAGGCGTGCCTTGGGCGTGGCGGCGTTGGCCGCTGCGGACTGCAGCGCTCGTTGCCGAGCGTGATCGAACGCGGCTGTCATCGCGTGTATCCGACCGACCGCCGCACGGCGCGCTTCGCGTGAATGCACCGTGACAAACGGATCGCAATCGCGATCGTCACGCGTTCACTCGACGCCGACGATCACGCTCGATGCCTTGAAGATCGCGGACGCGGCCGCGCCGCTCGCGAGGCCGAGGCGATCGACGCTGTCGTTGGTGATGATCGCGACGATCTCGGCGCCGCCCGCGGCCTTGATCACGACTTCCGAATTGACCGCGCCTTTCGCGACCGACGATACGGTGCCCGCGACGCAGTTGCGGGCCGACACCTTGCTGCTGTCGACGTCGACCATCACGATGACCGACGACGCCTTCACGAGTGCGAACGCCTTCGAGCCGGCCGCGAGGCCCAGTGAAGCCGCGCTGCCGTGAGTGATCACGGCGACGATGTCGAGACCGTCCTGCGTGCGGAGCATGACTTCGTCGTTGACGGCGCCGGTCTTGACGGCGCTGACCTGGCCGGCGAAGTGGTTGCGGGCGCTGGTTCGCATGATCGATCTCCGAGTGGATGCCGCCGCGGGTTCCGCGGCGAAAGATGAATGGAAATGCATCGGCCAGTTTACCGTCAACGCGGGTGTCCGTCGTCCGTCAGGCGCTATGGCGCGAATCAGCAAAACCCGCCACCACCGGGCGTTTCGCCAGACATGCGCGACGTATCGATGGTGATAACGCTACCGTGATTACTTGCTGGTCGCGGGTGTCGCGGCGGCCCGTGTGGCGTCGGGACGGGCATCCGTCGCAGGCGCCGCACCCTCGGATTCCCACCCGCCGCCCAGCGCGAGGAAAAGCCGCACCTGGTCGGTGGCGACCTGGCCTTCGGCTGCCGCCACTTGCGCCTGCACGCTCGTCAGCGTGCGCGTCGCGTCGAGATCGGAGATGAACGACTCGCGGCCGGCCAGATAGAGACGATGCGTTTCGTCGGCGGAATTGCGTGCCGATTCGTAGGCCGTGCGCAGCGCTTCCGTGCGCTGCACGTCGGCCGCATAGGTCGCGAGGCTCGACTGCGTTTCGCGCAGCGCGTTCAGCACGACGCCGTCGAAGTGCGCGAGCGCGCCGCCCGTCGCGGCTTCGGCCTCGCGCACGCGCGCACGCTGGCCGTTGACGGGGAACGACCAGCTGATCAGTGGGCCGAACGACCAGCGATTCGTCGTGGACGAGAACAGGTCGGCGGCGACACCGACCGAGCCGGCCGACGCGCCGATGCTGATCGACGGGTACAGCGCGGCGGTTGCCACGCCGATCTGCGCGGTCGCCGCGGCGAGTTGCCGTTCGGCGGCGCGCACGTCGGGGCGGCGGCGCAGCAGCGCGGCGCCGTCGCCGATCGGAATCGGCTGGCGCAGCTTCGGCAGGCGCTCGCATTCGGCGACGGCCTTCGGCAGGTCGGCCGGCGAGCGCGCGAGCAAGGCGGCGAGCTGGTATTGCGCGACCTTGCGGCGGCCTTCGAAGCGCGGGATATCGGCGGCAAGGGTGCGCACCTGCGTCACGCCGCGCGTCACGTCGGTCTGGTTGCCGCGGCCGGCATCGCGCAGCCGCTGTGACAGCGCGACGCGCTGCTTTTGCAGCGCGAGCGACTGCTTCGCGACGGCCAGCTCGTCACCGGCCGAACACGATTCGACGTACGCGCGCACGACGTCGGCGACGACCGTGATGCGCGCCAGGTCGCCGGCGGCCCGAACGGCTTCGCTGTCCGCGCGCGCGGCTTCGACGCCGCGCCGCAGCTTGCCGAACAGGTCGATCTCGTACGACACGTTGATGCCGACCATGCCTTCGTTGACGACCGGCAGCTTGTTCTCGAGCAGGTATTGCTCGGCCGATTCCTGTGCGCGTTGCACGGCGGCTTCCGCGCCACCCGAAAAGCCGCCCTGCTGGCTCGCGACTTCCAGCGCCGCACGCGAGCGTGCGAGGTTGGCCGCGGCGACGCGTAGGTCGGTGTTCGACTTCAGCGCATCGCGCACGAGCCCGTCGAGCACGGGGTCGTCGTAGAGCTGCCACCAGTTGCCGGGCACGGCGTCGCGCGACACGAGCGTGCCGTTCGCGTCGTCGAGCGCATGGTTCGCGAGCGGCGCATTCACGTACGCCTGCTGCGGCAGCGTGTAATCGGGGCCAACGGACTTGCACGCGCCGAGTGCGAGCGCAAGCGGCGCGAGCGTCGCGGCGAGACGCAGACCGTGCCGTTTCATTGCGATGCTCCTGCTGCGCCGGCGGCCGTGCCGGAAGCCGTCGCTACCGGCGTGACGGCCGCCGAAGCGCCGGTGGCTGCCGCCGATGCGCCGGCTGCAGGTTTCGCCTTGTCGTTGCGGCGCGTGTCGGCTTCGCGCATCGAGACGGTCGCGGTGCGGCCCGCGATCATCCGGAAATCGTCGGGCACTTCGTCGAGCACCACGCGCACCGGTACGCGCTGCGCGAGCCGCACCCAGCTGAATGCGGGGTTCACGTTCGGCAGCAGGTTCGCGCCCTGCGTGCGGTCGCGATCCTCGATCGCGGCGACGATGCTCTGCACGTGGCCGCGCAGCGCGCGCGGCTCTCCCATCACGATGATGTCGACCGGCTGGCCGATGTGGATGCCGCGCAGCTTGGTTTCCTCGAAGTAGCCGTCGACGCGGAACGAATCGCGATCGACGACCGACAGCACCGCGCGGCCGGCCGGCACGTATTCGCCGACGCGCGGCGCGCGGTCGTTCAGGTAGCCGTCCACGGGACTGACGATCGTCGTGCGCTGCAGGTTCAGCTTCGCCGTGTCGAGCGACACCTGCGCGTCCGCGACGGCGGCTTCGCCCTGTTCGACGCGCGTGCGGCTTTCCTCGACCTGTTCGCTCGCGACCAGGTTCCCGAGCTGCAGGTTGCGCGCGTATTCGCGCTTGGCCTGGGCGAGCGTCGCGCGGCGCTGCGCGAGCGTGGCTTCGGCGAGCCGCTCCGCGAGCGTGTAACGGGCCTGGTCGATCACGAACAGCACCTGGCCGCGCTTGACCTCCTGGTTGTCGGCGACTTGCACCGACGTGATGAGGCCCGCCACGTCCGGTGCAACCTGGATCACGTCGGCGCGCACGTGACCGTCGCGGGTCCACGGCGAGAACATGTAGTAGTTGACGATGCGCCACAGCACGATGGCGGCCACGACGACGACGATCAGGGTGAGCAGGATTTGCCCTGCCGAGAGCCAGGTTTTTTTCACGTTAGGTAGCCACGAGATGGTGGGAAACGATCACGACGGCGGCAAACACGAATACGTAGATGCCGAGGTCGAAGATCGAACGGTGCCAGACGAGGCGGTAGAAGCCGACGCGCTCGAGCACGGCACGCACGACGATGTTGATCAGGTAGGCGATCAGCATCAGCACGAGCGGGGCCGGCACGAATACGCCGAAGATGTCGATTTCGCCGATCATGGTCGCGGTCGGAAAGACGGATGGGAAAGCGGGATCATGCGCGTGCTCCGTCGGCCGCCTGCGGCGGCTGCCCGGCCGCGGCCGGATACAGCGACAGGCGCAGGCCGACGAGCGCGTGCAGCGTGTCGCGCAGACGGCGATGCATGGCGGGCGTGGCCGGTGCAGCGGGCGCCGTGCCGCTGTCCGCCGGCGCGGCGCCCGGCAGGTTGCGACCCGCGACGCGGCGCAGTGCGTCGTCGATCGTCGCGAGCAGCGCCGGCGGCGCCGGCTGGCGCGCGTTCGCGGCGGCGCAGCGCGTGTAGTGGTCCGTGACGCCGGCCAGCACGCGATCGATCGCATCGGGCACGTCGCCCGACAGCCGGCGGCGTGAGCGGCGCAAGTCGAGCGCATTCAGCGCGATACGCAGGTCGCGGAAGCTTTCGATCGACGGGTGGCGATGGTCGTCGGACGCGCCGAGGCGCGGCAGCAAGTGCGTGACACGGTCGAGCATGCGCGACGCGTGGTTGCGCTGGTCGTCGAGCGGTTGCGTCGACGCGGAGCGTGCGACGTCTTCCCAGCCCGAGCGCAGCAGGCGCCGCACCGCGAGTTCCGCACCGAACGGCCGCGTCGCGCGCGTCCATACATACGCGAACAGCAGCCCGGCGACGCCCGCGAGGTTGCTGTTCAGGAACACGAAGAAATCTGCGTCGTACGCACCCTGGATGCTGATGAAGGTGGCCGTGTTCACGGCGACGAGCATCGTCACCATGTTGAACTGCGGGCGCGGCAGCAGCGTGCCGATCAGGATGAACGGGCCTGCAAACATCACGACGAGCATCGCGAAGTCGTGCACGTGCGGCAGCACGACGAACAGGTACAGGCCCGCGAACACGACGCTCGCGGTCGTCGCGAGGAAGAACTTGAACACCAGCGGCGCCGGCTCGTCGAGTGCGGCGAAGAAGCTGCAGGACACGGCCACGAGCGTGACGGCCGCGGCGCCGTCGTGCCAGCCGGACGCGATCCACAGCCAGCTCGCGAACACGATTGCGGCGGCGACGGTCAGCGTCGAGAACAGCATCATCCCGCGATCGAAGAAACGTTCGGTGCCGCCGAGCCGCCAGTGCCGGTAGCGCGGCTGCCAGACGCCCGCTTCGTTGCCGATCAACGCGCGCAGCGAGCGGCAGTCCTGCCAGATGTCGATGACCTGGCGCAGCCGCCACAGCGCGTTCGACAGCAGCGCGCCGTCCCAGCTCGCGAGCGCATCGTCGGCCGGCTGCAGCGCCGCGATGCGTTCGCGCAGGCGTTGCGCGACCGGGTCGTCGGCCATGTCGCCGTCGGTGCCGGCCTTGACGGCCGGCAGCGGCGCGTCGAACCATTTCGCGGCATCGGCAAGCAACTCGTCGAGCCCGGCCGGCCGGACGTGCAGGTCGCGCATCAGCGCGATCAACGGATCGGCGAGCGACGACATCAGCGGCAGGAACAGCTGCATCCGGCCTGCAAGCGCCTGCGCGCGCGCGAGGATGCGCGGATGGGCATGGTCGTAGCTCAGCTGGCTCAGCAGGAACTCGAGGCCCGTGATGGTCGACGCGAGGCGTTGCCGGCACGCGGACAGCGCCTTGCCGGCGATGTGCCCGGACAGCGTCTCGCGGCCGTAGAACGCGGCATCCTTGAACCACGCGTCGGTGCGTTCGATCAGCGTCGGCGCGAGCCGGTTCGGGAAGATCGCGCTGCCGACCACGCTTGCGCACACGATGCCGAGCACGATCTCCTCGGTACGTGCGATCGCGACGTCGAACACGGTCGACGGATCGGTCACGGTCGGCAGCGCGATCAGCGGCATCGTATAGCCGGCGAGCATAAATACGTAGCTGCGCGCGGTGCGGTCGGAGATCGCGAGGTAGAGCAGCGTGCCGCACCAGGTGGCGACGATGATCGCGAACAGCAGCGGCGTCTCGACGAACGGCGGCACGAAGAAGATCGCGGCGGCCGCGCCGAGCGCGGTGCCGAGCGCGCGATACAGCGCCTTCGAGCGCGTCGCGCCGACGAACGGATTCGACACGATGTAGACGCTCGCCATCGCCCAGTACGGGCGCGGCAGCTGGAAATACAGGCCGAGGTACAGCGCCAGCATCGACGCGGCGAACGTCTTGCCCGAGAACAGCCAGTCGCGAAGGCTCGGAAAGGTCATGACGTGGCGTTGCCGGTGTGGGAGGCACGTGCGGCGGGCGGGTGCGACTCGGATGCATTGAAGGCGTCGAGCACGCGCAGCGTCGCTTCGAGATCGGCGCGCGTGACACCCTTGAGCACCTGGGCACGCAGCACGCGCAGGTCTTCCTCCATCTTCGCGGTGACCGCGCGGCCGGTGGCCGTCAGCGAGATCGTTTTCGCGCGGCGATCGTGCGGATCCTCGTCGCGGCGCGCGAGGCCGGCCGCGCACAGCTGGTCGAGCAGGCGTACGAGCGACGGTCCTTCGATGCCGACGTGTTCGGCGAGCGTGCCTTGACGCACGCCTTCGCCGAGGCGCCCGGCGATCAGCAGCGGCGCCGCGCAGGCCTCGGACACGTTGTACGCGGTCAGCACGCCGTCGCTGGTACGGCGCCACTTGCGCGCGGACAGCACCAGCAGGCTGCTGACGGCGAGACGGAGGTCGTGCAGATTGGTCATGGGCGAGATGATAGGGGCAAAATAATTCGATAGCAAACTATCGTTTTGTCACCCGAATGACACGCCGCTCGCCGCGCGGCCGGCCCGTCTGATGCAATTTAGGCGGCGTGCCGGGGATGGTCAAGCGGTAAGGTTGTCGGCACGGCGCCCCGCCTGCGCGCGGCGGCCGCGATCGAATGATCAGACGAAAGTCGTCCGGCAGGGCCGCTCGGCAGGTCAGGCCATTTCGAAGCAGGGGCTCTGGAAATCCGGCTTCGCGAAACGGCGCGCGGCGCGCATATTAAGACTGTTGCAAGCCTCCCGGAGATTCCGCGCGTGCCCACCTCATCCTCGCAGCCCCCCGCCCAGGCGTCGCTCGACGCGTGGCTTGGCAAGACCGAAACGCTCGGCGACGACATCACCGCGTTCCCGCTGAACGCGCTGGCCGCCACGCTCGACCGCCCGTCGCCCGACGACGTCGTGCCGCCGCTGTGGCACTGGCTCTATTTCCTGCCCGTCGCGCCGCTGGCCGAAGTCGGCCTCGATGGCCACCCGAAGCGCGGCGGCTTCCTGCCGCCCGTGCCGTTGCCGCGCCGCATGTGGGCCGGCGGCCGCCTGACGTTCCATGCGCCGCTGCGCACGGGGCGGCGCGCGACGCGCGAATCCACGATCGCGAACATCGAGGACAAGACGGGCCGCAGCGGCCGGCTCGCATTCGTGACGGTGCAGCACCGGATCGAGTGTGACGGCGCGTTGTGCGTCGAGGAAGAGCACGACATCGTCTATCGCGATGCGCCGCAACCGGGCTCGCCGGCGCCGAAGCCGGTCGCGGCGCCGGCAGGCGAGACGTGGTCGCGCACGGTCACGGCTGACGCGGTGATGCTGTTCCGCTATTCGGCGCTGACCTTCAACGGTCATCGCATCCACTACGACCGCAGCTACGCGACGCAGGAGGAAGGCTATCCGGGGCTCGTCGTGCACGGCCCGCTGATCGCGACGCTGCTCGTCGATCTCGTGCACCGCGAACGGCCCGACGCGACGCTCGCGAGCTTCGCGTTTCGCGCGGTGCGCCCGACTTTCGACGGGGAGCCGTTCACGCTATGCGGCAAGCCGTCGGAGGACGGCAAGACGATCGAACTGTGGGCGCAGGATCGCGACGGCTGGCTGACGATGCAGGCCACCGCGACCCTGGCGTAACGGCGCCGTGCCGTTCATCTTCGATGGGGCGAGATCCGCACGCGGGTGACCGGTACCGCACGCCGCAACTGCCCGGGCGGCCACTCGGGCGGGCCCCGACGTTCGTCGGCAATTCCCGGTAAGCTGCGAGCAGGTCGCATGACGTCCCGCCGAACGGCGCGGCGCGCGGCCGGCCCTTCCCCCTTCCACGCATCGCATCAGGAGCACGTATCTTGGCCACCTATATTGTGTTTACACGTGAAAGCATGCAGGACCCGCACGAATTCGACCTCTACCAGAGCAAGGTCGGCGCGACGCTCGCCGGGCATCCGGTAAAGGTGCTCGCCGCCTACGGGCCGCAGGAAACGCTCGAGGGCGAAGCCCCGGAAGGCGTCGTGATCGTCGAGTTCCCGTCGAAGGAAGCCGCGCACGCGTGGTATCACGGCCCCGAATACCAGGCCGTTGCCCAGCACCGGTTCAAGGGCGCGCGCTATCGCGCCGTGCTGGTCGAAGGCGTCTGAACGACCCGCATCGGACGCCCGGCCCGCCGATGAAACCATCGATCTCCGCCCCTGCGCCCGTTCGCCCGCCGATGGGGCGCGCCGCCACCGCGCTGCTCGCGATCAGCGTGGCGCTCTATCTGGTCGCCATGTTCACCGCGCCGTTCCGCACCGGTGCGCCCGACCCGCATCCGTGGGCCGACGGCTGGCAGGTGCTGCTGACGGGCTGGATGGGCGTGCTCGGCGGCATCTATGCGTGGCTCGCGAATCCGCTTGTGTTTGCCGCCTGGCTGCTGACGGTGAAGCGCTACCGCGCGCAGGCGGTCGTGCTGGCCGTACTGGCCTTGCTGTTCGGGATGAGCTTCCTGTCGCAGCGCCAGATCGCCGTCAACGAAGCGGGGGACGTCGAACCCGTGCATCTCGACGCGATCGGCTACTGGTGCTGGCTTGCGAGTTTCGGCGTGGCGTCGGTCGGCGCGACGTTGTTGCCCGGGCGGACGAAGACGCGCTGATGGATGGCGGACGCTCGATGCGGATGTCGACGGCGGTGAAGCCGCGCGGCATCGGAACGATCCGCTGCATCGGCACCTGACGCGAAAGGGCGTCTTGCGTGCCGATGCATGGAAGGCGCGATGCCGATGGCGCGCCTTCGACCTTCACCCGATGTGTGCCTGCAACGCACGCAGCCAATACGACACCGCCACTGCACCGCCGTCCGGCGTGCCGATCGCACGTTCGCCGAGATAGCTCGCGCGCCCGGCGCGCGGCGTCATGCGTGCGGTTTCCTGCGCGCCGCGCTCGGCGGCTTCGACCGCGGCCGCCCATGCGCCGGCGGGATCGCGATCGTCGTCGAGCGCACGCTCGAATGCCGCGACGGCCGGTATCAGCGCATCGAGCATCGTGCGGTCGCCGGCGTGCGCGCCGCCCAGTTCGCTGATCGCATCCACCGCGCCGCGGAACGCCGCCGCCCAGTCGCGTGCCGACGGCTCGGCGATATCGGCCAGCCGGCGCGACGCGCGCAGCAGCGCCGTTGCATAGAACGGCCCCGAGCTGCCGGCGATCGCGCGGCGCAACGCGGCGCCGAGCGCCGCAAGTGCGCCGGCCGGCGTGCCGTACGCGGTTTCCGGCAGTGTGAGGATCGCCTGCGCGGCGCGCAGCATGCTCGCGCCGAGATCGCCGTCGCCGGCCGCCGCATCGAGATCCGTCAGCGTCTGCTCGTGATCGGTCAGCGTCTGCGCGACCGCGTGCAGCGCCGGTCGCAGGCGCGTCGCCCACGCGCGGCCGTTCGTGTCGAGCGGCGGCAACGGCGCTTCTGGCGCAGCGGCCGCGGCCACGCGGATCTGCATGTTCACCGCGCCGCCGCCCGGCCATGCGCGCGCTTGCGTCGGCGCGTCGAGCAGCACCGCGCGCTCGTCGTTCAGCCGCAGCACCGAGATCGAGCAGCCGGGCATGTTCAGCGCCGACAGGAACGTGCCGGCCCACGCGCGCGCGACGACGATGCCGCGCCGGTGCAGGTTGTCGTGCGCGGCGCGCAGCACGATCGCGAGTTCCATGTCGGGCGTCGCGCCGAGGCCGTTGACGAACAGCGCAACGCGTTCGCCGCGGTCGAGCACGAGATCGGCGACGATACTCGACAGCAGCGTGTCGACCAGCGCATCGACCGGCAGCGGCGCGCGGCGTTCGACGCCTTTCTCGCCATGGATGCCGAGACCGAGTTCGATCTCGTGATCGCCGAGGCTGAAGCCCGACTTGTCGGCGCCCGGGATCGTGCAGCCGTCGAGTGCGACGCCCATCGTGCCGAGTTCGGCTGCCGCGTCTCGCGCGATGGCCGCGACGCGGGCGAGCGGCAGCCCGCGCGCGGCGGCCGCGCCGGCGAGCTTGTGGATCAGCACGGTGCCGGCGATGCCGCGCCGCTGGCCGCGCTCGACGCGGCCGCGCAGCGCCACGTCGTCGGCGACGATGACGGTCTCGACCGGAATGCCCTCGGCGCGCGCGAGTTCGGCGGCGAGCCCGAAATTGAGCCGGTCGCCGGTGTAGTTCTTCACGATCAGCAGCGCGCCGTTGGGGCCGGCGCTTGCGCGGATCGCGGCGAGCACGGCGTCGGTGGACGGCGACGTGAACACTTCTCCGCAGACGGCCGCGCTCAACATCCCTTCGCCGACATAGCCGCCGTGTGCGGGCTCGTGGCCGCTGCCGCCGCCGGAGAGTATGGCGACGGGGCGTAGCGCCGGCTCGGGCAGCGGCTGGCGGACGAGCACATGCTCGTCGCCGAGGATCGCGACATGCGGCGATTGCCGCGCGATGCCTTCGAGCATTTCTCTCACGACATCGGACGGGCGGTTGACAAGCTTTTTCATGGCGACGGATTCCGGACGGGTGAGAACGGCACGGCCGGGCCCGCACGGGCGTCGGACGGCCTTTCGTGTTGCGGAGGATCGTGCGGGCGCGCGGTCGCCGGGTGCAGGCGGTCACGTAACGGACGGCCGGATGCGGGAGGCAGACGAGGCGCACGCTTCGCGCCACGATACATCAGGTTCGGACGTTGCTGTAAGGATCGCGGTGCGATCGCGCCGGAGCAACGCAGCGGCGCGCTCCCATACGCGGCTACTTCACCGCCGCAATTTCCTTCGCTCGAATCAGCCGCGCGCGCAGCACGTTGCGGCTGATGCCGAGCAGCCGTGCGGCCTGGATCTGGTTGCGGTGGCTGAATTCGAATGCGACGCGCATCACGGTGTCCTCGATGCGTTCGAACAGGTTGCCGTGATCCTCGTCGAACAGGTCGCGCAGCGCGCGTTCGAGCGCGGCTTGCGCGCCGGCGGCCGGGCCGGGTTCCTGCTCCGGCGTGCGCGCGGCGGCGGTCCGTACGCCCGGCGGCGCGATGTGCAGGTCGGCCTCCTGCAGTGCGTCGTGGCGACTCACGAGTAGCGCGTGATGGATCACGTTCTCGAGTTCGCGGATATTGCCGGGCCAGCCATGTGCCTCGAGCCGGCGCTCGGCGCGCGGATCGATGCTGCGCGGCCCGTAGCCGAGGCGGCTCCGGTAGTCGTCGAAGAAGTGGCGCGCGAGCGGCAGGATGTCGCCCGGGCGCTCGCGCAACGTCGGCACCGCGAGCTGCACGACGTTGAGCCGGTAGAACAGGTCGCCGCGAAACTGCCCGTTCGCGACGGCCTGCTGCAGATCCACGTTGGTCGCGGCGACCACGCGCACGTCGATCGGCACGCCCGTGCGCGAACCGAGCCGCACGACCTCGCGCTCCTGCAGCACGCGCAGGAGCTTGACCTGCATCGACAGCGGCAGGTCGCCGATCTCGTCGAGAAACAGCGTGCCGCCGTTCGCGGCTTCGAACCAGCCGGGCTTCGCGCTGAACGCGCCGGTAAACGCGCCTTTCTCGTGGCCGAACAGTTCGCTCTCGACGAGCGTTTCGGAGAAGGCGCCGCAGTTCACCGCGATGAACGGCCCGCCATTGCGGCGGCTGAGGCCGTGTACGTGGCGCGCGATCAGTTCCTTGCCGGTGCCGGTCTCGCCGACGATCAGCACGTTCGCATCGCTCGGCGCGACCAGGCGAATCCGTTCGAGCAGCGCGACCGAGCGCGGATCGACGAACACCTGCGCGCGGGCACGAATGGACGTCGCAAGCGCGGGCCGATCGGGCAGCGTGAGGACGGGCGCGGCGTCGGGCCACGCATCGGAAGGGGAGTGGTTCACGAGTAGAAGCCCGGCGTCGGAGGGGTTCGCTTGAGCGCCCATTCGCCGATCTCGCGAATCTTGTATGCGAGCGGGTCGTGGAGCGTGTGGGTGCGCAGGTTGCGCCAGTGCCGGTCGAGCCGCAGCGCGCCGTGCGTTGCGCGCGCGCCGGCGACGTCGAACATCCGCGTGCAGAGATCGAGCCCGGTGCGCGCGGCCGACACCTTGGCCGCGGCCGTGGCGAGCGCAACCTGGCCGCGCTCCGCATGTGCGAGCGCCGCACCGCGCGACCATGCTGCGTCGAGCTGGTCCGCCGCGCGATCGGCGAGCACGCGTGCGGCTTCGAGCCCGACCCAGAATTCGCCGTACTGGCCGAGGATGTACGGATCGTCGCCGGTGCTCGCGACCTGCGCGCCGGGCCACGGCCGCGCCTCGTGCAGCGTGTAGTGCCGCGCGTCGTTGAACGCGGCTTCGGCGATGCCGAGATACACGTTCGTCAGCACGAGCTGCGCGACGAGCGGGCGCAGGCACGCGAATGGCGTCGACAGCGGGCCGGGGTCCGTCAGCAGTTCGTGATCCTCGACGCGTACTTGCTCGAACGTGACCGTGCCGCTGTCGGTCTGGCGCTGGCCGATGTTGTTCCAGTCGTCCGCGATCGAGATGCCGCTGCGCTGGGTCGGCACGGCGGCGATCAGGAACGCACGTGTGTCGGCATCGTGCGCGGACGCGATCAGCATCTGCGAATCGAGCGCCCCCGAGCAGAAACTCTTCTGGCCGCTGAATTCATGCCATGCGCCGCGCGAGCGGCTGAGCGTGCGCTCGTCGAGCGGATTCAGCGCGTTGCCCCAGAACCATTGCTGGCGCGCGGTGCGTTCGAACCACGATTCCCACTGTGCGGGCGCGCCGAACAACCGCACGGTCGCGAGCATCAGGTGGTGGAAACCGAATACGTGCGCGAGCGAACTGTCCGCTGCAGCGAGCACGCGGACGACGTCGAGCGTCGTGCGCCAGCTCGCGCCGAGGCCGCCATAGGCGGCCGGGATGCTCAGCGCGAGCAGGCCGCTGTCGCGCAACTGGTCGCGCTCGGCCTTCGGCGTGCCGCCCCGATGGTCGCGTTCGGCCGCCGTGCTTGCAAAGCCGGCCGCCAGGCGCTCGGCGGTTTGCAGGGCGTCGGCGGGCGCCGGTTCGCCGCGGGGCGGCGCGGCGACGCGCAGGCCTTCCGCGCGGGGCGATACGGAAATGGATGTCATGGCGATGAATGCGTCGGGTTGCTGCACGAAAACGGTCAGGGCGCGGCGGGCGTTGCTGACCGGGTGCTGCGTGATCAGCAGAGTGTTCAACGTTTTGCGCAACGCGGGAAACATCGATTTCTGATAACCAATGCGGGATTGCTGCGCTGGACGCGGTCGTGCACGGCAAGGTCGCGCGGCGCAGCGATCGGTGGCGCGCAAGGTGACGCCTGCAGCGGGCGTGTCGACGCTACGGCACGGACGGGACGCGCCGTGCCTGACGGAATCCGTGTCGAAGCAGAGAAATACGCCTGCTGGACACAGCGCTGCTGATCACGCAGCAGCGTATCAGCAGCGTTGTTTCCCCGAGTTCATCGCGCTGCGGAATATGGTTGTGATGCCGCGGCTGGCACGCTTATCAACGTGCGGCGTTTGTCGGGGACGCCATGACGGGCCGTCGATCGCGATGCATTTCGTCATGCAGACGATTGTTCGTCGTCGCGATCGTTGAAATGGCACGCTCCTTGCTGATCATGACGTGACGGGTGCGTCGGCACCCGACTCGACAAGGGGAATGCAACCGATGAGCCATGCAATCAACGTGGTCGCGATATCGGGCGGCCTGCAACGGCCGTCCCGCACGCTGGCGCTGACCGACGCGATCGTCGCGGCGCTCGGCGCCGCGCTGCCGATCGAAACACGGCTGATCGAACTCGGCGAGATCGGCGCCCGGCTGGCCGGCGCGCTGACGCGCGCGCAGGTACCGGCCGACCTCGATGCGCAGATCCGCGCGATCGAGACGGCCGATGCGCTCGTCGTCGCGAGCCCCGTGTATCGCGCGTCGTACACGGGGCTCTTCAAGCACCTGTTCGACCTCGTGCATCACGAAGCGCTGATCGACGTGCCCGTGCTGCTGGCGGCCACCGGCGGCAGCGAGCGTCATGCGCTCGTGATCGACCATCAACTCCGTCCGCTGTTCAGCTTCTTCCAGGCCCGCACGCTGCCGATCGGCGTGTATGCGTCCGAAAGCGATTTCGACCAGTACCAGATCACGAACCCGGCGCTGCGCGCGCGTATCGCGCTTGCCGTCGATCGCGCGGTGCCGCAACTGCGCCCGCATGCGCTTTCCGTCGCGGCCGCGTAGGCGGCCTGCGTTTTCTCTTCCGACCAGGACACACTCATGAGCCATACCGATTCTTCCGCCGACGGCGTCAAGTTCGCCTACTGGGTGCCGAACGTCAGCGGCGGCCTCGTCGTCAGCACGATCGAGCAGCGCACCGACTGGAGCCTAGAATACAACCAGCAGCTCGCGCGCACGGCCGAAGCGGCCGGCTTCGAGTACGCGCTGAGCCAGATCCGCTTCACCGCCGGCTACGGCGCCGAATACCAGCACGAGTCGGTGTCGTTCAGCCAGGCGCTGCTGCATGCGACGACGAAGCTCAAGGTGCTCGCCGCGATCCTGCCGGGGCCGTGGCATCCGGCCGTGGTCGCGAAGCAGCTCGCGACGATCGACCACATCTCGAACGGCCGCATCGCGATCAACGTCGTGAGCGGCTGGTTCAAGGGCGAATTCACCGCGATCGGCGAGCCGTGGCTCGAGCATGACGAACGCTATCGGCGCTCGAAGGAATTCATCCAGGCGCTGAAGGGCATCTGGACGCAGGACAACTTCACGTTCAAGGGCGACTTCTACCGCTTCAACGACTACACGCTGAGCCCGAAGCCGGTGCAGAAGCCGCATCCGGAGATCTTCCAGGGCGGCAGCTCGCGGGCGGCGCGCGACAACGCGGCGAGCGTATCGGACTGGTACTTCACGAACGGCAATACGCCGGAGAACCTGAAGGCGCAGATCGACGACATCCGCGCGAAGGCGGCGGCAAACAACCATCGCGTGCGCATCGGCGTCAACGCGTTCGTGATCGCGCGCGATACCGAGGAAGAGGCGAAGGCCGTGCTCGACGACATCATCCGGCACGCGCACGTCGAGGCCGTGCATGCGTTCGGCGATGCGGTCAAGCAGGCCGGCAGCGCGTCGCCGGAGGGCGAAGGCAACTGGGCGAAGTCGACGTTCGAGGATCTCGTGCAGTACAACGACGGCTTCCGCACGAACCTGATCGGCACGCCGCGGCAGATCGCCGAGCGCATCGTCGCCCTGAAGGCGATCGGTGTCGATCTCGTGCTTGCGGGGTTCCTGCATTTCATCGAGGAAGTCGAGTACTTCGGCAAGCGCGTGCTGCCGCTCGTGCGCGAACTCGAGGCGCAGCGACAGGCGGTTGCTGCGTAATGCGCAGGCCGGTGCGCGGCGGGCATTCACGCGTGCCGCGCGCGGGTTGACCGAAGGGGTGACGCCGACCGCGCTGGTGGGTCATCCGGGTTTGACGTTTCGGATATCGAAACAGGAGGTCGGCGGATGCTTCACGGCACCGCGGGCCGGTTCATGAGCTTTGCCGGAAATGACATGTCCACGGAAATCATCGAAGAAAACGTGCAACCGCAAGCGGGCGTCACGCCCGTTCCCGTCATCGGCTCGGATGCCGAGGCACTCGATGTCGCACACCAGGTCGCGGCACGACTGGCCGAGCACGCCGCGTTGCGCGACCGCGAGCGGAAGCTGCCGTTCGACGAGGTCGAGCTGTTCTCGTCGAGCGGCCTGTGGGGCATCACCGTGCCGCGCGAATATGGCGGCGCGGAGGTGTCGAACGTGACGCTCGCGGAAGTGATCGCGATCGTTTCTCAGGCGGACCCGTCGCTCGGCCAGATCCCGCAGAACCATTACTGCCTGATCGAGGATATCCGCCTCGAGGGCAGCGATGCGCAGAAGCGCTTCTTCTTCGATCTCGTGCTGAAGGGCGCACGCTATGGGAATGCGTTTTCCGAAGCAGGCGGCAAGAACGTGCTCGACATCCGGACGCGTGTGCGCCGCGACGGCGACGCGTTCGTGCTGAACGGCCGCAAGTTCTATTCGACCGGCACACTGTTCGCGCACTGGATTCCGGTGCTCGCGCTCGACGAGTCGGATCAGGCCGTGCTCGCATTCGTGCGGCAGGGTGCGCCGGGGCTGACCGTCGTGGATGACTGGAGCGGCTTCGGGCAGCGCACGACCGCGAGCGGCACGGTGATCGTCGACAACGTGCGCGTCAGCCCGTTCGAAATCTTCCACACGCAGCGTTCGTACGACCGCCCGACCTTCGCGGGCCCGTTCGCGCAGATCACGACCGCCGCGATCGACCTGGGGATTGCACGCGCGGCGCTGCAGGACACGATCGCGTTCGTGCAGCAGCATGCGCGCCCGTGGATCGACAGCGGCGTCGAACGCGCGAGCGAGGATCCGCTGACGGTCGCGCAGATCGGCGATATCGCGTACCGCGTGCACGCGGCCGAAGCGCTGCTCGCGCGCTCGGGGCGCTTCGTCGACGCGGCGAAGCGCGAGCCGAGCGAGGAGACGGTCGCGCAGGCCGCGATCGCGGTCGGCGAGGCGAAGATCGCGACGACCGAGGTGTCGCTGCTCGCGGCGAGCAAGCTGTTCGAGCTCGGCGGCAGCAAGTCGACCCTCGCGAAATACAACTTCGACCGCCACTGGCGCAACGCGCGCGTGCATACGCTGCACGACCCGGTGCGCTGGAAGTATCACGCGATCGGCAACTACTACCTCAACGGCGTGAAGCCCGCGCGCCATTCCTGGAACTGACCGGCTCCTGACGAGGCTAACCCATGAGTCATCCAGCAAGCTCCGCGCAGGCACTGCCCGTGCGGAATGCCGTACCCCAGGCAGGCGGCCTGCGGCGCAACTACCTGAGCCTGCCCGAACTGATCGCGCAGTCGATCGGCCTCGTCGGCGTGTCGGGCGGGATCGGTGTGCTGATCCCCGCCGTATTCGCGACGGCCGGCAACGGCACGTGGCTGGCCTACCTGTTCGCGATCGTCGCGCTGCTGTTTGCGTCGTGGAGCATCTCGGTGTTCGCGCGCGATTCGGCGTCGCCGGGCGCGTTGTATGCGTACGTGTCGGCCGGCATCGGGCCGGTCTGGGGCGCGATCTGCGGCTGGTCGCTGCTGATTGCCTATGCGGTGGCCGCCGCGGGCATCCTGCAGGGGACGATCAACACATTTCTGGTGTTGGGCCGCGAGACCGGGCTGCTCGGCAGTGCGACGCCGCTCGGCGCGGTGCTCGGGCTGACGGTCGTCACCGCGTTCGCCGCGTGGTACATCGCGTTTCGCGACATCCGGCTGTCTACGCGCTTCACGCTGTTCGTCGAACTCGCGACGCTGCTGCTGATCGCCGTCGTCGTGATCGGGACGATCGCGTTCGGCGGGCATCCGGTCGATCGCGCGCAACTCACGCTCGAAGGCGTGAAGCCGACGCAGCTTCAGCTCGGGATGGTGCTCGCGTTCTTCAGCTTCACGGGGTTCGAGAGTGCGACCGTGCTCGGTGCGGAGGCACGCGACCCGTTCCGCGCGATTCCGCGCGCGGTGCTGATCAGTGTCGTCGGGCCGGCGATCCTGTTCGTGATCGGCGCCTACGGGATGGTGAGCGCGTTTCACGGGCAGACGCCGCCGCTCGATCAGGTCGACGGTCCGCTCGCGGTGCTCGCGCATCGGCTCGGGGCCGGCTGGGTCGGTGTGCTGATCGACGCGGGCGTGGCGCTGAGTTTCTTCGCGGCGTTCTTCTCGTCGATCAATGCGGCGGCGCGAATCGTCTATACGTTCGGGCGGCAGGGCGTGCTGCATGCGTCGACCGGGCAAGCGCACGAGCGGAATGCGACGCCGCACGTCGCAGTGGCGCTGATTACGGCGCTGGCGCTGGCCACTGCGCTGGTGTTCACCGCGCGCGGCACCGCACTGCTCGATTCATATGGCTATCTCAGCTCGATCGCGACGTACGGCTGGCTGCTTGCGTACGTACTGGTGGCGATCGGCGCGCCGCTTTATCTGCGCCGGCAGCACCGGCTGCGCGCGCGGCATGTGGCGATCAGTGTCGTCGCGGTCGTGCTGCTCGCGATTCCGCTGGCCGGCAGCGTGTATCCGGTGCCGGCGGGCGTCTACGCGTGGCTGCCTTATGTGTTCGTCGTGCTGCTGGCGATCGGGCTCGGGTGGTTTCTGGTGCTGCGCGTCCGGTTTCCGGAGCGCTTGCGCGAGCTTGAGGCGGAATTGCTGACGAAGTGACCGAGCCGCGGCGATGGAGGCGTTCTTGCGTGACGGCCGGCCGATTCCGCTTCAGCGGCTCGCTCGCGGCCGTTACGCCACCCCGGCCATCCTCGACGCATCGACCAGCATCTGCACGCCGAGCCCGCCGAGAATGAGCCCCATCGCCCAGCGCTGCGCGAGCAGCAGCGTCGGGCGATCGTGCAGGAATTTCGCGATGCGGCTCGAACCGATCGCCACCAGCCCGTTCGCGCAAGCGAATGCTGTGATCAGCAGCGAACCGAGAAACAGCGATTGCCCGAGCACGCTGCCGTTCCGGTAGTCGATGAACTGCGGCAGCAACGAGATGAACAGCATCGCGAGCTTCGGGTTCAGCACGCTGGTCGTCGCCCCCATCGCGAGCAACCGGAGCGGCCGCTCGCTGGGCAACGCCTGCACCTCGAACGGCGAGCGGCCACCGGGCCTGACGGCCTGCCACGCGAGATACAGCAGGTATGCGGCACCGATCACGGCCAGCCCGCTGCCCGCATAGGGCACGCTCATGAACAGCGTCGTGATGCCGAACGCCGCGCCGAACATGTAGAACAGGTAGCCGATCATCACGCCGCCGAGTGAAATGAGCCCCGCCGTGCGACCTTGCGCGATCGAGCGCGACATCACGTAGACCATGTTCGGCCCGGGCGTGACCGCGAGCATGCCGCCGATGACGAGAAATCCGTAGAGCGATCCGGACGTATGCATGTCTGATGATTCCTGCAACGGGTGAGGGCTGACGAGATGCATTGTCCGGCCGTGGAGGAGAACAGTAAAACGGGATAAACTGAATCGATTAATCAGTTTTTCTGAATTCGATGAAAAAGCTCGACCTCGATGTGCTCGCGATGGTGGTGGCCGTCGCCGAATCCGGATCGTTCGCGCAGGGCGCGCAGGCCGTGCACCGGTCGCCGTCGGCGGTGAGCATGCAGATCAAGGCGCTGGAAGACGCGCTCGGCAAGCCGCTCTTCATCCGCGACACGCGCAACGTGACGCCGACCGACGACGGCACGATGCTCGCCGAATACGGTCGCCGGATGCTGGCGATGCGCGACGAGGCATGGGCGTCGGTCGTACGCCCGGAGATCCGCGGCCGCGTGACGATCGGCGTGCCCGACGACTACATTTCGTCGCTGCTGCCGCAGGTGCTCGGCAAGTTCGCCGCGATGCATCCGCGCGTGGAAGTGCGCGTGATTGGCCAGCCGAGCAGCGCGCTCGTGCCGATGCTGAAGGACAACACGGTCGATCTCGCATGCCTCACGCGGATCAAGGGCGTGACCGGCGAGCTGATCCGGCTCGAACCGCTCGTCTGGGTCGGGTCGCCGAAGCGCAACGTGTGGGAGGAGCGGCCGCTGCCGGTGGCCTTCTTCACGCACGGCGGCAGCATGGCGCGCGATCAGGCGGTCAAGGCGCTGAACCGGCGGAAGATCCCGTACCGGATGTCGTACGAAAGCCCGAGCCACCTTGGCCTGCTCAGCATGGTGGAGGCCGGGCTGGCGGTCGCGCCGCTCGCGCGCTGCTGCATTCCCGATCATCTCGTGCAGTTGTCGGAAAGCCACGGGCTGCCGTCGCTCGGCGAACTCGAGGTCGTGCTCGCGCGCAGCGCGCAGTCCGCGCGCCCGCCGTGCGACTACCTGGCCGAGCAGATTCTCGGCGAATGGCGCACCTGAGCGGCCCGCTGGCGGTCGCGCTTCAGCACGACTTCAGCAGCCATTCGCGGAACGCGACGAGCGACGGCAGCGTCTCGTTCCCCGGCGGGTAGATGAGGTAGTAGCTGCGCTGGCTGGTGATCGCGTCGCCGATCGACACGAGTTCGTTGCGGCTCAGCTCGTCTTCCACCAGCACCTTCGGCACCAGCCCGATCCCCATCCCGGCCCGCACGGCCTGGATCAGGTGCGACGTGAGCTCGAAGCTCGGGCCGATGCGCATCTGCCGATGGTCGAGCCGATAGTGCGAAAACCATTCCGCCCACGCCTGCTGGTTGCTCGTCACGCCGAGCAGCGTCTGCTTCGCGGCCCATGCCGGCGTGCGTGCGCCGGCCTTGCGGCGGCTTGCGCTGCCCGCGTCCGGCGGCGCGATCGCGATCAGGAACTCGTTGTACAGCCGGTGCGCGCGCAGGCCCGGCCAGTCGCCCGCGCCGACGGTAATGGCCGCATCGAGGTCGTCGTTGAGAAAATCGACGCCGCCGATCCGCGAATGAAGGTGCACGGTCACGCCCGGATGCGCGGCGTAGAAATCGTGCAGGTGCGGCAGCAGCCATTTCGAGCCGAATGTGGGCAGCGTCGCGAGCCGCAGCGTGCCGGCGCCCGCCTGGTGCGACATCGCCTGCAGCGTCGCGCCGCGGATGCGCCCGAGTGCACCGCTCAGCTCGGTGAAGTAGCGGCGTCCCACTTCGGTCAGCTTGACCGAGCGGCCCTCGCGCCGGAACAGCGGCACGCCGAGTTGGTCTTCGAGGGTCTGAACCTGCCGGCTGATCGCGCTCTGGCTCAGCGACAGCTCCTCGGCCGCGCGCGTATAGCTTTCATGCCGCGCGGCGGCCTCGAACACGAGCAGCAGTGACATCGACGGGGTGAGGCGACGGTAATTCATGAGTTTTATGCAATATTCGCCGGAGCAGAATTCGTTTGTTTCTCGCGAAATATCCAAAGATACTGGAATTCCCGGTCGCGTGGAAACTTGCTAAAAAATCATGTTTCGGCCGCGCGAGCCGGCCGGTTCCACCCACACTGCCGCTTCTACCCCATGTCGATCGTCTCGTTGCCCCGTCCCGCCAGCCCGCCCGCGCAGGCATACCGTGACTTTCTCGCCGCGCTGCAGGCCGCCGGATTCGCCGGGGAAATCCGCGCGGACCACGCGAACCGGACGGTGCAGGCCACCGACAACTCGATCTACCAGCGCCTGCCGCAAGCGGTGGTCTGCCCCGCGCATACGGACGACGTCCGACTGCTGGCGCGGCTGCTCGCCCAGCCCGCGCATCGCGACGTCGCGGTGGCCGCGCGCGGTGGCGGTACGGGCACCAACGGGCAATCGCTGACCGACGGCGTGGTTGTCGACCTGTCGCGCAACATGAACCGGATCCTTGAAATCGACGTCGAGCAGCGCTGGGTGCGCGTGCAGGCCGGTGTCGTCAAGGATCAGCTCAATGCGGCGCTGAAGCCGCACGGGCTGTTTTTCGCGCCGGAACTGTCGACGTCGAACCGCGCGACCGTCGGCGGGATGATCAACACCGACGCGAGCGGGCAGGGCAGCTGCACGTACGGCAAGACGCGCGACCACGTGCTCGAGCTCGAGTTCGTGCTGATGGGCGGCGAACAGTTGCACAGCGACGCGCTCGCGGACGACGAGCTGGAGCGCCGCTGCGCGCGGCAGGATCGTATCGGCAAGGTCTACCGCACCGCGCGGCGCATCAGCGACGACAAGGCGGCGCTGATCGAAGCGAAGTTTCCGAAGCTCAATCGCTGCCTGACCGGCTATGACCTCGCGCACCTGCGCGAACCCGATGGCCGCTTCAACCTGAACAGCGTGCTGTGCGGCGCCGAAGGCTCGCTCGGCTTCGTCGTCGAGGCGAAGCTCAACGTGCTGCCGATCCCGAAGTATTCGGTGCTGGTCAACGTGCGCTACGCGGGCTTCATGGACGCGCTGCGCGACGCGCGCGCGCTGCTCGCGCACCAGCCGCTGTCGATCGAGACGGTCGACTCGAAGGTGCTGATGCTGGCGATGAAGGACTTCGTGTGGAGCAGCGTGGCCGAGTATTTCCCGCAGGACGACGCTCGGCCGACGCTCGGCATCAACCTGATCGAATTCAGCGGCGACGATGCGGATGACGTCGATGCGCGCGTGCGCGCGTTCGTCGACCATCTGCGCACCGATACGAGCGTCGAGCGCCTGGGCCACACGCTCGCGGCCGGCGACGACGCGGTGAAGCGCGTGTATGCGATGCGCAAGCGCGCGGTCGGCCTGCTCGGCAACGTGCAGGGCGAGGCGCGCCCGCAGCCGTTCGTCGAGGACACCGCGGTGCCGCCCGAAAACCTTCCCGCGTACATCGCCGAATTCCGCGCACTGCTCGACGGCCACGGGCTGCAATACGGGATGTTCGGGCACGTCGACGCGGGCGTGCTGCACGTGCGGCCGGCGCTCGACATGAAGGACCCGAAGCAGGCGGCGCTGGTGCGGCCCGTGTCGGATGCGGTGGCGGCGCTCACGCAGCGCCACGGCGGCCTGTTGTGGGGCGAGCACGGCAAGGGCGTGCGCTCCGAATATGCGCCGGCGTTTTTCGGCGAGCTGTATCCGTCGCTGCAGCAACTGAAGGCCGCGTTCGATCCGCACAACCAGTTCAA
Source organism: Burkholderia mycopellens (assembly GCF_964265025.1). NCBI lineage: Bacteria > Pseudomonadati > Pseudomonadota > Betaproteobacteria > Burkholderiales > Burkholderiaceae > Burkholderia > Burkholderia mycopellens. Next base: position 34,742 of record NZ_OZ183804.1, read on the forward strand.
CCCGGGCAAGATCGCGACGCCGCCGGACCCCACGATGCGGCTGCTGAAGATCGACGAAGTGCCGACGCGCGGCGACCACGACCGGCAGATCGACGAACGGGTGTGGCAGCGCTACGGCACCGCGATGCACTGCAACGGCAACGGCGCGTGCTACAACTTCGACCCGGACGATGCGATGTGCCCGTCGTGGAAGGCGACACGCGAACGCGTGCAATCGCCGAAGGGGCGTGCGTCGCTGATGCGCGAATGGTTGCGCCTGCAAGGGCAGGCCGGCGTCGACGTCGTCGCGGCGGCGCGTGCGCGGCAGCCGTTCCTGAGCGGCCTTGCCGCGCGCTGGCGCAACAGCCGCGCGGCGCGCAACGGCGAAGCCGATTTCTCGCACGAGGTGTACGACGCGATGGCCGGGTGCCTCGCGTGCAAGTCGTGCGCGGGGCAGTGCCCGGTGAAGGTGAACGTGCCGGAGTTTCGCTCGCGCTTTCTCGAGCTGTATCACCAGCGCTACCTGCGGCCGCTGCGCGACTACCTGATCGGTTCGCTCGAATTCACGATGCCGTGGATGGCGCGGGTGCCCGCGCTGTACAACGGGCTGATGCGGGCGGGATGGGTGCGCACGGTGCTGGAGCGGCACGTCGGCATGGTCGACAGCCCGCTGCTGAGCCGCTTCGATCTCGCGGCCGTGATCCGTCGATGGCGCGTGAAACCGGCCGACCCGCAGGCGCTCGCCGCGCTGAGCGACGCGCAGCGCGCACGCAGCGTCGTCATCGTGCAGGACACGTTCACGCGCTATTTCGATACCGAGCAACTGGCGACGCTGATCGAGCTGGCGGCGCGCATCGGCTTTCAGGTGTGGCTCGCGCCGCTCGCGCCGAACGGCAAGGCGCTGCACGTGCAGGGTTTTCTGCGCGCCTTTGAGCGCGCGGCGATCCGCAATGCGACGCAGCTGGCCGCGCTGGCGCGCTCGGGCGTCGCGCTGGTCGGCCTCGATCCGGCGATGACGCTCACGTATCGGCAGGAATACCTGAAGGTGACCGGGCTCACCGATGTGCCGAAGGTCGCGCTGCCGCAGGAATGGCTGCTGCAGGCACTGCCGGAAGACGGTACGGGAGCGGGCGCCGGCGGCGTGCCCACGGCGTACCGGTTGCTGCCGCACTGCACCGAGAAGACCAATGCGCCCGACAGCGGCAAGCAATGGGCGCAGGTGTTCGCGCGACGCGGGCTGCGTTTGCAGGTCCAGGCGGCCGGGTGCTGCGGGATGTCGGGCACCTACGGGCACGAGGCGCGCAATCTCGCGACGTCGAAGACGATCTATTCGCAGTCGTGGGCGGCGCACGTGGACGGGCCGGAGGACGAAGGCGAGGCGCTGGCGACCGGCTATTCGTGCCGCAGCCAGGTGAAGCGGATGTCGTCGAAGCAGGTGCGCCATCCGTTGCAGGCGCTGCTCGATCACGTGCGGGCGGCGGGGTGACGATCGGGCGTGGCGTTTCGCGTTGCCCGCGAGATGACGTTCGTTTCAGCGTCGAGCGGTAGGCACCGTGCCGCTGTCGACGCACGCCTGTGCTCAGGCGTCGGCTTTGGTCGTCTTTCCGGCGTGCGGCTTGTCTGCTGCGGGAAACGCGCCGCCGCCGCGCGGCCGTTTCGGATCGATCCGCATCTGCCGGATCACGCGCCGGAAATCGATCTCGTGCGCCGCCATCGTGCCGATCAGTGTCGCGATGACCGCGAGGTGGGACGGGACCGTGCCCTTGCTCGAGTAGTTCGTGATCGAGCTTTCGTTCATCCGGATCAGGCGGGCGAACTCGCGCGCCGTCAGCTGTGCCTTCTTCAACTCCTGTTGGAATTCCGCATACGCCATTGCACACATGATGCTTTGTCTCCGTGAATCAGAAATCGGCCCGCGCGGCGCCGGCGCCGACGACGACGGGTGGCGTTCCCGTCGTGCCGGCGCGGCGGCGGGTTACATCTTCACCTGGTCGAGGAAGGTCTTCTTGCCGCTCTTGTAGCCGTAGATCGAGATGATCCCGTGCGTCAGATCGCCCTTCGCATCGAACGTCGTCGTGCCGATCACGCCTTCGTACTTCGTCGCCGGCATCGCCGCGAGGATCTTCGCCGGATCGGTCGAGTTCGCGCGCTTCATCGCGTCGACCGCGATGTAGACCGCGTCATACGCGAACGGCGCATCGAACTTGATGCCCTGGTTGAAGCGCTTCTGGTACTTCGCGAGGAAGGCCGCGCCGCCCGGCATCTTCTCGAGCGCAGCGCCGGCCTGCGAGCACAGCACGTTGTCGGCCGCCGGGCCGGCCAGTTCGGCGAGCGAGTCGGTGCACACGCCGTCGCCGGACAGGATCTTCGCGCGCAGGCCGAGCTGCTTCGCCTGCTTCGCGAGCGGGCCGCCGGTGGCGTCCATGCCGCCGTACATGATCGCGTCCGGGTTCTCGCCCTTGACCTTCGTCAGAATCGCGCGGAAGTCGACCGCCTTGTCGTTCGTCGCGTCGTGCGACAGGACCTTCAGGCCGAGCGCTTTCGCCTTCTTCTCGAACTCGTTCGCGAGGCCCTGGCCGTACGCGGTCGAATCGTCGATCACCGCCACGCTCTTCACGCCCTTCGACTGCGCGTAGCTCGCGAGCGCCGGGCCTTGCTGCGCGTCGGTCGCGACGACGCGGTAGGTCGTCTTGAAGCCTTGCTGCGTGTAGGTCGGGTTCGTGGCCGACGGCGAGATCTGCACGATGCCCGCGTCGCTGTAGATCTTCGACGCCGGGATCGACGTGCCCGAGTTCAGGTGGCCGATGACGGCGACGACCTTGTCGTCGACCAGCTTCTGCGCGACCTGCGTGGCCTGCCGCGGGTCGGCCGCGTCATCCTGCGCATCGAGTTGCAGCGTGATCTTCTTGCCGCCGATCGTGAGCCCCTTCGCATTGATTTCCTCGACTGCGAGGCGCGCGCCGTTCTCGTTGTCCTTGCCGAGGTGCGAAATGCCGCCCGTCGTCGGTTCGACGCTGCCGATCTTGACGACCTGGTCGGCCATCGCGGTCGACGCGGCCGCGAACGCGGCGGCAGCCAGTGCGACGGTGACCAGGGGTTTGCAGCGCATGCCGACAGTGCTTCGTTCCATCTGCCTTCTCCGATTTGAATGTCTTTCTATTGACGTCTCGACCGGCCGACGGCGAGGTCGGGGCGATCGGACGAGTCTCCATAGCCATCATGGGCTTCACTTGCATCGCGTCCGGCCGCTCGACGCGTCGCCCGGGTGAGCGGGCAAACCGGGGCCGGATACGGTGCAATTCGTATGAATATATATGAAGCCGATTTTGCGCGCTGCAGCGAATCGCGTAGCGGGGCGTGTGCAGCACGGCCGGCGCCCGGCATTCGAAGGCACCGGATGCCGGAAATCGTGCATCGCGGCAGGCTACAGCCTGCGATTCACTGTCGACGGCCTTACGGCCGCATCCATTATTCGGCCGGTGGCCGGGGGGAAGCCATGGACACTGATGTGCGGTCAATCCGGAACTGTTCGGTCGATTTGTCTGCACAGTTTGGGCGATTTCGATTGCGCATCCGGTTGCGGGGCCATGCTTCATCGGGATCGACTTGCGCTTTGATGCAACTAACGGTCAAGCCCGCCGGCATCGGCGAACTGGCGGCGATCGACCGCCCACGCAACGCGTTCGGCTTCGCAGGTACCGGGGTTCGTCCTGGCCGGCTCGCTTGCGGATCGCCGGGGCGATCGGGCCGGCCCGATGCGGCGTCGAGCCTACGAACGTCCGCGCAACGCCACGAAGATCACGCCGGCAATTGCCAGCAGGCCGCCGCACACCGTCTCGATGCCGGGCCGCTCGCCCGTCAGTGCCATCGACAGGACCGTCGCGACCGCAGGCGTCAGATAGAGGAAGTTGGCGGCGCGCGCCGCGCCGAAGTAGCCGAGTGCGAACGTCCACGTCGCGTAACCGAGCGCGGCGGGGAAGATGCCGAGCGTCAGCACGGCCAGCGTCGTGTCGCGCGACCCGCTGCCCAGCGCTGCGAGTGCGCCCGGCAGCCACGGTGCGAGCAGCAGCGCGCCGGCCAGCAGCGTGTACGCGGTGCAGGCCAGCGCGCCGTATACCGGAATCAGCCGCCGCTGCAGCACGAAATAGCTGGCCGAGCACAGGGCCGCACCGAGAATCAGCGTGCTGCCCGCGCCGAGCACGAGGCCGCCCGGTTGCCCGCGCGCGATCACCGCGATGCCGGCGAGGCTGACCAGCGAGCCGAGCCAGCCCCAGCGATTGAAGCGCTCGCCGAGAAACACGGCGGCCAGCAGCGCCGTGAAGATCGGCAGCGTGTTCACGATGAAGCTCGCCGCGCCGGCCGAGACGGTCTGTTCGCCGGTATTGAGCAGCGCGTTGTAGAGCGCGATGCCGAGCAAGCCGCACAGCAGGAAGCGCAGTGCGTCGCTCCGTGTCGGCACGCGTGGCCGCCGCGCGATCAGCCACGCGACGATCAGCACGGCCGCGGTGGCGAAGCGCGCCGCCGCGAGCTGCAGCGGAGTCAGGCCATGCAGGCCGATCCGGATGAACGGGAAAGCGGACGCCCACGAAACGATCGTGAAGGCGACCGCGCCGGCCGCGATCAGCGGCTGTCGCGCAGGGCGCGACGACGGTGTGGAGAGTGTGTTCATGCGCCAATGATGCGATGTGGCAAGATGCTAAGCTAGCGCACAGATCAGCACGCAGATATGACCATGATTCACAGCTCGAACCGGCGGACGGCCAGCGCTTCAACCCGCGCGAAGCGCGCGCCGGCGCCGGGTTCGCGGCCGCCGCTCGCGAGCCTGGAGACGGTGTGCACGGTCGCGCGCGAGGGTTCGTTCCTGGCGGCGGCCGATGTTTCCGGCGTGACGCACGGCGCGATCAGCCGGCGGGTGGCCGCTGTCGAAAACTGGCTCGGGCTGAAATTGTTCGAACGTCATGCGCGCGGCGTGCGCCTGACGCCGGACGGCCAGCGCTTCGTCGGCCGGATCGAACAGGCATTCGCGATCATCGACAGCGCGGCCGATCAGTGGCGCTCGCCGCGTACGCCGCGACTGGTCAGGATGAGCGTGGTGCCGGCCTTCGCGCAGCTCTGGCTGTTCGAGCGCCAGCATGCGCTCGAGAGCGAGGCGCCCGCATTGCGGATCGAACTCGGCATCGATCTTCGCAACGTGGATATCGCCGGCGGCGAAGCGGACCTGTCGGTCCGGTACGGGCGCGGCAACTGGCGTCAGCTCGAGACCCGCGCGTTCATGCCGGAGCGGCTCTATCCGGTCGCGCATCCGCGGCTCGCCGCACAACTGGCCAAGGCGCGCCGCCGGCGCGGCGATGCCGCGTTGCTCGACCTGCCGTTGCTGCACGATTCCGATGTGACCGGCTGGCGCACGTGGTTCGATGCATTGGGCGTGCCGTTCAAGCCGCGCGCGCAGGATCGCCGCTTCGAGGATTACAACCTCGTGCTGGCCGCGGCCGAGGCCGGACTCGGCGTGGCGCTGGCGCGGGTACCGCTCGCCGACGCCTATCTCAAGCGCAGCGGCCTCGTACGCGTGAGCCGGCACGAGGTCGATTCGGTGCTCAGGTATTACTTCGTGCACGCGAAGGGGGAAAATCGGCCTGAGGTGCTGGCGTTGATGGAGCGGATGCGAGCGGCGGTGGGGGCAGAAGGTTAGCCGGCCTGCCGCCGCGAGACCTGCCACGGTGCGCCGGTGGGGGTGAAGAAAGCGTTGTGCGATATGGGGCACTAGGCTCGGGCCGCCGGATCGACGACAATGCGACCGCGAATAACGATGAGGTGGAGCGATGAACGAAATTCGAAAATACATGCATCCGTGCGGATGCAAGCGAGGTCAACAATGAACAAGCCAGACAAGTCGTCGAAAGCGCGTGCCGCGCTCGACCAGCTGTTTTCGGGCATGGCGCCCGCGGATGCGACGCGCGCGTCGCGTCCGGGCAATCCGTTCGAAGCGAGCGCAGACGACGCATCCGCCGGCACGGGCGGCCGCGGCGGGATCGAAGTCACGCTGTCGACCCGGATCCAGTTGCGCGGCTATCCGAATGCGAACGCATTCATGAAGCGCATGGCCGAGGCCTGGGGGCTGGAGTGGGGGATGTACGACAGCGTCAAGGCCATCGCGACGCTGCCCGCCGGATGGCGAGCGCGCCGGCTTCCGGAAGTCACGCAGATCGTCGACGGGCACGACGTGCTGCGCGCGGAGAGCAGCCTGCAGGGCGGCGAGATGTCGTATCTGAAAGTGCATCCGCGCTATTACATCGACGCACGCAAGGGGCTGGGCTGGGGCAAGTCGTCGAAGGCGTCCGACGATCCGGATCTCGACGGCCCCGACTGGAACTGCTTCGTGATCGATCGCGAAAAAGCCATCGAAGTGCACGAATTGACCACCTCGTCGCTGAAAGCCGACATGGACAACGCGCGGGCAACGTTGGTGAAATGGCTCGACGAGAACTATCCGAATCATCGCGATCCCTTCGCGTACTGGACGGATTGCGAAGGGGCGTCGTAATTTTGCGTGGTGGCCCGGTTCGGTATCGCGGGCACACGCTGCGCGACCGGCGCCCTAGCCGGCGGCGCGCAGGCCGCTTCGAGGCATCGACCGGTTGCGACGGGAGCGTCAATTGAAACGAGCCGGTTTCGTCCCGGTTCTCTGGGCAGCGTTGGGTGCGGCGTTCGGTTCGACGGTCGTCGAGCTGCTGCTCTGGCCGATCGTCGGCGACGACGCCATCGCGAACCTGTTGCGCGACACACGCCTCACGGCGGCGATCGTGATGGGGCGCGGCGTGCTCGGCGCATCGGCCGGCTTCGATCCGCGGGTCATGGCGGCCGCGACCTTCGTGCACCTGGTGTTGTCGCTGGCCTATGCGGCCGTGCTGGCGAAGGTGATTCGCAACCTGTCGCTTGCGGCCGCGCTACTCGCAGGCGGCGCGTTCGGCCTCATCCTGTACGGCGTCAACCTGTACGCCTTCACCGCGATCTTCCCGTGGTTCATCCCGGTTCGTGGCGCGATCACGCTCGTGGCCCATCTGGTATTCGGGATCACCGGAGCGGTCGTTTACCGCCTCGCCACGCGCCAGGCCCGACGCCAACCGCGGCAACGATAGTCGCGGTTGCCCGTGTCGATCATTTGCACCATTTCCACCACTGCGAGCGCGTCGTCCACTTCAACGGGATGGACCATTGCCGCTTCGGCGTACCGATCGGCGGTGGCTTTCGCCATGGCGCGCTCCCTGCCGGCACCGCCGGCCACGGATTCGGCGGCATGCATCCGTTCGGCGGCGTGAGCGGATTCGGTGGAATGCGCCGACGTCAGGCGGTGTTTCCGCGCAGATCCGCGGCCAGCGCATCTGCTAATCGAGCCGCCCGCGCAAGTCGTCGAACGGAATCATCACGTGCGTGCGATATGCGGGCCGCGCTTTCAGCCGTTCGTACCAGGCTTGCACGTGCGGGAGGTCCGGCCGTGCGATGTCGAGTTCGAAGTAGCGATACAGGTGCGTGCCGGCCGCAATGTCGGCGAGCGTAAGCGCGTCGCCTGCGAGAAACGCTTGCCCGGCCAGCGCCGCATCGAGCGCCTGGAAGTGCTGCGCGCACGCCGCGATGCTCTGCTCGACGCGCGCCGTGTCGCGCTGCTCGGGCGGCGTCCGGAAGTAGCCCCGGAACACGCCGTTCAGGAACGCCGGCTGCAGCGTGGATTGCGACCAGTCCATCCAGCGGTCGGCGCGCGATTGTTCGGCGGGGTCGTCGCGCCAGAAGCCGGGGCGTCCGTAACGCGCGGCGAGGTAGCGCAGGATGCTGTGCGATTCCCAGACGACCGTGCCGCCGTCGTCGATCACGGGCACGCGCCCGTGCGGGTTCATCGCGAGAAAAGCGGGCGTGTCGAGCACGCCGAACTGGCCTCCGGCCGGCACGTGCCGATGCGCGAGCGCGAGCTCGTCGACGAGCCACATCACCTTCTGGACGTTGAATGCATTGCGGCGCCCCCATACGGTCAGCATGCCGGCCTCCATGTAGTGAGCGGAACGGGATCGCGACAGTGTAAACGCCGCAGGCGCGCACCGCGGTGCGCGCCTGCCGGCTGTCGTCGTTGCCGCCGCGCGGCGGCGCGATCAGAACTTGTGGCGAATCCCGACGATCGCGAGCTCCTGCGTATCGGTGCCGGAGTTCACGCCGTACGAGCCGACCGACGCGGCGGCCTTCACGACCGCGCCGTTCGCGTTGAGCGTGTTGCCGCTCGCCTTCTGGTAGCCGAACAGCGCATACAGGTCGGTGCGTTTCGACAGCGCGTAGTCCGCGCCGAGGTTGACCTGGTTGTAGTGTGCGGAACTCGGCCCCGTCAGCGACGTGTAGTTGTAGCCGACGCCCGCGCGCAGCGCCGGCGAGAACTGCCAGTTGAAGAACGCCGAGCCGTTGTTGAACTTCGCGTTCTGGCTGAATGCCGACAGCGTGTCGGCGCCGTACTGCGTATTCGAATACGCAAGGCCGAAGGTGGCGGGCCCGGCGACGTACTGGCCGGCCACGCGCACGATCTGGATCGACTTCGCGCTCGAGAAGCCCTGGTTGATCACGGTGTTGAACAGCGTGTCCGAGCTGCTCGACCACGTACGCACGCCGTTCGCGACGCTGGAGCCGCCGTTCGCGTAGAAGAAGCCGGCGCCGAGCGACAGCGGGCCGTTCGCGTAGCTTGCGCCGAAGCTGTACGTGCGGCCGCTGCCGGTGGCGCCCGCGACGCCGCCGAAACCGTACAGGCCTTCGAACTGGAAGCCCGAGATCAGCGGGCTCGTGTACTTCACCGAGTTGCTGACGCGCAGGCTGTTGTCGTAGTTGTCGAGGTCGCCCGGCGTCGCGAACACGCCGCCGAAGTAATTGTCCTGCGTGAGGCCCTGCACGAGATCGACGACCGGATCGTACTGGCGGCCGAGCGTGACGGTGCCGTACGTGCTGCTCGCGAGGCCGACGACGGCCTTGCGGCCGAATTCGCGACTGCCCTGGCCGAGCGCGCCCGTGCCGATGTTGAAGCCGTTTTCGAGCTGGAACAGCGCGGCCAGGCCGCCGCCGAGATCCTCGGTGCCGCGCAGCCCCCAGCGGCTACCCGACAGGTTGCCGCTGCTGAACTTGACGAGGCTCGACGCGTTGCTGCCGTTCGCGTTCTGCGCGTTGTGCACGTAGGCGATGCCCGCATCGGCGATACCGTACAGCGTGACGCTGCTTTGCGCGTGAGCGCCGGCTGCGTGGAGCGCGGCCGGCAGTGCGAGCAGTGCGAATGAACGGATCTGTTTCATTGTTGGATTCCCCCGTTGGTCGATTGGTCTGACGAGTCGGTGAACGATACGGACAGCGCATCGTCGAGGGAACCAATAAATAGTCGGATCGTTATGAGGCGGTGCGGGGATGGATGCGCGCGCAACCGGTTGACGGCCGGTGCACAGGGGCGCTATGCGTCGTGCCGCCGCGACGCGTTTCTCAGCACGAGCGTCATCAGCTGCCGGCGCGAGTCGACGCCGAGCTTCGCGAACGCGCGCTTCGCGTACGTGTCGACCGTGGACGTCTTGAGCCCCATCGCTTGTGCGATGGCGGCCGACGTCATGCCCTGGATGAACGACGCGCACACGTGCATCTCGCGCGCGGTCAAGCGTTCCTGCCATTGCGGCAGCCATTGCGCGACGAGGTCGAGATCGAACTCGTCGCGTGGCGCGTCGTCCGCCGGGATCGCGCCGAGCAGGCGCTTGTGCGCGGACGCCAGCGGCAGCACGACCTGGGAAAGTTGCTTCAACAGGCTCAGCTCCTTCAGCGAAAACGGCGGCAACCGCCGCGAGCGCGCGATCGAGATCGAGTAACGCGTGCCGCCCGTCACGCCCGCGATCACGCATTCGTCGTGAATGTCGCCGGCATCGAAGAACAGATGGCGCAGCTCGCTCGCCACGCGCTGCGCGGACACCTGCAGCAACTGCACATCGTTTTCGGTTTCGATCGCCGCGTAGGTTGCATCGTCGCTTGCGTAACTGCGGTAGTAGTGGCGCATGACCTGCGCAACCAGCTCGGGCTCGCGGCCGAAGCTGCCGATCCAGCCGATGCTGCGGCGGCTCGACGATGCACTGCGCTCGTAGTCGAGATGCACGGCGTCGAAGTCGACGTAGCGCACGAGGGTGTCGTAGACGGCGCGCATGAACTGCGGCGTCCCGACGACTTGCGCGATGTCGCCGAGCGTTTCGGTCACGAACGCGACGTGGCTCAGCGGGAGATCGGGGGCGGGAAGCGCAGCGCTCATGGCGTCGAGTTTCGAGGATGTCAGGTGGCGCTACAGGTATCACGAATATTTTCGACTGCCTACGCGGGAATCTACCCAAGCGGCCCCGAACGGCGTTGCCGTTTGTCCCGGTTTTCGGGACTGACGGTGCGGGCCGCGATCTCTACATTGCCCCTTGTGCTGAACACCGCTTGACGGCGTTGACGCGAGTCCGGACCCGGACCGGGCGCAACGGCCGATCCCCATCACAAGGAGACTCCCCATGCGTATCCGTATCCGTCGTCACCCGGTCTTGCGCGCCGCGTGCGTCGCTTCAGCCGGGCTGGCCCTCGCGGCCAGCCTGTCCGCCCATGCCGGCGAGGCCAACCTGAACGTGTACAACTGGTCGGAGTACATCGCGAAGGACACCGTGCCCACCTTCGAGAAGCAGTCGGGCATCAAGGTGCGCTACGACAGCTACGACAGCGACGATACGCTGCAGACGAAGCTGCTCGCGGGCAGCTCGGGCTACGACATCGTCGTGCCGACGTCCAACTACCTCGCGCAGCAGATCCAGGCCGGCGTGTACCAGAAGCTCGACAAGTCGAAGCTGCCGAATCTCGCGAACCTCGACCCGGTGCTGATGAAGATGGTCGCGAAGGCCGACCCGGGCAACCAGTACGGCGTACCGTGGGCGTGGGGCACGACGGGGATCGGCTACAACGTCGAGGCGGTCAGGAAGCGCCTCGGCGACACCGCGCCGACCGACAGCTGGGCGCTGCTGTTCGACCCAGCGAACGCGGCGAAGCTGAAAGGCTGCGGCATCTCGCTGCTCGATGCGCCGGACGCCGCGTTCGCGGCGGCGCTGCAATACCTGGGCAAGGATCCCGAGAGCAAGAACCCGGCCGACTATCAGGCGGCCTACGAGGCGCTGAGGAAGATCCGCCCGTACGTCACGCAGTTCAGCTCGGCCGGCTATGCGGACGACCTGGCGAACAACGATGTCTGCGTCGTGCTGGGCTGGTCAGGCGACGTCGGCATCGCGCGGCGGCGTACGCTGGACGCGAAGCGCGCGTACGAGATCCGCTACGTGAATCCGAAGGAAGGCGGCCTGCTGTGGTTCGACGTGATGGCGATCCCGAAGGACGCGCCGCATCCGGAAGCCGCGCTGAAGTGGATCAACTACATCGAGGACCCGAAGACCAACGCGGCGATCACGAACGAGATCTTCTACCCGAGCGCCAACAAGGCCGCGCGCCCGTTCGTGACGCCGGCGATCGTGCAGGACCCGAGCATCTACCTGTCGGACGCGACGATCGCAAAAGCGTCGCTCGCGATGCCGCGCAGCGCCGACATCGCGCGGATGCAGAACCGTCTGTGGTTGCAGCTGAAGTCGGGCGGTTGAGGGAAACGACGATGATCCCTACGCTCCCTGCCGCCTCGGTTGCGGCCGGCACCCGCCGCGATGCGGACACGTTCGTGCGCATCGAAAACGTCGTGAAGAAATTCGGCGACAGCACGGCCGTCGACAACGTGAACCTGACGATCGCTAAAAACGAACTGTTTGCGCTGCTCGGCAGCTCGGGCTGCGGCAAGTCGACGTTGCTGCGCATGCTCGCCGGGCTCGAGACGGCCACCTCCGGCAGGATCTTCGTCGACGGCGAGGATCTCGCCGCGCTGCCGCCGTACCGCCGTCCGGTGAACATGATGTTCCAGTCGTACGCGCTGTTCCCGCACATGACGGTCGAATCGAACGTCGCGTTCGGCCTGAAGCAGGAAGGCACGCCGAAAAACGAGATCAAGGAGCGCGTGGCCGATGCGCTCGCGCTCGTGCAGATGAGCAAGTACGCGAAGCGCAAGCCGCACCAGCTGTCCGGCGGCCAGCAGCAGCGCGTCGCGCTGGCCCGCTCGCTGGTCAAGCGCCCGAAGCTGCTGCTGCTCGACGAGCCGATGTCCGCGCTCGACAAGAAGATCCGCCAGAAGACCCAGCTCGAACTGGTGAACATCATCGAGAAGGTCGACGTGACCTGCGTGATGGTTACGCACGACCAGGAAGAGGCGATGACGATGGCGAGCCGCCTCGCGGTGATGAGCGAAGGCAAGATCGTGCAGATCGGCTCGCCGGGCGAAGTCTACGAATACCCGAACAGCCGCTTCTCGGCCGAATTCATCGGCTCGACCAACCTGTTCGAGGGGCGCGTGGTCGAGGACGAGCCCGATCACATCTTCGTCGAGAGCGACGACCTCGAGGCACGCATGTATGTGAGCCACGGCGTGACGGGCCCGCTCGGGATGCCGGTCGGCATCTCGGTGCGCCCGGAACGCGTGCACGTGTCGCGCGAGAAGCCGGGTTCGAAACACAACTGGGCGCACGGCGTCGTGACCGACATCGCGTACATGGGCAGCTACTCGCTGTATCACGTGCGCCTGCCGAGCGGCAAGACGGTGGTGTCGAACCTGTCGAGCTCGCACCTGATGAACGACGGCGCGCCGGCGTGGAACGACGACGTGTTCGTGTCGTGGTCGCCGGCCAGCGGCGTCGTGCTGACGCAGTGAGGACGCCATGATGAGAACCTCCGCTTCCACGCCTTCCGCGCCGGTGCCTGCAGGCGCCGCGGGCACCGGCGCCTGCCGCGCCTGCCCGGGCCGCTTCGCCGCGCTGTCGCGCTTGTTGCCGTCGGGCCGCAGCGTCGCGATCGGCGTGCCGTTCATGTGGCTCGCGATCTTCTTCGCGCTGCCGTTCGTGCTGGTGCTGAAGATCAGCTTCGCCGACCCGATGCTCGGCATCCCGCCGTACACCGCACTCGCGCGGCTGGAGGCAGGCACCGTGCAGGTCGTGCTGTCGCTGAAGCATTACGCGCTGCTGCTGCAGGACGACCTGTACCTGAACACCTACGTCAGCTCGCTGAAGATGGCCGCGGCATCGACGCTGATGTGCCTGCTGGCCGGCTATCCGATCGCGTACTGCATCGCGCGCTCGGCGCCGGCCCGCCGCAACCTGCTGATGATGGCCGTGATGCTGCCGTTCTGGACGTCGTTCCTGATCCGCGTCTATGCGTGGGTCGGGATCATGAAGGACGACGGGCTGCTGAATCATGTGCTGGCGGCGCTCGGCGTGATCGCGACGCCGCTGCGGCTGTATCACAGCGACGCGGGCGTCTACATCGGGATGGTCTATTCGTACCTGCCGTTCATGGTGATGCCGCTGTACGCGCACCTCGTGAAGATGGACCTCACGTTGCTCGAGGCCGCGAACGATCTCGGCGCAACGCCGTGGTCCGCGTTCTGGCGCATCACGCTGCCGCTGTCGAAGAACGGTATCGTCGCGGGCAGCCTGCTCGTGTTCATTCCGGCGGTCGGCGAATACGTGATTCCCGAGCTGCTCGGCGGCGCGAACACGCTGATGCTTGGCCGCGTGATGTGGGATGAATTTTTCAACAACATGGATTGGCCGATGGCGTCCGCGGTGACGGTGACGATGGTGCTGCTGCTGCTCGTGCCGATGGCGCTGCTCCATTACAACCAGGCCGAAGCGGAGGCCAGGCCATGACCCGCGCGCATCGCATCCTGTCCGCGTGCGTGCTGGGCGCGGGCTTCCTGTTCCTGTACATCCCGATCGTCAGCCTGGTCGTCTACTCGTTCAACGCGTCGAAGCTGGTCACGGTGTGGTCGGGTTTCTCGCTGAAGTGGTACGGCGCGCTGCTTCGCGATGACGAATTGCTCACGGCCGCATGGCTGTCGTTGAAGATCGCGCTGCTGACGGCGACCGCGTCGGTCGCGATCGGCACCTGGGCCGGCTTCGTGCTCGCCCGCATGGGGCGCTTTCGTGGCTTCACGCTGTATGCCGCGATGATCAACGCGCCGCTGGTGATTCCGGAGGTGATTCAGGGCATCTCGCTGCTGCTGCTGTTCGTCGCGATGCAGCAGGCCTTCGGCTGGCCGGCCGGGCGCGGCTGGCTGACGATCTGGATCGGCCACGTGATGTTGTGCCTGTCGTTCGTCGCGGTGATCGTGCAGTCGCGCGTGAAGGCGCTCGATCGTTCGATCGAGGAGGCCGCGCTCGACCTCGGCGCGCGGCCGTGGAAGGTGTGCTTCGTGATCACGCTGCCGCTGATCGCGCAGGCGCTGGTGTCCGGCTGGCTGCTCGCGTTCACGGTGTCGATCGACGACGTGATCCTGTCTGCGTTCCTGTCGGGTCCCGGCTCGACGACGCTGCCGCTCGTCGTGTTTTCCCGCGTGCGGATGGGGCTCAACCCGGAGATGAATGCGCTCGCCACGGTGTTCATCACGGCGGTGACGATCGGCGTCGTCGTCGTGAACCGCGCCATGCTGGCCCGCGAGCGTCGGCAGGCGCGCGACACGCGGATGTGGCACGCGGCACTCGCGCCCGGGGTATCCGGCGCCCCCGCGGCGCCGTCCGCCATGCCGCCCGTGCGTCCGCCGGCCGCGCCGCCGCTGCACGACCGCATCCCGCATCCCACGAAATGACGAACGACCAGGAGACATGCCATGAAAAAGAAGATGCTCTGTGCGCTGATCGCCGGAGCGCTGCCGGGGCTGGCCGCGGCGAATTCGAGCGCCGACCAGATCCGGGCGCTGCAGCAGCAGGTCGCGGCGCTGCAACGGCAGATGAGCGCGCTGCAATCGCGGCTCGGCACGAGGCCTTCGGCCGCACCGGTGGCGTCGGCCGCGGCGACCGGCGCGGTGGCTGATCCGTCCGCGCCCGGCTATGGACAGGCGCCGGCCGTGCTGACCAACGACGACGTGTCGGAAATCCGGCAGCAGGTCGCGAACCAGCAACTGAAGGTCGATTCGCTGACCGATGCCGCGCGCACGGGCCCGATCGCGGGGCTGTCGGTGACCGGCTATCTCGACCCGACTTACGTCTACAACCGCGGTGCCGGCACGTCGTCGTTCCAGTTCGCGAACCACGAGAACGCGTACACCTACTACAACAGCACGTTCGGCGATGTGTTCCTCGACATCAAGAAGACGTTCGGCGTCGGTCCGACCGCACCGTCCGCGGAAATCACGCTGATGCCGAACCGTGGCGCGGGCCTGTCGATGATGACGGGCAGCGGCGCGAGCGGGCTCGACATCATCAACACGGCGGTCGTCACGGTGCCGCTGTCGGGGACGACGGCATTCGTCGGCGGGCTCGTGACGGGCTTCGGCGGCTACGAATACCAGCAGTCGAGCCAGATGCTCACGCTCACGCACAACCTGCTGTACGACTTCTCCGATCCGGGCTCGTCGATCGGTGCGGGGATCAACTACCAGAGCGCGGACGGGCACTGGGCGTGGAAGTTCTTCGTCGGCAACGAGCAGTTCCGCAGCGCGGGCGCGGTCACGCAGACCGGCGTCAACGCGCTCGGCGACCCGATCACGACGAGCAACAAGGTGCCGACCGTCACCGCGCGCGTCGATTACCTGCGCGGCAGCGCGCTCGACGTCGGCGGCTCGATCAGCATCGGCCGGCAGACGCTGCCGAGCGCGGTCGATCCGGCAACCGGCAATGTGCGCTACGGCGTGGGCGGCAACGCGCCGGGCGCGTACGGCGCGTTCTTCTTCGGCGAAGCCGATGCGACCTACACGCTCGCGGATGCACAGTACAACGCCGAGTTCGATTACGGCCAGCAGCAGCACGGCGCGTTCAACGGCGGGCTCGCGCAGTGGTTCGGGCTGTCGCTGCTCGCGCACCGCAAGTTCAACGCGCCAGTGGTCGGCCGCATGGGCGCGACGCTGCGCTACGACCTGCTCGTGAACCGGAAGAACGGCGGCGGCGGCTCGTCGATCGGCCTGAACGGCAACGGGATGGATCCGTACAACGGCTTCGGCATCGATGCGGACTGCCTCGCCATGTCGAAGGCGAACGGCGGCGTCGGCTTCGAGTGCAAGGGCGCGACCCGGCAGGCCGCCGCGTTCGACCTGCTGTTCTACCCGACCCAGCAAGTGACGGTGAAGGTCGAATACCGGCACGACTGGGCGAGCAACAAGGTCTTCCTGCGTCACGACGGGTCGTACGCGAAGTCGAACGACCTGCTCGCCACCCAACTCATCTACGCGTTCTGACGCGACACCGTTCGCGAGTCTTGCACATGCTCAAGTTCCAAAACCAGCAACATGTTCAGTCCTACTATGCAGCGACGGCCAACAACCGTGCGCGGCATCCGTCGCTCGACGGGGCCGCGACGGCCGACGTCTGCGTGATCGGCGGCGGGCTGACGGGCCTGTCCGCGGCGCTCGAGCTTGCCGAGCGCGGCCATTCGGTCGTGCTCGTCGAAGCGTCGAAGATCGGCTGGGGCGCGAGCGGCCGCAACGGCGGCCAGCTGATCGCCGGGTACGCGTGCGATATCGATACGTTCTCGGCCTACCTGCCGGAAGACGACGTGCGGCGCGTATGGGCGATGGGGCTGGAGTCGGTCGAGATCGTCCGGCAGCGGGTCGAGCGGTACGGCATCGATTGCGACCTGACCTCCGGTTACCTGACCGCCGCGAACAAGCCGCGCCATCTCGATGCACTGCGCGCGTGGAGAGAGACCGCGGCGCGCCGCTTCGGCTATCGCGGCTACGAATTCGTCGAGCGCGCCGACATGCATCGCTTCGTCGCGTCGGACCGATACGTTGGCGGCCTCCGTGACGAAGGCAGCGGTCACCTGCATCCGCTGAACTACACGCTCGGCCTCGCGCGGGCTGCGCGCGAAGCCGGCGTGACGATCCACGAGGACACGCCCGCGCTCGCGCTCGATCGCGCCGCGCCGCATCACCGCGTCACGTGCGCACGCGGACACGTGGATGCCCGTCATGTCGTGCTGGCCTGCAACGCGTACCTGGGGCAGCTTGCGCCGGCGCTCGCGCGCAAGATCATTCCGGTTGCGACGTACCTGATCGCGACGGAGCCGCTCGGCGACGCGCGCGCGGCCGAGACGATGCCGGCCGATGCGGCGATCTGCGACACCCGTTCGGCGCTCGACTATTTCCGGCTGACGCGCGACCGCCGGCTGCTGTGGGGCGGCAAGGCGAGCAGCTCGACGAACACGCCGCGCGACCTCGCGGCCGCGATGCGACGCGACATGCTGAAGACGTTCCCGCAGCTCGCCGACGTGCGGATCGACTACGCGTGGGGCGGGCTGATCGACGCGACGATGAATCGCGCGCCGCATTTCGGCCGGCTCGAGCCGACCGTGTATTTCGCGCAGGGCTTTTCCGGGCACGGCGTCAACGTGACGGGCCTGGCGGGGCGGCTGATCGCGGAAGCAATCGATGCGCAGGCCGCGCGCTTCGACCTGTTCGGCCGGATTCGCCATCGCGACTTCCCGGGCGGGCGCGCGCTGCGCACGCCGATGCTGGCGCTTGCGATGACCTGGCACCGGATGATGGACCTGCTCTGACCCGTGCGGGCGGCTCGCCCGTCCGTGCGGCACCGAAACGTTTCGAATCACTCACGCCCTGGAGGCACTCATGACCAACATCACGAATCTCGTCGACCTGATGCGGGCGCCGGCGAAGCTCACGCAGAGCCGCGTGCCGAGCGGGCTGCTGCTCGACGGCAATCCGCTGCAGACGCTGTCGCATCACTACATCAGCCCGTGCGGGCAGTTCAGTTGCGGGATCTGGGCTTGCACGCCCGGCCGCTGGACGATCGAGTACGACGAGTCGGAGTATTGCGAGATGCTGAGCGGCGTCGCGATCGTGCGCGATGCGGACGGCCGTGAGCGCGTGCTGCGTGCGGGCGACCGGTTCGTGATTCCGCCTGGCTTTCGCGGCACGTGGGAAGTCGTCGAAGCGTGCCGCAAGATCTATGCGTCGCACGCGCCGCAGGCCGGGCAGCCGGGCGCGTGACGCACGGCCGGTTCAGGACAACCATCGAGATCAACGAGGAGCAACCCATGACCCTGGATTTGTGGCGTCTCAGCGCGGCCGAGATGGCCGAGTGTGTCGCGCGTCGCGACGTGTCGGCCACCGAACTCACGCGCAGCTGCCTGCAGCGGCTCGAAGCGGTGAACCCGATGATCAACGCGATCGTCGACGTGATGGCCGACAGCGCGTTGCAGGCCGCGTCCGATGCCGATGCCGCGATCGCGCGCGGCGCACCGGTCGGCCCGTTGCACGGCGTGCCGGTGACCGTGAAGATCAACGTCGACACGGCGGGCTGCGCGACGACCAACGGCGTGCGCGCGTTTTCGGACCTGATCGCCCACGAGGACAGCCCGGTGACCGCGAACCTGCGCAAGGCCGGCGCGATCGTGATCGGGCGTAGCAATGCGCCGGCGTTTTCGTACCGCTGGTTCACCGACAACGACCTGCACGGCCGTACGTCGAATCCGTGGAATCCGTCGCTGACGCCGGGCGGTTCCAGCGGCGGCGCGGCCGCGGCCGTGGCCGCCGGCATCGGCGCGATCGCGCACGGCAACGACCTGGGCGGCTCGATCCGCTATCCGGCCTACGCGTGCGGCGTCGCCGGGCTGCGGCCCAGCACCGGGCGCGTGCCGGCGTACAACCCGACACAGTCGAAGGACCGCACGCTCGCGGTGCAGCTCGCGTCCGTGCAGGGGCCGCTCGCGCGCACGGTCGGCGATCTGCGGCTCGCGCTCGACGCGATGACGGCAGGCGACGCACGCGACGCATGGTGGATGCCGGTCGCGCCGATTGCGCACGACGCCGCGTTTCCCGCGCGCGTGGCCGTGTGCCCGGCGCTGCCGGGCGTGCCGTCCGATCCGGTGGTGGTCGATGCGATCCGGCAGGCCGCGCGCTGGCTCGAAGAAGCAGGCTGCATCGTCGAGGAAGCGGAGCCGCCGCGGATCGCCGAAGCGTGCGAACTGTGGCTGGACCTGGTGACCAACGAGGCGCGCAGCGGCCTCGGCGACGTCATCATGCAGCACGGCGATGCGGCGATCCGTACCGCGTTCGCGAGCCAGCGCCGTCTCGCGACGCCGCTGGACCTCGAGGGCTACATGAGCGGCCTCGCGCGGCGCACCGCGCTGCTGCGCGACTGGCAGCAGTTCCTCGTGCGCTATCCGCTGCTGCTGATGCCGGTGTCGTGCGCACGGCCGTTCGCGATCGACGCCGATCAGCACGGCGACGACGCGATGCGCGCGATCGTGGACCGGCAGGGGCCGCTGCTCGCGACCGCGCTGCTCGGGTTGCCGGGGCTGTCGGTGCCGACCGGCATCCGCGATGGCGTGCCGACCGGCGTGCAGCTCGTCGCCGGACGCTTCCAGGAAGCGCTGTGTCTCGCCGCGGGCGAAGCGATCGAGGCACGCGCGGGTATCTTCACGCCGATCGATCCGGTCACGGGGTCGTGATGCACGACTTTTCACGAGGAAACGCATGAATCAACCGACATTCGAAGACTGGCAAGCTCGCGCGGCGGAGCTGCGGGTCGAAGGCCGCGCGTTCATCGACGGCGACGTGCGCCACGCGCAAGGCGGTGCGACCTTCGCCTGCGTGAGCCCGATCGATGGCCACGTGCTCGCGCACGTGGCCGATTGCGGTGCCGACGACGTCGACCTCGCGGTCGCAGCCGCGCGCCGCGCGTTCGACGCGCGGAGCTGGGCCGGCATGAATCCGCGCGCCCGCAAGGCGGTGCTGCAGCGCTGGGCCGCGCTGATGCGAGCGCATCTCGACGAACTCGCGCTGCTCGAGACGCTCGACACCGGCAAGCCGATCGCCGATACCACGGCGATCGACGTGCCGGCCGCCGCGCATTGCGTCGACTGGTATGCGGAGGCGATCGACAAGGTCGGCGGCGAAGTCGCGCCGGTCGACCACCATCTGGTCGGGCTGGTCACACGCGAGCCGATCGGCGTCGTCGCGGCCGTGGTGCCGTGGAATTTCCCGCTGCTGATGGCCGCGTGGAAATTCGCGCCGGCGCTCGCGGCCGGTAACAGCGTCGTGCTCAAGCCGTCGGAGAAATCGCCGCTCACGGCGATCCGTGTTGCGCAACTCGCGTGCGACGCCGGCGTGCCGCCCGGCGTGTTCAGCGTCGTGCCGGGCGGCGCGGAGCCGGGCAGGGCGCTCGCACTGCATCGCGATGTCGACTGCATTGCGTTCACGGGGTCGGCGCACACGGGGCAGCAGATCATGGCGTGCGCCGCGCGGTCGAACCTGAAGCGCGTGTGGCTCGAGCTCGGCGGCAAGTCGCCGAACATCGTGCTGCGCGATTGCCAGGATCTCGACCGCGCCGCGCAGGCGGCTGCCGACGCGATCTTCTTCAACATGGGCGAAGTGTGCACGGCCGGCTCTCGCCTGCTCGTGCATCGCGACATCAAGGATGCATTCGTCGCGAAGCTGGTTGACGCGTCGCGACGTTACGCGCCCGGGCATCCGCTCGATCCGTCGGTGACGATGGGGGCGATCGTCGATCGCATGCAGCTCGATCGCGTGATGGGGTATATCGGCGCCGGGCGCGACGAGGGCAAGCTCGTCACGGGCGGCGCTCGCGTGCGCGAGGAGACGGGCGGGTTCTATGTCGAACCGACGGTGTTCGAGGTGAAACCCGATGCGAGGATCGCACGCGAGGAGATTTTCGGGCCGGTGCTGTCGGTGATCGTGTTCGACGATGTCGACGAGGCCGTGCGGATCGCCAACGATACCGAGTACGGGTTGGCCGCGGCCGTATGGTCGGCAGACCTCTCGACCGCGCATGCGGTTGCGCGGCGGCTGCGCGCGGGCACCGTGTGGGTCAACTGCTATGGCGACGGCAGCGACGACATGAACTTCCCGTTCGGCGGTTACAAGCGCTCGGGCAATGGTCGAGACAAGTCGCTGCATGCGCTCGACAAGTACACCGAGCTGAAGTCGACGGTCGTGCGCTTGTAGCCTTGGGCCGCGCGGCGCGCTGGCGGCGTGTCGCGCGATCCGGCGCGGGGATCATTGTCGACCGTCGCCCGATACGTACAGCCGCGGCTGCGCCGCATTCAACGCGTCGTCGGCTTCCGGCTGCCACGGAAAGATCCCGTTGCGGTCCGGCCACAGCAGCTGGACGCACGGGAAGTCGTCGTTGCCGTAGAACCAGCGATTCCAGCCGAGATGGGCTTCATAGTGTGTTTCTCGATGCCACGGCGGTACCGCTTACTGCTCCGCGCCTTCCGCGTCCGCCGTTTCGCCGAGGAACCCGCCGCTCTGGTGCGCCCACAGCGCCGCATAGATGCCGCCCGCCTGCAGCAACTGCTGATGGGTGCCTTCCTCGACAATGCGCCCTTCGTCGAGCACGATCAGCCGGTCCATCGCCGCGATCGTCGACAGCCGGTGTGCGATCGCGATCACCGTCTTGCCGCTCATCAGGTCGTCGAGGCTGCGCTGGATCGCGACTTCGACCTCGGAATCGAGCGCGCTGGTTGCCTCGTCGAGCACGAGGATCGGCGCGTCCTTGAGCATCACGCGCGCGATCGCGACGCGCTGCCGCTGGCCGCCCGACAGCTTCACGCCGCGCTCGCCGACCTCGACGTCGTAGCCGCTGCGGCCGTGGCGGTCGCGCAGCCGGTCGATGAACTCGGACGCTTCCGCGCGCGCGGCCGCGTCGCGCATCTCGCGCTCGGTCGCGTCGGGGCGCCCGTACAGCAGGTTTTCGCGCATCGTCCGGTGCAGCAGCGACGTATCCTGCGTGACCATCCCGATCGCGCCGCGCAGGCTGTCCTGCGTCACGTGCGCGATGTCCTGCCCGTCGATCCGGATCGTGCCGCCGCCCACGTCGTAGAAGCGCAGCAGCAGGTTCACGAGCGTCGACTTGCCGGCGCCCGAGCGGCCGATCAGGCCGATCCGCTCGCCGGGCCGGATCGTCAGGTTCAACCCGTCGAATACGGCGCGGTCGTTGTCCTCGTGCGCGAACTGCACGTTGTCGAACACGATTTCGCCGCGCCGCACCGCGAGCGGCTTCGCATCGGGCGCGTCGACCACGCTGTGCACCTTCGTCAGCGTGTTGATGCCGTCCTGGATCGTGCCGACGTTCTCGAACAGCTCGGTCATCTCCCACATGATCCAGTGCGAATAGCTCGACAGGCGCAGCGCCATCGCGATCACCGCCGCGACGACGCCCGCGCTTGCCTCGCCGTGCATCCACAGATACAGCGCGAGGCCGGTCGAGCTCACCAGCAGCAGCGTCGACAGCAGGTGATTGACGACCTCGAACGCGCTGACGAGCCGCATCTGCGCGTCGCCGGTCGCCTTGAACGCTTCCATCGCGCGGCGCGCGTGGTCGGCTTCGCGCCGCGTGTGCGAGAACAGCTTCACGGTCGTGATGTTCGAATACGCGTCGGTGATGCGGCCCGTCATCAGCGCGCGCGCATCGGCCTGGCGGCTACCGACGGCGCCGAGGCGCGGCACGAAATACGCGCACGCCAGGCCGTAGCCGAGCGCCCACAGCACGAGCGGGATCATCAGCCGCCAGTCGAAGCTCGCCGCGAGCGCGAGGATGCCGATCAGGTACGCGGTGACGCCGATCACGACGTCGACCGACATGAACAGCGCATCGCGCACCGCGAGCGCGGTCTGCATGATCTTGGTGGTCACGCGGCCCGCGAACTCGTTCGCGTAGAACGACAGGCTCTGGTCGAGCATCAGCCGGTGAAACAGCCAGCGCAGCCGCATCGGGAAGTTGATCGCGAGCACCTGGTGCTTGACCATCGTATGCAGCGCGATCAGCAGCGCACTGCCGGCGAGGATCGCCGCGAACCCGGCGAGCGTGCCGAAGTGCCGGCCGCCGAAATCGGCAGGCGATGCGGATGCGAGCCAGTCGACCACGCGGCCCATCATCGCGAACAGCGCGGCTTCGTATGCGGCCAGCGCGGCCGACGTCAGCGCGATCAGCAGGATCCAGCCGCGCGCGCCTTTCGTGCACGCCCAGACGAACGAGAAGAAACCCCGCGGCGGTGTGGCGGGATCGTCGAGCGGGAAAGTCGGCAGGCGCCGTTCAAACCACGAAAACATTGAAACCTCTCCTTGATGCGTCCACGCCGACCGGCGCGGCTCGATGTCGGGGCGGCGGCGCGGCTCGGCCGGAACGTCCGTCTGGCCGAAGATCGCGTCGTTGTCGCGCCGCTCGGCGGCCAGTGTCGCATCGATTCGATCCCGTTGCAGGCCGGTTGCCTGGAGTGGCTGTCGCGTGAGGTAAGTGCGTTGCCGCCACCGACGATCACCGGGAACGTGGGCCGCACCGCACGCGCGACGCACGGAATCACCCGGTCAGCCGGCAGCGTCTTCCCGCAGCCGCACGCGGCGATGTTCGATCGCGCATGAAGTTGGTACGATCGCGCGTATCGTTCACGCCGGCGCCGCAAGCCGCCGGCCATCGGTCGTGCGGCCGCCCGGCAGCGCGGCCCCGTTCGGGAGAAGTGGCTCATGCTGCAGGCGTTCGCGGTCTTGCTGACCTTCCAGTGTCTCGGGGAAGGCGTGTCCTACCTGTTCGGCCTGCCGGTGCCGGGCCCCGTGATCGGCATGCTGCTGCTGTTCGGCTTCGTGATGCTGCGCCCTCAGGTGGCAGACGCGATCGAGCCGACCGCGCTCGAGCTGCTCCGCCACCTGTCGCTGCTGTTCGTGCCGGCCGGCGTCGGCATCATGGTGTCGGCCGACCGCGTGCGCGGCGATGCGGTCGCGGTCGTCGTCGCGCTGGCCGTCAGCACCACGCTCGCGATCGCCGTGACCGCGCTCGTCACGCGCGCGCTGCTGCGCCGCCAGCGGCGCGCGGGCGGTGCGGCGGAGGGCACGCCGTGACGGCCTTCCCGAAACTCGGCGCGATCTGGGTCTATCTCGCCGCGACCCCGTTGCTGGGCCTGACCATCACGCTGATCGCCTATCTGTTCGCGCAGGCCGTCTATGCGCGGGCGCGCTTCAACCCGCTCGCGAACCCGGTGCTGATCGCGGTCGCGCTGATCGTCGTGCTGCTGACGATCACCCATACGCCGTATCCGACATATTTCGAAGGCGCGCAGTTCGTCCACTTCCTGCTCGGCCCCGCGACCGTCGCGCTCGCACTGCCGCTGTACCGCCAGTGGTCGAAGCTGCGCCGCGCCGCAGTGCCGCTGCTGGTCGGCCTGCTCGCGGGCTCGCTGACCGCGATCGTGTCGGCGGTCGGCATCGCGGCGCTGTTCGGCGCGTCGCACCAGACGATCGCGTCGCTCGCGCCGAAGTCGGCGACGACGCCGATCGCGATGGCCGTCGCGGCCGAAATCGGCGGGATTCCGTCGCTCACCGCGGTGCTCGTGATCTCGACCGGGATCTTCGGGGCCGTGTGCGCGCGCGGGATCCTCAACGTACTGCGCGTCGACGAACCGGCCGTGCGCGGGTTCGCGCTCGGCGTCGCGTCGCACGGGATCGGCACCGCGCGCGCGTTCCAG
Organism: Burkholderia mycopellens; assembly: GCF_964265025.1. Lineage (NCBI taxonomy): Bacteria > Pseudomonadati > Pseudomonadota > Betaproteobacteria > Burkholderiales > Burkholderiaceae > Burkholderia > Burkholderia mycopellens. Next base: position 59,309 of record NZ_OZ183804.1, read on the forward strand.
GTCAGCGAGGAGGCCGGCGCGTTCGCCGGGCTCGGGATGGGGTTGAACGGCGTGCTGACGGCCTTCGTCGTGCCGATCCTGCTGCCGGTGCTGTCGCGCTGGATCTGAGCGCCGGCCGGGCCGCGCCGGGTTATCGGTTTCCCTGATGGCGCGCGCGGGACGCCGGAACGACGGCGCATGCGGTGCGCATGTATCGTGGCCGTTATCGGGAGAATTCAGGAACGCACAGGGACAAGTGCATACTGTTCGGCTAACGTTGCATCGGCGCCGTTGTCGCAAGCGGTCGAGTGCGCGCCGGTGTCCGACCCACAACCAACAATCGACAATCGACAAGGAGATCCGGCCATGAAGAAGGCTCGCGTGGTTTCGGTGGCAGTGGCAGTAACGGCGTCGTTCGGTCTGCTGTTGACCGCCGCGCCGGCGGCATACGCGCAGGATCCGGCGTCCGCGCCGACGCAGAAGCAGATCGACAAGGCGCAGAAGAAGGCCGCCCGCAAGGCCGCCCGGGCGAAGCATGCGTCGGACCTGAAGGCGATCGGCACGGGTAGCGGCTACCGGCTGACCAACGACCAGAGCAACTATCCGCAGAACGCCGTCTCGAAGGCGCCCGCGACGAAGGCGGCGCCGGCCGCCCCGGCGTCGGGCCAGTAACGGCCGGACCCGGTACCCGGCACGAACGGCGCCGGATCGACCGGCGCCGTTCGTGCGGGTGCGGGGCCGCGAGGCCGCCGTGTTACGACGCGAGCTTGCTCGCGAGTTCCGCGACGTGCTTGCCCTGGTAGCGCGCGATGTCGAGCTCGTTCGCGCTCGGCTGGCGGCTGCCGTCCGCGCCGGCGAGCGTGGTCGCGCCGTACGGTGTGCCGCCGGTGATTTCGTTCATGTTGACGAGGCCGCTGCATGCATACGGCACACCCACGATCACCATCCCGTGGTGCAGCAGCGTCGTGTGGAACGACGTGATCGTCGTTTCCTGGCCGCCGTGCTGCGTGCCGGTCGACGCGAACACGCTGCCGATCTTGCCGACGAGCGCACCCTTCATCCACAGGCCGCCGGTCTGGTCGAGGAACGTGCGCATCTGGCCGGCCATGTTGCCGAAGCGGGTCGGCGTGCCGAAGATGATCGCATCGTAGTCGGCGAGTTCGTCCACCGTCGCGACCGGTGCCGCCTGGTCGACCTTCACGCCGATCGCGCGGGCCTGGTCGACGGGAATCGTTTCCGGCACGCGCTTGAGCGCGACCTCGACGCCCGCCACCGATCGTGCGCCTTCCGCGATGTGCTGCGCCATCGTTTCGACGTGCCCGTAGGACGAGTAGTAAAGAACGAGTACCTTGGCCATGTTGCGAATCTCCGATTAAAAGGGCCCCGCGTTCAGCGGGGCCCGGTTTCCCGAACGGGCTTCATGCCCACTCGGCCGTGACTTCGACCGGCCGCAGGTCGAACGCCAGCACTTCGGCATCCTTCCCGTCGGCGAACGTCAGCGCCTGTTCGTCGCGGATGCGCACGCCGTCGCCTTCGCCGAGCGCCACACCGTTGACCGTCACGCTGCCGCGTGCCACGTGCACGTAAGCAAAGCGGTTCGGCGCCAGTTCCAGCGTCGCGCGTTCATCACCGTCGAACAGGCCCGCGTAGATACGCGTGTCCTGCCGGATCTTCAGCGAACCGGCGTCGCCGGTCGGCGATACGACGAGCGCGAGCTTGCCGCGCTTGTCGTCGGCCGTGACGTTCGTCTGCTGATAGCGCGGCTCGGCACCCTTTTCGGACGGCCCGACCCAGATCTGCAGGAAGTGGACCGGCAGTTCCGGCGAGTGGTTGAACTCGCTGTGGCGCACGCCGGTGCCGGCGCTCATCAGCTGCACGTCGCCTGGCACGATCACCGAGCCGGTGCCCATCGAGTCCTTGTGTTCCAGCGCGCCGTCGAGCACGTACGACAGGATCTCCATGTCGCGGTGCGGGTGCGTGCCGAAGCCGCGGGCCGGGGCGACGCGGTCGTCGTTGATCACCAGCAGGTCGGAGAAGCCGACTTGCTTCGGATCGTAGTAATTCGCGAACGAAAACGAATGACGGGAGCTGAGCCAGCCATGCTCCGCACGGCCACGTTGGTTTGCTGCACGGATTTCGATCATGATTTTTGTTCCTCAAGACGCCGGACCTCGGAAGTGGGCTCGGCCGTTCGTTGAGATGCATCTTAGGTCAATCGATTTGACAAATAAATCGCTGTAGAGATAATGACTGTCGCTATGGAGTGGACAATATGGAACTCAACGATCTGAGGATCTTCGTCGCGACGGTCGATGCGGGCAGCTTCACGGCGGCGGCCGACCAGCTGATGCTGTCCAAGCAGTTCGTCAGCCGGCGCACGATGGCGCTGGAGGCGTCGCTCGGCGTGCGGTTGTTGCACCGGAACACGCGCAACCTCGCGGTGACCGAATCAGGGCAGGAGTTTTATGTGCGCGCGCAGCGGATCCTCGCGGAGATCGCCGACGCCGAGCAGGCGATGTCGGTGCGCAGCACCGAACTGCACGGGTCGCTGAAAATCAGCGCGCCGCTGTCGTTCGGGATCACGCACGTGTCGCCGCTGATCGCCGAATTCCTGTCCGCGCATCCGGCCGTGCGGCTGAATCTCGACCTGACCGACCGGCGCGTCGACCTGATCGGCGAGGGCTTCGATCTCGTGCTGCGGATCGGCTCGCTCGAGGATTCGACGTTGATCGCGCGCCCGCTCGGCGCGTGGCGGATGGTCGCGTGCGCGAGCCCCGCCTACCTGAAGCGGCACGGCACGCCGCAGACGCCGGCCGATCTCGCCGGCCATACATGCGTGCTGTACGGGCGCGAGCGGCGCATCGGCTGGGAATTCCGTGTCGACGGCGTGGCGCGCACGTTCGACGTGCAGGGGCCGCTCGTCGCGAACAACGGTGAAGTGGTGCGCGACGCGGCGATCGCGGGGCTCGGCATCGCGCTGCTACCGGATTTCATCGTCGGCGGGGCGCTCGACAGCGGCGCGCTCGTGCCGGTGCTCGACGCGTATGCACCGTCGCCGATCACGCTCAATGCGGTGTTTCCGCAGCATCGGGAAGGGTTCGTCACGCTGCGCACGTTCATCGGGTTTCTCGCGGAACGGCTCGGCGAGGTTGCGCCGGCGGCGAAGGGCGGGGCCGGGCGGGCGCGGTAACGGACGGGGTTGCGGGGAATGAGGGTGCTATTCTCCGCATAATTTGCAGAGAATATTGAGTCATGCGGGGAATCGGTGGGATAATCTCCGCATCATGAGCGGAGATTACACCTACATCTGGGAGTCGGCCGACTGGCCTGCATGGCGCTTCGACCTCCCCGCACTGGCGACGCCGCTTGCCGACGTCAGCCGTGCGCAAGGCATGCTGGCCGGGCGGCTGGCGGATGTCGGCCTGGCGTTGCGCGACGAGGCCAGCCTGGCCGCGCTGACGGAGGACGTCGTCAAGACCAGCGCGATCGAGGGCGAAAGCCTGAACGTGGCATCGGTCCGGTCGTCGATCGCTCGCCGGCTCGGGGTCGATATCGGCGCACTGGCGCCGGTCGATCGTCACGTCGAGGGCGTGGTCGACATGGTGCTGGACGCGACGGCCCATGCGGCGGCGCCGGTTACGGACGCCCGTCTGTTCGGATGGCATGCGGCACTGTTCCCGACCGGCTACTCGGGGATGTCGCGGATCACGGTCGGCGGCTGGCGCACGGATGCCACCGGGCCGATGCAGGTCGTGTCCGGTCCGATCGGCCGGCAGCGCGTGCATTTCGAGGCGCCGCCCGCCGCGCGCGTCGCCGGCGAGATCGCGCGTTTTCTCGCATGGCTCAATGCCGCACCGGCCGAGCCCTTGCTGATCCGCGCCGGCCTGGCGCACCTGTGGTTCGTCACGCTCCATCCCTTCGACGACGGCAACGGCCGGATTGCGCGCGCGCTCGGGGATCTGGTCCTCGCGCGCGCCGACCGCAGCCCGCAGCGCTTCTACAGCCTGTCGGCGCAAATCCAGCGCGAGCGCAACGCGTACTACGACGTGCTGGAGCGGACGCAGCGCGGGTCGCTCGACGTCACGGAATGGCTCGCCTGGTTCCTGACCGCGCTCGGCAGGGCCATCGATCACGCGCACGCGACACTCGACGCGGTGCTGGTCAAGGCGCGCTTCTGGCAGCGCTGTGCGGGCTTCGCGATGAACGAACGCCAGGTGAAGGTCATGAATCGCCTGCTCGACGGCTTCGAGGGGAAGCTGACGACCACCAAGTGGGCAGCGCTTGCGAAGTGCTCGCAAGACACCGCGCTGCGGGACATCACCGAACTCGTCGAGCACGGCGTGCTGCGTCGCTCGTCGTCCGGCGGCCGGAGCACGAGTTACGAGCTGATGGCGATCGACGGCTGATGCCTGTCGGGTTTGCGCGTTCGTACCGCGGGCGATCGGACATGACGCGATGCCGGCGTTCGCGCGTGTCACCGTTGCCACGCCGGACGTGCTCGACAAGGCGTGGCTGCGCGCGTGGCTGAAGGCGTTGCCGCGCATGGTCCTGCGTGCGAAGGGCGTCGTGCGCGTGGCCGATGCGCACGGCACGGTCGCTGCGCGCGTCTGTCAGGCCGCCGCGCGGCGCATCCGGTTCTCGTCGATGGAAGACGAAGGGCTGGCCGCGCACGAAGGAGACGGCGGGATGGTGTTCATCGGGTTCATCGATGCCGCCGTGCAAGCCGCACTGAGTGACGGCATCATGCGATGCAGCGTGGCAGCCTCGACGGTTGCGCCTGCATCGAACGTCGATTGATCGACGTCGCGCATTCGGGTTAGGCTTCGGCGAGCAACCGTATGCGCCACGTGCCGGGCCGGCCGTTTTTATCTCGAATGCCGCGTGCAGATAGCGTCTGCACGCGCGCGATCCAGCAACGATCCAAGCCGATGACCATCCAGAACCGATCGAATGCGCGCGGGCAAGCCGCGCCTCCCGCACGTGATGCATCCCACACGCATCTGCGATCCATCGCGTCCGCCGCGTGGCTGGCACTGCTGCCGCTCGCCGCGCACGCGGCCGGCTTCGACTGCGCGAAAGCCGCTTCACCAACCGAGAAGGCCATTTGCGCGGACGCCGCGCTGTCGAAGCTCGACGGCGACCTCTCGGCGGCGTGGAAGCAGGCGCTCGCAAAAGGCGGCGATACGGCCGCACTGAAGGCCGCGCAGTTGAAGTGGCTCAAGCAGCGCGACCGGTGCGACGCCGACGCATCGTGCCTGGGCGATCGCTACCGCGAACGGCTCGCGAGCCTGAACGGCAAGCCGCTGGCTGCCGACCGCTGGCAGCAGACGTGGTACATGACGAGCGACAACCCGTCGTTCGGCGGCGTGCTGACGTTCACCGGCACGCCGCCGCGCCTGCATTTCGAGCTGGGCGGCAACAACGGTGCGAATACGGGCGAGCTCGACGGTGACATCGTGCTGCACGGCGACAGCGGCACCTACCGCAAGGACAGGTGCCGGCTCGATTTCGAACGGAAGGGCGCGCGCATCGGCGTCACGCAACACGGCGCGGATGTCGATTGCGGCGCCGGCTTGGGCGTGTTCTACGGCGGCGAGTATGTGACCGAGGCGCAGTTCCAGGCGAAGCCGGCGGCCGACCTGCTGAGCCTCAAGGTCGTTGACGACGCGACGCAGAACGCGGCCGCGCACACACTGCTCGGCGCCGATTACCAGACGCTCGTCGACATCGTCAATTACGGCACCGACGAGAAGGATCTCGACGGGCTGAACGCGCACGTGGCGTCGTACTGGGTGCGCGGCATCGCGACGACGAACGCGGCGATCGTGATGCGCCGCGGTAACGATCTGTGGATCGGGGTGCTCGTGTTCGACGCGCAGAACAACGTCCGGATGCGCTATTACACGAACGTGCCGGCGTGGAAGAAGCGCGTGCCGAAGACCATCCTGGCGTGGCATGACCATCTCGACAAGACGCTGCCGGTCGACGTGATGCAGTGACGGGCGGGCCGGGCGGCCGAAGCCGCCCGGCGTATCTTCATTTCCTTTTTGCTGCGCGCGCGTGCGCCGGCGCCGCAGCCGATTCCCGCGCGCGCAACTCCGGCTGCACCGCATGACCGGGCCCCGTTGCGCCGTTCTCGAGCGCGTCGAGCAAGGCCTGCGCGGCCTGGCGCCCGATCGCGTCGGTGTCGACCCACATCGTCGTCAGCGGCGGCTGGATCTCGCGCGCGAGCGCGATATCGTCGAACCCGGTGATCGACAATTGCGCGGGCACGTCGATGCCGAGCGCCTGCGCCTCGAGCAACGCGCCCAGCGCGAGCGCATCGTTGCCGCAGATCACGGCCGTCGGCCGCGTCGCCGCGTCGCTGCCGGCGATCGCGCGCAGGCTCGCCCGCCCGAACGCGATCGTGGCCGCGCCTTCGTGCTGATGGACCGGGCGTACCGCGAGCCCGCGCGCGGCCAGCGTGTCGTGAATGCCGCGCAGGCGGGCCTGCACGCGGTCGTTGTCCGCCGACGGCTGCATGATGATCGCGAAATCGCGGTGGCCGAGGTCGAGCAGGTGGGTGGTGAGCCGCGCGAACGCCGCGCGGTTGTCGAAGCCGATACAGCAGTGCGGGCTGTCGTCGCGATACGCATAAGTGACGACGTACGGCACGCGGTGCATCGCAAGCAGTTCGAACAGTTCCGGCGGATACGCTTCGCCGACCAGCGACACGGCTTCCACGCCGCGCGACAGCATCGCGCGCACCTGGGCCAGCGCCTGCGCGGGATCGTAGTTCGAGCAGCCGAGGAACAGCGTGATGCCGTGCTCGGCCATGACCGTCTGCATGCCCGCGACCTGCGATGCGAACACCTGGTCGTCGAGCGTCGGAATGATCGCGCCGGTGATGTGGGTGCGCGTGGACGCGAGCGCACGCCCCGCCGCATTCGGAATCCAGTTCAGCGTGCGCGCCGCGTCGCGCACGCGCTGCTGCACGTCGGCCGACACCTTGCCGGGATCGTTGTACACGCGCGAGACGGTGGCGGTCGACACGCCGGCCAGTTTCGCGACGTCGCCGAGCACCGAGCGGCCGCTGCCGCGGCGCGCGCGGGTCGCGCCGCCGCGGGACGGTGGCGCGCTCATCGGCCGGCTCCCGGCGTGGCGGTGGCGGCGCCACGTGTTGTCAAATGCGTCATTGTTTACCCTCGATTCACGGTGGCGCCGCTTGCATTCTCGCTCGACCCTGTGAGAATGTAAGCGCTATCTTGACGTGCTTTCCTATTATGTCAGACCTGGATTCTATCCATATCGTGAAATTTTCATCGACGACGGCCGTTCCGGCCATTTTGTCCGTCGTAAATGTAAGCGGTTACATTCGGAAATGAGCTACACCTATCCCCCTCGCATCGCCGTTGTCGGCAGCGTGAACATCGACCTCGTCACGCGCGCGCCGCGCCTGCCGGTGCCGGGCGAGACGCTGCTCGGCACGGATTTCCAGACCGTTCACGGCGGCAAGGGGGCGAACCAGGCGGTCGCGGCCGCGCGCCTGGGCGCGTCGGTCGCGATGATCGGCTGCGTCGGCGACGACGCGTTCGGTGCGCGCCTCTACGACGCGCTGGCGGCAGAGGGCATCGACGTGACGCATCTCGACCGGATCGGCGGTACGGCGACCGGGGTGGCCACGATCACGGTCGACGAGGGCGGCGCGAACAGCATCGTTGTCGTGCCCGGTGCGAATGCGCGTCTCGATGCCGGCCGGATCGACGCGGCGCGCGAAGCGATCGCCGGGGCCGCGATGCTGGTGTGCCAGCTCGAAGTGCCGGTGACGACGGTCGCGCGCGCCATTGCCTGTGCCTCCGCGCACCACACGCCGGTGCTGCTCAATCCCGCGCCTGCCCAGCCGCTGTTCGACGCGCTGCTGGCACGGGTCGACTACCTCGTCGTCAACGAAACCGAAGCCGAGTCGCTGACCGGCGTCGCCGTCGGCGACGACGCGTCCGCCGTGCGTGCCGCCGATGCGCTATGCGCGAAGGGCGTGGGCAACGTGCTGGTCACGCTTGGCGCGCGCGGCGTGTGCTGGCGCGGCGGTGCGGGCAACGGTTGCCTGCGGGCGATGTCGGTGGTCGCCGTCGATACGACCGCGGCCGGCGACACGTTCGTCGGCGGGTTCGCGGCCGCCCGCGCGGGTGGCGCATCGATGATCGACGCGATCGGCTTCGGCCAGCGCGCCGCCGCGATCAGCGTGACGCGCTACGGCGCACAGACCTCGATCCCGACGCGTGACGAAGTGGCGCGCCTGGAAACCTGAATTCCGCATGAGACGGACAGGCCGGAACCGGCCGATACCAGTGACATGGAGACAACTGCAATGAACGAAACCCCGACCGTTCCGCCCGCACCGCCACGTATCCGGCGCGGACAACGCATCGCGCTCGCGCTGTTGATGGTGAGCGGGATCGTCAACTATCTCGATCGCGGCACGCTGGCCGTCGCAAGCTCGGCGATCCGCGGCGATCTCGGCCTGTCGCTCTCACAGATGGGGCTGCTGCTGTCGGCCTTCTCGTGGAGCTATGCGCTGTGCCAGTTCCCGGTCGGCGGGCTGGTCGACCGCATCGGGCCGCGCCGGCTGCTCGGGGTCGGCTTGATCGTGTGGTCGTTCGCACAGGCGGCGGGCGGCATCGTGTCGACGTTCGGCTGGTTCATCGTCGCGCGCATCGTGCTCGGCATCGGCGAGGCACCGCAGTTTCCGTCGGCCGCGCGGGTGGTGAGCAACTGGTTTCCGCTGCGCGCGCGCGGCACGCCGACCGGGATCTTCAACGCCGCGTCGCCGCTCGGCACCGCGCTCGCGCCGTTGCTGCTGTCGATCCTCGTCGCGTCGTTCGACTGGCGCTGGGCGTTCATCGCGACGGGCGCGGCCGGTCTCGTCGTCGCCGTCGCCTGGTTCGCGCTGTACCGCGACCCGGTGCGCGCGCAACTGACTGCCGCCGAGCGCAATTATCTCGACGCCGATGCGCAAAGCGCGGTCGCGGCGCCGAAGCTGACGTTCGCCGAATGGCGCGGCCTGTTCTCGCACGGCACGACCTGGGGGATGCTGATCGGCTATTTCGGTTCCGTGTACCTGAACTGGGTGTACCTGACCTGGCTGCCGGGCTACCTGACGATGGAGCGGCACATGAGCCTGATCCGCACCGGCTTTGCCGCGTCGGTGCCGTTCCTGTGCGGATTCGTCGGCTCGCTGCTGGCCGGCTGGTTGTCGGACCTGGTCACGCGCCGCAGCCGTTCGCCGGTCGTGAGCCGGCGCAATGCGGTGGTGGTCGCGATGCTCGGGATGGTGGCATTCACGATTCCCGCCGCGCTCGTGCAGAGCAACACGGTCGCGCTCGCGTGCATTTCGGTCGTGATCTTTCTCGCCAACGCGGCGTCGGCCTGCTCGTGGGCGCTCGCGACGGCGGCCGCGCCGCCGAGCCGCATCGCGTCGCTCGGCGCGATCCAGAATTTCGGCGGTTTCGTCGGCGGCGCGCTTGCGCCGATCCTGACGGGCATCATTGCGCAGAAGTGGTCGTTCGTGCCGGCGCTGCTGACGGCCGCGGCGATCGCGTTCGCGGGCGCGATGGCGTACCTGCTGCTGGTGCGCAAGCCGATTCCCGAGCAGGCCGCGAACGCGGCGCCCGGGCCGTTGCCGGCCTGAGCACGCGGTAGGCGCCCCGCATTCACTGAAGCAAGGAGAAACAGATGCAACACCCGCAGCAATCGAACGTGACCATCGAGGGCATCGTCCCGGTGATGCTGACGCCGTTCGACGATGCCGGCGCGATCGACTACGCCGGGCTCGAGCGGCTCATCGAATGGTATCTGGCACACGGCGCCGATGCGTTGTTCGCGGTCGCGCAGTCGAGCGAGATGCAGTTCCTGAGCCTGGCCGAACGCGCGGAACTCGCGCGCTTCGTGGTCGAGCGGGTGGCCGGGCGCGTGCCCGTCGTCGCGTCCGGGCACATCAGCGACGATCTCGACGCGCAGGCCGAGGAGCTGTGCGCGGCGGCCGAATCGGGCGCGCAGGGCGTCGTGCTCGTGACCAACCGGCTCGATCCGCAGCGCAAGGGCAGCGCCGCGTTGCTCGACCATCTTCACCGGCTGCTCGCGCGATTGCCGTCGGGTCTGCCGCTCGGGCTGTACGAGTGTCCGGCGCCGTACCGGCGGCTGCTGTCGGATGACGAACTGCGCGCGTGCATCGACACGGGCCGCTTCGTGATGCTCAAGGACGTGAGCTGCGACCTGGAGACGGTGAAGCGGCGGGTCGCGCTCGCCGAGGGCTCGCCGCTGAAGATCCTCAACGCGAACGCCGCGATTGCCTGGGACGCGATGAAGGCGGGTTCCGCCGGCTTCAACGGCGTGTTCACCAACTTCCATCCGGACCTGTACCGGTGGTTGCGCACGCAAGGGGATACGAACCCGGCGCTGGCCGACGAGCTCTCGACGTTCCTCGTCGTTTCGGCGGTGTCGGAGGCGCTGGGGTATCCGGCGCTCGCGAAGCTCTATCACCAGCGGATCGGCACCTTCGCATCGATCCGTTGCCGCGCGATCGACTACGACGTGCGTGAACGGTTCTGGGCGCTCGATGCGGTGCTCGACAAGATCGTGGCCGGGACCGAGCATTTCCGTCGACGGATCGCCGCGTAACCCGGCACGCGGTGCGCCGTTCGAGGTTTGCCGGGCGCGGTGGGGTGGCGTGCCGGGCGGGCGGCCGCCATCGCACGGGTTCGTCGGGGCGCGCGTGGTGGCGGCGCACGGTGGCTACAAGCACGGCCGGCTTGTCGCGATGCGTCTCGGACGTGTTGCGACAAGCGGCGCGAGGGGTGTATCGGCCTTGCCCCGGATGGCGTGAACCCGGCGCGGCGTTCAGGCCGAACGTGCAATGCGGCGAATCCGTCGGGATTTTCAACAATGCTGTTGAAGGTGGTTAAGCCGCCTGTCGCAGTCAGGCCGCCGCACTGACCAGCCGGTTTCAGGCTGTCCGTTGTCACGAATGACGGCGTGTCGCCGACGCACGGCCCCACCTTCACTCGTCTCATCGCACGATCGAGCCGCCGGCAAGCCGCAAGCCGCAAGCCCCAAGCCGCAAGCCGCACGCGCTGGGCGCCAAGCGCCGGGCATCGAGCGCGACGCCACCGCTCGTCCCACCGATCCGTTGTACCCCGCGGGTTGCGGCAACCCCCACCCGCTGCCCCGCGCATGTCCACGTCGGACGACAAAAGCACACAAATCTGATCAAACGCTTCCGCCGTTTCTTGTAACGATTCGTAATATCGCGCCGCCGAGCGCTTTTTTGCCGACGAACCGTTGAATCCGCATCCGCTTCCCGTGCACCCCGTCACGACGACGAGCCAGCCGCCGATCCTGGCGGCACCAGTAGATGCCACGCTGCACGCCGTGATTGACGAGGCCGTCCACCGGAGCGTGTCGGAAGCGACGACGCGCAGCGGCTACATGCGATGTGCCGACTACGCGATCGTCGGCGCGCAGGTGCTGACACTGCTGACCGGCAAGCCTTACCGGCCGTTCGCGGGTGGGGAGGTGCTGGATTTCGGCGGCGGCAACCTGTATGCGCTGTGCACGACGCGCGAGCGCCGCCGCACCGCGCGGCATCTGTCGCAGCTGGCGAGGTATCACTGCTGGATCGAGGCGCGTCACGATATCGGCGGCCGTGCGCGCAAGGAAATCGTCGATTTCACGCTGCGCCACGACGAGACCGTGGCGAGCAATCTGGGGATGCCGTTCGCACGTGCGCGCCAGGCGTATTTCTGGGGCTGGGACGACGAGCACACGGTACCGGCCGAGCTGCACGCGCATCCGGTCTTCGCGAAGCAGGGCCCCGTGTGGCGCTGGGCCGAGCGTGAATGCACGTCGCTGCTGCGCGCCTACGAGCACGAGCGGCCGGGCTATTTCGGGCGTCAGGTGTCGCGTGCGATCGACTTGTTCGCCGATCGGGTAGAAGGTCTCGGCTGACGGCGCGTCCGGTTCGCGCGAACCGCGGACAGGCTGCGTGCCGCGATGGCGCGAACCGGGGAAGGGAGCCCGTCGCGCGCTCGCGCACCGCCGGGCGTGAGCGATGTGTCCTGGCGGGACATTGCGAGCAGAGGCGCGCGCGGCGGCGCGAGCCGGTCGATCCATTGACCGGCGGCCGCCGCCACGATCATCGTGCGGCCCGGCCGCTCGTCACTTGTTCGCCAGCGTGCCGCTGCTGTTGGCGCCGCCGAACAGTCGGGTCAGGTACTGCGTGTTCGAGTTCATCTTGGCCATCAGCGTGTTGAGCGCCGTGAACTGCGCCTGGTACTGCTTGGTCAGCTGCGCGGCATAGTCGGCCAGATCCGTCTGCTGCTGCGTGACGCGCTTCAGGTCGGCGCTCAGCGCGTTCGTGCGCACCTCGATCATCCCGCCTTTCTTCGTGAAGGGCGCGATCTGGTCGGTCAGGTGCTTGCCCATCCCGTTCGTCGAGTTGAACAGGCGCGCGACGCCCGACGGGTTGTTGGTCAGCGCACTGTCGAGCTTCGCGCTGTCGACCTTCAGCGTGCCGTCCTTCTCGAGCGAGATGCCGATCGCCATCAGGTTCGTGTGCCCGTTGCCGTTCTCGTTGGGGACGCCGCGCGCGACGATCGACGCAAGCGAGTTGCGGATCGTGTTCAGCGTCGAATCGCCGATCAGCGCGCCCTGCGAGCTTGCCCCTGCCGTGTAGCTCGACAGTGCGCCCATGGTCTTGACGACGGTGTTGTACAGGCTCACGAAATTCGTGATCGTGGCCGCCTGCGACTTCGTATCGGTGCTGACCGTCAGCGTCTGCGTATCGGTCGCGCTGACCGCGGCCGCCGACAGGTTCAGCGTGACGCCGTTCAGCACGCCCGACACCGTGTTGCTCGCGCTGGTCGACGCGATGCCGTTGAGCGTGAACTTCGCGTCCTGCGCAACGGCGCTTTGCCGCCACGCGGCCGCGCTGTTCGCCGAGTCGATCTTCGACGCGCCGCCGGTCGTGTCGGCCGTCGACGTGACGCCGAGGTTCGACAGCCCGGTGTCGTTGGCCACGTTGCCGACCGCGACGCTGATCGCGTTCGCCGAGCCCGTCTTCGTCGACGCGAGCACGAGGTGCGCGCCGTCGGTGCCGTTGATGACGGTCGCGCTGATCCCCGGGTTGTTCGATGCGGCGTTGATCGCGGCCGCGATGCCCGACAGCGTGTTGTTCGTGCCGTTCACGTCGACCTTGAACGACTGGCTGCCGAGCGACAGCGTCAGCGTGCCGGTGCCGAGCGCCTTGCTACCGTCGAAGCCCGACGAAGCCAGCGCCTGCGCGGTTGCGACCTGCGTGACGCCGACCGTATAGGTGCCGGCAACCGCGCCTGCGCCCGCCGTCGCGGTCAGGCCCTTGCCGCTCGCGACCGCGGTAAACGTCGACTGCAGCGCGCCATTCGTCAGCGACGCGAGGCCCGCCTCGAGCGCCCCCAGCGCCGACGACAGCGCACCGAATGCGGAAATCTGCGTGGTGCCGGTCTGCTGCGACGCGGCGAGCGCCGCGACCCGGCCGGCCGTCTTCGCGTTCACCAGCGTCTTGACGAGCGTGCCGACGTCCATCGCCGGATTGCCGGTCGAGCCGTTGATGATCGATTGCGCCGCCTGTTGCATCAGGCTGTTCGCGTTCGCGCTGCTGTTCACAGGCGTGTTCGTTGCCATGGGTGGTCTCCGGTTGAAAAGCGATCCCGTGACGAGCGGCTGCCGTGACGGCCTGCGGCGGTTCGCCTGCCGGCCGTGTCCGGTGCGACGCGTTCCGGGGTTCACGGGAGTGTCGGGAAAACGTAAGGACGTGCGCTATCGTATATTTAAATCGGTATTGCTTGGTAATTTTTTGTAATGCATGTTGAGAAAAATGCAGACGGAAATGCGACGGTGTAGCGCGGGCTAAAGGTTTGCGATTTTTTGCCGTTAACTCATCACTTCAATTGTATTTATTCAAGGATTTTTGCCGGCAGTGAAAACTTGCCGAGCGCGTGAATGCCTGATCACGTTGTCTCGCTTGCCCTGCTAAACACCGGATCGATCGACGGTGTGTGGAAGGTGTTCCTGCCGGCGGCTATCGGGCTGAAACCCTTGCCCACTGGACGAAAACCGCCGCCGCCGACATCAACCCGCTCGCGTGGGAAACGTTTTCGCTTCCCAATGCGCATTTCCAGGCCGGGTGTCTTTGTCCGAAACAGGATGATTCGCCGATTGGAAAGAACGCCGAGTTGCACGCTTAATTCATTGATTTCAGGTTCATGCACATAACGTATCGTCGAATAACGCATGGCGATACGTCGATATGGCCTGCTTGCGCCAATTGGCGCTTCAATATCGAGTGGATACGGAATCCGGATATGCGCGGGCAGTTTTCATGTTCTTGAAACATAAGGGCAGGTCGATTTGATCGGATTCGCCGCTGCCGCGTCATGGCCTTGTTTCGCTCGATTGTCCACTTATGTGAGACAGCGAATCTTGTTTTGACGGATTGATGATTTGTGGCAGGACAGTAGACTGCATCCGTGCTTCGCCAGAACCGATCCGGAGCGCGCCGGGAGCGGCGCGGCCGGACGGATTCTTCGGCGGCAGGCCGGCCGGCTTGCTGTCCGATCGTGCGAGGAGTGGTTCGTTGCCGACCTGGCGCGCCAATGTGGCGCGTATCGGCACCGGACGCATCAAACCGTCAATTCAAGGGTGATTGTCATGCGTTACGTTTCGCTGGAATCGAAGAAGGACGAACTGCTGCTGGCGGCTCGCGTGTTGTTGATGATCCTGTTCGTGCTGTTCGGCTGGCAGAAGCTGAACGGCTTCTCGGGCACGGTCGCGTACATGGCGTCGACGGGGAACCCGGCGCCCGAACTGGCAGCCGCGATCGCGGTCGGGGTCGAACTGGCCGGTGGCCTGCTGATCGCGATCGGCTTCTATACGCGTCCGCTCGCACTCGTGTTCGCCGCCTATACGCTCGCGACCGCGCTGATCGGCCATCGCTACTGGGCGCTGCAGGGGATGGAGCAATACATGGCGATGATCAACTTCTACAAGAACGTGAGCATCATCGGCGGGTTGCTGTTGCTCGCCCTGACCGGGCCGGGGCGGTATTCGCTCGACCGGAAGTAAGGCGGGGCGGCGTTGCCTGCCGATGTGACCGCCCGGTGCGCGCAAGCGCACCGGGCTTTGCTTGTTGGCGAGGGGCGCGGTGTGGCCGCTCCGCGGATCGCACTCGCGCAGGGGCGGCCGCGCGGCGAGCCGACGTCGCCGGCAGCACGGGCATCATCCCGGCGGACGGTGCGCCGGGCCGGCCGTCGGCCGCGGCGCACATGACACCCGTCCGTCGAGGCGTTTCCGATCTGCCGCACACGATGTGCCGGCCGCGATACTCGGCTATCCTCCGCACCACCGTGGCTCGAATGTCGATCGCGACTTCGCGCCCCCACGTCACCCGGATTGCCGCCCATGCCAAACCCGACCACGTCGACCGTCCTCCCGACCGTCCTGCTCATCGGCGCCGCCGGCCTCCTCGGCCGTGCGGTTGCCGCGTCCCTGGCCCGCGAATCGTCGTTGAACCTCGTCGCGACCCTCCGGAACCCGCAAAGCGCGGGCGCAAAACGCCTCGCACTGCCACCGGAAAACCTCGCCGAACTCGACGTCCTCGACGAGCCGGCCCTCGAACACCTCTTCGCCACCCGCCAACCGGCCGCCGTGATCATCTGCGCGGCCGAACGCCGTCCGGACGTCTGCGAACGCGATCCTGCCGGCGCCCGCGCGATCAACGTCACCGCCCCGGCCCGCATCGGTGCGCTTGCCGCGCGCCACGGCGCATGGACGCTCGGCATCTCCACCGACTACGTCTTCGACGGCAAGGCTGCCCCATACCGCGAGGACGCCGCCCCGAATCCGCTGAACATCTACGGCCGCACGAAGCTGGAGGGCGAGGCAGCGCTGCTCGCCGCGTCGCCGCTGTCGTGCGTGCTGCGTCTGCCGCTGCTCTTCGGCCCGATCGTCGACTGGAGCGAATCGGCCGTCACGAGCCTCGTGCCGGCGATCGTCGCATCCGCTCGGCCGGGCGCCGGCGCGGTCGGCATGGACGCTTGGGCGATCCGTTACCCGACCTATACGCCGGATGTCGCGGACGTCATCCGCGACCTGACGCTGCGCCATCTCGCGGGGGCGTCGATCACGGGCCTCCGTCACTGGTCGGGCGAGGAGCCGATGACGAAGTACGACATCGCGCAGCGGATCGCGGCCGCGCTCGGCGTCGAAGCCGCGCTCGAGCGAATCGACCAGCCGACCGACGCGACGCCGCGCCCGTACGATTGCCATCTGGACGCGTCGCGCGTGCGCGCGGCCGGGATCGATCACGCGACGCCGTTCGATACCGCGCTGCGCGCCGTGCTGCGCGATGCGCCGCAGGCGCTGTAGGATCCGGGCGCTACGCGCGGCCCGCGTGGCCTGCACGGCCTGCGACGCATGAGCCGCAGAGCCGCAGAGCCGCAGAGCCGCAGAGCCGCACGAGCCACATGAGCCACACGAGCCACACGAGCCACACGAGCCACATGAGCCACATGAGCCGCATCTGCCCATGCCGGCGGCCGCGCCATGAATGCCGTTCGCGAGCGCGCACCGGCCCGCACCTCGTCGCCCACCCAGGAGCCCAGCCATGCAACTGAAATGGCTCGAAGACTTCGTCGAACTCGCGCGCACGCGCAGCTTCACGCGCGCGGCGGAGAACCGCTTCGTCACGCATCCGGCGTTCGGCCGCCGCATCCGGTCGCTCGAGGAATGGGTCGGCACGCGCCTGATCGCGCGCACGAAGCCGCTCGAACTGACGGCGGCCGGCACCGTGTTCCTCGATGCGGCGTCGAACGCGCTCGACATCCTGCATGGCGCCCGCACGCAACTTCAGGAAGCGACGCCGGTGCTGGAGAACAATCTCAGGATCGCGACCGGCCGCACGCTCTCGGCCACCTTCTTCCCCGACTGGTACGACGAGACGGTTGCGCGCGCAGGCTTCTTCACGGCGACCGTATCGACCGGCAGCGCGGAGGAAGCGATCCTGCAACTCACGGCCGGCGATGCCGACATGCTGATCGTCTATTCGAGCCCGCATACGCGGCTGCTGATCGATCGCGACCGCTTCGACTGGCTGTCGGTCGCGCGCGAGGTGCTGGTGCCGGTCAGTGCGTTCGATGCGCGCGGCAGCGTGCGCTACCGGCTGCCGGCGGGGCAGGCGCCGGTGCCATGGCTCGCGTTCGCGCGCACCCTGACGCTGCGCGCGGTGCTCGCGCGGCATCTTGCCGAAATGCCGAACCGCCCGACGCTGCGCCCCGTGTACCAGGCCGATTCGTATGAAGCGATTCTCGCGATGGCGCGTCGCGGGCTCGGCCTCGCGTGGCTGCCGCAGCGGCTCGTCGCCGATGACGTGCGGCGCGGCGAACTCGCGATCGTCGGGGGCGCCGACTGGCAGATCGGCTTCGACATCGCACTGTATCGGCGCCGGAACGACCCGCACCCGGTGCTGGATGCGATCTGGCGCACCGCGCCGTCGCGCGACGACGGCGCGGCATAGCCTGCCGTGAGCGGCGGTTCCGGGGCCCGCGCGCCGATCGGCACGATTGCGTGCCGAAACGGCACGAACGCCCGCCCCGCGTTGCCTACACTCCGCGCTTGACTGGCCCGAACGGCCGCCGGCAAAGCCGCGCACCGTCTTTCAAAATCCTGATGGCCAGCGTTACCGGAGGAGCACAGGGATGACCCGCAACACACACGCCGCGACGCCGGCCCCGCACAATCCGTGGCGCGAGATCTGCGCCGCGAGCATCGGGAACGCGCTGGAGTTCTACGACCTGCTGATCTACGGCTATTTCGCGATCGTCATCGGCCAGCTGTTCTTCCCCACGCACGACGCGGCGACTTCGCTGCTGCTGTCGGTGGGCACGTTCGGCATTTCGTTCGTCACGCGCCCGCTCGGCTCGATCGTGCTCGGCAGCTATGCGGACCGCGCGGGCCGCAAGGCGTCGCTGACGATGTCGATCGGGCTGATGATGCTCGGCACCGCGATGATCGCGTTCGCGCCGACGTATGCGCAGATCGGCATCGCGTCGCCGCTGCTGATCATCGTCGCGCGGATGCTGCAGGGTTTCTCGACCGGCGGCGAATTCGGCGCGGCGACGGCGTTCATGGTCGAGCAGGCCGATGCGAAGCGGCGCGGCTTCTTCGCGAGCTGGCAGATGTCGACGCAGGGGCTCGCGACGGTGCTCGCGGCTGGCGTGTCCGCGCTGCTGAGCCTGCTGCTGACGACCGACCAACTGCATGCGTGGGGCTGGCGCGTCGCGTTCTCGGTCGGGCTGCTGATCGGCCCGGTCGGGCTCTACATCCGCCGCAACATCGACGAACCGGCCGATTTCCGCCGGCTCGGCGAGAAGGGGCGAGCGAAGTCGCCGCTGCGCGACGTGTTCGCTCGCGATCGCGCGAACCTGCTGCTCGGCGCGGGCGTCGTCGCGACGGCCACGGCGTTCAACTACGTGCACAAGCTGTACATGCCGACGTACGCGGTCAAGCAACTGCATATCCCGGCCACGTCGTCGTATCTCGGCGCGGTCGTCACGGGCGCGATGCTGATGGTCGCCGCACCGGTCGTCGGGCACCTGTCGGATCGTTTCGGCCGCATTCGCGTGATGCTGATCGCGCTGATCCTGGTCGGCGTCACGACGTGGCCGCTGTTCGTGATGTTGAACCGCTATCCGACGGTCGAGACGCTGCTCGCGGTGCAGGCGCTGGTCGGCCTGCTGATCGCGGTGAGCCTCGCGCCGCTACCGGCGCTGCTCGCCGACATCTTCCCGACGAGCACGCGCGGCACGGGCCTCGCGCTGTCGTACAACTTCTCGGTGACGCTGTTCGGCGGCTTCGCGCCGCTGATCGTGACCTGGCTGATCGACGCGACGCACAACAAGCTGGCACCGAGTTTCTACGTGATGGCGACGGCCGTGCTCGGGATCACGTCGGTGATCTCGCTCGGCCGCCGGATGCGCGGCGCGGCGGCCGCCGGCGCGCCGTCGACGCGTGCGACCGGGGCGTGACGCGCCGGCCGCGAACCCGATTCCGGCGCAACCGGCACACGCCGGCCGCGCCTTTCCCGAACCCTGTTGAGCCTTTCCGACATGACCACGCTTGAAGCCATCCGCGCCGCGTTGCCGGCCTATCCGATCGAAGTGGCCTTCCCCGACATCGCGCGCTGGCGCGCGGGCAATACGGGCATCGAGTATCTGCACACGTTCGACAGCGGCCGGCCCGGCAAGCACGTGATGATCCTCGCGCTGACGCACGGCAACGAAGTCAGCGGTGCGATTGCGGTGGACACGTTGCTGGCCGCCGGCCTGCGTCCGGTGGCGGGCCGCCTGTCGCTCGGCTTCGGCAACGTCGGCGCATACGAGCACTTCAGCGCGGTGAATGCCGATGCGACGCGCTACCTCGACGAGGACATGAATCGCGTGTGGACGCCGGCCGCGCTCGACGGCACGCGCGACAGCCGCGAACTCGCGCGTGCGCGCGCGATGCGTCCGCTGCTCGATACGGTCGACCTGCTGCTCGACATTCATTCGATGCACGAAGCGTCCGCACCGTTGATGATGACCGGGCCGCTCGACAAGGCGATCGCGCTGGCGGCCGCAATCGGCACGCCGGAGCACGTGATCATCGATCGCGGCCATGCGAACGGCACGCGGCTGCGCGATTACGGCGGTTTCGGCGATCCGGCGAGCGCGAAGAATGCGCTGCTGATCGAGACGGGCCAGCACTTCGCCGCGCGCGCGCGCGATGTCGCGCTCGACAGCGCGGCGCGCTTCCTGCTGCATGCGGGCGTGGTTGCGCGCGACGACGTCGCGGCTTTTCTTACGCAAGCCGCGCCGGTGCGTCAGAAGTTCGTGGAGATCACGGAGCCGGTCGTCGCGCGTTCGATGGATTTCCGGTTCTCGCAACCGTTCACGGGGCTCGAGGTGATCGAGCGGGCCGGCACCGAGATCGCGCGCGACGGCGACGACGCGATCGTCACGCCGTACGACAACTGCGTGATCGTGCAACCGTCGATGCGCCATCTCGGCGTGAACGTCACGATGATGCGGCTGGGGCGGTTGCTGGATCGCTGATGCCGCCTGCGGCGACAAAGGCCCGATAATGCCTGTCCCGTCACGGTAAGCACGGCCTGTTTCGAGGGGGCCGGGGTGGAACTGGCAGGGGGTTGATCAGGTAGCGGGCATGAAGGTGTCATGAAGCGCAGCGCCGACACCCCAGCCCGCGATGGCGCTGGATTCAGAGTGTCAATCCAGCTCCAGGCTCCACGTACCGATAATCGTCGAGCATTTTAAGCTTGATTAGCGAATGGCAAAGCGGGTCGCCGGCGAGCCATTCGCGCAATTATTGCCGTAGATAAAAAGATTCCGGTTTTCTGAATACGCCTGGTAAATAATTGAATAAACTTCCTTGGCGCTGAACGAGTAGACACCGTCGTTAATGGTCACCAGCAGGTTGCCGGTGGGGTCGGTTTCGATCTTGTCGATCTTGCCGGCCTTGCAAAGCGCCTGTGCGGACGCGCACGTGGAGGCCAGCATCAGTGCTGAAAACAGCACGGTTGCAATCTTCTTCATGATTTTCCTTTTGTATTGAATGAATTGATGCGATATGACGACGTCGGTCAAGTCCGGGAGACGTGTCCGTCTTCCGGATTGCTGATTCACAAGTGTCTGGAAATCAACAGTGGCCTGACAAGGTGGAAACGATGCGACCAAGCACGAATGAAATAAGTCGTGCTGCGCCTCCGGATCTCGTTGATTTTTGATTCACGGTGTTGCGACGCACAACGAAGGTTATTTATTTGAATTTGATGGCGCCAATCGTATTAATTTATCGTTAATCGGATTCGATAATTTTGTTTGAATTCTATTTAATTGAATTCTGCGAACCGTTATTTTCGTTTTTTGATTATTCCGATATTTAAATAATCGGCGGCGAATATTGATTCGATGGTTGATGGTGCGACGGGTGAAGCGCATGGGTGTTCATGGGGGGCTCAAGCGTTCGAGCGCATGGCTCGTCCGGTGCGCGCTGCGCGGCGCACATCCTTCGAAGTCGGCCCCGGCCGGGTCGACCCGGCCCGGAAAGACGCTACACTGCGCGAGTTCCCGAACCTGCCCGGAGCGTCAGGACACCGGGCCCCCGCACGGCAAACACGTGACGATGCAATGGCCCGCCCCCTGACGCATTCGAACAAGTAGCCCGGTTTGACACGCCGCGTTCGCGGCCATTAAAGTCGCATCGCGGGCCGGTGGGTCAAGCACACGCCCGGAACAGGCAACCGATGTTCCAGGACTACGGGGCTACCCCGTGGATCAGATCGACACCCCGATGCGTCGCAAGGAGCACGGTTGCGCGATGCGCAACACGACTCCTCGCAGCACCAGTCACGTTGGCTCACCGTCCCGCCCATCGATTCCCATGTCCGGCTCCCTGTTCGACACCACCCGCACGATTGCCGAAGCCATGCTGGCCGGTGCGCCTGAACGCGCCGGCGTCCTGTCCCGGATGGCGGCCGTGCTCGGCAGCGCGCCACCGTGGACGCACGAAGTCGCGGATGCCGCGCTCGCCCGCTTCGGTGCGGGCTGGGACGACGTCGACATCGGTACGCTGGCGGCGGTCCTCGCCGATGCGCCGGCTTTCGTGCTCGCCTGGTACGGCAACGATCGGCCGGCCGCGATCCGTGTCGTGCGGCGCGCGCCAGTCCAGCGGCCGGTGCCGGCGCCGCTCGCCGGCTGCGACGTGCCGCAATGGGCGACGCCCGGCGATCTTGCCGGCTGGCTCGGCGTGAGCGCGCCGGCGCTCGACTGGCTGTCCGACCACTGGCGTGTCGACGCGCGCGGCAGCGCCACGCCGCTGCATCACTACACGTACGTGGCGCACGACAAGCGCAGCGGCGGCAGCCGTCTCGTCGAAATCCCGAAAGGCCGGCTGCGCGAAGCGCAGCGCCGCATCCTGCACGGGCTGCTCGATCGCATCGCGCCGCACGGTGCGGTGCACGGTTTTCGCAAGGGGCACGGCATCGTGTCGTTCGCGGCGCCGCATGCGGATCGCGATGTCGTCGTCCGTTTCGATCTGGCGGATTTCTTCGTATCGATACGCGCCGCCCGCGTGCACGCGCTGTTCGTCACGCTCGGGTATCCGGCCGAAGTCGCGCGGACGCTCACCGGGCTGTGCACCAATCGCGTGCCGTCCGCGCGGCTGCTCGCGCCCGACCTGCGCGACCGGTTCGACTGGATCGGCCGCCAGCGCTATCGCGAACGGCATCTGCCGCAAGGGGCGCCGACGTCCCCGGCGCTGGCGAACCTGAGCGCATTCCGGTTCGACATGCGGCTCGCCGCGCTCGCGCGATCGCTCGGCGCAACCTACACGCGCTATGCCGACGATCTCGCCTTTTCCGGCGGCGGCGCGCTGGCGCGCGACGTCGAGCGGCTGCAGGTCCGGGTCGCCGCGATCGCGCTCGAGGAGGGCTTTGCGCTGCAACTGCGCAAGACGCGCGTGATGCGGCGCGGCATGCGGCAACAACTGGCCGGCGTGGTCGTCAATCGTCATCCGAATCTGGCGCGCGACGAGTTCGATCTCCTGAAGGCTATCCTGACCAACTGCATCCGGAGCGGGCCGGCGTCGCAGAATCGCGAGGCGCATCCGGATTTCCGCGCGCATCTCGCCGGGCGCGTCGCGCATGCGGCCGCGCTGAACGCGGCGCGCGGCGCGAAGCTGCGCGCGCTGTTCGACCGGATCGCGTGGGAAGCCCGCGACGGCTGCAGGTAAACGGCCGGTTCGCATCCACGCCGGCCGTCGGATTCTGCAACACGGCGCCCAGCACTGCTATCATTCGCGCCATGCCGCGCCGTGCCAAGTGCGGCGCTTACTTGCCGCAGCCGCTCGCCGTGCCTTCGTCCATGGCGGGTTGCGCGTTGCCGGCCCGGTCCTGTCTTGCCGTTGATTGACGCGTGACGTCGTTTAGTGCGTATCGCGCAAGCCATGCCGGCTCAGGCATACGAGTCATACATTTGACAGCCCCGATCGGCGGAACTTCGTGGTAGGTTCCGCCATCGGAGCTTTTTGCCAAAACATGCCCAAAGAGGATGAATACATGACCCAGGCCCTGCAGGAACTCGAAGCACAACTTCGGGACCTGAACATCAAGCTGTCGGACGCGAAGCAGAAGGAGAAGCAGGCCGCGCTCGCGGCATTCAAGGAACAGGTCGAGCTTTTGGGAATTTCGCAGCAGGAAGTACTGAGCGCGCTTGGCTATATCGTCCAGCGAAAACGCAAGGCACCTGCGAAGTACTACGATCCGACGACCGGCCGCTCGTGGTCGGGCCGCGGCCCGCGCCCGAAATGGCTCGAAGGCAAGGATCTCGATACGCTCGCCGTCGACCGCGGGGCCAAGACCTGGTGGCCCGGAGACGACCAGGGCTGAAGCCGGCCGGGCCGCGAGGCCGCCCGGCGCCGTCCGGTTCGCGCAAGCGGGCCGGCCGGCAACACTGCGCCAATATGCTGTTTTTCATCCGGTGTCCGGCCTGACCGCGACATTGCCGGCCTCGCCGCCACCGGATCGCCGTTTTTCCCTCCCGTTCGCTGCCCGCCGATTCCCGCCCGCCGCCCCGCAAGCGGGTGCCGACGCGCGCGCACCCTCGCCGGCGGCGGGTTGGCCGGCCCGTCGGGCACGGGCACAGGCCTTAGAATGTCGCCGGACAATCGTGGCGGGACACCATGGCAGCAAACATGAAATCCTCGTCGCTCGGCGGCCCGTCGGCCCCGCGCGCGGAGCAGGTCGGCGCGTATGCGTGGAAAGCGCTGGCCGGATCGGCGATCGGCTATGCGATGGACGGCTTCGACCTGCTGATCCTCGGCTTCATGCTGCCGGCGATCACGGCGGCGCTGCACCTGACGCCCGGGCAGGGCGGCGCGCTGGTCACGTGGACGCTGATCGGCGCCGTCGCCGGCGGCATCCTGTTCGGTGCGCTGAGCGACCGTTACGGGCGCGTGCGCGTGCTGACCTGGACGATCCTGCTGTTCGCGATCTTCACCGGGCTGTGCGCGTTCGCGCAGGGTTTCCGGGATCTGCTGGTGTACCGCACCATAGCGGGCATCGGACTGGGCGGCGAGTTCGGGATCGGCATGGCGCTCGCGGCGGAAGCGTGGCCGGCCAGCAAGCGCGCACGCGTGTCGTGCTACGTCGCGCTCGGCTGGCAGGCCGGCGTACTGCTGGCCGCGCTGCTGACGCCGTTCCTGCTGATGCACGTCGGCTGGCGCGGGATGTTCCTGGTCGGCGTGCTGCCCGCGCTGCTCGCCTGGGCGATGCGCAACAAGCTGCACGAGCCTGAAGCGTTCGTGCGGCGCGCAGCCCAGCCGAAGCCCAACGCGTTTCGCCTGCTGGTCGCGGACGGCCGGACCACGCGCACGAGCCTCGGCATCGTGATCCTGTGTTCGGTCCAGAACTTCGGCTACTACGGGATCATGATCTGGCTGCCGACCTTCCTGTCGAAACAGATGGGCTTCTCGCTGACGAAGTCGGGGCTGTGGACGGCGGCGACGGTCGTCGGGATGATGATCGGCGTCTGGGTGTTCGGGCAGTTGGCCGACCGCATCGGGCGCAAGCCGACGTTCCTGCTGTACCAGCTCGGCTCGGTCGTGACGGTCATCGCGTATGCGCGGCTGTCGGACCCGGCCGCGATGCTGTGGGCCGGTGCGCTGATGGGCATGTTCGTCAACGGGATGGTCGGCGGCTACGGAACGCTGATGTCGGAAGGCTATCCGACGGCCGCGCGCGCGACCGCGCAGAACGTGCTGTGGAATATCGGCCGCGCGGTCGGCGGCTTCGGCCCGGTCGCGGTCGGCGCGCTGGCCGCGCACTACTCGTTCCAGACGGCCATCGCGCTGCTCGCCGGCCTCTACGTGCTCGACATGGTCGCGACGCTGTGCCTGATTCCCGAACTCAAGGGCGTCGAACTCGAATGAGCGCGGCGATCGCGCGCCCCCCACGATCTCACCGGAAACCACGATGCAGCAGCAGAACAAGACGATCGGCGTGATGGGCTCGGGCAAGGCGCCGTGGCTCGCGTTTTCGGAGCCGCTCGGCGCCTGGCTCGCGCAGGCCGGCTTCAACCTGCTGACGGGCGGCGGGCAGGGCGTGATGCTGGCGGTTGCGCGCGCGTTCGCCGGCGTGCCGGGGCGGGCCGGCCGATCGATCGGCATCCTGCCGACGCAGGCCGATCCGCGCGCGGGCTTCGTGCCGCTCGACGGCTATCCGCATCCGTTCGTCGACATCCCGATCCTCACGCCGCTGCCGCGCCGCGAGCCGGACGCCGCCCCGGATACGATTAACCGCAACTACGTGAACGTGCTGAGCAGCGACCTGATCGTTGCGCTGCCGGGTGGGCACGGCACGGCCGAGGAAATTGCGCTCGCGCGGCGCTGGCGCAAGCCGCTCGTCTGCTTCGGGCCGGACGGGGCGTTTCGTGAGCTCGCGGCGGGGGCCACGTGCACGTCGTCGCTCGACGACGTGATCCGCTTCGTGGAACACGCGTTTTCGACGGAGCAGGCGCTGCGATAGCGCGACGATCAGCGTCGACGCGTGTGCGCCGCGACGTCCGCGCGGCATGACCGGGCCTGCCGTTGCCGGCTGTCCGGGCGACGGAACGCGACGAAGCGCGACGAAACCGACGTGCCCGCGTGGAACGGCAGTATCGGACTGGTCCGATTCAATGAGGTCAGTGCGCACGATACCCTTTGAGTGTCCAGGAACGGCCGGTCGTTGCGCTCGCCGGTTCGTCCGTCACCTCTGACCCTCCGGCCCGGTTGCGCGCCGGCTCATCCAGGAATCCGCCATGCCTCATACCGTCGAACTTGCCGGCGCGATCATCTTCGGTCTCGCGCTGCTCCACACCTTCTTCGCGAAGCGCTTCGAAGTGCTCGCGCATCGCCATCCGCGTCATGCGGGCCTGTTCCATTTTCTCGGCGAGGTCGAGGTCGTGTTCGGCTTCTGGGCGCTCGTGCTGCTGATCGCGATGACGGCGCTGGCCGGCCCGAAGCTCGCGCTCGACTATGCGGAATCGCGCGAATTCACCGAGCCGCTGTTCGTCTTCACGATCATGGTGATCGCGGCGAGCAAGCCGATCCTCGACGCGGTCACCGGCATCGTGCTGCGCATCGCGCGCATGCTGCCGGTCGACACCGGGGTGGCCGTCGTGTGGCTGTCGCTCGCGCTGATTCCGCTGCTCGGCTCGTTCATCACCGAGCCGGCCGCGATGACGCTCGCCGCGCTGATCCTGCGCGACCGGCTGTTCGGCGCGCCCGTCAAGGAGTACTGGAAGTATCTCGCGCTCGGCGTGCTGTTCGTCAACGTGTCGATCGGCGGCACGCTCACCGCGTACGCGGCGCCGCCGGTGCTGATGGTCGCGTCCGCGTGGGGCTGGGACAGCGCGTTCATGGCCGCGCAGTTCGGCTGGAAGGCGCTCGTCGCGGTGCTGATCAACGCGAGCGTGCTGACCGTGCTGATGCGCGGCGCACTGGCCGCCGCGCCTGCGCCGGCCGCGCAGCCGGACGCCGTGCGCGTGCCGGTGGGCGTCACGCTGATTCATCTCGGTTTCCTGGTCGGCGTCGTGCTGAGCGCGCACCATCCGGTGATCTTCGTCGGCCTGCTGCTGTTCTTCCTCGGCTTCACGCACGCGTACGAGCGCTACCAGTCGCCGCTGATGCTGCGCGAGAGCCTGCTCGTCGCGTTCTTCCTGGGCGGCCTCGTCGTGCTCGGCGGGCTCCAGCAGTGGTGGCTGCAACCCGTCGTCGAGTCGATGGACGCCCATGCGCTGTATGCGGGCGCACTCGGCCTCACCGCGATCATGGACAACGCGGCGATCACCTATCTCGGCTCGTTGATCGCGGGCATCCCGGACGAAGCGAAGTACATGCTCGTGGCAGGCGCGGTCGCGGGCGGCGGCTTGACCGTGATCGCCAATGCGCCGAACCCGGCTGGGCTCGCGATCGTGCGCAAAGGCTTTCAAGACGAATCGGTGAGTGTCGGCGGCTTGCTGGCGGCGGCGATCGGGCCGACGATCGTCGCGACGGCGGCGCTGCTGCTGCTCTGACCGGCGGCGCCGATCGGATATCGGACCCGGCTGATTCACTTCGCCGGCCCGCTACGCAACAATGGCTGCATCGGCGGCGGGGTGTGCCGTCGGTAGGGTGATCTGGTTGGGCCGCCCGGTGTCGGGCGGCCCGTTTTTTCGCCGGATCGCCGGATCGCCGGACCGCGCGAACGCGCAAGCGTGAATGTCCTGTGGCGGCCGGTGGGCGCGGTCGCAAGCCGATTTCATATCGGCGGGTGTTTGGAAAATTCACGCTGCCAGATGCGAGCACAGGGCATTCGCGCTTGCGCGTTCGACGTTCAGGGCCGCCTTCCACCGCGACGATCGCCGCTCGCCGCTGCCCGCCTTCTTGTCCTTGTCGCGATTTTCCCGGACAACCGGACACGAGAATCAGCCTGGTCCTACTGCCGGATCGCATGCGGGCCCGGACAATGAATCGAACGGTCAACCCGGCGCCGCGGTTTCGTGAGCGACGCGCACGAACCGCCGGTACCCCGCACGAAGGAGACTCCATGAACAAGATGCGTACCCTGTCCGCGCTGCCGCGCCTCGCGATGTGGCAGCAGATCCTGCTGGCGATGCTGCTCGGCGCCGCCGTCGGTCATTTCGCCGGCGAGCCGGCGACGCTGCTGCAGCCGCTCGGCGACATTTTCATCTCGTTGATCCGGATGTGCGTGATTCCGGTCGTGTTCGTGTCGCTCGTGTGCGGCATCACGTCGTTGTCGGATCTCGCCGCGATGCGCCGGATCGCGTGGAAGTCGATCGCGGTCTACGCGGTGCTGATGGCGTCCGCCGCCATGCTCGCGATGGCCGCGGCGACGCTGGCCGGGGTCGGCAAGGGCTTCAGCCTGCCGGCCGGCATCGACGCCGCGCAGCTCGGCGCGACCGCGTCGCTGAAGGACGCGCTGATGGCCGCGATCCCGTCGAACCCGTTCAAGGCGTTCGCCGATGGCGCGCTGCTGCCGACGATCGTGTTCGCGGTTTTCTTCGGACTCGCGATCAACCTGTCCGGGGAGCGCGGCGCGCCGGTGCGCGCGTTCTTCGACAGCCTGTCGGCGGTCGTGTTCCGGCTCATCGGCATGGTGCTGAAGTTCGCGCCGGTCGGCGTGTTCGGGCTGATCGCCTACGTGACGGCGGATCACGGCTTCTCCGCGCTGGGCCATCTCGGCTCGCTGGTCGCGGTCAACTATGTCGTGCTGCTGGTCGTGATGCTCGTGTTCAGCAGCCTGTTGCTGGCGCTGCGCGGGCTCAAGCCGTGGCCGTTCCTGCGCAAGATGGTGCCGGTGCAGCTGTTCGCGTACTCGTCGGCCAGCAGCGCCGCGACGCTGCCGCTCAATCTCGAGACCTGCCGGACGCGGCTCGGCGTCGACAGCCGCATCGCGAGCTTCGTGCTGCCGCTCGGCTCGACGATCAACATGGCGGGCCTCGCGGTCTATCTCGGCACGGTTGCGATCTTCGCGAGCCATGCCTACGGCATCGAATTGTCGGCGGGGCAGATGGCGATGGTCGTCGTGACGACGACGCTCGCGTCGATCGGCGCGGCAGGCGTGCCGGGCGCGGCGCTCGTCGTGATGAGCCTCGTGCTGGCGTCGGTCGGGCTGCCGATCGAGGTGATCGTCGTGATCGCGGCGGTCGACCGGCTGATCGACATGGCGTGCACGGCCGCGAACGTGACGGGCGACACCGTGGCTGCCGTGCTGGTCGCGCGGGCGGAAGGCGCGCTCGATATCGAGCAGTACAACCGGACGTAACAGGGATGCGGCGCAGGCATACTGCCTGCAGATGACAGGTCGAACCGGCGACGTTCTCGCGACGCGCCGGTTCTTCGTTTTTTCGGCTGTCGTGCCGGCCTGCACCGGCACGTGGCGCTTCATGAGAACACTTCCATGCCTATCGCCTTTCGGTATCCGCTGATCGTCGCGCTCGCGTTGACGACCGGATATGCCGTCGCGCGCGATCGCGCGCAGTGGCCCGCGCCGGCACACGATGACGCGCCGCTCGTCGGCGTGCAGGTCAAACTGCAGTCGTTCACGGCGGACGACGCGCAACGCATCCGGCGCGCGGGTTTCGGTTTCGTGCGGATGGGCGTCTGGACCGACCGGCTGGAGCAGCCCGCCTATCGCGCGGCATTCGACGCCGCGGTCGCGACGGCGCATGCCGCGCAATTGCCGGTACTGCTGACCATTCGCGCCCTCGAACCGCTGGCGCCGCGCGATACCCCGCCCGACCGGCGCGCGGCCGCGCTCGCCGAAGCGGGCGCGAGCGTGGCCGGCACGGTGACGCAGCTTGCCGACGCGTACCGTGCGCGGCTGTTGGCGATCGAGCTGTGGAACGAACCCGATCTCGGCAAATACTGGCCGACCGGGGATGTCGACACGACATTCGCGCCGTTCATGCAGGCCGTCTGCGCGCGCTTCGGCGCGAGCCGCCCGCGCGTGCCGGTCATCGGCTTTGCGTTCTCGCGGGCGCCTTTCGCGGGGTCGGCGCCGGATCGGCTGCTGGAACCGCTGGCGCCGTCGCTGGCCGGATGCGTCGACGCGATCTCGTACCACGCCTATGGCATGACGCCCGCGCAGATTCGCGCGGCGGCGCAGGATGTGCGGGCGCGTTACGGCCTGCCGGTCGCCATCACCGAGGATGGCGCAACGTCGGCCGGCGTCGAGGGCGACCTGCGTCAGGTGCAGCGCCTGACGACGCTATTGCGGGCGTCGGGTGAGCTGGCGACGCCGCTGATCTCGATCTACGAATGGGCCGACACGCCGAGCGGCCCGGACGCCGCGCAGCGGAACTACGGGCTGGTCCGCGCGGATCGCACGGCCAAGCCGGCGCTCGACGCGGTGGAGCAGGCGCTCCGCGCCGGACAGCCGCGCGCCCGCTCAGGCCGGCCGGGCGGCGGCTGACGCGCGGGCCGTACGCAGCGGCCACAGCACCGCGACGAACAGCGCCACGCTCGACAGGTGCCGCGTGTAGCTGCCGAGATCGGGTTCGAACAGCATCGACACGGCGACATGGCCGAGCACCAGGCAGGCCAGCGCCTCGCCCCCGCGCAGCGACGCGGCGCCCGTGCCGGCCGCGGGCGCGACACGCGGCCACGCCGACGCGAGCACGAACGCGATGAAGCCCTGCATCGCGACTCCTTTCACGTCGAACGAGAACAGGATCGGCAGGTTGAGCCGCACGACCGAGTACGCGTAATTGCCGACGAAGTGCATGAACGAATCGGGCGGATACGGGTTGTAGAAGCTCGTCCGCGCGCCGAACGGCGATTCGTAGACGAGATAGTCGACCGCCATGTCGCGCGGATGCTGGAGCAAGTAGTAGACGGCATCCGGCAGCGCGATCAATGCCGCGCCGAGCAGCAGCAGCCCGACGGCCTTCAGGGGGAGGGGAACCCGGCGAAACGCCCACGCGCCGCCCGCGCACAGCACGATCAGCACGAAATAGCTGCGGATGAACGCGGCGTAGCCGGCATAGAGCACGACGGCGGCCGCCAGCGTCCGCATCGTGCCGGCGCGGCGCGCGACCCACGCCAGCAGCACGGCGATCAGCACGACGAGCGTGTCCTTGCTCGCGACGAACAGGTTGAAGAACAGGCAGGGCGCGATCAGCACGAGGTTCGCGCACAGCGAGCCCGCGCGGCGCGTCTGCCGCAGCGCGAGCCAGATGAACAGCACGCCGAGCGCGGCGACGAACACGCTCGTGCCGGCATTGCCGAGCGCCTGATAGAAGCGGCCGACCGCATCGAACGACGTGCCGTCGTAGGTTGCGCCGCCGCCGATCTGCGTCTCGATCTTGTCGGCGTCGCGGAAGATGAACTCGGGCAGCAGCGCGCGCGCGTTCGCATAGACCGCGAGATACAGCAGTGCGACGCACGCGGCGATCGCATCGACCAGCCGCCGGCTCAGTAGCGGCCCGCTCGCCATCAGCCTACGCAGCATCGGCGGCTCCCGGTTCGGCGCCCGCCGTGCGGGCCAGGCCGGACGCGACGATCCAGATGAGCGCGGCGGCGATCGCGACGCTCGCGGCGAGATGCGCGCACGCCGCGCCGAGCGCGCCGAGGCCACGGACGAAGCCGATCGACACCGGCAGGCACGCGAGCGTCAGCCCGGCCATCGCGAGCGCGACCGGGCGGCCCGCGCGCAGCGCGACGGCCGCCGCCCACAGCACGTCGGCAAGCGCGCGCAGCACGAACGACATCAGCAGGATCGCGAGGCCGGCGGCCTGCAGCGTATCGGCGGGTTCGTGCGCGAGCCGGAACAGCGGCCCGTGCAGCGCGGCGATCGCGACGGCCGCCGCGGCCGTCAGCGCGAACGACGCGCCGATCGAGCGCACGAGTTCGCGTCGAAACGCGCCGGGCGCCGCCTCGCGCGCACGCACCAGGCGCGGTGCGGCGACCGCGACGACGGTTGCCGCCGCGACGGTCTGGATCGCATTCGCGATCGACCAGACGAACACATAGCGGCCAAGTTCGGCGGCCGGCAGCACGCCGGCCGCGGCGAAGCGTTCGAGATATTGCAGGACCGACATCAGCAGCAACGCGACGAAGAACGGCAGGCCGTCCAGCCAGACACCCGCCAGGCCGCGCGACACGTGCGGCCCGGCCGGCGCCCGCGACGCCGGCAGCGCGCACGCGACCCGCGCGACGACGAGCCAGCCCGCCGCGACGACCGCGACGTCGGCGGCCAGCCAGAGCGCGAACAGCGCGTCGATCGATCCGATCGCGCCGGCCGCCAGCGCCGCGATCGCGACGCCGGCCCAGGCGCCGGTCCGCACGAACAGCAACCAGGACGCGGCCCGCGCGCGATGCAGCGAAAACAGATAGGTGTTGACCTCCAGCGCCGCGTGTTCGGCGCAGGCGATCAGCGCGACGAGCGCGAGCGGCAGGTTCGGCAGCGTCGCGACAGGCAGCATGCCGGCCGCCCAGCCGGGAACCGCGAGCGGCGCGCAGAGCACTGCATACACGATGCCGTAGAGCGCGAACAGGCGCGTCGCGGTGCGGATCGCATCGGCCGGCGCATCGCCTGACAGCCGCCGGTTCAGCTCGGTGCTGAAGCCGAGCCCGAGCACCTTCGACGCGACGACCGAGGCCGCGACGGCGAAGCCGTAGGCGGCGACGGCGTCGAAGCCGAGCGTGCGCGCGACGACGATCGTCAACGCGAACTTCATCGCGAGCGAGCCGACGCGCAGCCCGAGCCGGGACCTGAGCGCCTTCATCGGGTGGAGGGCCGGTAGACGGCGTCGTGCAGCGTCGCGACCAGGGTGTCGCGCGCCGACTGCAGGCGCGCGAGCCCGCCGCGCGTCGCGTCGCGGAAACGGTCGAGCGCGCCGGGGGCGAGCAGGGTGTGCGCGACCGCAGCCGCGTCGAAATCCGCCGCGTTCGCGACCCAGTCCGCGACGCCGAGATCGGCGTAGGCGCCGAAACCCTTGCGTTCGTAGCTCAGGTGATACGCGGGCACGCCGTGCAGGATCGATTCGAGCGCGCCGTGCAGGCGCACCGACACGACGGCGTCGGGCGTGTCGTGCGCGAGCACGTCCTTGAGCGAATGCGCCGCGTCGATGCCGAGCGAGCGGTAGTACGCGCTGTCGTCGTTGCCGCGGCCGGTGCTCTGGACTGCGAACGTCAGCCGGCACGCGGTGCACAGCCGCTCGATCAGCGCGGCGGTCGACGCGTGGTAGCGCGCGCGTTGCGCGGCGGTCCACGCGGGCGGCTTGCGCAGCACGATCGCGACATGCGCGGGCGCCGCGCCGGGCGCGGGGCGGCGCGCCGCGAACCCGGCGCGGCCGCGGCCGAATTCGAGCACCGCGAGATCCGGCGCGCGTCGCGTGTTCGCGTTGCGCGCCAGGAACGCGGCCGAGCGGTCGTCGCGCACGAACACGTCGTCGAACGACGCGAGCATCGTCCGCATGTGCGCGGCGAGCCACGACCGGCTCGCGGCGGGCCCGATGCTTTGCGGCAGATAGACGGTCGGCTTGCGCGCGGCGCGCGCCAGCCGCATCTGCAGCAGGTGGCCGGCCTCGAGCTTCAGCGCTTCGGTCGCGCTGCGCGCACGCAGGTAGCCGCCGCCGACGCCGACGATCAGGTCGACGCGACTCAGCAGGTTGCGCAGCGCGCCGAGCGACGGATTGAGCACGAGCGGCAGCGGCGCGACGCTCGCCTGCGCGAGGCGCGCCGTGCCGCGCGCCGCCAGCACGGGGGCGGAATGGACGTCGGGCAAGTGCGCAAACGATGCCGGATCGGCCGCGACGACGGAGACCCGCACGTGCGGGCCGAACGCGTCGCGCAGCAGGCCGATCGACAGGTCGACGAGCAGGCCGTCGCCGGAATTGCGCGTGCTGTACGCATGCAGCAGCGCGACATGAACGGGCTGGTTCATCGAGCGGGTTCCTCGAGCAGGTTCTGGTAGACGGCGAGCGTGCGTTCGACCATCGCGTCCGCCGAGTAATGGCGGGCGGCGAGCGCGCACTGCCGGCGCATGTCCGCGAGTCGCGCGGGAAAATCGGCGAGGCGCGCCACCGCGTCGGCGAATTCGCCGGGGCGGTCGTCGTTGCCGACGGTCAGCCCGACGTGGTAGCCGTCCACCAGTTCGGTCGCGCCCGCGACGCGGGTCGCGACGATCGGTACGTGCGCGGCGACAGCTTCGATGCAGACGTACGGAAAGCCTTCGTAACGGCTCGGCAGCGCGAACGTGTCGAACGCCGAGAAGTAGCGGCGCGCGTGGTCGATACGCCCCGCGACGCGCAGGTTCATCGGCAGGTCGTTCGCTTCGGCACCGGCGGCCCGGTTGAAGTCGCCGGAACCGATCGCGACGATCTGCAGCCGGTCGTCGTAGCGCGCGGCGAGCGTGCGTGCGATGCGCACCAGCCGGTCGACGCCTTTCTGCGCGTCGAAACGGCCGACGAAGCCGACCACGAATGCGTCGTCGGCGACGCCGAGCACGGCCCGCGCGGCGGCGCGCGGCAGCAGTGCGGGCGGCGTCACGCCGTTCGGGATCGTGCGGATGCGTTCGCGCGCGATGCCGAGCGCATGCAGGTGCTCGGCTTCGTCCCCGGAGACGGCGATCACCGCGTCGGAGCGGCGATTGCCGAGCCAGCGCTCGATGCCGCCGTAGAGGCAGCGCTTCGCGGCGGACAGCGTCGGGTTCAGCGTATAGACGGCATGCGGCGTGTAGACCTGTTTCCACGGCCCCGTGCACAGGCGCGCGAGCGCGCCGGCCTTCGAGCTGTGGCTGTGGACGACGTCCGGCTCGATCGCGTCCAGCAGCCGGTGCAGCGCGCGCGCGGCGCGGGCGTCGTGCAGGCCGACCGAGCGGCGGAACGGCAGCCGATGGAACGATGCGCAGTGGATCAGCGCGCGGGCCAGGATCGCGTCGTCGAAACGTGCGCCGAGCGGCGCGACCAGGTGGATCTCGACGTTCGCGCGCGCCTTGAGGCCGGCGATCAGGTCGACGAGGTGGACGGCGACGCCGCCGCCGGCCGCCTCGACCACCATCGCGATGCGCAGCGGCGGGCCGCTGCGGTCGGGCAGGCGAGCGGGGGCGGCGGCGGGGCCGGCGCGGTGCAGGTCGGTATCGGCGAATGTCATTTCGCCCTCCCGGTCAGGCGGCGCAGCGCGGCGCGCCAGCCGCGTCCGGACGTGTCGTCGGACTCGTTCGCATAGCGGTATTCGGTATAGCGATAACCGCCGTATTTCGTGCCGTACGCGCAACGGCCGCCGCGCGGGTCGATGCCGTTCAGGACGACCTTGGGCGCCGCGCTGCCGCGGCCCGCGAGACGCTTCGCGGTCTCGACCAGTTCGCCGGCCTTGGTGCGGCCGGCGCGCACGACCAGCAGGATCGCGTTCGCGTGCGTGCCGAGCCAGCTTGCGTCGGCGGCGGCGAGCACCGGCGGCGCGTCGATCACGACCGTGTCGTAGTGCGCGCGCCATTGCTCGAGCAGCGCGCCCAGGCTGGCCCGCTGCAGCAGCGCGGCGGGTGCGTGCGGCAAGGTGCCGGTCGCGATGAAGTCGAGATTCGGGGCGACCGCGCGGTGCACGACGCCGTCGGGCGCGGCGCGTCCCGCGAGCGCATCGGCGAAGCCGTTGTCGCGCGCGACGCCGAAGACCTGGTGCAGATGGCCCTTGCGCAGATCGCCGTCGATCAGCAGCACGCGCTTGCCGTCCGCCGCCTGCACGGCCGCGAAGTTCGCCGCGACGAACGACTTGCCGGCGCCGGGCACCGGGCCGGTGATCAGCACGACCGCATGCTCTTCGTGCGCCAGCGAGAAATGCATGGCGGTCTGCAGGCTGCGCAGGCTTTCGATCGCCGGCTCGTACGGTTCGGCGAGCGCGAGCAGCGACGGGCCGGCCTCCCGGCGCGCGATCGCGCGCGTCATCGCGCGCTGGCCGTCGGCCGACGGCACCACGGCCAGCACGGGCAGCCCCGCGTGCCGTTCGATCTCGTCGATGCCGCGCAGGCCGCCGTAGAGGAAGTCGCGCGCGAACGCGACGAGCATGCCGAGCGCGAGCCCGACCAGCGCGGCGACGCCGATCACGACCGGCCGGTTCGGTCGCACGGGATCGTCCGGCACGACGGCCGTATCGACGACGCGCACGTTGCCGGTCTTGCCGGCCTTCACCAGTTCGAGCTGCTGAATGTTGTTCAGCAGTGCCGTGTAGAGATCGGTGCCGACCTTCACGTCGAGTTGCGCGCGCACTTCGTCGCGTTGCCGTTCCGGCAGCCGCGCGATGTTCGTGTCGAGCAGGCCTTGCTGGCGCCGCAGCGTCGCGAGCTGGGCGTCGAGCGCGGCCATGTCGGGATGGGACGGCATGAAGCGCCGCGACAGCTCGTCGCGTTTCTGCTGGAGTTCGAGCACGCGCGCCTGCACGTCCACGCTCTGCTGCAGCGCGAGCTTGCCTTCCTCGGCGAGGTCGATCGAATGCCCGCTGCTGCGCAGCGTCGCATAGCGCTGCTCGGCCTGTTCGAGCTGGCGCTTGACGATCGGCAGTTGCTCCTGCAGGAACGCGAGCGAGCGGGCGGCTTCTCCCGATCGGCGTTCGACGTTCTGTTCGACATAGCGGTTCGCGAGCGCGTTGAGCGTCGCGCTGATCGCGGCCGGATCGTCGCCGCGCAGCGTCGCGACGAGCACACCGGACTGCTTGATCTTCTCCTGCACGTCGAGCGCGGTGCGCAGCGCATCGATCGTGTCGGCGCGGCCGTTGCGGATCAGGCGGAAGCGCGTGCCGGGCAGCGCGTCGAAACCGGCCACCTCGATGGACAGCGGGCCGTAGCGCGTGGCAAAGGTTTCGGCGCGGCCGATGCGCCCGATCGCGTCGTCGGCCAGATCCGGGCCGGACAGCCGGTAGTGCTGCGCGTCGATCCGCGTCAGGCTGAACGTGTCGCCTTCCGTGCGCCGCGGCACGTCGAAGCGCGCGACCTGCGCGCTTTCCTGGCCCCAGGCGTAGCCGCCGACGCCGAGCAGGCCCGGGCGCACCGCGCCATCGTTGAAACGCGACACGAAACCGCCGATCAGCGGAAAGCGCTTCGGCGTGGCGACGATGTAGCTGCGCAGGTCGTCCACGGCGCGCGTCACCACGAGCCGGGACGACAGGATCTGCGCCTCGGCCGACGCCGGCGCATTGACGTTGAAGAACGACGCGGCATCGCCGAGCAGGTTCTTCGCGGCGGTGTCGCCGCCGTCGTCGGTCTGGATCATCAGGTCGGCCTGATAGGTCGGCGGCGCGAGGAACGCGTACAGCGTGCCGATGCCGATGCCGGCGGCGGTCAGCGCGGCGATCGTCCAGCGCATGCCGCCGAGCACGTCGAGTGCGTGAATGAGGTCGAACTCGCTTTCGGCGGCGGGTTCGCGGGAAGGCGGTGCGGTCATGATGTCGTTGAGGAGGAAAGGTCGGCCGGCCGGTCGGGCCAGCGCGCGAGGATGAGCGGACGCCAGCCTTCGACGGCGGCGGCGATCAGCGATGCGCAGCGCACGAAGGTGTCGCGCGTGCCGCGATAGGGATCGGGAACGTCGAAGCCGGCGCGCGTGCCGCCGGGCGCGAGAGCGTGCTCGCCGAGGCGGAACACGCGGCCGCGCGCGAACAGGTGCCGCGATTCGAGATCGCGCTGCTGCGCGCGGTCCATCACGAGGATCAGGTCGGCCTGCCGGCACAGGTCGACCGTGACGGGGCCGGCCACATGGGCGTCGAGATCGAGCCCGAGCTCGCGTGCGACGTCGCGCGCGAGCGGATCGGCTGGATGCCCGACGCGCGCGGCCAGGCCGGCGGAGCGCACTGTCGCGTGCGGCAGCCGCGCGGCCAGCAGCGCGGCCGCGATCGGGCTGCGGCAAAGGTTGCCTTCGCACACGACGAGCAGGGACGGGCGCGCGCTCATTTGGTCGCGATCGCCGCGGCGGCGCCGGTGTTGACGCTCGGCAGCAGCAACGCGAGCACGCGGCTGAAGCGGACGAGACCGTTGCCGTCGACGTAGACGATGTCCTTGGGCTCCAGCTCGAACTCGTTCGCGAGCACCATCGCGACGGGCGAGCGCGCGTCGAGATGGAACACGGTCGGCGTGCCGCGCTTGCCGCCGCGGATCACGAACATCTGCGCGGCGTCCGCGGTGTTCGAATTGATGCTGCCGGCTTGCAGCAATGCATCGCTGAGCGTGAGGCGGCCGTTGCGCTTCGGCAGCGCGAGCAGCGGGCGATTGACTTCGCCCATCACGTAGACGCCGTTGTCGTCGCGCGCGGCGATCTTCAGCAGATCGCCGGCGCGCAGCACGATGTCGGCCGGATTGCGATGCGCACGGATCATGCCGGCGAGGTCGACGCGAACCGGCACGCCGTCGCGAACCAGCGTCACGTCGCTCTGGTCGGCCGCGGGCGTGAAGCCGCCCGCGCGGGACAGCGCGTCGGCGAGCGTCATCGGCACGTCGTTGACGGCCAGCGCGCCCGGCGTATGCACTTCGCCGTCGACGTAGACCTGCTGCGAACGGTACGACGCGACCCGCAGCGTCACCTGCGGATCGCGATACACGCGCGCGAGCGCCTGCGCGACGCGCGCCTGCGCGTCGGCGGCGGTCAGTCCGGCGACCTTCAGCTGGCCGGCATACGGAAACGTCAGGTTGCCGCGATCGTCGACGACGAACCCGGCCACCGGATCGGCCGCGCGCGGCGGCGTCTGCTGCGATCCGGGCTGCGCGGCGGCCAGCTCGGGGTGATCCCACACGGTGATCTGCAGCACGTCGCCGGGGCCGATCCGGTAGGACGACGCGCGCGCCGGAGCAGGGGCGGCGAGCGTCGCGAGCGCGGCTGATTCCACGGCGCGCTGACGCTGGATCAGCGCCGGGTCGATGGGCACGATGGGCACCGGCAGGCGCGCCGGCGGAACGTTCGCCGATTGCGACGATGCGGCTGGCGATACCGGCTCGTTCGCGGCCGCGGCGGCGGGCCCGGCATCCGATGCAGGGGGGAGCCGCAGGCTCTGGACGAATGGATGATCCATCCGCATGCCCGGCGCGAGCGCGCAGGCGGACAACAGCGCACCGGCCGCCGTCGCGAGCGCGAGGCCGCGCATGACGCGCCAGCCATGTCCGCCCCGTGTCGGGGCGTTCGAGGTTTTCATCTGCTCTTTCCTTGATGGCGGCGCCGGGGATGCGGCGGCCGCGCGCGTTCCGCCCGGGGTATCCGGGCAACGCGGGTTCAGTGGAGAGCGCGCCGCGTTCGCCGTTGAAGCGAACGGGTCTGCCGCTCAGTAAGCGTTGGGATGCACGATCCCTTTCAGGACGGTCGCGCCGATGATTCGCAGATCGAGCGAGAACGACCAGTTGCGCAGGTAGTACAGGTCGTATTCGATGCGCGACTGCATGCGTTCGACGTGTTCGGTCGCGCCGCGCAGCCCGTTGACCTGCGCCCATCCCGTGATGCCGGGCTTGATCCGGTAGCGGTGGATGTAGCCGTCGACGAGCGTGCGGTACTGCGCGTCGTGTTCCACCGCGTGTGGGCGCGGGCCGACCACCGACATGTCGCCGAGCAGCACGTTGATGAACTGCGGCAGCTCGTCGAGGCTGGTACGCCGCAACAGCGCGCCGACGGCCGTGACGCGCGGATCGTTGCGCGTCGCCTGCGCCACCGTGCCGTCTCGCTCGACGTGCAGTTTCATCGTGCGGAACTTGTAGATGTCGAAGGTTTCGCCATCGGCGCCGCGGCGTTTCTGCGTGAAGAACACCGGCCCCGGCGACGACAGCTTCACCGCGACGCCGATCGCGAGTAGCAGCGGCATCAGCGCGATCAGTGCCGCGGCCGCGAACACGCGATCGAATACGGCCTTCGCCATCCGTGCCCGCAGCGACAGGGGCGAAACCGCCAGCGAGATCGCGGGTTCGCCGAGTATTTCGTCGACCTGACTGCCGAACAGCGCAAGCTGGCTCACGTCGGGCAGCAGGCGCATGTCGACGAAGTCGTGACGGAATTCGTCGATGACGCTGACGATCGTGTGCTCGTCGCTCAACGGCAGCGCGATCCAGATCTCGCTCGCACGCTGTTGCCGCACCTGCCGGGAAAACGCGGCGAGGTCGTGCAGAACGGGCAACGCGCCGTCGATCGGCGTGTCGTGGGCCGACGTCTGGCAGATCGCGACGAGCCGGAACGGCGAGGACGCGCCGCCGATCCCGGCGGCCAGCCGCGCGATGCGCTCGCCGGTTCCCACGATCGCGATCGCCCGGTGGCGCCGCGGCGCGCGCAGGCGGCGGCATCGCCACAGAAAGAGGCCGATGCGAAACGTCACCAGCGCGATCGCCACGCCGAACGTCCATCGTATGAACCACGCAACCGATGCGAGGCTGACCGCGGACAGCGCGATCATCATCGCGAACACGCTGCCTTGCGCGACGAGCCACAGTGCGAGCGTGCGCAGCAGGTAGCGTGTCGCACGTACGCCGGCGTCGTTCAGGGTCCGATCGGAGAGACTCAGCAGGAACGTCGCGAACAGCGCGCTCGATGCGACGAGCAGCGTTTCCGTACGGAGCGCCGCGAGCGACCACATCGACTCGCCGAGCATCGTCATCGCGATCGTGACGATCATGCCGATATCGATCAGGAATACGATCAATTCACGATGTCGAATCGGGTTTTTCTGCATTTCATGTTGCCTCGAAACACGACGGCGCAGCACATGCGGATTGCGCTCGCATGCGGATTTCGAGGCCGCCTCGGGTATCTGATTCCTGTTGTCTTGATCCGCAAGGCGCGATGCAATGCACGGCGGATCGTTTGATTCATTCTATTGAGCGCGATCGCGTTGAACCATCGGGCAACGGGAGGTTCGGTGGTGTTTGAATGTCGGACCAGTCCGGTTCTGTCGTCCGCATGCCTTGCCGTGCTCGCGGACTTCGCGTGATGACCGAACGGCAAACGGGCGGCCAGCGCGCGGGACGCTGCGCGGCGATTTCCACGCGCGAATTCGGACCAGGATGATTTACGTCGCGGCGCGGGCGATCGACAATCCCCCGTCGCCGCGCCCGTTCGTGCTCGTTCGGCTGCGCGGCCGCCTTGTCTACCTCTCGATGACGGAGCATCGACCCGATGTCGCTTGACCGCCTGTTACCTGAAATCCTGTTCGGCTTTACCGGCCTGGTGGGGATCATCAACCCGATCGGCATGGCGTTCGTGTTTCTCGAACGCACGCAGTCGATCACCGATGCCGAGCGCGCGCTGCTCGCCAAGAAAGTCGCGACGAACATCTTCTTCACGCTGCTGGTGATCTTCTTCGCGGGCGCACCCGTATTGAACTTCTTCGGGATCTCGATGGAAGCGCTGCGGATCGGCGGCGGCTTCGCGGTGGCTGTCGCGGGGTGGCACATGCTGAACGCGCCCGACGTGCCGGGTGGCGATGCGGCCGGCCCGAGCGGCGACCTGAACAGCCTGATGGCACGCGCGTTCTTTCCGCTTGCCGTGCCGCTGACGATCGGCCCCGGTTCGATCGCGGCGGGCATTGCGTTGCATGCGAACCGCGCGCATAACGTCGGCGACTATCTGGTTTCCGGCGTCGTATCGCTCGCCGTGGCTGCGCTCGTGTCGCTCGTGATCTGGCAGGTGTATAGCCGGGCGACCACGCTTGCGCATTATCTCGGTGCGGAGGGCACCAAGGTCGCGATGCGCGTGTCGGCGTTCCTGCTGCTGTGCGTCGGCGTGCAGATCATGCTGACGGGCCTGTCGGAGTTCCTGTTGCCGCTGGCGGGGCAGGGGCGCTAGCCGTCGAGCGCCGGTGCATGCGCCGGCGCGCATGATCGGGACAGGCCGATGGACTCAGTGCAGTCCACGCGAGCCTGCGAGGGGCGGGCCGGCGTGGTGCCTGCCCGCTATCTCGTCATCCCGCGATCTTCTCTTTTTGTGCCGCCTTCCCGGGCGGCCGTTTTTTTCTGACGCAAAGTCAATCAGGTCCAATGAAAGACGGGCTGGCTATCGCCTGGTTGATCGCGCGGCCGCTCACACGCGATCGATCCTGAAGTATGCGGCCGCATAGGCCGCGTCGCAGGTCCACAGCGCTTCGCCGTCGCGATGAAAAATCGCCACGCCGCGCTCGATCGTCAACCGCGCATTCGGATACACGGCGGCATGGCCGTTGAGCGCGGCGGCGAGATCGTTGCGTTCCTTGCAGGTTGCCCGGTATTCGCCGTCCGGCAACGGTGCGCGAACGGGTGTCATGGTCGTCGCCGCCTGAACGGCGGCAAGATCCGGGGGCGGGCGCTCGATGCTCGCATCTGGCAGCGTTTCTTTAGAGTGTGCAGCACGACCAGCATCTGAGTCGTGACGTGGCCGCGCCCACCGGCCACCATCGAACGCCCGCTCCGGGGCCTCGTACTGTCGACGGCCGACACGGATGCGTCACGCGCACCCGGGCCGGCCGTCGACGCACGCCGACACGGCTTCAACGCCGCTGGGGCAGCGGCCGGCAATGCGTGCTCAACGGCTCCACGCAAAATAATAAGAACCTGCGACCGTCAGCACCGCGCCGATCAGCGCCGCATACGGCGCGAGATGCAGCCACATGCTTCGCTTGGGCACGTCGAACTCCATGTCGTGCTGCATCTGGGCGGGGAAGCGGCCGCGGTCCTGCCAGTAGTGGCGGTAGACGAATACCGGCACGATCAGCAGCATCGCGATCAGCCCGTTGCGCAGCGTGCCTTCGCCTTGCAGATCGGCGCCCGCGCCCGCATACACGAGGTTCGCATAGCCGCAGACGGCGCCCGCGACGAGCAGCCAGGTCGGGCAGCGGAACGGACGATCCCAGTTGCCTCGATCCATCCGGTGGATCCAGCCCGACTGCAAATTCAGGAACACGAACAACATGTAGCAGACGTTCGAGATCGACAGCACCGTCATGTAGTCCGACATCATCAGCAGCACGAGGTTGAAGCCGAGATCGGTCCACATCGCGCGTGTCGGTGCGCCGTGTTCGTTCACGTGCGACAGGTATTTCGGTAGCCAGCCGTCGACCGACGCCTGGT
This sequence comes from Burkholderia mycopellens, assembly GCF_964265025.1. Taxonomy (NCBI): domain Bacteria; kingdom Pseudomonadati; phylum Pseudomonadota; class Betaproteobacteria; order Burkholderiales; family Burkholderiaceae; genus Burkholderia; species Burkholderia mycopellens. Next base: position 101,943 of record NZ_OZ183804.1, read on the forward strand.
ACAGCGTGCGCGACGAGCCCATCATCGACGTCATCACGACCAGCAGGATCGACAGCATCAGCATCACGACGACCGCGTTCGCCACCCACGCGCCGCCGCCGACGATCTTCGCCATGGCCGCGGCGACGCCCGTGCCGTCGCGAATCGCGGGATCGAGCATCGCCTGCGTGCCGAGCGCGCCCTGGAATGCCATCGGCACGAGTGTCATCACGACGAGGCACAGCGCACCCGACCAGAAGATCGCCTTGGCCGTGTCGCGGCGCGGGTCGCGGAATTCGCGCGTGTAGCACACGGCCGTCTCGAAGCCGTACGCCGCCCAGCCGGCCATGAACATTGCGCCGAGCGCCATCGTCGCGCCTTGTCCGTTCCACGCACCGAATGTCGCGGCGGTGAGATGCCCTTGCGCGTCGCGGCCGAGCGGCAGCAGCGGCAGCAGGTTCGACATCGGCACGTCGCCGGTGACGAACGGCACGATGCCGACGATCAAGAGCGGCGTGAGCGACGCGATACCGAGAATGCGCTGCGTCTTCGCGGCCTTCGACGCGCCGCTGTGCTGAAGCTTGAACGTGATCAGCAACAGGATCGCCGCGATGATGAAGATCGCGTTGATTCGCAACGACAGGCCGGGCTTGATGAAGCTCAGGTCGGCCAGCTTGAGCTGCCAGGTCAGCACGGCCGCGTCAGCCGGGAACAGGCTCGTGAGCGCGTAACTCGCCGCGAGCCCGCAGCCGAGCGCGAGCATCGGCGACCACGCGAGCCAGTTGCACCACACGGACACCGGCGCGATCAGCTTGCTGTAACGGACCCAGCCGATCGCGCCGTACACGGACGCGCCGCCGGATTTGTGCGGAAACAGGCTGGAGATTTCCGCGTAGGTCGCGCTCTGGATCAGGCCCATCGTGATCGCGGCGATCCAGATCGCCCATGCGGGGTGGCCGATCGTCGCGGACACGCCGCCGATCGTGAACAGCACGCCGGCGGGCACGCCGCTCGTGACCCAGAACGCATCTTTCCAGCTCAGGCCGCGCTGCAGCGTGTGGCCGCCGGCATCGTGTCGCGCGTTGTCGGCGATATTGGCGGCATGGCGGGTTGGCGATCCTGCATCGTTCATGTGCTTTTCCTGTGTGGTCGATTTCCCGGCCGGCGGCACCGGCTAGCGGATCGGGCAGGGTGGAAGCATTGTCGAATGGTGGGGTGGCCGAAATGAATCGGCCCAGTCTGAAAATGGGCGGGTGCTCGGACCGGTCCGATTGCGTCACGGCCAGTTGCTCCGCGACAATGCGGCGGGTCGAGCGTTGGGTGATTGTCGTTCGATTCTCCGTATCCGAAGCGAGGCTTCGTTCGATGCGCCGCCCGTTGGGGCGGCGTTTTTTTTTGCGGACCGCGTGCGTCAGTTCGGTCGATATTTCAGCAGCGGGCGCCCGTTCAGCGGCTGCGTGGCGCGTGCGTTGTGCGAGTAGTGCTGCGTGAACGCGGCGATGTCGGCCGGCGACAGTTCCACCGGGTCCTGCAGCACATACCATTCGACGTTCTCGGTGAGCGGCGGTGTCGTCAGCGAGCCGAGGTAGTGGTAATAGCTGTCGAGATCGTCCGGCATCAGCCGTGCCGCATTGAACGATGCGAGCGGCGACGCAACGTCGCGCCGCGCCGCGCGCACGATCGACGCGAACTGCGCGTTTTCCGCGCCGGCGCGGTACAGCACGGCCACGACGGCCAGCCGGCCGTCCTGCGCACGGAACACGAAGTGGCCTTCGAGCGGATAACGCCGGCCGTCGATCGTGTGCTCGGCCGGTGCGTGGAAATGCGCCTGAAGCAAACTGAAGTGACGGCCTCGGATGATCGCGGCGCTTGCCTTCGGTACGACCTGGACGGTGTGTCCGTTGTCCACGACGGTCGCGCCGCCGCGCGCGACCTGTACGACGATCGCGTCGTTCACGCCGGGCAAGCGTTCCGCCTGCACGACGGCGCCTGATCGAATGTCGATCGGCGATTGCGAATCGCCCGACTCGATCTGCCACGCCTGATGATGGGCGTAATCGAAGTCGTGCTGATCTTGCGCCGGGACGGCGGCGACAGCATGCACGCCGCTTGCGACGGCGACGGTGGCGGCAAACAGCGGCAGCGCCGCTCGCCGGATGGCCGTGACGACCTGCGTCAGGTTGATGCGATGACTCAAACTGGATCCTCGCGACGGGAAGATGAAAAGTAGTCGCTCGCGGCGGCGCGGGATGCATGCCCGACCGGGAGCCATTTCATTATTCGTATGGGCCCGATGCGTTCCAATCAGACCGGTCTGATTCAGGGGGGACGTCGTGCGCTGTCCATCCGGAACCCGTCACGGGAACGCGCCGAGCCAGGCCGCGCCGCGGTTCTCATCGAGGTGAGACGAAACCCGCCCGATGTAGGACCAGGCTGATTGTGTCGTCGGCGGCGTCTGCCGACAATGTGTCGGTCGAACGGTTGCATGGTGATTCGTTCGACACCTCGTATCCGAAGCTTGTCTTCGTTCCGAACGCCGCCCGATGCGGGCGGCGTCTTTTTTCCGCGCTCGATGCGCGGCAAGGAACGTGGCGCCCGGCCGAGCGACAGGAAAGAGTGCCTTGCGGCGGCCGGTGGGCACGGTCGCGGCCGATCGAGTGGACCGAGCGGCCAACGTAACAACGCTGCCGTATGCGAGCGCAGGGCACTCTTTCCTGTTGGCGGCCGCCAACGGGTTCCGCACGCGGCGTATTGCCGTCGCCGGTCACGGCAACGGGGATGCGGCGCGGCAGTTCGCCCCGCGTCATGTGCGATTCCGATCCACCCCGAGCGGTGCATCACCGACGAAGCATCGCGATCGAGCGGTGCTCGCCGGCGCCATGTCGTTTTCATCGTTTAGACGCGCAGCCTTCGTGCGCGGTCAATCATCAAGGACTCCATCATGAAGACTCGTATTCAAGCCATTCCCGCCGTGATCGCACTCGTCTGCGCCACCGGCATGACGAGCGTCGTTGCGGCCGAGGCCGGCGCGGCCCCGCTGCCGTCCGGCGTCGTCGCCGTCGTGAACAACACGCCGATCGTGCAGAGCGACGTGGACACGATCGTCAAGGCCTCCGGGCAAGCGGATACGCCGGCACTGCGCGACGCGGTGAAGCGCGACCTGATCGTGCGCCAACTGGTCGAGCAGGCCGCCGACAAGGCGAACTACGGCAGCCGCCCCGAAGTGCAGGGCATCGTGTCGCGTGCGCGTGCCAACGCGGCGGCCGAGCTGTACCTGCGCGACGCGCTGGGCGCGCAGCCGGTGACCGATGCGCAGGTGAAGGCGCGTTACGACTATATCGTCGCGAATGCGGCGCAGTTCGAATACCGTGCGGAAGTGCTGGCCGTGGCCGATGCCGCGAAGGCGAATGCGGCGGCCGCCGAGCTGAAGCAGGGCGCGGCCTTCGACACGGTCGCGAAGAAGTACAACACGACCGCCAACGGCGGCGTGGCCGAGTGGAGCGAGCTGAAGACGCCGCTGGCCGAGGGCCGTACGGGCGGGCTGCCGATGCCGCTCGCGCAGGCGATGACGTCGCTGAAGCCGGGCGCCGTGTCCGGCCCGATCCGGATCGGCAACGCGTACGCGTTCGTGAAGCTCGACGACAAGCGCCCGGTGGTCGTGCCGAGCTTCGACAAGGCCAAGGGCGTGCTGCGACAGCAACTGGAGCAGCAGGCCCGGCAAAGCGCGATGACCGCGCTGGTCGACAAGCTGGCCGCGCAGGCGACGATTCAGCAGTAACAGGTGTCGACGGAAAGAGGCTCGGCGGGCTCATGGCCCGCCGAGTTTTTTTATCGATACAACCAGGGAGCTAGTGTTTTTGCCAAAGCTGGCGACCAGAAGAGACGGGTTCATACACGCTAATCGCAGCGACGCCCCCACTGCGGCCTCTGCTCAAGACCCGCCCCCCATCGCAGCCCCCTCAAAAAATCACTCTGTCAGCACTGCCTGTGCCGCTTCGACATGAATCATGAAGGTCACGGGCGGCGCGTCGTGCGTCATGTCGAGTGCGAGTTCGACGATCGCGGGCGTCGGCGCGCTGCAATCGATCGACGCGAGCGTCAGCCGATCGACCCACGCGCAGTGCGCGATTTCCTGCGACGGACGGGCCGTCGCGTGTGCGTCGGGATCCGCCAGGAACACGTGATGCAACTTGTGCTTGCCGGCCGCGCGAAACAGGTAGCGCAGGTTCAGGCAGGCGAGCCCGGTTTCTTCCGCGAGTTCGCGGCGTGCTGCATCGCTCAGCGATTCGCCGGGTTTGGGGCGGCCGCCGGGTAGCGTCCAGCGGGCGTGCGATCGGGCGACCAGCAGAATCCGGTCGCCGCGTCGGCACAGGACGGTGGCGCGTGCTTTCATGATGATGTCGTCCGGTTGCGTGCGGCGAACGCCGCGGTGTGAAGAAGCGCCGGCTCCGGAAAGTGGCGTCGGGACGCAGCGGTGTGCGTCGCATCGATCGACCGGCGAGGCGGCCCCGGTCATCCGGCAGCGCTATTGTCCGGAATGGTGTTTCGCCGGGAAATCAGACTGGCCTGATTCTTGGGGCGACGATCGATCGAATGCGCCGTGTGCTTACCCAGCCACCGTCTCCGGCGTCAGCAGCGCGGCGAGTTCCCGTGCCTGCGGCATCCGCGCGATCGTGTCCAGTGCCGCCGCTTCGAGCCTGCGACGCTGTTCGGCGTGATGCACCAGCTCGACGCAGGCATCGACCAGCGCGTCATACGGCGCCGCGCGGAACCCGCCCGCATAGTCGGCGTCGACCGCCGTCGTCGGCGACACTTCGCCGACGATCGCCTTGCCGTTGGTCATCAGGTAGAACACGCGCACGATCTCGAAGATGTGCGACACATAGTGATGCAGGTTCAGCACGACTTTCGCGCGCGCGATCAGCGCGTCGCGCGCTTCGCCATACACGCCATACACGGCGCATACTTTCAGCCCGCGCGCGGCCAGCGCATCGAGTACGGCCTGGCGTCGCGGCCCGATCGAACCATAGAAAAGCACGTCGATGTCTTGCGCGACGTTCGTCGGAATGCGGCGCAGCGCCGGATGAAAACCGAGTTTCAGATGGCGCGTATCGCGTATGCCGACGCTGTGGAGCTTCGCGAGATTGCGCTCGCTGTAGTCCCAGGTTTCGAAGCGCGAGGTCCAGAAGTAGATCCGCTCGTTCCAGTCGCGCTCGTCCACGTGAATCTGCTCCGTGTTGACGACGATCGTATCGGCCGGCACGTGTTCGATCGAGTGCGGCTCCGCATGATGGCAGCCGATCATGATGTTGCGCGCGCCGGGCATCAGGACGTTGTCGTTCATGTGGACGGCGTGGCCGAGATCGTGCAGCCCGTACGCAATGACTTCCGCGAGTTCGTCGAACGCCGCCGTGTGCGGGTTGTCCGGTGGCCGGACGACGCAGATGTTGTAGTGCATGCCGCGCTCCCGGTTATTCGACTTCGCGGCGGGCGAGATCGCGCAGATCCGCCGCCGCCTCGTCGAGCACGGGCTCCCAGTCGGCGAAGGTCCGTTGCCGGTACAGCGACGCGCCCGGATAGAACAGGCTGTCGCGCCGGTCGTGCTGCCAGACCCAGTGCGGGTTCGCATCGAGCAGCACCCACGTGGGCTGGCCGAGCGCGCCGCTCAGGTGCGCGACCGACGTGCACACGGTGATCACGAGATCGAGCGCGCCGATGAACGCGGCGGTGTCGTCGAACGTGTTCCATTCGTGCGTCATGTCCGCCACGTCGAAGCCGGCCGCGCGCGCTGCCTCGATGTCGTGTTGCGCACCCGGCTGCAGCGAGTAGAACGCGACGTCCTGCTGCAAGTTGCCGAATGCGTCCGCGTAGCGTTCGAGCCCGACCCGGCGGAAGCGGTTGCGCTGGTGCGTGAGGCTGCCGGTCCAGGCGAGGCCGACCTTCATCCGTCGCTCGCCGGCGAGCGCCCTGCGCCATGCGTCGGTGGCCGCGGCGTCCGCATGGAGATAGGGCACGGACGTGGCGAGCGCGTCGGCGTCGAGGCCGAGCATCCACGGAATGCTCATCAGCGGCAGTTCGTAGTCGTGGCCGGGCAGGCGTTCGATCTGGATGCCGGCGTCGAGAATGTCGACGTGATGGCCGAGGCTGCGCGCGATCAGCGCCTTCAGCTTCGGAAACACGTTCCACACGATGCGACCGCCTTCCCGATGCACGCGCTCCGCGAGCAGCGGCACGTAGCGGCTGAACTGCAGCACGTCGCCGAGCCCTTGTTCGCCCCAGACGAGCAGCGTTTTGCCGGCGAGCGATTCGCCGCGCCAGCGCGGCTGCGCGAATTCGGGCAGCTTGCCGCGCAGCTCGCCCGCGCCGCTCCAGCGGGTTTCGTAATCGGCCCAGCCCGACGCGAACTCGCCGCGCGCGAGGCGCAGCAGCGACAGGTTGTAGCGGCGTGCCGGGTTGTGCGGATCGAGCGCGCAGGTGTGCAGCGCATATCGCTCGGCGTCGCCCCACTCCTGCGCCTCCTTGAACATCGTGACCGCGTTGTTCGTCGCGAGCGGGTTGTCCGGCGCGAGCCACACGGCACGCGTGGCCGCGCGTCGCGCGCCGTCCAGGTCGAACCGGTCGAGACGCGTGATCACCGCATTCGTCCAGGCCCGGGCGTCTTTCGGATCGTCGTCGAGCGCGCCTTCGATGAACGCGTGTTCCTCGTCGGGATCGCCGCCCGACAGGCGGATCGCGAGCGCGAGATTGTTCTTCAGCGACGGCCACGCGGGCGCCAGGTCGAGCGTCTTGCGGTACGGCGCGATCGCTTCCGCGTGACGGCCGGCCACCTGGAGCGCGTAACCGTAGTTGAACGCCGCCGCCGGCGACGCCGGATACATCCGCCAGTGCTCGGCAGCAAGCTCGACGGCGCGCGTGAGGTCGCCGCGATCGATCAGCGCCTGCGTGGTGTCGGCGACGGATGCATCGAGCTTGCCGGGCGCCGCTTGCGCGCCGGTCGATGCGGCCTGAATGGCATCGTCGTGGTTGTCCCGCAGATGCGGGCGGTCGGCGAGAGGGGGCATGTCGTGCGTCGTGATCTGCATGTGAAATCGCTCCGGGAAACCGTTCGCGCATCGGCGCGGCGACCGGTTGCATCGTCAATCGGGAAAGGGGCGCCGAACGTTCGTGTCGAGACGTTCCGGACGCGAAGGCGTCGGGCGTCATGCCGGTTGCGGCGGAAAGCCAGGCGCCGTGATGGGTTCCACTTTAAGCACGCGCGGTCGGCAACTGAATCGGACCAGTCCTAAAAGGGCATCACACGATGCGTCACGGGGGCTGCCCACCGGGCGGGGCGGCGTGTTACCGCCCTGTCTACGGCGCATGCGTCGCCTTTGTTCGAGGCCGCGCCGCCGCGGCGGCCCGGGTCCGCCGGTATAGGCCGGGTCCGATTCCGCCGTGCCGCCCGCGGACAATAAGACCCGTCCGATAGAGATTCGCGTCCAACTCGCCTGTAATACGCAGCATCCGCCGATATCGATCGGCATGAATCTGGCGATGGAGGACAGTCGATGAGTGATGCAGATAATCTGGTGAAAGGCGCGGTGGTCAGCATGATCGCGAGTTCGGCGACCGTCGCGCTCGTGTATTTCGTGATCGAAACCGGCACGCGATGGAATGCGGGCGGCCTGTCGGTCACGCTGGTCACGGCGTTGCTGATGGCGTTCGTGCTGCTCGTGCCGCCGGTGTTCGCCGCATGGCGCAATCGGGTGGATGCGATCGATCCGTTCTTCGAGCCGGCCGCGTTGAAGCCGACCCTGCAAGGCCGCGCGGTGGGCATCGTGCTCGGCATCGTGTTCGGGATCTCGGTCGTGACGGGCTGGCAATGATGGCGACGAACATGCCCGCCTCGCTTGCCGGAGAGCTGGCCGTGCGCCCGACCGTCCAGGTCATTTCGCTGCGCCGCAGCCACGCGCGCCAGCGCGCGTTCCGCGCCAACAATCCCCATCTGGATTTCGCGTTCGTCGATGCGATCGACGGGCGTGCGCTGTCGGATGACGATCTCGCGGCATCCGGCCTGTTCGGGCCCGGGCTGCCGTACACGCCCGGCGCGTTCGGCATCGCGATGACCACGCACCGCCTGTGGACCGATATCGCGTCCGGCAGCGAGCTCGTGACGATCGCCGAAGACGATGCGATCTTCCGGCCGGACTTCCACGACGCCACGCGGCAATTCCTGCGCGACAACCCCGGGCGTCACGATTTCGTCGCGTGGGGCTACAACTTCGATTCGATCCTGCGCGGGTCGATCTTCAACAGCCGCACGCCGGTGACGATGCGCTTCGACGAGGCGGCGCTCGCCGATGCGATCGGCGATTTCCAGAGCGACCGCGGCCCGGTGCTTGTGATGAACCTGCTCGAGTTCTACGGGATCTGCGCGTACACGATCTCGCCGGCCGGCGCGCGTTTCCTGCTCGATCGCTGTTTTCCGCTGGAACCCGAGGTGCTGTATTCGCACGGACTGGGCCGCATGATGCCGAACTGCGGCATCGACGTCGTGATGAACAAGTTCTACGGCGCGATGCGCAGCGCGGCCACGTTTCCGCCGCTCGCCGTGACGATGAATGCGCGCGAGACGTCGACGATCCAGGTCTGATCGCGTGAAACGACGAACCGACCGCGCAAGCGGCGATTCGGCAATCGGTGTGTGTATCAGGCGCGAGGCGGTCGGGCGATCCCACGGGTGAGCCGCTGCCGGTGACGACGGCAGCGGCTATTTTGCGGATTCAACGCGGATGACGGAACGCGTTGGCAGACTTCCGACGTTTGGAAAGCAGAGATCGTTGCTTGATCATGCGGAACACGTCAGAGATCCGCTTGACTGATTGCAGAATCAGCCTGTTCCGATTGGCTGTGACAATCGTCCACGTTAAATGGAAGGAGTGGGGCGCCGAAGCCGCTTAGGTGCCGACCGTTCGGCCAGGCCGCAGTCGTGATTTTCTTGATGGCACCGACGCCTGACACTGCCTTAAGCGCGCCGGCGCGCTTAAGGCTGCTACCCCTTCCTTATCGGGCTACACCCGCTGTCAGACCGACACCGTGATACCCGCCGGGCCCGATTCCCCCACGGGCCGCACCACGATTTCCACATGCTGGCCAAATGCCGCCAGCATCACCATCAGATGATCCAGCGTAACGTTCCGGAGCCGCTCGCGCTGCTCGGGCGTGACCGCCGCCCGGACCATTTCCGCGAGCGCCGCAGCCTCGTCCTCACTCAGACCGCGCGTGGCGATCAATGCGTTGAGTTTCAGCACGAGTGCAGACTTGGCCGCCAGTTCCCCGACGTCGTAGTAGTCGAAATCGTCCGGCACGTTGTCGGCGTCGTGATGCTGATTGTCGTGACTCATTGTGCTTCCCCCGTGATCACCGAGAACTGCCGCTGCCGCCGCTCCGTCGCGGGTTCGACAGCGGGGAATCCATGCTTCCCGACCTTCCCGACAGGATCGCTGCCCGCGGCGTCGATCGGCGTGATCACCAGCCGCTGGTGCGACACCTCGATCTGCAGGCGCTGCTCGGGCTCGAAGCCCGCTGCCTCGATCCACCGGCCGGACAGCTTCATCCACAGATGCAGGACAGGTGGCGCCATATCGGTGAGCCTCAGGTGCGGGACGATGCGGCGAGATTGAGACGATGTCTCAGTGTTGACGAAACAGTCTTGGAAAATAAATGGTGCGCTATGATTCGCGTCAGCCATGGTCAACTCCGTGGTTGAGTTGGTTGTGGTCAGCGGCCTGCGGGTGCTCCTACATCTGCAGGCCGCGCTCGTTTACGCGTTGGATTCCGATCGTCACTTCGTCACATGCGTGGCGTGGCGACATGACCTGAACCTCCTTGCGAAAACGTGCAACCACTGTAGCCAAGTTCGAACGGTTTCGGGTGATGGTTATTTGCGTTTCTGCAGAACTGGCCATCAGGCCTATGGCTCGGATGCTTGCTGGTCAACGCTTTCGCGGCGCTTGCGTCGGCTGGCCGCATCGTCGATTCATCGCCAATATGTTGAAAAGCGTGTCGGTCGATCGCTTCGAGACACCTGTGGCACACCTCACGACGCGCTCATTCGCCGCTCATCATGACGATGAATGCACGCGAGACGCCGACGATCCAGGCGTGACTGCGCGAAACGACGAACCGGCCGCCATCCGTCAACGAATGGCGGTTGATTGACGGGAAAAAATCCGAGCGCAAATCGGTTCAGTCCTATTGGATACGGCATCCCGTGACGGTAAGCTTGGTTTGCGCGGCACCGTGACGCATATTCGACGGCGGTCGTTGGGCCCGGCCGTAATGCGCGCTACGTCGGTTGTAGCACTACTCCTCACGCTGCCTCATGCGAGCGTCGAACACCGGCCCGCGGTTGCCGCGCACTTCCTTCCTTCGTCATCCGGACGAACCGAAGCGAACCGAATGCCCGCTTCGCTCTCCCTCCATGCTCACTGCTTCGTTGCCGCCGCCATCGCGAGCGGATCGGCACGCGGCTCCGTGCCTGCTTCGGCACGCCGCGCGAGCGCGCTTTCGGCGCGGCTTCGGTACTGCTCGAACTCCCGCGCGAACGCCACCGCGTCGCCGGCCAGCGCCAGCGCTTCCAGCGACGCGCACAGGCCCGACACGTCGCGCTCGCCGATCATCGCGAACGCGCCGCGCATGCTGTGGATCTCCGCGCGGGCGGCCTTCAGGTCGCCGTATTCGAGCGCCCGCGCGATCGCCGCATTGGCCCGATGCGTCGCATCGGCCAGCGCCGCACGCAGGTCGCGCGGCAGCGGCCCGCGCGTGCTGGCCGGCGCCGGCAGCAGTGCGCGGCCCGGCCGCCACGGGCCCGTGTATTTCGCGATCGCCTGTTCGAGCGAACGCAGCGACGTCGGCTTCGTGACGATCTCGTCGATGCCCGCTTCCTTCGACAGCCGCATCTCGTCCGGCTCCGCATGCGCGGTCACGGCCAGGATCGGCAGTGCGCGGCCGCGCTCGCGCAGCATCCGCGCGAGCGCATAGCCGTCGAGGCCCGGCATGTTGAGGTCGGTCATCACGATCGCGTAGTCGTGCCGCTCGACGAGATCGAGCGCCTCCGCGACGCTCGACGCCACGTCGGCGCGATAGCCGAGCACGTCGAGCTGGTCGTGCACGAGCGAGCGGTTGACCGGGTTGTCGTCGACGAACAGCACGCGCAGGTCGGGCGTATCGCCGCCGGCCGGCGCGGGCTGCATTCCGTGCTGAGGGTCGAGCGGCAGCGGCAGCGACACGACGAAGGTCGAGCCGACGTTCGGCACGCTGTCCACGGCGATGCGCCCGCCCATCGATTCCGCGAGCCGGTTGCTCAACGGCAGGCCGATGCCCGTGCCGCCGAAGCGGCGCGCGATCGATTCGTCGGCCTGCGCGAACGGCTCGAACACGTGTTCGAGTTGCGCGGCCGTCATGCCGATGCCGGAATCGCTGACGCGGATCATCACCGGCGTGCCGTCGGCCACGGGCGCCGTCACGGAGAGCGCGACCGTGCCGCGATCGGTGAACTTGATCGCGTTGCTGACCAGGTTGACGACGATCTGCCGCACCCGCAGCGGATCGCCCACGTACGGCCGCTCGGCCTGCGCATCGACGTCGACGCGCAGCGCCACGCCTTTCGCGCGCGCGATCGGCTCGAACAGCTCGACGATGTCGCGCGCCAGCTCGTCGATGCGGAAGCTGGTCGCTTCGAGTGTCATCCGGTCGGCTTCGATCTTGGTCATGTCGAGCACGTTGTTCAGCATGTCGAGCAGCATCCGCGCGGCCGACGTGACCGCGTGCAGCCGCGACTTCTCGCGATTGCGGTCGGGCGCCTTGTCGAGCAGTTCGAGATTGCCGAGCATCGCGTTCAGCGGCGTGCGGATCTCGTGGCTGATCGTCGCGAGGAACGTCGATTTCGCGCGGTTCGCGCTGTCGAGCGCGCGCTCGGTGTCGGCGCGCGTCGTGATGTCGGAGAAGCCGCACAGCAGCGTGTCCTTGCCGCGGTAGCGCACGCGCACGAAGTTGACGAGCAGGTCGCGCGCGCGGCCGTCGTCGAGCGTCACGGGGAATTCCACGTCGAGCTGCACCGGCGCGCCGTCGGCGCCTTGCCGGTAGCGCGCGAGCAGGCGCTCGTGCAGCGGCGGCTCGCCGGCCGCGCTTTCGTACAGCTCGTGCATCCGGTTGCGCAGCAGCACCGTGTCGCTGTCGAGCGACACGAGCACGATGCCGAACGGCGAGGTCGCGATGATCGCGCGGCTCATCTCGTCGGTTTCGAACACGCGGCGCGAGCGGCGGAACACCGGCGCGAACACCTTCAGGTCGAATGCGATCACGAGCGCCCACAGCACGGCGAGGATCAGCGCGGCCACGCCGAATTCGCGCACGATCGTCGGCCAGATCGCGATCGCGATCGTGCGCCACGAATACGCATAGACGATCGCGAAGCCCGTGTCGGCGATCCGGTCGCTGATCGTGAACACGCCGTGCAGATAGCTTTCGTCGAAGCGGTCGAGGCCGCGCCGCCACGCGTTCTCGGCGAGCGCGTGGCGCATCAGCGCGGTGCCGTCGATCGACGCGCGCGTGCGGTCCTCGTCCAGCAGCACGCGGCCGGCCTGGTCGACCAGCATCACCACAGCGTCTTCCGGCGCCTGCTTCAGCCGGTCGTCGAGCACGTTCACGTCGAGGTCGCTGACGAAGGTCATGAAATGCCGCGGGCCGTCGAACGCCGGTTCGACGAGGCGAAACACCTTCTTGCCGGTGAGCGGATCGATCGCGGGCGGCTCCCACGCGATGCGGCGCGTCGCGCGCCAGTAGCGCGCGACGGCCGGGTTCGACCAGTCTGCGATGTTGAACGCGAGGCGATCGATCAGTGCGCGCGTGTCGGCCACGCCGATGTGCTCCAGCACGTCGCGATACGGCATCGACGGCGGCGGCGTGATCGCGAGCACGTTGCGGTCGGGGCTGTACGCGTAGCCCGACAGCGGCATCCCCGATTGCCGCTCGGCGGCCGCCACCGAGATCGTCAGGCGCTCCATCAGCTGCACGTATTTGTCGGCGTCGCCGCCGGTCAGTGCTTCAGGCGTTGTGGCCACGAAGATGTCGCTCACGTTGCGCAACGGCGACAGCACGACGTGGCCGTCGCGCGCGAGCGCCTCGGCCGCGCTGTGCGAATGGTGCGGGTGGCTGTTCCACAGCAGCTCTGCGTTGATCACCGAGCGCCGCACCGACGCCTGTTTCGCATCGATCTCCAGTTCGACGAGCGCCTTGTGCGTGGTGAACAGCTCGCGCCGCTTGGCGATGTAGTCGCGCACCGAGCCGTCGAGCAGCACGCTCGTCGCGAACAGGATCACGAACGACAGCACGGCCGCGCCGCCGTACAGCGTGAAGCGCTGGTAGCGGTGCAGCAGGCTCAGGTCGCGCGCCTCGCCGTCGATCGACGCGAACGGCGCGTTGGCATCCACCGGGGACGCGAACAGGTTTCGGATAGGCATGGGACGAATACCGTGAAATCAATGCGCAAATCGTGGGCCGCGCGCGATACGGACGGCGGGAGCCATTCGTGAATCGCGACGCGTAGCGATATCCGTAAGCCGTGTGGGATGGCAGGCGATTGCACTGCCGGCTCGGGGAACGAGCCAATTATCAAGATGGCGGGGGCACCGGTATGTAGGGCAGTCCGAAGCAATACGTCTGGAGCGGTAGGACTGGTCCTAGTTTCGATGCGAGCCCGCGCGCTGCGTTTATACGGTGCGAGCGGCGCGCATGTCAAACGTTCGTGTGTTTCGGGAGCGAGTCGTGACGCGTTTTCCTCGCGAAAGTGTCAGGCATCGTCATATTCGGACCAGTCCGAAGAAATAAGTTTTGCCGCGTATGGCTGTCTGATTATCGAACGCACTTGTAAAAAATATATTGGCTCACGTAGCTCAAATCTCGTCTCACACTTTCGTAAAGAGGCAATCGACGTGAACAAAACTTACCGAACCGTCTGGAATCCGAAGACAGGTACATGGGTCGCAGCGGCCGAAACGGTGCGTGCGCGCAAGAAATCGAACTCGACGATGCGTTCGTCGGTATCGGCCGCGGTTGCGGTCATGGCGGGTGTCGGCGGCGTCGGGTTCATGATCGACGCGGATGCGCAGACGGCGAACGGGAATGGTGCGCTGAACCTGTGCGGGGGAGCGAACGGGGCGGTTGGCCATACGATCGGCTACGCCTCTTACACGACGAACGCAAATTGTGCGGCGATCGGCACCAACAATCCAACCTACGGAGGGCATGCGCCGTCTTTTGTGCTGGGAAATGGTGGTGACATGTACGGAGCATCCGGGCCCGGCTGGACGCCTAGCACTGCATCGGTGGCGGGCAGCCGGGACGGTCATTTGATGATTTACGGTGCCAATGGCGTTCATATCACGGGCACAACGGATTTTGCCAATACCGTCAGCATGACGAACAACCGCATCCAGAACCTGGCCGCCGGTACGGCAGGCACGGACGCGGTCAACTTGAACCAGTTGAATGCTGCGATCGCTGCGACGGATAACGCCTATGTGGCCTTCAGCACCGGAACGTATGCAGCCAATGCGGCCGCAACCGTTGGGAACAATAGCGCGACGGCCATCGGTCCGAATGCGAGCGCCACGGGAATATCGGCTGTCGCGCTCGGCGGCAATACGGTAGCAAGCGCGCAAAATGCGGTGGCGCTCGGTACGCTCGCGCGAGCGACCGGATTGGAAACAACGGCTGTTGGCGTGGGCGCTGCCGCCACCGGCGCGTCAGCGACGGCTTTGGGGCGTGGCGCAGCGGCGACCGGCACCAACTCCACGGCGCTTGGGACATTCGCATCGGCGATTGGTACCGGCAACCTGGCGGTGGGCGGCGGAGCCGCCGTCGCGCAGACCGGTCGTTTTGTTCCGACGAACATGATTGCGATCGGAACGGGCGCCAGGGCAATCGACGGCGACGTGACGGGCGCGAACGGTTCGATCGCGATCGGCAACAGTGCAACGGCTGCCGGTACCGGTTCGATCGTGATCGGTACGAACGCGCGGCATTCGGGCTCTTCCGCGACGGTTCTCGGCGGCGAAGCAAGCGCGATGGGTGGCGGAGGCGGGGTCGCGGTGGGTTACGGCGCGATGGCTTCGGGAAGCTCTGGTGTTTCGCTCGGTACCAACTCGACGGCCAGCGCGGCTTCGTCCATCGCATTGGGCACGAACAGTGTGGCGAATCGCGCCAATGCGGTGTCTGTCGGATCGGCGGCGCAGCAGCGTCAGATCACGAACGTGGCTGCCGGGACGGAGGGTACGGACGCCGTTAACGTGAATCAGCTGAACGCCGCGATCGCGGCTACCGACGATCCGTACATAAACGTCAGATCAGGGAC
Organism: Burkholderia mycopellens; assembly: GCF_964265025.1. Taxonomy (NCBI): domain Bacteria; kingdom Pseudomonadati; phylum Pseudomonadota; class Betaproteobacteria; order Burkholderiales; family Burkholderiaceae; genus Burkholderia; species Burkholderia mycopellens. The sequence continues at coordinate 117,316 of NZ_OZ183804.1, forward strand.
GTACGCCCCGGCGGTAGCGGCGCAGGCAGGCAATAGCGCGACTGCTATCGGCGCGAATGCGAGCGGCACCGGGACTTCGGCCGTTGCGCTCGGTGGCAGTTCGCTGGCATCCGCGGATAATGCGGTGGCGCTCGGCACGCGTGCGGAAGCGACAGGCATTAACTCCATTGCGGCAGGTGTGAATTCGCACGCCAACGCGAACAATACGGTGGCACTCGGCTCTCTGGCCGTTGCTGGCGCGACCAATGCCACTGCGGTGGGCAATGCTGCCAATGCATCGGCCCTGAACACGGTCGCGCTCGGCCAAAGGGCGTCTGCCAGCGGCACGGGCGGGATTGCGCTCGGGGCCACCAGTGTTGCGAGCGGCAACAACGGCACGGCAATCGGTATCGGTGCAACGGCAGCCGGTAGCGGTGACCTCGCGTTCGGTTTCAATGCAGTGGCGAATCATGGGTCCGCCACCGACGGCCGGAGCGGGATCGCAATTGGTGCGTTGGCAAATGCGACTGGCCCGGGCGCGCTCGCGCTCGGCGGGGCGAATACCGCCAGTGGTACGAACTCGGCGGCCTTGGGGGTTTACAGCTTGGCGACCGGCGCGAACAGCGTAGCGCTGGGCGCGAGTAGCGTGGCAACGGCCGACAATACGGTTTCCGTCGGCTCGGACTCGCTGAAGCGCAAGATCGCGAACGTCGCGGCCGGTACGCAAGACTACGACGCGGTGAACGTCGCCCAACTGAACGCGGCCATCGCGACTGTCGACGGCAACAGCCCGTACTTCAAGGCGAACGGCGCAGGCGACGGCAGCGATGCTGCAAGTGCCACGGGCGCCGGTTCGGTTGCCATCGGCTCGAACGCGAAAACGTTCGTGGCCGGCGGCGTCGCGATCGGCAGTAGCGCTACGGCAGGCATGGCCAACAGCATTGCAATCGGCAATGACGTGATTGCTGCGCAGGATGGCGTGGCAATCGGCCAGGGTGCACGTGCGCAAAATGCGAACGCAACGGCTATCGGTACGAAATCGGCGGCTGGCCTGAACGGCACATCGCTCGGCACTAACGCGCATGCCGTTGCGGACGCAGTTGCGTTGGGCGTTAATGCAACTGCGGCCGGCGGCAATTCGGTCGCGTTGGGTAACGGATCGATCGCTGCGTCCAACACCGTATCGGTTGGCAGCGTCGGCAACGAACGCAAGATCACCAACGTCGCGGACGGTACGCTGTCGGGCACGAGCACGGACACCGTGAACGGTTCGCAACTGTTCGCGACGAACACGCGCGTCGGTTCGCTGGAGGATTCACTGAAGGGTGGCGGTGTGATCGACCCAGATACGGGCGAATCGTTGGCGGTGGTGTACGACACTACGGCGAAGGACAAGGTGACGCTGGGCGGCGGCACGGACGGCACGACGCTTGCGAACGTGAAGGCCGGCGTTGCCGACAAGGACGCAGTGAACGTGAGCCAGCTGAAGGGCTCGGGCCTGATCGGCGACGATGGCAAGGCGATTGCGGCGGTGACGTACGACCGTAATACGGACGGCACGACGAACTATGGTTCGGTGACGCTGGGCGACGGCACGAACCCGACGCAACTGAAGCACGTGGCGGATGGCGTGGATCGTCAAGACGCGGTGAACCTGGGTCAGTTGCAGGATTCGGGCCTGGTCGCACCGGTCGATCCGAAGAACCCGGGTGCGGGCGTGACGTCGCTCGCGGTGACGTACGGCACGAACGCGGACGGTTCGGCGAACTTCGACGAAGTGAAGCTGAAGGGGGCTGACGGCACAACGCTGTCGAACGTGAAGGCCGGCGTCGACGACAAGGACGCGGTGAACGTGAACCAGCTGAAGGGTTCGGGCCTGATCGGCGACGACGGCAAGGCGATTGCCGCGGTCACGTACGACCGTAACACGGACGGCACGGCGAACTACAACGCAGTGACGCTGGGCGGCGGCAATTCGACCGGCCCGGTGAAGGTATCGAACGTTGCCGCGGGTGTCGCGGCGACCGATGCGGTCAACGTGCAGCAGTTGCAGCAGAGCGTGGCGAACGGTAACCCGTATATCGGCGGGCGCGGCACGGGTGTCGCCGCGCAGGCGACGGGCCTCAACGCCATCGCACTGGGCCTCGGCTCGGTCGCGGACGAGATCCGCACCGTTTCCGTCGGTAATAGCGCAACGGGCCTGCAACGTCGAATCACGAACGTGCAGAACGGCGAAGCCGACAGCGATGCGGCGACCCTCGGCCAGGTCAACGACTTGCTGGGTGTCTCGTCGACGAACACGCAGGCGGCCATCGACAACGTCAACACGACGACCAAGCAAGCGATCCAGGACGTGAACAGCCGACTGGACGCGATCGGCACGCTCGCGGGCACGGATCCGTATGTTCAGGTCGACGGCCTTGGCGACGGCAGCGACAACGCATTTGTTCGTCCGGGCACGTTCGGCGTGGCGATTGGCGCGGAAGCCAGCGCGACCGGCGATACGTCGATCGCAATCGGCGCACAGTCGATCGCGACGGGTTCCGGTGCGGTCGCGCTCGGCGCGGGTGCATCGGCAGCGGCTACGGGCGCGGTCGCATTGGGACACGGCTCGGCGTCCGGTACGAACGCACTCGCGTTGGGCAACGGCACGGGCGCTACGGGCAACAACGCTATCGCCGCGGGCTTCAACGCACGAGCCGCGGGCGTCAACGCCATTGCACTCGGTAATACGGCGCGGGCCAATGCGTCCGATTCCCTGGCATTCGGCACGACCGCGCAGGTTGACCCGCTCGCCACGAACTCGATCGCCATCGGCCGTCAGGCCAACGTCACAAGCACGGCGTTGAACTCGGTCGCGCTGGGCTCCAACTCGGTGGCGGATCGACTGAACTCGATCTCGGTGGGCTCGACGGGGCAGCAGCGTCAGATCATTTATGTCGCGCGCGGTACGGAAAATACGGATGCGGTGAACGTGAGCCAGTTGAAGGACGCCGTGGCAGCCTTCGGCGGCAATGCAGCGGTCGGCGCGGACGGTTCCATCACGAATCCGACGTACACCATCGGCGGCACCACCTATCGCAATGTGGGCGATGCGCTGAATGCGCTGTCCAACCTGGGCGGTGGCACGAATCCGCTGGCGGTGACCTACGGCGTGAATGGCGACGGTACGCCGAACTTCGAAGTGGTCACGCTGAAGGGCACGGATGGCACGACGCTGTCGAACGTGAAGGCGGGTGTTGCCGACACGGACGCGGTGAACGTGAGCCAGCTGAAGGACTCGGGGCTGATCGGCGATGACGGCAAGGCGATTGCTGCGGTGACTTACGATCGTAACGCGGACGGCACGCCGAACCTCGGTTCGGTCACGCTGGGTGGCGGCACGGACGGCACGACGTTGTCGAACGTAAAGGCAGGCGTTGCGGACAAGGATGCGGTGAACGTGAGCCAGCTGAAGGGCTCGGGCCTGATCGGCGATGACGGCAAGGCGATTGCTGCAGTGACGTACGACCGCAACGCAGACGGCACGCCGAACCTCGGTTCGGTCACGCTGGCCGGCGGCACGGACGGCACGATCCTGTCGAACGTGAAGGCCGGCGTTGCGGACAAGGATGCGGTGAACGTGAGCCAGCTGAAGGGCTCGGGTTTGATTGGCGACGACGGCAAGGCGATCGCTGCGGTGACGTACGACCGTAATACGGACGGTACGCCGAACTACGGTTCGGTCACGCTGGGCGACGGTACGAACCCGACGCAACTGAAGCATGTCGCGGATGCGACGGACGACGGCGACGCGCTGAACCTCGGCCAGCTGAAAAACTCGGGCCTGGTGGGCGACGACGGCAAGGGCAACCTGACGTCGTTGGCGGTGACGTACGACAGCGCGACAAAGGATACGGTCACGCTGGGTGGCGGCACTGACGGCACAACCCTGTCGAACGTAAAGGCGGGTGTTGCTGACAAGGACGCGGTGAACGTGAGCCAGCTGAAGGACTCGGGCCTGATCGGTGATGACGGCAAGGCGATTGCCGCGGTGACTTACGACCGTAATACGGACGGCACGCCGAACCTCGGTTCGGTCACGCTGGGTGGCGGCACGGACGGCACGACGCTGTCGAACGTGAAGGCGGGTGTTGCCGACAAGGACGCGGTGAACGTGAGCCAGCTGAAGGGCTCGGGCCTGATCGGTGACGACGGCAAGGCGATTGCTGCAGTGACGTACGACCGTAACGCGGACGGCACGCCGAACCTTGGTTCGGTCACGCTGGGCGGCGGCACGGACGGCACGACGCTGGCAAACGTGAAGGCCGGTGTTGCCGACAAGGACGCAGTGAACGTGAGCCAGCTGAAGGGCTCGGGCCTGATCGGCGACGACGGCAAGGCGATCGCCGCGGTGACGTACGACCGTAACTCGGACGGCACGCCGAACTATGGTTCGGTGACGCTGGGTAACGGCACGAACCCTACGCAACTGAAGCACGTGGCGGACGCAACCGACGACGGCGACGCGCTGAACCTCGGCCAGCTGAAGAGCTCGGGCCTGGTGGGCGACGACGGCAACGGCAACCTGACGTCGCTGGCGGTGACGTACGACAGCGCGACGAAGGACAAGGTCACGCTGGGCGGCGGCACGGACGGCACGACGCTGTCGAACGTGAAGGCGGGTGTTGCCGACAAGGACGCGGTGAACGTGAGCCAGCTGAAGGGCTCGGGCCTGATCGGCGACGACGGCAAGGCGATTGCTGCGGTGACGTACGACCGTAACGCAGACGGCACGCCGAACTACGGTTCGGTGACGCTGGGCGACGGTACGAACCCGACGCAGCTGAAGCACGTAGCGAACGGTACGGATCGTCAAGACGCGGTGAACCTGGGTCAGCTGCAGGATTCGGGCCTCGTTGCGCCGGTCGATCCGACGAATCCGGGTGCGGGTCTGACGTCGCTGGCGGTGACGTACGGCACGAACACCGACGGTTCGGCGAACTTCGACGAAGTGAAGCTGAAGGGTACGAACGGCACGACGCTCGCCAACGTGAAGGCCGGTATTGCCGATACGGACGCAGTGAACGTGAGCCAGCTGAAGGGCTCGGGCCTGATCGGTGACGACGGCAAGTCGATCGCCGCAGTGACGTACGACCGTAACACGGACGGCACGCCGAACTATGGTTCGGTGACGCTGGGTAACGGTACGAATCCGACGCAACTGAAGCACGTGGCGGACGCAACCGACGACGGCGACGCACTGAACCTCGGCCAGCTGAAGAGCTCGGGTCTGGTGGGTGACGACGGCAACGGCAATCTGACGTCGTTGGCGGTGACGTACGACAGCGCGACGAAGGACACGGTCACGCTGGGCGGCGGCACGGACGGCACGACGCTGTCGAATGTGAAGGCAGGCGTTGCGGACAAGGACGCGGTGAACGTGAGCCAACTGAAGGGCTCGGGCCTGATCGGCGACGACGGCAAGTCGATTGCCGCGGTGACGTACGACCGTAACGCGGATGGCACGCCGAACCTCGGTTCGGTGACGCTGGGCGACGGTACGAACCCGACGCAGCTGAAGCACGTGGCGAACGGTACGGATCGTCAAGACGCGGTGAACCTGGGTCAGTTGCAGGATTCGGGCCTCGTTGCGCCGGTCGATCCGACGAACCCGGGTGCAGGCCTGGCATCGCTCGCGGTGACGTACAGCAAGAACGCGGACGATTCGGCGAACTTCGACGAAGTGAAGCTGAAGGGCACGGACGGCACGACGCTTGCGAACGTGAAGGCCGGCGTTGCGGACAAGGACGCGGTGAACGTGAGCCAGCTGAAGGGCTCGGGCCTGATCGGCGACGACGGGAAGGCGATCGCCGCGGTGACGTACGACCGTAATACGGACGGCACGCCGAACTACGGTTCGGTGACGCTGGGTAACGGCACGAACCCGACGCAACTGAAGCACGTGGCGGATGCAACCGACGACGGCGACGCACTGAACCTCGGCCAACTGAAGAGTTCGGGCCTGGTGGGCGACGACGGCAACGGCAACCTGACGTCGTTGGCAGTGACGTACGACAGCGCGACGAAGGACAAGGTCACGCTGGGTGGCGGCACGAACGGCACGACGCTCGCAAACGTGAAGGCGGGTGTTGCCGACACGGATGCAGTGAACGTGAGCCAGTTGAAGGGCTCGGGCCTGATCGGCGACGATGGCCAGGCGATCGCTGCGGTCACATACAACCGCAACGCGGACGGCACGCCGAACTACAACGCGGTGACGCTGGGCGGTGGCAAGTCGACCGGCCCGGTGACGCTGTCGAACGTGGCGGATGGCGTGGATCGTCATGACGCGGTGAACCTGGGTCAGTTGCAGGACTCGGGCCTCGTTGCGCCGGTCGATCCGACCAATCCGGGCGCAGGCCTGACGTCGCTGGCGGTGACGTACGGCAAGAACGCCGACGGCTCGGCGAACTTCGATGAGGTCAAGCTGAAGGGTACGAACGGCACGACGCTCGCAAACGTGAAGGCGGGTGTTGCCGACACGGATGCAGTGAACGTGAGCCAGCTGAAGGGCTCGGGCCTGATCGGCGACGACGGCAAGTCGATCGCCGCAGTGACGTACGACCGTAATACGGACGGCACGCCGAACTACAACACGGTGACGCTGGGCGGTGGCAAGTCGGCCGGCCCGGTGACGCTGTCGAACGTGGCGGATGGCGTGGATCGTCATGACGCGGTGAACGTCGGTCAGCTGAAGGATTCGGGCCTGGTTGCGCCGGTCGATCCGACCAATCCGGGTGCAGGCCTGATGTCGCTGGCGGTGACGTACGGCACGAACGACGATGGTTCGGCGAACTTCGACGAAGTGAAGCTGAGGGGCACGGACGGCACGACGCTGACGAACGTGAAGGCGGGTGCGGTGAACACGGCCAGCACGGACGCGGTGAACGGCTCGCAGCTGTATGGCGTGTCGAAGAGCGTCGCGGATTCGCTGGGTGGCGGCTCGACCGTCGACGCCAGTGGCAACGTGACGGCGCCGACCTACTCGCTGACCGATCCGGCGGATGTCACGGCGAAGGCCGACTACCGCAACGTCGGCGACGCACTGGACAACCTGGATGGTCGTGTCGTGACCAACACGAAGAACATCACGTTGATCAACAACCAGCTTGCCGATTCGGGGCTGGTGGATCCGGTGACCGGTCAATCGATCGCCGCGGTGACTTACGACCGCAACGCGGACGGCACGCCGAACTACAACGCGGTGACGCTGGGCGGCGGCAAGTCGGCCGGCCCGGTGCAGGTGAAGAACGTCGCGGCCGGTACGGACGACACCGATGCGGTGAACGTGGCCCAGCTGAAGGGCGCGGGCCTCGTCGCGCCGGTCGATCCGACGAACCCGGGTTCGGGCCTGACGTCGCTGGCAGTGACGTACAGCACGAACGATGACGAATCGGCGAACTTCAACGAAGTCAAGTTGAAGGGCACGAACGGCACGACGATCACGAACGTGGCGGCGGGTGCGGTGAGCGCGACCAGCACGGACGCGATCAACGGCTCGCAACTGCATGGCACCGCGCAGAGCGTGGCGGAAACGATCGGTGGCGGCACGACGGTCGACGCGAACGGCGCGCTCGCGAACACGGCGATCGAAGTGAACGGCCAGAAGTACTCGACCGTGGCGGAAGCCGTGCAAGCGGCGGCGGCCTATGGCGCGACCGATTCGCTCGCGGTGCGTTACGACCTGAACCGCGACGGCACGCCGAACTACGGTTCGGTGACCCTCGGTGGGTCGGGCGCGGCACCGGTGCGGCTGACGAACGTCGCGGACGGCGCAAGCCGGTACGACGCCGTGAACTACGGGCAGTTGACCGAGCTGAGCGACCGGTTCAGCGGCCTCGACGACCGTGTCGGCGCACTCGAGCAGAACCCCGGCAGCGGCGGTGGCAACGGCGGCGGTTCGGGCGATAGCCCGTACTTCGGCGCGACCGACCAGACCGCGGGCGGCTCGTTGGCGGCGAACGCCGGCACCGGCACCGGCAACGTGGCAGCGGGCTCCGGCGCGTCGACCATCGGCACCGGCGTGAACAACGGCACGGCGATCGGCTCCGGTTCGACGGTGGGTGCAGCCGGCGGCACGGCGATCGGCTCGGGTTCGGCTGCGAACGGCGAGAACGCGACGGCGATCGGCCAGGGCTCGAACGCAACCGGCAGCGGTTCGGTGGCGATCGGCTCGGGCTCCGTGGCGAACGAAGCGAACACCGTCTCGTTCGGCAACGGCACCGACACCGGCAACCGCCGCATCGTGAACATCGCCGACGGCGTGGGCGCGAACGACGCCGCGACGAAGGGTCAGCTCGATCGCGCGGTCGGCGGTCTGGGGAGCCAGATCAACGACGTGTCGAAGAACGCGTACTCGGGTATTGCGGCAGCCACTGCGCTGACGATGATTCCGGGCGTGGATCCGGGCAAGACGCTGTCGTTCGGTGTCGGCGGCGCGACCTACAAGGGCTATCAGGCAGTGGCGTTCGGCGGCGAAGCCCGCATCACGCAGAACCTGAAGATGAAGGCCGGCGTGGGTCTGTCGAGCGGCGGCAACACGGTTGGCGTGGGTGCGTCGTACCAGTGGTAATGCGCGGGGCGGGGCCATGCGCCCCGCCCGTGCAACGCCGTTCCGATCTTTCAACCCTCTCATACAAGCGCGTCCGCCTGCGGGCGGACGCCCATTCAAGACCATGACTTCAAAGCTTTTGCGCGTCGCGTCGATCGGCGCGTTCGCGATGGTGCTCGGTGCGTGTACGACGCAATCGGGGCTCACTTACGACATTCGCGCGGTATCGATTCCGGGCAAGCCGGACAACGTGTTCCGCGTGAGCTGCGACGGGCTGCTCGGCAGCGCCAATGCGTGTGCGCGCGCGGCGGAAGAGTTCTGCCAGGGCAAGGGCTTCACGCCGCTCGAGATGATCGACCGCGTGTACAGCCGTGCGCCGATGAAGGACCCGCGCGAAATCACGTTCATGTGCGGCAAGCCGCAGCCGGTCGTGCAGCCTGCACCGGCACCGGCCCCGCAGCCTGCGCCGCAACCGGTTCCGCAACGCCAGGTGCTGCTGCAGGGCGACGCGAATTTCGCGACCGACAGCGCGGCGCTCACGTCGCAGGCCCGCAACGACCTCGATCGCTTCATCGCGGCCAACCGCGGCGTGGAATTCGCGCGCGTCGCGATCACCGGCTTCACCGATTCGACGGGCAGCGCCGCGCATAACCGCACGCTGTCGGAAGCGCGGGCGCGCACCGTGGTGAACTACCTGCGCTCGAACGGTCTGCAGGCCCGCTCGTTCTCCGCCGAGGGCCTCGGCGCGGCCGACCCCGTGGCATCCAATGCGACGGCCGACGGCCGCGCGCAGAACCGCCGCGTCGAGATCCGCCTGGACGTGAAATGACGCGTTGACGTATCGCGGCGCCGGTTCGCCGGCGCCGCCAGGGCCTTCGTCGGTCACGAGCCGATGGAGGAACGGGGCGCAATCGACCGCCGCACCCCGTTGTCCCGGCAGGCATGCCAAGCCGCCCGCTCCGATCGAGCCGGCGGCTTTTTCCTTTTGCGGCGCGCGTTGTGGCGGCCGCTCCCGTCCGATCCTTGTCTGATCGCCCCGGTTTCATGCGAAACTAGCGCCCAATTACGATCCAGAAAGAACGGCGCGCATGCGCCGTCGCCGGCAATCGGGCGGCCGTTCGGCCCCCCGCGACAGCGGTGAATACTCGGACGACTATGGGAAGCTATCAGATACGTGTGGTACTGGCCGACGACCATCCGGCAACGCTCGTCGGCGTCCAGCATGGGCTGTCGTCGGTGCCGACGATCCGGCTCGCCGGCACGGCCGGCAATTCGACCGAGCTGATCGCGCTGCTCGATGCAGGTGCGTGCGACGTCCTGGTGTCCGACTACGCGATGCCCGGCAACGCGCACGGCGACGGCATCGCGCTGTTTTCCTACCTGCAACGCAATTACCCGGCCGTGAAGCTGGTCGTGCTGACCATGCTCGACAACGCGGCGGTGGTCGGCGCGCTGGTGCGGCTCGGTATCGCGTGCATCGTCAGCAAGTCGGATGCGATCGACCACCTGATTCCGGCCGTGCATGCGGCCGCGACGGGCGGCACCTACTATTCGCCGTCGGTGGAGAAGGTCGTGCGCACGCTGTCCGCGCATTCGAGCGCGCGGATCGTCGACCAGGCGCCGAGCCTGAGCAGCCGCGAGATCGAGGTCGTGCGGCTGTATGCGCAGGGGATGACCGTCAACGAGATCGCCGAGCAACTGAGCCGCAGCAAGAAGACGATCAGCACGCAGAAGGCGCGCGCGATGCAGAAGCTCGGTGTGGAAAAGGATATCGACCTGCTGCGCTACGCGATGGAGCACGGGATCGTCGCGGCGTCCGGCGGTGAGGGCAAGCCGGCGGAGCAGGCAGGGGAAGGGGACGGGCACACCGATCCGGCCTGACCGGCGGGCCGGTCAGGATCGGGTGCCGGATCGTTCGTCCGGGCGGCCGGCCGTGGGCCGGCGTCGTCGTCGTGGCGTCAGCGCGGGGTTTCGTCGATGGCCGGCAGCGGCGTCGCATAACCGTAGTCGGACACCAGCCCGCACGCGATCGCGTAGCGGACGAGATCGACGTCGCGCTCGATGCCCAGTTTCTGCATCGCCGAACTCTTCTGCGTGCTGATCGTCTTCTTGCTGCGGCTCAATTGCTCGGCGATGTCGTTGACCGACAGGCCCGACGCGAACAGGCGGATCACTTCCAGCTCGCGCGCGGACAGCGCCGGCGCCTTGCCGCCCGTGTTGCCGGCGGCCCGCAGGATGCGGTCCATCGATGGCGACAGGTAGCGGCCGTTCGTATAGGCCGCGTGAATCGCCATCGTCAGGTGGCTCGTCATGTCGGACTTGCTGACCACGCATGCGATGCCGAGGTCGAGCAGCGCGCGCAGCGCCACCGCGTTCTCCATCATCGTCATCACGACGATGCGCAGATTCGGGTAACGCTTCAGGATCGCGGAGAACATCGCGAGGCCGTCGCCGTATTCGGTGCCCGGCATCGCGTAGTCGGACACGAGCACGTCGCACGGATGGCTCGCGAGGGTTTCCATCAGTTCGGTCGAGTTGTTGGCGCTTGCGACCACCGAGAGCGTATTCGTCGCGGACAGTTCGTAGCGCGCGCCGATGACCACCGCCGGATGGTCGTCGGCGATCACGATGCGGATGGGGAAGTTTCCTGGCATGTCGGTTGTACCTGCATGTTGCGCCGCGCGACGGGTGCCGTGCGGCGGAGGTCGGCACGAATGCATGAGCGTCCGGCGTGCAAGCAGGCCGGACGCGATGTCGTCGCGCCGACGGCCGGTGGCGGCTCGTTCGGAACCGTCACTGGCCGTCGGCCGAACCAGCGGGGGATCGCTCCCCCGCTTCGGGTCGATGCTCCGCGCGAGGCGAAGCCGTCCGGTCAGAACTCGTAGCCGACCTGGGCACGCACGCCTGCATCGCCCGTCGACGTGACGGACACGGCGCCGTTCATCAGCCACTTGCCGTCGCGCGTCCGGTAGGTCGCACCGGCCGCGATCGCCGAGCCGCTCTTGTAGTTCGCGGCGCCGGCCGCGCCGACGGTCTTGCCCGGCTGCGACGGCGTCAGGTTCGGCATCGCCATCGCTGCCGCGACCCCGGCGTACGCGTTCTTCGCGACGTCGTTGATCTGGCCTTGCATGCCGTTGATTGCACGATCGAGCTGACCCTTCGTCGCCGCGTCGCTGGCGTTGACGCCGTCCGCGACGTTCACGAGCCGGCGGTTGCCTGCGGCGGTGCCGTCACCGAACGACACGGTGTTCGCTTCGGTCGCCACGGAGCCCGCGCCGATCGCCACCGAACCGCTGCCGGTCGCGCTCGAACCTTGGCCGATGGCGGTGCTGCTTTCGCCCGAAGCCACCGCGCCCTGGCCGATCGCCGAGCTGTTGCTGCCCGATGCGTTCGAACCCTGGCCGATCGCCGAGCTGTTGCCGCCCGATGCGTTCGAACCCTGGCCGACCGCCGTGCTGCCGTCACCCGATGCGGCCGAACCCTGGCCGATCGCCGAGCTGTTCTCGCCCGAGGCTGCGGAGCCGTCGCCGACGACGAGCGAGCCATCGCCGCCGGTGCCGGGGCCAACGCTGCCGCCACCGTCACCACCACCGCCGCCACCCGAACCGCCACCGGTTTCGAGTTCGCCGACCCGGCCGTCGAGTTCGGCGTATTTCCGCGCGAACTGATCCTGGAGGTCGTGCAACTGACCACCATTCACGGCTTCCATGCTGCCCGCCGCGATCAGGCCCGGCCCGACGTTGAGCAGCTTGGTGCCATCCGAACCGCCGAAGGTCACGCTGGCAAGCGAGATGTCGTCATACGTCACGGCCGCGATTTCCTTGCCCGTGTAGTCGATGAGGCCCGTCGCCTTCAACTGGGCGATCGTCACCGCATCGTCGTCGTTCACGCCGTTCGCGACGCCCGACAGCTTGCGTGCGCCAGCCGTGCCGACGAAGCTCACCGCAGCGCCGTCGGTGTTCGCGCCGACCGTCAGGTTGGCGCCCGGGGCAGCTTGCTGAACCAGGCCGAGCGTGCCGCTGCCGATCTGGTCGGCCAGCGACGCCACCGCGCCTTCGTTCGTCGTCACGCGACCGTCGATGTTGGTCACGACGTCGCCGATCGAATGGACCGTGGTCGAACCGCCGCTGCCGTCGCCGACCGTGAAGCTCGGCGCCGAGATCGAACCGTCGGCGTTCACGACGGAGCCGCCGCCGATCGCCGATGCGACGCTGTCGGCCACGCCGTGCAGTTGCGAACCGTTCACCGCGTCGGTGCTCGATGCGGAAACCGCGCCTGCGTCGACGCCGGTCAGCTTGCGAGCGCCGGTCGTGCCGGTGAAGTTCACCGCTGCGCCGTCGGTGTTCGCGCCGACGGTGATGTCAGCACCAGCAGCCGATTGCTGAACCAGGCCGACCGTGCCGCTGCCGATCTGGTCGGCCAGCGATGCGATGTCGCCTTCGTTCGTCGTCACACGACCGTCGAGGTTGGCGACTGCGCCGCCGACCGAGCGAACCGTGGTGGTGCCGCCGCTGCCGTTACCGACCGTGAAGCTAGGTGCGGAGATCGAGCCGTCGGCGTTGACGATCGAGCCACCGCCGATGGCCGATGCGACGCTGCTCGACACGCCGTGCAGTTGCGAGCCGTTCACCGCGTCGGTGCTCGTCGCCGAGACCGCGCCTGCATCGACGCCGGTCAGCTTGCGTGCGCCGGCCGTGCCGGTGAAGTCGACGGCTGCGCCGTCGGTATTCGCGCCGACGGTGATGTCAGCGCCGGCAGCCGATTGCTGGACGAGGCCGAGCGTGCCGCTGCCGATTTGATCGGCCAGCGACGCGATGTCGCCTTCGTTCGTCGTCACGCGACCGTCGAGGTTGGCGACCGCGGCGCCGACCGAGCGAACCGTAGTGGTGCCGCCGCTGCCGTCACCGACCGTGAAGCTCGGTGCGGAGATCGAACCGTCGGCATTGACGACGGAACCGCCGCCGATGGCCGATGCGACGCTGCTCGACACGCCGTGCAGTTGCGAGCCGTTCACCGCATCCGTGCTCGATGCCGAAACCGTGCCTGCATCGACGCCGGTCAGCTTGCGTGCGCCGGCCGTGCCGGTGAAGTCGACGGTTGTGCCGTCGGTGCTTGCGCCGACCGTGATGTCCGCGCCAGCAGCCGATTGCTGGACGAGGCCGAGCGTGCCGCTGCCGATCTGGTCGGCCAGCGATGCGATGTCGCCTTCGTTCGTCGTCACACGACCGTCGAGGTTGGTGACCGCGGCGCCGACCGAGCGAACCGCGGTGGTGCCTCCGCTGCCGTCGCCGACCGTGAAGCTCGGTGCGGAGATCGAACCGTCGGCATTGACGACGGAACCGCCGCCGATGGCCGATGCGACGCTGCTCGACACGCCGTGCAGTTGCGAGCCGTTCACCGCATCCGTGCTCGATGCCGAAACCGTGCCTGCATCGACGCCGGTCAGCTTGCGTGCGCCGGCCGTGCCGGTGAAGTCGACGGTTGTGCCGTCGGTGCTTGCGCCGACCGTGATGTCCGCGCCAGCAGCCGATTGCTGGACGAGGCCGACCGTGCCGTTGCCGATCTGGTCGGCCAGCGATGCGATGTCGCCTTCGTTCGTCGTCACACGACCGTCGAGGTTGGCTACCGCACCGCCGACGGAGCGGACCGTGGTCGTGCCACCGCTGCCATCGCCTACCGTGAAGCTCGGCGCCGAGATCGAACCGTCGGCGTTCACGACGGAACCGCCGCCGATGGCCGATGCAACGCTGCCCGCCACGCCGTGCAGTTGCGAGCCGTTCACCGCATCCTTGCTCGACGCCGAGACCGTGCCTGCGTCGACGCCAGTCAGCTTGCGAGCGCCGGCCGTGCCGGTGAAGTCGACGGCTGCGCCGTCGGTGCTCGCGCCGACCGTCAGGTCAGCACCGGCAGCCGATTGCTGGACGAGGCCGACCGTGCCGTTCGACAGGCCGTCGAGCTTGGTGTTGATCGTCGTGATGTCGCCCGTGTTGCGTGCGATGTTGCCGTTGGCGGTCGTGAGCGCGCCGTCGAGTGCACCGAGTGCGCCCCCGACCGTCGTTTGCGCGCCGCCGTTGGTGAGCGTGTACGTCGGGTCGGTCACGGCGCCCGTCGTCGGATCGATGGTTGCGCCACCGCCGAGTGCGGTCACGACCGGCGCGAGCTGGCTGACGTTCACCGCATCGTAGGCTTGCGTGCCGGCGGCCATGTTGACGATCTTGCGTTTCAGCGAAGCCGAGCCGACGGAAACGGTATTGTCGGCCGTCGCCACGCTATTTGCGCCCAGCGCTACGCTGTTCGTACCGCTCGCCGAAGTGAAAATCCCCAAGGCTACCGAGTTCGAACCACTGGCCGTATTCGACCCGCCGAGCGCGACGGCACCTGCGCCCGTCGCATTTGAATACGCACCAATTGCGACCGCGCCCTGGCCGCTGGTGGGGGATCCATGATTTGCCACTGCATTCAAACCGAATGCAATGTCACCGCTACCAGCCGCCGTTGCGCCGGTACCGATTGCCGCGCCATAGATGGCGCTGGCAGTGGCTCCGGACCCCAGGGCCAGCGTATTGGCGCCCGTTGCCGATGCGCTATTCCCGATTGCCATTGCAGCCGATCCTGTCGCAACCGCGGCCGTCGCACCCGAGGTGGCGCCCAGGACCTGGATGTACGGATTGTCCGCCGCCGCGACCGCGGCGTTCATCTGATCCACGTTGACCGCGTCCGTGCCGTCGGTGCCGGCGGCAACGTTGACGATCTTGCGTTTCAGCGTGGCCGAGCCGACGGAAACGGTATTGTCGGCTGCCGTCACGCTATTCGCGCCCAGCGCCACGCTGTTCGTGCCGCCCGCCGAAGAGAAAATCCCCAAGGCCACCGAGTTCGAACCGCTGGCCGTATTCACCCCGCCAAGCGCGAGCGAGCCTGCGCCCGTCGCATTCGAATACGAACCAATTGCGATCGAGGACTGGCCGAGGGTGGGGGAGCCATGATCTGCCACGGCATTGAAACCGAATGCGATGTCGCCGCTACCGGCCGCCTTTGCACCGTTACCGATTGCCGCGCTATTGTTGCCGCTCGCAACACTGGTGGCCCCAAGCGCAATCCCGTACGTACCACTTGCCGATGCTCTATCACCGATCGCCACGGTGGACGTTGAAGTGGCCGCGGAATCCACGCCGAGGGTAACCGCGTTGGTGCCTTGCGCATTGGCCCGGAAGCCGATGCCGATCGCCGACTGGCCGCCGGCGGACGCGCTCTGGCCGAACGCGGTCGCGTTGGCACCGGTTGCCTTGGCATTGCTGCCGATCGCGGTGGTATTGACGGCGCTGCCCGTGGCGGTATTGCCGAGTGCCACGCTGTTGGCGGCCGTGGTTGCAGCCTGATTGCCGATTGCAATCGAGCCCGTGCCGGTGGCTGTTGCGTCCGGGCCCATCGCAACCGAAGCACTGCCAGCGGCCGCACTGTTGACCCCCATCGCAACACCCGCGCCGCCGCCCATCGCGCTCGCATTGGTACCCACGACCGTCGCGCCGGAGCCCGAATGGCGCGCACTCGTCCCGATCATGATCGTGCCCGTGCCGCCGGCCGCCGCGTTCGTGCCGATTGCGATCGAGCCGGTGGCTCCGGCCACCCCTGAGTCGGATACGTTGGCGCCCTTGCCGATTGCAATGGCGTTCGTCGGCGCGGTGGTCAGCGATGTGACGGTTGCACCATCGCCCACCGCCAGGTTGCTGTTTCCGACGACGCTCGAAGACGCCCCGAGTGCCATCGAATGAAGGCCGGATGCGGCGGTGCCCGAGCCGATCGCAACCGAACTGGAACCGCTAGACGTCACGGATTGCCCGATCGCAACGGCGTTGGCGCCTGAGGCCACGGCACCGACGCTCCCGCCTGTCGCAGTCTGGACCTTGAAGTAGTCGTCGGTGAGCGCGGCCGTCGTGCCGATCGAATCCGTACCGATCGCATCCGTGCCGATCGTGCGCGGGGCCGTGACCTTGCACACACCTGCCGCATCGACCGAACCCGCGATGCCATCCTCGGTCGTACACGCATCCGCCGCGAACGCGCCGCCGATCGACGCGCTGCCGAGCGCGAGCGCCGCCACGGCCTGGCGCGCCGCGCGTGCCGACCCCTTCGAGCGCGAGCGCGCCGTTTCGGCCACGGCCGTCCATGTGCCTGTCGCCGTGTTCCAGATGTTGCGATACGTCTTGTTCATTGACCCTACTCCTTTCAGTTCGTCAGGTTGATGAGCCAATGGTAGGGATCGGTCTCGTCCGAATCTGTCGTCCAAAACCTATTCGGAAAGGGATGTTTGTAGGGCTGGTCCTACACGCGCGAACGCGCGAACGGGCCGCCGCGACGGGCGGCCCGGGAGAGGGCTGGGAGGAAAGGAAAAACAGCCGCCGGCCGGCGGCCGCTCAGGCTTGCGGCGCCTGCGCCGCGCGGCGCCGGAGTGTGTCGCGCGCGAGGCGCTCGGTGCGGTCGACCAGCGGCCCGAGCGCGGCCGGATCGCCGGCCTGCACGAGGTCCTGCATGTCGCGCACCGCATCGGCCACCGCGTGCTCGTGGATCGTCGCGAACGCGCCGCGCAGCGAATGCAGTTCCGCCCGCAGCGCGGGCACGTCGCCACGCGCGAGCGCATCGCGAATCGCCGCGAGCGAGCGGTCGAGCGTGTCGCTGAACAACCGATGCACGTCCGGCGGCAACGGGCCTTCCGCCAGATCGACGAGCGTGTTTCGCGCGGGCTGGCTGGCCGCCGCCACCTTCGCGAAGCGGCGCACGGTGCGGTCGATCGTGTCGAGCAGCACCGGCTTCACGAGCACCGCGACGATGCCGGCTTCGGCGCATCGCGCATGTTCGGCCGCGCTCGCATGCGCGGTGATCGCGATCACCGGCAAATCGGGGTAGCGGGCGCGCAGCACGCGCGCGAGCGTGTAGCCGTCCATGCCGGGCATGTTCAGGTCGGTCATCACGAGGTCGTAGCGCGTGTCGGCGCAGCGGCGCAACGCCGACGCGCCGTCGTCGGCCGCATCGGCCGCGTAGCCGAGCGTGACGAGCTGGCTCTGCTGCAGCGTGCGGTTCACCGGATGATCGTCGACGACGAGCACGCGCGCGGCCAGCGCCGGCCGCGCTGAGACGGTGTCGGCGTCCGCGTCGGCGGTTTCGGCGCGGTGCTGCGCGATCTCCGCATCGGTCGCCGCGCGCAGCGGCAGCGTGACGACGAACGTGCTGCCTTCGCCGGGCGCGCTCTTCACGTCGATCGCGCCGTGCATCATCTGCGTGAGGTGCTGGGTCAGCGCGAGCCCGAGCCCCGTGCCGCCGTAGCGGCGCGTGATCGACGTATCGGCCTGCGTAAACGGCCGGAACAGCGCCGCGCGCTGCGCGTCGGTCATGCCGATGCCCGTGTCGCTCACGCCGATCACGACGGGCGACGCCGGGTCCGCATCGTCGCGCAAATAGACTTCGAGCGTCACGTCGCCGCGGTCGGTGAACTTGATCGCGTTGCCGACGAGGTTCGCGGCGATCTGCCGGATCCGCACCGGATCGCCGACGTAGCGCGACGCGAGCGCATCGTCGACGACGACGTCGTACTGCAGCCCCTTCGCCGTCGCGAGCGGCTCGAACATTGCGCCGGTCTGCTCGATCGCCTCCGCAAGATCGAACGGGATCGCCTCGATCGTCATCTGGCCGGCCTCGATCTTCGACAGGTCGAGGATGTCGCTGATCAGGTTCAGCAGCACCGACGACGCGCCCTCGACCGTCTGCAGCCGCTCGCGCTGCGTGTCGGCGAGCGGCTCGCGGCCGATCAGCTCGAGGTTGCCGAGGATCGCGTTGAGCGGCGTACGGATTTCATGGCTCATCGTCGCGAGGAACGCGGATTTCGCGTCGTTCGCGGCGTCGGCCGCGCGCAGCGCCTCGTCGAGCTTGCGCTCGATGTTCTTCTGCGACGTGATGTCGGAGAAGTTGCACAGCACGACGTCCGCGTCGCGGTAGCGGGTGCGCACGAGATTGACGAGCAGGTCGACGGTTTCGTCGCCGCCGGCCGGCAGCGTGACGTGCAGGTCGGATTGCCACGCGCTCGCGCCGGGCGACGCGTCGAAGCGGGCCAGCAGCCGCGCCGCGAGAGACGGCGCGGCGGCGATGCGCGCGTCGTAGGCGCGCATCGTGTCGTTCTGCAGCAGCACGGTGCCGTCGGCGAGCGACAGCAGCGCGATGCCGGACGGCGCGGCTTCGACGATCGTCCGGTTCAGGTTCTCGCTTTCGACCACGCGGCGCGTGCGCGCATCGTCGGGCTTCAGCACGCGGCGGTCGAACAGCACCAGCAGCCCCCACACGAGCGCGAGCGCGGCCAGCATCACCGCGACGTACCAGCCGGCCTGCAGGCCGATCGCGGCGGCGAGCGAGCGCAGCGTGAACGCCTGCACGACCGTCCAGTCGGTATCGGGGATCGGCTGGCTCAGCGCGAACAGGCCGCCGCCGTAGGCGGTGCGCGGGCCGCTGCCGGTCGCCGCGCGGGTGCGGGCGGCGAGGCGCTTCAGCGTGGCGAGCGTGGCCGCGTCGCTCACGGCCGCGCCGGTGCGCAGCAGCGCGTTGCCCTGCGCATCGGCGATGATCGCGCCGTTGGTCGCGTACTCCGTGGTCAGGCGCGTGCGCAGCACGTCGACGGGCAGCGTCGACACGAGCACCTCGAACGGCCGGCCGCCGGCATACGCGGCGCCGACGAGCCGGAACACGTCGCGCCGCTGCACCGGATCGTAAGCGGGTGCGTGCCAGATGAACCGGCCGGCGGCGGGCGGTTCGAGGCCGGCCGCGACCTGCGCGAGCAACGCCGACGCGCCGGCCGCGCCCGCCCCCACCGAACCCGCGGCGGGGGCCGGGATCACCAGCGCGAAGCGGCGATCGGGGCGGTACACGTAGCCCGCGACGGCGCGCTCGGTATCGTGGTTCGCGAGATACGCGCCGACGCGATAGGTGAGGTCGCTCGCCATCGCGAGATCGCGTTCGTACGACGCTGCCGGCGTGGCCGGCGACAGGTCGGCGAGCACCAGCATCGACGGGATGCGCTCGCTGCCTTTCAGTTCGAGCCGGCCGTGCCCGGCGTCGAGGTCGGCGACCAGCGTGGGGTCGGTCGCGCGCGTGGCGTGGAACGCCTCGTCGTGGGTGACGAGCGAAACCATGCCGGTCATGCGCAGCTTGAATTCGAACTGGACGAGGAAGTGGCGCACGGCGAACGCCGTGTAGCGCTCGTGGATGGTTTCCTTCGCGACCGCATACAGCATCAGGCCGCTGGCGAGCAGGATCGCGATCGTCACGGCGATGCCGCCGCCGTAGAGCAGCGCGCGCTGCCGGCGGCCGACCGGCGGGCGGGAAGGGGCCGCGGCGCGGGCGGCCGGGCGCGGGCGATCGGGTGCGGCGCGGTGGTCCATCGGGAGCGGGGAGTCGGCCAGGGTTCCGCCATGATAATGGAGTCGGACCCGTTCCCGTGCTGCATGGCGGCAGCGCGGGCCCGCGCTTGCACGGCCGGGCGTTCAGGGCATGCCGTCGATGTCGTGCAGGGTGCCGGCCTCGTCGGCTTCGTTGGCCTCGTCGGTCCCGCCGGTATCGCCCGGTTCGCACATCACGAGCCGATAGCCGAACCCGTACATCGTCATCAGCCGCACGCCGTGCCGGCCGTCGAGTTCGAGCCGGTCGCGCAGGGCGGCGACGTGCGTATCGACGCGGCGGCTCGCCGTCGCGACGAGCGAGCCCCACACGAGCTGGCTCAGGTGCGCGCGTCCGAGCGCGCGGCCCATGTTCAGGAAGAACGCCGTCGTGATCTGGAAGTGCTTCTCGGTCAGCACGTGCTCGCGGCCGCCGACGCGGATCGTGCGTTCGGCCGCATCGAACTCGAAGCGGCCGACCCGCCAGTGCCGATGATGCGTGGTCCGGTGGTGTGCCCATCGGAGCCAGGTCGATACGCTCGCGACGAGCAGCTCGGGCGGCGACGCGTAGGGCAGGTGCTCGTTGGCGCCCGCCGCGAAGCAGACGGCGCGCGCCGTTTTGTCGTCGCGCTGGCTGATCGACAGGATCGGCGCGGTATCCGAAAAGCGCGCGCGCAGCGTGCGGATCGCCTCGAGCGTGCGGAAGCAGGCCGATTCGCACTGCACGACGAACAGGTCGAACGGCCGCGCGTCGCAGGCGGACAGCAGCTCGGGCAGGTATTCGAAGCGGGTGGGGCGGTAGCCGGATTTCCTGAGGATGTCGTCGATGCGCAGGCGGTCGTAGCCGTATCCGGCGCGGCGCAGGCGATCGTCGAACGCGTGGCGGCTCGGGTGGTCGATCGTCAGAATTGCGATGGCGAGCGGAGATGCGTCGGTCACGATGCAACGGCTTCGGAAAAAAGATCCCGCCGGGGGCGGCGGGACAAATATCGACTATGGAAACCCCGGCCGCCCGCATCCAGGCAGCGAGCGGCAGGTGAGGCCATTGTGGGGTGTTCGGCATCGCAAGAACATCGGCCCAGTCCGAATGTGCGCGGGTTTTCTGCAGGTTTTTTCCGGAAAGCGCGGGCGGTGCCGCGATTTAGGACGGGGCTGACCGTTGCCGTCGGCGTTATCGGACCATGGGCAGCGGCGTCGTGCCGACAATGTGACGGAACCCGCGTGGCGCGGCGGCATTTTCATGTCGTTGCGCATGCAACCTTGCAGCCGATGCGTGCGCCATGTGCGATGTGTGGTGCGCCGGCCGCGCATCCCTTGCGTTTTGCCTGCCGTCCGTTTCCGCCAACGACAATGAAACCTTCCCTCCGCGCCGCCGTGCTGTTCGCCTGGCTCGCACTCAGCCTGGCCGGCACGGCGTTCGTCACGTCGCGCTTCGTCGCCGACGCGCACGACCGCTTCTTCCAGAACTCGAGCATCGTGATTCGCCTGCTCGCGCAGAAGGCCGCGCAGCACGAAGCGATCCTCGCGACGCTCGGCGCCACCGCGTTGTCCGCGCCGCCGTCGAACATGCTCGACAGCCTGCGCGAGCGCATGCCGCAGCTCGACGCGCTCGCGCACCGGCAGCGCGGCGGCGGGTGGCTCGGCACGGGCGGGCGGCTGCCCGCCGGCGTGCCCTCGCGCGACGGCGCCGCGACGTTCGCGCTGACGTTCGACGCGAACGGCGGCTACTGGCTCGTCGGCGATACGGGATGGGCGGTGCTGATCGATCCGCGCCGGTTGCTGCAGCCGGGCGACTGGCCCGATGCGCTGTCGTCGGCGACGCTGCAACTGCGCGATCGCACCTTCGGCCTGCTGCGGCGCGACGCGCCCGCGACCCCGTTCGGCTGGACGATGCATCTGGAGAAGCGCCTGCCTGCGCAGCCGCAGGCGTTCGTGCTGAAGACCACGCGCACGCTGACCGTGGCCGACCTGCCGTGGCTGCCGATCGCGCTGTGGAACGCGGTGGCCGCGCTGCTCGTCGCGGGTGCGCTCGGCGCATGGCGCTTGCGGGAAGCGCGGCGGCGCGAGCACGCGCGCGAGCGGATCGACCGCTTCGGCCGCCCCGACACGCTCGGCGAGATGGCGGCCGGGATCGCGCACGAGCTGAACCAGCCGCTGACCGCGATCGTCGCGCATACGCGCGCCGCCGAACGCATGCTCGACCTGCCGGCCGAACGCGACGGCGTGCGGCGCGCGCTGCAGTCGAGCGTCGCGCAGGCCAAGCGCGCGGCGGCGATCCTCGACCGGCTGCGTGGCGCGATGACGTCGGCCGGCGGCGGACGCGCCCTCGCGCTCGATCCCGATGCGGTGATGGAGGCCGTGCTGTTCCTGCATCGCGACGAACTCGCGCGCGAAGGCATCGCGCTGCAGTGGCACAACGCGGCGCCGCGCGCCGCGCCGGTGGCCGAGCCGGTCGCGGTCGAACAGATCCTGCACAACCTGATCCGCAATGCGCGCGACGCGCTGGCCGGCATGCCGTTCGGCGAGATTCGCATCAGCGGCGGCCGCGCGGGCCGGCACTATCGCTTCAGCGTCGTCGACAACGGCCCCGGCGTACCGGACGACGCGCTGCCGCGCCTGTTCGAGCCGTTCTTCACGACGCGCGACAACGGGCTCGGCCTCGGGCTGCCGCTGTGCGACACGCTCGCGCAGCGGCAGGACGGCACGCTGATGATCCGCAACCGGCCGTCGGGCGGCGTCGAGGCGACGCTGCTGCTGCCGCTGGCCGAGGAGGCGGGCGCATGAACGGGACACAAGCGATGCCGCACGACATGCCGATCGTCGCGATCGTCGACGACGATGAACCCGTGCGCGACGGTCTCGCGCTGCTGCTGCGCACGGTCGGGCTGCCGACGCGTTGTTATGCGGACGCCCAGGCGTTTCTCGCCGACGCCGACGATCGCGCGCTCGGCTGCGTGCTGCTCGACCTGCGCATGCCGGGCATGAGCGGTCTCGACGCGCTCGACCGGTTGAGCGCGCGGCGCGCACTGCCGGTGATCGTGCTGACGGGCCACGGCAACGTCGATGCATGCCGGCGCGCGTTCAAGCGCGGCGCGAGCGACTTCCTGCGCAAGCCCGTCGACGACGACGAATTGATCGACGCCGTGCAGCAGGCGATCCGCCAGCACGAGAACCGGCGCGACGGTGATGGCGAGGAGCAGTTGCGCGCGGCGCGGGTCGCCACGCTGAGCATGCGCGAGCGGGAGGTGCTCGACGGCATCGTGCGCGGCCGCAGCAACAAGGAAATCGCACGCGTGCTCGGATTGTCGCCGCGCACCGTGGAGACGTATCGCGCGAACGTGTTCGACAAGCTGCACGCGGCGTCGCTCGTCGAACTCGTGCGCGACTATGCGGCGTTCGCGGCGGCGTCGCCTCCGTAGCGCTACGGAGGCGCAACCCGTAGGCGAACGGGTTCTGCGAATGCGGTGCACTCCTTACGATGAGGTTTTCCACGAATCATCGAGAAGGACGCCTGTTCATGATCAAGCAATTCGCCCTCCCGTCGTCGCTCGCCCTGCTGTTCTCGGGCGCTGCATTGGCCGACACGATTGCACCGGAAACGAAGCGGCAGAACCCGGGCGACGCGGGCTACTACGCCACCGCGCGCGTGGTCGGCGCGTTCGACAACGCAACCAACATGGAACTGACGAGCCCGCGCGTGACGAATCGCGTCGGCGGCCCCGACGGCAATTCGAGCGTGACGGGCGCGGTGGCGCTCGGCTACCAGTTCGGCAACGGCTGGCGCGCGGAAGGCGAATACACGTTCAAGCGCACCGACAACTTCGTCAGCTACTGGGCGCCGTTCGACGCGAACGCGAACGAGTTCCACGTGTCGGCGCAGCGCTTGATGCTGAACGGCTACAAGGATTTCGATCTTGGCCGCGGTTTCTCGGTGTACGGCACGCTCGGCGTGGGCGTGGCGATCGTATCGGCCGACGGCTGGCAGACCAACGACACGCGCCGCTTCGCGTCGCGCACGCAGACCAACCTCGCGTATTCGGCCGGCGCGGGCGTCAGCTATGCGATCAACAAGCGCTTCTCGATCGATGTCGGATATCGCTATGTCGACATGGGCAACGTCGAGACCGGCTACAACACGTTCGCGAACCGCGTGCTCGCGCGCGACGAGCAGCTGAAGTCGAAGTTGTCGTCGAACGAGGTGTTCATCGGCCTGCGCGGCCGGTTCTGAACGCTGCCTGATCGGCCCGATGCGTACGGGCCGGCAGGCTCGCCGGGCGTTGACGATGAATGACGGGATCGATGTGCGTCGCGGCCGGTTGGGGTGCGCGCATCCGGCGCGGCCGTTCGCCCGCCGGTAGGACCAGGCTGACGGTATCGACGCGCCGATCCGGCCTGGTCCGATTTACGGCGCGCGGCACGAACGGCGATACTCGCCATCATCGAGTCACTCTACGGGAGCGCGGGTCGTCACGGCGGACGTCGTGCAGTGCCGCGTCAATATCATCATGGGCATGCAGGACATCACCGGCGTTTTTGCGCTACCGCTCGCGCATCCATATTCCGACGTGCCGCCGCCGTATGGCCGGCGGCGCACGCCGTTCGTCGCGAGCCGGCGGCCCCGGCCGAGCGTGTTCGATCTGCGCGTGACGCGCGAGCCGTTCGAGGCGCCGCGCATCGCGGCTGTCCGGGCGGCGGATTTCGGCACCGAGAATCGCGCGTGGGCGGCGTCGCACGGCCGGCGCCGGTTGCGGCCGACGCTGATGACGCTGCTCGTCGGCCTCGTGTTCGGCTCCGTATGCGTCGCGGCGACGCACATCATCGACATCCGCAAGCGTGCGCCGTCACCGGACACGTTCTACGAGGCGGCGATCTCGGTAACGCCGGAGGCGGGCGTCGCGGCGCCGGTGGCCGCCGTCGTTGCGCCGGAAAGCATGCAGCCGGTGGCGGATCGGCAGGAATCGTTCGCGATGCAGACGGATAGCCCGGCAGCGAAGAACCCGCAGGAGATCGTCACGACCGTCGTGCCCGCCGCCGCACCGACGCCCGCGACCGCACCGAGCCGCAAGCACGCCCGCATCGCCCCGGCCCGCCCGCCGGCGGCGTCAACCGCATCGGTTGCGCCGGCCGCCGCGAGTGCCGCCGCGCCGAAGGTGCGTGCGGCGCGCCACGACGACGCGGCGCTTGCCGCGGCATCGTCGTCGGGCTCGGCCGCGGCGGTCGGCATGACCGCCGCCGAGTTCACGCGCTGGCTGGCCGCGACGCGCGAACCCGCGCGCCAGTCCGCGCAGCTCGCGAGCCCGGCCGACACGGGCGTGGCCTTCACCGACCATTCGCGCCTGATCGAACCCTGAGGCCCGGGCGTCGCGCGAACGGCGCGCGACTGCGCGCCGGGCTCGCCATCACGCGCCGCGACGAAATCGGCGAACGCGCCCCCTCCGGGGGCAGGTGTTGCACGGGTCGAAGTGCAAAACAGGTGTACCGGTTGACGGGACGAGGCGCGATGCACTCGCCGGGCGATCTGCGCAAGGCGTCGCAGCGGAGTGAATGCCAGTTGGCGATTACGCCGCTGTCTTGAGCGAAGGCACGGGCGCGGCGCCTGCCGCGTCATGCCCGGCAATCGCAAGCGCGAGCACCGGATTCAGGCTGTCCACCATCGCACTGGGAATCAGGATCGTCGCGCCGCGTTCCTTCGTCGTTTCGTAGATGATGTTCATCGCCCGCAACTGAAGCGCACCCGGATGATTTTCGTAGACCTGCGACGCTTCGACGAACTTGGCGGCGATTTCGGCCTCCGCCGAGCCGAGGATCACCCGTGCCTGCTTTTCGCGCTCGGCTTGCGCCTGGCGCGACATCGAATCCTGCAGCGCGACCGGGATCGCGACATCGCGGGTCTCGACCGAGCGGACGGTCACGCCCCATTCCACGGTCTTTCTGCCAATCTCGTCGCGCAAGTGCATGTCGGCCGCCTTGCGATCCGACAACAATGCAGCCAGCATCGATGCCCCGATCATTTCCCGCAGTGAGGTTTGCGCAACGCGGTCAATGGCTTGCCGGTAGTCGGTGATGGCGAGCGCGGCTTTCTGCGCGTCATGGACGTGCCAGAAAATCACGGCGTCGACATTGACAGGAACGGTGTCTTTGGTCAGCGCTTGTTCGGCGTTGAAGGCGGTGGTTTGAATACGTTCGTCGATGATCGCGACAACATTGTCCAGGATTGGAATGATCATGAAGAAACCGGCACCCTTGACGCTTTGCAACTTGCCAATCCGAAGGATCACGAACTTTTCCCAGACGTTGGCGACCCGCACGGACAACGCGATCAGGACCGCGACGATAAAAAGGGAGACCGCGAGATACAGGTAGCCCCACGCGCCGACGGCGAATGCCGCGAGGACGAACGCAGCCGATAAAACGAGTGTGACGGGATTCATGGTGAGGCTCCGTTTGGGTGACAACGGCCTGCCGGATGAGCGATGAAGCACGCCGCACCCAGGTCGTCTTGGGCATTCTGGCAACAGGGACAGAGGCCCTTGATGTGAGTGTGCGCGCCATTGCAGTGCCGATCGGTACGGTGCCGTACCTCGATCGAGCGCGTTGTGCCTGACTGACCGGGTGGCGAGGCATCGGGCGATCCGGGGTGTGAACGGCGGGCAGGTCACCACGAAACGTGCCCCGCAGACTGTTCTTCAGCGTACCGACTCGTCGGGCCGCCGCGACGCATGATGACGTTCGTCGTCATTTTCTGTCGGGAGCGGTTCATGAAATATCCGGTCTATATCACGCATCACGGGAATCCCCGCTATCGCGGCGCGCTTCCGGATTTTCCGGAAATCGATGTGGAGGGCGACTCGTATGGCGAGTTGCAGGCGGCCGCGGCGCGACAGGTCATGGCCTGCTATGACCGCTCCGCGCGTCTCGTGCCGCCGCCGACCACGGACATGGCGATATTGCAGGCGTCGGATGTCGACCTGGGTAACGGAATCTGGCGGTTCTTCGATATCGACCTGACCGGCGTGACCTCGAGTTCCGTGCGGATCGCGCTGTGCCTGCCGAAGCGCATCGTGCGCGACATCGACATGACGGCGAGCGCGCTGCGCATGACTCGCGATGCGTTCGTGTCGATGGCGTGCGCGAACGCCGCCGATCGATCCGCGCAGCATCGCGACGTGCGTTTCGAACCCATCGCGAAATCGCTGTCGGAGGCGGGTTGATGGTGCGACGCACCGGGTATGACGCCGGACGGGTGGTGCGGTCATTGGGAGAAGGTGCGTTGAAGATTCACGTTGCGCGTGTTTCGCGACGCCGGACATCGCCATGGAGCAATGCACGGCCGATTCGCGAGGAGTTCTTCGGCGATGAACGGCTTGCGCAGCATGCGGGCAGTCTGGCGCGTGCGCAGAAGGTACTTCCCGGGGCGCCCTCTGGCCCGTCTCTGGCGACGCGGCTGAAGGACAACGCGGATCATCTGCTGAAGGCGTACCGGAACACGGTGGCCGCGGATGCGCGCGGCGAGGAAATCACGCCGGCAGCGGAGTGGCTGCTCGACAACTACTATCTTGTCGCGGAGCAGGTACGGCAGATCCGCGACGATCTTTCCCCGCGCTATTACCGGCAACTGCCCAAGCTCGGCAACGGGCCGTTTGCCGGGTATCCGCGCGTATTCGAGATCAACTGGTCATTCGTCGCCCATACGGACAGCCGCTTCGATCCCGATATGCTATGCCGCTTCATGCTCGCCTATCAGGCCGTGGAACCGCTGACGATCGGCGAACTGTGGGCAGTGGCGATCACGCTGCGGATCGTCTTGATCGAAAACCTGCGGCGACTCGCGGACCAGATCATCGACGATCGGCACGCGCGACTCGACGCCGACGCGCTCGCGGATCGCCTGCTCGGCGAACGCGGGCAGGCACGGGTGGAAACGGAGCCGCTCGTCGCCCGTTATGAGCAGGCCGTATTGCACGATGCGTTCGCGGTGCAACTGATTCAGCGGCTGCATGATCCCGATCCGGCCGTCGCGCCGGCGCTGGCGTGGCTGCATCGGCACCTGGCGGCGCGCGGCGCGACGCCGGACCAGATCGTCGCCTCCGTCAACCATCAGCAGGGCGCCGCCAGCCTGACCGTGCGCAACGTGATCACCAGCATGCGGCTGATTTCGGAGGTGGACTGGACCGATCTGTTCGAGCGCATCAGCCTGGTCGATCAGGTGCTGCGCAGCCATCCGGGCTTCGCGGAGATGGATTTCCCCACGCGCAACCTGTATCGCGACGCGGTGGAAGCGCTTGCCCGCGGCGCGCCCGTCAGCGAACTCGAGATTGCCCGTCGCGTCGTCGCCGATGCAGCGGCGCAAGGGGCGAGCCGCGTGCCGGCCGGCGGCGCGGTGCCGGCCCGCGAGACGGACCCCGGTTACTACCTGCTGGCGGACGGCCGCACCGCGTTCGAGGCGGAGATCGGCTATCGGCCGCCCGTTGCGTTGTGGTTGCGGCGCCTGACGCGCCACGCCGGTCTCGGCGGCTATCTCGGCCGTATCGGGCTGATTGCGGCACTGCTGCTCACGGCCATGCTGGCGTGGCTCACTCGCATCGAGCCGCCCGGTCACTGGCTGATCTGGCTCGGCGTCGCCGGCCTGCTACCCGCGCTGGATACCGCGATCGCGCTCGTCAATCGCAGCGTGATGCGCGATGTCGGTGCGAAGATCCTGCCCGGCCTCGCCTTGCTCGACGGCATTCCGCCGGGCCTGCGCACGATGGTCGTCGTGCCGGTGCTGCTGACGACGGAAGCGGCGCTCGGCGAGCAGATCGAGCAACTGGAAATTCATCACCTGGCGAGCCCTGACGGCGCGCTTTACTTCGCCTTGCTCTCCGACTGGGTGGACGCGCCCACCCCGCACGCAGACAGCGACGATGGGCTGCTGGCATCCGCGGCGGCGGGTATCGACCGGTTGAATCGACTTTATCCGGCGGCGCCGGGCGAGGGCGAGCGCTTTCTGCTGCTGCACCGCAAGCGCGTGTGGAACGACGGCGAACGGTGCTGGATGGGCTGGGAGCGCAAGCGCGGCAAGCTGCACGAGCTGAACCGGTTGCTGCGCGGGGCGTCGGACACGACGTTCGTCGCGCTGGCAGGCAGGCCGCCGCGCGTGCCGCCTGACGTGCGCTACGTGATCACGCTCGATGCCGATACGCGGCTGCTGCGCGATACCGTGCGCCGCCTGGTCGGCAAGATGGCGCACCCGCTCAACCGGCCGGTATTCGATTCGGCGAGCCGGCGCATCGTCGAAGGCTACGGCGTGCTTCAGCCGCGCGTCACGTCGTCCCTCGCAAGCGGCGACGAGGGGTCGCTGTTCCAGCGCGTGTCGTCGAGCGCGCACGGCATCGATCCCTACGTGTCGGCCGTATCGGATGTCTACCAGGACCTGTTCGACGAGGGCTCCTATGCGGGCAAGGGCATCTACGACGTCGATGCGTTCGAGGCGGTGCTCGCCGGCCGCGTGCCGGAGAACACGGTGCTCAGTCACGATCTGTTCGAAGGCATTTTCGCGCGGGCCGGGCTGGCGTCGGATGTCGAGGTCGTCGAAGCGTCGCCGTCCCGCTACGACGTCGCGGCGGGACGCCTGCACCGGTGGGCGCGCGGGGACTGGCAGCTCCTGCCTTGGTTGATTTCCGGCCATGAACGGCTGACGGCGGTCGGCCGCTGGAAGATGCTGGACAACCTGCGCCGCACGCTCACGGCGCCCGCCATGTTGATCGCGCTACTGGCCGGATGGATGCAGCCGCTCCCCGTATCGCTCGGCTGGAGCGCCTTCGTGCTGGTGACGATCGCGCTGCCGTTCCTGTTGCCCGTATTGAGCGGACTGGTGCCGCGCTGGCGGCGCACGCATGTCAGGATGACGACGCGCAGCGTGCTCCATGCGTGGTCGATGGAGCTGCGCTTCGCGTTGACGCGGTTCGGCCTGTCGATCGTCATGCTGCCGCAGCAGGCGTGGTCGATGGGCGACGCGATCGCGCGCACGCTGTTTCGCTTGGGGATCAGCCGTCGCCACCTGCTCGAATGGACGACAGCGGCCGCAGCGGGCGCGCGCGACCGGCGGACCCTCGCGTCCACCTATCTGCAAATGCGCGGCGGCGTGACGCTCGCGCTGCTTGCCGCGGCTGCCAGCCTGACGGCGGGCTGGCGCTTCGATCGTCATACGGGCTGGCTGGCCGTGCCGTTCGCACTCGTCTGGCTCGCCGCGCCGGCGATCGCGTATTGGCTGAGCCGTGCACCACGGCCGGCGGGCGAACTGGCGGTGACCCCGCACGATGCGCGTCAACTGCGGCGCGACGCGCGCCGGACCTGGCGTTATTTCGAGACGTTCGTGACGGCGGACGATCAGATGCTGCCGCCGGACAATTTCCAGGAGGACCCGAAGCCCGTTTGTGCGCGCCGGACTTCGCCCACCAATATCGGGCTGTACCTGTTGTCCGTCGTCAGCGCCCGCGAGTTCGGCTGGCTCGGCACGCTGGACGCGGTGTCGCGGCTGGAGGCGACGCTCGCGACGATGCGGCTGATGTCGCGCTATCGGGGCCATTTCTACAACTGGTACGACACGCGCGACCTGCGGCCTCTCGAGCCGCGGTATGTATCGTCGGTCGACAGCGGCAATCTTGCCGGGCACCTGATCGCGCTCGGCAACGGTTGCCGGGCGTGGGCGAATCAGCCCGCTGGCGTGGGATGGCAGGCCGCGCATGAAGGGATCGGCGATACGCTGGCGCTGTTGCGCAAGGCCGTGTGCCGAAATGGCGACGCCCGGACGGCCTTGCACGGCGAATTCGAGCGGGCCGCGACCGAACTGGAGGACACGCTCGCCGCGACGGACGGCCGCGCCGCGACGGAATGGAACGCGATCACGATCCTCGCTGCGACAGTCGCCGACGTCGCGCGCGCGCTGATGGACGAGGTCGGCCGGGTGCGGGGCGGCGACGTCGACGACGTGCTGTTCTGGGCGCAGGCGCTGGAGCACGGGGTGCAAGGGCATTGTCGTGACGCGACGCGCACGCCGGACGAAGCGGACGTGCTGAACAAGCGTCTTCAGGTGCTGGCCGATTCCGCGTTGCAGATGGCCTATGCGATGGAGTTCGGCTTTCTGCTCGACCCGGTGCGGAACCTGCTTTCGATCGGCTATGCCGTGGCCGACGGCCAGCGCGATCCGGGCAACTACGACCTGCTGGCGTCGGAGGCTCGCCTGGCGAGCTTCGTCGCGATCGCGAAAGGGGATGTCCCGGCGCGCCACTGGTTCCGGCTCGGCCGCCTGGCGACGCCGATCGGGCACGGCGCCGCGCTGGTCTCGTGGTCGGGATCGATGTTCGAATACCTGATGCCGTCGCTCGTGATGCGCGCGCCGGACAGCAGCCTGCTCGCGCGGACCAACCATCTGGTGGTGCGTCGGCAGATCGCCTATGGCGACGGGCTGCGGCTGCCGTGGGGCATGTCCGAGTCGGCGTACAACACGCGCGACATCGAGCTGACCTATCAGTATTCGAGCTTCGGCGTGCCGGAGCTGGGGCTCAAGCGCGATCTCGACCAGAATCTGGTGGTCGCGCCCTATGCGACCGCGCTAGCGGCGATGGTCGCGCCGCATGCCGCCGCGTGCAACTTCGAACGGCTGCGCACGGCCGGCGCGTGCGGGCGCTTCGGCTTCTACGAAGCGCTCGACTATACGCCCGCACGCGTGCCGGAAGGCGTGCCGGTTGCCATCGTGCAGGCGTTCATGGCGCATCACCAGGGCATGTCGATCGTGGCGATCGCCAATGCGTTGCTGGGCGGGCGCATTCGTACCTTCTTCCATGCGGAACCGGCCGTTCGAGCCACCGAGCTGCTGTTGCAGGAGCGGGTGCCGGGCCGGGTCGCGGCAGGGCGGCCGCGGGTCGACACGCGCCCCGCCGGCAGGATGCATGGGATCGATGCCGGCGTGGCGCGGCGCCTGCTGTCCGCGAACGATCCCGCCCCCGTCACGCATCTGCTGTCCAACGGCCGCTATGCCGTGATGCTCACGGCCGCGGGGTCCGGCTACAGCCGTCGCGACGATCTGGCCGTTACGCGCTGGCGGGAGGACGCGACGCGCGACGATTGGGGCAGCTATCTGTATCTGCGAGACGCCGAGAACGGTGACGTCTGGTCGGCCACATGGCAGCCCACTGGCGTGGTGCCGGACAGCTACGACGTGACGTTCACCGAGGATCGCGCCGAGTTCGTGCGTCGCGACGGCACCTTGACGACGTCGCTCGAGGTGGTGGTATCCGCCGAGGACGACGCAGAGGTGCGTCGGGTGTCGGTAGCCAACACGGGCACCCGGCCGCGCGTGATCGAATTCACGTCGTACGCGGAAATCGTGCTCGCGCCGGCCGCCGCCGATCACGCGCATCCCGCATTCTCGAAGCTGTTCATCGAGACCGAGTACATGCCGGCATCCGGCGCCATCCTGGCGACGCGCCGCAAGCGCGCGCCGAACGAGGCGGAGGTTTGGGCCGCTCATCTGGCGGTGACTGCCGGCGAAACCGTCGGCGCGGAAGAATTCGATACCGATCGATTGCGTGTCATCGGACGCGGACGCAGCGTTCGCTTGCCGCTTGCGCTGACCGAACGGCGTGCGCTGAGCGCTTCCGAAGGCGCGGTGCTGGACGCGGCGTTCACGTTGCGGCGGCAACTGCGCATCGAGCCGGGCGCGAAGGCGAGCATCGTCTACTGGACCATCGTCGCGGATTCGCGCGCGCAGTTGCTCGATCTGGTTGACAAGCATCGCGACGGCGAATCGTTCGCGCGTGCGGCGATGCTCGCGTGGACCCAGGCGCAGGTGCAACTGCGGCACAGCGCGGTGAGCCTCGACGAGGCCGCGTTGTTCCAGCAGCTGGCCGGATACATGCTCTACAGCGATGCGTCGATGCGGCCGGGCTCCGCGGCGCTGCTGCGCCATGCGGCAGCGATATCGGCGGCGGGCGGCGTGGGCGCGTCGCCGTTATGGACGCATGGCGTATCGGGGGATCTGCCGATACTGCTGGTCCGGATCGACGACATCGAGCACATCGCCATGGTGCGGCAGTTGATTCGCGCGCACGAGTACTGGCGGATGAAGCGGCTCGAGGTCGATCTGGTCATCATCAACGAGCGCGCGGCGTCGTATGTGCAGGATTTGCAGGCGGCGCTCGAGGGGCTGGTGCGGCCCCGGCAGCCGCCGGGCGAAGCCGGACGGGGCAGTATTTTCGTGCTGCGCGAGGACCTGATGGCGGTGGCGGCGCGCGCGCTGTTTCCGGCCGTTGCGCGGGCCGTGCTTGCCGCGCGCAATGGCCGTCTGGTGGATCAATTGCGGCGCCTCGGGGCTTCGCCGCTGCCCGCGCGCCCGGATGCCGCGAGCCCGCCGCTGCTGCCGCCTGCGATTCCGTCACCGAAGGGCGCACAGGCCGGCGCCGGTCTCGAATACTTCAACGGCATCGGCGGTTTCGCGCGCGGCGGCCGCGAATACGTCGTGATCCTGCAGCCCGGTCAATGCACGCCGATGCCGTGGGTCAACGTCGTCGCGAATCCGTCGTGCGGCTTCCTGACATCGGCGGAGGGGGGCGGCTATACCTGGGTGACGAACAGCCGCGAGCATCCGCTGACGCCGTGGTCGAACGACCCGGTCACCGATCCGCCGAGCGAAGTGTTCTACATCCGCGACGACGAGACGGGCGTGCGCTGGGGGCCGCAGGCGGGTTCGATCGGCGACGACGCGCCGAGCGCGAGCGCTTTCGTGGCGAGTCATGGCCAGGGCTACAGCCGGTTTGCGCATTCCGCCGCCGACGTCGCCGTCGAGTTGCTGCAGTTCGTGCCGCTGGCCGATCCTGTCAAGATTTCCCGCCTGACGTTGCGCAACCTGTCGAGTCGGCGCCGCCGGCTGTCGGTCGCCACCTATGCGGAGTGGGCGCTGGGGGCGCCGCGCAGCGTCGCGGCGCCCCACACCGCGAGCGAGATCGATCCGCCGACCGGCGCGCTGTTTGCCCGCAACGACTGGAGTCAGGTGTATCGCGGCAGCGTGGCGTTCGCCGATTTATGCGGCCTGCAAACCTCGTGGAGCGCGGATCGGCGCGAGTTCATCGGCCGCAATGGCGTCCTGAGCGATCCCGCCGGTTTTCCGGGGAGGGCCGGCGCGTCGCCGTTGTCGGGCCGCGTCGGCGCCGGGCTCGACCCGTGTGCCGCGTTGCAGACCACGGTCGATCTCGAACCCGGCGGCAGCGTCGAAATCGTCTTGCTGCTCGGCGAAGGCGCCGATGCGGCAACGGCGCGACAGTTGATCGCGCATTACCGTCAGGCGAATCTCGACGCGATATTCGCCGCCGTGACGGCGTTCTGGGACGAGACGCTCGGCGCCGTTCAGGTCGAAACGCCCGATCGCGCGATGGATCTGATGCTGAATCGCTGGCTGCTGTACCAGACCCTGTCGTGCCGGATCTGGGCGCGTGCGGGCTTCTATCAGGCGAGCGGCGCGTACGGATTTCGCGACCAGCTGCAGGACGGCATGGCGCTCGCGGTCGCCCGCCCGGCCCTGACGCGCGAGCATCTGCTGCGGGTGGCGGCGCGCCAGTTTCCCGAGGGCGACATGCAGCACTGGTGGCTGCCCGAAAGCGGCAGCGGCGTACGCACGCGGATCTCCGACGATCGCGTCTGGCTCGCCCATGCGGTTGCGCACTACGTCGACGTCAGCGGCGACCGCGCGATTCTCGATGCGTCGATCCCGTTCATCGACGGGCGACCGCTGGCCGCCGACGAGCACGACGCGTTTTTCATCCCGCGCGTCTCGGAAACGAGCGCGTCGCTGTTCGAGCATTGCGTGCGCGGGCTGGAGTCGAGTCTCGCGCAGGTCGGCGAGCATGGCCTGCCGTTGTTCGGCACGGGCGACTGGAACGACGGCATGAACCGGGTCGGCGAGGCCGGGCGGGGCGAAAGCGTCTGGCTCGGGTGGTTCCTGCATGCGACGCTCACGGCGTTCGCCCCGCTCGCCACGGCGCGCGGCGCGGGCGAACTGGCGGCGCGCTGGCTGACGCGCGCCGGCGCGTTGCGCGATGCGCTTGCCGATTCGGGGTGGGATGGCGAGTGGTATCGGCGTGGCTACTTCGACGACGGTACGCCGCTCGGCTCGGCCGGCAACGCCGAATGTGCGATCGACGCGATCGCGCAGTCGTGGAGCGTGCTGTCGGGCGCGGCGGACCCGGCGCGCGCCGCGCAGGCTATGGACGCGCTGGAGGCGCGGCTGATCCGCCGCGACGATGGCTTGGCATTGCTGTTCGCGCCGCCGTTCGATCGATCGCCGGTCGATCCCGGCTATATCAAGGGCTATCCGCCGGGCATCCGGGAAAACGGCGGCCAGTACACGCATGCGGCCACGTGGTCGGTGCTTGCGTTTGCGCAAATGGGTGACGGAGATCGCGCCGCGAAGCTGTTCGCGCTGCTCAATCCGGTCAATCGCAGCCGCACGCGCAGCGGCGCGAATCGTTATCGGGTGGAACCGTACGTGGTCGCGGCCGACGTCTATTCGGTCGCGCCGCATGTCGGCCGTGGCGGATGGACCTGGTACACCGGCTCGGCGGGCTGGCTATATCGTGCGGGCATCGAAGGCCTGCTCGGCCTGCGCAGGCATGGCGACCTGCTGTCCATTCAACCGTGCATACCGCGATCCTGGCCGGGCTTCAGGGCAACGCTGCGCCACGGGGCGTCGCACTACGACATCGTCGTCGAGAATCCGGACGACGTCAGCGGCGGCGTGTCCCGCCTCGTCGTGGATGGCGTGCGGCTCGCCGCCGGAGAAGCGATGGTGCGACTCGTGGACGACGGTCGGCGTCACAGCGTGGTCGTGACGCTGGGGGCGGCGCAAGCGGTGCTTCTGTGAGGCGACGGGGCGGCATCCGGGCCGGTACGTTAGCGGACGGACTGTGCGCGATTCACCGCCCATCATGAACCGACGTCCCGAACTTCATCGGGATGTCAGCGCATGGGCTTCCGTGCGTCGTGCCGGATCGGACGGCGCGGCGGCAACCCGAGGGGATGATCATGAGAAAGCTACATTCCATGGCAGTCGAGATGGCGATCGTCACGTTGACGATCGTCGTGCTGGCGGGTTGCGGCGGTATGTCTCGCCGCGGAACGGATACCGTGATCGGGGCGGGTGTCGGTGGCGTCGCCGGCGCGGTCCTGACGGGCGGCAGTGCGTTGGGCACGGTGGGCGGCGCGGCCGTCGGCGGCGTTGTCGGCAACCAGGTCGGGAAATAGGCCGGCCGACGGGTAGGGAATCGGCACGCGCACTCGCCGTCGCGGCGAAGCGCGCGAATACGTGTGTGACCCGGAGTGCGACCGGTATGTTGGCATTTCTCCTGAACGGCGAGCTGAGGCTGCCCTGGTGGCAGCTTGCGGGGGTCGTGTTCGTGCTCACGCATGTCACCATCATCAGCGTGACCGTGTACCTGCACCGCTGTCAGGCGCATCGGGCGCTGGATCTGCGCCCGTGCGTCAGCCACTTTTTCCGGTTCTGGCTATGGTTGACGACCGGCATGCTGACCCTGCAGTGGGTCGCGGTGCATCGCAAGCATCACGCGAGAAGCGAGACCCCGGAGGATCCGCATAGCCCGCGAACCCGTGGCCTCGCGACTGTGCTGCTTCGTGGCGCGGAACTGTACCGGGAGGCAGTGCGGAACGAGGAAACGCTGCGCCGGTATGGATCGGGTACGCCCGACGACTGGCTCGAACGCCACGTCTATGCCCGCTATCCGAATCTCGGCGTCGGGTTGCTCGCCGTGATCGACGTCGGGCTGTTCGGGCTGCCCGGCGTGGCGGCGTGGGCGATCCAGATGATGTGGATTCCGTTCTGGGCCGGCGGCGTAGTCAACGGTTGCGGCCACTTCAGCGGTTATCGGAATTTTGCGACGCCCGATGCGAGCACCAACATTTTCCCGCTGGGCATCCTGATCGGCGGGGAAGAACTGCATAACAATCACCACGCATACGTGACGTCCGCCAGGCTGTCGAACCGATGGTTCGAGTTCGACATCGGCTGGCTGTACATCCGCCTGTTGGCGGCGTTGAGACTGGCGACCGTTCGGCGCGTCGCTACGAAGCCGCGCCTGCTCCCGAACAAGGCAGTGGTCGACGACGCAACGCTGCAAGCGGTCATCCGCAACCGCCATGCGGTGATGGCCGCCTATGCGCGCATGCTCGAACCCGCCTGCCGGCGGGAACTGCACCGTATCAAGGACATGAGCCGCGACGACAAGCGCGCGTTCGCGCTCGCCATGAAACGCTGGTTGCGCCAGGCCTGGGGCCATCGGGGCAAGCCCGATCTGCGGGCGCTGACGAGCCCCAATGCGAACCGGCGAATGCGCGTGTACGTCGATATGTACGAGGCGTTGCTCGAGCTATGGACGTGGTCACACGCGTCGCACGAGCAATTGCTGGTTCAGTTGCAGGATTGGTGCCGTTGCGCGGAGCAGAGCGGCATCAAGGCGATTGCCGATTTCTCGATGCGTCTGCGCCGGTATGCGTGATCCCGGCACGCCGGTGACCCGCCATGCGGGACCGGCCTGCCACAGTGTGCGGTGCTAGCACAGCTTATCTCGCCCGATTGTCTGGACGCGAATAACGCCACTTGCTCGCATTGGAATTGATGCCGGCATCTTGGCGGATGCGCTTTTCGGCGCGTTCGACGTCGGCACGGGCCAGATCATCCCGCTGCTTTTGCCGGGTCGCGTCATCGCGCCGATCGATTGAGGTGCCTGAGTGATATTTCATGGATCGCTCCTGAGTGAGGTGTGCTCGCGTCGGGTCGGATGTGGCGCACGGATCAGATCGCCGCAGGGGCGATCTTGCCGTCCACGATGTCCTTGCCGAATTGCATCGCCAGATCGAGTGCGAGCGCCGCCGTTTGCGGAGCGCCATGCTCGAAAATGGTCGAGTAACGCGGTGCCGTTGCGGAGGTCGCCGGAATCGTGTCGATGCGAACGACTGAAGCAAAACGCTTCGGGCCGGGAGCGTGGGGATCGCCGAACGGCGGGAAAAGCATTTGTGAATAGACGCGGAGTTCATGTCCGCGATATTCGAGCGTGGGGATGGTCATGATTTGCTCCTGACAGAGCAACGATTGGCGCCGAAGGATTCAAGGGCGCCGATGCCTTGACAACAAGCCGGCAGGTATCTTCAGTGTGCGCGCTCGACAATGGTTTCGCAATAACAATATCGGATGCCGAAGCATATTTTCGATGCGGGTCGATCACCGGGTTGCGGTGCGGTTGCGGAAGAATCTGCTTCCAAATAGTCGATACCGTACAGACCAACGCGCGTCTTCCGGTTCACGATGAACTCAACACCGAGGAGGCCGCCATGTGCATCCCACTTTCACTCGAGGTCGTCGAGACCCTCAAATCGCTTGATCGAATTCCGGATTCCCAGGCTGATATTCCACGCGCCATAGCCGATGAACTATTGGCTCACGGGCTTGCATACGAGTCGCGCACCGGCGGTTCGATCAACATGACGGCGGCAGGCCGTCTGTGGCTGAATCGGTGTGCGGACTAGCTAGCGCGCATGCGTCGACCAGGCGAGACCGGATTTTGTCCTGTACAACGATTCATGGATCCATGAGGCAATGATGAAAACCCAATCTACACGATGGTTTGCGCTGGACCAATACGCGCCCGTTCGCGACGGATGGTATGAAGTGAGACTGGTGAGCGGCGACACGGCGTTTGCGAAGTTTGGCGATGGCGAATGGACGGAAAAACCGATGCTCACCTTTACGCGCTGGCGAGGCTTGCGCTCCGATCCGGACAAGTCGGGCGACGCAGTGGATGCGACCGCAGATGCGACCGCGGCGAAAGGTGTCCGGGACGCGTGGGACGCGTTCTTTCCCGGCGTGGGAAACGAGCAGCACAAGCCGCTTGCCGCTGCGCATGGCGACCACCACCCCCGACGCATTGCGGCATCGTGACGGTCAGTCGGGAAACGGGTCTCGCCGGATGTTGCCTGCACGCGCGGTCAACATCCAGTGAATCCGCATCACGTAGCCCAATCGCGCGGCGCTACGGAACCGTTCGCGCGAACCCCCTACGGCCGCTTCCTGAATTGCTCTTTCGCGTCACCGAATGACGCGTGTGTCTTTCCGACGACCTGCTCGACCGTGCCCTGCATTCTGGTCGATCGATTTCCCATGATCCTGCCGACCATTTCCTTCAGTCTGCCTTTCGCTTCCGCGATGCGGCCTCTCACCTGATCCCTGTTCATCACACTGCTCCTTGACATGGGTCGCCTGCTTGATCGGTACGAAACCTGGAACCATCGAAGCGTCGTATCGGGCGCTTTACGCGGAACAACCGGTGCGCCCGAAGACACACTGAGCGCAATCGCGATGGAAGTCGGTACGATGCCGTACGCGGATCGCCGCCGGCGCGCCAGCGTATGCATGCGGGCGGCGATTTCATCGATCGCCGCGAAGCCAGGTTGAGAAGGTTGTCTGTTTTTGCAGGCTTGGTACGCTTTCGTACCGCATTCGCATTCGCCTGTGTGTAGCGTCAGGGGGATCCACGAACAACCTGGGGTGAATCATGCGGCGACGAACATTTCTATGGGGTACGCCGGGATCGATCCTGGCTATCTGCCTCGCGGTCTCGGGATGCACGACGACCGGTACATCCGACGCCAGTGGTCACCAGACCGACAAACGCCACACCATCGATGCAGGCGTCGACTCGACCCTCGCACGCCTTTACACGACCGCCAAAGGCTCGCGTGAACTCGTCGGCAAGGCGCGCGGCGTGCTGGTATTCCCGTCGGTCATCGCGGCCGGCTTCTTCGTCGGCGCCCAGTACGGCGAAGGCTCGCTGCGCGTTGCCGGCAGCACGGTCGGTTACTACAGCACCACGACCGGCTCGATCGGCCTGCAGATCGGTGCGCAATCGAAAGCCATCATTTTCCTGTTCATGACCGAGGATGCGCTTGGTCGCTTCCGTAACAGCGAAGGCTGGTCGGTGGGCGGCGACGCGTCGGTGGCAGTACTGAAAGTCGGCGCGAACGGCAATGTCGACACCAGCACCGCGACCGCGCCGATCGAAGCATTCGTACTGACGAACAACGGATTGATGGCCGGCGTGACGCTGGAAGGCACGAAGGTCACCCGGCTCAAGTCGCTGTAACGAGCGGCGGACGCAGAGCGGCTTGGTTTCCATTGGTTGTTTTCATTCTTGCGGAGGGGCGTATGCACATTCTCACGAGCGCGGGCCCACTGGTTTCGCTGATCGCCGGCATTCTGATTCTGGTGGTGCCCCGTCTGTTGAATTACATCGTGGCGATCTACCTCATCGTCATCGGGTTGCTCGGGCTGTTCGGTGGACATCTCCACTGAACCAAGCCGCTCGCGAAAAAGCAGGTGACGAACCTCGCGGGCGGCGCCCGCGATCATCGACTGTCGACGTGCCCCTGAGCATTCGCGACGGGGCCCGGATTGCCCTGCGTGGCAGTTGCCGCCAATCCGGACCGGGGGTTCTTCCGGCAACGTGCGGCGCTCCAGGCTCTCGAGCCATTCGTGGAATCTGACGGATTGCCCCGGACATAGGCGCGGGCCGACCGCGCCATCTTCACGCTCCGGAGTGCAACGAGGGCACTCTGCCGCCCGTTGACGGGTGTGGGCCGGCGCATCGCACGACCCTGAGCGCGTGGTGGCTGAAGCGGGCTGAATACGCTATCGAGTCGATCGACATACCGTTCCCGGACGCGCGCTCGCGTCGGAACGCTTTTGCTCCGCGGTGCGCGGTTGCTCGCGCGCGTTCGGGTTCGTCAGCCTCGGCTTTTCGGGGGCAATGGGCATTCCGTCATCGGTCGCGGTATCTTGCGCATATTTCCGATGCTGTTGCGGCATGCCGCGGGCTTTCCGAGTCAGGTCGTTCATGAGCTTCTCCGGTGAATGCCGCTTCGCATGGATCCGGCCGCTCGAACCGGAGCACGGCGAGACCATCGGCAGTGTGTCGGCGCGTTGTGGCGCCGAGCGCGTATCGGCATCGGCAGCGCATGCGCGCGTGCCGACCCAGAATGGACGAGCGAACAGCGGAAGTCGGTACGATGCCGTGCAGTGGCGGCTGGCGTCGCTTCGGACCGGCACGCCGATGATTTGCGCCGATGTCCGCGATAATCCGCACGCGTCCGGTACGTTGCCGGACAGACTCCATGCGTGCGTCCGCCTACATTGATTTCGAAAGAGTCGATGCACGTCCCGAACCGGGTGCATCGAGCACGTGTTCTGCATGAAGGAGCAGGACGACTGACTTCCCGGCTACTCCGGCATTCGAGATACGGCACCGCCCATTTCGACGCGACAGGCGGCGAACGGCGCGTGCGCGCGTCGACATGGAAGCGCACGGGAGCGTATCGGCGGACACATCGGTTCGATTGCATTCGATGGCCATCGGGGCGAACGCACTGCGCCATGACCCGCCGGATGATTGATTGAGGAGAGACGACATGTCACTGGGACTTCTTCTACTGATCGTTGTCGTGCTGCTGATGGTCGGGGTGATCCCGACCTGGCGCTATAGCAACGGCTGGGGTTATGGTCCAAGCGGATTGCTGGGCTTGGTATTGGTCGCGTTACTCATCCTGATGCTGCTGGGCAGGCTGTGACGCGGGACATTATCGACGCTGCAGGTTCATGGGAAGACTGCCGCCCGACACCGCGAGTGTCGGGTGTGGCATCCCGCCGAACCGTTCGACCCGCGTACGCATCGCGCCACCGCGCCCGCGCTGGATCTCACGCATAGCGACGCATGAGCGGCGCGGCTGAAATGCCGTGCAGCACGATCGACATGGCGATGATGGCCAGTACCCATGGAACCAGCGGCAACAGTTGCGCACGCGGCCCTTGCTCGAGGGCCAGCATCAGGTAATACAGGGAACCCACGCCGCGAATGCCGAACCAGCTGATCAGCCGGCGCTGGTGGCGCGACGCCTGGGATCCTATCAGCGCGAGCCCGGTGGCCGCCGGCCGGATGACGAACAGCAGGGTCGCGACCACGGCCGCGCCGGCCCAGGTGAGCATGTCAACCCAATAGCGGGAGACGAGCGCACCGATCAGCAGGATCAGCACGGCTTCGGCGATGTGTTCGAGCTCGATCGTGAATCCCATGACCGACTCCGCGACGAAGGCATGGGCTTTGTCGGGATCGGTGGCGGTGGCCTCGACATCCTCGCTGTCCACGATGCCGACCGTCTCCTTCGACGTCTTCCGGCCGCTCGTTCGATGCTCGACACGCCGCATCGCGACGCCCGCGGCGAACACGGCCAGGAACCCGTAGCCATGAATGGCGAGCGTCACGCCGTACGACAGCATGATCAGGCCCAGCGCGAAGAACCCTTCGAGGCCGAGCGCCTGTCCGTGGCGGCTGCGCAGGAATGCGACGAGCCGGGCGGTGGCGAAGCCGAGCAGCCAGCCGGCGCCCACGCCGGAGGTGATACCCCATGCAATGCCGCCGAGCATGCTCCAGTGAAGCTCCGACATCGTGCCAGACCCGCACGCAAGCAGGCCGATCACCGCGCAAGGGTAGGCGGTGCCGTCGTTGATCCCGCCTTCGCCGGACAACGAAAAACGCACCAGTTCGACGTCACCCGCGTCGCGCACGCCGACGTCATGAGCGAGCACGGGATCCGTCGGCGCGATCATCGCGCCCAGCAGTACCGCGACGCCGAGACTCAAATGCAGCACCAGCATGCCGAGCGCGGCGATCGACGCGACGGTGAAGATCATCGCGACGACGCCAAGCCGAATCGGCAGCATCCAGCGGCGATCGGCGGGCGGGACACGCAGCCTCAGGCCGATCGCGAACAGCGAGATCAGCAAGCCGATTTCGGCCGCGATGCGCAAGTGCGTGACGTCGTCCGGCAATGTCAGCGACAGGAAGCCGAGGCCGGCCGGTCCGATCA
Organism: Burkholderia mycopellens; assembly: GCF_964265025.1. Classification (NCBI taxonomy): domain Bacteria; kingdom Pseudomonadati; phylum Pseudomonadota; class Betaproteobacteria; order Burkholderiales; family Burkholderiaceae; genus Burkholderia; species Burkholderia mycopellens. The sequence goes on from NZ_OZ183804.1 coordinate 160,261, forward strand.
GAAAGCCGATCCCGAGATACACCATGGCCGCGCTCAGCGGCAGACGCTTGAGCGACGACCCGATGAGTCCCATGAAAATCAGCAGGGCTCCGAAGATGAGGCATCCGATGGTTTCGGTCACTTTGAATGTCCTGCGTGGGTAACGTCGCGCTCGCCGCGCGTCGAGCGTCGAACGCAGGTCGCCATGCGGTGTCGTTCAGGCGGCACGCGGCACGCGCGGGACGGCACACACCGGACTGGGCGTCGATGCCTTGCATTCGTCGCACAATATCGCTCCGGTCGTACCACGTTCGCAGCGTGTCGATTCGGCGTCTGTCCGATGGCGGACAAAGAACCGGGCGCAACCGTCGCAACTATCGCGATCGAAATGACGCGTGGCTGCTGCTGACGCGGCCGGGACGACGCGCCCGAACCGGCATGCACGCGATGTACGGTAGCGGGCAGAGTGGTGCAGTGCTTCGTCATAGACTGTTCGCCGATCCTCATGACAATCGGAGCGTGACCATGGCGCATACCGCAATAGAGGGAGATCTGCGTTCACTCGAACGACTCATTGCACGCGTCACGCTCGGTGAGCCTGCGCCATGGGCCCTCTGGCGCATTCGGCTGGAATCGATTCTGGAGCATGGCCGTTTGGCACCCTCGGAACGCATGCATCTCGTCAGCATCATCGCCCTTCTCCTCATGCTCGAGCGTCGAGCGGGCAAGCTGGCCGCGCATTGAGCACGGCCGCCGCGTCGCGCGTTCGAGGGGGGCGCGGCGGCGCCCGCCATCCGCCGGGCGCGTGGCGGTAGTCATGGCTCGCGCTCGAACGAGAATGGCGGCTGGGTCCCAGACAGGAGGCATGTTGAATCCCGCTACATCCGACCCGCCGGGCGCGCCGGCCGCGATGCCCGTCAGTCCGCTGGCAGGCCGGCTCGCGCCTTACGCGCTGTGGATCGACGTTCCCCGCCTCGTGACCGCGTACTACACCGATATGCCGGACCCGGCAGTCCCGGCGCAACGCGTGACGTTCGGCACGTCGGGACACCGGGGTTCCGCGTTGACCCGCAGCTTCAACGAGTGGCATGTCCTCGCGATCACGCAGGCGATCTGCCGGTATCGACGTTCGCACGGCATCCACGGTCCGGTGTTTGTCGGCATCGATACGCATGCGCTTTCCGAACCGGCGCAGGCGAGCGTGCTTGAAGTGCTGGCTGCCAATGGCGTCGAGGTCATGCTGGCGCCGCCGGGTGAATACACGCCCACGCCGGCCGTTTCGCGCGCGATCCTGACGTACAACCGGGGACGCAATGCCGGGTTCGCCGACGGCATCGTCGTGACGCCGTCGCACAATCCGCCGGACAACGGCGGCATCAAGTACAACCAGGCGACCGGCGGCCCGGCCGGGGAAGCCGTCACCCGATGGATCGAAGCGGCCGCGAACGATCTGCTCGAAGCGCGGCTCGCGGGGGTGAGCCACGTCTCGTTGTCGACGGCATCGAATGCCGCCACGACGCACCGGTACGACTTCCTCGCGGCGTATGTCGACGACCTGGCCAGCGTCATCGACATGGACATCCTGCGCGGCGCGCCGATCCGGCTCGGCGTCGATCCGCTCGGCGGCGCCGGCGTGCACTACTGGGGTGCGATTGCCGAGCGTTACCAACTGAATCTCGCGATCGTCAGCGAGGAAGTCGATCCGACTTTTCGCTTCATGAGCGTCGACTGGGACGGGCGGATCCGCATGGATCCGTCGTCGCCGTATGCGATGCAGAGCCTGATCGCGCGGAAAGACCAATTCGATGTCGCGTTTGCGTGCGATACCGACCACGACCGGCACGGGATCGTCACACGCAGCGATGGTTTGCTGCCGCCCAATCACTATCTCGCGGTGCTTGTCGACTATCTGCTCGCGCATCGGCCGAAATGGCCCGCTCGCGCGGCGGTCGGCAAGTCGGTCGTCTGCAGCGAGATGATCGATCGTGTCGCCCGCGCACACGATCGCGCAATCTACGAAGTGCCCGTCGGCTTCAAGTGGTTCGTCGGCGGATTGCTCGACGGCACGCTGGGGTTCGCCGGCGAGGAGAGTGCGGGGGCCACGTGCCTGCAGCTCGACGGGCAACCCTGGACGACCGACAAGGACGGCATCGTTCCCGCGTTGCTGTCGGCCGAAATCACGATCCGAACCGGCCGCGATCCGGCGGAGCATTACCGCGACCTGGCGCACCGCTTCGGCGCGCCCGCCGAACGGAGGGTACAGGCCGCAGCCACACCTGAGCAGCGCGCGCTGCTGGCGCGGCTAACGCCGCATCAGTTCACGCACACCGAACTGGCGGGAGAGGCGATCGTCCGGATACTCGATCGGGCGCCGGGCAACCGGGCCGCGATCGGGGGCATCAAGGTGATGACGGAGCACGGCTGGTTTGCCGCGCGGCCGTCAGGTACCGAAGATCTCTACCGGATCTATGCGGAAAGCTTCAACGGAGAGGATCACGTGGCGCGCATCGTGTCCGATGCGCAGTCGATGGTCGACGCGGTGCTCGAAGCCGGCACGCGCAATGCCGGTGGCGGCTCGAACGCCTGATACGCGCATGGGCCGCCCAACGGTCACGCGAGCAGTTTCAGTGCGCGGTCGCAGACGTTCTCGACCGTGAAGCCGAAATCGCGCATCAGCTCGGCGCCCGGCGCCGACGCGCCGAAACCCGCAATGCCGAGTACGTCGCCACGATCGCCGACATAGCGGTGCCAGCCTTGCGACACGCCCGCTTCGATCGCCAGCCGCGCACCGACCGACTTCGGCAGCACGGCGTCCTGATACGACTGGGGCTGAGCGTCGAACAATCTCCAGCAGGGCAGCGACACCACCCGAACCGCCACGCCGCGCGCGAGCAACTCGGCGTGCGCGGCCAGCGCGAGCCCGACTTCCGAGCCTGTCGCGATCAGGATCAGCGCGGGGCGGCCGTCGGGGGCATCGGCGAGCACGTAGCCGCCGCGCCGCAAGCCCTCTGCCGGCGCGAACCGGAGGCGATCGATGGTCGGCACGTCCTGGCGGGTCAGGATCAGCGCGGTCGGCCGTTCTCGCGCTTCGAGCGCCACACGCCACGCGACGGCCGTTTCGTTGGCATCGGCCGGTCGAATCACCAGCAGGCCCGGGACCGCGCGCAGGCCGGCAAGCTGTTCCATCGGCTGATGCGTCGCACCGTCCTCGCCGACGGCGAGGCTGTCGTGCGTGAACACGTAGATCACCTGCAGACGCATCAATGCGGCGAGCCGGATCGGCGGACGCATGTAGTCGGAAAAGATCAGGAAGGTCGCGCCGAACGGCACGATGCCGCCGTGGGCCGCCAGGCCGTTCAGGATCGCGCCCATTGCATGCTCGCGCACGCCGAAATGCAGATTGCGGCCGCTGCGGCTCCAGCCGCCGCCGTCGGAACCTTGCCGGTCGAGCGCGTTCATGCCGGCGGCCTCGAAATCGCCGTGCCCGGTCAGCGCGGTGAAGGTGGAGGGATTCAGATCGGCGGAGCCGCCGATGAGCGACGGGACGCGGGGGGCGAGGGCGTTCAGCACCTTGCCGGATGCGACCCGCGTCGCCATGCCTTTCGGATCGGCCGGAAAGACCGGGATATCGCGGTCCCAACTGTCGGGCAGCGCGCCGCGCACCGAGCTCAGCAGCATCTCCGCCAGCTCGGGAAACGCGCGCGCATAGGCTGCGAACAAGGTGTTCCAGTGCGCTTCCCGTATTTGCCCCTCCGCCAGCGCCCGGCGAAAATGCGCGAGCGCCGGTGCGGGGATATGAAACGCGGGATCGGGCGGCCAGCCGAGGTTGTGCTTGGTCAGGCGCACCTCGGCGTCGCCGAGCGGCGATCCGTGAGCCTGGTAGGTGTCTTGCCGGTTGGGCGAGCCGTAGCCGAGATGCGTGCGCACGAGGATCAACGACGGACGCCGCTGCTCGGCACGTGCGGCGAGCAGCGCCGCGTCGATGGCGGCCAGGTCGTTGCCGTCGTCGACCGTTTCCGTATGCCAGCCGTAGGCGTCGAACCGTTGCGCGCGATCTTCGGTGAAGGTGATCGCGGTGCCGGCGGATAGCGTGACGCGATTGTCGTCGTACAGGCAGATCAGCTTGCCGAGCCGGAGATGGCCGGCAAGCGATGCGGCTTCCGCCGCGACGCCTTCCATCAGGTCGCCGTCGCTGACGAGTGCATAGGTGCGGTGATCCACGATCTCGAAACCGGGGCGGTTGTAGCACGCGGCGAGCCGCGTTTCCGCCATCGCCATGCCGACGGCGTTGGCGAGGCCCTGGCCGAGCGGGCCGGTGGTCGTCTCGACGCCCGGCGTGAGGCCACGCTCCGGATGGCCGGGCGTGAGGCTGCCCGATTGCCGGAAGCGGACGATCTGATCGAGCGGCAGGTCGTAACCGGTGAGGTGAAGCAGGCTGTACAGCAGCATCGAACCATGTCCGGCCGACAGGATGAAGCGATCGCGATCGAGCCACGCCGGATTGGCGGGGTGATGCTTGAGATGGCGCATCCATAGCGCATAGGCCATCGGTGCGGCGCCGAGCGGCAAGCCTGGATGTCCGCTCGCTGCTTTCTGCACGGCATCGATCGACAGGAAGCGCAGCGTATTGATGCAGAGCGCATCGAGTGCCGAACCTTCGGTTGGCGGGAAATCGGTTGAGGTCATGCAGCTGCTCCCTGGCGTCCTGTCACGCGATATCCCGCATGGAAGGGGGTTGCGTTGGCTACCCGTTGCGCGGGTCAGCGTTATCGGTCTCCGTGCCAATAGCCGTGCTTGCCGTAGAACTCGTGCAACTCGATCTCGTAGCTGCGATGAACGAGCTGCGAGTCGTCGTATGGCGGGCTCTGGCGGATCGCGTCGCGCGTGAGCGTGGTCGATACCGTTTCCGTGGGCCAGTCCACCTGGTCGAGCCAGTGAGTCGCGATCAGCACTTCCTTGCCGGTCGACCACCAGCTCGACGTGTCGATTGCCAGATAGCGGATCACCCAGGCTTCATCGTCGTAAATGAAGTCGGACACGTGACCGATATGTCCGTCCTTGGCTTCGAGCCGATATCCGTCGACCTCGCCGGTGCTGCGCAGATGCGTATCCGCCGCTGTGCCGGCCGGCGCGGTGTGCGGGAGAAGCGGATCGCCCGCGTCGGCGTCCTGCGACGGCCCGGCGGGATCGAAAGCAGGGTATGCGCCCATTCCCCAAAGGTTCGGGCCACCCCAGTAGGTCGGGTAGTTGTAGTAACGCAGGTACTCGATCTCGTGCTGGCGCGATACCGGCTTGTGCGTGTCCACATTCGGACTGTCCCTCACCTGCTGTTGCGTGAGGCTGACGTATAGCGTGCGGGTCTCGGGATCGGCATGCGTGACGGAATATGGCGAGACCAGCACTTGCCTGTCGTGCAGCCAGTCGCCCGTCTCGACGACGAGGTAACGGATGCACCAGTTGCCATCGTCGAAGTAGGCCTGGTGGATGTGGCCGATATCGCCGTCCTTCGCTCGAACCGTGTCTCCGTGCAACCTTCGAATGCTTCGCAACATGATGTCCTCGCCAGAGCGATGCCCGGCACGTCGGTGATCCGGCTGAACTGCCTGTCACACCGTGGCATCCAGTCGTTTGTCCGTTGGTGCCGAGCGATTCCTGCCGATCGCGTCCCCTCGGATGGTCGGCATGGTTGAAACGCTACACGCGCCGAATGGCCGATGCGGTACGAAACCGTACAAAGCATGCACCCGCTTGAGCACGGGGGTGATCCATCCGGCGGCGAGCCGTCCTTCCCGATATGTCGCGGAACATCCTCTCGGTCTTCGTCGTCAGGATCGCGAAGCAGTTAGGATCCACACGTCGACGGGCTGCCGGGCGACCGAGGCTGCCGGATTCGGTTCGTGTCTCAGCGCAGCCGCAGCGGCATGAACAGCGAGATGCCTGGTGCCGGTACCGGCGCGTAAACCATCGGAGGCGCGCCATACGCATACTCCTCGTCGCCGTCATAACCGTCGTGGCCACCGTTCCGGTAATGGCCGTAGTGACGACCATCCTGATGTGTCATGCGCGCGTGATTGCCCTGGTCCAAACCGTGATTCATTCTCTCCGCATGCAACGGCGGTGCGGCGAAAAGGCAGCCGATCGCGACTATCAGGCCGACGAGTCGCATGCCCGATCTCGGCGCCATTGTGGTTCGCCGTGCATGTCCGATAGAAACGTCCATCATGTTCTCCAGTGTACGGATCCGGAATCCGCTGGTCAGTGACTGCCATCGACAGCCGGTATCGGCGGACGGTCCGGAACTATTGTTTCTTGATCAGGTGGTGGTCGTTGCCACGGAAAATCGCATCCGCGTTCTGCTTTTGCGTATTGGACATGCTGTCGTACAGCGGCTGAAATGCCGTGGTCAGCTTTTTGACGCCATCGGCGTGCACGTTGGCGACATCGCCATAGGAGTGGAGATCGTCCATCGCGCTCATGCTGCTCGCATGATCGCTACGGATCTTCCTGAGCGTCTCCATCGCTTTCGCGTTGTCCCGCATCACCTGCGCGACTGGCTGCCACAGGGATTCCTGGCCGGGTGTGATGCCAAGTCGCTGGTGCAGGCTGTTGATGCGCCCGTCGACCGACTTTTGGGCGGCCACGGTCATGACGTGGGGCGGTGACCGGTCCGGTGCGGGTCCGGCGGCCTTCGAGAGTTGGGGGAAGACGGCTGCGCCGAAGGTGACTGTTGCCGCCAGGGAGAACGCGTAGGCAATCTTTCGGGGGGCGGCGAGAAGAGCGGGTGTCATGGTGGATCCTGATGAAATTTCTGAAGGAGTCGACGTACCGCGACTCACTCGGTCGACGGAAAATTCGGCCCGGTAGCTTAGCTATACGCGGGACGCGTGGCTCAGTCTGTCCGATGCCGGACGGTTTGCCGGTGCGCGTGGCTCGTCTCCCGATGCGCGGCGCTTCGCGGTGGCTCGCGATCCGCGTCCAGCGGAATTTTCAAATCGGGCCTATGCTGGCGTCGTAATCGGCGGGATTCCACGCTGGCTGGCCGTCGATACGCCGGTCAGTCGAAGCCGGCCAGCCTCGTCCGACACTCAGCGCCACGGAGGCGGTTATGCGCAGCAGGTATCGAGAGCAGCATACGAACGGCGGCAAGAGCGAACGCAATGTCGACGAGGCAGTCGAGGGGACATTCCCCGCCAGCGATCCGCCGTCGATCGGCGGTGTCACCAGGATGATTTCCCGCCCGGCACATCGAAAGCATCACCGGAAGTTGTCGCACGTCAAGCACCGTTAGCGCGGGTTGCACGGCGCGGCGCGGGTCAGCGCCCTGCGTGACCGCAATCCATCGAGTCGTCGCCGGTATTCAGCGATATCGCTGATCGCGGAGGTATCGATCGTGGCGATGGCGCGCCGATGTTCCCGGTGTACAGGGTAGCCGGATGAGACGTTGCCACGGAGATATCGGGTCGCTTCCACGCCTTCGCGTGGCGCCAGGGGCACGTGCGGGAACGGCCGGTACGATGCGGCGCAGTAGCGGCTAGAGTCGCTTCAGATCGGGAAGCAGGCGATCGAATTCGCGTTTGACCACCCCATAACATTCGCACACGCGTTTTTCGAGTCCGGGGCGATCCAGCACTTCGATATGGCCGTAGTTGTAGCGGATGAGGCCCGCGTCCTGCAGCTTCAGGGCCGCTTCGGTCACGCCCGACCTGCGCACGCCCAGCATGTTGGCGATCAGTTCCTGCGTCATGCGCAGCTGGTTCGAAGGCAGGCGGTCGAGGCTGAGCAGCAGCCAGCGGCAAAGTTGCTGGTCGATCGAGTGATGTCGGTTGCACACCGCGGTCTGGGCCATCTGCGTGATGAGCGCCTGGGTATAGCGCAACAACAGGCGCTGCATCGCATTGCCGCGCCGGAATTCTTCTTTCAGGATGCGCGCGTCGAGCCGGTAGGCCTGCCCCGCGCTTTGCACGACGGCGCGGCTCGGCGTCGTTTCGCCGCCCATGAACAGCGACACGCCGATCATGCCCTCATGGCCGACGATCGCGATTTCAGCGGACGAGCCATCCTCCATCACATACAGCAGCGACACGATTGACGTGGTTGGAAAATAGACGTGATGCATCTGGCCGCCCGACTCGTACAGCACGTTTCCCAACGGCATGTCGACAAGGGTCAGGTGAGGGGCGAGGTGCGCGCGTTCGTTTTCCGGCAGCGCGGCAAGCAGGTGATTTTCGGTAATGGGCGGGTTGTCCAGCATGCGTGGCTCCTGCGCTCGCGCCTGGCTGATGATGGAGAATCCGGCCGATATGGGCGCAGCGGGAATCGGCGGGACGAGACAACCATCATACTTTACCGATCCGACGACCGGACGGGAGGGCGGCGCCAATGCGTCCTTTTTTCGATGAGTTCGAAATGACCGTTCGAATGCGAATCTGCCTTCAAAAATTATAGTGTCGGCACATGTCTCATCAAGGTGCGCGCAATCACGCGCGCTCGATATGGAACCGATATTTCACTGCGCGGTTGACGGAAAATCGCGGTCGCCATGCGCGCGCAGCGTCGACCGCGGAAGATACGTCGCGTTGACTCGGGTGCGTCGGTGGTCGGTGTCCAGGCGGGGAGGTAGGTCGAGGTGATGGATCTGATCGAAGCGCGCTAGCGCGAACCGGGGGACGCTGCGCGTCGTCGTCGACGGCGCCGCCAGGCAATCCGGGCGGCGCCGTTGTTTTTTCGAGGGCCAGTCGGAACCGTGCTCGCGCTTGATGAAAGTCAACGCTGCGGATTCCGAAGCTTCGAAGATGAAGGTCTGGCTTCGTTCGCCGCGTTCGACGGTTTCGTGCGGCGGGCGGCGCGGGCAGGTGCAGGGCCCGACCTGCTGCCCCGCAGGCCGCCGCGGTATCCGGCGCGCGGTGCCGGGCACCGTGGCCGTCCGGTTGCCGCGTGTGGCTGACGGTACGGTGCCGATGATTGCCACCGTCCGGGCTACCGATCGGCCTGCGGCTGTTGCCCTGGCAGATCGCCGATGTCTGCATGGTCTCCGACTGAACGAGCCGGCGTTGGTGGGGCCCCGCTGCGCTCCCGGCCGGCTGGCCGGCACCGATTTCGCGAGACCCGCGCCGGTTGGCGGACAGCGTGCGGCGATGTCCGTCGCTTGACGCACATCAATGAGGCCGGGCCGTCGCCCCGGAAGATGGATGCACGGAATCGGGTATGGCGAGTGCCCCACACTGATGAACCGGTTCTCGCCGCCGATCGGCGCGATCAACAGGAGCGGAACATGGGAATCGGGATGCAGATCGCTTATTCCGGCTTCGCCGGGTCGGCTCAGCTGGAGGCGGAAGCGAGCATCCAGCTGATGCGCCTCGAGCCGTTCAGTCTGCAACTGGCCGGTTGCCATCTCGCGATCGAGGCCATGGGCGCGTCGACCCGCCAGCCGACGTATGACGTGCGACTCGATCTGATCACGCGCAAGGGGGAATTTCGTCCCGTTCCGCATATGACGGGCATGGATCCCATGGACGCGCTGAAGCGGGCATTCGACATCGCCGAGCGGCAACTTGCCGGGATCGCCGCTGCCGAGACCCACGACAACCTGAGCTGACACGTCCCGCGCATCGGACACCATTCGCCGTGGCTCGACGCATCGGCCCACCGGCCCACCGCGGTTCGCCAGGCGTGAGTCGATCCGGCGCGGCGATGGAGGCGGCGCAGTCGGCGCCGGTGGTCCGGCTAATCTTCCTCGTCGCCCGTGAATATCTCGTGCTCCGGCGTCTCGGCCGTATCGTCGATACACTGCACCCGCCATGCGCCAGCCACTGGCGCCTGCCGGGCATCGCGCAGCCAACGCGCGATGCCGGCCTGGCCTTCGAACGGCCCGGACGGTGCGTCGAGATCGAAATCGTCGAGCCAGCACAGCGCGCCGGCGTCGTCGGGACCGGCCATCAGCGTGGCGCTGCCTTCGCGGACGAGCGTCCCCCACGCGGGCAGGTCCATCCCCGCATGACCTTCGCGCGACCAGCGACGCATGGCCGTGTCGATCCAGAGAATGGCATAGGCCGAAGGGTTGTCGCAGGCGAAAGTATCGAGATGCAGGGTGATTCGCACGATGGGCTCCGAATCGACGAAGGAGGGCGGCCGCCGTCACCGGCGGCCGACGCTTTTACTGGCTCATGACCCAGCGAATCAGCGTATGCGCGTCCTCGGAAGACAGCGGGCCGCCACGCTCGGCGGGCAGCGGCATCGCGGTGTCGCCCCAGTGCGCGCGGCCGCCGAGTCTCGGCTTGGCCGCACCTGGGCCGGACGCCGTTCCGCCCGCGCGCCACGCGAGGGCGAGCAGGTATCCCGGCATGCGTGTCATTGGAGCGGTCGTCATCGCGCGGTGCGTTCGGCAAGTCGTCCGACCCAGTCTATGCGCGGCCCCGCGCAGGCGATTGATGCAAGTCAAACGCCGGAACGCGCTCGCCGGCGATCTGGAATCCGGTCACTTGCGCCTGGCCGTCGCGATGCATGACGATCGTCTTGAACGAGCCGGTGCGGGCCGAGTAGAGACTCTGGAACGGATCGTGCGCGCGGTACAGCGACTCGCCCCGCTTGATCGAGCGGCTCACCGCATCGGGTTCCGGCTGCCCGGCGTCGCCTGCCAGCGCCAGTCGCGGATTTCCGGCAGGTCGTCGCCGTACCGGTCCACATGACGTCGATGCTCGACCAGCCTGTCGCGCAGGTACTGCCTGAAATGCGCACCCGCCTGCACTTGTTCGCCCACGTGATCGAGCACGGCCTCGCACAGATGGAAGCGGTCGACCCGGTTGAGGACCGTCATGTCGAACGGCGTCGTGGTCGTCCCTTCCTCGATGAAACCGTGCACATGGAAATTCGCGTGATTCGCGCGGCGATAGGTCAGCCGGTGAATCAGGGCGGGGTAGCTGTGATGCGCGAAGATCACCGGCCGGTTCGTCGTGAACATCGCGTCGAAATCCGCGTCGCTCAACCCGTGCGGATGGACGTCGGCAGGCTCCAGCGTCATCAGGTCGACGACGTTGACGACCCGGACGCGCAACGCCGGCAGATGGATGCGCAGCAGGTCGACGGCGGCGAGCGTCTCGAGCGTCGGCACGTCGCCCGCGCAAGCCATCACGACATCCGGCTCGCCGTCGCCGTCGTTTCCCGCCCACTCCCAGATGCCCGCGCCGGCGCTGCAATGCCGGATCGCGGCATCCAGGTCGAGCCATTGCGGTGCCGGCTGCTTGCCGGCGACGATCACGTTGATCCGGTTCCAGGTGCGCAGCGCGTGATCGGTGACGACCAGCAGCGTGTTCGCGTCCGGCGGCAGGTAGACGCGCACCGTGTCGGCCTTCTTGTTGACCGCGAAATCGATGAACCCCGGATCCTGGTGGCTGAAGCCGTTGTGGTCCTGCCGCCAGACGTGCGAGGTCAGCAGGTAGTTGAGCGACGGCAGCGGCCGCCGCCAGCGGATTTCCCGGCACGCCTTCAACCATTTCGCATGCTGGTTGAACATCGAATCCACGATATGGATGAACGCTTCGTAGCACGACATCAGCCCGTGCCGCCCGGTCAGCAGATAGCCTTCGAGCCAGCCTTGGCAGGTATGCTCGCTGAGCATCTCCATGACCCGGCCGTCGGGCGCGAGCTGGACGTCGTCGGGATCGGTCGCGGCCATCCAGGTGCGCGCGGTGACGTCGAACAGCGCCGACAAGCGGTTGGATTCCGTTTCGTCCGGGCCGAACACGCGAAACGTCCGGTCGGCCAGATTCGCGGACATCACGTCGCGCAGGAAGCCGCCCATCACGCGCGTGGCCTGTGCGTCGACCTGCCCGGGCGCGGGCACCGCCACCGCGTGGCAGGTGAAATCCGGCATCCGCAACTCGCGCGCCTCGCCGCCGCCGTTCGCCACCGGATTCGCGCTCATCCTGCGCGATCCGGCCGGCGCCAGCGACCGGATCGCCTCGCACGGACGCCCGTCCGCGTCGAACAGTTCGTCGGGGCGATAGCTGCTAAGCCAGTCTTCCAGCAAGTGCAGGTGCGCCGGTTGTTTCAGGTCGGCGATCGGCACCTGATGCGAGCGGAAGCTGCCCTCCGTTTTCAGGCCGTCGACGCGCTTCGGGCCGGTCCAGCCCTTGGGTGTGCGCAGCACGATCATCGGCCAGCGAGGGCGGCCGAGGTTGCCTGCGCTGCGCGCCCGCGCCTGGATGCCGCGAATGTCGTCCAGCGCGTCGTCGAGCGCGGCCGCCATGCGCTGGTGCGTGGCCATCGGCTCGTCGCCCGAGACGAACAGCGGCCGATAGCCATAGCCGGTCAGCAGGCTCTCCAGTTCGTCCTGGCCGATGCGGCTGAGGATCGACGGACTGGCGATCTTGTAGCCGTTCAGATGCAGGATGGGCAGCACTGCGCCGTCCGAGGCCGGATCGAGGAACTTGTTCGAATGCCAGGCAGTGGCGAGCGGCCCGGTTTCCGCCTCGCCGTCGCCCACGACGCAGGCGACGATCAGCCCGGGGTGATCGAAGGCCGCGCCGAATGCATGCGACAGCGAGTAGCCGAGTTCGCCGCCTTCGTGAATGGAGCCCGGCGTCTGCGGCGCGACGTGGCTCGGCACGCCGCCGGGGAAGCTGAACTGGCGGAACAGCGCGGCCATGCCCTCGGCGTTTTGCGGCACGTTCGGATAGGTGTCGCTGTACACCCCTTCGAGCCAGGCGTTGGCGAGCATGCCGGGGCCGCCGTGGCCCGGGCCGGCGATGAACAGCACGTCGAGATCGCGCGCGTTGATCGCGCGGTTCAGATGGACGTAGATGAAGTTCAGCCCCGGCGTCGTGCCCCAATGGCCGAGCAGGCGAGGCTTGACGTGCGCGATCTGCAGCGGCTCGCGAAGGAGCGGATTGTCGAGCAGGTAGATCTGCCCGACCGACAGATAGTTGGCGGCCCGCCACCACGCGTTCATGCGATGCAGCAGCGCGTCGGAAAGCGGGGCGGGGGAGGTTGGGTCGGCTTGGGTCATGCCATGCTCCTGCAAGTGACGCGCCGCGTGACGGACACTCGACACGTGGCGAATCGCCCGGTTTTCACCGTGCGATGCGATAACGACGAGGCCGGCCCTTTGTCACGCGCCGGCATCGATGGGCGGCGTCCGATCATGCGTCCGCCGCGCGACAGTCGGATCGCGTCAGACGGACTCCGCGTGCGGCAGGGCCCGTCGTTCGGATGTCTGCATGAAGCGCCACGGCGCACATCGTTCCGGGTGGCAACATCGTCGGTCGCGGCAGCGTCCGGGCCGTTGACATGGGTCAAGCATGCTCGGGGCGGGATCGGGAGGCCGGCAGTGCAACCCGCCAACCACGATCCGCCCGCGCTCAGGCATCGTGCAGCGTCGTGAATGCTCGATACAGCACCCGTGGGTCGTGCTGTCCCTTGTAGACCGGGGGCGGCCGCCGGTCGAGATCGAGCAGTGCCGCGACGGCCGTCTGCGCGCTGCGGATCGAGTATTCGACGGTAAACACGACGTCGTCCGGCAACTCGCAGAACTGCCCCACGAAAGCAAGATTGGCCGTGCCTTCCGGCGTCACCTGCGGCCGGTCGCCGTCCTGGCGCGCCAGGAACTGGCTCGTGATGAACGGCATCATGCACGGGATGCAGGTGAGCCTGGCGAGGAGGTCGCCAGCCTGCTCGGCGAGTCGCAGATGTCCGAGCAATTCGGTCATGATCTCGCGCCCCGTGCAGGCCGCCATCGGCTTCTCGACGAAGTTGCCGGGCGCGTCGACGAACAGCCCGTATCCCCACAACACGCTGACGTCCTCGGGCTGACCGAGGAAATGCGGCTGATGCGGCACGACGATCGACATCAGCCAGTTCGACTCCGCGAAGGTGATCAGGCCGCCTTCGCCGGGCACATTGCCGGTCAGGTCGCGAATCCGCTGGAGCAGGACGGGTTCGCGCAGCGTGGCCGTGAACGACAGCCATTTGGATTCGTCGATGTGATCGGCGAACGCGGCCGGGCGTCCGAATGCCGGCCGTCCTGCGGCGATCTTCTCCCACAGCGCCCACGCGCCGGCGTCGGCCCGGCCGTTGAGCGTCGCGGGGCGGTCCATGCCGCCGAGGCTCGATCCTTCCGTCATGGAGCCCAGCGTGACGATCGCGCAATCGCCTTCGCGCACCGCGATTCGGCGGGTGACGCCGTCGCGCTCGCAGACGATTTCCTCGACGCGGGTGTCGCCCTCGGTGCGGCTCAACACGAGATCGGTCACGCGGGTATTCGACTCGAACCGCACGCCGCGCTCGTCGAGCCATTTCTCGAGCGGCCTCACCAGCGAGTCGTACTGGTTGTAGACCGTGCGCATGATGCCCTGGAGCTGGTTGAATCCGGACACCATGTGCGCGAACCGGAGCAGATAGCGCCTGAATTCGACCGCGCTGTGCCAGGGCTGGAACGCGAAGGTCGTGCACCACATCAGCCAGAAATTCGTCGTGAAGAAACCGGCGTTGAAGTGATCCGAGATCCGGCTGTCTCCGAGCATGCTTTCCGGCTCGATCGACAGGCGTTCCAGCGCGACGATGTGCGCTTCGTCGAGCCCGAAGGGCGGCTTGTTCACCCGTCGGCCGTCGCGCACCAGGCGCGACTTCGACGCGGTCCGCATGGTCTCGTTCCAGTCGAAGATTTCGCGGGTGACGGAACCTCGCTTGTCGAGCGTCGGGATCGATGAAAACAGATCGTAGGTGCAGAGGTATTTGCTTTCGAGCATGCGGCCGCCCCGGATCACGTAGCCTTCCTCGGCCGAGCCCGCGCCGTCCAGGCTGCCGCCGAGGCGATCGAGCGCTTCGATGATCGTGATATTGCAGCCGCGAATGTCGCCGTCCCGGATCAGAAAGGCTGCCGCCGCCAGCGACGCGATGCCGCCGCCCACCAGATAGAACCGGCTGTTGTCCCGATCGATGCCGGCCGCGCGTCGGCGGGAGGCTCGATCCGAATCCCGTGTGCTGCGTTGCATGGAAATGCCCCTGTTCAGATTGGGTGAAACCGCTGTCGACGCCCGGGGACGCCGGATCGCGCTGCCGTCATTGGCGAGCGCTCGGGCCACGATATCCGTGTTCCGGGCACGGCGATTGAGATGCGTCAACCGACCCGGATGCGGCAGGCCATGCCGGTGCGTATCGCGCGCGGCTTGACGCAACTCAAGCAGATCCGCGGCTTCGTGCGCTGCCATTCGGATGCGCGCGAGGCCCTGCAGAGCGGGGGCGGCGCCGGATGGGCTTGATGTGCGTCAAGGTGCCCGGTGACCCGAGGGGCGAGATTGATCACGGGAACGGCTACGACGAAGCGCGGCCGCCACGAATGCGATCCGAGGAGAATCGATCATGGGAAACGACTTTCGACAGGGGGCGCGAGCAGAAGAGTCGCAGCGCGTATCGGGCGGCGACGACGTGGGCCTTCGGCAGTATGTGCGGCGCATCTACAACTATATGGCCGGGGGCCTGGCGCTGACGGGCGCCGTTGCGTACCTCGGCGCGTCAACCGGGTTTTACCGGTCGATCGCCGGAACGCCCCTCTTCTGGGTGGTGCTGCTCGCACCGCTGGCGCTGGTCATGTTTCTGAGCTTGCGCATCGAGCACATCAGCTTCGGCGCGGCGCAGATCAGTTTCTGGGCCTACGCCGCGCTGGTCGGGCTCTCGCTTTCCGGTATCTTCCTCGTGTATACGGGCGAAAGCATTGCGCGCGTGTTCTTCATCAGCGCGGCCACGTTCGGCGCAACGAGCCTCTATGGCTACTCGACACGGGCCGATCTCTCGCGCTTCGGCTCCTTTCTGTTCATGGGGCTGATCGGCATCATCATCGCGGGGTTCGTGAATCTCTTCCTGGCTTCGTCGGCGCTGCAGTTCGTCGTTTCCGTGATCGGCGTGCTCGTGTTCACGGGACTCACCGCGTACGACACGCAACGCATCAAGCGTATCTACATCGCGGGCGAAGCGGGCGAGATCGCCGGCAAGAAGGCGATCATGGGGGCGCTTGCGCTCTATCTCGACTTTCTCAACCTGTTCCTGATGCTGATGCGGCTCTTCGGCAGTCGCCGCAGCTAGGCGAGCGCCGGGGGGCGGGACGGGGAGCCCCGTGCGGCGAGCCCCGGCGGGATCATCGCTGTAGCAGACAGGGGCCGGGCCGTGATGAACCTGGCCAATCTTGGGGAACGGCCTCGGTTGCGCGATATCGGCGACGACGATAGCCAGCCTCGCTGCGCTGGCCAATGCTTCGCGAGCACGCTCGTGTTTGTTTTCGCTGCGCCCGATGACGATGACGCTTGCACCGGCATCGAGACAGCGTTGCGCCAGTGCGAGCCCCATCCCTGAGCTGCCACCGAAGATCATTGTTCCGGCGTGTGCGATTTTCATCGATTTCCATTTTTCACGGCGGTTTGGCCCGTGAATTCACAGGTAAACGATGCGGAACAAAAACTATGGATTCCTGTATTTCATTGCTGGGGCATCTGGGACATATCGACGAAAATCACTTCCCAGATATGGCCATCGGGGTCTTCGAAGCTGCGTCCGTACATGAAGCCGAGGTCTTGCTTGGCATTGACGTCCGCCGTGCCGCCGTTCGCGCCGGCGGCTTCAGTCATCCTGTCCACGCTGTCGCGATCCTCTGCGCTGAGCGCCAGCATCACCTCGCTTTCGCGCCGGGCGTCGGCGATGGGTTTCTTCGTGAAGTGCGTCCATTTCTCACGCGTCATGAGCATCACGAAGATGGTGTCCGACAACACCATGCAGGAACTTGTGTCGTCGCTGAATTGTGGATTTTTGCCGGCGCCGATGGCGGTATAGAAGGCCGTTGCTTTTGACAGATCCTGCACGGGCAGGTTGATGAAGATTTGCCTGGACACGAATTTTTCTCCTTTCAAACAAGTTGAGATAAAGAGGCGTAGCGGCGCAAGGATCGACTTCTTCGCGTGCGCCTTGTCGTCACCGGCGCTCGAAACGCCAATGCCGTTCGATTCAGTCATAGGACGCAGGACCTTCCATGGGTCGCAGCGCCGGATGTCGAGCACGCATCTCGTGCTCAGACGAGACGCAAGCCGCCATCGCATTCCATGATGGTGCCGGTGGTATAGCCATTCCCGACGAGAAAGGCGATGGCCTGCGCGCCATCGTCAGGCTGACCGACGCATCCCGCCGGCAAGTCGCTTGCATGCCGTGCGAAGCAGGCCTGCCGGGCTTCGCCGGTCACGGTGTTCCACTACGGTGTTTCCATCACACCGGGGGAGACCGCGCTGACCCGGGCCGCGGCCCGTTCGCGAGCATTCCTCGATGTTCGCGCTGCGTCGGTTGCAGCGGGTGGAGATAGCATGCATGCTAGGCCGACTATCACTCCAATTGTTTGTCATGATGACTTCCATCATTGAGAATGATCTTCGTCGATTCGATCTCAATTTGCTGCTGGTCTTCCATGCGCTCATGCAGGAGCGCCACGTCACGCGTGCGGCGGAGCGGCTGTTTCTTGGTCAGCCCGCGGTGAGCGGTGCGCTGAAACGACTGCGCGCCGCCTTTGGCGACGAGTTGTTCGTGCGCGGCCGCTCGGGAATGGAACCCACGCCTCGCGCGCTGGAGCTTTCCCGGCAGATCGACGCGCTGCTGATCGGCCTTCACGAGACCATGCGGGTTGGCCAGCCGTTCGATGCCCGGGACGCCAATCGGACGTTCCGGATCGGTGTTTCCGAGGCGATTGCGGTGACGCTGTTTCCTTCGTTGTTGAAATTGCTGGCCGCCGAGGCGCCGGGCGTGAGGCTCATCTCGCTGGATACGGATTGCCACCGTGTCTCCAGCATGTTTGAACGCAATGAGATCGAGGTCGCGTTGGGGGTGTTCAACGAATGCGCTCAATGGCAACAGCAGCGCACGCTGCTGGATTGGCGCTTCGTCTGCCTCTACAACCCGGAGTTGATACGGACGCGAGGGGACACGTTGAGCTTGAGCGAGTTTCTGGCGCATCCGCATGCGCTCACCTCGTTCAAGGGAGAACTTCGAGGATTGATCGACGAACGGCTGGAGGCGCTGGGCAAGCAACGGCGCGTGATATTTTCCAATCCGCACTTTGCCACCCAGCCTTTCATCGCACGCGACAACCCCGTGCTGGTGACGGTGCCCGACTACATCGCCCGCACCTGGAGCCGTAGTCTTGGCCTGCGCATCAGCCCGTTGCCGTTCGATACGCCGATCCATCAGGTCAGCGCGTTGTGGAAGACCGCGCATCAGGGCGACAGCGGCCTGCGCTGGCTCATCGGATTGATCGGGCAGGCGGCCCGAATGAGTTGAACCCACGCAGGGGAGAACCTTGGTTCGAAACGCGCACCGCGTGGCGGGACGGTCGCGACGCGCTCGGGTGTCGGATCGGTCACCGGCGGCAGGCGCCCGGTCAGGTCGAAGCCCTGCGTCGCGACATCCGATTCGAAGCGCTGCAGCGTCAGCGCGCGCTCTTGCGTGACACGCATCACGTCGTTTGCATTCGTCGTCGAATACACCGTGCCGCGCGTCGTCGCGTAGACGGCGCCGATCAGCTTCAGGGCGGCGATAGCCCGCCGACCGTCAACTGCCCGATGGCCCCGGCCGGCTGAAGCGCTGCTCGACCACCTCGGTTCCCCACTGTGTGCCCGCGGATTCGTGGGTCAGCGTGAAGCCGAACGACTCGTACAGATGGCGCGCCGAGTCCAGTCCCTTGAACGTCCACAGATAGGTTTCGCGAAACCGCCGTGTGTCGACGAAGCGCATGGCTTCCGTCATGAGCCGGCGGCCGACGCCCGACCCGCGCAGCGCATCGTTCACGATGAACCAGCGCAGGTGCGCGACACCCGTTGCCGGGTCGCCATCGATCGCGAGCGACGCGAGCGTCCGCCCGTCTTCCTGGCACAGCCAAAGCGCCTTGCCTTCAGCCGGCAGCGCACCGGCGAACTCGGCCAGCTCGGTCGCCACCCGCTTTTCGAAAAAGGCGCCGAAGCCCCAGTGTTCCGAATAAAAGCGCGCATGAAGGCCCGCGATATCGCCGATACAACCCGGCTGGTAGCCTTCGCGGATCGTTGGCGCGTCGAGCGCCGCGGCAGGCGCTTTGGCGGCGTTGTCCTGGGCGAGCGCATCGGCATACAGCGCGAGCGAGCGCAGCAGTGCCTGCTGGTCGGCGGGCACCATGCGGCGCAGCGCATTCGACACCTGATCCGTCGCGAACGTGTCGATTCGTTTCTGGAGCTTTTTTCCGTCGGCGGTCAGGTACAGCTCGCTCGCGCGCGCGTCGTCGCTCGACACGCGCCGCTCCACGACGCCGGCTGCCTCGAGCCGCGCGAGTTGCCGGCTCGTGTTCGATTTGTCCAGCCGCAGGAGGTTGCCCAGATCGCGGGCGTTGATGCCGGGCGCCATCCCGATCTCGAGGATCGCGTGGACGGCCGAGGGCGCCCAGTCGCTGTCGGCCAGCGTCGCGCGCATGAAGCCGAGCTCGCGAACCAGTTTGCGGGAGAAGTCGCGCAGCTCGAGGATGGTCGCTTCGCGAGGCTTGGCGGGAGCGTCGATGAGGTCCATGGTTGGCCCGGGAAGGTTGCGGATCGCAATCAATAATAGTTGCGTGTCGCAACTTGATCAAGGTGGATCTTCATGGGGGCGGGTCATGCCGGGGGGCGCGTTTCCGGAGGCCGAAGTCGGCGTGAGCCGAGATGGCGGTGAGTGGTACTGGTGCGGATGGCGGCGTGCCACGAACCGGACGCATACTGGGTGCCTCCGGACCGCCTGCCATGCGAACGCGGGCGTCGGCCGGTCATCGATCCGCGGCTGCGGACAACGGAGCTCGCCATGAACCATCTGAAGCCGATGACGATTGCGTTGCTTGCCGGGTGCGGCATCGGCGCCGGCACGGTCCACGCTGCCGGCAGCATGGATGCGCCGCCTTGCAGTGCAACGCAAGCGGCGGATCAGGGCGGGGTCGCCGCGATGCCGGGCACGTCGGTCCGCAGCTTCTCGACCGCCGGCTGTTCGGGCGCGGTGTTGCAGGGCGAACGGGCCACCGCGACGGTCAACGGCGACCGGGTCGAGCTGCGGGACGGCACCGTCTACGTGAACGGTCGTTCGTACGGCGCCGTGACGCCCGCGCAGACGGTCGAATACGAAGCCGCGCACGACCGGCGCACGCTGAAGGTCGACGGGAAAGTCCGCACGCCGGTGCGCTGAGTACCGGCGCAGGCGCGCGGCAACCGTGTCGCGCTTACTCGACCAGCGTCAGTCGGCCGTCGCTGAGCCGCACCTCGCGCCCGATCCACGTGGCATCGACGCGCGGCAGCACGGCCGACGGCTTGCGCAGTTCGCGCAGCAGCGTCGCGCCGTGCGACAGCCGGCCGCCCATGCGCGCGATCACGGCGCGCGCCGCCTGGTACTGCGCGTGCCGGCCCGGGTCGAGCGTGTCTTCCAGCAGGATGTCGAGGCCGAGCACACCTTGCGTGTGGCCCGGATAGATCATGAAGCCGGCCGCCTCGTCAGCGCCTTCGCTGCCGTCCTGCCAGAAGCTGCCGTTGCGTTCGCGGCGATCGGGATGGGGCGCGAACCACACGTCGCGGTCGGCCGCCGGCATCGCATGATGCAGGCGGAAGAACACGCGCATCAGGTTGTCGCGATACCACTCGCGTACCTGTAGATACCAGCCGCGCATGCCGGGCGCGCCGAGTGCTTGGAGCACGCGGATGGGCAGCGGCCAGTCGGGAAATGGCTGTAGCGGCAGGTCGGTGGGTGCGGGCCGCGCGGTGCCCGGATCGGTTTCCCACGGCAGCCGATGCGGGCTGTCGTCGAGCTGGCCGTATGCGGTCGGCGGACGGCCCCACAGCGCGCCGCCGCTGCTGGCCAGCGACGACGCGATGCACAGGTTGCCCTGCACGACGAACACGTAGAAGCGCGTGAACCAGTCGGCCAGTTGCTGGCCGTCGGCGCGCCGCTCGACGAGTGTCGCGAGCTCCTGGTCGAAGCGCTGCAAGCCGCGCTCGAGCGTCGGCAGATGCCCGCGTGCGACGCGCAGCATGCGCCAGAACACCGGCAGCGAACGCAGCAGCCGCAGCGGACGCCAGCGCAGCGGCGGCGTCGCGCCGCCGATCTCGCCGCTGTAGTTGCCGGCCGAGACGCCCCAGTCGGCGAGACGGGCGAGAAACAGGTCGTTGTTGATGTACGACGCGCCGCCATAGAGCGCGGTGAATGGTTCGTTATCCTGCAGTACGCGCGCATCCCAGCGCGCCATGATGGCGGGGATGCTGCCGGCCGCGCGTCGTTGCGCGTACTCGACCAGCCGGCTCGGCTGAGGCGGCAGGATCTCGGCGATGTTCGCGGCGGTCAGGTGTCGATGCCAGCCGTAGCGGCTGATCGGACGGTACTGCAGCAGCCACAGCTGCTGGCCGTCCCACGCCCATTCGACATCGCCCGGCACGTAGTGGAACGCGCGCAGCACGCGCTGCAGGAAGGTCCATAGCTGCGTCGCGCTCAGGCCGTGCGCGGCCGGGAACGTGCCGCGCTGCCAGGGCTCGCCGAGCCGCGACAGGATCGCGCGTTGCGGGCTGGCCTGTCCGTCGGCGAGCGTTTCGAGGTGGCCTTCCACCCATTCGACTTCGACGGCCAGATGCCGCACGAACGCGATGCCCGACAGCACGGGCGCGATGAAGCGCTGCACGACCGTTTCCTCGAGGCCGCCGTCGAGCAACTCGGCCACGCGTGCGGCCGCCTGCGCGGCCGGGACGCGCAGGAACGTCGTATGCAGGCCAGCGTTGGCCGCGTCGGCCTGATCCTCACCGTGGCTCGACGAGCGGATCGCCCACTCGGCGTCCGGCTGGCTCGCCAGAAAGCCGGGCAGGCGCGGATCGTCGGCGCGGGTCAGCGACAGCGCGGGCGGCACGGGCAGGCCGGCCATCGCGGCAAGCGCCAGGCGCCCGCCTTTGGTATGCGCGACGAAGCCGGCGTCGCCCGCTTCGAGCCATTGCACGAACGCCGCCGGCGCGTCGATCCACGGATAGTGTCCCCAGCCGGCCTGCAGCGTGACGGTGAGGTCGGCGCGCGCGAGGATGGCCGACCACGCAGCGGCCTGGCGCACCCCGAGCACGTTGTCCTGGTCGCCCCACACGAGTTCGATGCGATCGGTGACCCACTCGAGCAGCGGCAGCGCGGTATCGGCGCGCACGAGATCCCAGTGCGGCAGGAACGCGCGGCAGCGCGCATAGCCGGCGCCCATGCGGCGGTACTGCGCGCGTGTCCAGGTCAGGTTCGAGAATTTGCGGGCGAACAGCGCCGGGTAGTGCGCGAGCAGCCAGTGGATCGTCTTGCGCAGCGGTTTCGGCGCCATCAGTTTCGGCAGGCGCCGTTCCCACAGAAATGCGCCGACGGGCGCGAGCAGCACGCTGCGGCTGAAGTGGCCGGGGCGTCGCTGCAATGCGTGCAGCACCAGCAGCGCATTCACGCCGACCGCCATGATCGCGTGGCCCGGCTCGGTCGCGTCCAGCAGCGCTTGCGCATACGCGGCGAGATCCTCGCAGGGCGGCGCGGGGTTGTCGCCGAAGCCCGGGAGTTCCAGCGGCACGGGCCGGGAATGCCGGAAGTGGGGCAGCGCATCGTCCCACCAGTCGGCCGCGCTGCCGTTGCCGGCAAGGAGGTACAGGATCGGTTTGCTCATGGATGCTTCGTCGGCGGGCGATGTCGCGGTGGCGCCCGCCCGGTCGGGGCGGCGCCGTCGGCGGATGCCACGGGGCTTGTTCGAGTTGTCTTGTTCGCGTTGCGCCGGTGCGAGTGGAATGAAAGGGCGGCCCGCTCGGCTTGATGCTTGATTGTTGCGGGCATTCTACGCGAGTCGATTCGAGGCGATCTTCATTCCGGGTTGGGGGCTTTTCGATAAATAATCGATACGCATGACCGGATGTCGATCAACCGAAATACGTCGAGGCCGGCGAATGATCCGGATCGAAATGCGCACTTCGCGTCGACAGGGAAAGTAGAATCGGGACGCCGGAATTCATCGAACCGGATTCGAGGAATGAAAATGAAAAAACGCTGGATCGCGGGCGCATTGCTTGCGCTCGTCGCAAGCGGCGCATGGGCGGAGAACTGGGTCACGCTTGGCCCGGGTCCGGCTATCGCGCTCTATGTCGCCCCTGCTTCTGTCGAGCGACGCCCGCTCAATTCGTGGGTGACGGTCAGGATCGTCTACGCCGAGCCGCGCCGTTTTTCGGCGCCGTTTCCGGTGAAGAGCCTCGTTTCCATTTGGATATTCGACTGCGCGAACAAGACCTGGGCGATGGGCAAGACCCGCATGACTGGAACTCAACCGGGCCAGGTTCATGTTTCTCGTGAAGACGCGGATGACTACGACTATGTCCAGCGAGACTCCATTCAGACGCTGGTCATGAATTACGTGTGCGGAGCGTCCTGATACCGGCAACGCAGCCGGATTGCCATCGCTCGTCGGGAGCGCTTACCGTGGGTTGTCCAGACGGGCGCCCGTTGCGCTTCACGCGTCGGAGTCCAAGCCGGCGCGCGGCGCGTGCCCGGTCCAGCGCCGATACGCATGGCGGAAACTGCGCGGCTCGCTGTAGCCGAGACGTTCCGCAATGGCCGCGACCGTCAGCTCAGGGTCGTCGAGCATCCGCACCGCCTCGTCGCGGCGCACGTCGTCGAGCAGCGCCTGAAACGTGAGGCCGTCCTTGTCGAGCCGCCGGCGCAGCGTGCGCTCCGTCAGGTGCAGCGCGTTCGCGAGCGACGTCATCGACTTGAAGCGCGCGAGGTCGCGCGCCATCAGCTCCCTCGCGCGATCGGCGAAGCGCGTGCCGACCGACGCGGCCCACTGCCGTTCGAGCGCCTCGCACTGGCCATGCAACGCATTGAAGCTGACTTCGTTCGCGAGAAGCGGCATCTCCGTGCCGTTCACCGACGTGAAGACGAGGCGGTTGTCGTTCGCGTTGAACGCGACCTTGCAGCCGAAGTGGCGCGTGTAGTCGGCCGCGTTGCGCGGTGTGCGGCGCGCGAGCTGCACCTGCGCGGGCCAGACGGGCTTGCCGACGAGATCGGACACGATCAGGCGCAGGCTGGACAGGCACATGTCGACCTGGAACACCTCGAGATCGGGCTCGCCGTTGTAACGGCCGATTGTCACGCTCATG
The DNA here is from genome assembly GCF_964265025.1 of Burkholderia mycopellens. Lineage (NCBI taxonomy): Bacteria > Pseudomonadati > Pseudomonadota > Betaproteobacteria > Burkholderiales > Burkholderiaceae > Burkholderia > Burkholderia mycopellens. Next base: position 184,386 of record NZ_OZ183804.1, read on the forward strand.
CCGTCCGGATGCGCATCGATACGCACGTCGAAATACAGCCCCATGAACAGCGGAAACTGGCTCATGCACCGGAATGCCTGCATCACGGAGCCGCTGATCAGCATCGCGTAGCCGGCGAGGCCGAGCGTCGACACATGCAACCGCGCGCCGATCGACAGCCCGATCGACGGCACGCCGCTGCGTTGCAGCAGGTTGCGGAAGCAGCGCTGCTCCTGGCCGCGATTCACGTGCAGGTTCGGCGACGCGACTTCGTCGGCGCCGAGCCCCGTGCCTTCGAGCAGCGCGGCGCCGTCGATATGCCGCACGCGGCACTCGTCCAGCGCGACCGCGATCGCGTGGACGGTGGCGGGAATGTCCTCCTGGCGCCCGGCCGGGCGCGCGAGGCCGAGCGACGAGCGCAGGCTGCGCTCGGCCCGGCTCGGGTTGGGATGGGAGCGGCTGTTCATGGGGCTGACGGGGCGACGGGGTCGCGTAGAACATAGCCGGAATGTCCGCAAAACGCCAGTGCGGCACCGCATCATGCATGACTCGCCGGCGCGACGCGCGGCACCGTGTCCGTAAATATCCCCTGAATACGTCCGCTTTTCTCATTCGTGGCCGATTTTTTGGCGCACCACACTTTCTTCCAGCCGTGCGCCGCCGGCCGCGCCGGGCGAACGAGTGTTGACGCCGTGAACGCCACCCACGTGAGGACAGCATGGACAACGACAGCCCAGGTCGATACGCATCGGCCGCCGCGACGCATGAGTTCGGCGCGCACGCCATGCGAGGCGATGCGGACGAGCGCCGCCAGCCCCGTCCGATCGGGCTCGCGACGCTGGTGATCTTCGGCCTCGCGTACATGTTGCCGATGACGGTGTTCACGACCTACGGGCTCGTCACGAGCGAGACGAACGGGCACCTGACGGCCGCGTATGCGCTCACGCTGGTCGCCATGCTGTTCACCGCGCGCAGCTACGGCCACATGGCGCGGCTGATGCCGAGCGCCGGGTCCGCCTATACGTTCGCCAGCCGAAACTTCGGCACGTCGGCCGGCTTCATGGTCGGTTGGGCCCTGCTGATGGACTACCTGTTCATCCCGATGATCAGCTACCTCGCGATCGGCATCTACATGAAGCAGATTTTCCCTGGCGTGCCGGCCGGCGTGTGGATCGTCGGCAGCATCGTGCTGATCACCGGGCTGAACATCGTCGGCATCCGGCTCGTCAATCGCGTGAACCTGATCCTGATCGCGAGCCAGCTCGTGTTCATCACGATCTTCTTCGTCGCTTCCGCGCGGGTCGCGGCGGGTGAAGGGCTATCGATGGCCGTCGCGCTGCCGTCGTCGGGCGATGCGCATGCGATTTTCGCCGGGTCCGCGATCCTGTGCCTGTCGTTCCTCGGTTTCGATGCGGTTACCACGCTGTCGGAGGAAACACGCGAGCCGACGCGCACGGTGCCGCGCGCGATCCTGCTCTGCACGCTCGCGAGCGGCGTGCTGTTCATGCTGGTGGCCTACGTCGGGCAAGTAGTGTTTCCCGACTGGCACGCATTCAAGGATCTCGATTCGGCCAGCCTCGAACTGATGCGGCGCATCGGCGGCGGCACGCTGTCGGCGTTCTTCGTCGCGGTGTACGTGGCCGGCTGTTTCGCGAGCGCGATGGCCGGGCAGGCGAGCGTGACGCGCGTGCTGTTCGCGATGGGGCGCGACCGGGTGCTGCCCGAACGCGTATTCGGCCATCTGCATGCGCGGCTGCGCACGCCGGTGCGCGCGACGCTCGCGGTCGGCATCGTGTCGCTGTCCGCGCTGTTCATCACGCTCGACCTCGCGTCGACGATGATCAGCTTCGGTGCGCTCGTCGCGTTCGCGGTCGTGAACCTGTGCGTGATGCGCAGCTATCTGTGCCGCGCCGAGCATCGCCGCTTCGCGGGCTGGATCACGTTCGGCGTGATGCCGGCGATCGGCTTCGCGATGAACGTGTGGCTCTGGTCGGGCCTGTCGCGCCAGACGTTCTACGTCGGCATCGGCTGGCTCGTGCTCGGCCTCTGCCAGCTCGTGTGGCTGACGCGCGGCTTCACGCGCCCGGCACCGACGCTGTCGATGAATTGAACGACCGGTGGCCGGTTGCCGGCCGCCGGCTCTGAAACCCTGAAGGAGGAATCATCCATGAACGCCGTTGACGTCAATCCCGGTGCGGACCTGCAGGCCATCGGCAAACGCCACCTGCTGATGCATTTCACGCACGCCGATGCGTATCGCGACCACGCGCTGACCGTGTTCGACCGCGGCGAAGGCTGCTGGCTCGTCGACCGCAACGGCAAGCGCTACTTCGACGGGCTGGCCGGGCTGTATTGCGTGCAGGTCGGCTACAGCCACGGCGCGGAAATCGGCGACGCGATCCGCGAGCAGATGGTGCGGCTGCCGTTCGCGACCAACTGGGGCTATGGCCACGAACCGGCGATCCGTCTCGCGCACAAGCTCGCGGCGCTCGCGCCGGAAGGCCTGAATCGCGTGTTCTTCACGTCGAGCGGCTCGGAGTCGAACGAATCGGCGATCAAGCTGGTGCGCCAGTACCATCAGGCGCGCGGCGAGCCGCAGCGGCGCAAGTTCATCGCGCGTCGCGTCGCGTATCACGGCACGTCGTTCGGTGCGCTCGCGCTGAACGGGATGACGAACTTCCGCAAGCATTTCGAGCCGCTGATGTCGGGCGTGCGGCACGTGGGCAACACGAAGCGCTACGGGCGCCCGGCGGGCGAGACGGAAGCGCAGTTCACGCGCCACCTGCTCGACGAGATCGAATCGCTGATCGTGCAGGAGGGGCCGGATACCGTCGCCGCGATCGTCGTCGAGCCGCTGCAGAACGCGGGCGGCAGCCTGACGCCGCCGGCCGGTTATGCCGCCGGGCTGCGCGACATCTGCGACCGGCACGGCGTGCTGCTCGTCGCGGACGAGGTGATCTGCGGGTTCGGCCGGCTCGGCGAATATTTCGGCTCCGCGCGCTACGGGTTGAAGCCGGACATCATCACGTTCGCGAAAGGCATCGCGTCGGGCTACGTGCCGCTCGGCGGCGTGATCGCGAGCGATGCGGTGGTCGACACGGTGCTCGACGGCCCGCAGCAGATGTTCCTGCACGGCGCGACGTACGGCGGCCACCCGGTCGCGTGCACGGCCGCGCTCGCGAACCTCGCGATCATGGCGCGCGAAGGCGTGCTCGAGAACGTGCGCGGCAACGAAGCGGTGTTCCGCCAGACGCTCGACGGCCTGCTCGAACTGCCGTGCGTCGGCGACGTGCGCGGCGACGGCTATCACTACTCGCTCGAACTCGTGACCGACAAGGCCGCGCGCCGCTGGGCGGCCGGCATCAGTGCGCAGGCGTTCGTGTCGACGCTGCTCGCGCCCGCGATCTTCGACGCAGGGCTGCTGTGTCGCGCCGGCGTCGATCACGAAGGCACGCCGATCGTGCAATTCTCTCCGCCGCTCGTGATGTCGCGTGACGAGATCGTGTGGTTCGTCGCGAAGATCCGCGACGTCCTCGTCGACACCTATGCACGGGCCACGCGCTGAGCGCGGCGTCCTTCATTTCAGGAGCATGCGATGCGAACCTCACAACAGTCCTATATCGACGGCCGGTGGCTCGATCCGGCCGATGCGCGGTCGATCGACGTGATCGACCCGAGCACCGCGCGGCCGTATGCGCAGCTCAGGATCGGCGGCGCGGCCGACGTCGATCGCGCGGTCGGCGCGGCGAAGCAGGCGTTCGACACGTATTCGCGCTGGCCGGTGGACGAGCGCGTCGCGTTGCTGCGGCGCGTGCTCGAGATCTATCAGCGCCGCTACGAGGAGGTCGCGCAGACGATCAGCCAGGAGATGGGCGCGCCGATCGCGTTCGCGCGCTCAGCGCAGGCCGCGGTCGGCACCGCGCACCTCGAGCAGACGATCCGCGCGCTGCAGTCGTTCCGCTTCAGCACGCAGACCGATTCGCTGCTGGTGTCGCACGAGCCGATCGGCGTGTGCGCGCTGATCACGCCGTGGAACTGGCCGATCAACCAGATCGTGTGCAAGGTCGCGCCGGCGCTCGCGGCCGGCTGCACGATGGTGCTCAAGCCGAGCGAGATCGCGCCGTTCAGCGCGATCCTGTTCGCGGAGATCCTGCACGAAGCCGGCGTGCCGCCCGGCGTGTTCAACCTCGTGCACGGCTACGGGCATGAAGTGGGCGACGCGCTGTCGCGGCATCCGGTCGTCGACATGGTGTCGTTCACGGGGTCGACGCGCGCGGGTGTGGAGGTCGCCAAGGCGGCCGCCGATACCGTGAAGCGCGTGCACCAGGAGCTCGGCAGCAAGAGCCCGAACCTGATCCTGCCCGACGCCGATATCGACGAGGCGGTCACGCGCGGCGTGCGCAGCTGCTTCAGCAACAGCGGCCAGTCGTGCAATGCGCCGACGCGCATGCTGGTGCACGTCGACGATCTCGCGCAGGCCGAGCAGGCCGCGCGGCGGGAGGCGGAACGCACGGTCGTCGGCGATCCGCGTTCGACGGAAACCGGCATCGGGCCGGTGGTCAGCCGCACGCAGTTCGACCGCATCCAGCACTTCATCCGGCTCGGAATCGAAGCAGGCGCGACGCTCGTCGCCGGCGGCCCCGGGCGGCCGGACGGGCTCGGCGACGGGTTCTACGTGCGGCCGACGGTGTTCTCGAACGTCACGCCGGACATGACGATCGCGCGCGAGGAAATCTTCGGGCCGGTGCTCGCGATCATGACCTACCGCACCGAGGACGAGGCCGTCGCGCTCGCGAACGATTCGGTCTACGGGCTCGCGGCCTACGTGCAGTCGAAGGATCCCGAGCGGGCGCGCAGGGTGGCGGCGCGGCTGCGGGTCGGCAATGTCCACATCAACTACCCGCCATGGAATCCGGCCGCGCCGTTCGGCGGCTACAAGCGCTCGGGCAACGGCCGCGAGTATGCGGAGTTCGGCCTCGTCGAGTATCTGGAGACGAAGGGCACGACGGGGTACGCTTGAGCGACGCGCGGATGCGCTGCCCGGGCGGCGGCGTCCCGCGGGAAGGGGCACCGCACCCCTGTACATCGATTGATCGATTGGGAGGAATTCGACGATGCAGATGACGGAGATGACCGAACGCATGCGCGGCGCGGTGGGCCGCGTGCGATGAAGATCCTGATCGCGCGGATGAACCACGAGACCAACACGTTCTCGCCGGTGCCGACGCCGCTTGCCGCGTTCGGCCGCACCGGCCCCGACTGGGGCGACGACGCGTATCGCGCGAACCGCGGGATGCGCACCGCGATGGCCGCGTTCATCGATGCGGCCGAGCGTGAGGGCGCTGAAATCGTGACGCCCGTATCGGCGGCCGCGAACCCGAGCGGGCCCGTCGCGGCCGACGCGTATGCGGCGATCTGCGACGCGATCGTCGCGGCAGCGCCCGGCTGCGATGCGGTGATGCTCGACCTGCACGGCGCGATGGTGGCCGAGCAGAGCGTGGACGGCGAGGGCGACCTGCTCGCGCGTGTGCGCGCGGCGCTGCCCGGCGCACCGATCGCGGTCGCGCTCGACCTGCACGCGAACGTCACGCAGAAGATGATCGATCACGCGGACGTGATCGTCAGTTTCAAGACCTACCCGCACGTCGACATGGTCGAGACCGGCGAGCATGCGGCACGCGTGCTGCTCGACCAGTTGCACGGCCGCGCGCGGCCCGTGCTCGCGTGGCGGCAGCCGCCGCTGATGACCTCGACGCTGCGCAGCGCGAGCGCGGAAGGTGCGATGCGGCGCGCGGTGGAGGCCGCGCGCGCGGCCGAGGCCGACGGGATGCTCGCCGTCTCGGTGCTGCCCGGCTTCTCGCTCGCGGACATTCCCGCGCCGTGCATCAGCGTCGTCGTGGTGGCCGATGGCGACCGGGCCGCGGCCGACGCGGTGGCCGAGCGCATCGCACGGCAGATCTGGGACGAGCGCGACGATTTCGTCTATCGCAGCGCGCCGCTCGCCGAATCGGTTGCACAGGCTGCGGCGCTCGCGCGTGGCGCGGATCGCCCCGTGCTGATGCTCGATCACGGCGACAACTGCATGTCGGGCGGCCCGTGCGACACGATGGACCTGCTCGAGGCCGCGCTCGAGTATGGGCTCGACGGCATCGTCAGCGGGCCGCTGTGCGACCCGCAGGCCGTCGCGGCGCTGATCGACGCGGGTGTCGGCGCGACCGTCACGGTACCGGTCGGCAACCGCCTGCCGTCGCACGGCGGCGTGCGGCGCGAGCCGTTCCGCGCGACCGGCATCGTGCGCGCGCTCACCGACGGCGAATACGTGATCACGGGGCCGACTTACACGGGCCAGCGCGCATACATGGGCCGCACGGCCGTGCTTGATATCGGCGCGGCCACGCTGGTCATCAGCGAGCGTACGCAGGAGCCCTGGGATCTCGGCGTGTTCGAGAGCGTCGGTGTCGATCCGCGCCGTGCGCGCTTCCTGCTGCTGAAGTCGCGGATGTATTGCCGGCCGGTGTTCGTGCCGATCGCGGCCGCGCTGGTCGAGTGCGACAGCCGCGGCGTGACGGGTTCCGACTACGGGCTGTTCCGCTACGAGCGGCTCGCGCGGCCCGTGTATCCGCTCGACGATGTCGACGCGTGGCCGTCGTCCGGCGCACAGCGGACGCAGCGGACGGATTGACGGAAACGAACCGGGCGCGAGGCGCCGGATTGGCCGGCTTTCGGGCATCATGCGGTGGCGTCGACCCGTCGAGCAGCTGGGTCGATCCATTCATTGCGTCCGCAACCGATCCGGAGAACCGACCGCCATGCATTCGAATCCTTTCCGCCCGCGCAGCGCGCGCCTGCTCGCCGCGCTGACCCTCGCCACGACGGCCGTTGCCGCCCATGCCGCCGACTGGATCGTGTCCGGCAACGACGGCAAGTACCAGCGCGTCGAGGGCCGCGACACCTATCTGGCCGCGCCGCCCGCCGACACGCTGACGCTGCTCGACGCCAGCACGTTCCCGCCGAAGGTCGCGCTGCAGGTCGATGTCGAGAACGGCATCCAGGGGCCGCCGCAGGCGGTCGCGATCACGCCCGACGCGAAGCTCGCGCTCGTCGGCGCGCCGACACGTTACGACACGGCCGCGAAGCAGCTCGTGTTCGACACGTTCCTGCAAGTCGTGAATCTCGACGCCGCGCCGCCGTCGATCGCGCGCATCGAGCTCGGCACGCATCCGCAAGGGATCGCGATCGACCGCTCGGGCAAGCTCGCGCTGGTCGCGAACGTCGACGGCAGCGTGTCGATCCTGCGCATCGACGGCACGAACGTGACGCTGGACGGCAACCTGAAGATCGGCAAGAAGCGGCTGGCCGGGATCAGCTTCACGCATGACGGCAAGCATGCGCTCGTGTCGCTGCGCGACGAGCAGGGCATCGCGGTGCTGAACGTCGACGACGGCAAGGTGACCGACAGCGGGTCGCGCCTGAGCACCGGCGTCGCGCCTTACACGATCGACGTGTCGAGCGACAACCGCTGGGCCGTCGTCAGCAACGTCGGGCTCGCGGGGCTGCCGGGCTATACGGGCACGCTGGCGGGCGACGCCGATTCGGTCGCGCTGATCGACGTGTCGCGCGTGCCGTTCCGCACGGTCCAGTACCTGACGGTGCCGTCGCTGCCGGAGGGCGTCGCGATCTCGCCGAACGGGAAGTGGATCGCCGTGCAGGCGATGGACGGCTCGAACCTGACGCCCGACAATCCGGGCCGCCACAAGATCGGCAAGGTGCTGTTGTTCGAGATCCGCAACGGGCAGGCCGTGAAGGTGAGCGAGCTGCCCGGCGGCGAAGCCGCGCAGGGCATCGTGTTCACCGCCGACAGCCGGCACGTGATCGTGCAGTTCAACGTCGAGCGGCAACTCGCGCTCTATTCGGTCGAAGGCGGCACGCTGCACGATACGGGCAAGCGGATCGCGCTGTCGGGCGGCCCGTCTTCGTTGCGCACGTTGCCGCGCTGACGCGCCCGGCATCGACTCGTTCGGTTTCGTTAGTTCATGCGGCGCCCGGATTCACCTGGCGCCCTTCCATGCCCCTTCCATGTGTCGCCGTTGCAACGCAACAAATGGTGGATATGGGTACCCCAAGCCGCTTAACGCCGAATTGTTTAGTTAAACAAACTGAAAATTCGGGAAACTTCTCGTAGTGAATAAACAGTCGTTGCGGCACTGTAAGCCCCTGGGAAGCCTGTAACGTTCCCGGAGACAGGGCTGTGGAGGCGACGGTTGCGGTGGCAACGATCGGCGCCGGATCAATCGTTTTAATTAACGGTGCTAAACGAAAAATGAAACATCCACGACTCTTGCTCGTCGCCGCGATGACTTGCGCGGCGTTGGCCGCGTGTGGCGGCGACGACGTGAACGGGGTCCGGACGGCCGACAACGGCGCGGGAGACACGCCGTCGACCGTGCCGCCGACCGCGGGGCCGTCGCAACCGTCCCAGCCCGATCAACCGGCTGCGCCGAAACGCAGCAACATGGCGTTGACGCAGTTCGTCAATCCGTTGATCGGCACGCAGGTCAACGCGGATTCCGGTTACGCGGGCAACGTGAGCCCGGGTGCGATGGTGCCGTTCGGGATGGTGAATTTCGGGCCGAACACGCCGCGCGACGACTTCAACGGCTCGGGCGGCTACCTGTCGTCGGGCGGGACGGGCGGCACGATCGACTTCTTCAGCGTGACGCACCTGAGCGGTGTCGGGTGCCCGGGACAGGGCACGGTCGCGATGCTGCCGACCGATGCGGCAACGGCCGTGGCATCGGGCGGCCGGCCGGTCGGCATCGGGTACCGCTACGCGGATGAAACGGCCGAACCCGGGTACTACAAGGTCCGGCTGTCGAACGGCATCGTGACGGAACTGAGCGCGACCGCGCGCTCCGGCATCGCGCGCTTCACGTACACGAACAAGGACAAGGGCTTCTTCTCGATCGACGCGAAGCTGAATGGCAACAGCGATGCTGGCGCCACGAAAGTCACCGCGAACCACGTCGCGCTGGCGCGCGCGAGCGACGGCAAGTCGATGAGCGGGCAGGCCGTGGCGCCCGCGTTCTGCACGCCGTACGGCACGGTCTGGAACGCACCCGTGTATTTCTATGCGACCTTCGACAAGCCGCTGCGCAAGCAGGCGGGCACGTCGGCGGTGAATACCGCCAGCAACGGCGCGGCGACGCTGCAGTTCGACCTGACCGACGCGGACCGGACCGTCACCGTGAAAGTCGGGGTGTCGTCCGTCAGCGTCCGGAATGCGCAGGCGAACCTGAAAGCCGAAGGCGAGAAACTCGCGTTCGACGACGCACGCAAGAACGCGTCCGGCTTGTGGAACGACCGGCTCAACACGATCCAGATCGACGAGGCCGCGACCCCCGCCGCGCTGAACGCGACGCAGAAGGCGAATCTGACGAAGTTCTACACCGCGCTCTATCGCGTGTTCGGCACGCCGACGCTCTACAGCGACACGAACGGCGAATTCCGCAGCATGCGCCAGCCCAGGAACGCGGACGGCAGCTATCCGACGTCGGTCGACCAGACCGGCACCGTTGCGCCGCGCGCGACGGCCAGGGTTGGCGACTATGCGTTCCGGCGCGCCGACGGCTCGCTGGGCGGCACGGGCGACCACTACACGGGCTTCTCGCTGTGGGATACCTACCGGTCGCAGGCGCAGTTGCTGGCGCTGCTCGCACCGAAGGAATCGAGCGACATGATGCAGTCGCTCGTCGTCGACGCGTTGCAGTGCGGCGCGTTCCCGCACTGGGTCGACGGCAGTGACGACTCGACGCCGATGGCAGGCGACAACGCGCTGAACGTGATTGCCGGTGCGTACAAGTTCGGCGCGACCGATTTCGACCTGGTGTCGGCCGCACGCCTGACGAAGCAGTCCGTGTTCGATCCGTCCAGCGCCTGCAACGACCGCACGAGCGCAGCGGGGCTCGCCAATTTCCTGACGGCCCACTACCTGTCGCAGAGCGACGACGGTCACTCGTCGTCGGCAACCATCGAGCGCGTCCTGAGCGACCGTTCCGCCGCCGCATTCCTGCAGGCGCTGCCCGCCAGCGTGCTGAACGCGCCATCGGTCGGCGTGACGACCGACGACATCGGCACGCTGTACACGCGGGCGGGGTGGTGGCGCAACATCTTCGACGACACGAACAAGGTGATCGCCGCGCGCAACGCGCCGCCGGCCGGCTCGGCGCCCGGCACGCTGGGCACGCTCGTGCAGGGTTCGTTCCACGAATCGACGGAACCGAACTACTTCTGGACCTTCGCGCAGGACTGGAGCGCGCTGATCGACGCGATCGGCGGCAAGCAGGCGGCCGTCACGCGGCTGAACAACCTGTTTGCGATCACGACGCCGTTCTCGACCGTGCCGTCCTCCGGCAGCCTGAACGGCGGCGAATCGTCGAACCACCTGTATATCGGCAACGAACCGTCGTTCCAGTCGCCGTGGGGATACAACTGGGCCGGGCAGCCGAGCGGCGCACAGTACGTTCTCCCGATCATCATGTCGAAGGCGTTCACGACCGGCCGCGACGGGCTGCCGGGCAACGACGACATGGGCGCGACGTCGAGCTGGTACGTGTGGGCGGCGCTCGGGATGTTCCCGGTCATTCCGTCGGAGGCGGGGCTGGCATTGTCCACGCCGCAGTTCAGCGGGATCACCGTCTGGCTCGGCAACGGCAAGACGCTGCGGCTCGACAGCGACCAGCAGGTGACGATCGACAGTGCGGGGCGCCCGTCGTTTGCGTATGTCCAGTCGCTGAAGGTCAACGGCGCCGACTACGCGGGTTCATGGCTGCCGCTGGGCAAGATCGCCAATGGCGGCACGATGCACTACGCGCTGTCCGCGACGCCGACGCAGTGGGCGGCCGCCGACAACCTGACGCCGCCGTCCGGTCCGAATGCGGACTACACGCAGATGACGGCCGGCGGATCGTCGGCCGCGACGCGCATGCGCCAGGCCGGCGCGCGATAAACGCAAGCGGGCGCGCGCAGGGGCTGCCGTGTGTGCCCGTCGAAACGACGCAATTCGGGAGAACGACACGACATCGAAATCGCGCCGGAAATTCCTGTCTTACAGCGCAGCACTCGCCAGGATGCGCTGGCTCGCCGGCTGTAACGGCGATATCGATCCGGCATCGGGCGCCGCCGGTTCCGCGACGGTCGCGCCCACCGTGCCGGCCGTGCCGACGTTCGCGCTCTGCTGACGGTGGCGTGTGCCGCGTGATGCCGCGCAAGCGCAAGCGGGAGCCAGCCGGTGAAACGCCGCGTGAATGCGCGCGGCGCTCGTTGCTTGCCGGCGGGCCGGCAAGCCGTTACGGCTTGAGAAACCTGTCGAGCCAGCGCGGCGTCGCCGCACGATCGAAGATGACGTGCAGTTCGGAGCTGAACGCGCCGTATTCGAGCCCGTGGCGTTGGGCGAGCAGCGTCAGTGACCGCGTGGTGTGAAACGAGAGGTGCCCGTTGCGCGGCGCGCAGTACCACCACTGATCGATGCCGCGTTCGATGATGTCGCGGTCGATCAGCGACGTCTGGAACAGCAACGCGCCGTCGGGCTTCCGGTAGCGCGCGATCTGGTCGAAGAGTGCCAGCGGCGCCGGATGATGCTCGAACACTTCGAACGACAGGATCGTATCGAACCGGCCTTCGGGCGGAACCGGGTGCGAGAACGGATCGTACGAGGTGACGTCCGCGAAGCCGCGCGACGACAGCTTCCGTTCCAGCAAGCCCAGCCCCGAGCCGAAGTCGAGAATCCGGCCTTCGCGCATTTCCGGAAAACTGCCGCAGATCAGGTCGGCGTGCTGTTGCGGACGGATCTCGAGGTAATCGGGGTCGTGGCGCGCATAGTCGGCGTTGTACACATGCTGCGCGAAATCGTCGTGCGTCCAGTCGTCGAACGCGGGCGCCCACGTGAAGCCGCATTGCTCGCACGCGTGGTAGTAGATCGGGATGCCGGCATACGGGTCGACTTTCTTGCCGGCCATGACATCGGCGCCGCAGCGCGAAAAATCGACCAGGCCGCAGATGCGCGCCTGGGCCGAACACACTTTGCAGGCGAGCGCCGTTGGATGGCGGTTCAGGTCGCGATTCAAGTTCCTGTCTCCCGTTCGCCGGCGAGGCGTGCGCGTGATGGATGGTGCGGGAGAGGCTATCACAGTCGCGTCGGCCGTCGCGGCCGCGCAGGGCGTCGCCGCCACGCGCGCTTACGGACGCAGCAGATCGAATCCGCCGAAGACGACGACACCGCTCAACACGATCATCGCGACGGAGTGCTGGCCGAAGTAGAGAATCGCGGCGGCAAGCCACGTCGTGATGCAGAAGGCGCCGATGCGGGCCATCGTGTGTTCCTCGAATGCGTGATGAAGTGAGTGCGCGCCGAACGGCGTGCGCCGCGCGAATCGGCGCGCGGGGCATGCCGGCGGACGGAAAAGCCGGCCGCGAAGCCTCGACCGCGGCGCCAACGCGCGTGGCGGGCGCGCCGAACCCGGAAGGACGGGAGTCGAGGCCGGCGGCGTCGCGCGCTCGAGCCCCGCGGCGGTCGGCACGCGAATCCGGGCCGGCAAACCGGCAATTTTACCAGCGCCGCCGTGTCGCCAATCTGGCCCTTTCGCGGCGAAAACGCGGCGATCTTCGGCAAATCCCGTCCGTCCCCGAGACTCAAGTTTCGTGTGACGAATGCCGTAAACGAGTTGGAAGGTGGTTCCTGCCCCCGTCACGATTCGTCGTTTACCGACACAACCGACTCACGGACCGACACCATGCAAATCGATTTCTCCACAACCACGCGCGCCCCGCTGGCGGACGGCGGCCTGACCGCGAATACGTCGTCGGGCGCCGCGGCGACCCACTCGGCCGCGCCCGCCGCAACGTCGTCCACCGACGGCGCGACGAATCCCACCGGTGCGACGAGCACGACGGGCGCCACCGGCACGCAGGGTTCGACCGGCGCCACCGGCGAAACGCTCGGCGGCTCGGGCGGATCGTCGGACAGCCCGGCGGTCGCCCAGCTGAAAGCGTTGATCGATCGGCTGCAGAAACAGCTGGCCACGATCGAGCGCCAGATGGCGAGCGCGGCGCAGCGCGCGAAGGACGATCCGGCCGCCGCGGTCGAACAGCAGTCGCTGAGCGCGGAAGCCGGCGCGATCTCGGGCGCGCTCGCGACCGCGATCTCGCAACTGGCGGCGGCGATCGAGAAAACGGGTGGCTCGACGGCAGGCGGGCTGGTGTCGACGCAGGCCTGACCGGCTGCGGCCGCAGCCCGCGCGACGACCGGCCCTGTTCCGCTGCTTCGCGCGGCACCGCAAGGACGACGCGGAACCGTGCGCGACGCCGGACCGGTTCGACGCATGCGTCGCGGCGGTCGGCGAAACGATGCGCACGCAACCGGATTACAGCGCGCGGAATCTCGCGGCGATCGCCGTACCGGTTACGATCGTGCCGGGCGAGCACGATGAATTCATCCGGCCCGACCGTGGGCCCGCGCGTTCGTCGCCCTGGGGCTCACACCATCGCGTTGTCGCTGCCCGGAATCTCGTGCGCCTTGATCTGCTTTCGGTGCAGCTTGTACAACAGCTTGCCGAGCATGCCGTCCTCGTGGCATGCGCGCGTCATGTAGAGCACGTATTCGTCGTCGGGGGCGACGGCCTGTGCGCCCATGATCCAGCGCACGCTTTCGCGGTAGTGGTAGTGCGACTTGTCGCGGCCGTCGCAGAGGAAACCCGATAACGCGGCCATCGCCGCCGGATGACCGCCTTCGGCGTGCCGTCGCAGTTCGTCGATGTAGCGATGGCGGGAATGCGCGCCGTCGCGGGCGAAGCCGAATGCGCCCGCGCGGTGTCCGTAGCCGCGCAGGATCATGGCCGCCGTGCACGCGCGCGCGTCGGGATGCCCGTTCGATCGCGCCGCGTACCCGCGTATGCCGATCTGACAAGACTTATCTCTTTTTCACCGATTTTCGACGCGGTGCGATTCGGTCGTCGAATGGCATGCTGTTAAAACCGGCAGGTTTTCCGGCAAACCGGCGAGCGTTCCTGAATGGCGTCCGGGCAACGCAAGGCTTCGGGTATCTCATTAGTTTTTCTTTAGGCTCGCGCAACATATCGTCGATTGTCCGCCGCGTGCCGACAGGAGATAGTCCTGCTTCGGCAGGCCGGCCATGCGATTTCCGCGTGGCGCGGCCGGATCCGTTGTTCACGCAACCATCAGAAATCAAGGGAACCGCAACCATGCGATTCAACGCGACACGCTTCGCCGCGACCCTGCTCGTCGCCGCATGCGCCGCCGCCACGGCCGGCCGCGCGGCCGCCGCCACGCAGGACGATCTCCACGACACCGTCACCCGCCACATCGCGCCGCTGATGAAGCAGTATGCGATTCCCGGCATGGCGGTCGGCATCGTCGCCGACGGCAAGCCCTACGTGTTCGACTACGGCGTGATGTCGACGCAAACCGGCAAGCCCGTCACGGGCGATACGCTGTTCGAAATCGGCTCCGTCAGCAAGACACTGACCGCGACACTCGCGGCCGACGCGCAGGAGGGCGGCGAACTGTCGCTCACCGACCCGGCTGCCAAGTACCTGCCCGCGCTGCAGGGCAAGCCGTTCGGTGTCTTGACGCTGCTGCAGCTCGGTACGCACACGTCCGGCGGCATGCCGGTGCAGGTGCCGGACAGCATCCGCGACGACGCAGGCCTGATCCGCTATCTCGGCGCTTGGCGGCCCGCGCATGCGCCGGGTACGTACCGTACGTATTCGAACGTGTCGGTCGGTATGCTCGGGTGGCTCACCGCGAAGGCGATGCACAAGGATTTCGCGGCGCTGATGGAGCAGCGGCTCTTTCCTGCGCTCGGCATGACGCACACGTACATCGACGTGCCGGAAGCACGCCAGGCCGACTACGCGCAGGGCTATACGCAGGACGGCAAGCCCATCCGGATGACGGGCGGCATGCTGTGGCAGCCGGCGTACGGCGTCCGGACCACGGCGGCCGATTTGCTGCGCTTCGTGCAGGCGAACATGGGGCTGACCGGAACCGCGCCGCGCCTGCAGCGCGCGCTCGAACGCACGCACACCGGCTATTTCCGCGCGGGGCCGCTGACGCAGGACCTGATCTGGGAACAGTATCCGTATCCGGTCGCGCTGCCGACGCTGCTCGAAGGCAACTCGATGAAGATGCTGCGCGACGGGTTGCCGGCCACCGCGATCGAGCCGCCGCTCGCGCCGAGCGCGGATACGTGGATCAACAAGACGGGCTCGACCAACGGCTTCAGTACCTATGTCGCGTTCGTCCCGTCGAAGCGGATCGCGATCGTGATGCTCGCGAACCGCAGCTATCCGAACGAGGACCGCGTGAAGGCCGCGTACGGGATCCTCGCGGCGCTCGACGGCCGGCGGTAACGTTTCCACCGACGAGCCGGCCGTTCCACCTGGCCGGCTCTCTCCAAAAAAACCGATACCTGTATCGGCACGCTTCTGCAAAACGAAATACGTGCATCGCATCCCCTGTGCAGAATCCGGGCAGATCTCCGGGCGTGTCCGGATAGTCCAGTCAGGGGGGAACATGCGGAAGACCACTCGCGCGCGGCTGCTGTGGGGGCTGCTCTTGGCCGGCGTGCTCGGCGCGTGCGGCGGCAACCTGGATGGCGCGGGCGCGGCAGGCGCGTCGGCTCGGCATCGAATCACGCCGCCAGCTTCTGAACCTGCTGCTGGATCATGACGTGCTCGATGCGTCGTCTATCCGAAGAGGCATTGCGTGATCGCGCTACGATAGCGCTGGCGCGAAACACGAGGAGAGCCGATTGAGCATCACATGGGATGGAATCACGGGCGCCGACGTGCTCGACGAAGCCGAGGTCGCGCGCAGGCATGCGTTGGCCGATGCGGCGCGCAACGGCGACTGGGCGACGATGCTGGATCTCGTGGCGAAGCAGTCGAGGCTCGTCAACGCGACACGGCTGGGCGGCACGTCGCGCTATACGCCGCTGCATCAGGCGGCCTGCGGCGGCGCACCGGAAGAGGTTGTCGTCGAGCTGTTGCAGCTCGGCGCGTGGCGCATGCTGCGCGATGCACATGGCGCGCGCCCGGTCGATCTTGCCGAGCAGCGCGGGCATCGACATCTCGTCGATCTGCTGACGCCGCAGCCGCGGCGCTTCGTACCCGACGAAACGCTGCGCGACATCCAGCGCCACTTCCACGAGATGATTCTCGGCCGCATCGCACACTTGCGCGTCGACGCGCTGCGCCTGCCCGAACTCGAACCGCTGCTTGAACTCGATGCGCAGGCCGCACGCATGTGGTTCGCGGTGCCGGGCATGTACGGCGGATTCGGCTATGCGCTGCGCAACGACGGCGCCGCGGCCGTGCTCGTGTCCGAAAGCTGGAGCCGCGTGGCCGGGGGCTCGGGCCAGCGGCACGAGATCACGGCGCAGGGTTGTACGCTGGTTGACGAAGGCTTCGTGTGACGGCCTTGCGCCGCCATGTGAGCGCTCAGGCGACCGCCGTGTCCGGTGCGGCGACTGCCGCCGCACCGCGCGCGGCCGAAGCCCGCGCCGCCGCTGCGCCCGCCAGCCGCCGATAGCGCGCGAGCGCCCACAGCGGGAAGTACGCGGTATAGCCGTGATACTTCAGGTAGAAGATGCGCGGAAAGCCCGGCGCGTTGTGCGAGCGGTGCCACCAGAAGCCGTCTTCCTGCTGGACCGACTGCAGATACGCGATGCCGCGCTTCACCGAATCGGATTCGCAGTCGCCGAACGCCATCTGCGCGAGCAGCGCCCACGCGGTGAAGTTCGACGTGCTCTCGCCGCCATTGGTGCCGCCCAGCTTCGGGTCGATGTAGCTGTCGTTCGTCTCGCCCCAGCCCCCGTCCGCATGCTGCCGCGAGCGCAGCCATTCGATCGCGCGTTGGATATACGGCTGCGACTTGTCCTCGTCGGCAAGCGCGAGGCCGGCCAGCACGCTCCACGTACCGTAGATGTAGTTCGTGCCCCAGCGGCCCCACCAGCTGCCGTCGGGCTGCTGCGTGCGCTTCACGTAGTCGATGCAGCGCGCGAGCGATGCGCGTTCGTCCGCGCGTTTCGTCACGCCGAAGCACAGCAGCACGCGGCCCGACACGTCCTCGGTCGGCGGATCGAGCAGTGCGCCGTGATCGGCGAACGGGATCGCATTCAGGTACATGCGGTCGCAGTTGGCGTCGAACGCCGCGAAGCCGCCGTTGCGCGATTGCAGCCCGCGCATCCAGTCGAGCGCGCGCGCGACGCGCGGCGCATACGGGTTCGTGCCATCCGCGTTGCAATGCGTGCGGCCACGGCGATCGAGCATCGCGGTGACGACCGCCGTGTCGTCGATGTCGGGGTAATACGGGTTCGCGTACTGGAACGCCCATCCGCCCGGCTGGACGTCGGCCGGCGCGTTCTCGATCCAGTCGCCGCGCAGGTCGTTCACCTGGCGTTCGGCCAGCCACTCGTATGCGCGTGCGATGCGCTCGTCGAGTGCGCGCCGTGCGTCGCCGGGCTCGCCGTCTTCCGCCACCGCCACGCCGCGCGCCTGCTCGAGCGCCATCGTGCTCCACGCGGTATCCCACACCGGCGACAGGCACGGCTGGCAAACCATGCTCCCGTCGGGCCGCGTGACCAGCAGCTTTTCGAGCGCATCGTCGCAGTCGCGGCGATGCGGGTGATCGTCCGGGTAGCCGAGCACCTGCATCATTTGATTGGCATACACGATCGGCGGGAAGATGCCGCCGAGCCCGTCCTCGCCGTTCATGCGCTCCGCGCACCACGCCTCGGCATGGCGGATCGCGCGCTGCCGCAGGCGCTTCGGCATCAGCGGCTCGACATGACGCACCGTGCGGTCGAGCGCGAGGAACAGCTTGCGCATCCCGCGCGCGGGCGGGAAGTAGTGACGTTCCTCGTCCGGCGGCGTGACGAACAGCTCGCGGATCGAGATGTTGCGCGGATTGCGGGCGCGCGCCTTCAGCGAACACAGCACGAGCAGCGGCACCATCGTCGTGCGCGCCCAGTACGCGACCTTGTACATCGAGATCGGCACCCACTTCGGGAACAGCACGAATTCGATCGGCATGAACGGCGTCGCGCGCCACGGCACCTGGCCGAACGTCGCGAGCAGGATGCGCGTGAACACGTTCGAGCGTGCCGCGCCGCCGAGTTTCAGGATCGCGTCGCGCGCGCGGATCATGTGCGGCGCATGCTCGCTGTCGCCGGCCGCCTTCAGCGCGAAGTACGCCTTCACGCTGCACGACACGTCCGGATCGCCGTCGACGTACAGCGCCCAGCCGCCGTGCGTGTCGAGCCGCTGGTTCGCGCGCAGGTAGCGCGCCATCTTCTCCTGGCGGATGTCGTCGATCTTGTCCATGAAATGCATCATCAGGATGTATTCCGCGGTGATCGTCGCATCGGATTCGAGTTCGAAACACCAGCTGCCGTCGGGCTGCTGGAGACGCACGAGGGCGTCGCGTCCGCGGGCGATGGCGGTATCGAGCGCGGACCAGGGGGAGGGGGTGGATGTCGTCATGCGGCGGATCATACCATCCGGCCGGAATGTTTATATCGAGACGCCGGGTGCTACCATCCGCACCATGAAAAAACACCTCGAACCTGCGCCGCACGCTGCGTCCGCGCCCGTCGAACCGGCTGGAACGGCCGGTGCGCGGGCGCCTGTGGCATCGTCGGCGCCGGCTGCCGCCACCGCCGGCGTGCGTCGAAAAAAAGCGCCTGATCAGGTGCGCGCGCAGTTGCTGGCGGCCGCATCGGAAATCGCGACACATCACGGCGTGGCCGCGTTGACGCTCGACGCGGTGGCCGAGCGCGCCGGCGTGACGAAGGGCGCGCTGCAATATCACTTCGCGAACAAGCAGGGGTTGCTGGATGCGCTGTTCGGTCAGGCGACCGAGCGGTTCGCCGCGCAGATGGCCGCGCGGGTGGCGGCGGATGCCGACGGCGCCGGTGCGGCGGCGCGGGCGTACGTGCATGCGGTGCTCGACGAGTCGCATCCGGCTGCGAGCACCGATGTGCTGCGCGTGCTGGTTGCGTCGATGATTACCGACCAGGACACGCGCGAGCGATGGTCGGTGCCGATGCGCGAATGGGCGCGGCCCGACCCGGTGCCGCTCGAGCAGGCCGCGACCTTGATGATTTGCCGGCTCGCCGCCGACGGGCTGTGGATCTCGAAACTGCTCGACAGCATCGAGGTGTCGGCCGAGTTGCGCGCGGAGATCGTCCGGCAGCTCGACGCGATGAGCCGCGGCGTGTTTCCGAAGGGGCGCGACGGCGCCTCGTGATGCCTGCGTCGCGGCGTCTGGCCGTCCTGGCGAGCGCGCGAGTGCCGGCATCACGGCGCGCGTCGATGTCGGCGGCACTGGCTGGACGAAGCCTCAGCGGTGTCGCACCGTACCGCATCGGCCAACGCCTCGCCGATCGCGTGCTGAACGACGGCCGGGTTTTCCAACAGATAGAAGTGCCCACCGTCGAACTCGCGGAAGCCGACCGTGTGCTGCGACGCGCGCAACCAGTCACGCTGCCCGGCGGGGCTCAGCAACGTGTCGTCGTGCCGCGCGGTCATCACACGGCTGGGCGCGACGATGGACCACAGCTGGGACACCGAGCGCTTCGTCACCGACGTGATGGAGAGCCTGCCAGGCTGTGCCGGCCCGGCAACCACAACTGCCGCGAGGTAAGCGAATCATGAAGATTATCGTACGTGACGCCGTGGCCGCCGATACGCCGGCCCTGCGCGAGCTGTTCCTGCGCTCGCGCCGCGAGACCTTCGTCTGGCAGCCGGCCGGCGCGTTCCAGCTGGCCGACTTCGAGGCCCAGACGGAAGGCGAGCGGTTGAGGGTCGCCGAGGACGACGGCGGGCGACTCGCCGGCTTCGTGTCGGTCTGGGAGCCCGACCACTTCATCCACCACCTGCACGTGCACCGGCCGCACCACCGGAGCGGCGTCGGCCGGGCGCTGCTGCGCGCGCTGCCGGGCTGGCCGGCCACGCGTTACCGGCTCAAGTGCCTGCGCGCCAACGCGCCGGCGCTGGCGTTCTATGCCGCGTGCGGCTTCGTCGAGATCGGCTGCGGCAGTGCGGAAGACGGCGAGTACCTGCTGCTCGAGTCCGGCGGCAACGACGGCCAATGACCGTCCACCTGCGGTACCGCATGCTGCTCGGCGTCGTCGTGTCGGTGCTGGAGAGCGACTGGCCGGTGGTGCTGAAGGCGCTCGTGCCGATGCATGGCGCGACCTGGGCGTTCGGCCTGTTCCGCACGCTGATGCTCGTCGTCAAGGGCGCGGGTGGCTGGGTGTCGTATCGCGTGATGAAGCATTGCGCCGCCCGGCCGGCGCTCGCCGTGACGCTGCCGTTCGCCACGGCTCGGGCTTGCCGTTCGCCACGTCCTGAATGACCTTGAACCTGTCCGGTTCGCGCACGGTCATCGTGATCCGTCCGGTGACAGCCGTGGCGGCCGGCTTCCGCCGGGATCGCTACGGCATCAGCCGGTCGAGCAGCGGCGACCGGAAGATCCGGTGCGGGTCGTAGCGTTCGAGGGTCGCGCGCGCCGTATCCCAGTTGCTCGACGCCGGCTGGCCTTCACGATGCAGGTTCGGAATCGTGGTGGTGAGCATCGTGTCGTCTTGCCAGGCGGCCGTGTCGGTATAGGCCCAGCCCTTCGACCATTCCGGGCGCACCGTCGCATACGAGCCGGTGTAGTTCGCGAGCATCCATTGCTCGATCTCGCGATAGAAGCGATCGGCGGCCGGCGTGCCCGGCAACGTCAGGATGTCGAACCATACGGCGGTATCCCATTCCGGCCGGTCGGGGCGCGGCTTGAGCGCGGACAAGGCCGGCACGACCGCGCCCGCGCCGGCATCGGCCGGCTTGTCGAGACCGGTGACACGGATCTCGACGGGACCGTTCATCGGATACTCGCCGCGCGCCTTGTACGTGTCGACGCGGTTCTGATAGAACTGCACGAACTCGCTGATCACGCGCTGCACGTCGGCGCGCCGCGCCAGTACCGCGTAGCCGTTCGCGGTGACGCGCAGCGTCGTCGGTCGAATGTACTGCAGCACGGTGCGCGACCAGCCCCAGATGTCGCCGCTGAGCGTGAGTGCGAGACCGGCCGTCGTGATGGCCAGCTGCGTCTGGCCGAACAGCGGCGTCAATCCGCCTTCGCCGCCGATCACGATCCGCTTGACGAGATCCGAGATGGACTGCGAGATCGAATCGGAGAACGGATAGTTGTACGGCTGCGTGACGGCGCGCGACAGGAACGGCTTGCTGGGCGTCGGCGTCCAGACCTTGAGCCACGGTTTGGTCGTAAACGGGAACCAGATGGCTTCCACCCGGCCCGAGGCGTCGAGAAACGACGCGATCGTCCGGCCCGTCGCGCCAGCCGGCGCAAACAGTTCGGATGCCGGAATGTCGACGTAGCTCTGGCAGCGTAGCCGCTGGTTCGGGCCTGCCGTCAGCGTGACTTCGACGATGAACGCCCGCCCGATGTGCGTGAGGAACGCGCCGATCTCGGGATCGCTGCGCTCGAACCGGCGCAGCACGTATTGCTGCCGGGCCGGATCGAACACGACCGCGGTGAGCGCGACCACGAGATTGCTCAGCGAGCCGTAGGTGTGGCCCGGTTGCAAGGTTTCACCGGCCGCCGGCACCGCGGTGCCGTGGGCATCGATCGCGAGCGCGCCGCCGAGCGTGATGTCGCCCGGTGCGGGCGCGGCAATCACGCCGAGGCCATACGGCTCGAGCGTCGCGAGCAGCGACTCCAGCGAGACGCCCGTCTGGGCGGTGACGCGCGCCGGACGCGCCGTCGTGTCGACGGAGACGGCCGTCAGCGACTTCGTCGTATCGAGCAGCACGAGGTTCGCGGCGCCGGCGCCCGGGTCCAGCGTCAGCGGCGACCAGTTGTGCATGTAGCCGCGCGGGCGTATCCGGTAGCCGTTTGCGCGCGCCCAGTTGACCGTCGCGACGACGTCGTCGGCGGAGCGCGGCGCGGCGGTCCATGCGTCCTGCACGGCGATCTCGCCGCTCCAG
This sequence comes from Burkholderia mycopellens, assembly GCF_964265025.1. Lineage (NCBI taxonomy): Bacteria > Pseudomonadati > Pseudomonadota > Betaproteobacteria > Burkholderiales > Burkholderiaceae > Burkholderia > Burkholderia mycopellens. The sequence goes on from NZ_OZ183804.1 coordinate 206,435, forward strand.
TTCTGGAACGCCTGCTTGTAAAGCGGGATGTCGGCCGGGAAGCCGGGCGGGGTGTCGCCGGCTGTCCGCGCATGCGCCGCAATCTGATAGAGCGGGGTCCAGCCGGTGACGATGCCGGCCGCCGCGAGCTTTGCCATGTCGGCCAGGAAGGCGCGACGCGGCGCAGGTTCGTCTCGGAAGTCGTGACTCATGGTGTGCTCCAATTGTTCGGAATTGTTTTGCAGATTGGAAAGACGACAAATGACGCGTTGAGACTCGTGTGGCAATTCGAGCAGGCACGGCGCGTGGAAAGCGTTGCGCGTTGGCAGGCCAGGATTGAAAAAGACGGTGCGTTCGGCAATGCGCGACCGCGCATCACCATGGGCATCTAAAAGGACATCGAAAAACCGCCGGGCGACTTCTTCAATTGGCCGTCGGCCCATTCTGGCGGCAAGCAGATAGGGAGATTCGACGAAATCGCGTGCGGCGAAGCGCTAGCCGAGGCGATCGATAAAAAATGATTTCACGTGAATATTAATTCCCATGTTTCGGTTTTTTAAATAAACCCGGCCGATGTTCAAAATTGATTGACGATATGTCATGTATTTCGGTCGAAAGCCTAGCAATTTATCTGTCGGGTGGCAAGCGGCGGGGTTGACGAATTTCCGATTACTTAATATGGAAATTTCGTGACGAGAGGTGACTTCTCCCCTTGTGGATATTTTGCAACGCCGGTATCGGTGGCAAGCCTGTCGCAGGCTGGAGGCGGAAATTATGCTTTGCTGCCGCGCGAATTGAATCGATCGTTGAGCGAATCGAAATAACGTCAGGTGGACAATATTTGAAGCCAGCTCGGTGAGCGGGTGGGTATGGTGAAATTCGGAAATTCTTTGATCGAATAAGGCGCCCGGATGAAAATTCGTGGTATGCGTCGCTTGGGTGATTGTTGCAAAAGTTCGTGGTAAGCGGATGTTGGTTTATCCGCGCATTCATAATCATGCCAATGGGTGGCGTGTGGATTGAGCGATTTCCGGTTCGCGAGCGGTGTGATTTAAAAATAGATGTCAGGTTAACCACAAATGTCTTAAATCGTCGCTATCATACGCGGCTGGGATATACATGGATAAAATTCAATGGAAAGAATCGTTTCGCTTTTTGATCGCGATTTTTCGTTGAATTCGCCGGGCACGCGCCCACTCCGGGGCGGCGCCGGGTTTTCCAATTCAGGTATTCAGCACGTCTGGTGGCGACGCGTTTTCATCCAGCAACGCGCATCGCTTGAAATGGACGTTTCAGCCTGTTGCAGCTTCGCCAGTCATGATCGTCCATCAATACGACGCCGACCGCATCGCGCCGTCCAATACGGGGGAAACATCGTGCCTGTTTCACGCTTGTCATCGGATCGCTCGATCGTCAGTGTCGAGGCGGCATTCGCCGCGCCTGAAGATCGTTCGCACGCGCACTGCGTCTTACGGATCGCGGGCGATGGATGCTTGCCCGACGGCCCGCGCCACGTTGCCGTGCCATTCGACGCGCGATGGTGCGATCGCGAATGGGGCGCCGACGCATTGGGCCCGCAGCCGACCGTTGAATGCGGCGCGGCCACCGTCCCCGCATGCGATCTCGCATCGGGCTGAACAGGGAACGGCGCGCCGTCGTATCGCGTGAGCCGAACGCATCGGCGCGCGATGGCGGCGGCGCGTGGCCCGCCGAAGAAGGCGCGCGACGCAGCGAGGCCAGATGCGCGCCGCGCAAACCGTGCCGGCTCACCCGTGCCGGCGTTGCGCCACGTCCTCAAGCACGCACAACAAGGAGAATCAGATGTTCGCGAAGCTCGGGAAGGTGATTTCGAGCGCCGGCAGTGAGCGGTTCGCATCCGACATGCATGCATTGCTGGTCGAATCGATTCCGCTCGCGATCACCCGGATGACCGAATGGACGCTCGACGAGCCGGCGGGCGAAGTCGTCCGCGTCCAGTCGCTCGGCGCGTTCGGCGCGCCGGGCGGCGACGGGCGCGGCGCGCCGGCCTCGCACGGCGAGCGGGAACCGGCCGCGCATCCGCCGTTGAACCGGATCCTGGCGGCCTGCGACCGGCAGCTCATTCACATCAATCCGCTGCTGCGGGGCGGCAATGGCGGCGAAGCCGCGCCGTCGCGCGGACCGGGCGGCGGATTTCAGTGCCATCTCGTGTCGGGCAAGGCGAATCGCCGCTACGTGATCTCGCTGCATCGCACGGCATCGCATCGCGACTTCTCGTTGCAGGAGATGTCGTTCCTGAAGAATTTCGCCGATACGCTGCTGCCGCTCGTCGAGTGGCATGCGTCGACGCGCCGGCACGGCGAGCTCGAAAGCACGACGGCGCCCGGTGCGGCGGCAGGCATGCCCGGCGTCGAGGCGCTGCGTCACGAGTTCGAATCGCGGCTCGCGCGCGCGGGGGTTGCGCTGTCGGCACGTGAAAACGAAGTGTGCCTCGGCCTGCTCGCGGGCAAGATGCTGCGCGAAATGGCCGGCGAGCTCGGCGTGAAGGAGAGTACGGTCGAGACGTACATCAAGCGCGCCGCGGTGAAGCTCGGCATCAGCGGCCGGCACGGGCTCACGAAATGGATGATCGACGATTCCGTGCCGTGCGCGTCGGCGGCGTGACGCCGTCACACCGTCGACGCACGACGAACACCGCCGGCCGACGTGCCGGGATGGCTGACGCGCGTGCCCGCGCCGACGCTCGTCGTAGCGGGCGATGACGACGATGTCATCGGGTATGGCAGCCCGGGCTGCGTCGCCGGCCGGATTGCCGGCGTGCGACTCGAGGTGGGGGCCGGCGGCAGCCGTCCTGTTGTTTCGTGCGTCGCCTGCGTCGGCGTTGCGCGCGCTGAAGTGCCTGGCGTGCCGCACCCGACGCACGCCATGCCGCCACGCATGCGCGTTCGGGCAGCGGGCCGTCAGGTTCCGATGCGCGGCGGCGCGTAGTCGCGCCGCACGCTTCTCGCGCCGTCCCGGCCGGCTTCCGTCGCGGCTCCGGCCGTCTCGTCGAGCATCCAGCGCGTCAGGCCATGACGCCCGCCGAAGCCCAGCTTGACGGCTGCCCGCTTCAGGTAGGTCTCGACGGTGCTTTCGCGCAGCGCGAAACGTACGGCGATGGCGGGCACCGTGTCGCCGGCCAGCAGTGCCGTGCAGGCCTCGATCTCGCGCGTCGACAGCTTGACGCCGGCTTGCCGCAGCCGGTCGGCGAACCGCCGCGCCACGCGCTCCCGGCCCGATTGCGTCGCCGGCGGCGCGGCGGTGATCATACGGGCGGCCGGTGCAGCCGAATCGCGCGCCGCGACATGGCTCGCGACGATCGGAAACAGCACGTGCGAGAGTTCCTTGAGGAAGGTCCGCTCCAGCGGCGAGAAATCGTCGAACGTACTCGTGCGATACAACGAGATCACGTAACAGTGGTTCCGCTTGCGGGTCACGAGGTGGAATTGCGCGCAACGCGGCGACACGATCGCCGCCTGCATGAGGACGAAACGGTCGAGCTGCGCGTGGATCGGGTCGTGGCCGGCGAGCGTGTCGTCGACGTGCAGGCGGCTCGCAGCCGCGTGCGGCGGCAACTGCGGCCCGCAACAGGCAGCGGCCGGGTCGGCCTTCGCGAGCGCCGCACCGACCGCACCGAGGCTGCGCACCCCGGGATTGCCGTCGGGCGCGGCGTCGACCGCAAGCTCCGAAATGCGGATCTCGTCGACGGGGACCGCCGCGGAGATCAGGTTGTACATCATTCGGGGGAAACGTCGGCTGCCGCTGCTCGAGATCGCTTCGCCGACGTGTGCGAACAATCTGCTGAACTCCATGAAAGGATTCCTGATGAGACGTTGAAGCTGCGCTTGTGCGCATGGATGCCGACATGATTTAAACACCCGCCCGCGCACGCGTCTGTAACGGATTGCCGGGACAGCCGCAGCATCGCCGGTCGCCGAATCCGGTACGGCGCGCGGCGGCTGTTCCGCCCGTCGGCGACAGACAGCGCGCACCGTGTCCGCATCCGGATCGCCGCTCATCCGGCAGCTTCGGCCCGGGCGTCGCACAGGGCCGTATCGGAGAAGATGCGGCCGCTATCCAGGCGAATGACCCGATCCGCCAGCTTGAAATACTGATCGTCGTGGGTAATGATGACGACGCATTTCCCGCGGGATTTCAGATCGGGTACCAGCACTTCATAGAAAAATCGCTTGAAGATCGGATCCTGATCGGCGGCCCATTCGTCCAGGATATAAATCGGACGATCCTCGATGTACGCGCAAAGCAACGCCAGGCGCTTGCGTTGCCCGGTCGACAAGGCCCGGGTTGTCGAGAACGTCCGGCCGGAAATCTCGATCTTGTCCGCCAATTTCAGGGTTTCGAGGTATTTCCGGGCAAGCTCGATGCGTTCATTGCCCCGATCCGGTCCTATGATGCGGTTGAACAAATGGAAATCGGTGAAGACGGCGGAAAACAGGTTTCGGTAGCGTTCCCTGGCCTCGTCGTCGATGATTTTTCCATCGAGGGAAATGGTGCCGCCGGTAGGCGCATAGAGGCCGCTGAGCACCTTGCCCAACGTGCTCTTGCCGCTGCCGTTTCCGCCGATGACATAGACCAGTTCGCCCGCATGAATCGTCATGTTGATCGGGCCGAGCACGAAGTCGACCGACGACGCGTCGTCGCGGTAGTTCATCGTCACCTCGTTCAACTCGATGACCTTCCATGACTTCGCCGACGGGGATTCCACGGTGCCCGGAGAGGGCGGCTCGGTGCGTGAATCCTGCGTGTCGTCGATCAGGAAACCGAATTCAGCCAGCCTGGCGAGCGCGGTCTTGCCTTCGGCCACCACCGGCAGGATATTGATCAGCATGGTCAAGGGCCCCATCATGTAGAGCACGGCCAGAATGCTCGCCGTGAGTACGGACGGGTCCACGACGCCGAGCGAAGGCACGCCGAACAGCAGGCATCCGAGCAGGACCGCTACCGTGATCTGGCCGATGCTGTCGCCGCTCATGAACCAGAAGCGTTCGATGTAATTGAATCCCGCCACGCGCTTCGACGACAACTCGATCGCGGCCCGGGTAAACCAGCGTCGCCTGGCCCGGTTGAGCTTGAGCTCCTTGATTCCGAACACGAGGCCATGGGTATATTCGTTGAACTGGACGAATTCATCGCGAACCCGCTCCGTGAAATTGACCGCCTTTCGATAGAAAAACAGATAAAGCACCAGGCCGACGATGGTCAGGATGATCGTCGAAGCGAACACGATCCAGGAGAGGTAGGCGAGATAGGCGATGCTGCAGATCAGGACGACCGATTGAACGATGATCGTCGGGATGGTGAGCAGGGTCTGGCTCAGCTGCGGAATGTCTTGCGTCAGCATGGTCAGGACATTGGGGGCGCCGCGCCGGTCGATTTCATCCAGCGGGGTCGCCAGGATCCTTTTGCACAGGTTGACGCGCAATCGCGTCATGACTTTCATGCAGGCATAGGAAGGCATCACGGCAGCGCAGCTCCTGCAGACCACCGCGACGACATTCACCGCAATGAAGATCAGCAACAGCGTCTGTCGATCGTCCGGGTCACGCAGCACGGTGCTGATCAACCCGACGCCCACGATCGACGCGACGCCGCTGACGAGGCCCGTCAGGACCGTGCCCAGCGTCAGCCAGGGATGACTGCGCCACATCAGGGTGACGGCGGAATGCCATGGCGGCGATTTGCTTTGAGCGGAATCCATGAGTGGCCAGTAGGTCTCAGTTGATCAGGTGGCTGAGTTCGACGTTTCGTGCCGCTGATCTCAACCTCGACGAGGTTTCGTGCTTGCCCAGGAACGTGATGCTTTTCACGATTTCCAGCGGCGAATCGGAAAACAGGATGCAGCACTTCAGCAGGCGCTGCGCACGCTCCCAGCCGACGCCGTCCGCCGAATCGGCCACGCTGCGCAACGCGGCCTCGACCGAGGCGGCCGTCCAGTTTTCGTTCCCTGTCAGCCGCGCATCGACCTGCCGAAGAAATTGCAGGAGCGTGCGGGGATTGCTTTCGATGCTGTACATGAGGATGTAATCGATCCGCACTTTCTTCGTGATCAACGGAAAAATCAGGTCGATCACGCCGGCAGCCGATTCGCATTTCCCATAAGCCAGTGAAATCGCGTCGCCGAGCTTGCAGTCCCGGTGAAGCGCATTCAGCGCGGCCTGTACGAACGCCGCTTCGGGGTCAACGGGGGTGATTTGCATGAGGGTCAATGGCCTGTCGAGTGAGGGATCGCGGCGAGCACGGGACGCAGGCATTACCAGCCGTCCGGAATGGGCATCGAATAGGTCAGCGGCTTTTCCGGCATCACTTCGTCCATGATGTCGGAGTAGCCGGACTCCTGTCCGACCAGGTTCGGCTCGAAGCAGTAGCAATTGAAGGTCTGCTGCAGGACGAGGTTGTTACGGTCGTTGATCGCCGGCGGGTTTTCGTTGATCGCGATGAACGCGTCGTACAGCGAGTCCCGGACGACGTACGCGTGCGCGGTGAGCGTCTCCACGGCCTTGACGATGTTCGGCGCGACGGGAATGGGCGGCGTGAAGTGATACGCGCCCAGGAACAGCATGTGCCAGTCGTCCGGCACTTGCGCGATGAACTCGGGAAAGCGCGCGGCGAAATCGGCGTCGAAGAACGCGTCGTCCTCGAAGATCAGGACTTCGCTCGCGCCGGCGGCCTGGGCCTGTTTCACGGCGGCGAGATGGCTCATCGTGCAGCCGTAGTCCTGCGGACGCATATGGCTCAACGATTCCGGCACGCTCACCAGCCTGGCATCGACGGCGGACAGCCGTTCCACCGTGCAGATGTTCTGCTCTGCGAATTTTCGTTGCATCGCTTCCCAGCGGTCGGGGCGCCGGTCCAGGTTGATGCAGACCTTGCGGGCGAAAGTGTTGTCGATCGTCGGCGTTGTTTTCATGAGGGCAGTTTTTCCAGAAACGAATTGACATGGGCGGCGAGGACGCCGGCATGCGGATCGAGCAGCATGGTCAGGTGGTCGCCGGGGACGTCCGTCACCGCGACGGGGAGCGCCGAGAAGCGGGACCATCCCCAGCTCGGGTCCAGGCGAAGCTGCGCGATCTCGGCAGACGGCGCGTAGTCGCCGGGATCGCGTTCGGTGCTGCGGAACAACGCGATCGGCACGGGCAGCGGGGTGGCTTGCGGCGCGTAGTGCGACTTGAAGTTGGCCTGGTAGACGCGCAGGTAGGCGCGCAGGCGGTCGGACCCGGCGTCCGCGAACCAGTTGCCGCGGTCGCCGATCCGCTCGAGGATCAGACCGGCCTGGCCGTCGGGATCGAGATCGACGAGGTCGGCTCGCGTCACCTGGAGGTCGGTCCCGAGGAAGGTGCCGATTTCATGGGCGATCGCGACCAGCCATTCGGTGTCGTCCCAGTCCTGCCAGTAAGCGGCGGCCGGGCTGTCGATGGGCGCGGACGCGTCGAAGATCGCCAGCAGTTTCACGTCGGCGCCCTTGTCGACAAGTTGCCGGCTCATTTCGAACGCCACCTGCGTGCCGAACGAGTGGCCCGCCAGGTAGTACGGACCCGCGCCCACCCGCGGCCAGATGCGTTCGATATGACGGGCCGCGATGTCTTCCACGCGGGTGAGCGGCGCGCACGAGCCGTCGAGGCCGAGCGCCTCCAGCCCGTAGATCGGGTGGGCGCCGCTCAGGTGGTGCGCGAGCGGGTGGAAGTAGACCACGTTCCCGCCGGCGCCCGGCAGAAGGAAGAGCGGCGCGGCGGGGCCGCCGTCGCGAATCGGCACGAGTCCGCCGGCGGGCGCGGACGGTTCTTTCGTGGCCAGCGCCGCCGCCAGTTTCTCGATGGTCGGGTTCTCGAACAGGCAGGAAATCGGCAGCCGGCGATCGAACGCCTTCTCGACATTGGCCATCAGCTGGATCGCGATGATCGAGTGGCCGCCGAGGTCGAAATAGTTGTCGCTGATCTTGATGTCGTCTCTTTTGAAGATCCGCCGCCAGATCTCCAGCAACGTGCTTTCGTCCGCCGTAGGCGCGACGGCGCATGCCGCCGCGGCCGCCCCGGCGGCGGCTTCGGTGGCCGGCCCGGGCTCGCCGCGCGGTGCGCTCGGCGAGCCGCCGGCGGCCGGCGGATCGGCGAGCTCGCCGGTGCGCCGGGTCGGGTCGTCGGCGAATCGTTCCAGCAAGGTGCGGAGGGTGCCGAGCATCTGCCGCACGACATCCGGTGCGACGCGGTGTGCATCGTGCGAAATATGGAAGCCGATGCGCTCGTTCGGGTGCACGGTCAGGGTCAGCGGGTAATTCGATTCCGCGAACGCGCGGGTGTCGAGGATCTCGATGTCGTCCGGCCCGAGATCGGGGGCGGCGGCCACCGGGAAGTTCTCGAAGACCAGCAGGCTGTCGAACAGACTGTCGCGGGCGGGCACGTCGCTCCACGACTGGATATCGACCAGCGAGCTGTACGAATGCGGCTCCATCGCCGTCTGGGCCGCATGGACTTCCGCCAGCCATTCGATGAACGGGCGCTCCGGCGCGATACGCAAGCGCAGCGGCAGCGTGTTGATGAACAGCCCCACGATCGACTCGACGCCGTCGAGCATCGGCGGGCGGCCGGACACGGTGACGCCGAAGACGACATCGTCGGTGCCGGCGTGGCGCCGCAGCACCAACGCCCAGGCCGCGCGGATCAGGACGTTGAGGGTGACGCGATGAGCACGCGTCAGCGCTTGCAGCCGTGCGGTCAGGGTTTCGTCCAGCAGGAATTGCTGCGTCCTGCGCGTGTCCTCGCGCGCGGCGTCGCCGGCGATCTGCCGGGCCGGACTGGCCGCGATCGGCGTGGCGGCATGGAAGCCGGCCAGTTCGGCGCGCCACCAGGTTTCGTCGGCCGAGCGGGGATGACGCGCGAGCCAGTCGATGTACGCGCGGTAGCCCGGCGCCGACGCTGCGACCGCGGGCGCGCCGGTGCGGGCGAGCGACAGGTAGTCGGCGAACACCTCCTTCATCAGGGTCGCGGTGCTCCAGCCGTCGAGGATGATGTGGTGCGCGCTCCAGCAGAAGCGATGGCGCGTGTCCGTTTCCTGGATCAGCGTGCAGCGGAACAACGGCGCCCGCTGAAGATCGAAGCCGCGCTTGCGGTCGTCGGCGAGGAACGCATCGAAGTCCTGCGCACGGCGGGACGCATCGCGGTGCCGCCAGTCGAGCACGGTCCACGGCAGCTCGACCGTGCGCAGCACGGTCTGGACCGGATGATCGCGATTGGCCCACGCGAACGCGGTGCGCAGCACGCCATGGCGCGCGAGCGCATTGGCCCACGCCTGCCGGAGCGCCGGCACCTGGAGCGGGCCGCTGACGACAAAGCTGAACTGCTGGAAATAGGCGGCAGGATCCAGGTCGTACAGCGAATGGAACAGGATGCCCTGCTGCAGCGACGAGAGCGGGTAGCTGTCCTCGATGTCGTCCCATGCGGTGTCGGGGACCGACGCCGCGAAGTCGAGCAACCGGTCCTTGAAGTGCGCGGCCAGGTTCTCGACCGTCTGCCGCCGGTGGAGCCGCTCGCCGTAGCGCCAGTCCACCTGAAGCTTGCCGTCGACGACAGCCGCGACGATCTCGAATGCGTGCGTGCGCTGCGACTGCCCGGCGCGCAGCGAGCCGAGATCTTCGGCCGCCGGGCGCCAGCCGTCGGATTGCCGCAGCACGGTATCGAGCTGCCCGTGATAGTTGAAGAGGATATCGGCCTTCGGCAACGCGGCGAGACTGTCGCGCACGGCGGCGTCGGGGCTCAGGTAGCGGAGCAGCGAATAACCGAGGCCGTCGGCCGGAATCCGGCGCAGCTGCTGCCGCGCGTCACGCAGCGCGTCCTCCGGCGTGTGCATCGCGTCGGCGTCGAGCACGACGGGGTAGATGGACGTGAACCAGCCCACCGTCCGGGTGAGGTCGAGCGGCGCATCCGACACGTGGCGGCCGTGACTCTCGAGATCGATCCGGGTGCGGGTGTTACCCGTGACCATGCTGCAGGCTTGCGCGAGCGCGACGAGCAGGACGTCGTTGATGCGGGTGTCGTAGGCCCGTGGCAGCCGGCGCAGCAACGCGGCGGTGGCGGCTTCGTCCAGTTCGAATGAAACGGATGACGCGTCGCCGACCGCGTTGTTGGCCCTGTTGTTGGCGCCGTGGTTGGCCGCACCCGCGGCCGGATAGTCGACCGGAATCGGCTCGACCTGCTGCGCAAGGAGGGCTTGCCACAGTCGGGCTTCGTCGCCGATCGCGGGCGACCGGGCCAGTTGCTGCAGATGCAATGCCCATTCGCGGAACGAAGTCGTTTTCTCGGGCAGCGGCCGGCCGTGGTAGGCGGCATGCAAGTCCTCGAGGAGCACGCGCCACGACACGCCGTCCACCGCCAGGTGATGGACCGACACGAACAGGCGGGCGAGCGGCTCGTCGGCCAGGCAGAAGAGCCGGGCCGCGAGCAACGGGCCGTGCGTGATGTCGATGCCGCGCTCCGCGTCGGCGGCGGCGGCGCGCATCGCCGCCAGACGTTCGTCGGCGTCGCCGGCGATCACCTGTTTCGCAAAGAGCGCCGGCATCTCGCCGCCCGCGACGACTTGCTGGGTCCATCCGTCCGCACCATGCGAGAAACGCAGTCGCAACGCGTCGTGATGTTCGTAGACTTGCCGGAACGCGTCGGCGAGCCTCGACGCATCGATATCCGCCGGCACCTGGATCAGGACCGTTTGATTGTAGTGCGACGGTGCATCGATCTCCTGTTCGAAGAACCAGTGCTGCACCGGTGTGAGCGGCGCATCGCCCAGCGGGCTCACGGTTGGCGCGTGCGCCGCCCGCGCCTCGGGTGCGGCGGCCAGCTGCGCGATCGTCTGATACTGGAACAGCTGCTTCGCCGTCACGCGCAGCCCGGCCTGATTGGCGCGCGCGATTACCTGGATGCTCAGGATGGAGTCGCCGCCGAGTTCGAAGAAATTGTCGTGGATGCCGACGCAAGGCAGTTGCAGCACGTCTTGCCAGATCGACGCCAGCAGGATTTCCCGGGGCGTGACGGCGGGCGCGTGCGGCTGGGGCGCGTCGACCGCATCCGCCGGGAGCGGCAGCGCCTTGCGGTTGATCTTGCCGTTGGGCAGCATCGGCAGGGACTCGAGCGCGACGAACTGCGACGGCACCATGTAGTCGACGAGCTTGCCGCCCAGGAAGCCGCGCAGATCGGCGAGGTCCGGCGCCGCGGTCGCGACATAGGCGATCAGGAAGGTTCGGGCTCCTTCGGTTCTCGCGATCACGACGCAGTCGTCGACCGACGGATGCGCGCGCAGCGCCGCCTCGATTTCGCCGGGTTCGATGCGCAGGCCGCGCAGCTTGATCTGGTGATCGATGCGGCCGAGGAACTCGATGTTGCCGTCGGGGTGGTAGCGTGCGAGATCGCCGGTGCGGTAGAGGCGCGCGAGCGGGTCGGAGGAGAACGGATCGGCGATGAACTTCTCGGCGCTCAGTTCGGGTTCGCCGTGGTAGCCGCGCCCGACCGGCGTGCCGCCGATCAGCAATTCGCCGGGCACGCCGACCGGCACGGGCTGCATCTGCGCGTCGACGATGTAGAGGCGGGTGTTGGCGATGGGCCGGCCGATCGGGACGATGCGGTGCGGGTCGTCGCGCCGGCATTCCCACGCGCTCACGTCGACGGCGGCCTCGGTGGGGCCGTAGAGGTTGTAGAGCTTGACGTCCAGGCGCTCGAGGCAGCGCTGCTGCAGGTCGTGGGGCAGCGCCTCGCCGCTGCACACGACGCGCCGCAGCGACGCGCAGTGCGCGGCGAGGTCCGGATGGTCGAGGAACGCGCGCAGCATCGACGGCACGAAGTGGATCGTGGTGATCCGTTCGCGCTCGATGAGGTCGACGAGGTAGTCGGTCTCGCGCTGGCCGCCTGGGCGGGCGAACACCAGGCGCGCGCCGGTGACGAGCGGCCAGAAGAGTTCCCAAACCGAGACATCGAAGCTGAACGGGGTCTTCTGCAGCACGGCATCGTCGGCGTCGAGCGCGTAGGCGTGCTGCATCCAGAGGATGCGGTTGGTGATGGCGCGATGGGTGTTGAGCGCGCCCTTGGGCCGGCCGGTCGACCCGGACGTGTAGATCATGTAGGCGAGGTTGTCGCCGTTCAGCGCGGGTGCGGGGTTGGACGCAGGTGCGGCATCGAGATCGAGATCGTCGGTATCGACGGCGATCACGCGGGCGTCGGTGTCGGGCAGCGCGGCGAGCAGGTGCTGCTGGGTGAGGAGCCAGCGCAACTGCGCGTGGTCGATCATGAAGCGCACGCGTTCGGCGGGGTAGTCGGGGTCGACGGGGACATAAGCGCCGCCGGCCTTGAGGATCGCGAGCAGCGCGACGCTCATGTCGAGCGAGCGTTCCATCGCGACGCCGACGAGCGCATCGGGGCCGACGCCGAGTTCGATGAGACGGTGGGCGAGGCGGTTGGCGCGCAGGTTGAGTTCGGCGTAGGTGAGCGAGACGTCGTCGAAGACGGCGGCGACGGCATCCGGCGTGCGCTCGACCTGCTGTTCGAACAGCCGATGCAACGGTTGCGCGGCGGCCTCGCCGAAATCCGTGTCGGTCCGGTTCCACTCGACGGTCAGCAAGTGCCGCTCCGCGTCGCTCGACAGCGACAGCGTGCCGAGCGGCCGGTCCGGATCGGCGATCACGGCGTCGATGAGCGTACGGAAGTGTTCCGCCATGCGCTCGATCGTGGCGGCGTCGAACAGGTCCAGGTTGTATTCCAGCGAGCCCGCGAGGCCGTCGTCGGCATCCTGGACATGGAGCGTGAGGTCGAACTTCGCGGTATGGGTCTCCACCGATACCGGCGTGGCCACCAGACCGGGGAAGCTCACCGCCTGGGGCTGCGCTTTCTCGTACGCGAACACGACCTGGAAAACCGGCGTGCGGCTCAGGTTGCGTTCGAGTTCGAGCGCGTCCACCACCTGCTCGAACGGAATCTCCTGTCGGCTGTAGCCGTCCAGCGCGACGCGCTTCACGCGCGCGAGCAGTTCGCCGAAGGTCGGATTGCCCGACAGGTCCACGCGCAGCGCGAGCATGTTCGCGAAGAAGCCGATCAGCGGCTCGGTCATGCTGGAGCGCCGATTGGCGATCGGGGAGCCGATGACGAGATCCTGCTGGTTGCTGTATCGCGACAGCAGCAGCGCATACGCGGCGAGCACGACCATGAACGTGCTGGTGCCGGACGCGCGCGCGATCGCGCGCAGCCCGTCGGCGCGTGCGCCGCTCAACTGGAACGGCAGGACCGCGCCGCGGAACTGCTGGATGGCGGGCCGGGGGCGGTCGGTGGGCAGTTCGATCAGGTCCGGCGCGTCCGCCAGCGCGGCGCTCAGCAGCGCCAGTTTCCGATGCGTGTCGGCGGACGCCAGGCGCTCGTGCTGCCACACCGCGTAGTCCGCGTACTGGATGGCCAGCTCCGGTAGCGACCGGCCGGCATAGAGCGCGGCCAGTTCGCCGATGAGGATGCCTGACGACCATGCATCGGAAACGATGTGATGCATCACGATGCCGAAGACGTGCAGGCGTTCATGGACGCGGTACAGCACGACGCGATAGAGCGGCCCGGCGGCGAGATCGAACGGGCGGTCGGCTTGCGCCGCGAGCAGCGCGAGCGTGTCGGATTCGTCGGCGACGTCGACGACGTCGAGCGCGACCGGCGCCGGCGGCGCGATGCGTTGAACCCCGCGGCCGTCGACGGCGGGAAACGTCGTGCGCAGGATCTCGTGACGCCGGCTGATCTCGGACACGGCGGCCCGCAGGCGCGCGATGTCCAGTTCGCCGTCGAAGCGCAGCGCGCTCGAGATGTTGTAGGTGGCCGACGGGCCTTCCAGCTGCGCGAGGAACCACAGCCGCTGCTGCGGAAACGACAGCGGCAGGTCGTTCGCGCGCGAGCGGGGCAGGATGTGGCCGGCCGTCGAACCGGCGCGGGGCGACGACGCTTCGATCAGGTCGGACACCGCGCTGATGGTCTGGAGTTCGAAGATCGCGTCGATGCCGATCTCGACGGCGAAGCTGCTCCAGATCCGCGAGACCAGCTGCATGGCCTGCAGCGAATCGCCGCCGTAGTCGAAGAAGCGGCCGGTGAGGTCGACGGTCGGATTGTCGAGCACGTCGCGCCAGATGCGCACCAGCTCGAGCTGGATCGGCGTGGCGTCGAGATGGGCGGCGTCGGGCGCGGCGGCAGGCTCCATAGCCAGGAGCGCCGGGCGATCCAGCTTGCCGTTCGCGTTGAGCGGAAATTCGGCGATCGGGACGATGTCGGACGGGACCATGTAGTCCGGCAGCTTCGCGGCCAGATAGGCCCGGAGATCCGGCACGCTCAGGTTCGCGGCGCCCTTGACGTAGGCCGCCAGCTTGCGCACCCCGTGGGCGGATTCGCGCACCATGACCGCCGCGCCGACGACATCCTCGTGCGCGGCGATCGCGGCCTCGATCTCGCCGAGTTCGACACGGTGCCCGCGGATCTTGACCTGGTGGTCGACGCGTCCGTAGCACTGGATACGTCCGTCGGGTAGCCACCGGCCGATGTCGCCGGTGCGATAGATGCGCGCTTCGCCGGGAAACGGATGCTCGACGAATTTCGCGGCGGTGACGTCGGGCCGCTGGTGGTAGCCGCGCGCTAGGCCGGCGCCGGCGAGGCAGATTTCCCCGGGCACGCCGAGCGGAACCGGCCGCAGCGCGTCGTCGAGCATGTACACCCGGGTGTTGGCGATGGGCCGGCCGATCAGCACCGTGGACGGCGCGTCCTCGACGCGCTCGACGATGCAGCCGACCGTCGCCTCGGTGGGGCCGTACTCGTTGTAGATGTCGATCGTGGGATCGATCTTGCGCAGCGTGGCGATGTGCTGGGGCGTCAGCTCCTCGCCGCCGACGATCACCTTGCGCACGCCGGAGCGTGGCAGGTTCATGTATTCCAGCAGGTGAATGTGGGTGGGCGTGAGCTTGAGGGTGTCGACGCCGCTGCCGGGCTGGAACATCCGGGCCAGGATGGTGTCGATGCTTTCCGACTGCGGATAGATGCGCAGCGTCTTGCCGCGCACCAGCGGGCAGAAGATGTTGGTGAGCGTGAAATCGAAGCACAGCGAGCTGTACAGGCCGAAACTGCCGGTCGTGCCGTCCGGAAAGTAATACCCGGCGGCCCACGCGATGTAGTGGGCCAGGTTTCGGTGTTCGAGCAGGCAGCCCTTGGGCTTCCCGGTCGAGCCGGACGTGTAGAGCACGTAGGCCAGGTGCGCCGGTTCGGCACGGTACGGCGGGTTGTCCGGCAGCGGCGTCCAGCCGGGGAGTTCCTGGTCCAGCAGCAGCGTCGCGCCGGAGAATTCATACCACTGCGCGAGCTGGCTCGATTGGGTCACCAGCAGCGACAGGCCGGTGTCGCCGAGGATGTGGTTGATCCGTTCGGCCGGATACGCCGGGTCCAGCGGAACGAACGCCGCCCCCGCCTTCAATATGCCGAGAATCGCGACGATCATCCATTCGGAACGGTCGAGCATGATGCCGACCAGCGATTCCGGCCCGACGCCGTGGTGTTCGCGCAATTGATGCGCGAGGCTGTTGGCGCGGGCGTTCAGCTCGGCGTAGGTCATCAGCGAACTGTCGGTGACCAGGGCCGGCGCCGCCGGCGTGCGGGCAACCTGCGCTTCGAACATGTCGACGACCGTCGGGTGGCTGGGGCCGACCGTCGCGGTTGCGTTGAAGGCGGCCAGCAGCGGGCGCTCTTCCGGCGGGGCCGCTTCGATGTCGCCGACGAGCGCGTCGAGGTGTTCGAAGGCCTCCAGCACCACGCCCAGGCTGCCGGCGAAACCGTCGATGATGAAAGGCTCGATGGCTCCGCTATAGCGGAGCTCGATTTCGCCGCGCGCGAGCCGCAGATGCAACTGCAGGTCGTCGTCACGGCCGGTCGGCGCGTGGTGCACCCGATCGTCCGCCAGCGCGACTTTCGTGAGCTGCGCGAGATCCATGTCCTTTTCGTTGCGCACGAGCGTTTCGAGCGGGAATTGAGGCTCGGCGTAGCTGTCTTCGACGATCCCCGCCACGCGCGCCAGGTAGTCCTCGATGCGCTCGTCGGGACGGACCTCGATGATCAGCGGAACGGTGGCGGCCGGGGCCGGCGCGTGCTCGGCCAGCCCCGGCGTGCCGAGCACCGTGACCGGCATCCGGAAGTATTTCCAGAGCAGGAGCGCAATGCCCGCCGCCGTGACGGCGAATTCGGCAAGCTCGCCGTCGCCGATGCGCCGCAACAGGTCGAGCGACGCGGGCGTGAGCCGCACCGTGCGGGACAGCGGGCCCGGCTGCCGACTCGGGGCGTGCGGCGCGATCCGGTAGACGCCGGCAACCTGGGAAAGGCTGTCGCGCCAGAACTGCGCGATGTGCGCATAGCGATGGTCGGTGACCAGCACGTTATTGTTTTGCACTGAAAACTCCTTGAGACGTTTGGTTCACCTGAAACAACCCGAAGCAGCACGCTCGGCGGGCCCGCATCACGTCTTCTCCTCGAGCGCGTCGTCGGCCGTGACCTCGGGCGCGCGCTTCAGGCGCAGGCCGACCCGGACCCGTGGGCCGGCGGCGGGCGCATCGTCGGAGAGCGGGATGCGATCGACCGGCGTGGCCGGATCGCGGCGGAAGACGTCGTGGATCGCGAGCAGCCGATCGCGCATCGCGGCGATGGTCGACGGGCGGAACAGGTGGGTGTTGTAGATGAACTGGATCAGGTGCCGGCCTTCGCTTTCCACGACCTGGAAGGACAGGTCGAACTTGGCCGTCGTGTCCGCCTGCGAGAGGTCCGTGATGCGGAGGCCGGGCCGCGGCGCCGGCATCGACACGTAGTTCGCTTGAATGTCGAAGATCGGGAAATGGCCCGCCGGGGTGCGAATCTTCAGGTCCTCCAGCAACACGTCGAACGGATAGGACGCATGCGCCAGCGCGTCCGCGGAGGCTTTCGCCACGCCGTCGATCACCTCCGCGACGGTCGCGGATTTCCGCACCGGGACGCGCAGCACGACGGTGTTCAGGTACACGCCGATCTGCGATTCGAGCTGCTCGCTGTCGCGCCCGGCCGACACGCTGCCGATGACGATGTCCTCACGCCCCGTATAGCAGTGCATCAGCACGCAGAACGACGCGAGGAGCACCGCATGGAGCGACGTATGGTGAGCGCGCGCCAGCGTCGCGAGTCCCGCCGCCTGCGGCTCCGGTAGCTCGACTTCGAGCGTCTGCCCGGCATGACCGGGCCGCTCGGGACGCGGGAAGTCCGACGCCAGTTGCAGGCGGGGCAGCGGCGGCGCCAGTTGCTCGAGCCAGTACGCGCGATGCGCGGCGGCGCGCGGACCGGCGAGGCTCGCGTTGTGCCACGCGGCGTAGTCGCGATACTGGATCGACAGCGGCGGCAGGTCGCGTCCCGCATACAGCGCATGCAGGTCGTCGGTCAGCACGCGTATCGACCAGGCATCCGATATCGCGTGGTGCATGTTCAGCAGCAGCAGATGCTTCGCCGGCGCGAGCCGGACCAGCTTGACGCGAAAGAGCGGCCCCGTCGCGAGATCGAACGGCTGCGCGCTTTCCGCGCGAATCAGCGCATCGATCGCCTGCGGCCCGGCGTCGTCCGCGAGATCTTGTTGCTCGACCCGGAAACCGGAGGCTTCGCGGGTGAGGATGCGTTGCCGCAACTCGCCTTCGATCATCGCAAACACGGTGCGCAGGCTCTCGTGGCGATCGACCAGCAAGTCGAACGCACGGACGAGGCGCGCGGTGTCGACGGCGCCGTCCAGTTGCAGCGCGCCTGCCATGTTGTACGTGGATGGATCCGCGCTGCGGCTGGCGAGCCAGATCCGCTTCTGGGCGCGGGACACCGCGTAGGACGGTTGCACGGCCAGCGCCGGGATGAGCGCATCGGCGTCGTCGGTGGTGGCGTCGCCGGCAGGCAGGGACGCCAGCTTCCGCGCGAGCGCGCGCGGCGTCGGCGCATGAAAGATGTCGGCGACCGCGACGTTCAGCTTCAGTTCGCGCCGGATCCGGCTGACCATCTGGATCGCCTTGAGGCTTTGGCCGCCATGCTCGAAGAAGTCGTCGTCGACGCCGTTCGGCCGGCGGCCGAGCACCTCCGCGAAGATACGCAGCAGCGCCGCTTCGACCGGCGTGCGCGGTTCGGCCGCCACGCCGTCGGGTGCGGACGCGGCCTCCGGGAGCGGCAGCGCGGCGCGGTTGATCTTGCCGTTCGGCATGACCGGTAGCGCCGGCAGCAGCATCACGGTGTCGGGCACCATATGCGCGGGCAGCTGTTCGCGCAGGGCGTCGCGCAGGCGTTGGGGCGTCCAGCCGGATCCCGACGCATAGCCGCACAGGGTCATGCCCGCATCCGGCGTCTCGCGAGCGACCACGACGGCGTGGGAGATGCCGGCGAGACCGGTCAGCGCGGCTTCGATTTCGCCGAGCTCGATGCGATATCCGCGGATCTTGACCTGGAAGTCGCGGCGGCCGAAGAAGTGGAGATTGCCGTCCGCCCCGAAGCAGCCGATATCGCCGGTGCGATACAGGCGCGCGCCCGGTTCCGGGCTGAACGGATCGTCGCGGAACACCGCCCGGGTGCGGGCTTCGTCGAACAGGTAGCCGCGCCCGACGCCGACGCCCCCGATGCAGATCTCGCCCTTGACGCCGGCCGGGCACGGATTCATGTCGGCGTCCACGACGTAGACGCGCAGGTTCTCGATCGGCCGGCCGATCGGGATCGCCGGCAGATCCGGCGCGCGCGTCATGCTGTAATGCGCGACGGAGTCCGACGCTTCGGTCGGCCCATAGGCGTTGATGAGCCGCACCGCCGGATTCAGGCGGAACCAGGCTTGTACGGACGCGGGCTGCAGCGTTTCGCCGATCGTCAGCAGCGTTTCGAGGTGCGGGAAGGCCGGTGCCGCGTGCCGTTCCAGTTCGCCGAGAAAGGTCGCCAGATAGGACGGCACGAATTGCATCGCCGTGATGCGGTCGCGGTGCAGGCTGTCGATCAGGCGCGCGGGCTCGAGAATCACGGCATCGGGATAGATCACCGTCGTGCCGCCCGACGCCAGCGCCGCGAAGCACTGCCAGACCGAAATGTCGGAGCAGTGCGACGCGGTCTGGGCGACCGCGCTCCGCGCGCCGAGCCCGACCCTGCGCGCCATCGCGAGCACGTGATTGAGCATGCCGCGATGTTCGACCATCGCGCCCTTCGGCTGGCCGGTCGAACCCGACGTGAAGATCACGTAGGCGAGGTCCGCCGGCCGGCAGCGCGGCGTCGGCGCTTCGGCATCCTGACGGGCGGGCAGGCGAGCGGGATCGACCCGCGGGATCGACGCCAGCGCCGGCGGCGGCTGGCAGTCCGTGCCGACGATGACGGCCGGCCGGGCCAGCGTCAGGAGGGTCTCGACCCGCTGGGCCGGATAGGCCGGATCGACCGGCACATACGCCGCGCCGCACTTCCAGATGGCCAGGATCGTTTCCAGCATCAGCGGCGAGCGCGGCATCCAGACGGCGATCCGGTCGTCAGGCTGGAGCGGCGCTGTCTGCAGCAGATGCGCGGCGATCCGGCCGGCGCCTTCGACGAGCTCCCGATAGGTGCGCACCTCCGTGCCGCAGCGGATCGCGATGCGTTCCGGGTGCGCGGCGGCGACGGCCTCGATCAGGTCGGGCAGCGTCCGGTCGGACGGCACCGGCGCGAACGTATCGTTGCCGCCGTGCAGGATCGCGTCCCGCTCGGCGGCGGTGAGCAGCGCAAGGCTGCGGTTCGGGCGATCCGCCGCGCCGGCCAGGCCGGTGAGCAGGGTCTCGACATGGCGCAGCAGGCGGACGATCGTGTCGCGATCGAACCGGCCGTCGTCGTACAGCACCTGCAGCGACAGGCGCTTGCCCGGCGTCACGACCAGCGTCAGCGGGTAATTGTTCGGATCGGACACCTGGAATGCGCCGATCCGCAGGCCGGGCAGCGCATCGGCCAGCGCTTCCTCGACCGGATAGTTCTGGAAGATGAGCAGGCTTTCGAAGAGCGGCACGCCGGGCGGCAGGCCGGCGAATGTCTGGATGTCGGCCAGCGGATAGTGCGCATAGTCCTCCTGCTGCGCGAGATCCATCTGCAATTGCGCGAGCCACGCGGACGTCGGCCGCGCGTCGATGCGCACCCGCACCGGCAGCGTGTTGATGAACAGCCCGACCATTTCGTCCGACGCCGGCAGCGACGCCGGCCGGCCGGACACGATCGTGCCGAACACGACGTCCGGTTCGCCGCTATAGCGGCTCAGCAACTGCGCCCACGCGCCCTGCGCGAGCGTGTTCAGGGTGAGACGGCTGGTTTGCGCGAAGGTGACGAGCCGTTGCGTGTCGCTTTCGGAGAGCAGCAGCGGCTCTTCCACGTAGGCGCCCGGCGCGGCCGTGCCGTCGAGTTCGGGGCGGCCCAACACGAGCGGCGTCGTCGCCGGGAAATCCGCCAGCTTCGTCTTCCAGAAATGTTCCGCCGCGGCAGCGTCCTGGCATGCCAGCCAGCGCACGTAATCGGCGAAGGCGGGCGGCGCGTCCCGCTCCTGAGCACCTTCGGCCGCCGGCGCCTGGTAGGCGGCGGCCACTTCGCTCAGGAGCCGGGCGGAGCTCCACCCGTCGAGCAGGATGTGGTGATGGCTCCAATGGAAGCGCCATGCGTGATCGCCCACGCGGAACAGCGCGAGCCGCATCAGCGGGGCGCGGGCAAAGTCGAAGCCGCGCGCCCGGTCTTGCGCCGCGTAGGCTTCCCAGCGCTGTTCGGCTTCCGCGGCGGACGCCGCGCGCAGATCCTCGTCGTGCCACGGCAAGTCGATGCGGCGATGCACGACCTGCACGGGGCTTTCGATGTCTTCCCAGTGAAACGAGGTTCGCAGGATGTCGTGCCGGTGCGCCACGGTATCCCACGCGCGACGGAACCGTTCGGTGTCGAGCGCCCCGTCGATCGTGAAATTCAGGCTGCTGAAGTACGCATCCGACGCGGGTTCGTACAGGCTGTGGAACAGCATGCCCTGCTGGGTCGGTGTGAGCGCGTAGACGTCGGCGATCTCGTCCGGCCGCACCGAGGCCGGCGCCTGCGGCAGGCCGGTCGCGGGCCGGGACGACGCGGACTCCACGGCGTGGCCGGCGACCAGGGTGTCGAGCGCCGCGATGTAGGCCTGCGCGACGCGCCGGATGGTGTCCGTGTCGTGGCAGGCCCGGCTGAACTCCCACGCAACGTGCAGGCGGTTGCCGGTCACGTAGGCGTTGACGTCGAGCAGGTGCTCGCGCCGCTGGTTCGCATGGCGGCCGTCGCCGCTTGGCTCCGCGGCCTGTTTCCAGTCGCGTGCGGCGGTGAACAGCTGGTCGGTCTGGCCCAGGTAGTTGAACAGCAGTGGCGGCTGCGGAGCCGGGCCGTCGAGCCGGTCCTGCAGCAGGCCGTAGCTGATGCCCGCGTTCGGCACGGCGCGCAGCTGCGACTTGACCGACGCAATCAGGCGCGCCGGATCGTGCGAGCCGGCATCGACGGTCAGCACGACCGGGAAAACCGACGTAAACCAGCCCACCGTGCGCGAGATGTCGAGGTCGTCGATCAGTTCCTCGCGCCCGTGCGCTTCGAGATCCAGCAGCACGTCGGCGCAGCCGCTCCAGTCGCTGACGGCACGCGCAAGCGCGGCCAGCAGCAGGTCGTTGACCTGCGCGTCATGGGCGCGGGGCGCGGCGCCCAGCAACGCCGTCGTGGCGGCTTCGCCCAGCTCGACCACGATCGTTTCGGCGGACGACACGGTATTGGCGTCGGCGGACGCATCGCGATCGAGCGGCAGGCCGGGCAGCGCGGCACGCGCGAGGGCCTGCCAATGGGCGAGGTCGGCGTCGGCGGCGCCGGAGCCGGCCCAGTTCGAGATCGCCCGGGTCCATGCGGTCCAGGTCGCGCTGCCGCCCGCGAATTCGGGCGCCTTGCCGTTGCGCAGGCGCGTATAGGCGTCGTACACGGTTTCGAGCAGCGCGCCCCACGACACGCCGTCGACCACGAGATGATGGGCGACCAGCAGCAGGCGGAGCGAACGGCCTTCGTCGAGGCGAAACAGGTCCGCGCGCACGACGGGGCCGTGCGTGAGATTCAGGCTCGCATGCGACTGTGCGACGTGCTGCGCGAGCTGGTCGCGCGCAAGGTCGGACACGACGACGGGCACTTCCGGATCGTCGACGACTTCCTGGATCCAGCCGGACGCGCCCGCGCGAAAACGCAGCCGCAGCGCGTCATGCCATTTGGCCGCGTGGCGCAGCGCCTGGCGCAGCACGACCGGATCGAAATCCGCCGGCACGTCGAGCAGGATCGCCTGGTTGTACTGGTCCGGGTCGTCCTTGTGCTGCGCGAAGAAACGCTGCTGGATGGGTGTGAGCGGCAGCGGGCCGGACGACGCGACGAACTCGGCCGCGCCGACCGTGCCGCGCGTCGCCACGGCGGCGAGTTCGGCAACCGTCGGATGCTGGAAGATGAGCCGGGTGGTGATCTTCAGGCCCGCCTTCGCGGCCAGCGACACGATGCGCATGCTGAGAATCGAGTCGCCGCCCAGCGCGAAGAGGTTGTCGTGGATGCCGGGCGACGGAATGCCCAGCGCTTCGCCCCAGATGCGGCACAGCAGCGTCTCGGTGGGCGTGCGGGGCGGCGTCGGCGCGTGTGCCGTGGCGGCTAGTCGCGAGCGCTCCAGCGGCGGCAGCGCCTTGCGATCGATCTTGCCGTTGCCGCTCAGGGGCAGCGCGTCGAGCACCACGTAGATGCCGGGCACCATGTAGTCCGGCAGCGTGGCGGACAACGCGGCGGCAATCCGGGCGTCGCTCAGCGACACGCCGTCGCGGAACGCGACATACGCGCACAGCGCGGCGCGGCCGGCCTCGTCGCGATAGTCGAGCGCGGCCGCCTGGCGGATTTCCGGAATGGCGGCCAGCGCGTTGTCGATCTCCCCGAGCTCGATGCGGTAGCCGCGGATCTTCAGTTGGTGGTCCTTGCGGCCGTGCAGCACGATCGTTCCATCGGGCAGGTAGCAGCCGATGTCGCGGGTGCGGTACAGGCGGACGCCGCGCTCCGGATGGAACGGATCCTCGACGAAAGCCTCGCGCGTCGCGGCCTCGTCGTTCAGGTAGCCGCGGCCGACGGCGACGCCGGACACGCAAAGCTCGCCGGGAATCCCGATCGGGCACAGGTTCATCTGCGGGTCGACGACGTAGATGCGCACGTTGCGGATCGGCTTGCCGACCGGTACGTAAGGCGTGGCCGGCGCGCACGTCATGCGGTGCTGGGCGATGTCGTCGGACGCTTCGGCCGGGCCGTACGCGTTCACCAGCGGGATGTCCGGGAACGCGTCGAACCACTGTTTCACCAGCGCCGGGCTGACCATCTCGCCGGTGACGAGCAGGTGCCGCAGGTGCCGCATCCGCGCCGGCTGCTCCGACGCGCGGTCGAGCACGGCGGACAGATAGGACGGCACCAGTTCGAGGATGCCGATCCGGGCGGTTTCCAGATACGCAACGAAGCTCGCGGGGTCGCGAATGCATTCGTCGTCGACGATCACGGTCTTGCCGCCGACGAGCGGCGCCGTGAAAAATTGCCAGACCGAAATATCGAAGCAGTGCGGCGCGGTTTGCGCGATCACCGACGATGCCGAGATCGAAAACTCGTCGATCTCGGCGAGCATGTGATTCAGCATGCCGGCGTGCTCGACCATCGCCCCTTTGGGCTTGCCGGTGGAGCCGGACGTGTAGATCACGTAGGCGAGGCTGTCGGGCGACACGGGGCGGCCGGGATTGGTGTCGTCGCCGGCGTCGCCGACGGCGTCGAGCGACACGACCGGCGCGATCCCGGCCAGCGCCGCGGGCAGGAGGCCGTCGCAGGTCAGCACGAGGGCGGCGCCGGAATCCTCGAGAATGGTGCGGATGCGGGCCGCCGGATAGTTGGGGTCGATCGGAAGATAGGCGGCGCCGCACTTCCAGACGGCAAGGATCGCCGCCATCAAGTGCGCCGACCGGTGCATGCAGATCGCGACCCGCGCGTCCGGCCCCAGCTCGGCGGCGGCCAGCAGGCGGTGCGCGATGCGGTTGGCGCGCGCGTTCAGTTCGCCCGCGCTCAGGACGCCATCCCGGTACTCGACCGCGGGCCGCTCCGGGTGGCTTGCTGCGGCCTGCTCCAGGCGATGCACCACGGTGAGCGCGGCGTCGAACGGCACGGCGGTGTCGTTGAAGGTTTCCAGCAACTGCCGGCGTTCGGCCTCGGGCAAGATCGGCACGCGGCCGAGCAGCCGGTTCGGATCGGCCGCGAACGCGTCGAGCGTCGCGGCCACGTGGCCCAGCATCCGCTGCATCGTGTCTTCGTCGAAGCGCCGCGGGTCGAACGACAGTTCCATCTTCCAGTCGTCGCGCGCCGTCACCACGAATTCGAGCGGAATGTCGGCGCGGTTGTAGAGCGCTACCTCGTCGACCGCTAGCCCGTGCGCACCATGCGTCAGGGACGCGTCGAGCGGGTAATTCATGAAGGTGATGTTGCTCTCGAACAGCGGCATCGTCGGCGGCACTTCGCTGCAGCGCTGAATGTCGGGCAACGGGGTGGACTCGAACGGCGCGCGGGCGGCCACGCGCGCCTGGATCATCTTCAGCCACGGCACCAGCGGCTGCCTGGGGTCGACCCGCACCCGCACCGGCACCGTGTTGATGAACAGGCCGAGCATGGTTTCGATCCCCGGCAGATCGGCGCCCCGCCCGGACACGACGGCGCCGAACACCACGTCGGCCTCCCCGCTGTAACGCGACAGCACGAGCGCCCAGGCTGCCTGCGCGAGGGTATTGAGGGTGACGTGATGGCGGGCCGCGAATTGCCGCAGGCGCGCGCTCAGGTCGGCCGACAGGTCGGCCTGCACTTGCGCGAGGCCCTGGCCGAAGCGCTCGCCCGCGTCCGCGCGCGCGGCCGTGGGCAGCGGGGTCGGCGAGCGGAACCCTTCGAGATAGCGCGTCCAGTATTGCCGCGCGGCTTGCGGCTCGTGCTGCTGCAGCCACTGGATGTAGTCGCGATAGGGGCGCACCGGCGGGAGCGCCGGCGGCACGCCGCGCGCGAGCGCGCCATACACGTGGAAGATCTCCTCGATGACGAGCGACAGGCACCAGCCGTCGGCAAGGAGGTGATGGTGGCTCCAGCTGAACAGGTAGGCGTCGGCGGCGACGCGCGCCAGGCGGCAGCGCACGAGCGGCGCGCGATCGAGCGCGAAGCCCTCCGCCAGGTCGTGGTCGAGATGCGCGCGCCACCGCGTGCGCTGTTCGTGTTCCGGCAGGTCGCGCCAGTCGTCCTGCACCCACGGCAGCGTGGCGTGCGCGTGCACGACCTGCATGGGCTTGTCGAATTCTTCCCAATGGAACGACGTGCGCATCACCGGATGCCGATCGACGAGCTGCTGCCACGCGGCATGAAACAGCGCGGGATCGAGGCTGCCGGTGATCCGGCAACTGAGCTGGTTGAAGCTGCTTCTCGTGCCGGGTTCGTGCACGGCATGGAAGAGCATCCCCTCCTGCATCGGGGAGAGCTCGTAGATATCGGCAATGGTGGGGGATGTCACGATTTGATCCTTGAGACAAGGGCGTCCAGCGCTTCCTGGCTGATGCGCGCGGCCGGAAAGTCCGACGGGCTCAGCGCGCGCGGGCCGTCGCCGCTGGCCGCGACGATCGACAGCAGGCGGCTGCGGTAGCACTGCGTCAGCTGCTCGATGACGCCGGGCGCGCAGGCCGCGCGGTTGTAGTGCCAGGTCAGGCGCAGGCGGCCGTCGAACACCATCCCGTCGATCTCGAACAGATGGCCGCGCCGCGCGCGCGGGCTGTGCTCGGGACTCTGGAAGTCGAGCACCGGCTTCCAGCCCGTGTCGTCGGGCAGCACGCGATCGACCTGGCCGAGATAGTTGAAGCGCACCGGCGCCGGCGGCTGCCGCTCCAGCGCGGCCGCGATGCCGGCGTCGTGGCCGAGGTAGCGGGCGATGCCGTAGCCGAGCCCGCGCATCGGGACCGCGCGCAGTTGCTCCTTGACGTGGCGCAGCGCGTCGACCGCCAGGGTGGCGTCGCCGGCGTTCAGGAATACCGGGTAGTGGACGGTGAACCAGCCGATCGTGCGCGATGTATCGACGCCGTCGAAGAGGTCCTCGCGGCCGTGGCCTTCGAGATCGACGACCAGCGACGCGTTGCCGGTCCAGTCGCCGAACGCGAGCAGCAGGGCCGTCAGCAGGACTTCGTTGATCTGCGTGTTGAACGCGCGCGGCACGTCCTGCAACAGCGCGAGCGTCTGCTGCGCGTCGAACTCGACGACCGTCGAGCCGGCTTCGGCGACGGTGCCGACCGGCATGTCGTCGAAGCACGCCGGCTCGACGGCGTGCCCCTGGAGCCAGTAGTCCAGCCCGTCGAGCCGGGTCGCGCCGAGTTCGGACAGACGCGTCGACCAGTCGCGCCAGGCCGTCGTCCTGGCCGGGAGCTGCACCGCTTCGCCCGCTTCGAGCTGGCGGCACGCGGTGTACAGGTCTTCGAACAGGATGCGCCACGAGACGCCGTCGATCACCAGATGGTGCGCGACCACGAGCAGGCGCTGCGACGCGTCGGGACCGAACTGGAACAGGTGCGCGCGCAGCAACGGCGGCGCCGATAGCGTGAAGCGCTCCTGCATGCCGGTGGCGGTCGCCAGCATCGCGGCCTGCCGGGCGGCGGGCGCCGCGTCCGCCAGCGACGTGACGCCGAGCGGAATGGCCAGCGGCGGCGCCGCATGCGACTGCCGCCACGCACCGGCGACGCATTCGAAACTCAGCCGCAGCGCGTCGTGATGCGTCGCGACGGCCGCCAGCGCGCGCTCGATCGTGTCCGGCCGCAGCGACGCGGGCACCTCGATCATCGTCGACTGGTTGTAGTGGTGCGGATCGGCCAGGTCTTGCGCGAAGAACCAGTGCTGGATCGGCGTCAGCGGGGCGGGGCCGATCACCGGCTCCTGTGGGATACGGATCGACGGCGCCTCCGTCGCTACCTGGGCGAGTTCGGCGAGGGTCGGATGCGCGAAGAACTGGTCGGCGCTGAACTTGAGGCCGACTTGCTGGGCCAGCGACATCACCTGGATGATCAGGATCGAGTCGCCGCCCAGTTCGAAGAAATTGTCGTGCACGCCGATCGGCTCGCGGCCCAGCACGTCGGACCAGATCTTGCCCAGGCGCGCCTCGACGTCATTGGTCGGCGCGACGTACGCGGTTTCGCTCGGCGCGGGCGCCAGTTCCAGCGCGGCGAGCGCCTTGCGGTCGGGCTTGCCGTTCGGCGTCAGCGGCAGGCGTTCGAGCGTCACGATCGACGCCGGCACCATGAACTCGGGCAGCCGTTCCTTCAGGTGTTCCCGCAGGCTGGCGACGCTGGCCGTCGCGGTCGCGACGCAGGCCACCAGCTGCTTGTGCTGCGGCGCGTCCTCGCGCACGAACACGATCGCGTCGGCGACATCGGCGTGCTGCCTGAGCGCCGCCTCGATCTCGCCCATCTCGATCCGGTAGCCGCGAATCTTCACCTGCGCGTCGCGCCGCCCGGTGACTTCCAGGTTGCCGTCCGGCAGCCAGACGCCGAGGTCGCCGGTGCGATAGAGGCGCTCGCCCGCCTCGAACGGGTGGTCGACGAACGCGTCGGCCGTCAGGTCGTCCCGGCCGACATAGCCGCGCGCCAGCGCGATGCCGGACACGCAGATCTCGCCCGTGCAGCCCTCGGGGGCCAGCGCGCCGTGCTCGTCGAGCAGGTACAGGTGCGTATTGCGGATCGGGCGGCCCACCGGCAGACGGGCCCCGTAGGCGATGGCCGGGTCGACCACGTAGTCCGCGATGCACACGGTTGCCTCGGTCGGGCCGTACGAGTTGTGGCACGTGCGGGTCCGGGCCAGCTCGCGCAGATCCGCCACGCGGGCGTTGTCGCCCGCGCTGATGACCCGTGTCACGGTGCCGAGCGCGTGCCAGTCGAGCGCGGCGAGATAGGCCGGCGTCGCGTTGAGGGTGGTGACGCCCTGCTGCGCGATGAACTCGACGAAACGCGGGACGTCGCGGATCACGGCGGTCTTCGCCAGCACCAGGCGCGCGCCCGCGAGCAGCGTGACGAAAATCTCCATGATCGAGCCGTCGAAGCCCGGCGAGTAGAACTGCACGAACCGGTCGTCGGCATCGAAACCGAACGCGTCCACATGGTACTGCGCCATGTTCAGGAGCCCTGCATGTTCGAGCACGACGCCCTTGGGCACGCCCGTGGAGCCGGACGTGTAGATGATGTACGCCGCATCGTCCGGCCGGACCTCGACCTGCGCCGACGCGGGCGCCAGCGTGTCGAGCTGGAAGTCGAGGGCGAACATCGGGATCGCCCAGAAATCGGCGAGCAGCGGCAGGTGTTCCGAGTGCGTCAGCAGCGCCTTGACCTGCGCATCCTCGATCATGAAGCGCAGCCGTTCCCGCGGAAACTCCGGGTCGAGCGGCAGATACACCGCGCCCGCCTTGAGCGCGCCGAGCATGCCGACGATCCAGCGCTCGGAACGGTCGGCCACCACGCCCACCACGTCGCCGCGTTCGATCGCGTACTCCGCGAGCAGGAAGCTCGCCAGCCGGGACGCCTGGTCGTCGAGTTCGGCATAGGTCAGCGACGCGTCGGCGGTCGCCACGGCAACGCTGTCCGGCGCGGCCGCGACCCGCTGCGCGAACTGTTCGAGGAAGGTTCCCTGTGCGGCGACGGGCGCCGCGTGCGAACGCAGGCGCGCGCACTCTTCGTCGTCGAGCAGCGAGACGGTGTCGAGCGCGGCGTCCAGTGCGCCGAAGCCGGCCACGACGTTGCGCAGGTGCCGCGCGAGATGCTGGAGATAGTGCAGCGTGAACACCGTCGGCCGGCCCGTCAGCGCGATCTCGTAGCGCTCCCGATGCCGGATCTCGATCGACAGGTCGTAGTCCGCCGACGCCCAGGCGTCGTGAAGGCCGTCGAAGCGCACGCCGACATTGGTCGCGCGCCGTTCGCCATGCAGCTTGTGCGCGAGCGCGGCGATCGGAAAATCCTGGTACGAATAGCTGCGCTGCACCCGGTCGCGCAGCTGGTTCAGGTACGCGCGAACCGTGGGGCCGGGCTCGCCGGCGTCGAGCAGCGGGACGGCATCGGCCGGATCGCTCGCGGGTCCGACGATCAGGCGCGGCGACGCCACGAACAGGCCGGCCGCGCCGTTGTAGCGCCCCAGCACGCGGAACAGCGCGGCGAGCAGCACGACGAACGCGCCCAGCTCGTTGCCGGCGGCGAGCTTCTCCAGCACCGGCGCCGCGTCGCCGTCGAGCGCGAACGTCAGTGTCGGCGCGGGGCCGAGCGGCAGCGCATACGCCTGCCACGCCTGCTGAAGGCGGAAGTCTTCGTCGATGCGACCGAGCGCGTCGTTCCAGAACGCCACGTGTTCCTGGTATTGCCCGCTGGTCGAGAGCGCGTTGAGATTCAGTTCTGACAAAGCACGATCTCCCTCTGCGCGTACAGGATTTCGGAAGCGATGCCCTTGGCCTTGCAGTGCGCGACGAACTGGGTGGACTGGATGTGGCTGGGCGAGTTTTCGTCGAAGGTGTTGTCGAGGAGGTGGTTCAGCCACGGCTCCTGGCCCATCGCATAGACATACGCCGCGTTGAACGGGAAATCGTCCACCAGCGCGGCGGCCTCGCCGAACTGGCAGCCCCGCGCCCGGCGCGACTGATCGATATCGCGCGGCAGCGACTTGGGAAACAGCGGGCCGTAGACCCACGACGGCGGCGCGCCCTCGGTTTCCATCCCGACGAACAGCGTGTCGGGCTTGCCGGCGAGGCGGAACACATGCTCGTAGAGGCGCGGGTCCAGGTTGCACGAATCGGCGATGCACAGCACCGAGCGCGAGCCGAAGCGGATCATGAAGCTCTGCTTGCTGTGGATCGCCAGGTCGTTGTGTTCGCCCAGGAACGGAATGGCGGTGATGGCGCCGTTGGGCAGCTTGATTTCCTGCGCATCCCGAACTTCCAGCACGTCGTCGAAGCCGAGCTTGCGCAACGCCAGTTCCATCGACGGATCCTGCGGAAAGCCGTCGAGATTCCGGCCGACCACCACGGTCTTGACCTTGTGGCGAAGCTGCAGCAGCGTCTCGAGGACGATGTGATCGTGATGGCTGTGCGTGATCAGCACGTAGTCGATCTGGTCCGGCAGGTCGGCGAACGTGTAGCGCGGCAGCGCGGTGTCGTAGCCGTAGCTGATCACCGGATCGATCAGGATGCTCACGCCCCGGCTCTGGATCAGCACGCACGCATGGCCGTAGTAGCGGATGCGGATGTCGTCGCCGTCGAACGAACGATCCGGTTTCGGCGCCGGCGCCGCCTCGGAGAAGAACGAGCGGAACAGCGGCTCGTCCTTCTCCTCCACGCGCATCAGGTCGACGATTTTCGCGTAGCTGCCGGGCGTGTCGCGCATGCGGAACAGCGCGTCGAGCGCGCGGTCGTCGAAGGCCATGTTGCTGAACACCGTGCGCGCGTCGCTGAGCCGCGGCGTGCTGAGGATGAACGGCCGGGGCGTGTTCTCCTCGATCGCCGACAGCGCGATGCTCTGCGCATCGCGCGCATAGAACGGGCTCGCGTACAGCAAGCTTTCGAACACGCGGAAGGACGGGTTGTGGTTCAGGTCGTAGTAGATCTCGACATAGCCCTTCAACACCTCCGGAATCTCGGGGTAGAGCGGGTCCGACGCCATCCCCCGGGCCTGTTCCAGCAGCAGCGTGGAGAACGCCTTGTAAGCCTTCGCCAGCTCCAGTTGCCGGGTCGCGCGCCGGGTGGTCTGCTCGATCAGCGCGCGGATTTCGTCGACGCGCTGGCCGCCCAGGTCGAGGAACGGCCCGCCGCGCATCGCGGGATCCTTGCAGGCCGCCGCATGCATCATCGGCGACGCGGCATAGGACTTCAGCAGCGGCAGGAACCGCTCCGCCACGTTGAGGGCGGCGGTCAGCGGCGGAAGCGTGTGATACCACGCGTACCAGCTGTTGATCAGCGGTTCGAACTGGATGTTGGGTCGCAGGTAGACCTGCGTGCTGGACGAAATAGTCAACGAAGGCTCCTTAGAATGCGCTGAGTTCGACGGTGGGCTGGCGGGCCTCGGCGTGCAGCGCGCGTTGTCCCAGGGTCAGGTTCCGGATGCGAACGCCCGGATCGGCAAGCACTTCGCCGATGACGGACGTCAGTTCGTTCGCGAGCCCTTGCACCAGCGCCTCGCTGAACCGCCCCGCGTGATAGACGACGCGGATCGCGAGGCCCTCGGCGCGCGGTTCGGCGAGGAGCCAGAAGTCGGTCGCGGCTTCCGTGTCCGCGCCCTGCGGGTCGTGGTCCGGCAGCTCGGCGATGTGCACTTGTCCCGCGTAGCGATCGACGGGGCCGTGTCGCTGGTTCTGCAGCGTCAGCCCGATGTCGAAGAGCGGGTTGCGTCCCGCAACGCGTTTGACGTGCAGCTCGTCGAGCAGGCGATCCAGCGGATACAGCGGGTGCGAGAACGCTTCGAGGGTGGTGTCCCGCACGCGGGTCAGCAGCGTGTCGAACCGGTCGTCGCCCGCGACGCGGTCGCGCAGCGCCAGCACGTTCAGGTAGGGGCCGACCTGCGACTCGAGTTCGGGCAGCTCGCGGCCCGCGACCGGCGTGCCGACGACGATGTCCTCCTGGCCGGAACGGCGGTAGAACAGCGCCTTGATGGCGGACAGCAGCGCGATGAACAAGGTCGCGCCGTGGCGCTTGCCGAGCGATTCCAGCGCCGTCGTCTCGGCGGCGGGCAGGTCGAATCGCCAGGATTTCCAGCTCGGCGCGGCCGGCTGCGCGACGTCGCCCGGCAGTTCCAGCGCGCGCAGGCCGCCCAGCTTGGTCAGCCAGTAGTCCTTCATGCGCGCGCCGTCCGGCCCGGCGAGCAGGCGGTTCAGCCAGCCGGCGTAATCCTTGTACTGGATCGGGAGGGCGGGCAGCGGCGTGTCGCGACGCTCGACGAAGGCGTCATAGAGCGCCGACAGGTCGTCGAGCAGGACCTCCGTGGACCAGCCGTCGCTCACGATGTGATGCATCGTGCAGATGCAGACGTGACGGACTTCGGAGAGCCTGAGCAGCTTGACGCGGAACAGCGGGCCGGTCGCGAGATCCATCGGCGCGAGCCGTTCGCTCGCCTGGATCGACGCCGCCCGGGCGTCCCGGTCCTCGGCATCCTGCAGATCCACGACCTCGACCGGGAACGCGGCTTCGCCGGGCGGCAGGACTTGCTGGACCGGCTGGTTGCCCGCCAGCACGAAACGCGTGCGCAAGATCTCGTGACGCTCGCTCAACGCGCGGAACGCCCGCACGAGCGCGTCCACGTCCAGCACGCCCTCGAACAGCAGGGACGTGGGCAGCGGCCCGCCCGCTTGCGCCGGATTGAGACGATCCTGGACCCACAGCCGCGTCTGGGCGGGAGAGAGTTCGTAGTGCGCCTGCGCCGGCAGCGGGGTCACCGGTGCGTAATCGATCGGCTGCGTATCGGCGATGCGCTTCGCGAGGCTCGAAATGGTGGGGAGTGCGAACAGGCTGCGGATCTCCAGCTTCACATGCAGATCGCGACGGATGCGCGCGACGACCTTCGTCGCCAAGAGCGAATTGCCGCCCAGCTCGAAGAAGTTGGCGGTCGTGCTGATCCGCGCCTTGCCGAGTACCTCCTGCCAGATCGCCGTCAACTGCGCTTCGAGCGCGTTGACGGGCGCCACATGGTCCAGGCCGTCGCCGGGTTCGGGCAGCCTGGCGCGATCGAGCTTGCCGTTGGGCAGGTGCTCGAACGCGGTCACGACGACGAACGCGGAGGGCACCATGTAGTCCGGCAGTTGCTGCCGCAGGTGGCCGCGCACCGCTTCGACCAGTTCGGCTTCGGGGTGCGACGAGCACAGCCAGCCGACCAGTCTCGCGCCGTCGTCCACGCCGCGCAGCGCCACGACGGCGGCATCGACCAGCGGGTGAGAAACCAGCGCCGCCTCGATTTCGCCGGGTTCGATGCGCAGGCCGCGCAGCTTGATCTGGTGATCGATGCGGCCGAGGAACTCGATGTTGCCGTCGGGGCGATAGCGCGCGAGATCGCCGGTGCGGTAGAGGCGCGCGAGCGGGTCGGAGGAGAACGGATCGGCGATGAACTTCTCGGCGCTCAGTTCGGGTTCGCCGTGGTAGCCGCGCCCGACCGGCGTGCCGCCGATCAGCAATTCGCCGGGCACGCCGACCGGCACGGGCTGCATCTGCGCGTCCACGATGTAGAGGCGGGTGTTGGCGATGGGCCGGCCGATCGGGACGATGCGGTGCGGATCGTCGCGCCGGCATTCCCACGCGCTCACGTCGACGGCGGCCTCGGTGGGGCCGTAGAGGTTGCAGAGCTTGACGTCCAGGCGCTCGAGGCAACGCTGCTGCAGGTCATGGGGTAGCGCCTCGCCGCTGCACACGACGCGCCGCAGCGACGCGCAGTGCGCGTCGAGGTCCGGATGATCGAGGAACGCGCGCAGCATCGACGGCACGAAGTGGATCGTGGTGATCCGTTCGCGCTCGATGAGGTCGACGAGGTAGTCGGTCTCGCGCTGGCCGCCTGGGCGGGCGAACACCAGGCGCGCGCCGGTGACGAGCGGCCAGAAGAGTTCCCAGACCGAGACGTCGAAGCTGAACGGGGTCTTCTGCAGCACGGCATCGTCGGCGTCGAGCGCGTAGGCGTGCTGCATCCAGAGGATGCGGTTGGTGATGGCGCGATGGGCGTTGAGCGCGCCCTTGGGCCGGCCGGTCGACCCGGACGTGTAGATCATGTAGGCGAGGTTGTCGCCGTTCAGCGCGGGCGCGGGGTTGGACGCGGGCGCGGCGTCGAGGTCGAGATCGTCGGTATCGACGGCGATCACGCGGGCGTCGGTGTCGGGCAGCGCGGCGAGCAAATGCTGCTGGGTGAGGAGCCAGCGCAACTGCGCGTGGTCGATCATGAAGCGCACGCGCTCGGCGGGGTAGTCGGGGTCGACGGGGACGTAGGCGCCGCCGGCCTTGAGGATCGCGAGCAGCGCGACGCTCATGTGGAGCGAGCGTTCCATCGCGACGCCGACGAGTGCATCGGGGCCGACGCCGAGTTCGATGAGACGGTGGGCGAGGCGGTTGGCGCGCAGGTTGAGTTCGGCGTAGGCGAGCGAGACGTCATCGAAGACGGCGGCGACGGCATCGGGCGTGCGCTCGACCTGCTGTTCGAACAAGCGATGCAACGGTTGCGCGGCGGCCTCGCCGAAATCCATGTCGGTCCGATTCCACTCGACGGTCACCAAGCTCCGCTCCGTGTCGCTCGTCAACGGCAGCCGGGCAACGGCGGCCGACGCATCGTCCGCGAGACCCGTCAGCAGGGTCCGGTAGATGCCGAGGAAACGTTGAACCGTGCTCGCGTCGAACAGATCGGTGTTGTAGTCGCAATCGATCAGGAGTGCTTGCCCCGCGTCGAGCACGTTGACGTTCAGGTCGAACGCGGTATGGCGGATCAGCGGGGCAACGAGGCCGACCGTCAGGCCGGGCAGTTCGGGCAGCGCCGACACGGGTTCGAGGTTGAACACCGCCGATACCAGCGGCGCGGCGTTGAGATCGCGCTGCGCGCCGATTTCGCGGACCAGCTCGGCGAACGGATAATCCTGGTGCTCGAGCGCGTCGAGCAGGTTCTGCCGGGTGCCGGCCAGGAAGCTGGCCACCGTGGCCTGCTCCGGCAGCGTGGAGTGCAGCGGCAGCAGGTGCGTGCAGTAGCCGGCGAGGCGATCGCTGCCGGCCACGGAGCGGCCGGTCACCGGAATGCCGGTGACGATCGCTTGCTGGCCGGCGACGCGGTGCAGGAACAGATTGAAGCCCGCGAGCAGCACCATGTAGAGCGTGCAGCCGTTCTGACGGGCCGCGGTGCGCAGCGTCGCGGCCGCCGCCGCGTCCAGATGCAGGGACACGCGCGCCCCGTGAAACGTCTTCACCGCGGGCCGCGGGTAGTCCACCGGAAGATTCAGCGGGGCAACCTGATGCGCGCATTGCGCCAGCCAGTACGCGCGATTCGCCTTCGTTTCCGAGCTGTGGCGCTGGCCGTCGAGCTGCTTCAGGTACGCGCGAAACTGCAGCGGCGCCTCGGCCGGCGCCGCGCCGGCATACGCGCGGGCCAGATCCTCGAGCAGCACGCCGAACGTCGAGCCGTCGCAGATGATGTGATGGGCCGTCATCACCAGCAGGTGACGCTCGCGGCCCACGCGCACGAGCGCGGCCCGAAAGAGCGGACCGTTCACCAGGTCGAACGGCTGGCGGCTTTCGCGGTCCCGCCACGCGTCCTGGTCCGTGTCGATCAGCGGAATCTCGAGCTTCAGCGACGGTTGCACGATCTGGCCCGACCCGTCCGGCATCACCGTGGTGCGCAGCGCCTCGTGCCGATCGACCAGGCTCTGGACGGCCGCGCGCATCGCGGCTTCGTCGAGCCGGCCGTTCAGTTCGAGGGTGGTGTTGACGTTGTAGGCGAGCGACCCTTCGGGATCGATTTCCGCCAACACCCACAGCTGGCGTTGCGCTTCGCTCAGCGCGGCCACCGTGCCGTGTTTCGAGTGCGGCCGGATGAAGCCGCCGCGGCGCAGGTCGGCGACGCTGTCCTTCACCGCCCGGATGAAGCGGTCGATATCCGCATCCGTATGCGCGGTGGACAGGAAGCAGGTGCGCCATTCCCAGATGTAGATGCCCTTTTCGAGCATGTGATAGAAGAACAGGTCGAGGTTCTCGGTGAATTCGAAGCGGAACATCGAGCCGAACCACGTCACCTTGATCGGCGCCTCGGCCTCCGCGAAGAACGCATTCAACGTGCCGGCGATCTGCGCGGTGCGTTCGTTGAGCGCGGCCTGCAGCGCCGGGCCTTCCTGTTCGATCTTCTCCAGCACGGCCAGCGCCGCCGCCATCGCGAGCGGATACTGGCAGAAGGTGCCGCCGAACGCGGTGCGGTCCGCGGCGGGGAACGAGTGGTCGCCGTAGGTCCACATGCCGCCGTCGATGGCATCCATGAAGCGGCTGGTGCCGGCGATGACGCCCAGCGGCAGGCCGCCGCCGATGATCTTGCCGTACGTTGCGAGATCGGCCCTGACGCCGAACAGCGCTTGCGAGCCGCCCGGATGGACGCGGAAACCGGTGATCATCTCGTCGAAGATCAGTGCGACGCCGGCCTCCTCGGTGATGCGACGCAGTTCCTTCAGGAACGCGACGGGCTGCAGGGAGGGGTTGCGGCTCTGCACCGGCTCCACCATCACGGCGGCGAGGGTCGACGCCATGCCGCGAATGGCCTCGAGCGCGGCGTCGCTGCCGTAGTCGAGCAGGACCATGTTCTCGACCGAACCGAACGGCACGCCGGGGGCGATGGTTTCCGTCACGCCGTCCGCGTTCGCCGCGGCGAGCGTGCCGTCGGCATGGCCGTGATACGAATGCGTGAACATCACGATCTTGTCGCGCCCGGTCACCGCGCGCGCAAGCCGCATGGCGGTCATGACGGCCTCGGTGCCGGTGTTCGAGAACGCCACGCGATCGAGGCCGGTCACGCGGGCAAAGCGCGCGGCCACTTCGCCGACGAGGCTGGAACGCGCGCCCAGTTCGAGCGGGCGCTGCCATTCGCGGGTGACCTGGTGCTGGATGAAATCCGGCGTGTGGCCGAACAGGTGCACGCCGAAGCCCATCGTGAAATCGATGTACTCGTTGCCGTCGATGTCCCACAGCCGCGAACCGGCCGCGCGATCGCCGACGATCGGATACAGCATCTCCTTGGTCGAAAAGCGGAAGCCGACCGTGGCGCGGCTGTCGGCCAGCACCGGGCGCGACGCCTGCACCGAGTCCTTCGATTTCCGGGTGCGCGTCGTGTAGCGCACGATCAGCGCTTCGAGATGCTCCTGCTGCACGGCGGACAAGCCGCGCGCCCGCTGTTCGACCGGGCTGCCCCACGGCATCATCGGCTTGGGGCGCGGATTGTCGGCCGCGGGCGCCGCGGCAGCGGCAGGCCGGGGCTGCGCGGCGGGCGCGGCGGACGGGGCCGCCGGGGCCGCGATCGCGGCCTTCGATGCGACGCTCGCCGTGCTTGCGACGGCTTGCGCGGCGGCCGTCGTCGGCCGGGCGCCGGC
Organism: Burkholderia mycopellens; assembly: GCF_964265025.1. NCBI lineage: Bacteria > Pseudomonadati > Pseudomonadota > Betaproteobacteria > Burkholderiales > Burkholderiaceae > Burkholderia > Burkholderia mycopellens. The sequence continues at coordinate 243,610 of NZ_OZ183804.1, forward strand.
CTGGCCGGTCAACGACGTGCGCAGCAGTTCCATCTGCTGGCTCATCACGTGGGACAGCAACTGATTCTGCTCCCGCAACACGCGCTCGACCGTGGAGCCGCCTTCGGCCGCCACCCATTCCGCCGGGGCGGCGGCGAGCGGCGCAAATTGCTCCGCGGACGGTGCGACCGCCGCCGTGGACGGTGCCGCCACGGAGCTGGCTTCGGCCTCGGCCTCAACCGGCGCGGCGTCCGCCGGCAGGTGGTCGGCAACATACTCGGCGAGCGCCTGCACCGTCGCCAGGTCTTCGAAGAAGCGGCGCATGGCCAGCTTCACGCCGTACTCCGCCTCGATGTGCCGAATGGCCTCGATCAGCACGATCGAGTCGGCGCCCATCTCCAGGAAGGGCAGTTCGATGTTGATGGTGGCGGGATCGGCCTGGATCAATTCGCCGATCTTGCCGCGAAGCCATTCGAGAACCTCGCCGCTGCGATTGGGCGTCGGGGCTGCAGTGATGGGTGATGCGCTTGTCTGAGTCATGGACGTGTCCGCTTTCTGGAACCAGGTACGGCTGCGTTGGAAGGGATAGGACGGCAATGCGACGCGCGCGGGCGCGGGTGTTTCGATCGAGGCCCAGTCGACATCGACGCCGCGGGCATACAGGCTCGACAGCGTTTCGACCAGCGCTTGCTGCTCGACTTGCGGCCGCTGCAGGGCAAGGAACTGGATGCCGGCGTCCGGCGCACAGCACGCGCGGGCCAGGTTGACGAGCACCGGCTTGGGGCCGATCTCGACCAGCACGTTGAAACCGGCTGCGGCGAGGCGCTCGACGCTGCGCGCGAACTGCACCGGCTCGCGGCAGTGGCGGCGCCAGTACGTATCGGTGGGCGCCTCGTCCATCACGGCGCCCGTGAGATTCGAATAGAACGGGATCGCCGGGCGTGCGACGGGCACGGCTTTCGCCGCGGCCTGGAAGCCGTCCAGCATCGGCTCGACTAGCGGCGAGTGAAACGCGTGCGACGTGTTGAGCAGCACGGACCGGATGTCCCGCGCGGCGAACGCGTCGACCAGCATCGCGATGCGCTCGCGCTTGCCGGAGATCACGATGCTCGCCGGACCGTTGACGGCCGCCACCGCGACCTCGTGCGGCCACGCTTCGATCGCGCGCTCGACCGTGGCGAGGTCGGTGAAAATGGCCGCCATCTCGCCGTCGCGGGGCAACGCCTGCATCAGCCGGCCGCGTTCGGCGATCAGCCGCAGGCCGTCTTCCGGCGAGAAGACGCCGGCCGCGCCGGCCGCCGCGTACTCGCCGACGCTGTGGCCCATCACGGCGTCGGGCACCACGCCGAACGACGCCAGCAGCGTGGTGAGCGCGTACTGCAGCGAGAACAGGGCCGGCTGGCTGTAGCCGGTCTGGTGAATGTCCTCGCCCTGGGCGGACAGCACCTCGAGCAACGGCGTGTCGAGCAGCGGATCGGCCACCGCGCGGCAGCGGTCGATGGCGTCGCGGAACACCGGATACGCGTCGTACAGGCGGCGGCCCATGCCCGCGTATTGCGAGCCCTGGCCGGTGAACAGGAAGGCCATCTTCACGCGCGGGGCGGGCTGCGCCGCGCCGGCGGGTTCCTTCGCGTGGAACGCGCGCAGCTTGTCGATGGCGTCGTCGAGCGACGTCACCGGCAGTGCCAGCCGATGCGCGAAATGCGAGCGGCCGGTCGCCGCCGAAAAGGCCACGGCCGCGATGTCGAGACCGGGTTCGGCTTCGAGCCGCCGCTGATAGCGCCCGGCAAGCGCGCGCAACGCCGCGGGCGTCTTGGCCGACAGCACCAGCGGATGCACCTTGTGCCGGGACGGTGCCACCGGCCGCGCCGGCGCGGGCGCTTCTTCGAGCACCAGGTGGGCATTGGTGCCGCTCGCGCCGAACGCGCTGACCCCGGCGCGCCGCGGCCGCTCGCCGCGCGGCCACGCGCTCGCCTCGGCGCAGACCTCGATGGGCAGCGCGTCCCACTGCACCAGCGGGCTCGGCTGGCGGAAATGCAGGTGGGCGGGAAGGCGGTCGTGGTTCAGCGACAGCACGACCTTGATGACCCCCGCGATGCCGGCGGCGGATTCCGTGTGGCCGATGTTGGTTTTCACCGAGCCGACGCGCAGCCGCCGGCCCTCGTCGCGGCCTGCGCCGAACACCGTCGCCAGCGCCTGCAGTTCGACGGGGTCGCCCAGCGGGGTGCCGGTGCCGTGCGCTTCCACGTAATCGATGGACGCGGCGGGAAGCCCGCCCAGCGCCTGGCGGATCACGGCTTCCTGCGCCCGTCCGTTCGGCGCGGTAAAGCCGCTCGACGCGCCGTCGTGGTTGACGGCCGAACCCCGCAGCACGGCGAGCACGCGATCGCCCGCGGCGAGCGCATCGGACAGGCGCTTGAGCACCAGCGCGCCGCAGCCTTCGCTGCGCACGAAGCCGTCCGCGGACGCGTCGAAGGTCTTGCAGCGGCCGTCCGGCGCCAGCGCCCGCGTGCGCGAGACGGCGATGGAGTTGTCCGGCGACAGGATCAGGTTGACGCCGCCCGCGATGGCGAGATCGCACTCGCCGCTTCGGAGATTCTGGCTGGCGGTATGGATCGCGGTGAGCGACGACGAGCAGGCGGTATCGATCGCCATGCTCGGCCCCTGCGCGCCCAGTCCGTAGGAGATGCGGCCGGCCGCCGTGTTGAGCGGGTTGCCGGTGAAGAAATAGCCGTCGATGCCGCTGCCGCCGCCGTTGCGAAGCTGCAGGTTCGCGTAATCGTTGGTGGTGATGCCGACGAAGACGCCGGTGCGGCTGCCCTTGAGACTGTCGACCGGAATGCCGGCATGCTCCAGCGCTTCGTGACTGACTTCGAGCAACAGGCGCTGCTGCGGGTCCATCGCGGCCGCTTCGCGCGGCGTGATGCGAAAAAACGCCGGATCGAACTGGTCGACGTCGTCGAGAAAACCGCCGAAGCGGCACACCATGCGCCCGGGCGCTTCCGGATCGGGATCGTAGTACGCGTCGATGTCCCAGCGCTCGCGCGGCACTTCGGAGATCGCATCCACCCCGTCGTTCAGCAGACGCCAATAGGCGTCGAGATCGTGCGCGGCGCCCGGAAACCGGCAACTCATGCCGACGATCGCGATCGGCTCCGGCGTGCCGGCCTCGCGTGCGTCGGTGGCCGGTGCGACCGGCCGTGTCTGCGGCTGCGGCGGTACAGCTTGCGGCGGCACGGCCTGCGCCGGCGCCGCGTGCGCGTCCGGCGCCGTGCCGGACGACTGCTCCGCGAGGAAATCCGCGAGGGCGTTGACCGTCGGATGATCGAACAGCAGCGCGACCGACAACGGGATGCCCAGCGCTTTTTCGAGGTGCGTGCGCACGTCGAGCGCCATCAGCGAATCCATGCCCATCTCGAAGAAGCCGAGATCGCGATCCAGCGTCCCCGCGCCGTAGCCGAGCACCTGGGCAACCGCGCGATCGATGCTGTCCGCCAGCAGGCGCTTTCGCTCGCGCGGCGATGCCGCGCTCAACGCCGGCATCGCCGGCGCGGCTGGCGCGCTTTGGGCGATCCGCACGCGGTCGAGGAAGGGCTTGGGCCCGCGCGCCTCGTAGGAGCCCTGGAACAGCGCCAGGTCGATATCGACGACCGCGACCTGGGGCACGGCGGGCAGACGATCCAGCGCGTCGAGCGCGCGATCGGCCGCCAGCGACCGGATGCCGACGCGCCGCAGCAGCGCTTCCGCCTCGGGGAACGTCATGCCGCCTTCCGCCCAGGGGCCCCAGTTCACGCTCAGGGCCGGCAGGCCCAGGCCGCGGCGATGATGCGCGAGCGCGTCGAGGAAGCGGTTCGCGGCGCTGTAGTGCGCCTGCTCACGCGAACCCCACGCGGACGCGATCGACGAGAACAGGATGAAGAAGTCGAGCGGGAAGTGCCCGCTTTGCTGATGGAGCAGCCACGCACCGGCGACCTTCGGTTGCAGGACCGCGTCCAGTTCCTCGCGCTCGACCTGCAGGATCGGCTTGTAGCCGACGATGCCGGCCGCGTGCACGATGCCCCGCAGCGGCACGCCGTCGCGCCGGAGCGCGGCGAAGAAAGCGGCGACCGCCGCGGGGTCGGCGATATCGAGGCGCTCGCAGCGCAGCGCGACGTTCCGCTCGCGCAGCTCGGCGATCGCCTGCCGGCTTGCGTCGCTCGCGGCCCCTTGACGGCCGACCAGGATCAGCGTGCGCGCACCGCGCGCCGCCAGCCATCGGGCGGTGTGCAGCCCGAGCGCGCCGAACCCGCCGGTGATCAGGTAGGCCGCGTCCGGGTCGACCGGCAACGCGGCGGTGTCGGCCTGCGCGAGCGGGCTCAGGCGCGCGACGTGGCGCGCGCCGTGCCGCAACGCCACCTGTTCTTCGCGGCTCTCGCCGAGCATCTCCTGAAGCAGCGCCTGCGTCTCGTCCGCCGGCGCGGCCGGGTCGAGATCGATCGCGGTGCCGAACCATTCCGGATGCTCGATCATCGCCCCGCGTGCCAGGCCCGACAGCGCAGCCTGTGCGAACCCCGTGACGCGGGGCGCTTCGCCGGCTTCCACCGCGTCGCGCGTGACCACCGAGATCCTGGGCCGGGTCGAAGGCGTCCACTCGCGCGCGCTGCCGACCAGCGCGCGCACGAGATGCAGCAGCGCCGTGGACATGCGCGTCGCGCCGACGGCTTCGTCCAGCGCCCATAGAAACACGATGCGCAGGCCGGGGGCGGCGGTCTCGTCCAGCAGGCGGACGAAATCGTCCGGCCGCTCGGGCGCGACCTGCCGGCCCGTTTCCCCGTCGGCGACGGCGTCGGGGCCGGGGCGCACCAGCGAGCAGGAGGCGCCGCGCGCCCGCAGCAGCGCCGCGAGCCGCTCGCCGACACCGCTCGCATCCGCGAAGATCAGCCACGCAGACGCGTCGGCGGCGAGCGGCGCCGACGGCAACGCGGCTTGCTGCTCCCACACCACGTGATAGAGCGGGCTTGGGTTCGACGCGGCGGTGTCGGCGGGGGCGAATGCCGTCCTGAGCAGGTCCGGAAACGCGTTCAGCATGTCCTCCGGGTACTTGCCGGACGACTTGAGGTGCCGCACCGCCGCGTCGATGCTGCCGGCATCCAGGCCGACGCCGGGCGACCGGATCTTCTCCAGGCTGAAGCGCTGCCGCTCGAACGGGTAGTTCGGCAGGGTCGTGGCGGGCTGGGCGGGCCCCGGAAACAGCGCGCGCCAGTCGAACTGCGCGCCCTGCACGTACAGCGCCGCGAGCGCGCGCTCCAGTGCATCGCCGGCGCAGGGCGGCGGCAGCCAGCCGTCGGCGAGCCCCTCCGGCGGGTGCGGCGCGTCGGCTCGATCCGACGCCCCGGCAAGCTGCAGCCAGTACTGCGGGTGTGTCACCTCGTCGGTCACTTCTGCGCCGAGACAGCCGGAAATCAGGCGGATCGACGGCCGTGCGAACGGCATGTCCTCAAGCACGGCGCGCAAGGCTTCGGCATCCGGGCGGGCGGCCACGAGGCGCAGCGCGTCGGCAACGCTCACGACGCCTGCCACGCAGGCCGCGACATATTCGCCGATGCCATGGCCCGACACGACGGCCGGCCGGATGCCCCATCCCTTCCACAGTTCCGCCCACGCGAACTGCATCGCGAAACGGCCCGCGTCGGTGTCGAGTGCCGCCAGCGGCACCGCGCAACGCGCGAACGCGTCGCGGAACAGCGGTTCCGACGCGTGGAGCGCGTGCGCGACGCCGGTGTCCGGCGCGCCGAACATCAAGCCCAGGCGCAACGCCTTGCCCGTGCGCGCGGCTGCCGCCGACGCTGCCCTCACGCCCGATACATAGGCCGCGCGAAACGGATAGTGACTGCGTCCGATGGCCGCGGCGCGGCAGATGGCGGCCAGCTCCTGAGGCGCCGCGCCGGCGATCGCGCGCTCGTAGCGTTGCGCGAGCGCCGCCAGCGCCGCTTCGGATCGGGCCGACAGCAGCAGCAGCGTGCGCTGCGCGGCGTGCGCCGGCGCGACGGGCGGTTCCTCGACGATCGCGTGGGCGTTGGTGCCGCTGAATCCGAACGCGCTCACCCCGGCGATGCGCCGGCGTTCCCCGCGCCGCCACGCGACCGGATCGGCCGCGACGCGGATCGGGATGTCCTGCCACGGCGTATGCGGATTGGGTTGCGTGAAATGCAGGTGCGCCGGAATCCGGTCGTGCTCGAACGACAGCAGGACCTTGATCAGGCCGGCGATGCCGGAGGCCGACTCCAGATGCCCGATATTGGTCTTGACCGAACCGATCACGAGCGGCTCGTTCGCCGCGCGCCCGGCGCCGTAGACGCCGGCCAGCGCTTCGACCTCGATCGGGTCGCCGAGGGACGTCCCGGTGCCGTGGGCCTCGACATAGGAGACATCGCCGGGCGCGAGGCCCGCCTGGTTCAGTGCGCGGCGGATCACGCGTTCCTGCGAATCGCGGCTCGGCACGGTCAGCCCGCCGCCCGCGCCGCCCTGGTCGACCGCCGTGCCGCGCACGATGCCGAGCACCCGGTCACCGTCGGCGAGCGCGTCGGCGAGGCGCTTGAGCACCACCATGCCGCACCCTTCGCCGCGCACATAGCCGTCCGCCGCCGCGTCGAAGGTCTTGCAGCGTCCGTCCGGCGACAGCATGCGCGCCTGCGAGAAACTGACCATGACCTCGGGCGACAGCATCAGGTTGACGCCGCCTGCGAGCGCCATGCCGGTTTCGCGCGAGCGCAGGCTTTCGCAGGCCAGGTGCAGGCACACCAGCGACGACGAGCAGGCGGTATCGATCGCCATGCTCGGGCCGGTGAGGCCCAGCACGAACGATAGCCGGCCCGCGGCCATGTTCAGCGCGCTGCCGGTGCCGGCGTAGCTGCTCGACGGCATCGACGCATTGGACACCTGGATCGCATGGTCGAAGCAGGTGATGCCGACGTACACGCCCGTGGCGGACTGCCGGAAGCGCTCGGGCGCGAGATGGGCGTTCTCGAGCGCCTCCCACGCCACTTCGAGCAGGAGCCGTTGCTGCGGATCCAGGTAGGTGGCTTCGCGCGGCGCGATCCCGAAGAACGCCGCGTCGAACTGATCCACGCGTTCGAGAAAGGCGCCGTGGCGGGTCGCCATCTTGCCGGGCGCGGCCGGATCGGGGTCGTAATAGCGATCGATGTCCCAGCGTTCGCCCGGCACTTCGGTGACAGCGTCGCGCGCGCCATCGAGCAATTGCCAGAACGCGTCCGGCGTATCGCTGCGGCCGGGGAAGCGGCAAGCCATGCCGATGACGGCGATCGGCTCGTTGCGGTCCGAACGCAGCGCCGCGATTTCCGCGCGCCGCAGGCGCAGTTCGTCGAGCGCGGTTTTCAGTGCATGCGTGGCCTTGGCGTTCATTGTGCGCCGATCTCCTGGGCGATCAGTTCGGAAAGGTCGTCCTCGTCGAGGTCGTCGGATGCTTCGTCGACGACCGGCGCGGGGAGCGACGGCGACAGTTCGTTGAGCACGTACTGGGCGAGCGTCTGCAGGTTCGGATAGGAAAAGAACAACGTCGCGCGAAACGGCCTGCCGAACACCTTGGTGAGGCGATCGGTCAGCTCGAGCGCGACCAGCGAATCCAGGCCGAGATCGAGCAGCGATTGCTCGGGCGCGATGGCGTCGGGGCCGGCAAGACGCAAGGTCTCGGCCAGCATCGTCGCGAGCGTGTCGGTGATGAGCCCGACCCGCTCGCCCGGCGCGCACGCGTGCAGTTGTCGCAGCAATGCCGTCTCTTGCTGCGCAGGCTGCGCGGCCGGTTGCGCCAGCTCGGAAAACAGCGCGGACCCGGCGGCCGGCGCATCGACCTGGAACAGGGTCGGCCAGTCGATCCGCGCGACCCCGGACTGGGCGACGCCGGCCGCCATCAGCCGTTCCAGCGTCGCGATGGCCAGTTCGGGCGACAGCGTGCCGACGCCGAGCGCGCCCAGTTGTTCGTGCGCGCGCCGCCCGTAGTCGGTGGCGGCGTGGCCGATTTCCGCCCACGGCCCCCAATTGACGCTGAGCGCCGGCTTGCCCTGCGCGCGCCGATGCTGCGCGAGGGCGTCGAGGAAGCTGTTCGCCGCCGCGTAGTTGCCCTGGCCCGGCATGGTGATCAGCGCGGCCATCGACGAGAACAGGACGAAGTGGTCGAGCGGCAAGTCGGCCGTCAGCTCGTGCAGGTACCAGGCGCCGTCGGCCTTGCCGCTGCCGGCGCGATGGAAGCAGTCGACGTCCTGGCGCGTCAGCAGCGCATCGTCGAGTGCGCCGGCGAGGTGAAAGACCCCTTTGAGCGGCGGCATCGAATGCGCGATTTCACCGAGCGCCTGCTCGACGTCCTCGCGACGCGACAGGTCGGCGCGAATGAACCGCGCGCCGAGCGTGCGCAGGATGGTCTCGGCCGCGGCGGAAGGCGCGCCGCGCCCCAGCAGCACGATGTTCCCGGCGCCGTTGTCGGCGAGCCAGGACGCGAGCCGCAGGCCGAGCCCGCCGAGCCCGCCGGTCACCAGGTAGGTCGCGTCAGGCTGGAACCGGATCGGCCGGTGGCTGACGTATTCGCGATTGTCGCGGGCGATGCGCGCGACGTAGCGCTGTTCACGGCGAAACGCGATCATGTCTTCACGGCCGCCGGCCTGTACGGCTTGCACGATGTGCGCCGCCGACGGCTGCGCGGGATCGAGGTCGACGAGCCCGCCCCACAGCGCCGCATGCTCGACCGCGATCGCCCGGCCCAATCCCCACAGCGGGGCCTGCGCCACCGCGATCGATTCGCCGTCCAGAACATTCATCGCGCCCGACGTCACCAGCCACAGACGCGCCTGCCGGGCCGACGGCGCGCGTGCCGCAAGCGCGCCGACCAGGTGCAGCACGCTCGCGCTGGCACGCCGTCTCGCCGCGATGTCGGCGGGCGCGAGATCGAGACTCCACAGGTGGATGACGCCCTTCAGCGGGCGCTCGGGCGCGGGCAGGTCCGGCGTCGCGTCGGCGAAGCGCAGCGTGCACGTATCGCCCGCGCTTTCCAGCAGGGCGGACAGCTGCGCGCCCACGCCGCCACGGTCCGCGAGAATCAGCCACTCGCCCGGCGCCGCACCGCCGGTTGCCGCGTCGACGTTCGACGGTCTCCAGACGCGTTGATAAAGCAGCGCGGCGAAGTCGTGCCGCTCGACGGCGCGCCCCGCGCGCACCTGCTGCAACCGCAGCGCATCGATCTCGATCAGCAGTCGCCCCGCCAGGTCATGGACGCGGATATCGCCCTCCAGCGCGCCCTGTCCGTTCGGCTGGCGCAGCGTGGCGTGACTCCATGCATCGGTCGACGACGGCGGCTGATGAACCCGTACCGCGCCGATCGAACTGGGCAGGTACAGGTCGCCCGACGCCAGCGCGTCCGGATCGATGGCGGCGGCGAGCACGCGGCTGCACGCGTCGAGAAAGGCGGGGTGCACCTGGTAGGGCGACTGCGCCAGCGCGTCGGCCGGCAGGCTGATTTTCCCCAGCGCCTCGCCGGTCGTGCGCCAGATCTGCTGGATCGCGTTGAACACGCCGTCGATCTGCACGCCGTGCTGCCGGATTTCGCCGTTGAAATCCGCGCCCGACGTCGTTTCGATACAGCGGGCCTGCACCTCGGCCGCATCGAATCTCGTCGGCGCGGCGGCTCGCCTGGGCGCGCACATCTCGCGTAGTCGGCGCAACTGCGGAAGATTGCCGAGGATCAGTTCGACCGGCGGACCGAAATCGAGCAGGCAGGCCACTTCATCCACGCCGATCGACGCGAGATCCCGCACCAGTTCGACGCAGGTGTCCGGCGTGCCGATGAGGCCGCGCGATTGCGCGAAGCGTTCATAGAGAAACTCGACGAACTCGTCCAGTTCGCGCGCGCCCATCGCGCGCACGTCGACCGACTGGCCGCGACTCTGCGCGAGCCCGTTCAACAGCCCGATATTGCTGCGGATGTAGTTGCAGAACGGCACACGCGCCTGTTCGCGCGCCTGCGCGGCATCCTCGCCGACGAACGTATGCAGCATCACGGATACGGTGCCGGCCGCCGGATCGAAGCCATGCCGTGCGCGCGCCTCGCGGTAGAGGGCGATCTTGTGCGCGAGCTGGTCCCGATCCTGGTCGAGCACGTGGGTCAGCAGGTTGGCGCCGGCTTCGCCGGCGCGCACGAACGTCTGCGGATTGCTCGCGGCCGTCACCCAGACGGGCAGTTCCGGCTGCACCGGCGTCGGATAGATGCGCAACCGCACCGGCTTGCCGACGCCGTTCGTCGCATCCAGCGTGCCGCCGCGCCACAGATGCTGGACGGCGCGCATCGTCGCCAGCATGTCATCCTGCCGGCTCGCATATTTGTCCGGGGCGAACACGAAGTCGTCCGGATTCCAGCCGGACGCGAACGACACGCCCACGCGGCCGTTCGACAGGTTGTCCACCATCGACCATTCTTCCGCGATCCGGATCGGGTTGTGCAGCGCGGCGACCACGCTGCCCGCGACCAGCTTCACGTGTTGGGTGGCGGCGGCGAGCGCGGCGTGCAGGACGGCGGGATTCGGGTACAGCGAGCCGAATTCGGTGAAATGGCGCTCCGGCACCCAGACGCTGGAGAACCCGTTCGCATCGGCGAAACGCGCGCTCTCCATCACGAGCTGGTACTTGTTGCCGGACAGCGCTTCTTCACTGCTGGCGAAGAACATCAGGCCGAATTTCATGCTTGGCTCCGATCCGATTCGTGAATTTCGGCACTCGCGCACATCTGCCACGTCGCGGCGGCGCGGGTGTCCTCGATCCGGTGATAGACGGCAAACGAAAACGGCCCCCACGACCGGCGGCTCAGCACGGTCTGCACGGTGCGCGATGCATGCGGATGCAGCGGCAACGGCGCATGCAGTGCGAGGTCCTTCAACGTCGTATGGCCGGCGGCGCCGATTTCCGACGTGGCCGCCAGCGCCATTTCCACATAGGCGGAATAGGGCAGGACGGGCGCTCCCTTGACGCGATGACCGTCGAGAAAGGTAGTGGCCGGCGCATCGAGACGCGATTGCCAGATCCACGTGGCCGGCGCATGCGCGTGCTGCTCCATGAGGTGCCCGAGCAACGGATGGCGAGGCGCACGCGGGCTGATCCAGAAGGCGCGACGCTCGAACGGGTAAGTCGGCAGGGCGAGCCGGCGGCGCGGTGCGTCCTGCTCCACGGCATCCCAGTCGATGGACACGCCGCGCACGTAGAGCGCGGCGAGCGTGTGCAGGATCGTGTCCCACGCGGCCGCGTGCGCGCCGATCTCGATCACGATGCCGTGGTGTCCCGTGGCACCGCCGTCCGGCGCCTGCGGCACGTCCGCCCACGAGGCGGCAGCGCGATGCCCGTCGCCGGTGCTGCTGACGGCGCCCGGCGTGATGCCGAAGGAGATCCACAGTTGCGCAAGCGCGCGCTGGAATGCCGTGAACCCGGCTTCGGCGGGGGCGAGCCCGGGCGCCTCGGATTGCCGCTGCATCAGCGCGTCGAAAGCGGGGCAGGCGGCGCGCAATTGCCGCACCGCGTCGGCGCTGCCGCCGTCGTCGGCGCAAAAGTGGAAGGTCGGCGCAGGCGGTGTATCCGCCGGCTCGCCGGACGAAACGGCGTCAAGTTGCGAACGCAACGAATCGAGACTCGATGCGACGATGGCCGCGCGCCGCGCGAAGTGGGTGCGCCCGGTATTGGCCGTGAACGCGACATCCCGCAGGCGGACCTCGGGATGGGCGTCGAGATAGGCCGCAAGGGAAGCCGCCAGCGCCTGCAATGCTTCGGGCGTGCGCGCGGAGAGCGTCACGACGCGCGCCGCAGGCGCTGCCGGGTCGGCTTCGATCTCCGTGGGCTGCGGCGCTTCGGACAGGATCATGTGCGCGTTGGTGCCGCCGAAGCCGAACGAACTCACGCCGGCCATGCGCGGCCCATGTTCCGAATGCCACGGCGTGACCTGCTGCGGAATGCGGAAGGGCGTGCCGTCGAGCGAGATTTGCGGATTGATCGACCGGAAATGGAGGTTCGGCGGAATGACGCGATGGTGCAGCGCCAGGGCGGTCTTGATCAGGCTGGCGATGCCCGCCGCCGATTCCAGATGGCCGATGTTGGTCTTGACCGAACCGATCCAGCAGGGATCGTCCGGCCGACGAGCGTCGCTCAGGACGGCCGCCAGCGAGTTCAACTCGATCGGGTCGCCGAGCGGCGTTCCCGTACCGTGCGCCTCGACGAAGCCGATGTCGTGCGCGCGTACGCCGGCGTCGCGCAGCGCACCGTGAATCGCGGCCTGCTGGGCCGGGCCATTGGGCGCGGTCAGGCCATTGCTGCGTCCATCCTGGTTCACCGCCGAGCCGCGGATCACGGCGTACACGGTGTCGCCGTTCTCGAGCGCATCGTCGAGGCGCTTGAGCAGCACCATGCCCACGCCTTCGCCGCGCACGTAACCGTTCGCTGCCGCATCGAACGCCTTGCATCGGCCATCCGGCGAAAGCATGCCCGCTTGCGTGAAGGAGGCGCTCAATTGCGGCGCCAGGATCAGGTTGACCCCGCCGGCCAGCGCCGCATCGGACTCGCCGCGCTGCAGCGCGCGGCACGCCTGATGAACCGCGACGAGCGACGACGAACACGCGGTGTCGACCGCCCAGCTCGGGCCGCGCAAATCGAGCGTGTAGGAAATGCGGTTGGCGGCGACGCTGAGCGCATTGCCCGTCGCGACATAAGGGCCGACGTCCGCGACTGCTTCCTGCGCCAGACGGATGTAGTCCGAATTACTGATGCCCACGATGACCGCGGTGCGTCCGCCGGCGAGACGCCGGGGCGCGATCCCCGCATGCTCGAGCGTCTCCCAGGCAACCTCCAGCAGCAGGCGCTGTTGCGGATCCATCGATTCGGCTTCGCGGGCGCTGATGCCGAAGAATGCCGCATCGAACTGATCGACCTGGTCCAGCAGCCCGGCGGGCGGAAGGCCGGCGGCGCGCTTGGTCGACGCGCCGACCGCGTCCCGGCCCTCCACGAGAAGTTGCCAGAATGCGTCGGGATTGGCGGCGCCGGGGAAGCGGCATCCGATGCCGACGATCGCGATATCCGCGCGTGCCGCGGCTGAGCCGGGCGCGGAGTCCGGCATCGCATTCCCGGTGCCGCTCAAATGGCGCGCCAGCAGGGCAATACTCGGAAAATCGTAGACGACGGTCGGGGAAACCGGCCGCCCGAGCCAGTCCTGCAACTCGCCCGAGAGCATGATGGCGTCTTTCGAATCGAGCCCATGGACGCTGAACGGCGCGTCGGGGTCGATCTTGCCGGAGTCGATTCCCGACAGACGCGCGACACGCTCGATGCACCATTGCACCAGCGCTTGCGTGTCGCGCGCCGCGGCCGTGGCGGGCGCGTCCTCCGCGGAGAACGACCGCCGCCACTCGCCCGCGATCGCGAGCCCCTGTCCATCGAGGAATGCCTGCCTGATCCGGCTGCGCTGGATTTTTCCGCTGGACGTGCGCAGGATCGTGGCGGGCTTCAACAGGATTGCCGCATACAGATCGACGTCATGCGCTTCGGCGAGCGTGCGCCGGATCTCCGAGGCGACGGCTTCCGCGTCCAGGGTGTTGAGCGCTTCCCGGCGCACTTCACAGGCGATGACGACCCGCTCCACGTTGTCGACGTTGATCGAGAACGCCGCCGATGCGGCGGGCGCCAGCGCGGCGTGGCTTCCCTCCGCGGTTTGTTCGAGATCCTGCGGGTAGTGATTGCGGCCGGCGATGATGATGAGGTCTTTCAACCGGCCGGTGACGAAGAGGTCCTCGCCATCGACGAAGCCGAGATCGCCCGTGCGCAGGTAATGCGCGTCGTCGCCATCCAGCATCGCGCGAAAGGTGTGCTCCGTTTCCTCGACGCGGTTCCAGTAACCGACGCCGACGCTCGGGCCGGTCAGCCAGATTTCGCCGATCCGACCGGGCGCGCAGCGCTCGCCGGTATCCGGATTCACGATCTGCAGGCGGTGCTCCGCCCAGGTCCGGCCGCATGAGACCAGCGCGTGGCGCTTGCCGTGGCCGCTTCTTGTCGCCACGCGTTGCGCCAGGCCGTCGGCGTCGTAGTCCGTCACGCGCGGCAGCGCGCGCGCCGGCTGACCGGAGATGAACAAGGTCGCCTCGGCCATGCCGTAGACCGGACGCATGGTGTGCGCGTGGAAGCCGCATGCGGCGAATGCGCGCGAAAAACGTGCCACCGACTCCGCGCGCACCGGTTCCGCGCCGTTGAATGCCACCCGCCAGCTGCTCAGGTCCAGCTGCGCGCGAGACGCGTCGGAGATCTTGCGCGCGCACAGGTCGTACGCGAAATCCGGCGCGGCGCAATGCGTGCCGCGATACTTCGTGATGGCCTGCAGCCAGCGGATGGGCTTCTGCACGAACGCCGCGGGCGCCATCAGCACCGACAGCACACCGAGGTAGATCGGCAGCAGCACCTTCCCGAAGAAGCCCATGTCGTGAAACACCGGGAGCCAGCTGACGAACACCGCCGACGCATCGGCATCGCTCGCCTCGGCGATGACCGCCATATTGCTCAGGATGTTCGCGTGGCTGATCATCACGCCTTTGGGCGTGCCGGTGGAGCCTGACGTGTATTGCAGAAGCGCCAGCGTCTGCGGCGTGATTGCCGGTGCGCGCCATTGTTCGGCCGGTGCGTCGAAGCGCTGGTCCGTCGCCAGGATCTTCAGTTCCAGCGTGTCGGAATAGCCGTCCGCGTGATGCGCGATGCCGTCGAGCGTGGCGGCGTCGGTCAGCGCGACGACCGGCCTGGCGTCGGCGACGATGGCCTTGAGACGATCGGCGGGACGATGCCTGCGCGGGGGATAGGCCGGTACGCCGATCAGGCCCGCGTACAGGCAACCCACCCATGCGCAGATGAATTCCAGCCCGGGCGGATAGACCAGCAGGACGCGATCGCCTGGTTGCGCGATGTCCTGCAGCCGGGCGGCGATGCCGCGAGCCCGCTGGTCCAGGTCGCCGTACGTGAGTCGAGTCAGTTCCGCTTCGCCGTTCTCGAGAAAAACGAATGCCGTCTTCTCCGCTTCGACCTTGCCGCGAAACAACAAAATTTCTGTAACAGTCCTGAATTTTGTATCGGGAAGCATGCTCAACCTTCGTGGTCTTCTAAACGTTGAATGTCTCAGGGCCGGTTGTGGCGATCCTGCCAAGCTTGCTTCTTGAACTGGATGGTCTTGAAATTAGAGCATTGCTCTAATCCGGCGTCTGCCCCGTAATCCAAGGACACGGCGTTTCGCGCACTGGATCAATACGGCTGTTCGTTGAATTGCCCGCCCGCGCTCGCTAACGATCGGCGATTCCGTCGATGTCGGGCGCGTACGGGTCGAGCAGCGACACGACGACCTTGCGCTCGCCTTCGAACGGGTTGCGGCCATGCGCGAAGCGCATGTTGTCGACCAGCAGGACGTCGCCTCGCTGCCAGGCAAACGTGATCGCGCATTCGCGGAACGCGTTGCGGATCTGCTCGATGTCGGCGAGATCGAATGGGCTCCCGTCGCCATGGCACGCATTGCGCGGAATTCGATCCTCGCCGAACAGGCTGACGATCGAACTGGCGAGCGATGCTTCCAGGTTCGAGATATGGAATAGATGGGCCTGGTTGAAGAATATCCGGTCGCGGGTGACCGGATGATAGGCGACACCCTGGTTGATCTGTGCGGTGCGTAACGTGTCGTCGTCGAGCCATTCGTGCTCGATGCCGTTGTCTGCGCAGAAGGCGGCCACCTGGTTGCGGTCGCCGGTCTGGAAGACGGTTTCCCATGGAATGTCGACGTGCCGCCGGTAGTGCCGGACATAGCGGACCTGTTTCGCCTCGAACTGATCCAGGATGCGCGGTCCGATCCTGCGGCTCACCTCCCGCATGTCCGCAAGCGGCGTTTCACCGCCGGTCGTGGCCGGCGTCAGGCAACAGAATGCCACTCTCAGCGGCCAGCTGCGTTGATACGCGTTTTCGCAATGAAGTGCGATTGTCTCGCTCGGCGGATACTCGGTCGCGGTGAAGATGCCGTTGCCGATCGCGGTGCGCGGAGTGGAACGGTAGACATAGTCGGACCGATGGGCCGAAATCGCGTGAGCGAACGCCTCGAAGCCGCTCACGGATGAAACGTCGAAGCCGCGAAACAGGAGTGCACCGTGTTCCAGCAGTCGGGATTCGAGCGCCTCCCGGTTGTCGTTCACCGCCTGCGCGATATCGCGCCGGTTCGACACGGGTTCCAGCAGCCACGGAGAGCTTCCGTCGGCAAGCAGCTTGCGTTCCGTCATGCCCAGCATCTTCAGTCATCCTTTCCTGAACGTGGATCGCGGCGAAACCGGACGGGTGGGTCTGCTTGGTCGCGCCGGGGTGTGGCTATGCCCGGCAGGCCGTTTCCACGGCGTGCTCGAAGCGATTGAGAATCTCGTGGATATCCGCTTCCGACACGATCAGCGGCGGCAGGAACCTAAGTACCGCGCCGTTGCGGCCGCCGGTTTCGATGATGAGCCCGTTTCGCAGGCAGTTCCGCTTGATGGCTTTTGCCCGTTCCGGATCGGTCGGGCCGGTTCGGCCATGTGTGCCGGGCATGACGACTTCGGCGCCGATCATCAGGCCGCGGCCGCGTATCTGGCCCAGGCAGGGAAAGCGTTCGGCCAGCGCTTCGAGGCCGGCAACCAGGCGTTTGCCGACTCTGCCCGCGTGCGCCGACAGATCCTCTCGTTCGACGATGCGCATGGTCGACAAGCCGGCCACCATCGCAATCTGGTTGCCTCGGAAGGTCCCGGCATGCGCGCCGGGCGGCCAGGTGTCCAGGCGCTCGTCATAGACCACCACCGATAACGGATAGCCGCCGCCGAATGCCTTCGACAGCACCAGTACGTCCGGCCGGATGCCGGAATGTTCGATGGCGAACCGGGCGCCGGTTCGACCGAGCCCGGTCTGCACCTCATCGACGATCAACGGGATTTCGTGCCGCAGCGTCAGCTCGCGCAACTCGACCAGCCAGGTGTCGGGAGCGGGGATGCAGCCGCCTTCGCCTTGCACGACTTCGACGATGATTGCCGCCGGTTTCGTTATCCCGCTCTCGGGATCGGACAGGACGGTCCGAATATAGTTGATGCTGAGTTGATCGGTCGCCGAGCCATCGGTGCCGAACGGGCAGCGGAAAGCATAGGGATAAGGCAGGAAATGCACGTCGCGTCCGTGGCCGCCGGCCGATTTGGGCGTGAGATTTCCCGACGCGGCGAGTGCGCCGGCCGTCATGCCGTGGTAGGCGCCATGGAACGCCATGATCGTCGAGCGGCCCGTATGGTGCCGGGTCAGCTTGATCGCCGCTTCGACGCCATCCGCTCCGCTGGGGCTGCAAAACTGGATCTTGCCGGATTCGGCGATCTTCCCGGGCAGGAGCGAGAACAACTGCTCGACGAACGCGTGCTTTGCCGGCGTCGCCAGGTCGAGCGCCTGTTGCATTTGATCGGACGACAGAAACCGCATGACGGCTTCATTGACTTCCGGGTGATTATGTCCGAGCGCGAGCGTACCCGCGTTTGACAGGCAGTCGATGTATTCCTGCCCCTCGGAGTCGCGTATGCGTACGCCTTTGGCATGGGTAAACAGCCGCGGGAAAGAGGCAGCGTAGGTTCGCGCCTTCGATTCGACCTGCTTCAGATACTCGAGTTTTTCCATGCGCGCAGATCCGGCTTGCGAGGCGGATTGATGGACACTGGCGCACGAGAATCGCTTCATCCTGGCCAATGGTGTAACGGTACGACCCGATTGGAGCATGGTCTCCCCGCCACGTCTGTCACGTAAAGAAGGGACACCGGCAACGCGACGTCACCCCGTCATGCCACTGCCTTCCGATCAGCGAAGCGTGGTTTCCGTGCGCGGCGTCAAGCAGCGAGGGTCGCGCGGAAATAATCGATGGTGCGCTGGAGCCCGGCTTCGAGCCCGATCGTCGGCTCCCAGTCGAGGTGGGTGCGTGCGAGGCTGATATCGGGGCAACGCTGTGTCGGGTCATCCTTCGGCAGCGGACGGAATACGAGCCGCGACTTCGAGCCGGTCAGGCGCAAGATGATCTGCGCGAGTTCGCTGACCGCGATCTCGTACGGATTGCCGAGATTGATCGGGCCGGTGAGGTCCGCGGGCGTCGCCATCATCCGGATCAAGCCGTCGACCATGTCGTCGACATAGCAGAATGCCCGGGTCTGGCTGCCGTCGCCGTACAGCGTGATGTCCTCGCCGCGCAGCGCCTGCACGATGAAGTTGGACACCACGCGGCCGTCGTTGGGATGCATGCGCGGCCCGTACGTGTTGAAGATGCGTACCACCTTGATGAGCACGTTCTGCTGGCGGTGATAGTCGAAGAACAGCGTCTCCGCGCAACGTTTGCCTTCGTCGTAGCAGGCGCGCGGCCCGAGCGGGTTGACGTTGCCGCGGTAACTCTCCGGTTGCGGATGCACGTCGGGGTCGCCGTACACCTCGCTCGTCGAGGTTTGCAGAACGCGTGCATGCGTGCGTTTGGCGAGCCCCAGCATGTTGATCGCGCCCATCACACTGGTCTTGGTGGTCTGCACGGGATCGAATTGATAGTGGATGGGCGAAGCCGGGCAGGCGAGGTTGTAGATCTCGTCCACCTCCACATGCAACGGAAAGGTGACGTCGTGGCGCAGCGCCTCGAAGCTCGGGTTGCCGAGCAGCGCCGCCACGTTCTGCTTCGTGCCGGTGAAATAGTTGTCGACGCACAATACGTCGTGACCGAGTTCGACCAGGCGCTCGCAAAGATGCGAACCGAGGAAACCTGCGCCACCTGTTACGAGGATTCGCTTTCGATTACGTTGCACAATGGCACTCCAAGTATCGCGCGCAGGGAAGCGACGCGGCCTCCCGGCGTGCTTGACCGGCCCGCATAGCCGCGTGGAAGCGGATAGGGCGCGCGGGCCTTTTCATTCGGCGATCACGGCACCGGCCGGCACGCCGATCGCAAGGATCGGCCCGTCATGCTTGCAGGGCGCTCAACGCGACGTGTTCCGTGCGCCGCAGGCGGGCCGCGATGATGCCGGCCATCGTCCGCATCTGGTGCCTCAGAAAGAAATGATCGCCTTCGATGACGTGAAAATCGAAGCGCCCCGTGGTCGCGGCGCCCCAGCCTGCAACGGCATCAACGGGAACCTGTTCGTCCGCGCGGCCCGCGAACGCGGTGATGTCCACCGCCAGCCTGCGCCCCGGCACGGGCCGGTGGTTCTCGATCATCGTGAAATCCGCACGCAGCGCCGGCATCAGCAGCGCCATCAGTTCGCTGTTGTCCAGCACCGCCTTCGGTGTGCCGCCCATGTCGCGCAGTGCATCGACGAAGGCGCGGTCGTCCAGCGCCTGCATGCGTCGATCGTGGCGCTCCTTGCCCGGTGCGGGGCGCGCGCTCAGGAACAGATGCCGCAGGTTCGGTTGCGCGTGGGCGGGCAGCCGCAGCGCCAGTTCGACGGCAATCGCCGCGCCCATGCTGTGTCCGAGCAGCGCGAAGGGACGATCGAAGCAGTCGGCCAGGTCGCGCAGCAACGTGTCGACCAGCGTCGACATGTCTTGTACGGCCGGCTCGGATAGGCGGCTGCCCCGGCCTGCCAATTCATGACGGCGCACTTCGATGCCGGGCAACAACGCTTGCAGCGCACGATAGACGGCGGCCGAGCCGCCCGCGTAGGGAAAGCAGATCAGGCGCATGCGAGCGGCTCACTTGCGCCTGGCGCACAGGCGATCGCGCTGTGGAAATTCACGTGTTCGGCGTTTTTCACCATTCAAGTTCCAGTCATTGTTGCCATGGCGACGCATCGGCAATCTTCGCTTGGAGAGCAACGGGGGCGGCAGCAACGCGCGCGTTGGTTCACACGCCGATAGCCGGTTCGTCATCGCTGTGCACAGGCAGTGCGTCAGGCACATCGGACGTCATAAAGGCATGGATTGACTTCATGAAGACTCAAGATGCGCGCCGCTCGGAATCGGAATACGCCCGATCCGGCTGGGCATGAGTTAAACATGAGGCTGCGTGGATGTATGTCGTAGGAAGACGGGACGCGCGTAGTCGATCCTGTCGAACCCGCCCGTGTCTGAGCGTGAACGGGGCGGCGCGCAGACGCCACGGAACGCCATGTTCATGTCCGGCGGGGGTACCGGTTTCAATCGCACGGGTTGACGTGCGCCGCTTCCAATTCGCTTGCTCGCGATCGAGCCGTTCATCATTCTGATGCGCACGATCCAATCGCAAAGCCGTTCGATTGTTTGCGCCGTCATGTTGCCGGCGGAATAGCGATCGACTGGATGGATATCGTTACAACCGGCCCGGAACGCGGGTTTTTGCTTTCCGGGCAATCGCCCGTGAGCGAACCTTTGAGTGTTTGGATGAGGCTGAGTCGTAGCGACTCGCGACATGGCCGGGTGCGCAGGCCCGGTTCGATCCCGGTCCCTTGAGGGCTGCGTCGCCGCACGCTCCGCGACCGATCAGGCAGGGGTGTACGACCCATCAATGTGCGGTGGTGGCTCGCAGGCCATCATCGACCAAGGGCAAGCATCTGCGTGGCGGATGATCCACCTGGACAACCTGCGGCTAGCAGCGATCACCGATTGCGGCCCCGCGGTGGAGGACAAGGCGCGGCGGGCGGTCGAGCGCTCGACGCAGGTGCTGCGGGATCGCGGCTGCGCGCTGCCGACCGTTGGCCAGACCCAGGCTTGCAGGGCCGCGCAGGAGGCTGCATGCGCAGCCGCGCAGGCAGCGCGCCCGACGAGGTCCAGACCGGGGCCGCGCCCCGTCGCCGGAGCAGAGCAGAGCAGAGCAGAGCAGAGCAGAGCAGAGCAGAGCAGAGCAGAGCAGAGACGCGCGAGGCACTGCAACTGGCCATTCCGAGGGTCAAGAGCAAGGGGCTGAAGCGCAGCATCTCGGCAGTCGCCACCGAGGCCATGCGTGGCTGGGTCTATTCCTTGCGTCCGGGTGTGGTTCGTGACACGGGCTTCGAGTCGGCAAATCGTGTCACTTTGACTTGGCGGCGATGTCGATACCATGATTGCGACCCGATTCGCGCGCTGTCGCCGATGTGTCCAGTGTCGCGAGAATCTTGTCGCGACATACCGTCAGGATTTCGTCTGCGAGTGGAGAATCATCCGGGCAAGCGCGCGACAACACAATCGCGCCAACCACGTGCGCCATGATGTCGAGGCAGTTGGCTCGGACCTCCGCCGAGTCCGCACCGTCTGACGGATCTCGTTCTTGAACTAATGCCGCCAGCAGTCTTTCTATGCCGTCCGCAAATGTGGCCCGGACCGCTTCGGGTTGGCGCGCGGCATCCCCGCCCAGTGCAGCCATCGTGCAGCCGGTTGCGCGCGAGTCGCGGTGCTCGCGCGCGAGATACTGCCGCACGAACTCCGATGCGTCGACCCCGGCCGACAGCGCAACGGTCTGCGCCATGCCGCAGGCCGCCGATTCCGCCATCAGATCGGCCTTTGAGCGGAAGTGCTTGTAGAAGCCGCCGTGGGTGAACCCGGCTGCGCCCATCAGATCCGCTACTCCGACCCCATCAAAACCGCGTTCCCTGAACAGCGTCGACGCTGTTTCAACAACGTGGGCCCGATTGGCCTCGGCCTGTGCCTTGGTGACTTTCACTTTTCCTCTCCGTGGGCGCGTTCCTGTCTGATGGCCTGACTATACATTGATGTTGGTCATCATCAAAGTGTTGACACGTTAGATTATGATCGTCATCATTAAGCCATTCCCACCATCCGACGCTGGAACGACATGTCAGAGAAAACGCTTTTCGAGCCGTACGCCCTCGGTGGCCTGACGCTCGCCAATCGCATCGTCATGGCACCGCTGACTCGCAACCGTGCAGGCGCCGGGCTGGTGCCCGGCGAGCACGCCGCGACCTACTACGCCCAGCGCGCCTCGGCCGGCCTGATCATCACCGAGGCCACCCAGGTTTCGGCCCAGGCCCAGGGCTATCAGGACACTCCCGGCCTGTACACGCCCGAGCAGATTGCCGGCTGGCGCAAGGTCACGGACGCCGTCCACGCCAAGGGTGGACGCATCTTCGTGCAGCTCTGGCATGTGGGCCGCGTCTCGCACACGGACTTGCAACCTCACGGTACGGCGCCGGTCGCACCTTCCGCTATCCGCGCCGAGACGAAGACTTTCGTCAACAACGGATTTGCCGACGTGTCCGAGCCGCGCGCGCTGGAACTCGCCGAGCTGCCGGGCATCGTGAACGACTTTCGACAGACCGCGGCCAACGCGATTGCCGCCGGTTTCGACGGCGTGGAAATTCACGGCGCCAACGGATACCTGCTGGAGCAGTTCATCAAGGACGGAGCCAACCAGCGTACCGACGACTACGGCGGCTCGATCGAGAACCGTGCGCGCCTGTTGCTGGAAGTCGTCGCCGCCGTGGTCGAGGAAATCGGCGCAGAGCGCACCGGCGTGCGCATCTCGCCGGTTTCGCCGGCCAACGGCATTTCCTGCAGCGATCCGCAAGCGCAGTACGACTACATCGCCGAACAGCTCAGCGCCCAGGGCGTCGTCTACCTGCACGTGGTCGAAGGCGCGACGGGTGGCCCACGCGATGTGGCGGAATTCGACTATGACGCGCTGCGCCGCCGTTTCAAGCAGACCTATCTGGCCAACAACGGTTACGACCTGGAATTCGCCACCACGCAACTCCATGAGGGCAGAGCCGACCTGTTCGCGTTCGGCCGTCCGTTTATCAGCAACCCGGACCTGGTCGAACGCCTGAAGCACGGCGCACCCCTGACGCAATTCAACCCGGCGACGCTCTATGGCGGTGGCGCGGCGGGCTACATCGATTACCCGACGATTTCCGGCTAAGGCTCGTGCCCTTGACTGAGTCTCCACCAGCAGAACCCTTGCAAAGGAAAGTACCCATGACCACGCTTCCGACAGTCCTCATCACCGGCGCCTCCAGCGGCATCGGCGCCACCTACGCCGAGCGCTTCGCCCGGCGTGGCCATGACCTCGTCCTCGTCGCCCGCGACAAGGCGCGACTCGACGCGTTGGCAGCGCGCCTGCGGGAGGAAACCGGTGTGGCGGTAGACGTGCTGCAGGCCGACCTGACCCAGTCCACCGATCTGTCCGCGCTCGAGGCTCGTCTGCGCGATGACGATCGAATAGGAATTCTGATCAACAATGCCGGCGTGGCTCAGTCGGGCGGCTTCCTGCAGCAAACCCCTGAAAGCATCGAACGCCTGATCACGCTCAACACGACGGCGCTGACGAGGCTTGCAGCCGCGGTCGCGCCACGCTTCGTGCAGTCCGGTAACGGCTCGATCGTCAACATTGGCTCGGTGGTAGGTTTCGCGCCCGAGTTCGGCATGTCGATCTACGGCGCGACCAAGGCATTCGTGCTGTTCCTGTCGCAGGGCCTGCATCTCGAGTTGTCGCCCAAGGGTGTTTACGTGCAAGCCGTCCTGCCGGCGGCGACGCGCACGGAGATCTGGGAGCGCGCCGGGGTCGACGTGAACACGCTGCCCGAGGTGATGGAAGTGGGCGAGTTGGTCGATGCGGCACTGATCGGGTTCGACCGTCGCGAACGGGTCACGATCCCGCCGCTGCACGTAGCCGGGCGGTGGGACGCGCTGGATGGCGCTCGCCAGGGACTGCTATCGGACATTCGACAGGCACACGCGGCCGAGCGTTATCAGCTCCGTGCCTGACCATTCAATTGCGGCAAACGGCGGACGATGGATACCACGATGACCGACAACCCTATCACCACGCCCACGCGCTTCGTGGATGTCAACGGTACTCGATTCGCCTGGAGAACCGCGCCCCGACGAGGGCGGGCTTGCAGTGTTCCTGAAGTCTGCGTTCAGCAGCGGCTGGTGAACGTCAGATGCAACGATCCACCACCCGATCGACGCAAGCCCCGCACGAGCGCATCGTCGATGCTGGCGTGCGCAGTCGAAGAAGCGCCGTTGTCCGAATCGATGCTTGAGGCCACGCTTGAGCATCGGTTCGCGGCGCGGATTGAAGTCCCACCTTTTTTTCCCGTCAGCATGATGCTCGACCTATGAAAGCAGCGCCCAGGGAGTGAATGATGAAGAGCGTCAACCCGGACACCCAATCGACAACGTCGTATGCGCGGGCACCGAACAAGTTCGTCAACGCGGCTGGAACCCGCTTCGCCTACCGTGAACTGGGGCCGCACGGCGGCATTCCTTTAGTTTTGCTGAACCACTGGGGCGCCGTGCTGGATAACTTCGACCCGCGCATCGTCGATGGCTTGGCCCAGAAACATCGCGTCATCGCGATCGACTATCGAGGCATTGGCTTATCCGGTGGCATCGCGCCCGTAACCGTGGGCGAGATGGCGCGCGACACCATCGCGCTGATTCGCGCAATGGGTTTCGATCAAGTCGATCTGCTCGGCTTCTCGCTTGGCGGCTTCGTGGCGCAGGACGTGGCGCTCGAGGCGCCAGGCCTGGTGCGTAGGCTTATCCTCACTGGCACGGGCCCTGCCGGCGGTCACGGTATCGATCGTGTGGGTGCCGTATCCTGGCCGCTCATGCTCAAAGGCCTGCTGACGCTGCGCGATCCGAAAGCGTATTTGTTCTTCACGTCCACAACCAACGGCCAGCAGGCGGCAAGCGCCTTCTTGAAACGGTTGAAGGAACGTAAGGCCGGCCGCGACCAGGGGCCGACACCTCGCGCCTTCCTTCATCAACTCAAGGCGATCAACGCGTGGGGCCGGCAAGCGCCGCAGGACCTCGCGAGTCTGCCCATGCCGGTCCTGATCGCCAATGGGGATAACGACATCATGGTGCCCACCGCACTCAGCCGCGATATGGCCCGCCGCATCCCCCAGGCGCGGCTCGTCATTTATCAGGACGCTGGCCACGGTGGAATTTTCCAGCATCACACCCACTTCGTACCCACGGCACTGGAATTTCTATCGCAATGAATACGTTGCGGACGAGAGGGTATGACGTCTTTCGCGAATACGACGCAGCATCGGAGCAAGCGCAACATGAAAGCACTCACATTCAGACGCTATGGCAAATCACCCGAGATCGGGTTCGCCGAAGTGCCGCGTCCCACGCTCAAGCCCGACGAACTGCTGGTTGAGGTTCACGCCGCGGGGGTGAACCCGATCGACAACATGATTCCAACGGGAATGTTCAAACCCGTGTTGAAGGTCCAATTGCCCGCGACCATGGGTAGCGATCTGGCCGGCATCGTGATCGATGTCGGCAGCCGCGTCACTCGCTTCAGGAAAGGCGACGCCATCTTTGCAAGTCTGTTCGACCTTGGAAGAGGGTCTATCGCCGAATTTGCCGTGGTACCGGAAAGCGCAGCAGCCCGGAAACCGGTCAATCTGGACTTCGTGCAGGCCGCCTCGGTTCCAATGGTCGGGCTCACTTCATGGCAAGCACTGAAGGAGCGGGCCAATCTTCAGCCGGGTCAGAAGGTGTTCATTCCCGCGGGGTCCGGCGGTATTGGAACATTGGCGATCCAACTGGCCAAATATTTCGGCGCCAAGGTGGGAACCAATACCAGCACGGGTAACATCCCGTTGGTGAAAAGCCTGGGCGCGGACGAAGTAATCGACTACAAGAAACAAGCGTTCGAGAACGTGCTGCGCGACTACGATGTGGTGCTTGGCACGATCAGGGGTGACGCGGTTGAAAAATCGGTAGGAATCTTGAAGCCAGGAGGGAAGATCGTCTCTCTTGTCGGGCCGCTGGACGCAGCGTTCGCCCGTGCCCGGGGGCTGAACTTCGTCCTGAAGTGTGTATTCGGCCTGATGAGCCGCAAGATCATGCGTCTTGCGAGGAAGCGGGATGTTACCTACTCATTTCTCTTCGTACGCCCCGACGGCGCTCAACTTGACGAGATCGGCAAACTGCTCGAATCCGAACGTATCCATCCTGTGATTGACAAGGTATTTCCGTTTGAACAAGCAAAGGATGCACTTGAATACCTGGCCCAAGGACGTGCGAAGGGTAAAGTCGTGGTCAAGATCAAGTAGCGTACCTAAGGGTTGATTGCTGAGGGATGCTAATCTCTGGAATGGTGCGTGACTCTCAATACGCCTGCCCTGGGCGAGATTGCGTCAGTCTTCGCAACGCCGAGCGTCGGGACGACTTCATTTCGCGGCACGCGTGACGACATTTTCCCCTTCGGCATCGGTGTCGGCCGGCGAAGTGATCTGCTTCTTTTGCAAACGGTGACGATTTTGCGTTGGTCGACGCTCTCGGAGGGGCGTCTAACGCTGATACTGGGGAACCGAGCTACAACCTGTTCGTTGTGGAAGTGCCCACCAGATCAACGACTTACGACGATCCAACAGTGAGTAGTATTCAGACGCAGCGGTCGTGTCCGGCCGCCGCCACTTCCGGCGGTGGCTCGGCGGTGATCGCCGCGAACGACCACAAGCCGTCGGCGCCCGGGATCTCGGTGCGCGTCCACAAGCAGGCGACCGGCGCGAGGCTATCGCCGCGATTGATCTCGGCGGGTGACGTGCGCCACGTTAGGGGTGTCGTTGGCGATTGGACGCCTGCGGCTGGCCCTTGCCCTTCCATTCGCCTTATCTCAAAGTAAGGAATATTGGAGGTATCGCAATGACGGCAGCAACTATCACTTCAAAGGGGCGGGTCACCATTCCGGTGAACATCCGCAATCAGCTTGGCCTGGAGTCCGGAGACCGGATCGAATTCAGCTTCAACGAGGCAACGGGCCGGTACGAAATCTACTCGGCCACGCGCGCGCTCGCATCGCTCAAGGGCATCGTGAAGAGGCCCGAGAAACCGGTATCAATCGAGGACATGAATTGGGCCATCGCCGAACAGGGAGCGTCCGCGCGATGATCGGACTGGATACGAACGTGTTGGTCCGCTATTTCGCTCAAGACGATGCCGTGCAATCGAAGAAGGCGACCGTGCTGATGGAGTCGTTATCGGCGGAGCGTCCGGGGTGTGCGTTCTGTTGCTGCGAAGTCACGGATTTCGAAGCGTTCGGTGTCCCGGTATCTGTCGCTGTTCGGTGTGCAGCCCCATCGTTCCAAGCGCTTCAAGCTGTCTAACGATCCGTACTTCGTCGAGAAGGTGCGCGATATTGTCGGGCTGTACCTGAGTCCGCCTACCGATGCTTTGGTGCCATGCGTCGACGAGAAGAGCCAGTGCCAAGCGCTGGAGCGTACGCAGCCGATGTTGCCGATGGGGCTGGGCGATATCGAAGGGGCGCGCATGACTACGTCCGGCATGGCACCACGACCTTGTTTGCTGCGCTCAATGCAGCAACGGGCGAAGTCACCGCGCAATGCAAGCCACGCCACCGGCATCAGGAATTCTTGGCGTTTCTCAAGCATATCGACCAATCGGTACCGGCCGATCTCGATGTGCATCCGATCGTCGACAACTACGCGACACACAAGCATCCGAAGGTCAAGGCGTGGTTGGCCACGCTACGCGCTACCACATGCACTTCACGCCAACCTACTCGAGTCGGCTAAATCAGGTCGAACGCTGGTTTGGCCTGATTACGCAGCAGGCAACCCGGCGAGGCTCGTTCAGGAACGTGCGCCAACTCATTGCTGACATCGAACGCTAAATCGAGCAGTACAACCAGCACAAGCGGCCGTTCGTATGGACGGCGACCGCCGATTCCATTCCCCGGAAAGCGGCTCGGCTATGTAAAGTTATTTCCGGGACAGGGCACCAGGCAACCGACACCTGTCGCAATCGTCAAGATTCACGTCGCGTGCAGATAAAACCTCCCCGTTCCCCCCGCCGTTAACCCGTTCGCAGCCCCTGCGCCCCGTGTTGCGACGCGGCGCGCGTCTTACGTGATCCGGAATCCACATCCGCCGCTGGCCGCGCCCGGCCGGCGCAAGGGAACGTCATGCGAAAACAACTCACTATCCGTGGTGGTCTCGTCGCGACCGTCACCGGCTACACCGTGCTGCTCGTCCTGGTGGTCGGCGCGTGCATCGCGGCCCTCTATATGGGCAACGGTTCGCTCGAGGCGATGTACCGCGACGACACCGCGTCGCTGCTGCACCTGAAGACCAGCTCCGAGCGGATGCTCGTGCTGCGCGAACGCATGAGCGACGTCGCGCAGATCATCAGCGCCGGCCGCTCGGGCAAGGAAGAGATCGCGAAACTCCGCACGCTCCTCAAGCAGAGCAACGACGAACTGGATGCCTATACGGGCCTGCACGCACGCAACGCCGACGAGCAGGCGCTGTTCGACACGCTGCAGAATCGCCGCCGGGCGTTGCTCGACCGCGTGTTCCTGAAGGCGCTGTCGCAACTCGACGGCGACGACGGTTTCGGCTTTCTCGACACGCAACGTACCGCGCCGCCCGAACTGTTCGCCGCCTACCAGGAGGCGATCGATGCGCTCGAGTCGTTCCAGGTTGCGCGCGAAAAGGCGCGCTATGAGGCGGCCGGGGTGCATTTCCACCGGATCGTGTGGGGGATGGCGGCCGTTGCGGCCTTCGCACTCGTCGTCGGCTTCTTTGCCCAGCGCGTGCTCGCCAAGGCGATCATCGATCCGATCAATCTCGCGGTCGACCAGTTCGAGAAGATCTCGAAAGGCGACCTGACCGGAACGGTGGTCGTGCCCGGCGAGAACGAGATGGCCTATCTGCTGCATGCGCTGAAGCGGATGCAGGACGGCCTCGTCGACACCGTGAACCAGGTGCGCGCGAGCACGGAGACGATCGTCGGCGACGTCCGCACGATCGCGAGCGGCAACGTCGACCTGTCGGCGCGTACCGAGCAGCAGGCCGTATCGCTGCAACAGGCGGCGGCGAGCGTCGAGCAGCTGACGGCGGCCGTGCGCCAGAACGCGGACAACGCGCGCGATGCCCGCACCTATGTCGAAGGTGCGGCCGGCATCGCGTCGCGCGGCGGCGAGGCGATGCAGCGCGTCGTCGAGACGATGTCGGCGATTTCGCACGGTTCCACGCGGATCTCGGGGATCGTCGGCGTGATCGAGAGCATCGCGTTCCAGACCAACATCCTGGCGTTGAATGCCGCCGTCGAAGCCGCGCGCGCAGGCGAGCAGGGGCGCGGCTTCGCGGTCGTCGCGACCGAGGTGCGCGGGCTCGCGCAACGCTGCGCGTCGGCGGCGAAGGAGATCCGCGAACTGATCGGCCATTCCGCGCAGCGTGTCGAAGACGGCAGCGGCCTCGTCGCACAGGCCGGCTCGGCGATGGCCGAGCTCGTCGCGGCGGTCGAGCGGGTCAATACGATCATGAACGAAACCAGCAACGCGTTCGAGGAGCAATCGTCGGGCATCGAGCAGGTGAACGCCGCCGTCATCCAGATGGAGCAGACGATGCAGCGCAATGCCGCGCTGGTCGAGGAGGCCGCGGCTGCGGCGCTGTCGCTCGACGAACAAGGCTCGCGGCTGAGTGCGGCGGTTGCGCAGTTCCGTGTGCGTGACGCAGCGCTCGCCTGACGCATCGATGCGCGCGGCCGGAGCGCGATCGTCGGGCCGCACGTGTGGCCGACGCGGTGCGCCGGTGTCGAAGCGGCACGGTTCTGGTGCGGACATGCTGACTGCCGACGTCGACGCGCGCTTCATGCACCGGCGTGGTGAAGCATGACGCTCGGACGAGCGCCGAACCCGATGTGAAGCGGTCTGCGTTCACGGCCCGCGAGGCGATGATGCCGCCGCCGCGATCCTTGTCGGCCAAGGCGGCCGCGTAATTTCTCGAACGTTCTCCACAGGGTTATGCACGGAAAATGTGGATAACTCGACGGTGACGAAGGACCGCCGACGGTTCGCGTGCGCGCGTGTCGCCATGCGACATCACGTACCGTGAATTGCTTTGCCGGAATGATCGTTTCGTGGCTGTTGCGAAAGGGCATAGCATGAAACCCCCTCTTGATTGGCCGCCGCATGCGTGGCCAGTCATTGCGACCGTACCGGCCCGACATGACGACACTGAACGACTATCTCCAGCAAAAGCGCGACGCGTGGCTCGCGAAAAAGGAAGCCGCCCGCAGCCATCCGGATCTCAAGGCGACCCCGCTGAAAGCGACCGTACGCGCGCTGGGCCGCAGCGGCGTGCGGGAAATCCGCATTCGCGATTTCCAGGTGATCAGCGACAGCCCGCCCGATTTCGCGGGCTACAACCTTGGGCCGGCGTCGCCGGAGCTGCAACTCGGCGTGCTGGGCAGCTGCCTGACGCACATCACGCTGATCCAGGCCGCGGAGCGCGGCCTGAAAATCGACTCGATCGAGGTCGAAGTGACCGGCGACCAGCATCCGCTCGCGCAGCAACCGGGTTTCGAGCATGTGCCGGTGTTCCCGCACAACCTCCGCTATACGCTCGATATCGTGTCGCCCGAACCGCCGGAGACGATTCGCGCACTGCATCAAGCAGTCGAGGCCCTGTGCCCGATCTTCAACCTGCTGCGACTGCCGCAAACGATCGACGGCGAGTTGCGGCATACGCACGGTTGAGGTGCGCCGGTGCACCGGAGCGTTGCAGTCTGTCGCGCCGCTGCTGGGCGAGTAGGCGCACGATATCCTGCGTACCCTATCGGCGCGCGGATATGACTGCGATTCCTGTCGCACCGGTATTCCATGACGGATGCGTCGTCCCGGTGCCGTACGCATGCCGAATGAGTCAGCCGGCGTGAAGTCAGGCTTCGGGGGTTTGAAGGTCACGCATTCGGTGCCTCGTCTCGTCGGCACGATCCTGAAGCTGCTGGAATGCGCCCAGCAGCCGCGCGCGCAGCCCGGCCAGCGTCGGGTCGCGGCGATCGCGCGGCCGGGCGACCTCGACGTGGATCTCGTCATCGATGCGGCCCGGGTTGGGCGCGAGCATCAGCACGCGATCGCCGAGATACAGCGCTTCGTCCAGATCGTGCGTGACGACGATCGCAGCCATCCGGTGCCGCTCGACGACATCGAGCAGCAGCGTCTGCAACCGCATCCGGGTGATGGCGTCGACCGCGCTGAACGGTTCGTCGAGCAGCAGCAGGTCCGGTTCGCCGAACAGCCCGCGCGCGATTGCCGCGCGCTGGGCCATCCCGCCCGACAACGTGGCCGGCAGTTGCCGGGCGACCGCGGCCAGGCCGACTTCGTCGAGCAGCCGTGCGACGGACGGCTCGCGCCCGCCTTGCGGGCCGGCCGCAAAGCCGACGTTGTCCGCGATCGATAGCCACGGCAGCAGCCGCGGCTCCTGGAAGATCACGCCAACGCGCGGGGAGGGGCCGTCGAGCGCGATGCCGCCCAGCGTCACGTTGCCGCGGAAATCGGTGTCGAGGCCCGCAACGATCCGCAGCAGCGTGCTCTTCCCGCAACCGCTTGGGCCGACCACACAGACGATCTCGCCGCGCGCGACCTGCAGCGCGACGTCGGCGAGGATCGTGCGATCACCATGACGCTTGCGGGCGATTCGCAGGTCGAGCAGCGGTGTCGTGGTATCCGCCGCCGTGTGCGCAGAAGGACGCGTGCTCATGTCGACACCTTGCGTGGCGTGTGGTCGAACGCGTCGCGCCAGCCGAGCCAGTGCGCTTCGATGCGCGCCATCGCGCCGTCGGTCAGCTTGCCGAGCAACGCTAGCAGCAGGATCGCACCGAACACGAGATCGGGGCGCCCGGTTTCCCGGCCGTCGCTCAACAGGAAGCCGAGGCCACGCGTGGCCGCGATCAGCTCCGCCGCGACCATGAACATCCACGCGAGACTGAGGCCGGTGCGCAAGCCGGTGACGATCTGCGGCAGCGCGGCCGGCAGCAGGATGCGACGGAACAGCGCGAGCGGGCCGAGCCGGTACACCGCACCGAGCTCGACGAGCTTGCGATCGACGTCGCGAATGCCGGCGACTACCGCGAGGTGGACCGGGAAGAAGGCGCCGATGGCGATCAGCGTGATCTTCGGTGCTTCATCGATGCCGAGCCACAGCAGCAACACCGGCACCCACGCGAGCGACGGAATCGCGCGCAGCGCCTGGAACGTCGGTTCGAACAGCGCGTCGATCCGGCGGCTCAGGCCCATCGCGGCGCCGACGACGAGCGCGAGCCCGGCGCCCGCGGCAAATCCCGCCGCAACCCGCAGCGTACTCGCGCCGACATGGCGCGCCACGCGCGTGACGCCCATGCGCGCGAGCGTGTCGAGAATCTCGCTCGGCGCCGGGACGAGATGATTCGGCAGCCAGCCCTGCCGTACGACGACCTCCAGCAATGCGAGCGCCGCGAACGGCAGTGCGAGGCCCGCGATTCGCCATCCGCGCAGCGGATCGCGCCGGACGGCGCGTGCCGAAGCGGTGTGACGGGGGGCGAGCGCGTCGTCGCGGGCGGCGGTGTCGGTCATGGGCGGCAGGCTCAGCGCGACGCGCCGACGAGCGGGCGCGCGAACGCCGGATCGATCAGCGTATCGACGATCTTCGCGGGATCGACGCCGGGCCTGGTCAGCTGTTCGGCCGTCAGCACGGGCGCCGCCGCCTTCAGCGCCGCGCGCTGCGTGTCGCCGGGAACGGGATCGCTGAAGTCGTTGCGCTGCAGCTGCAGTGTCGCCACCGGCAGCGATACCTTCGATGCGTCGGCGACGATCTGCGCGGTATCGGCCGGATGCGCGACGATCCACTGACGCGCGCGATCGTAGACCTTCAGTACACGCGTGACGGCCTGCGGGTACTGGCTGGCGAACGCGTCGCGGACGTTCAGGAAACCATAGGTGTTGAATGCAACGTTGCGATAGAGCAGGCGAGCACCGTCGTCGAGCTGCGCCGCGGCCATGTGCGGATCGAGGCCGGCCCAGGCATCGACCTGGCCGTTCGCGAGTGCGGTGCGCCCGTCGGGATGCTGCAGGTTGACGATCTCGACATCGTCGCGGGTCAGGCCGACCGTGTGCAGCGCGCGAAGCGTGAACAGGAACGGATCGGTGCCGCGTGTCGCGGCGATTTTCTTGCCCTTCAGGTCCGCGAGCGAGCGGATCGGCGAATCCTTGCGGACCACGAGTGCGGTCCATTCAGGGCGGGAGAACACGTAGACCGTATGAATCGGGTTGCCGTTCGCGCGGGCGAGCACCGACGCGAGACCCGCGGCGGAACCGAAATCGACCGCGCCGCTGTTCAGGTATTCGAGGGCACGATTGCTGCCCAGGCTCAACACCCAGCGAATCGACGTGCGGTCGGCCTTGAATTCGTCTTCGAGCCAGCCGAAGTGACGGATCACCAGGCTCTCCGGTGAGTAGTACGCGTAGTCGACGCGGATCTCCGCGGGTGTCGCGGCGCGTGCGTGCGCCGAGACGAGGCCGGCGAACGCGGCAACGACGAGGGCCGCGGAGCGCCACGCGCGGGGCCAGGACAGCTTCATCGGGGATGCTCCGGAAGGGCGGCAAGGTGCCGCGAACAGTCAGGGTGACCGGCTAATGTAACGAAGCATCGGCGATCCGCGAACGAAGAAATCCGCGATTGAACATGTACGCTGCTGCTAAGCGCGGACGGCGAGCAACTTAATGACGCAGGCCGAATAATTTATCGCTTTATATCGCTTGGGATAACCGGATCGGGAGAACAGAATGCATGCGGCCGGAACGTGATGGCGGCGCGTGTCGAACGGATCGCGGTAGCACCGGGTCCTTGTCGGTCGCGCATGTTGAACGCCCGAGTTCCGGCTCCATGCGGACCTCGCCGATCA
This sequence comes from Burkholderia mycopellens, assembly GCF_964265025.1. NCBI lineage: Bacteria > Pseudomonadati > Pseudomonadota > Betaproteobacteria > Burkholderiales > Burkholderiaceae > Burkholderia > Burkholderia mycopellens. Next base: position 277,258 of record NZ_OZ183804.1, read on the forward strand.
TTCGGCGAAAAACTAAGGAATGCGATGAGTTCGATTGACCTGAACGCCGTCACGCCGGCGTCATCTCCCATTCGCTCGGCAAGCGACGTCGCGCGCCTGATCAACACGGTAGGCAGCCCGGTCAGCCATGCCCGGATGATCGTGTTGCTGGCGCTCGGCGGCGTCTTTCTCGATGCGTACGACCTGACGACGCTGTCCTACGGGATCGATGACGTGGCGCGCGAGTTCGGCCTGACACCTGCGCTGACCGGGCTGGTCGGGTCGGCGATCATGATCGGCACGATCTTCGGCAGCCTGATCGGCGGATGGCTGACCGACAAGATCGGCCGCTATCAGGTTTTCATGGCCGACATGCTGTTTTTCGTGGTCGCGGCGATCGCGGCCGGGCTGGCGCCGAACGTCTGGGTGCTGATCGGCGCGCGCTTCGTGATGGGGCTTGGTGTCGGCATCGATCTGCCGGTCGCGATGGCGTTTCTCGCGGAGTTCTCGAAGTTCAACGGTCGCGGCAACAAGGCGTCGCGGCTCGCGGCGTGGTGCCCGATGTGGTACGTGGCGTCCTCGGTCTGCTTCCTGCTGATCTTCGGGCTGTATTTCCTGCTGCCTGCCGAGCATGCCGGATGGCTTTGGCGTGCGTCGCTGATCTTTGGTGCGGTGCCCGCGCTCGTCATCATTCTGTTCAGGAACCGCTTCATGAACGAATCGCCGCTGTGGGCCGCGAACCAGGGCGATCTGGCCAATGCCGCGCGGATTCTGCGCGAGTCGTACGGGATTCACGCGCACGAAGCGGAGGACGCCCGCCGCGTGCCGAGCCCGCCGCCCGTGCGAATTCGCGTGCTGTTCCAGCGCCCGTACCTGGGGCGCACGATCGTCGCCAGCGTGATGAATCTGTGCATCCCGTTCGAATACACGGCGATTGCCTTCTTCCTGCCGTCGATCCTGTCGCAGTTTCTCGGTGCGGGTGTGTTCGAAACGATCGCGGCGTCGCTGGCGCTGAACGTCCTGTTTGCGTTCACCGGCGGCTTGCTGGGCATGCGCCTTGCCCATCGCCATGCGTCGCGTCATGTCGCGATCGCGGGATTCGCGCTCCAGTGCGTCGCGCTGGTGGCGCTCGCGCTGGCGGGGCATCCGCATGGCGCAGTCGCGATCGGCTTCGTGCTGTTGATGCTCGGGACCTGGCTGTTCGCCGAAGGGTTCGGGCCCGGCGCGCAGATGATGATCTACCCGACGCTGTCGTATCCGGCGGCGATCCGCGGCACCGGCGTCGGCTTCGGGCGTTCGCTGTGCGGCATCGGTCAGGCGCTCGCGCTGTTCGTGCTGCCGATCCTGCAGGCCCGGCTCGGTACGGACATGTTCTGGGTCGTCGCGATCAGCGCCGCTACGCCGATCGTGTTCCTGCTGATCGTGCGTTACGAGCCGACGGCGCGTGATATCGACGACGAGGGCGTTGCTTGAGCGAGGTCGCGGTCGTGGTCGCTCGTCATTGGGAAAGCGGGCGCGCTTGGTGCGCGCGTCGCCGTTGCCGCAACCGCAATGCTCGCCCTGTCGGTGTGCGAGCGCGGAAGCAGAGTGCACGTAGGGGCCGCACCGGGTGGCGAGTGACGGGAGAGGGGCGATCGGGCGGCGGGTCGGGCGAGTGGTGGCCCGACGCACCGGTTTCTGCTCATCGTGAAGCCGGCCGGCCCGCACGCGGGCCAACCAGCCGACGCGTTGACGTCACGCTCAGGCCGCTACTCGCTCGGCATCGCGCTTGACCTGCTCGATGTCGCGGAACTGCGCGGCCGGATGTTCGTCCGGCAGCCGCGCCGATCCGCCGAACAGTTTCTCGCGCAGCGTGCCGGGCGCATAGCCGGTCGGATACACGCCGCGCCGCTGCAGCTCGGGGACGAGATGACGTACGACATCCTCGAAGGTTTCGTGCGCCACCGCATACGCGAGATTGAAGCCGTCCACGTCGGTAGCGGCGACCCATTCCTGCAGGATGTCCGCGACGGTCGCGGCCGAGCCGACGAACACCGGGCCCAGGCCGCCGATGCCGCCCCAGGCCGCCAGTTCCTCGATCGTCCATGCGGTGTCGCCGCCCGCCAGGTGTTCGACCGCCGACACGATCGCATTCGTTTCGACGCGCCGGACGGGATCGTTCGGCGCGTACTGGCCGAAGTCGATGCCGGTCCAGCCGGACATGAACACCAGCGAGCCGTCGTACGACACATACTGGCGATACTCGTCGAACTTCGCCTGCGCTTTCTCGTCGGTTTCGTCGACGATCACGGTGACGAGGTTGTAGATCAGGACCTTGCTCGCGTCGCGCCCGGCAGCCGTGGCCTGCGCGCGCACGTCGGCCACGTAGCGCGCGAGCTGCGGGCGGGTCGGTGCGGCAACGAACACGCATTCCGCGTGCTGCGCGGCGAACGCCTTGCCGGGGCCGGACGCGCCGGCCTGGAACAGCACCGGCGTGCGCTGCGGCGACGGTTCGCACAGGTGGTAGCCGGGCACGTCGAAGAAACGGCCCTTGTGGCCGATCTCGTGCACTTTCTCCGGATGCGTGAACACGCGGCCGTCGCGATCGCGGACGACCGCACCGTCTTCCCAGCTCCCCTCGAACAGCTTGTACAGCACCTCGACGTATTCGGCCGCGACCGCATAGCGGTCGTCGTGCGTGCGCAAGCCGTGATCGCCGACGTTCTTCGCGCCGCTTTCGAGATAGGACGTGACGATGTTCCACGCGAGCCGGCCCTTCGTGTGATGGTCGGCGGTCGACAGCCGGCGCGCGAACGTGTACGGGTGTTCGAACGTCGTCGATGCGGTGATGCCGATGCCGAGATGCTCGGTCGCCATCGCGATCGGCGCGGCGAGCTGCAGCGGATCGTTGACCGGGATCTGCGCGGCCTGCTGCAGCGCGTGGTAATTGCTGCCCTGGTAGACATCGTAATAGCCGATCACGTCCGCGATGAAGATCGCGTCGAAGATCCCGCGTTCGAGCACGCGCGCGAGATCGGTCCAGTAGTCGAGATCCTTGTACTGCCACGACCGGTCGCGCGGGTGCGCCCACAGCCCGGGCGACTGGTGGCCGACGCAGTTCATCTCGAACGCGTTGAAGCGGATGGTCTTGCTCATCGGGCGGCTCCTGTCGCTGCCTGCGTGTTCGTGTTCGCGCTCGCATCCGCATCCGCATCCGCATTCGCGCCTGTGCCGTTGCCGATCTGCCAGACGAACGGCGGCGTGCGCCCGTTGATGACCCAGTCGCCGACGATTCGCGCCTTGTAGACGAGCGGATTGTGCGACGACACGGTGCGCGCATTGCGCCAGTGACGATCGAGCGCCGTCGTGCTGCGGGTCGCGGACGCGCCGAGCGCGTCGAACAGGCGCGTCGCCGCGCGCAATACGAGTTCCGACACGACGAGCTGGCTTTGCGCGGATTCGATCTCGGCCGCGACGTTCGCATCGTGCTCGGCCGTTGCGTCGTCGCCGAAGTGCGCCTCGTAGGCCTGTTGCAGCGGCTGCGCGGCGCGCAGCGCGAGCGCGTCGGCCGCATAGGCCCACGACGCGATCTCGCCGATGACCTGTTGAAGCTGCGCGTCGTCGGCCGCGCGCGGGGCGTTGCCGTGGCTGTAGACGCGGGTGCGGCGGCGTACCAGGTCGCCCGCGTCGCGCACGATCGCGTGGCCGATGCCGGCCAGCGTCGCGACGTGGAAGAGCTGGTAGAACGCCGTCTGGTACTTGAAGCGTCGCGCGAAGTCGATGATGTCCCGTGCGTCGACCGCCGCGTCTTCGAAGCGCGTGGTGCCGCTGCCGGTCGTCGTCTGGCCGAAGCCGTCCCAGTCGTCTTCGCGGATCACGCCGGGCTGCGCGGTTGCCACGGCGACGATCACGTCACGGCCGTCGTCCGCGCGTTGTGCGAACACGTCGATCCAGTCGGCGAACAGGCTGCCGGTGCTGTAGAACTTCCGGCCGTTCAGCACGAACCGGCCATTCTGTTCCGAAACCTTCGTGATGGTCTGGCCAAGCGCGACGTCGCCGGTTTCCGTCCACGCATTGCCGACGAGCTGGCCGCTCGCGAAGCGGTCGAACCACGTCTGGCGATCGGCGCCGGGCGGCGCGTTCAGCCAGTCCTCGACGAACGCGAAGTGCCCGCGCAATGCTTGCGGCAGATTGGAATCGGCGGCGGCGAGTTCGATCAGCAGCCGGAACAGCTGCGGCAGCGACGCGCCGGCGCCGCCATCGTGCACCGGCAGCCGCACGGCGCCGAAACCGGCGGCCTTCAGCCAGCCGATCGCCTCGTGCGGTAGCTCGCGGCGGCGTTCGCGTTCCGCGGTGCCGGCCGCGATGCGTTCGAAGATCGGCCTGAAGCGGCTGGCAAGCGCGTCATAGTCGGCGCCGGTGGAAAGGCGGGTTGCTGCGGAAGACGAAGTCATGCGGGAGTCCTTGAAAGGCGGGGCCGTCGATGCCGGCAGGCCAGTATAGGAAGCGTGCTGAGGACGATCCAATAACGGATTCGCACATCGTTATCGCCATCGGGCATTACGCCGGCGGGGCGGCGTGGTATCGATGCTGAAACGTCGATCTCACCGCTGACGCGCGGTTTCCTGCCTGCGGCGTGCCGGATCGTTTGTCATCCGAAGGAATATCGTTGTGCGAATCGATCGGTTTGCCGGCATGCGGGGCACTGCTAGATTGAATCTTTCCGTCAATCAACAGGAGAGCCCGATGTCAGAGACGAGCGCCACGATCCAGGAACGGCCGGCCGATACGCAACCGCAGGCAGCCCGCGTGATCGCCGACGACGCGCAGGCCATCGCGGCCGCGCATGCGCTTGCGCAGCGGCTCGCGGAGGGGGCAGCCGAGCGCGACCGGGAGCGCCGGCTACCGCGCGACGAGATCGAATTGTTCTCGCAATCGGGGCTGTGGGCCATCACGGTGCCGAAGGCCTATGGCGGCGCGGGCGTGTCGCATGTGACGCTGACGGAGGTCGTGAAGATCGTCGCGGCGGCCGATCCGTCGCTCGGGCAGTTGCCGCAAAATCATTTCGGGCTGGTCGACGTGATCGCGCTGACCGGCACCGACGCGCAGAAGCGCCACTTCTTCTCGGAAGTGCTGAGCGGCAAGCGGTTCGGCAACGGTTTTTCGGAGAAGGGCACGAAGCACGTGCTCGACCTGAAGACGCGCGTGCGGCGGGACGGCGACGATTACGTCGTCGACGGTACCAAGTTCTATTCGACCGGGGCGCTGTTCGCGCATTACGTGCCGGTGCTCGGCCTCGACGACGAGCGCCACGCGTGGCTCGCGTACATTCGCCAGCCGACGCCCGGGCTGACCGTGATCGACGACTGGTCGGGGTTCGGGCAGCGGACCACCGCGAGCGGCACCGTTGTGCTCGACCAGGTGCGCGTGCCTGCGTCGCACGTGCTGCCGGCCCAGCGCGTGTCGGATCTGCCGACGTTGAACGGCCCGCTGTCGCAGATCATCCAGGCTGCCATCGACGCGGGCATCGCGAAGGCCGCGCTCGACGATACGCTGGCGTTCGTGCGCACGCGCACGCGGCCGTGGGTCGACAGCGGCGTCGAGCGGGCGGCCGACGATCCGCTGACGATTCGCGAGATCGGCCACTTGCACATCCAGCTGCATGCGGCGGAGGCGCTGCTGGAGCGCGCGGCGCGGACGCTCGACGAGATCGCGGCGCGCGGCGACGTGACCGAGGGCGATGTGGCGCGCGCGTCGGTGGCGGTGGGCGAGGCGAAGGTGTTGACGACGGAGATCGCGCTGCTCGCGGGCGAGAAGCTGTTCGAGCTGGCCGGCACGCAGTCGACGCTGGCCGAGCACAACCTCGACCGGCATTGGCGCAATGCGCGCACGCACACGCTGCACGATCCGGTGCGCTGGAAATATCACCTCGTCGGCAACTACTACCTGAACGGCGTGCGGCCGGCGCGCCATGCGTGGAATTGAACGCGTCGCGACCGTGGTGTGATGGCGCGGCGAGGGTTGAGCGCATCGCCGCGGTCGAATGCCTCACACGATCATGAGCGAACCCGGCAATGCGTTCGTCGAAGCGCAATCGCCGGGTATCGGGCGGATGAATGCTGCCGGGCGGGTGTGACTGTCACGTCGCGGCGACGCGATGAAGTCACCGCACCCGATGCGTCGGCTTACCAGGGCGAGTCAGGCAGCGTGTAGTCGAAGCGGTACGAATGCTGGCCGTTGTCGATGGCAATGGTCATCGAGCCTGAGAGCCCCAGCAATTCTCCGGTTCCGGAATCGGGCACGACGGTGATCGATTGCTGCGGCTGCCCGCGGGTCATCGTGGAGCTGTGCTGCAGGACAAAACTGCCGTGGCGGCCGCCCAGCGCACCTTGCACGGTTTCCATCGCCACATAGCCGGCGGAACCCTGGACGCTGCTTCGAAACGCGAGCATCTCGCCCTGACTGACGGCTTCCAGGTCGCCGTGATATTGCTTGTCCAGCGACATGCGGCCGAGCCCGGACCGTTCCGCGACGGTACTCAGGGATTCCGGATTCAGCTTCACTTCAAACGGACCATTAGCCAGCAATGTCATCGCAGCGCTCCTCGTCGAATGGGCAACCGGCACTATAAACCAGCCGGGTTCCGCCGGAGTAACGGTTTGCGCGATATGGCGGAATCGAATACGAATCGGATGGCCTTCAGCCGCGGCGGCAACTGAAGGTCGCGGTGGCGTTGTCGGCGTTCAGCTGCGGATGAACGCGAGCAGATCGGCGTTGATCGTCTCGGCGTTCGACGTAGGCATGCCGTGCGGGAAGCCGGCATACGTCTTCAACGTGCCGTTCCTGGCCAGCTTCGCCGACAGGAGACCGGAGTCGGCATACGGGACGATCTGGTCGTCGTCGCCATGCATCACGAGAACGGGAATCGTGGTGCTTTTCAGGTCTTCGGTGAAGTCGGTCTGCGAGAACGCGACGATGCCGTCGTAGTGCGCCTTCGCGCTGCCCATCATGCCCTGCCGCCACCAGTTCCAGATGACGCCTTGCGACGGTTTTGCGCCGTCGCGGTTGTAGCCGTAGAACGGGCCGGCCGGGACGTCGTAGTAGAACTGAGCGCGGTTTGCCGCCAGTTGCGCCTGGAGGTTGTCGAACACCGCTTTCGGCAGGCCGCCCGGATTGCTGTCCGTCTGGACCATCAGCGGCGGAACGGCGCTGATCAGCACGGCCTTGGCGACGGGGTCTTCGCCGTGACGGGCGACATAGTGGATGACCTCGCCGCCGCCGGTCGAATGGCCGACGTGCACGGCGCCTTGCACGCCGAGGTGTTTCACGACCGCGGCGACGTCGTCTGCATAGTGATCCATGTCATGACCGTCCCAGACCTGGCTGGAGCGCCCGTGGCCGCGACGGTCGTGCGCGATCACGCGGTAGCCCTGCGCGAGGAAGTAGAGCATCTGCGCATCCCAGTCGTCGGCGCTGAGCGGCCAGCCATGATGAAAGAAGATCACCTGGGCGTCGCGCGGGCCCCAGTCCTTGTAGAAGATGTCGACGCCATCCTTCGTTGTGACGTATCCCATGTCTGCCCCTGTTCGGTGGGCGATATCGATCCGTGACGGTCCTGCCGTTCGCGGTGGTCGCCAGGCGGGCGCTGCGTACGTGGCGGCATCGGCCGTCCGCCTGCCTTGGCGATGCACTCACTCTAGGTTTAAAGTTAGGTTTAGTGTCAATACGCTGGCGAGGCACGTATGAGAATTGGGGAGCTCGCGAAGCTCAGTGGCCTGACGGCATCGCGGATCCGTTTCTACGAGGCTGAAGGGCTGCTCACGGCGGTGGAGCGCGGCACGAATGGTTATCGCGACTACGGCGACGATGCGGTGTGGATGCTCGAGATCATCGCCAGCGCACAGAGCGCCGGGTTCTCGCTGGAGCAGATTCGCCATCTGCTGCCGGTGAAAGCCGGCAACTGGCAGCATGACGGGCTGGTGGAGGCACTCGAACGGAAAGTCGCCGAGATCGAGGCGATGCAGAAGCGCCTCAAGGAGAACAAGGCGCAGCTGCTGGTTGCGATCGACAGCATCAAGAACCGGCCGACCGAGCTGAACTGCTCGGAGCGTACGCGATGGGTGATGGACCGGTTGCGCAATTCGGGCGAGGTGTCGACACCCGTCAAGGGGCGTCGCACGGCCGCCAAATGATCCGACACCGGCGCGGCGAGCGCCTGCCGGTCGCCCGGACGCAATCCGACGTGCCCCTCTACTTGGGCCCTTGACCTTAAAGTTGACTTCAATCCTAGAGTGCTTGCTGACGGCAGTGAGTCAGCGGGCATCGGGTGTTGCCTGCCACGGTCGATCATCGAAGAGAGGCGACGAACATGGACAGGCGGTTGACACAGGTCGACTTCGGACCACACAAGATCGACGTGCCCGAAGGCGGGTACTACGACCGGTTCCGGATGAACCCTGACCTCGACGAGGTGGCGCGCGATCCCGCGGCGGGGAACATCGATTTTTTTCGTCGGATTCCGAAGCGTCAGGTGGAGTCGAGGGTCGGCCCGACCTGGGCGCCGAATTTCTACTATCGTTCCAGCAGCATTCAGCTGCTGTTCCTCGCGCCGCTCGAACGCCTGCGTTCCACGCTGCCGGTGCCGCTCGAGCCGCTGCGCGCGCTCCCTGGGTACGGGCTCGTCGCGCTGACCTTCTTCTCGTATTCGGTGTGCGACAACGATCCGTACGACGAAGTGTCGGTCGCGGTGGTGATCCGGCGGCCCGGCGCGACCGGGTCGCACGCGCTCGAGCTGATCGACTCGATGCGGCGCCGGAGCTTCTTTGCGCACGTCCTGGCGCTGCCGGTCACCACCGAAATCGCGCGGGTGCGCGGCGTGCACGGCTATCAACTGCCCAAGTGGCTCGCCGATATCGACGTGAACCTCGGCGCCACCGCCAGCGCCCGCATTGCCGGCCCGGGCGGCCGGCCGGACCTGAGCCTGAGCGTACCGATGCCCGAGCTGACCCACGTCGCGTCGCAGTCGCACATGGGCACGTCGACGATGATCAACCGCATCGACGGCGAATGGCACCAGACATGGGTGCAGACGAATGCGCTATCGTTCGCCCAGCGCCTGCTGCCGCGCAACGTCGAGCTCGTGCGGCACGGCGGTCCGTTGAGCCAGCTGCTCGACGGGCTGGGCGCGTCCACCATCCTGCGTCTCGACGTGGTGAAGGACGCGCAACTGGTGCTGAACCTGCCGACTCCCTTGAAGGCCTTCGATGAACCCGGAAAGCAACGCTGACACCACGCAACACCGCGGCACGCCGGCGCCGAAGGCGTCGCCCACGACCCGTCCGATCCACGATCTCGTCGTGTTCGGCGCCACCAGTTTCGTCGGGCAGATCCTGGCCCGCTATCTGTCGGAATACCTGTCGGGTGCTGGCGAGACGCTGCGCTGGGCCATTGCCGGCCGCTCCGAGGCAAAGCTCAGGCAGGTCAGGGACACGCTGGGCGCGGCCGGGCAGTCGGTGCCGATCATCGTCGCCGACGCGGCCGACGAAGCGCAGCTTCGAGCGCTCTGCGCGCAGACGCGGGTGGTCGTGTCCACCGTCGGCCCCTACGCGCTTTACGGGGAGCCGCTGGTCAGGATCTGCGCGGAAACCGGCACCGACTACTGCGACCTTACCGGCGAGACGCAGTGGATCAAGCGGATGATCGACAAGTACGAGCCGGCGGCCCGGCAATCGGGCGCACGCATCGTCCATTGCTGCGGCTTCGATTCGGTGCCGTCGGACATGGGGGTGTTCTTCCTGCAGCAACAGGCGCGGCAGCAGTGGGGCGTGCCGGCCACGCAGGTGAAGATGCGCGTCAGGACGCTGAAGGGCGGCGCGTCGGGCGGCACGGTGGCGAGCGTGATCAACGTCGTCCGAGAGGCCGCGGCCGATCCCGCATTGCGCAGGGAACTGCTCGATCCTTATTCGCTGTGCCCGAAGGGGCATGGCTTCACGATGCGCCAGCATGCGGTGCGGTCCGCCGCGTTCGACCGCGACTTCGATGCGTGGATCGCGCCATTCGTGATGGCGGCGATCAACGAGCGTATCGTGCATCGCTCCAATGCGCTTGCCGGCAACGCGTACGGCAGCCGCTTCACGTATGACGAAGCGGTGATGACGGGCACGGGCCTCAAGGGCCGCCTGACCGCGGTGACGATGGTGGCGGGCCTCGGCGCGTTCATGGTGGGTGTCGTCATCAAGCCGGTGCGCAGCCTGATGGAGCGCTTCCTGCTGCCGAAACCCGGCGAGGGGCCGAGCGCGGCGGCGCAACTGGCCGGCCGCTACGATCTGCGGTTCTTCGGCCGTGCCGACGACGGGAAGACCTTGCGGGTGAAAGTCACCGGCGACCGCGATCCCGGCTACGGCTCCACCGGCAAGATGCTCGGCCAGGCCGCGATCAGTCTCGCACTGGATTGCGCGGGCGACGGCATCAAGACCGGTCGCGGCGGCGGCTTCTGGACCCCCGCGACGATGTTCGACGCGCGCTACATCGAGCGCCTGGTTCGCCATGCGGGGTTGCGTTTCGAAGTGATTTGAGCGCGTGCCGTTCGCCATTCGACAGGAAGCCGATAAAGATCGGATTGCGAATCAATATCAGGAGACAGCCGACAGTCACGACGGGGCAGAGGGCCGGACGCGATCCGGCCGGGGAGTATCGGAACATGAAGATCGGGGAACTGGCGGAACGCACCGGCGTGACCCCTTCGCGCATCCGCTTTTACGAACGCATCGGTCTGTTGACGATCGTCGAGCGCGAAGCGAACGGCTATCGCACTTATCCGCAGGAAGCGGTGACGGTGCTCGATCTGATCACGGCCGCGCAGCAGGCGGATTTCAGTCTCGACGAGATTCGCACCTTGATCCCGGCCGACCTCGCGCAATGGCCATGCGATTCGTTGCTGGCTGCGCTGGGCCGCAAGGTGCAGGACATCGAGGCGCTCGAGGCGCAGCTCGCGCAGCGCAAGGCACGGATCCTGACGAGGATCGCCGAAATCGCCGCGAAGCTGGAGTCGGTCGATTGTGCAACCCGTGCGCAACGATGACTGCCGCGGATTCTACCCGGGCATGCGGCGGATCGCGGAAGCGGTGACGTTGCAACGGTCGCGGTCGATCGTGGCGAAGCAGTTGTGCGCCGGTCGAGCGGCGCTTGAGCCGCCGCCGGCGCATCACGTCACAGCAACGCGACGACCTGTTCCGCGGTCGCTTTCGCCGACTGCGGATTCTGGCCGGTCACCAGGCGGCCGTCGACGACGACGTTCGACGTGAACGGCAGCAGCGCCTTCTCGTAGCGCGCGCCGCGCTGCTGCATCTGCTGCTCGACGTTGTAGGGCACCTTCTTCGCGACGCCGGCCAGGATTTCCTCCAACCACGAATAGCCGGTGATCCGGCGGCCGGCGACCAGCAGCGAGCCGTCCGACAGCCTCGTGTTCAACAGCCCGCAGTAGCCGTGACAGACCGACGACACGATGCCGCCGCGCTCGTAGATCTCGCGCGTGAGCCGCTGCAACCCCGCATCGTCCGGGTAGTCCCACATCACCGCATGGCCGCCGGTGAAGTAGATCGCATCGAAATCGGCCGGATCGATCTCGTCAGGGCGCGCGGTGCTGGCCAGCAGCGCCGCGTTGGCCGGGTCGGCGCGCCACGCCTTCGCGGCGGCGTCCACATGCGGCCATTTGAGCGAGCGCGGCTCCAGCGGCGACACGCCGCCCTTGGGGCTCACGAGCTGCTGCTCATAGCCTTTCGCCGCGAAGATGTGATGGGCATGCGTCAGCTCGGACAGCCACAGGCCGGTCGGTTGCGACGGATCGGCATAGTGCGCGACGTTGCTGACGACGTGGAGGATGCGCTTGCTCATGATGCGGTTTCCCTTTTTCGGCCACGGGCGGGCGGGCGTCGTCGACGCACCGCCGGATTGTCGGATGGCAGTACCCATACCCATGACCTCGATAGGCTGCCGAGGCAAACCATAACCTTGAAGCAAAGTTGAAGGTCAAGGCCTTTTCGTTTTCGCCGCCTTCGCGGGATTCACGGGCAGCACGAGTCCGTCCAGCAAGGTGGTCAGCGCATCCTCGATCGCGTGATCGCCGACCTTCTCGCGCACCAGCCGCCCGTCGATCGCCAGCATCGTCAGGCCATGCAGGTGCGCCCAGCAGGCGGTCGCCTGGCCGAGCGCCGGGCGCGGGCGGATCGTGCCGGCGCGCTGGCCGCGCTCCAGGATGTCGACGACCAGCAGGAACGGCGCCTGCACGCGCGGATCGAGATGGATGTCCGTGGGCTCCCCGGCATCCGCGGCAAACATCAGTCGATAGAGATCCGGGTTGCGCTGCCCGAACGCGAGATGGGCGTAGGCCAGAGCGAGCAGCACGTCCGGTGCGTCCGCTGCAGGATCGACGGACGCGACGAGGTCGTCGTGCAGCCGATCGAAGCCGATCAGCGCGAGTTCGTGCAGCAACGCGGCCTTGTCCGGGAAATGCCGGTATGGCGCCGAGTGGCTGACGTTCGCGCGCCGCGCGATTTCGCGCAGCGTGAACTGCCAGCCCTGTTGCTCGTGCAGCGTGTCGAGCGCCGTTTCGATGATCGCGCGACGCAGATCCCCGTGGTGATAAGCCTTTTGCCCGGCGTCCGCATCCCCATCCGACGACATCGTGTTGCTCCTATGTTGACAGGGAACACATTGTGGTCCTATGATCCGCCGCATGCAAGTTGACAGTGTCTACATTGACGCAACCTCGTGAGGTGCACCATGGCCGTTTCCGCGGAATCCAGCTCGAGCTTCGACCCGGCGGTGTTGCTGGCCCGCCAGCGCAACGCGTTTGTCAGCGAGGGGCCGCCGAGCATGCAGCAGCGCAAGGCCCGGCTCGCGCGGCTGCGCGCCGTGGTGCTCGCGTATCGCCGCGAACTGGAGGAGGCGGTCAGCGCCGATTTCGGGCACCGCTCGCGACACGAGACCGCGATCATGGAACTGGTCGGCGCGATCCAGGCGATCGACTACCTGACGCGCAACCTGCGCCGCTTCATGAAGCCGCAGCGCCGGCACGTCGGGATTTTTTATCGGGCCGGGCAGGCGCGCGTCGAATACCAGCCGTTGGGTGTCATCGGCGTGATGGCGCCGTGGAATTACCCGTTCGCGCTCACGTTCATTCCGCTGGCCACCGCGCTGGCCGCGGGCAACCGCGCGATGCTCAAGCCGTCCGAACTGACGCCGCGCACCAGCGAGGTGATGCGCCGGATGCTCGCGGAGACCTTCCCGAGCGAAGAAGTCGCGGTCGTGCTCGGCGGCCCGGAAGTCGGCGCCGCCTTCAGCGGCTTGCCGTTCGACCATCTGCTGTTCACTGGCAGCACGCAGGTGGGCCGCAAGGTCATGAAGGCGGCCAGCGACAATCTGGTGCCGGTGACGCTCGAACTCGGCGGCAAGAGCCCGGCGATCGTCGCGAGAGGGCACGTCGACAGCCGGACGATGTCCAGCATCGTGTTCGGCAAGCTGTCGAACGGCGGCCAGACCTGCGTCGCGCCGGATTACGCGCTGGTGCATGAAGACGACCTCGACGCGTTCGTCGCGCAATACGACGCGGCCGTCGCGCGCTTCTACCCGGACGGGCCGACCAGCCCCGATTACACGTCGATCGTCAGCGACCGGCATTACGATCGCCTGAAACGTCTCGTCGACGAAGCACGCAGCAAAGGCGCACGTGTGATCGAGGCGGGCGTGAACCCGCAGCAGGCGGCCACCCGCAAGCGGACGCTCGCGCCCACGCTGATCGTCGGGGCCGGCGACGATACGGCCGTCATGCAGGAAGAGATCTTCGGGCCGATCCTGCCGGTGCGCACCTATCGCACGATCGACGAAGTCGTCGACTACGTGAATGCGCGTCCGCGGCCGCTCGCGCTGTATTACTTCGGCGCGCAGGACAGCGACTGCGCGTCGTTGCTGACGCGCACCACGTCGGGCAATGTCGGCATCAACAACACGCTCCTGCATGTCGCGCAGGAGGACTTGCCGTTCGGCGGCGTCGGTCCGAGCGGGATGGGGGCGTATCACGGCATCGAGGGATTCCGCGCGATGAGCCATGCCAAGGGCGTGTTCGTGCTGGGGCGCTGGAACCTGCCGAGCCTGCTGCGCGCGCCGTTCGGCAAGCTCGCGGACCTGTCGCTGGCGGCGCTGCTCGGGCGGCGCCGGGAACCGGAGGGCGTGCGGGCGGGATTGACCGCGAAGCGCTGAGACCGGCGACGCACCGCGCCCGGCGCGCGGCTGTTTCGCAAGCGGCGCGCCGTGGGGGGCGAAGGCGAATGCGTCGGCGAATGCGTGGTTCGGACCTCAACCGTGAACGATGCCCGCTAGCGCTTGTTGCGCGTGCCTGCCCCGTTGCGCATGGCGGTTTCATCGAAAATCGTCGCGGCGAATTCGACGGCGGCCGGCAGCACCGCGCCATGCATCATCACGAATTCCATTTCCGGCAGCGCGGGCAAGCTGGCCGGAAAAAAGCGGCGGTGATCCATGCGCGCGGGCTCGGTTATCAGTCGCCGGGCTCGTTCACGCCGGCGGCCGGATTCGATCTTCAGCGCCCGCCGCGCGCGATGGCGAGCGCGACGCCGAAGCCGACGAGCAGACAGCCGAAGGTCCGGTCGATCCAGTGGCGCATTGCCAGCAGGCGGTCGCGGACGGCCGTCGCGGAGAAGCACAGGGCCACCAGGCTGAACCAGCCGGCATGCGCGACGGCGATGAACGCGCCGTAGCCGATCTGCACGATCAACGGCGTGTCCGGCCGCACGGCCTGCATGAACAGGCTGACGATGAACACCGTGGTCTTGGGGTTCAGCGCATTGGTCAGGAAGCCGGTGCGCAGCGCGGCCAGATCGGATAGCGGTGCGGCCGGTGCATCCGGCCGCCCGTTGCCGGCCTTCGTCATGAGCATCTTCACGCCGAGGTAGATCAGGTAGATCGCGCCGACCAGCTTGACGGCATTGAAGAGCCACAGGGACTGGTGGATCAGCAGGCCGACGCCCAGCAGCGTGTAACTCACGTGAATCGTCACGCCGAGCCCGATACCCAGCGCGGTGAGCACGCCCGAACGGCGCGACAGCATCAGGCTATTGCGCGTGACCATCGCGAAATCCGGCCCCGGGCTGATCACGGCAAGCAGTGTGATGGTGACTACAACTATCAACTCGGTCATCGTCTTGTCCTTGCGATTGATGGCTTGATGGCCCAATCTTATGGATCATGTTCCATCGGGAAAAGCGATGATTTCTGACCAGAATGGTGAGATTGACTCACAGTCGGTTCGCGTGAACCTGCCTTCGCTGATGGCGCTGCGTTGCTTCGAGGCGGCGGCGCGTCACGAGAACTTCAGCCGTGCCGCCGACGAACTGTGCTTGACCCATGGCGCGGTCAGCCGCGCGGTGCGATTGCTCGAGGGCGACCTGGGCGTGGCGCTGTTTCAGCGGCGCAGCCGTCGCGTGTTTCTGACCGATGCGGGCCGCAAGCTGGCGCAGGCCGTCCATGACGGGCTCGGGCTGATGCGTCACGCCGCGCAGGAATTGCGTACCGAGGCCGCCCGGGCGCGGCGCTGGGTTCTGTCGTGCGAGCCGACGCTTCTGATGCGCTGGCTGATTCCGCGCTGGCCGGATTTTCAGGAGCGGCATGCAGGCATCGACATTCACCTGGCTGCCGCGGGTGGTCCGTTTTCGTTCGACAGCGGCATCGACATGGCGATTCGACGCAATGACTTTGCGTGGCCAGCGGGTTATCACGCGGAGCGGCTGTTCGCGGAGAAGGTCGGGCCGGTTTGCCGGCCGGACAAGGTCGATGCGTGGTTTTCTGCGCGTCGCGGCGATCGTTCATTGAAGACGGACGCGCCGCGGTTGCATACGCGGACACGGCCGGACGCGTGGAAGGAATGGGCGGTGGCGGCGCATCAGCCGGTGGCGGGCGGGCGCGGGCAGGTGTTCGACCATTTCTACTTCAGCCTGCAGGCGGCGGTCGCGGGGCTCGGTGTCGCCATGGGGCCGTGGCATCTCGTTCGCGATGATATCGAAAGCGGTGTGCTGGTCGCGCCGATGGGGTTCGTCGAGGATGGCTCGCATTACTGCTTGTTGACGCCGGAACCGGTGGCGGCGGGGAGTGCGCAGGCGGAATTGCTGGGGTGGTTGAGGGCGGTGGTTGGATGAAGGGCGGCTGGCGACGTGTACGATCGGCTGCCGCCTTGATGATCTTGCGAAGCCGCATGTACCGCGACTCGATCGCGTGGGTCACATAGACAATCTTCCGGATGTCATCCGGTCGCTTCTTTCGACCAGCGCTTCATCGCCCGGCTGAATGCGGATGTGTTTTTGTACCCCAGTCGCGCAGCAACCTCCTTGATCGAATATTCCTTTTTGGACAGATATTGCGACGTCAGGTCTTGACGTACAAGGTTGTGCATGGCGCTGAACGACGTGCCCATTTCCTGGAGTTTCCGCTGCAAGCTGCGCAGTGAAAGTCCGAGCGCGCTGGAAAAATCGGCGATGTCTTGACATGCGGGGTTGTCATACATCAGGCCGAGCAGTCGTCCGATGAGGTCCGACGGAACCCAGTGCGCCAGTTCGAATTCGCGCTTTGCGCACGCCTTTTTTGCCAATTCGAATTCTATCGGGTGTGCGAGCGGAAGCGCGGTCTCGAGCGTTGATCGATCGAACTCAAGAAAATTTTCACTGGAATTGAATTCGATCGGGCAGTTGAAATAGGCGCGGTAAGATTCCGCGTGCGGTGGCTCCGGATAAGAAAATCCTATCCTCAGAAACGCCGGATATTTGCCGATCAAATCATGCATCTCTCGGCGAATGGCGGTGAAAACCATGTCGGTATTCAAGACAAGGAGATCCGACCGATAGGTATAGCCGCCAACCGCAATCCTGGCCACATCGCCCCTTGTCGTCATCCTCATTCTGAAATAACTGATCCCCAGCAATGGATGCTCGAAGCCCAGGCGCAGCGCGTCACCCAACGTCGGGCTCACCAGCATCGCGTGGGCTCGCAGGCCGTACGATGTCACCGGGATCGCGTTTCCGATATGAAGCCCGATCGCGGTGTCGCCGGTTGCCTCGAGTGCATTCGCAAACAGCACCATTTCCTGTGCATGCGTGACCATTGCGTTGGGTCGCTCGACGTCCGACGGAGAAATGCCCGTGCCTCTCAGCAGGACGTCGACGGGAACCCCCATGCGCTTCATGAAGTCGAGCGTGATGAAGATGGTGTGAAGCGGCGCGGGACGTTGCGCTGCAGTGCGGTGACTGACGTCGGCTACCGGCTTCATTTGACGCCTTGGATCACGCATTTCCGAGCGACTTCGTAAACACGACCTGGCATCCATACTCGTCCAGTTCGCCGCGCTTCCACCCGAGACGCTGGTAGAAGCCATCGGCTCGCGAGCCCGGATCGGTCACGAGCGTGACTTGGGCCACGCCCTTTTCCTTCAACCACGTCAACGCACGGTCGAGCAACGCGCGGCCGATGCCGGCGCCATGGAATGACGGCCTCACAAACAACGCGGTGATGAACGGCTTTTCGGTGATGACCGGCAGGCAGATCCCGACCACCTCGTCACGAGATTCACAAATCCAGCCGCCTCCCTGCCTGATTTTCTCGATCAAGAGGTTGCGGTTGAGCAGGTGAACTTGGTGCGGATGGATTCTATTCTCGCTCACGGAGAATCGCACGTCATAAAAAGCGCCGATGTCGCGCTCGGTCATTCGGCGGTATTCCAGTTTCTCAGCAATGGCCATATTCGATATCGTCTCTCATCTCGTTATATGAAATATACGTGGTACGACTTGGGCAACTATCTCACGATTTTTGCAATTCCACCAACGATCATGACGCAGGAACGGGATAGCATGTCCACATGCGCCGCCGCGGACTGAGGGGCACGCGACCATCGGCGAAGCCGCAAAGCGCCGCACGGGCCGCCACTCGGCCATCGGCGTGGGACAGCACCCGACGACCGTTCATGGCGGCCTGGCGATTGGCCAATAATTTAATATCCCTACGACGATCACAATTACACTAATTAGTGAATTTCCATATTTGAAATAATTTACCAAAAAATACCGACCGCCAAATTTATAATTTCATTGGCGCTCACGGGTAACACTTTGGCGCGAACGGCACGGGCAACCCCTGTATATAAAGCAGCCAATTTGATACGCTTCCTGCCAATCGAACCGATTTGAGGTTATGGGTAGTGCGCCAAGTCCCTATAGTCAACCTGTTGAAATCATGGCGGAAGATGAATAACCCGGCGGTGCCCGTCATGGTCGCGGGTGTTGTGCTTCCGATGATCGTCCTGGCAGTGGTTTCGCTCAGTGTGCCGCTCGACTTCGGCGGTGTTGCGTGGGGCAACTTCACTGCTCGGGCGTACGAGCGGGTCGTCTTCGACCGGGACTTTGATGGTTCGCTTGTCGTTCAGCGGGGTTATCTCGCCATTTTTGCCCGGTCGATGGTCATGGCCTTGCTGACCACCGCGGGATGTCTGTTGATCGGATTCCCGACGGCGCTTTTCATGGCGACGCGCCCGCGGAAGTGGAAAGCCGCGTTGCTGATCTTGATCACGATCCCGTTCTGGACCTGCGTCGTCGTCCAGATGTACGGGTGGATCATCATCATCGCGGACAACGGCCTGGTGAATCAGATATTGACCAGGGCCGGCCTCATGCAAGGCCCGCTCGGCTTGCTCTATACCGATCTCGCGACGGTGATCGGCCTCGTCTATGCGTTCACGCCATTCATGATCCTGCCGATCTTCGCGGCGCTCGATGATCTCGACTGGCGGTTGGTCGAAGCGGCCTACGATCTGGGCGCACACAAGCCGGCCGCGCTTGCCCATGTCGTCGTGCCGTGCTGTCGTCCGGGCATCATGGCGGGCGTCGGCCTCGTATTCGTTCCGGCACTGGGCTCCTATACGATCCCGGGTTTGCTCGGGGGCAACCATGCTTTCATGATCGGCAACTTGATCGATTTCCAGTTCGCCGGTGGACGGGATTGGCCTTTGGGCGCTGCCATGTCGTTTGCATTGCTCGCCGTCGTGCTTCTGGCGATGCTCGTGTCTCGACTGGGCGTGCTCTTTCAACGACAGGAGCGCGTTCATGAGTTCGCGTGACCTGCGCCGGTTTCCGTTGACGCGTCCAATCGCATTCGCGGCACTGTTGTTCCTTTATCTGCCGATGCTGATCGTGATAGGGATGAGCTTCAACGTCGGTCAGTCGGCCCTCATATGGGACGGGTTCGGTATCCGTGGTTACGTGGAAGCCTGGTCTGATCCGACCTTGGTCCGCGCCGCGAAGAACTCGCTGCTGCTGGCGTTGGCGTCGATGGTGCTTTCCACCATGCTTGCGACGAGTGCAGCGGTCGCCTGGTGGTCGCGAAGCGATCGGCGCGGTTTCGACCCGGCGGGACTTCTCATCGCGCTTCCTCTGGCAATACCCGAAATCGTGCTGGCGATCGCCACCATGATGCTGTTCTCGATGTTCGGGACCGAGCCCGCATTTGGCGTCGTCCTGTTCGCGCATGTGGTCTTTAGCGTGCCGCTTGCTTACCTGCCGATCAAAGCCCGGCTCAAACGGATCGATCGCACCTTGCTCGAGGCCGCCGCGGACCTGTCGGCCACGCCCTGGGCGGCGTTTCGGCACATCACCTTGCCTTTGGCGCTACCCGGCATAGTCGCAGGGGCGCTGCTGTCGTTCGTCGCATCGATGAATGACTACGTCACCAGTTACTTTCTCGCCGGGGCCGGCATGACCACACTGCCAATGTACATCTTCAGTGCGATGAAGATCGGGATCACGCCCAAGGTCAGTGCGGTCTCGACCGTCGTCATCGGCCTTTCGTCGGTGCAGCTGATCGCGGTCTGGCTCATCGGTGCTCGAGGTAAAAGAAGATCCACGCCCAGGCAATCCGAGATACATCACGCAAATCTCCAAGCAATAGGAACAGTATGAAAAAAACAATCGGGGCGATGTTGCTCCTTGCCGCTGTGACGACGCAGGCTGCCGAGCTTCATATCGGAAGCTGGCCCGGCATCCTGCCTGCGAACCTGATCAAGAAGTTCGAGACGGATACCGGTATCGAGACGACGCTGGACACCTATGCAAGCGATGCCGCACTGACCCAGAAACTGCAGGCGGGAGGCGGCGGCTACGACGTCGTGGTGGCCGGCGACTATTACGTCCCGGTGCTCGTGAAATCCGGCCTGTTGCTCAAGCTCGACAAGAGCAAGTTGCCGAATATCGCAAACATCAAGCCGGAATACCGTCATCCGGCATTCGATTCTCAGCGGGACTACGCGATGCCCTTTACGATCGTCCTGACCGGGTTTGCGTATGACAGCGCGCGCGTGCCGGGCGGCAGGCTCGACGATAGCTGGAAATCCTTTTTCGAGCCCCCCGCGGCACTGCGCGGCCAGATCGGCGATCTGGACGTCGAGGAGGAGTTGTACATGGCCGCGAGCTGGTATCTGGGGCAAGACGAATGCACCGAGCGCCCCGAGGATGCGAAGCGCGTGCTTGACGTCTTG
Source organism: Burkholderia mycopellens (assembly GCF_964265025.1). Classification (NCBI taxonomy): domain Bacteria; kingdom Pseudomonadati; phylum Pseudomonadota; class Betaproteobacteria; order Burkholderiales; family Burkholderiaceae; genus Burkholderia; species Burkholderia mycopellens. The sequence goes on from NZ_OZ183804.1 coordinate 297,800, forward strand.
CAGAAGCAGAAGCCGTTCGTGAAGACATACAGCAACGACGGAACGATCGACCGTCTCGCGTCCAGGCAAATCACCGTTCAGCACATCTGGAATGGTGCCGCTGCGCGCGCACAGGATCGTCTGGCGAGCATTCGATTCGTGTATCCGAAAGAGGGCGTCCGGTTGTTCATGGATAGTCTGCTTATCCCGGCGAAAGCGCGGAACGTCGAATCGGCCTACAAGTTCGTCGACTGGATGATGCGGCCTGAAAACATCGCGCTGGTGACGAACGCGATTCGATACAACAACGAGATCATCGGGTCGGAGCGCTACGTTGATCCTGCGCTGCTGAACAACCCCGCGACCAAGATGCCCGAGCAATACAAGGACAGGCTCAAACCGTACAAGATGTGCTCGCCTGCGGCGATTCAGCTACGCAACAAGGTCTGGTTGAAGTTGAAGGGAAATCAATGAGACGCGCTGGAGCTCGTTGACTTCCTGAACGAATCCTCGGTGCATTTTGCCGAAATCGGGCAGTGACGCGCCGGAAGCGGCCGTAGACGATGCTGCGAACATCGTCTGCGGCCTGACGTTGGCGTACACATAGAGAGACCACCATGGCTGACCGCACACTGCGCACTATCGACGTGCCGAAACGTTGCGTAGACACCCTCGTGCGTCTCTCGGCACGATTCGCTGGACGCGATCGTCGACTGCAGGAACCCTTGAACAGGCGGGGGGGACACAAGCATCCTGGTGCCGACGGGCGCGCGGGCGCAGCGAGCGCGTCTTTGCAATTTCTCCGGTCGCTCGAGCCTGGAATCCCATCTGCATCCGGCTGTCGTAGCGCTTGCGCGCTCGGCATGCAGCCGGGTTATCAAGCAGTGAGCAGATCGGCTTGTTTCCGTAAGAATTACTAGCCTCAGTCGCTGGCCCCCGCCTGTATTCTGCGACGCGTTAGCTCTCGGCGCAGGCGGTTCGCGATCGCCCCTGTCGATCGCGCCTTTTATTCCGAACAATCATTGCATTCGTTCAGTTGAAAATAGTAAGTATTGCGAAAAATATTGAATTATGACGGTTGCAAATCGACCAGTTCAAAACGTTGCACAAACCAAAGGAACCGAGATGTCTACCTACCTGGAGCTGAAAGCCAAGATGCGTACACTTCAAGCTCAGGTGGAACTTGCGCGCAAGAATGAAATGGAGAACGCCGTAAAGGACGTCCAGAAAGTCATTGCCGAGTTCGATCTGAGGCCTGAGGATTTGTTTGTCGGGATCCAATGTGTGCCCTGTCGGGTCAGGCGTCGCGCACCGGCGATCGCGAAATATCGGGATCCTGTGTCAGGCGCTGTCTGGAGTGGACGTGGACGGACACCGCGCTGGATGGCCGGACAAGATCGGGAGAAGTTTTTGATCCGCACGCCGACATAACGGCATACAGGTTTCGGTGCATCCCGACCGTTTGACCGCCAGGTGCCTGGCCCGCCTCGCCGCTCGGGAGTTTCCGGCGTCAGCTCGCTACATGGCTCGATGCCATGCGAGCCGTGCATCAGAGTGACGGCACGGATCTCCCTGACGCTTTGTCTTGGCGCCGGTTCCTATTAGGGAAATCCCGGTAAAGCTCAGGGTTATCAGACGCGATTAACTTATATCAAACAAATTTTGACGACGATTTATGTTCCTGATATGGTTTTTCGCACCTGCAAAGCGCGGCCCGGTTGCGTTGGCGCTCGGTAAACAGGTCGGCGTACTTCGCCGGCGGCTGAATCGGACGTGCAACCGGCCTGCCATGGCGGCCGGTATTTCCAGGCCGTGTTGTAGCGCGGGTCGAGCGTGGTCCGGCTTCGTCATCGCCGATCTCGCTCGTGGGAATGGCGCGCGCATGGAACGTGACGATGCCGTGCTTCTTCGAAATGCCATCGAAGAAACGTTCGGTTTCGCGCGGTGATTCGCTTGGGTTCTTCGGCTGCGTGGATTTGGCACATCTGCTCGTCCGGATCACGAATGCGGTGGCAGGACGTCGGTTCGAGTGAATTCTCGGGTGCTGCCCTGTAGGCAAGACGCGCTCGGAAGTCGCCACTCAGGGGCGAGTCCCTTTGCGTGATCGACGGGGCGGTATTGCTGGAACTGGAAGGCAACGTGTTTGTGCTGCTTCAAGGCGGTTCGGCATGTTATCAATCCGCGTCGCCGTGGAACTGGAGCGGCAACGGAAGCGAGAAAGCGGCTTTCGTCCAGGCAGGGACGCCGCGATGGTTCTAATCGAGAGAATGCCGGACAGGTCGAGATGCGAGACGCCTTCCTGCATGAAATTTTGAGGATGACGAAATGATTGAGTCAGATATGCCGATCTGGAGAACATGACGCCGGCCGTTGCGGCTCGAGACGACGCGCAGGTCGTGCGCCGTCATCTGCATTCGAATACAACAAAAACCGTTTCAAACAATCCCGAAACCACTCCTGACAGCGAAATACCGATGAAAAACAAGGAAATCAAGGTCAGCGTTATCGCTGTTGCCGCCTTCGCAGCATCGTCGGCAGCAATGGCACAGTCGTCGATCACCCTGTACGGCATGCTCGATGCGGGTATCGGCTACACGTCGAACATCAATGGCCACAAGCGGTTCGGCCTCGACGGTGGTGCCGCAGGTTCGAACAAGTGGGGCCTCAGGGGGACGGAAGATCTCGGTGGCGGCCTCAAGGCAATCTTCAAGATCGAAAACGGCTTCAACATCGGTACAGGCGGCATAGGCGGCCAGGGGCCGATCGGTTCCACGCGTTCGTTGTTCAACCGCCAGGCTTACGTATCCCTCGCTTCCGATCAGTACGGTACCGTGCGTCTGGGGCGCCAGCTCGACGCCGTGACGGAAATGGTTCAGGTCCTGACGGGCGACGCCATTTCGGCGTCGACATTCTCGACCCCGGGCGACGTGGACAACAACGACAACACGACGAACCAGAACAGCGCCGTGAAGTACATTTCGCCGCTCATCCATGGCTTCCAGGCTGAAGGCGCGTACTCGTTCGGCGGCGTTGCCGGTTCGATGGGTTCGGGGCAATCGTGGTCGGTGGCTGCGAACTACGCTCAGGGTGGTCTGACGGTTGCCGGCGGCTACTTCCATGCCGCAAACCAGGGTGAGAACGGGTGGACGAACGCAACAGCGCAACCGAGTTTCGGTGGTGCGCTGGGCTATCCGAGTTCGGGTTACAACGGCGGCAATGCGTTCAAGAGCGCGGGCATCGCGCAAGTCGCGACTCAATACCAGATTGGTCCGTACACGGCCGGCTTGCGCTACTCGAACGCTCAGTACCAGGGCAACGCCGGCCAGCCGTCGATCCACTTCAACGTGTTGGGTGCCCTCCTGCAGTACCAGGTCACCCCGGCGCTGTCGCTGGCGACCGGGTACACGTACGTCTACGGTTCCGCAGCCACGCCCACGCTGGCTGCCCAGGGCCGCACGATGGCGTCGATCAACCAGGTGTCGCTGGGGGCGACGTACTCGCTGTCGAAGAGCACCGCGTTGTACGCGATGGGCGGGTACGTTCATGCTCAGGGCGCTCAGGCTTCGGTTGCCGACTTTGGCAACACCGCATCGGGCGGCAACCAGGTTCAAGTCAACATTGGCATGTACCACGGCTTCTGATCGCCGGCGCGGAAGTCCGGAGTAGTGGCTGCGCTACTCCGGCAAAGCGGCACTCTGCTGGCCGCGCTTCACCTCAAGCGGGTGTCGTGAACTGAAAATTCCTCTCGTTGATCGTTCGTTCTGCGGGCAGTACCGAAGTGGTTGGTTGACGAGACGGTCATTCCGCATCGGCACTGCGACCAGCGGCGAATGGCGGCGCCTGGGCGACGCGCACGGCTCCGGACGACCCCGACGAGACATCTGCTCCACCAGGTAGAATGATCAGCACTCCGCTCTGGATGCGGCCGCCGTTCCCATTTCGCGAGACCTGGCGATGAAGGTGACGATTGCGTACATCGACGAACCCCCTTTTGGATGGACGAAACCCGAAGGTGCCGCCACCGGCGCCGACATTGAATTGGCCGATGCCATTCTTCGGGCGATCGGCGTCACGCAGATCGAGCATCGACTGACGACGTTCAGTGAATTGCTGCCCGGCGTTGCGACCGGGCGCTGGGACATGAACGTTCCGCTCTTCGTCACGCCTGAACGCGCCGAAAAGGTGGCGTTCAGCGTACCCGTATGGGGGATCGGAGACGGCTTTCTGGTTCGGGCCGGGAATCCGAAAGGTCTCGACAGCTATGCGTCACTGGCCAAACGCGCCGATGCCCGCCTTGGCATCATTGCCGGACAGGTTCAGCACGACTCGGCGAAAGCGGCGGGCGTAAGCGGGGACCAGATAGTCATGTTCGCGCAACAAGCCGACGCGATCGATGCGGTCCTCTCCGGAAAAATCGACGCATATGCGAGTACCGCCGTCGGAAATCGCATCGTGGCGAATCGGATCGGCGGTTCCGCGCTCGAGGCCGTGCCGCACGTGCGGGGAACGGCGGATCAGCAACAGGGGCTCCCGCTCGGCGCGTTCTCGTTCAACCCGCGAGACAGCGATCTGCTCGATGCGGTCAACAGGCAACTCCGTGCATACCTGGGTTCGCCGGACCATCGAGCCAGAATGGCGGCATTCGGCCTGACGCAGAGGGAGATCGATCCCGCACTCGCGCAGTGAGCATGACGCTGGCGTCGACCGACGGCGGCCGATCGGCAACGCCAGATCGATGGCTGACGTGTCAGTGCCGCTCTGCCGATGATCGATTTCAGGCCAGTCCTTTTCAGGCAAGCGAGCCGCGAGCGTGGCGCGCGGCGCAGGAAGCACGCGCCGCCCGACAGCTTCCGTTGGTCTGTCGCACCGTCGCCCGTTTGCGCGTCATTCGAACTGATGCCGTATCGGTCGTCGGGTGGCGTTTCTTCGCCGTATTTCATGGAGCGATCGGCGATATCGGGCAGACGGAAGATCCGTATTCGCTAAAGGTAACGACGATCCCTGGCGGACCGCATGGAAAATGGATTTCCAGGGCATCGTGGCGTGCTGAGCAGACTGGGTCGACGTGCCTTGTTCACCAACGGCACGGACGGGCAGCCCGCAAAGTATGCTGCCCCCGGAAAAGCACCAGGCAAACCCGTAGAGGATGAAGAGGGCGTACCCAGCCAGCGTGACCGATGTTCGAGGGGCCGCCTTGGGCGACGTCAACCGCCGCGTCGCGCTCAGATCCCCATCCGCTCCGCGACACCATCCCGATCGACGAACTTGTGCTTCAGCCCGGCCGCGATGTGCATGACCAGCAGCAAGCCAAGCGTCAGCACCAGCGCGCGATGCAGTGCGTCGGTCAGGAGCCGCAGCGGTTCGTCGCGGCCGACCAGCACCGGCAATTCCGCGATTCCGAAGAAACTGACCGGATGGGCGCCAGCGAGGCGGTGCACGTAGCCGGTCAGCGGCACGAGAAACAGCAGCAGGTACAGCACGCCGTGCAGTGCACCGGCGATCCGCGCCTGCCACGCCGGCACGCTGGCCGGCAGCGGCGGCGGTGTATGCGTCGCACGCCACGCGAGGCGCGGCACGGTCAGCATGAAGATGAGGCTGCCGATCGACGCGTGATAGAACAGGATGCTGTTGAACCGAGACGAGTTGTGCGGAAATGTATCCATGTAGATCCCGATCAACAGGTTCGACAGGATCAAGATTGCGATCGACCAGTGCATGGCGATCGCGAAGCGTGTGTAGGCGACGTGGTCAGGGCGTGACATTGCGGTCTCTCCGTTGCGGTGGGGCGTAGTGCACCGGCTCGTTCGACGTGGTGAGCGGCGTGATGCCCCGATATACCGGAGCCGGCTGGGTTTTATTCCCGCGGGACGAATCGGTCGCCGTTCTGTTCGTGTGGAAGGCAATCGAAATGTCTTGAAAGGTATGGGGCGTCCTTGGCGGCGTTGCGCCGGCCGCAATATCCGAAACGCATGAAGTGCGGTTTGTTTTGGCACGGCGATCACCGTTGTTCGACGGACATGCCAACGGCCGCTTGCCGTCACGGCGCCCATTTCACGGACTGCGGTTCGGGCTGCACGGACGACGTGATCGTGCGCGCGATTGTTGCGATGGGGCGCGCGCTGGGGCTCGATGTCGTGATGGAGGGCGTCGAGACGGAACAGCAGTTGGCTTTCCTGCGGGAGATCGGTTGCCACCAGGCGCAGGGCTTCCTGTTCGCGCGGCCGCAGCCCGCCGAACAGCTGGTCGGGATTTCGTCGCGCGTCGGCACCGAATTGCTGACCGAGTGAGTCGGTTGCCGACGCGACGCGTTGACTGACGCACGCGGCGCGCACGGGCTGCCGCGCGGTACGTCGACCGGTGTGTCGTGGCCGCAGCTGCCGGTTCGCGGCAGGGGGCCGTGCGTCCTGGTAGCGGTCAGGCGCGCACGATGACTCGAACCGGGCCCGGGGCCGCGCGCGGCGCACTGCGGCAGCCAGGCGTGCGCCGCCGCGCCGGCGCTAATTCACGCATTCCGGCACCACCGGGTCATTGCTGTTCGTGTAGACGAATCCGTCGGAGATCCACTGATTCGAGTCGAGCCGATACCAAAGCCGTGTGGCGCCCCAGTTGCCATTCACGGAGTCGCCGTACCGGTGGCAAGCGAGCTGCACGGTGCGCCCGTTCTCGAGCGTACCGACAATCGGCGCCGACAACGAAGGCGCGCTGCGCAGGTTCGCCTGCCCCGGCGCCTGTACGCGCGCGCTGACGGGCGTGGACGGATCGCCGGAATCCGCGCTCCCGTAGTTGACCAGCCAGGCCTGCGGGGAGACGCGCCGTTGATTGCGAACCGCGTATCCGGAATACGGTGAAGTGCCTTCGAAGAATTGCCAGCCGCCGATCGTCATGCCATTGACGGACACGTCATTGCCGTCCTTGCTCAATGAAAAGTGAACGTGCGGCCCCGTCGTTTGTCCGCCGCACGGCAGGCCGTTTCCGACGGTGCCGAGATATTCCCCCTGACGGACACGTGTGCCGCTGTTCAGCGACGTCAGCTGGACCATGTGGTAATAAGTCGTCGCATAGCCATTGTCGTGAACCACCTTCACGATCGCGCTGCCGTTGCGCTCGCAGCTCTTGTAAAGATAGCCGTCTCGCGCCGCCAGCACGCGGCCGTTGCCACCCGAGAAATCGAGCGAGTTATACGGCCGGCTTTGTCCGGACCAGCCGTGTGCGCCGCCCGTCCAATACCACCCGGCATTCTGCTCCCACGGCAACGCAAGGCCCGGTTGCGGCAATGCCGCCGCCCGCGGCGCAAGCGAGGCGCGTCGTGACGCGAGATTTTTTCGCTCGTCGGCCGCGAGCAGCGTGGGGGGCGCCGCATCGAGCAGTTCTCCGAACTTGCTGCTGCCCTCCACACCCGTGATCCATCGACCATTCACGTTGCGCGCGATGAACAGCTTCGTGACGGGATCGGCGGATTCGTCATCACGCAGGATTTGCGTCGCAGTACCAAATATCCATCCGGAAACGTCATCGGTCTTTATTGCTTCGACGAGGCCGCTGTCCGACTGGGCCGGCAGTGCCAACGTCTTGCCCGATCGGGATTCAAGCGCCTGCTCGATCGAGCGTTGCAACGACGTCTCGATTGGCGCCGCATGGGCGATTTCGGCCACGCAGGCTGCAATCAGCAGCATTCCAGTGAGGGTTTTAATCGAATTCGATGCGAAACGACCTGATAAATTGCGCATAGTTAAATGCACCACGGATAAGGTTTGCAAGAAGTTCACGACAGCGGCGTCAAGCCTACATCATTCGTCATTCATTGCAAGCAAAATGCAATGTATCTTTGTTTTATTTTAAATGGCTGATAAAGTTGAAATTATTGGCGCGATAATTTCAAGGTGATTTTTCCAATCCTGAAACAGGAATCGGTCGATCTGGAGTTGTCTTTCTCGTTTCGATGGATTTACGATGAATCAAGGCGGTTTGATCGAGCAAACCCATGTCTCCATTCCGTCACCACACTCGAAACCGTCGGTCCAGGCGGGAGCATGGGGTCACTGTCGCGCGATGCATTGAGTTGACAGGGCCAACGTGACGTATCGCCAGCGCAACCTGCCAGAAAAACCAACCAGAATGATGTTCAAATCAACCAGGCCGCATGGCAGCAAAAGGCCGGAATAGCGCTGACCACGGTTTGGATAGCCCGGAACATGCTGAGCCACAACCCCGGCGTAAAGCTTGATGCCCAAATACAGGAGTAGCGCCGAGACCACCAGGCAGGCCGCAAACGCAATGCTTGCCTTTCTCATGGACAACCGCGCTGGTCTTGCCGAATCAGGAGGCAGGGGATGAAACCGATCTCTCCGCGATGCCGCGCATGGTTCAGGGAGAAGCCGGTATCGCGGGCCGCCGCGAGCGGGGGAATCGCTCGCGGCGTCTGCAGGCTTGCCCGCCTGCAGGCTGCAATCGGCGCGCAGCCTACCCCAAATACGGCCGCTCGGCGGCAAATAGCGCTCGCCGTGCAAACGTACGCCATTCCTCCGGCGCGTGTTCTTTCATCACGTAGATGCCGGCAACCAGCGCCTGGGCACGCAACACCACCGGCAAGCCGTCGAGCGCGCGTACCGCGTCCGTCGTATCGCCATTGCGCGCCGAAGCGAGGAAACGGTTCAGCCGGGCCGGCAAATCCTGGACGTCATACTGCGTCCCGAGCGCTGACAGGAGTGTCCGGATGGCCGGTGTGTCGGCAGGGGACCCCATCGCGAGCGCCAGTATCGCCGTGTACTGGTCAACGCCGTCGTCCGCCGCGAGGCTCAGCGCACGTGTGCGCAGCGCGGCTGAAGCACCGTTCGAGGCCGCCGCCATCCGCAGCACGTGGGCGTGAGCCGGGCTGCCGGCGGAAGACGCCACCGCATCGTCCAGCCGGCCGCCGGCAAGCAAGGCAATCGGTTGATACGCACCGGCCGGCGGCGTTTCCCCGGGCTCGTACATCAGCAGCCCGCGCACCGTGGAGGATTGGCCGGCCAACGCGACGAACCGGGATCGGGCCGCTTCCGGATCGACCAGTCGCGCCATGCGCAGCAGTTCGACAGCCGCGTATTCGCGCAACGCGGGGCTGCCGGCCAGCGCGGTTTGATAGTCGGCCAGCGCATCGCGGTAGCGTCCCTGGGTGCTGGCGTTCCAGCCGGCCGCATTGGCGTACCACGCGGAATTGGGCCAGCGTCGATACCCGGCGTCGAACGCGGCATCCTGGGCGGGGCCTGCCGGCATGCATCGCGCGACCAGGTAGGCAAGGTCCGGTTGATCCGGCGCCTTGTCGGCCAATGCCCGCTGCCGTGCACATACGGCGTCGTGTGCCGCCGTGCCCTTGGCGGCATTCTGTTCGAATCGCATGGCCACGATGTCGATCGGGAAGCGCGCGCGGCGCGCCGCAAACGCGTCGTCGAAACCGGGAACGGCACCGGCCAGGTTCAGCCAGTCGTTCAGGTGTGCGCTCTCGGGGGCGTCGAACCGAACATGGGACAGCAGCATGGGCGCGGCGGCGGATGCGTCCTTCAACTGCTCGACGAGCTCGCCCGGCGCCATGTCGTCGCTGCCTTCGAGCACGGTACGCATGCCGCCGCCGCCGTTGGTCTTGATGCTGGCGGGCGGCGCGGCGAACACCACGTCGGTGACGGCCGGCTGCCAGCGCTGCGGGGGCAGCAAGCGCGGCGGGGGCGCACTGGCGGCGCCATAGACGGCCGTCCACTGACGCAAGGGTGCCGCGCCTGCCACGGTATAGACGACGTGCGCGTCGGCGCGATCGATCGACGTCCGGAATGCGTCGATCGGGTCGCCGTCCTGGGTCCGTGCGGTCACGGCGATATCCCGGCCCGCGTGAACGTCGATGCTTGCATGCGCATCGGGCGCGAGGGTGACTTGTTTGCCGTCGACGGTGGCCACGATCGTTCGCGCCAGCGGGTTGTAGACCGTCACGGTGGATTCGTCGAGCGACCAGCCGAATACCAGCACCGCGCCAACGATGCCAAGGGCCACGGCAGCACGTGCCAGCCCCGGCAGGAACCCGTTCGCCGAACGGAAGCGCTCCCAGAAGTCGGGATGCTCGACCCGCTGGAAACGCTCGGTATCGGTGACGAGCGTGGTGTAGGCAGCGGGCGCCGCGGGGACGACGACAGGCGATTCCGGCAGCGGTTCGCCGCGGGTGGCTGCCGCGATGCTCGCCTCGGCATGCAGCAGTTCGGCGAGCAACGCGCGCCCGAGCCTCGACAGGCAGCCGGCCGCATGATTGACCCAGCTGTCCGCGACGCGTAGCCAATCACCGACGTTTTCCCGCACCGGATGGCCGAGGCCGAGCTCGCCCAGCATGGCAGGCCAGCTCTCGTGACCGAGTTCGGCCAGGACACGTTCTCCAGGCTGAACATCGTTTCTCGCGCCGAACACGTCGATGAGCGCGCGTTGCACGGCTTCCGCGCGGGCCAGCACGTCCTTCACCCCGCGCGCATTGACCGATCCGCTCGCGCTCACGCGTTGCCAGCAACGGGCGAGGGCGGCCTGCGTATCGCGCAGTTCGGCCTCGGCGTGGTGCGCATAGTGCAGCACGTGCAACAGCCCCTTCAGATAGGCCTGCCACTGCGGCGACAGTTGCCCGGCGTGCGCCTGGTGCAGGCTGCGCACACGCTTGAGCGTAGCGGCCAGGCGAGCGCGAATCGCGGCGCGCTCCGTGCCCACCGCGTCGATGGCGGGTTGCAGCTCGCTGTGTTTGAGGATGCGGCCGCGGTGTCGAATCACGCCGTCGGCGGCGGCATACACACCGTCGCGCAGCGAGCGCAGCAGGGCATGCTCGTGGTCCAGCGCGCGCAGGGCCTCGAGGTCCTGGGAGATCGAGGCCGGATACAGCGTTTCAGGATCGAGTGCGCTGTCCGCGGGTACCGCTGCGTACAACTCGTCGGCGCGGGCGGCATGGCGCGTAACCGGAAAGCCGAGATAGATGCCGCGATAGTGCGGCTTGAGCTGTTCGATCGCGAACTGATCGTCGAGGCGCTGCAACGTGACGGCCGGTTCGACGACGGCGTGCGAGGTGTCGCCGATGAGTTCCCGGGTCATGCGCTCGCGCAAGGCGGGCGCGTTGTCGAACAGGGTCCAGGCGCTGCGTGTGTCTTCCGGCGACGCCAGGTACGTGCGCTTGGCGTTTTCCTCGCGCTCGTGATTCTGCGGATGGGTTGCCCACATCCGGGGCGGCTGCGCGAGCTCGGCCTTGAAAACGCGGAACGCCGCGGCGTCGGTGACGGGGACCTGCGGTCGCTGGCCGTAGGCCGGGTCGTTGTAAATCCGGCCGAGACGGGTCGCGATGGCCTGCTGCACGACAAAGACATCGCGTGGCGGGCGTTCGGCCCCGGCCTCGCCGCGTACGAACCCGACGGCGCGGTCCCACGCATCGTCGGCCACCTGCAGCTGGTGCAGTGCGTGAATCAGCGCGTCGCTGCCGGTGAGCGACACGGCCACCAGGTCGGCCTGCATCTCCATTTCACGCGACAGTGCCCGCTGAACGATCATCACCAGCCGGAACCCCGAATCCACGATCGACCGCAACGCCCACACGATGAGGCTCAGCCCCCAGCCGATCCACGCGACCCGAATGTCGAAGTGCGACAACTGTCGCAGGAAGCCGTCCAGCGCGTCGCGCTTGCCGACGATATGCGCCGCGATCTGCTGGGTGGTGTAGACCCATCGCCCGAGCGCCATGGAGCGCTGCGCAAAGTGCCCGAACTCGTGTGCGCAGACCGCCTTGAATTCGCTCAGATTGAGCATGTTGACCAGCCCGAGGCCGATCTCCAGGTTCTTGCGCGAAGGAAACACCAGGTTGACGAGCGACAGGTCGTAGAACACCGCGGCGTTGACCCGTCCGCTGACGAACACCTTGTGCGGACGTGGCGCGCCGGCATCGTCGGCGACCCGGTCGAGGAAGGCGAACAGGCCCGGCTGTTCCGCGCGCTTGAGTTCGATCACGCCTGCGTACTCGCCCTTCTTGATGAAGAACAGCGCCTTGACCAGGAACACCGTCAGGAACAGGCTGCATGCACAGACCAGGAAGTCGAGCGGGCCCGAATGCGCGTTGAGCGCCAGCAACCGGTTGATGCCCGTCAACGCAAACCAGACGGTCAGCGCGAGGTACAGCACGATGAACGTGACCAGCCCGGCCACGGCCAACCAGGCATTTCGCTTGTAGGACGGGCCGGGACGCGTCAATCCGGCCGGTACATCCGACGGCCCCGAGGGATAGTGATTTTCCATGACAGATCGCGTATCTGACGACGATTGAATAGAAGTATCGATACGGGTACTGACGGGACCCGCTCGAGACCGGAATTTTGAATTAGCTTGACTGACTCGAATCTGCCCCGTGCTTGTGACATTCGTCAGAAAATGGCGGATCGGTGTAAACCTACCGGCTCGTGTGATATTCGACTGTCAATTAAGGTCAACTGATTCGAAGAAGTCAATATAGGCGTCCAATTTTTCTTTCCCGGGCGCAGCGAGTGATTAGCCGGTGATTTCTTGAAGCGCCGTGTCAATTCGCCTGACAGGATATATCCGGAGTCAAACAAGGTCAGCGTTGCGGTGCCGGGCTTCAGCGGAGACAAGACTGCAAATTCACCGGTTGCTGCAGTGCCAGAGCCGCGGCAAGTGGATCAAGGCCGCCGCCTCGACGGCATTGCTCAATGGCTGCTGGCACTTGCTGGACAGGATGGCATCCCGCTCTTCGTGCAGGTCGTGCCTCTGCTGGCAAGCCAGGTTGATAAAAGCGCGCTCCGCACAATGAACTCCTGCATATGCCGATTCAGTTTTTTTCGTCCATCCTGGCCTGCCGGTGAATCTGCGAACCGGTTCAGGATGTCGACATGTTCGAGTTGCGATGTGCAGATTAGGCGAGTCTCGACTCGCGCCGCCATATACCGAGGCGGGAATGGGCTTGGATTTTTCCCGACATGCAGGGTGTCGGTTTGCGGTCGCGGAATATTTCTTGAAAAACTGGCGCGCATTATTCAGTTCCGGTCACGCCAATACGTGAGTGCTCAAAAGACATTCCCGACACATGGCAGCCGGATGCGCAACGATGGCGATCTGGCTATCTGCGCGGCGTAGGTTGGCGTCGTCGGCAAATGCGAACGCGAACGCACCCCGGCCGAGGTCATGCAATCAATTCGCCGCGATCGATTCATTGGCGTGTTCATGGATGTGCTTGAACCGGTCTTGCCCGAGCAATGGTGTTCGTCAGGTCATTGGGCTAGAGTGAGCGCTTCCCCGGCGCCTTCGAACCGGCTTCCCCCTACGCGGATCATCGACGAGACCAATCCATGCAACTTCAAACCGGTAACCTGTTCGCCACCGAAGGCCGGCGCGGCAACGATGAGCAAATCGATCTCCTCGTCACGGGCCAGCGTCTGAACGTAGAGCGAATCGTATCGATGGGGCACACGAGCCCCGACGGCTTTTGGTATGACGACTCACGCGCCGAATGGGTCGTGTTGCTGTCGGGCGCAGCCGTACTCGAATTCGAAGAAGGCCCGACGCGCCATGAAATGCACCCGGGCGACTACGTGCTGATCGAGCCGCATTGCCGCCATCGCGTCGCGTGGACGCACGAAGAAACGCAATCCGTCTGGCTTGCGATTTATTACGAACGTTGAATCAGGAAATATTGGGCAGAATACGATCGGGCGCGTAGCATGCCGCCACGCGCCGAATGAGACAAAGCTTCATCAACCGGAACGGTCTTTGAATACCGCCGGTATCGATGCCCAAATAACAGGACGGCGTGCTGACCCGCACGCCGTTGCACGTCTGGAATCTTATTCCTGGATCAGGAATCGATTGCGATTCTTCGCGTCCTTGATCCATGCGGGCGCGCGACCACGGCCCGACCAGGTTGCCCCGGTCTTCGGGTCGCGATACTTTGCCTGCACGGGGGCGGCCGCTTGCTTGGCCGGTCGACCACGGCGCGTACCGAAAATATCCTTCTCGGTAATGCCGAATTCCGCCACCTTGGTGCGGATGTCGTCGACGATCGCCTGGAATTCCGCGGCACGTGCAGCTTCGGCTTTCTCGGCCAAAGCTTCCATTTGGGCTTTCAGTTCCTTGTACGTTGCCATGTATCACTCTTCAGGTTGAGTACACACATGATAGCGGTTTCAGCGGAAAATTTTGAGGAAATTCTCTTCTACGACGCGTTTTGTTGTCGATAAGACGACACAGGACTGCTTCGAACACCTGAAAAGTGTGTCATGTTTGAGAAATCGTAGAGGGTTACCCGGACACTTTTAACGGCAGCGGCACGTCGCTTTGACCGTTCCCGGCGGGTTTTCTTCTTGAAGACAACCGGCATAAACTTAACTCCGCTTTACATTTTTTATGAAGTATCGGGGAATTCACCCATGAACAGAGACGATAAGCTGAGCCGGATCTCGGCCGAATTCGGCTTCAATCCGGACGAGGAAATCAGGATTGGTGGAAAGTACCGGCCCGTCCTGGTCGACGGGAACACGGCCTACATTGCCGGTCAGATTCCGCGGATCGGCGATGTGGTGCATTTCGTTGGCGTCGTGGGGGAATCCGTTTCGCTCGACGAAGCTCGCCGGGCCGCCGGCGTATCGGCGCTGCGTGCGCTCTCGCTGATCAGAAAGCACTGCGGCACGCTCGACGCGATCGCGACGGTGCCACGCATCACCGTCTATGTGCGAAGCACGCCTGACTTCACGATGCAAAGCGAAGTGGCTGACGGCGCATCCGATGTCCTGTACGCGGTGCTTGGCGACGCAGGCGTCCACGCGCGTTCGTCGGTCGGCGTGCTGCAATTGCCCAAAGGCGCGTCGGTGGAAGCGGATTTCATTTTCGGGTTGAAGCAGGGCAATGCCGATGACTGACTGAAACGGGTCGTCTCTCGCGGGTGCGTAGTTCCGCGAAACATTCGGATATCCGGCACACGACTTGCCTGCGAGTGACAACAGGCACCTGCAATGCCGAAAGAAAATGAAACGGCTGGCGAACGAATTCGAGACGTCGCTCGACGAAGAGGATCTCGCGAAGGTTCAGGCGGCATTCGATACCTGTGATGCGAACCTGCGCGGCGGGCGGGGAAGGTGGGCTGCGCTGTCGTGCGACCTGCATCCAGACGATCTCGCTCGTCGAGCAGGGGGCGGACGTTGCCGTGGCCGACGCATATGGCGCACGGCGCTCCACGTTCGCGCTCGCAGTCGTCGCGCATGGGGGCGTGCACTACGCCCGTGCACGCCACACATCCGCGCCTCCTGCCTGCCCGGCGGCAGTGTGCTGACTGCGCGCCGTTCAAGTGGCCGGTGCGATGGCGCCCCGTCGCCGGCCGGCAACCGCATTCCTGCCGCGCGACTCCGGGCTTCCCGTCACCACCGGAAATCCCCGTCCCGCCAATCTCGCGCCGCATCCCCACTTTGGGAGATGCCAGCACCCGACAGCAAGCCTACGATTGACCGCAGGGCATCGGGTCGGATGTCATCAGAACAAACGGACAGGCCCGCCGTTCCGTGTCGAAATCAGTGAATGCCCACGAGGTTGACTGACACAGCTTCTGCGTACGATGGCGACACGACGTGTGCGGTGAGTCGTTTGCATCGCAACACGATGGCGCGTTGATGACGGAAGGCCTGTTGTCGTATTTCGGGGAATTTCAATCCATATGCTGGCACGAGACTATGCAGAACGAGAGCTCTCTCACATTCAGAGAATGGTCGCTCTCCTGGACAGCGAGACGAACGCTGACGATGTGTCGATGTCGGGCGCGGGGCGTGTGCGACATCCGAGCTACTGGCGCGGGCGAATCGAGGAACTGCTGTCGGCGCCCGATGTGCCGCGCCACGTCAGGACGCTCAGCGAAGCGGTGCTCGCGAAGCTCGACGCGATGGAGATGCGGTTCGCGACGATGAAGTAAAGTCATCGTCGGATGCGGCGCTTACATGCGCTTCATCGCGTCGCCGACCGGATGGCCGGTCGCTTGTCCGGGTGTCATCACGTCAAGCAGGGCCGCGCGAAACGCGGCCATCTCCGCAGCGGTGCCGATGGACACGCGAAGGTACGCCGGCGGCCCGGACTCGCGAATCAGGACGCCGTGGCGCAGGAGTCCGCTCCAGATCCGGTGTCGATCCGCAAACTCGCCGAACATCACGAAGTTGGCATCGGAATCGGCTACCGTGAGGCCCAGGCCACGCAGCCAGCGGACGGTCGAATCGCGCTCGGCCTTGATGGCCTCGACTTGCGACAGCATCTCGTCGCGCGCGGCCAGCGCCGCGCAGGCCGCCGCCTGGGTAAACGCGGACAGGTGGTAGGGCAATCGAACCCGCTTCAGCGCTTCGACGACCGCCGGCGCGCACGCGCAATACCCGACGCGGCCGCCCGCGAACTTGAACGCCTTGCTCAACGTGCGGGTGACGACGAGCCGCGGATGCTCGGGCAGCAGCGTCACCGCGCTGGGGACGCCGCGACGCCGGAACTCCGCATAAGCTTCGTCGACGACGACCACGCCCGGCGCGACGTCGAGTATCGCGCGGATATCGTCGATCGGCAGCGCGGTGCCGGTCGGGTTGTTCGGCGACGTCAGCAGCACCACGCTCGGCTGGTGCTCGCGAATGCTGTCGAGCGCCTGATCCCGATCCAGCGTGAAATCCCTGGTGCGCGGCAACGTATGCAGGCGCGTGAAAGTCGTGCGGCAGTATTCGTCATACATGGGATACGCGGGCGTGAAGGCCAGCGCCGAACGCCCCGGGCCGCCGAATGCCTGCAGGATCTGCTGGATCACTTCATTCGAGCCGTTGGCCGCCCACACGCGCGAGGCGTCGACCGTCACGCCGGTGTCGTGCGTCAGATACGCAGCCAGATGCGCCCGCAGCTCGGCAAAGTCGCGATCGGGATAGCGGTTCGCCGCGCGCGCCGCGTCGGCCACCGCGGTCGCGATGCGCTCGACGAGCGCGGGCGACGGCGGATACGGATTCTCGTTGACGTTCAGGCAGACCGGCACGTCGAGCTGCGGCGCCCCGTACGCGTGCTGCAACTTGAGATCCTCGCGCAGCGGTAAATCCGGCAACGCGATTGCTTTCCAGGGCTGTTGCATTGAAGACACTCCATACGGGTTCGATTGATCGGCGCGGCAGGTTTTCGAGGCGGCAAAAAACAAAAAAGGCGCCGGAGGCGCCTTGGTTGTCGTCTTGATCGGGTATTTACCCGATGCAATTGCTAGATGCGAAACGAGCCACGGCGCAACAGGGGGCGGCCGTGGTGATGGTGCAGCGAGAGCGTGGTGTTTCGAATCGTCATGCGCCGCATCATGGCATACCGTGATCCGGATGAAAAGCGATCGGCATCGCATATGCCGGAAAAACGGCCATTACGTCAGACGATAAACGGTAACAAACGTGGTATTTCGATCAAGCGCGAACGAGTGATTCAAACGTTGGCGCCGATTGACTAAGATGCGCAGAAGACGTTCGACAAAAACGCACGGCGCGGGGTGGCCAGATGCAAATGAACGGATTGATTCCATCGGCATGGGTCGATGACGTCTATGCTGCGGCACTCGGCGATCAGCGATGGGAAACGGTGCTGGACGGGCTGCGATCGTGGGTCGGCGTGCGCATGGTCACGCTGCTGTCGTTCGACGACGCGGCGCGGGTGCCGGCGATCGAGCAGGCGGCGGGTGACGACGCGTCGTGGGTCGCCGCGTGTTACGACACTTACAACACCGAGTTCTATCTGTACGACCCGGTCGTGCCGGTCGCCGCCAACTGGCCGGCGGGCCGCTGGTTCGAGGACGTCAAGCACCTGTCTGCCCACCAGCGCGCACACGGCGCGTTCTACCAGGAATTCCTTCACCCTTATGGGCTCGGCAGCATCTCGGGCCTGTACATCCGTCGCAGCGAGGGCTCCGGCGCATTCCTCAGCGTCCAGAGCGGCCCCGAATCGCAAGGCCTTTCCGATGACCAGCGCCACGCGATCGAAACCATGGGAATGCACATCGGCCGCGCGCTGCAGATCCAGGCACGGATCGGCGCGCTCGAAGCGCGCGTGGCCGCCGCCGAATCGGCGCTTGACGCGATTCCGGTGCCGGTCTTCCTGCTCGGCGAGCAGCGTGAGCTGCGCTATACGAATCGCGCGGCCGATCAACTGCTCGCGGCCGAACCGGCGCTGCGGGTCGTGAACGGGCGATTCGCGCCGGAAGGCTGTGTCGACGATGCGCAATGGCGGCGCGCGCACGCGCGCGGCGGGCTGCTGTTGCGGCGCTCGACGGGCGAACCGCTGCCGCTGGCGCTGATGCCGGTGCCCGAGCAGTCACGGCTGATGCGCGAGCGGCCGGGCGTCGCGACGCTGATGACGGCCGCCGACCTGCGTTCGCCGTCGGCCCGCGCGCAGCGGCTGCGCGTGTTCTACGGGCTGTCGTCGGCCGAAGCCGAGCTCGCCGTGCTGTTGTGCTGCGACGGGCTGTCGCCGCAGGAATGCGCCGGGTTGCGCGGCGTGTCGATCGGCACGATCCGCTCGCAGATCAAATCGATCTACGCGAAGACGGCAGTGGCGCGCGCGGCGCAACTGACATCGCTGGTCATGCAGACGTGATGGCGCGGGGCAGGCCTGGGCGCCTGCCGCCGCCCGGATTCCCTGTCGTTCCTTCCCGGTCGTGCCGCACGCGGCGGTGCGTGGCCGGCGCGCGCGCATGGCATCGCGCCAACGGACTAGCGGTGTGATCAGTCATCCTACAACAAATGCAGGCGACGCGAAAGATTGCTTCCCGATGCCGGCGGAAGCAACGGGCCGCCCCTCCGGCTCGAATGCGGCCCCGGATCCAGAAAACGTTTCGCGCAAATACGCCTAAACAGAGAAAACGATTCCCTGAAATTTCCCCACAACCCGCCATGACAATGCTTCTACGGGTATGCACCAAGTGAGTTAAACGATTAACCGACGTACATTCGCGTCAACACGTCATACGACGTATGACTCAGCGGTCAGCGCGCACGCCGCCGAAGCATGCGCATGCCGGCGGATCGCCGCGCAACAACGAGCACAACCATCAAGGAGACTGACGATGAAGCACCGATTCAACCGCTCCCGTATTGCCCTGGCCGTCGCGCTGATGGCTGGCTGCGCGATGTCTGCCCAGGCGCGCGTGTTCCGCTCGGCGGACGTGCATGGCGACAACTTCCCGACCAACATGGCCGTGAAGTTCATGGGCGACGAACTGTCGAAGCAGACGGGCGGCAAGGATTCGATCAAGGTGTTCGGCAACAGCGCGCTCGGCTCGGAGAAGGACACGGTCGACCAGGTGCGGATCGGCGCGATCGACATGGCGCGCGTGAACGGCGCGTCGTTCAACGAGATCGTGCCGGAATCGTTGATCCCGTCGTTCCCGTTCCTGTTCCGCGACGTCGACCATTTCCGCAAGGCGATGTATGGCCCGGCCGGCCAGAAGATCCTCGATGCGTTCACCGCGAAGGGGATGATCGCGCTGACGTTCTACGAGAGCGGCGCGCGCTCGATCTACGCGAAGCGCCCGGTGCGCTCGCCGGCCGACATGAAGGGGCTGAAGGTGCGCGTGCAACCGTCCGACCTGATGGTCGACGAGATCAGGGCGATGGGCGGCACGCCGACGCCGATGCCGTTCGCAGAGGTGTATACGGGCCTGAAGACGGGGCTCGTCGACGCGGCCGAAAACAACATGCCGTCGTACGAGGAAACAAAGCACTACGAAGTAGCGCCCGACTACTCGGAGACGCAGCACGCGATGACGCCGGAAGTGCTGGTGTTCTCGAAGAAGGTCTGGGACACGCTGTCGCCGCAGGAGCAGGCGGCCATCAAGAAGGCGGCGGCCGATTCGGTGCCGTACTACCAGAAGCTGTGGACCGCGCGCGAAGCGTCCGCGCAGCAGGCCGTGACGAAGGGCGGCGCGAAGATCCTGCCGGCCGCGCAGATCGACCGCGCGGCGTTCGTGAAGGCGATGCAGCCGCTGTGGACCAAGTATGAAAAGACGCCGCAGATGAAGCAGATCGTCGACGAGATCGAGGCCACCAAGTGACGCGTCGCACTTCCCTGAACAGCGCAGCGGCCGCGGGCGGGGCGGGCGCCGCCCCGGACGGCGCGACGCCGGCGCGGCCGCATGCCGCGCCGCTCTTGCGCTGCGTGAACGACGTGCTGTTGCGCGTGCTGGCCGTGATCGCGTCGGCGTGCCTGGCGGTGCTGACGGTGCTGGTGTTCTACGCGGTCGTGATGCGCTACGTGTTCGAGAACGCGCCGGATTTCGTCGAGCCGATCGCGCTGCTGCTCGTGATCGTGATCGCGATGTTCGGTGCGGCGATGAAGGTGCGCGACGGCGGCCATATCGGGCTCGATTCGCTCGTGCGCCGGCTGCCGCCGACATCGCGCACGGTGGTGATCGCGATCCAGCACCTGAGCCTGATCGCGTTCGCGATCATGATCATGGTCGGCTGCGGCAGCATGGCCGCCGAGACGATGGGCGATCGCATCCCGATCATCGGGATTCCGGAAGGTGTGCGCTACCTGATCGCGATGCCCGCGGCGATCGCCATCATCCTCTTCTCGCTCGAGCACCTGCTCGCGCTTCGTCGTTCTACGCCGGGACAATAACGCCATGGAACTCGCGATCCTGTCCGTCAGTTTTCTGATTTTCCTCGTGCTGGGCGTGCCTGTGTCGTTCGCGCTCGGGATAGCCTGCGTGCTGACCTATATGGTCGAAGGCTTGCCGATCGCGACCGCGATGCAGGCCATGATTTCTGGGATGAATGCGTTCTCGTTCCTCGCGGTGCCGTTCTTCATCTTCTCCGGCGAACTGATGCTGCACGGCGGCATCGCGGACCGGATCCTGCGCTTCGCGCAGGCAACCGTCGGCCACTTCCGCGGTGGCCTCGGGATGGCGAACGTCGTTGCCTGTACGCTGTTCGGCGGCGTGTCGGGCTCGCCGACCGCCGATACGTCGGCGATGGGCGGCGTGGTGATTCCGCTGATGAAGCGCGAAGGATACAGCGCCGCGTACGCGGTCAACGTGACGACGCATGCTTCGCTTGCCGGCGCGCTGATGCCGACGTCGACCAACATGATCATCTACGCGTTCGCCGCGCAGGGCATCACCGGCATGCTGCACGGCCAGCCGGTGAGCGGCGTGTCGATCGGCGACCTGCTGTTCTCGGGGCTGCTGCCGGTGTTGTGGGTGATGGGTTTCGTGCTCGCCGCCGCGTACTGGCAGGCCGTGCGTCACGGCTATCCGCGCCGTGAAGACGGTTCGTCGGCGCTGCCCGCGTTTCCCGGCTGGTATGCGGTGCTGCGCAGCTTCGTCGGCGCGGTGCCCGGGCTGATGGTGATCGCGATCATCCTCGTGTGTGTCGCGAAGGGGATTGCCACCGCGACCGAAGCGGCCGCGATCGCCGTCGTGTACTCGCTCGTGCTGACCGCGGTGGTCTACCGGACGCTGACGGCCGAGAAGCTGCGCCGCGCGCTGACGCATGCGGCGCGTACGACGGGTGTCGTGCTGCTGCTGATCGCGGTGTCCAACATGCTGCGCTTCCAGATGTCGTACCTCGAGATCCCGGATGCGATCGAAGGGCTGCTGAAGCAGTCGACCGCAGCGCCCTGGCTGATGCTGCTGTACATCAACATCATCCAGGTGTTCCTCGGCACGTTCGTCGACATGGCCGCGCACATCCTGATCACGACGCCGCTGTTCCTGCCGATCGCGATGGCGTGCGGCGTCGGGCCGGTGCAGTTCGGGATCATGCTGCTGCTGAACTGCTCGCTCGGCCTCGTGCACCCGCCGATCGGCTCGGTGCAGTTCGTCGGCTGCGCGATCGGCAACGTGTCGATCGGCGAGACCACGAAGATGGCGTGGCCGTATTATCTCGCGATCTTCAGTGCGATCAACATCGTCACGTACCTGCCGTTCTTCTCGACGTGGCTGCCGAGCGTCATCAGCGGGCACGCGGTGTTCTGATCGCGCGCTTCGCTTGTCTTCGCCCGTCGCGGCGCCGGACGACCGAGGTGGTCCGGCGCCGCCTTTGCATGCGTTGCTCCCTTCACGTCACCGGAAGACGCGTGAGCACGAAGACACGCTGCAGTGCCGCTCGCGGTGAGCAGGGCCTATCTGTCGACCGACGCATCCGG
Organism: Burkholderia mycopellens; assembly: GCF_964265025.1. Classification (NCBI taxonomy): domain Bacteria; kingdom Pseudomonadati; phylum Pseudomonadota; class Betaproteobacteria; order Burkholderiales; family Burkholderiaceae; genus Burkholderia; species Burkholderia mycopellens. The sequence goes on from NZ_OZ183804.1 coordinate 319,946, forward strand.
GGCACCCCCATTGCATGGCGGTCCATCGGCCTGCCGATCATCGCGCCAATCCGCCAGCTCGCGCCACAGCGCCGGGCGCGCGTGATCGCGGGGCGACAGCGCGATCACGTAGACGGCGCCGCGCACGTTGACCACGACACCCGAGTCGGGCAGCGTGGCCGGGATACCGGAGCACGGTTGACCGGCGTCCGGTTCGGAAGCGGTGCGCGGGCCGGGCGGGCGTCGAAACATCATCTGAATTCTCCATGGCGCCTCGATACGGCGCGTCAGTAGCGGACACGCCCGATCAACCCCAGCGGGTCGATCGCGTGCTGGACGGCGGCGGCGACCTGGCGGTGCGCGGCCGGCACATGCTTGCGGTAGTACGCGACGTTGACCGGCCCGACGCCATGCTCGGCGCTGAAGCAGCCACCGGCCCGCACCACGCGGTCGTACAGCGCGCCGCGCAGCGCCACCTGCTGCAGTGGCCCGTAGCGTTCCGCACTCGCGTGCGGGATCGACACGACGAGATGACAGCCGCCGTCGCCGAAATGCCCGAACGCGTAACAGCGCAGCGACGGATGCGTGGCCGCGATCCATTGCTCGGCATCGGCGACGAACGCGGCCAGTGCGCTGCGCGGAAACGACACGTCGAACGACAGCGGCAGGCCTTCTTGCGCGACCGCGACCGGCAGCGCGTCGCGGATTCGCCAGAACCGTTCGGCCGGCGCGCAGGCCGCGTCGAGCACCACGCGTTCGCCCGCCAGCGCGTCGAGCGTCGCGACGGTGCGTTCCTCGAGCAGCGCATCGAGCCCCGCCATGCCGGTCGCGATCTCGACGAGCGCGTAGCACGCGGCGTCGTTTGCGGCGAACGGAACGCGCAACGCCGGAAACGCGGCCGCGACGCAGCCGACGGCCGCCGCCGACATGAATTCGAATGCCGACAGCATCTCGCCGAACACGCGCTCGAACGCGAGCAGGCCGGCGAGCGCCGCGTCGTACGACGCAAACGCGACGAACGCGGCGCACGACGACCGTTCGAGCGGCGCGAGGGCGAACGACACGGCCGTCACGAGCCCGTTGGCGCCGTTCGCGCCGATGAAGCATTGCGCGACGTCGAAGCCCGCGTTGCGTTTGCGCAGCGGCGCGAGCGCGTCGATCACGGTGCCCGCTGCGTCGGCGAGCACGACTTCGACGCCGAGCACGTTGCGGCGCACGTCGCCGTACTTGATCAGGCGGCTGCCGCCCGCGTTGGCGCCGACGAGGCCGCCGGCCGCCGGATCGCTGCCGAGGTCGATCGGCAGGCAGAGGCCGGCTTCGGCCGCCACGCGGTTGATGTCGGACAGCCGCACGCCGGCCTCGACCGTGATGCTGCGATTCGCCGCGTCGAACGCGCGAACGGCACGCATCCGGTCGAACGACACCACGCATTGCGTGCCGTTGCGATCGGGCACGGCGGCGCCGACGAGCCCGGTGCGCGCGCCCTGCGCGACGAGCGCGATGCGGTGCGCGACGGCGATCCGCGCGAGCGCGCTCGTGTCGGCGGTCGAAGCCGGCCGCGCGACGCCGAGCGCAATGCCGCCGTGGAGCGTCACGTCCGTCGTGTACGGCTCGCATGCGTCGTCGGACGCACCGTCGAGCCAGCCGTCGCCGAGCGTCGCGGCGAGCGCGTGCCGCTGCGCGGTGCGGTCGGGCAGCGCGCTCATCGTCAGCCGGCCCGCACGAGCTGCTTGCGCAGCCGGCCGCGCACGACGACCAGCGCGATCAGCGGCACGACGCCGCCCCACAGCGGACTGTGGCGCATCGTGATCGACACGGCGAGCGCGACGACAGTGACGGCGAGCAGCACGATCGACAGCGAGCGCGCCCGAGCGTGGTCGACGAACGTGCCGTCGACGAAGCCGCCGTCCGACCACGCGGTATGCACGATGCCGACGACCAGCACGCAGACGAGCATCGCGGCGGGCCCGAGTTCCTCGCCCCACAAACGGCTACCTGTCGGCGACACGAGCGCGAGCACCGCGCCGATCACGAGGAACAGGTCGACGCCGAGCGCGATGCTGTTGCGGTCCGCGCGGCGGATCAGCCACGCGCCGTGCACGAGCGCCAGCACGCCGCCGATCAGGAACGCGTGCGTCCAGCGCACGTCCGGCTGCTCGGGGCCGAGCCGGCCATAGAACAGGAACACGATCGCCGGCAGGAAGTTGCTCGCGTGCAGCAGGTAGTCGGTCATGGGATTGCTCGATTTCATCGGGTGGTTCTCCTTCGTCGAAACAGCGAAACGTCGAAACAGCGGACGACGCGTCATGCGTCGTGCCAGCGGAACAGCCGCACGGCGGCGAACAGGAACAGCGCCGTGCTCGCGGCCATGCCGAGCAGTTGCGGCGCGAGCTGCGCATAGGGGGCGCCGTCGACCAGCGCGCCGCGCAGCGCGACCGCGAACTGGTTGGTCGGCAGGAACGCGAGCGCCGCCTTCAGCCAGGCCGGCGCGTCGTGCATCGGGATCGTCAGGTCGCTGAAGAACAGCAGCGGGTAGTAGGTGACGTTGCAGGCGAGTTCGGCGGCGGCCAGCGATTGGGTGCGGCTCGCGAGCAGCACGCCGATGCTGAGCACCATCGCCGCGCCGAGCAGGACGATCGGCAACGCGCGCAGCCCGTCCGGCGTCGCGATCGGCAGCGCGATGCCGAACGCAACGCGTGCGACCGTCAGCAGCACGAGCGCCGACAGCGCCATCATCACCATCCGCGCGACGATCAGCGCGGCGAGGAACACGCCGCGCGAGACCGGGAAGCACACGTACAGCTTGAACGTATTGCGTTCGCGCAGCGACGCGATCGCGGTCGTCGTCGAATTGAGGCCGATCGCCATGAACGCCATCACGAGAATGCCGGTCGCGAAGAACGCGCCATAGTCGAACGGGCGGCGCGCCGGCGCCGCGTTCTCGTAGTGCACTTGCGCGGCGGGCACCCCGAGCCGCTGCGCGGCGCAGCGCGCGAGCGCGATCTCGACGACGCGCGACGCGGCCTTGACCGCGAGCGAGCCGTTGAAGTCGTAGCGGATCGTCGCGGGCGTGCGCTCGTCGGTGCCGAGCACGACGGTCACGCGATCGGCCGCCGCGCCGCGGCCGTCGAACCTCGCCTTCACCGTGTCGCTGTGCGAGAAGCTGGCGACGATCTGCGCTTCGCAGGCGCGGCTGTACGGCGTTGCGCCGCCGGGCACGTCGAACGCGATGTCCGCGGTGCCGAGCGAACCCGATCCGCCGAACGCGAACAGCATCACGCTCAGCAGGAACAGCGGGAACACGAGCGTCCAGAACAGCGACGAGCGGCTGCGCAGATAGCCGAGCAGCTCGTTGCGCACCAGGATCAGGAACACCTTAGTCATGGGAAGGGCCCTCGGTACAGAGGCGCAGCAGGTCGCCCGGCGTGCTCGGCGCGAGCGCGAGATGCTGGATGCCCTGTTCGCCGACGATCCGGTGCACGTTCGGATGCAGCGTCGCGTCGCCGAACACCTCGACGACATGCGTGGCCGATACGCGCACGCCGGTCACGCCCGGCAGCGCCGCGAGGCGCTTGCGCAGCGCGCGCGCATCGGCTTCGTCGCGGCAATGCAGGACCGCGCGCGCCTCGCCGACGAGCTCGGCGCGCAGCGCGTCCTTGTCGCCCTGGTAGCGCACGCCGCCGTCGCGCACCCACACGAGATCGTCGACGACGGCAAGTTCCTCCTCCGCGTGGCAGATCATCGCCACGCTCGTGCCGCGTGCACGCTGGCGCAGCAGGTCGATCACGACGCCCGCATAGCGGCGGTCGAGGCCGGTAAACGGTTCGTCGAGCACGGCGAGTTCGGGCCGGTGCGCGAGCGCGACGTAGAGATCGACGCGCTGGCGCTGCCCCTTCGAAAGCGCGCGGCACGGCTTGTCGAGCAGTTCGGCGATGCCGAGCGCATCCGTGACCGCCGCATCCGCGTGCACGTACATCGCACGGTGCAGCGCGACGATTTCCGACACGCGCAGATGGTCGGGATACTCGACCTTCTGCAATTGCGCGCCGATGCGCCGCAGCGACGGCGTATCGCGCATGAAGCGCGCGGCCGGCACGTCGAGCACGCGCACGTCGGTGCCGCCGCGCCGGAAGCCGAGCAGCGTCTCGAGCAGCGTGGTCTTGCCGGAGCCGTTCGGCCCGACGATCGCGGTGACGGCGCCGAGCCGGAACCGCACATGCCGCGCGGAAAAACGGAAATCGCCGGCCGCGACGTCGATCGCGCGCGCGCCGAGCGCCGCGCCCGGCGCGTGCGCATCGGGCAGCGGCGGCGTGGCCGTGCGCTGCGGCCGGTCGAACGCGGTGTGCGGGCCGAACAGCGCGCGCACGGAGGCGAGGAACGAATCGCTCATCGTTGCATCCTGTCAGTCGAACAGCATGACCTGCGTGTCGCGCGCGCCCCGGTACGGGTTGCGGCCGTGCGCGACCAGCATGTTGTCGACGACGAGCACGTCGCCGGCCTGCCACGGGAACGCAAGCTCCTCGTCGTCGAATGCGTCGTAGATCGCGACGAGATCGTCGAACGGCATCGGCGACCCGTCGCCATAGCGGATCTCGTACGGGAACGCCGCGCGCCCGGCGTACATGCGTTGCAGGTAGCGGTAGCTGAGCTCGCCCATCGAACGCGGGTTCGGGTGTTGCGCGCTCGCCTGGTTGAACCACACCGTCTCGCCGGTGCGAGGATGCGTGCGCAGCGCGCTGCCGACGTGCGACACGGTCACGCTGCCGTCGTCGAGCCAGCGGCAGCCGACGCCGCGCTCCGCGCACAGCCGCTCGACCTCGTCGCGCTCGCACGTGCCGAACGCGTCATGCCACGGCCGGTGGTATTCGGCGAACGGCAGGTTTGGGTTGGCGGCGAGGCCGTCCGCGCGATCGCCGGGCGCCGCGAAATTGCGCAGGTACATCACGCCGCGTTCGGCGAACCGTTCGCGCAGCGCGGCCGGCACGCGCGCGGTTACGCGCCGCATGTCGCAGATCGGCGTCTCGCCGCCCGCGTCGGCCGGCTGCCGGCAATAGAACGCGACGAGGCGCGGGAACGCGGGCATGTAGGCCATCTCCTGGTGCAGCCCGATCTTGAACGGCGGCGGCATGCGGGTCGACTCGTACACCTGGCCGTCGATCTGCTGGCGGGGCGCCGCACCCGCCGTGTAGCCGTTCGCGTGTGCCGGATACAGCGCGCCGAGGCGGCCGAACGCGGCGGTGTCGGGTACCGCGAAGCCGCGCCACAGCAGCGCGCCGCACGCGTCGAGCAGCGTGTCGATCGTGTCGAGCCGCGAGCGGTACCATGCGACGAACATTTCCGGCGAGGTCGCGAGTTCGGCGCTGCGCGGCGTCACGCACAGCGGCAGCGTCGCACCGGGCGCGACCGCCGAGCAGTGCACGTCGTCGGCGCCGAGCCGCGCGGCGGCGTGTGCGGCGAGGAAGGCGAGGTCGGTCATCACTCAGGCCAGCGCCGGTTTCTTCAGCAGGATCTCGAAGCCGAGCGCGCCGAGCCCGGCGCTCGGGCTGTAGATCGACGCGACTGCCGCGAGACCGGCTTCGGCGACGAGCGCATGCGCTTCGTCGAGCGTGATCTTTTCCTCGACGTGGGTCGGCGGATAGTCGGCGGCGGCGCGCATCTCGGTGAAGCGGTCGAGCAGGTGCTGCGGCGCGTCGCGGCGCATGTCGTGCACGAGCGCGATGCCGCCCGGCTCCAGCACGCGATACATCTCGGTGAGGCTCAACGCCTTGTCGGGCAGGTGGTGCAGCGTCGCGCGGCCGACGGCCATCGTCAGCGCGCCGTCGTCGAACGGCAGCGCGAGCGCGTCGCCGACGCGCATCTCGATCGTGTCGTCGAGATCGAGTTCGTGGATGCGCGGGCGGCCTTCATCGAGCATCGCCGGATCGAGGTCGATGCCGACGTAGCGCCAGCCGCGCATCGCCGGATCGGTTGCGAGCCGCACCGGCACGACGCCGGTGGCCGTGCCGATGTCGGCGATCACGCCGGGCGTCATCCCGCGCGCGAGCTGGCGGATGCGGCTGATGAACAGCAGGTCCCACGGTTCAAGCGTTTCGGTGGCAAAGCGATCGTAGTCGTTCGCCGGGCGCAGGTTCTTGAGCAGCATGACGTTCCTTTTGCTGAGTGCGGAGGGAGGAAGGTTCACAGCCAGCCGACCGGCACGGCGGCCAGCAGCCGTCGCGCGGTCGCGCTGTTGACGCCGAAGGCAGGGCGGCGCCGGCGTTCGACCGCATGCGCGGCCATCGCCGCGATGCGCGCGCCGAGACCGACGCCGACGCCCCACGACGGTGCGGCGACACCGAGTTCGAGCAGCGTCGCGGCCGTCAGGAAATCGATGTTCGGCCGCAAGGCGCGGCGGGCGGCGGCTTGCGCGCAGCACGCGTCGAACAGCGTCACGTACGCGCCGTCGAAGCCTTGCGCCGCGAACCGCGCGCGCATGTGCGGCGGACGCGGGTCTGCCACGAACAGCGGATGGCCGAAGCCGTACAGCGTGTGCTTCGCGTCGAGCGCCGCATCGATCGCCGCGCGCCCGGCCGCGTCGAGCGCGGCGGGCGGTGCACCGGTGCCGCCCGGGATCGACCGCGCGAGCGCGGCGAGCCAGTGCATCGCTTCGAGCGCGGCGCCGACGTGGGACGGTCCGCTCGCGAGGAAACCGGATGCGATCGCCTGCGTGAGCGTGACGCCGGTGCCGATCGCGACACGCGGCGCGAGCACGGTCGGCGTGATGTAGCCGAAGCCGGCGTGCCACGCGACGAGCAGCATGTCCATCGCGGCTTGCGCCGGGGCATCGGTGCGCGTCGCGCCGGTCAGCACGAGCATGCGTTGTGCGTGGTTCGACGTGGCGGCGAGCGCTGCGCCGGCCGAGTCGTCGCGCATGGCGAGCGGGCGGCCTTCGATCGCCGCGTGCAGCAGGAACGGCGCGGCGGCCGCGCACAGCAGCATCGTGTCGAGATCGGCGTCGCCCGGCGCTTCGCCGTGCAGGCGGGCCGTTACGTCGTCGAAACCGCGCAGCAGGCCGGATGCCGCCGCGAACACCGGCGCGACGCCTGCCGCGCCGAGATCCGCTGCGACGGATTGCGCGGCCGAGCCGGGCGCCAGTGCCTCGGCGAACGCCGCGAGCCGCGTGCCGATTGCCGCCTCGTGCGCGCGATGCGCGGCGCTGCCGGGCGTGACGTCGAACCACAGGTGCGCGAGCGCGCCTTCGAACGTCGTCGCGCCGATCAGCGCGTTCAGGTCGAGATCGCGCACGCGCAGCGCTTCGGGTTCGAGCGTCGCGCCGTCGAGGTCGGTGCCGCGATGGCGAGTGGCCGGGCGGCCGAGCAGGTTGCGCGGCGCGTCGCCTGCCGCGGGGCGCGTGGCGGCCGAGGCTGTCGCGCCGGAGTCGAGGGTCGTATCCATGTCATTCCACCTGCGCGAGTTCTTCGCTGCTGACGCTGATCGCCGCCTGCGCCATCGCGGCGATCACGGCCGCGTGCTGGTCGACGACGGGCAGCACGTTCGCGAAGTAGTAGCGCGCGCTTTTCAGCTTGCCGCGATAGAACGCGAGTTCGGCGGGCGTGTCGGCTGTTTCCGGCGCGTCGAGCCGGCGCGCGGCGATCGTCGCCGATTCGAGCAGCACCCACGCCGACGTGACGACGCCGAACATCTCGAGAAAGCGCGTGTAGAACTGGCTGCTGCGATGCGTGTGGCCGTCCTGCACGTCGCGCGCGATGTCGTCGAGCGCGGCGGCGATGCGATCGGCGCCCGCGCGCAGCGCGTCGAACAGCGGACGCAGCTCCGCATGCGTGCCCGCGTGATGCTGGCGTGCGAGAAACACGTCGAGTTCGTCGCGGTAGTACTGGATCAGCCGCGAATGACGGCCGAAGCCGAGCTTGTCGCGCACGAGGTCCTGCGCCTGGATGTAGTTCGTGCCTTCCCAGATCGACAGGATCTTCACGTCGCGCGCGTTCTGCTCGACGGGGCTCGCATCGGTATAGCCGAGCCCGCCGTGCACCTGGATCGCGGTTTCGCAGATCCGCCATGCCTGGTCGGAGATGAATGCCTTGCAGATCGGTGTCAGCAGCAGCTGGAGCTTGCGATGGCGCTCGATCTCGGCCGGGTCGGCGTCGGGCGTGGCTTCGAGCATCGCCGCGCGCGTGGCGGTCGCCGCGAGCTTGCCGAGCAGGCCGCGGCAACCGTCGACGCGGCTCTTCATGTCGACCAGCATGCGCTGCACGTCCGCGTGCTCGACGATCGCGACGCGTGCGGCGTGGGTGTTCGACGCGCGCTCGATCGGCCGGCCCTGCAGCCGGCGCCCCGCATACTCGACCGCATGCAGGTACGCGCTCGACGCGACGCCGACACCGAACATCCCGGTGCTCATCCGCGCCTGGTTCATCAGCGGCATCAGTTGCAGCAGGCCGACATTGCGGCGGCCGCCGAGCAGCCAGCCTTTGGTCGTGCCGTTCGCGCCGAACACGAGATGCGTGTTCGCGCAGCCCTTGAGCCCCATCTTGCGCGGCAGGCCGATGCAGTCGACATGGTTCGGCTGCAGCTCGCCGGTTTCCTCGTCAGGCCAGAAGCGCGGCACGACGAGGCACGACAGCGAGAACGAGTCGGGCGACGCGGTGTCGATGCGGCCGAGCACGAAGTACAGCGTGTTCTCGGTCAGCTCGTGCATGCCGGCCGAGATGTAGACCTTCTCGCCGTCGATCGCATAAATGTCGCGTTCGAGCGGCGTCGCGCGCAGCGCGACCGCGGTGAGGTCGGTGCCGGCCTGCGGTTCGGTCGCGCAGAAGCAGGCGTCCCAGCGGTACGCCTCGAGCGGCGCGATCAGCGCCTTCTGGTGCGGCGTGCCGTGCATCTGCAGCAGCTTGATCGCGGGGCGCGTGAAGCCGCCATACGTCATGAACGACGGGTTCGCGCCCATGAACATCTCGTAGATCATCTGCGTGACGATCGGCGGCAGCCCGTGCGCGGTGCCGAACAGCGTGTTCGACCATTCGTCGCGAAACCGCGCCCACAGCGCGTGGAAATGCGACGGAATGCGCACCTGGCCGTCGTCGAGCAGCGTGCAGCCTTCGACGTCCGCCTGCTGGTAGCTGCGGCCGAGATCGAGCGCGAAGTCGCGCGCACGTTCGAGCAGCGCATCGATCGACGCGCGGTCGTGCGTGCCGTACAGGCCGTGTTCCGCGAGGAACCGCTTGTCGGCCTCGAACAGTTCCCACAGAAAGAAGCGCAACTCGCGCAGGCTCACCTTGTAGGCGCTCATCATGCGTCTCCTTCGATATCGAGTGCGGCATCGAGGCCGCCGGCGAGGTCGACGACGGCCGCCGCCGCCGCGCCATGCAATGCCGCATCCCACACGAGCACCGTGCGGCGTTCGCCTTCGTCGAGCGCGCCCGCGAGCCGGATCAGCGCGGCGGCCGATTCGGCCGACGACAGGTGGCCGGCGGCTTCATGCTGGATGCGGGCGGCGACCGGGATCGACGCGGCATCGGCCACGCGCGCCGCGAAGCCGGGATCGAAGCCGGGCGGCACGCACCAGTCGATCTGGCCGGCGCGCAGCCCGGCCATGTCGAGCGCGCGGCGGATCGCGCGGGCGGCGACCGGTGCGAGCGCGTCGCGCAGCGCGCCCGGCGCGTCGGCCCACGGATCGGCGATCGACGGCCCGAATTCGACCGCGACGGACCGTACGCCGCCCCAGTCGGCCGGCTCCGGCGCCGGGCCCGCGCGCGACACGAGCAGCGCGGCCGCCGCGTCGCCGTAGCCGACCAGGTCGCCGAACTGGCGGAAGAACGGATAGAGCCACTTGTCGCTGAGGATCACGAGCGCCTGGTCGCCTTCGTCGAGCAGCCCGTCGAGCAGCATCAGCGCCGAATACCAGCCGAGCGTGCCGTTCTGGCCGAGCGCGAACGGCGTCACGCGCTGCAGGCCGAGTTCGTACTGCATGCGGCCGACGACCGAGTCGCCGATGCCTTCGTTGAGCGCGCAGCTCGCGACGATCACGTGGGTCGTGCGGGCCAACTGCCCGGAGCCGAGCTGGTCGCGCAGGTCGAGGGCCGCATCGGCGGCCAGGTCGGCGAGACTGCGCCCGGGCGGCGCGACCCGCAGCGTGGGCCGGCCGCCCGGCGCGAGGCGCGTGCTTTCGTCGGGCGTCAGCGCCCCCATGCCGCGCGGCCGCGCGAAGCGTGCCTGCGGCAACAGCAGGTGCCGGTAGCCGGGATGGCGTTCCTGGGCCTGGATCGCGCTGAACACCACGGCGGGCGGCAGCACCACGACGCCGCCGGACAGGGCCAGCGTGCCGGGTTCGGCGACGCGGCGCGCGCCGAGGCAGGTTTCATCGAGCGTCGACAGGGTCATGCGGCGGTCTCCTCGTTCGTGCGCGCGAACGCGTCGCGATACTGGTTTTTCAGCGCGGGGCGGTCGATCTTGCCGTTCGGGTTGCGCGGCAACGCCGGCAGCGGCTCGACGACGAGCGGGCTCATGTAGGTCGGCAGCGCGTCGCGGCACGCGCGCGCGATGTCGGCGCGGCATGCGTCGGCGTCGAGCGTCGAGACGACGCATGCGGCGATCGCTTCGCCGAGCGATGCGTGCGGGACGCCGAACACCGCCGCTTCGCGGATGTGGGGCAGCGCGAACAGCACGTCCTCGACTTCGGTCGGGCTGACGCGATAGCCGGACGTCTTGATCATGTCGTCGCCGCGCGCGACGAAATACAGGTAGCCGTCCGCGTCGCGCCGCACGATGTCGCCGGACCACACGGCGACGTCGGGGCGCGGGATCTCGCCGTGCCGGCGCGGCAGCGGTCGAAAGCGCTGCGCGGTCAGCTCGGGCCGGTTCCAGTAGCCGAGCGTGACGAACGCACCGCGATGCACGAGTTCGCCGGGTTCGTCGGCCGCACATTCGCTGCCGTCCGCGCGCAGCACGAGGATCTCGGCGTTCGGCACGGCCTTGCCGATCGATGTCGGGCGCAGCGCCGCGTCGGCCGGCGGCAGGTAGGTCGAGCGGAACGCTTCGGTCAATCCGTACATCAGGTAGGGCGCGGCGTGCGTGAACAGCGCCTGCAGGCGGTGCAGCAGCGGCGTCGCGAGATGGCCGCCGGTGTTCGCGAAGCGGCGGATCCGCGTGCGCGCCGTGTCGCTCCAGCCGGCGGACGCGAGCTGCATCCACAACGGCGGCACGCCGGTGATCGACGTCACGCCGAACGCGTCGCAATGGCGCGGCACTTCCGCCGGCTGCAGGAAGTCGAGCGGTGCGTAACACGCGCCGGACGCCAGCGCGGTCGTGAGCTGGCTCAGGCCCGCGTCGAAGCTGAGCGGCAGCACGCCGAGCACGACGTCGTCGCCGGCCAGCCCCTGGTACGCGGCAACGCTGTACGCGCCGGACACCAGGTTGCGGTGCGACACGACCACGCCTTTCGGCTTGCCGGTCGAGCCGGACGTGTAGAGCAGCGCGGCGGGATCGTCGTCCACCGGCCGGCCGGCGAGCGCCTGCGCCGGCGTGTCGGCGCAGGGCGCATCGATCGCATCGGCCAGTTCCTCGATCAGCATCGCGCGCTCGCCGACGAGCGCGGCGAGCGCCGGCAGGCGCTTCAAGCGCTGCGCGCCGGTGATGAACAGCGCCGCGCCGCTGTCGGTGACGATGTGTTCGATCTGCGCTTCCTTCAACTGCGGATTGACCGGCACGAAGATTGCACCGAGCGTGTTGGCCGCAAGCATCGCAACCACGGTTTCGATGCGTTTCGGCGCGTAGATGGCGACGCGCTCGCCGGGCCGGACGCCGCGCGATGCGAGCGCGGCTGCCGCGCGCCGAACCGCGCGCGCAAGCTGTTCGTAGGTCATCGTGCCGCCGCCGTCGGCATACGCGGGATGCCGCGGCCAGCGCGCGGCGCCGTGTTCGAGCAGGTCGGCGACGCTGATCAGGGCATTCATGATCGGCTCCTCTGTCGGGTTGGTCTAGGCGGGCCGCACGTACACGTGCGCGGCGTCGTGGGACAGGAAATGCGCCATCGAGTACGTGCGGTGATAGGCGCCGCAGCGCGCGAACACGGCGATGTCGCCGGCCTGCGGCGGTGCGCCCGTGTCGTCGCGGCCGATCACGTCCGCACGGCTGCAGGTGCTGCCGACATAGATCGTCGGCACGCCGCGCACCGGCGGCGCCGCCGTGCGGCGCACGAGCGACGGCGCGGCCAGCCGGCGCATCACCGATTCGGTCTGCGCAAGCAGGAACGCATGCGACAGCCCGCCGTCGCAGACCGCGATCGTGCGGTCCTGCCACGTCTTGACCGCGACGACGCGCGTCGCGAACACACCGGCATCCGCGAAGATTGCGCGGCCGGATTCGTGCGCAAGCGAGTACTGGCCGGCCAGCGGGGCGAGCGCGGCGGCATAGCGTTCGAACGCGGCGTCGCCCGGATGATCGTCGGCAAAGCCGCCGCCGAGGCTCAGCGACGCGAGCGGGGCGCCGTTGGCGGGCGCGAGGTCGCGGGCCAGCGCCGCGAGCCGTTCGGGCAGCACGAGCGTGTCGGGCTGCGCCGCGTCCTGGCGGATGAACGAATGCGGGCCGGAGAACACGTGCAGCCCGGCCACGGCCAGGCCGGCGGCGGCGAGCGTGCGCACCGCGCCGTGCGCCTCGTTCGGCGTCATCCCGAAGTGGTCGTGCCACAGCGCGCGCGCATCGTCGCCGGCCAGCGCGCCGGCGTTCACGCGCAGCAGGACCGGGCCCGGCGTGCTGCCGCCGGCCGCCGCCTCGCGCGCCAGCGGCACAAAGCGGGCAACCGCGTCCGGGTTGTCGAGCACGAAATGACAGCGCGACGCGAGCCCGGCGCGCATGAACATCTCGTCCATCGACGGGTTGTTCAGGTAGCGCGGCGTCTTGATCCGGCCGATCACCGCGTCGAGTTCGCCGCGGCTCGCGAGTTCGACGCCGTCCTCGTACGCATGCGCGCAGCGGGCGAGCATGTCCTGGTTCGGGTTCGCCTTCAGCGACACGATCAGCCGGGTGCCGAGCCGCGCCTTCAGCGACCGGTAGCGCGCGATCGCGACTTCCGGCTCGTACACGTAGCACGGCGTGCGCAGGTCGGCGATCCACGCGTGGTCGCCGGCGGGCGGAAGCGGGCGCTCAGGCGTCATGGCGGCCCACCGGATGGAGCGTCGCGGCCGCGTACGCGCCGCAGTTGGACTGCATCACGCCGAGCACGCGCTGCCCGCGCGCGACCGCGTCGAGCCCGACGTCGGCCAGGTTGATCGGGAAATCCGAACAGCACGCATGGCCGCGCGCATGGATGTTTTCCGCATAGAGCCGCTCGGCCGGCACGCGCATCGCGCGGCACAGCGCATTCCAGCCGGGCAGGTCGGCGTTGTGCGGCAGCACGAGTTCGTACGCATCGAGCGCATGCGGCTCGAGCGCGACCGCCGCGTCGATCGCCTTGCGCGTGTACGGCCACTCCATCATGATCAGGTCGGCCTCGTTCGCGGCGACGGTATCCGAGCCGCGATGCCATTTCGCATGCGTCTCGATCGCGATGCCGCCGAGCCGGTTCTTCGTGCTATTGCGCGCGATCAGCATCGCGGCCGCGCCGTCGCACTGCACGCCGGTCATCTGCCGCATCCGGTAGTCCTCGCCGTACACGCGGTCGGACGACACGACGAGCGCCGCGTCGAGCTGCGGATGGCGGCGCATCAGCGCGCGCACCGTCTCGATGCCGGCCGCGACCGACACGCAGTTCAGCTGCGCGACCGAGCCGAGCCACAGCGGCTCGATGCCGAGCTCGGCGGCCAGCTCGTGCGGCAGGCTGCGCGGCGCGGGCGGCACGCTGAACTGCTGCGTGTGCACGTGCACGATCGCGCCGATGTCGGACGGATGCACGCGCGCGGTGTCGAGCAGGCGGCCGGCCGCCGCGATCGCGAGATCGGTCTCGCTCGTGTCGAGCGCCATGTGGAAATAGCGGCTGCCCGAGTGTGCGATCGCCGCGGCCCGCTGCGCCGGGTAGTCGCGCTCGGCGGCCCAGGCCTCGATATCGACGGGCAGGCCCGGCAGCTCGTAGGCCGCCGCGTCGATGCCGATCCAGAAGCCGGCGTCGCGGGATGCTTGGGAGGCGTTCGTCGTCATGGTTCAGTTGAGCGGCATCGCCGCGTAGTCGAGGACATCGAGTTTTTCGAAGGTCGCCTGCACGGTCGGCGTGAGCAGGCCCATCTCGCGGATCGTCGGCACCAGGCGCCGGAAGATCGAGCGGCGGATCGAGCTGGACACCGGCGACTCGCGCACCATTGCGCTGCATTCGCGTTTCGACAGCCCCATCGGTTCCCAGATGTCGTCCGCGCACAGGTGCTCGTACAGCACGGCCGCGCCTTCGCAGACGAACTCCTCGCGTTCGCGCAGCTCGACCGCGCTCATCTCCGCATACACGCGGCACAGCGTGATCCGGCCGACCGCGAAGTGGCGTGATTCGTCGCGCTGGATCCGCACGAACAGGTCCTTGATGAACGGATCGGTGCTGTACGCGACCACGCTCTGGAAGATCGACAGCGCGATACCCTCGACGAGCACCTGCATCCCGAGGTTCGTCATGTCGAGCGCGCTGCTCGTGATCGTGTCGTGCAGCAGCCCCTTCAGCGAGCGGCTCATCGGGTAGCTGACGTCGAGCTTCTCGTTGACGAGCTTCGCGTACGCCTCGACGTGGCGCGCTTCGTCCATCATCTGCGCGGCGGCGCACAGCCGCGCGCTCAGGCCGTTCTCGGCCGACGCGAGCTTCGACGCGCAGATCAGCGCGGCCTGCTCGCCATGCAGGATCTGCGACAGCAGCCAGCCCTGCGCGTGATGACGCACCTCGCGCTTGTCGGCGTCGGACAGCTTGCCCCACAGTTCCGTGCCGTAGATCAGCAGCGTCGGGTCGGGCATGCCCAGCGGATTCGCCGGATCGAGGTCGTGACTCCAGTCGACGTCGGTCGCGACGTCCCACTGCGCGGCCTTCGCCTTTTCGTACAGCCGGTTCAGCGCCTCTTCGCGCAGCGCGTAATCGTTCGACATCAGTGCGTCGACGGGCATCGACCAGCGGATGTCGGCCGTGTCCTGCATAACGGTGAGCGTGTCAGTCATTTCAAGGTCTCCCCGGCCGCGCGGCGGCGCCGGAATCATGGGCGGAATCGGTAAACGTCGTGACGGCGCCGCGCGGCATGGCTGAGTGCGGGTCGAGGCGGATCGCATACGACGGCCACGGGCCGCGCAACTGCGCGTCGAAGACGTCGGCGAGCCGCGCGGGCCAGATCGCGCAGCACACGCGGTTGTCGCCGGCGAACTCCGCATCGCGCAGGATCCGGTCGCCGATCCACACGACCGGTGCGCCGCGCGCGGCATCGCGTAATGCTTCGTCGTACAGGTGCACGCCGAGCAGCACGTGCGGCGCGAGCAGTTCGGCGGGCAGCGCACCGAAGTACGGTGCGCAGACTTCGATGAACACGCGTGCGTCCGGATGCACGGCATCGCGGATGCGCGCGGTGACTTCCGCGAGGAACGCGAAGTACTGGACGTGGTCGAGGAGCACGCGGCGCTCGCCGCCGGGCGCATCGCCCGCGTCGTAGAGGTCGCCGGCGCTTTCCGCGAGCGCGGCGCGCGCATAGTCGGCCGGTGTCTCGAGCGGCATCCGGTACGCGCTCGCGGCGACCGCGACCGGCTGCCGCGCATCGCGCTCGATCCGGTAGGTGAAGTGAACGGGTCGCACCATGTCACGCCTCGTCGTCGAGAGAGAACGTCGCGTCCGGCGCGAACGCGACGTCGGCGACCGCGTAATAGCCGTTCAGCGCGAGCGAGCAGACGGCCGCGCGGCGCGGCGTGTCGCCGTCGCGATGCGCGAGCAGCACCGACAGCCACGGATCGCTGCCGAACGCATGACCGAACAGCCCGTGGCCGTCCGGCAGCAACGGCGTCTTGCCGACGGACGCGAGCAGCGCGCGGCGCGACGTCGCCGGAAAGAACGGCAGCGCCGCCTGCAAACCGGGGCGGGCCGCGCAGAAGGTGCGGATGTCGCGGCCCAGCCGCACGACCGCGCTGGCCGGCGGTGCGGCATCGGCCAGCACCGACGGCGCCGACGGCGACGCTTCGCGGCCGACGTCGACGAGCAGCGTGCACACGCCGAAGCCCGAGCGTCCCCATGCGGGGTTGCCGTGCCAGTACGTAAAACCGTGCACGTCGATGTCGACGATCTGCAGCAGCAGCGTGCGCGGCCCGGTCTCGGCTGCGGTCGCGAGCGTGCGGCGCAGCACGTAGCCCCAGCCCGCGCATTCGTACGAGCAGGTCATCCAGTCGGGCGTGTAGTCGTTCGCGCCGGCGAGTGCCTGGGCGAACACGCGATGCGGCGGCGAATCGTTCATCAGCAGCATCGACAGGATCGTCGAGCTGACCACGTAGTCGTCCGCGCCGACCGCGCCGCACAGCCGCTCGCGTTCGGCGCACGCGAGCAGGCCGATCGCGCGGGCCGTGTCGTCGAGCGGCACGGCCGCGCCGTCGCGCGACGGCGCGACGCGCCGGTACGCGAGTGCCTGCACGGTCAGCGCGGTCGCCGGGGCCGGCTGGGCGGCGGGGGCCGCCACGGTCGCAAGGGGCGCGAGCATCGTCGTGTCAGGCGGCGTGCTGCTGGCGGCGCAGTTGCGCGTCGAGCTGCTGCAGCGTCGTGTACTGCGTGATGTTCAGCGCTTCCGGGTCGATCGAACCGTACAGCTGTTCGCAGAACACGATCAACTCGACGATGTTCAGCGAATCGATGCCGAGCTCGCCGATGCCGGCGTCGGTATCGACGGTTTCGACGTTGAGGATCTTCGCGACTTCGCGGGACAGGATGTCGAGCGCGTCGGCCGGAACGTTCTGGGTCGTCATGAGAGGAGCTCCTGATAATGAAGTGGGTTGATCGGGATCGATCGGCCTGTCGCGTGGGTCAACTGCCGGCTTCGCAGCGCAGGCTCTTGCGAAGCTCGTGATAACAACGGTACGAACTGCCTTCCATCTTCGAAAACGCCAGCAGGTCGCGCTGGTCGTCGAACGCGGCGACCCTGCCGTCGCGCACGAGCGCCGTCAGGAACTCGTTCGACAGCAGCTTGATCGCGAGCACGCGCTGCACCTTGCCGAAGCTGTAGTGCGCGTCGTCGGTCTGGCTGCGCGCGGCGTCCGCGATGAACCGGTGCACGGCGCGCGCGTCGGCGTCGAGTTCGACGCGGCCGGTGCGTTCGAGCCAGCCGATATGCGCCATCAATGCGCGGACGAAGTAGGGGCGCACGACGGTCAGGTACTTGTTGAACACGGTCGGGCCGCCGATCCGCAGGCGATCTTCGGCACTCGCGCGCACCTGGCCGCCGACATTCGCGAGCTGCAGGTTGCCCGCGAGGAACGGTGCGCCGCAGGTCGTGCGCGTCAGCTTCCGGTATTCGTCGGGCCACACGAGGTAGGCGGCCGGGAACATCACGCCCGGCAACCGCGCGGCGACGACCGCCATGCAGTCGCGATGCGCCTCGATGCCCCATACCTTGTCGACGGTGAGCGCGAGGCCGTTGTCGTCGCTGCGCACGACCGTGCGCCATGCGGCGAGCGTCGGGCCGCCGCCGTCGCTCATCAGGAACGCGAAGTTATGGCCGCTGTCGATGCAGTCGCACGCGCGACGGTTCTGGTCGTCGGAGAAGAACAGCCCGAACATGATGCGGATGAAGGCGCGCATGAACGGCTTGAACAGGTGATGGAAGCCTTCGCGGCCGATCTGGTCGAGCAGCGCTTCGGTGAGCGGCGCCTCGTCGTGCCGCAGCGGCGTCGACGCGGACGAATCGGGCAGCACATCCGGCGTGGCGGCGCGCAGCGCGATCACCATTTCGCTGTCGAGCAGCCGCACGGCGGCCGCTTCGACGAGCCGGGCCGCCGCGCGCGGCGGCGTGCCGAGCGACGCGATCGTGTCGAAGTGGCGCAGCACCGGATACGCGGCCTGGTCGGCCACGCGCGGCAGCAGCGGCGGGGTCGCGAACGGGCCGGCGGACGAAGCGGGGACGGAAAGCGTGGACATGGGGCAGGGTTCCTGTCAGAAGCGCACGCGCACGGCGGCGTCGATACGGGTGCCGAGACCGACCATCCGGTACTCGGAGTGGCTGTCGGAGAACGCACGGGTGACCGCGACATCGACGCTCACACGCTGGTTCACGTCGGCGACGACTTGCGCGATGGCGAGCAGGCCCTTGTCCTGCGGCGAATAGACCCCGCGCAGCGAATACTCGACGCGGCCGATCTTCTTGCCGAGCCGCGCGAACAGGTAGTCGCGCAGGTTGCCGTCGACGCTCACGAAATCGGCCGTGCCGCCGAGGCCGGCCAGCGCCGCGCCGGGTGCGACGGGCAGCAGCGCGTTGTTCGCGCGGACCGCGCCGACCATCTGGCGCCACTGGCTCGCGTCGTAACGCGCCTCGTCGTGCGACCACTCGACGATCAGCGACAGGTTGCCGGGCAGCGCGCTCTGCATGCCGACCGCGCTGCGCCACATGACCTGGCGGTCATTGCGGCGATCGACCGCGTCGTAGGCGGCCGGCGAATCGAGCGGCGTGCCGTTCGCGATGAAGGCGGGCAGCGGCCGTGTCGTGCCGCGTTCGAGCCACGCGCTCGCATAGACGGTGTTCGAGCGCGCGACGTCGAACGACAGCGTCGCGCCCGCGCCGCCGCGGCCCGCATGACGGCCGGCGAGCAACGCCGCGGAGCCGCCGGCCCAGTTGTATGCACCGCGCACGAGCTGCGTCGCGCCCTGCACGTCGCGGTTGTCGACGTCGCTGCGCAGCGTGCGGTTCTCGCCGGCGATGAACTGCAGCGTGGTCTGCTCGCCGGCCCATTTCGCCTCGACGAGCGGCGTGCCTTCGACATCGCCGTAGCGGTCGTAGATGTCGGCCGTCGCGGCGCGCTTCTGGAAGAAGCCGAGCGGAAAGAACGCCTGCGACGTGTCGAGCGGATCGATCCGCTTGCCGGCGGTGAGCGTGATGCCGTTGTCGAACGCGTAGCGCACGCCGGCCTCGTTGAAGCGGGTGGCCTGCGCGCCGAGCGAATGGGTGCTGGCGACGGCGCGCGCATTCATGAACAGGTTCTCGCCGTCGATGCGCGCGAGCAGCCCGGCTTCCTGCTGGTTGCGCGGCTCGTCGCCGATCAGGCTGCCGAGCAGCGCGTGGCCGTCCATGCTGTCGACCGAGCGTGCGTACGCGATGCCGTTCAGCGTGCTCAACTGTTCCATCAGCGATGCTCCGTGCGCGAGCGTGCAGCCGAGCGCAAGCGGGACGGCGAGCGCGACGGCGGGCCAGAGTCGGCCGGGCGATGGACGGAGGCGGTCACGATGGGCGTCGACATGGGCGTCGTGGTCACTGGCCATCGGCAAGCGTGTCGGGATTGAACCAGCCCGACGGAATCTTGCGCGGCTGGCCGTCGAGGATGTCGACGACGCTTGCGCGCTGCTTTTCGATCTCGTTGCGATACGTGATCTTGCGGATCACCTTGCGCCCGTTCGCATCGACCGGCGCGGAGAAGTCGGCGCTGCGGAACAGCAGGCCGCTGGCGAGGAAGAACTGCGCGCGCACTGGCACGTCGGTGTCGGGCGTGACCCACAGCTTGATCGTCGGGTAGACGTTGTCGGGATCGGTCGCGGTCAGGTCGAGCTCGGTGGCCGGCTTGCCGGCGATCGTCGTCGCGCCGGCCGCGGCCGATGCGCGATAGCTGTCCGCCCAGTGCGTGCGCGTGATGTCGCTGATCACGACCTCGCCCTGCAGCCGCTGCATCCCGTTGATGCGGACCGCGCTGCGCGTGTTCGGCACGTAGAACCAATGGCCGCGCGTGGTCGCGAGGTATTTCTGGCCGTCGTTCTCGCCGCTGCGCGTCAGCGCGAGCGTGTCGCCGTTGCCGCGCGTATAGACGAGATAGCGCGTCGCGTCGCCGGACTGTCCGCCGACTTCGTTCGTGATCTGGATGTTCGTCTGCGTATCGGCGGCCGTGCTGCGGTATGCGTCCGCACGGGCGAGCATGGCCTGGGCCGTCGGCGTGTCGGCGGCATGAACGAGCGGCGCGCACGCGACGAGCGCGGCGGCCAGGTGGCGAATGCGAATCATGGGGCGAGTCCTTCGAGGATGTTGCGTTTGGCGAGCCCGAGCGTCGCGAGCAGCGCGGCGGCCACCCCGAGCGCGACGAACGCGCCTTCGACGGCGGCCACGGCGGCCGGCGAGACCGTGAATTCGAGCAGGATCGGCTTCACGCGGCCCGGCGGCGGCGGCAGGTGGATCTGCGCGTGATTGAGCGCGACCATCGTCAGCAGCGCCACCGCGATGCCGGCGGCCGCGCCGAGCAGGCCGAGGAAGGCGGTTTCCTGGATCAGCACGCCGCGCACCGTTGCAGCCGGCACACCGAGCGCACGCAGGGTCGAGATCTCGCGACGGCGCTCGACGATGCTCATCAGGATCCAGTTGCTCATCGACAGCAGGATGGTCAGGCAGAGAATCGCGCCGAACACCGAGAACTGGTTCTTGTACAGCGCGACGACCTGGTGATAGAGCGACACGAGCTGGTCCCAGGTCTTCACGTCGAGCGTCGGCAGCGCGGCGCGTAGCGCCGCGGCGGCGGCCGGCGTGTGCGCCGTGTCCGACAGGAACACCGCGATGCGCGACGCGCGGTCGGTGCGCAGCAGCGCCTGCGCGGCCGTGAACGTCACGTTGACGATCCGCTCGTCGACGTCCTTGTTGCCCGTGCTCATCACGCCGACGATCTGTGCGTCGGTCGCGTTGATGCCGCCGTGCGCGGTCGACGCCATCAGCTGCACGACCGAGCCGACGTGCACGCCGAGCTTGCGCGCGAGTTCGGCGCCGACGACGACTTCGGTGCCGGCATTCGTCGGCGACAGGTAACGGCCCGACAGCACCGTGTGATAGTCGAAGAAGCCGGGCGGCTCGCGGTTCGGCTCGATGCCTTCGCCGACGAAGCCGTCGCTCAGGTCGCCGTTCGAGATCAGCCCGTCGAAGTCGATGCCGCGCGCGGTGGTCGCGACGCCGGGCAGCGCCGCGATCGCGCGCGTTGCGGCGGCCTGCTCGTCGGCGCTCAGCCCGTACTGCAGCGGCCGCTCGCCGATCAGGTCGAGATAGCCGTGGTGCAGCACCTGCACGTGGCCGACGCCGCTGTCGATCGACCCTTCGCGCACCGCGTCGAAGGTCGCGATCACATAGCCGAGCGCGAGGCTCGACGCGAACGCGGCAACGCCGATCATCGCCATCGTGAGCACGGTGCGGCGCTTGTTGCGCCAGAGGTTACGCCACGCAAACGTCGACCAGTTCACGATTCACTCCCGGTACGCCGTCGCGCATCTCGATGCGGCGCGGCAGGTGCGCGCACAGACGATCGTCGTGCGACGCAATCAGAAAGGCGGTGCCCAGCGTGCGGTTGGTGTCGAGGATCAGCTCGGCCACCGCCCGGGCGTTGGTGCTGTCGAGGCTGGCGGTCGGCTCGTCCGCGATCACGATCGCCGGCTCCTTGGCGAGCGCGCGGGCCAGCGCGACCCGCTGCTGCTCGCCGCCGGACAGCTCGCCGGGGCGGTGGCGTTCGCGCGCGGCGAGCCCCACCGCGTCGAGCATCGCGCGGGCGCGCTCGCGGCGCGTGCGCGGCGTGCCCCACGCGAAGCAGCCGAGTTCGACGTTCTCGAGCGCGGACATCACCGGTATCAGGTTGAACTGCTGGAACACGAAACCGATGCGCTCGCGGCGGATCCGTTCGAGCGTGTCCGGCGCGTCGTCGATCCGGCGGCCTTCGAGCCAGCGCTCGCCGCTGCTCGGCACGTCGAGAAAACCGGCCAGGTTGAGCAGCGTGCTCTTGCCGCTGCCCGACGGGCCGACGAGCGCGACGACGTCGCGCTGGCCGATCGAGATCGTCGCGCCGCGCACCGCGACGACCCGGCCGGCGCCCTCGTACACGCGGGTGACGTCGCGCAATTCGAGCACCGGGGTGAGCGTGGCGGCCGTCATGCGTACGCTCCCTGGCCGGCTTCGGCGGCGGCCGCCGCGTGGATGACGGACAGCGCGCCGTTCGCATAGAGGTCGCGGCACTTCAGTCGCTGCAGCTTGCCGCTCGTCGTGCGCGGCAGCGAGCCGGGTTCGACGAAGCACAGGTCCTGCGCGGCGAAGCCGATCCGGGATGCGAGCAGTTGCTGGCACTCGGCGCGCGTCTGCGGCGTCGCATCGACGGGCCGCGCCTCGATCGCGACGACCAGCCGCTCGGTGCCGGTCTCCGGGTCGGGCAGGCCGAACGCGATGCAGGTGCTCTTGCGCAGCGTGCGATGCGACGCAAGCGCCTCCTCGATTTCGTGCGGGAAGTAGTTGCTGCCGCGAATGATGATGACTTCCTTCTTGCGCCCGAGGATATGCAGCTGGCCGTCGGCGACGTAGCCGATGTCGCCGGTGCGGAACCAGCCGTCGGCCGTCAGCGGCGCGGCGATCGAGCCGTCTTCCGGATTCAGGTAGCCGAGCATCACCGACGTGCCGCGGATCGCGACTTCCCCGACGGCGCGGTTCGGCAGCGCATGGTCGCCGTCGTCGAGGATCCGGAACGCCATGCCGTCGATCGGCGTGCCCATCGCCAGCACGGTTTCGGTGTCGATGTCGGCGCCGTCGTTCGCGGCGGCCGGTTGCGCATCGCGGCGCTCGATCAGCGCGCGCCGGTCGAGCGTGTCGGCGATCACGTACGGCGCGCCATCGACCGCGCCTTCGTGCCACGCGCGATGCATCGACACCGCGAGCGTCGATTCGGCCATCCCGTAGCACGGCTGCAGCGTCGAGGCCGCGAGACCGTACGGGGCGAACGTCGCGGCGAAGTCGCGCAGCGTCGCGTCGTCCACGCGTTCGCCGCCGATGAAGATGTTGCGGCACGCGGACAGATCGACGCCCTCCATCGCGGCGGCGTTGAAACGGCGCACGCAGTAGCGCAGCGCGAAGGTCGGCACCGACGTCGTCGTCGCGCGCGCCGACGCGATGCGCTTCAACCAGCCGAGCGGATTCCGGATGAAGCTGTTCGGCTGCATCATCAGCAGCGGCGCGCGGTAATGCATGTTCGACAGCAGCGTGAGCAGCCCCATGTCGTGATAGAGCGGCAGCCACGACGCGGTACCGTCGCCGGCCGCGAGGTCGAAACGCACCGACCCGCCGATGCCGAGCACGTTCGAGATCACGTTCTCGTGGCTGAGCACCGCGGCCTTCGGGTGCGACGTCGAGCCCGACGTGAGCTGGACATGATGCGGATCGCTGCCGTGCTTCGCACTGATCAGCGCGCGTGCGCCGGCATCCGCAGCGAGCGACAGCGTCTCGAGATCGACGACGCGCGTGGACGAGGCGGGAAACGCGTCGTCGCGCCATGCGGCGGACCGGGCATCCGCGGCGATGACGAGGCGCGGCCGGTACAGCTCGCATGCGACGTCGATCACTTGCCGCCCGGCGGTGGCGCGGCGCGCGGGAACCGGCACGGTGCAGGGCAGCGCGCCCGTCATCACGCAGGCCATCATCGCGGCCGCGTGTTCGATCGACGCGGGCAATGCCAGCATCACCATGTCGTTCTCGCGCACATCGAGTTCGCGCAGCGCGCCGGACTGGCGAAACACTTCTTCCGCGAAGCGCCGGTACGTGATGCTCGCCTCGTTGCCGGCTTCGTCGACGAACGTCATGCGATGCATGGCGCCGGCGACGTCCTCGAGCGATTCGATCAGGCGATGAATGGTGGATGCGTACTTCGTCACGAGGATTCTCCCCTTGAGGAACACGGCCGCTCGCGCCACGGTGCCGGCGGCGCCGTTCGTCGAGTGAGGGGGATTCTTGCCGGATCGTCAGGGCGCGACAAACGGAATATTTGCAGGCTATGCATGAGCAGCACGCATCCACTCGGCGTGGCGATACGCGTGAGCACGTGCGAGGTGAATGGTCGGTACGCATTCGACCGGTCGTCTAGTTCACGATGTGGGGCGCTCATGCGCGGGCGTCATGCAATGCGTTCGGAAAATTCGTTTGTCCGAAGCATCGACTCACAGAAGAATTGCAACCCGGCAGCGCGCCAGCGTCGCCGCGTCATCGTGCCGGGCAAGGTCCGGCTCAAGGAGAGCGTCTTGTCCGTCACCTCATCGCTTGTCGCCCGCCCGAAACCGGTTGCAGACCTGAAGAGCCGCCCGAGCGGCGTCGTCTTCTCGCTGAAGCTGGCGGTCTACGTCGCACTCATCGCGCATGGCATGCTGTTCGCGCTGTCGACGTATGTGGTCCTGAAGATTGTCGGCATCCTGCTGATCGGCGCGATGTACGCGCACGGCGTCGAGCTGCAGCACCAGGCGCTGCATTACCAGGGATTCAGGAGCAAGCGGCTCAACATGGTGTTCGGCGTGCTGCTCGGCATGCCGATGCTCGTGTCGTTCCATGCGTACCAGGACAGCCACCTGCGCCATCACCGGCTGCTCGGCACGCCCGAGAACAAGGAGTTCTTCGACTACGGGGACCAGTACGGCGCGAGCCCCGTCGTCAGTCTCGGCCTGTGGGCGTGGCGGCTGTCGATGGCCGCGCACTATATCCAGTTCGCGAAGAACGTCGCGAAACTCGTCGTGCCGGGCGCACGCTTCGGCGACAATCCGCTCGTGTCGCGCGCGATCCGCCGCGATCACCTGCTGATGGTCGCGGCGATTGCGCTGCTGGCCGCCGTGTCGTTCGCGCTGCACACCGGGTTCGTCGTGTGGGTGTGGGTCGTGCCGCTCGTGTTCGTGGCCGCGCCCGTGCATGCGCTGGTCGAGATGCCCGAGCATTACCGCTGCGACCTGACGAGCACCGATCCGTTCCGCAACACGCGGACGATCGAGAGCAATGCGTTCATGACGTGGTTCACGAACGGCAACAACTATCACGTCGAGCACCACATGATGCCGAACCTGCCGATCGAGCGGCTGCATGACCTGCATGGCGCGATCGGGCCGCGCATCCGCTACTACCACCGCACGTACCGGCAGTTCTATTACGCGCTGCTGCGCGGCAGGCTGTCGCCGCGCACGGTGGAAGACGACGCGGACGACCGCATGCCCGATGCCGACGCGGCGGCGCCGGCATCCACGCAATCGGCATGAGCGCGACGGTGGTGGCCGGTGCCGGGCCCGAACGCTTTTCGACGACGGTGACGACGATGCTTTATCCGGAACTTTTCAGGTCGCTGGAAGCGGTGCGCTGGGACATGGAGAAGGACATTCCGTGGGACACGTTCGACGCTTCGCTGCTCACCGACGAGCAGGCCGAGACGATCAGGATGAACGCGATCACCGAATGGTCGGCGCTGCCCGCGACGGAAATGTTCCTGCGCGACAACCAGCACGACAGCGACTTTTCCGCGTTCATGAGCGTGTGGTTCTTCGAGGAGCAGAAGCATTCGCTCGTGCTGATGGAATACCTGCGCCGTTTCCGGCCGGAGAGGGTGCCGACCGAAGAGGAACTGCACGCGGTGCGCTTCGAATTCGATCCGGCGCCGCCGCTCGAGACGCTGATGCTGCACTTCTGCGGCGAGATCCGCCTGAACCACTGGTACCGTTGCGCGGCCGACTGGCATACGGAGCCGGTCATCAAGCACATCTACGAAACGATCTCGCGCGATGAAGCACGCCACGGCGGCGCGTACCTGCGCTACATGAAGAAGGCGCTGAACGACTGCGGCGACGTTGCGCGTGCCGCGTTCGCGAAGATCGGCGTGCTGATGGCGTCGGCGCGCCGCACCGAGAAGCCGCTGCACCCGACCAACCTGCACGTGAACCAGGCGCTGTTCCCGCGCGACACCGTGCAGTCGCGCCTGCCCGATCCGGAATGGCTCGAGCGCTGGCTCGACGAGCAGATCCGGTTCGACGGCGAGTGGGAAAAGAAGGTCGTCGAGCGGATCCTGCACAACCTGTCGATCCTGTTCGAGCACACGTTCGCGACCGCGCAGGAACTGAACCGCTATCGCCGCGAAGTGACCGCGCGGACGAACCGGGTGGCCGACAGTGGGGCGGACAGCGTATAGCGACACGCGTTCCGTCCGGTAAAGGGAGGAACCGATTCCGTATGGTGCGCTGGCGCGACGTACGCGGGTTGCCGTGTCCGGTCGGCGCAATATTCATTTCCGGACATAATTGGTTCATCAATTTCGGCGAATTGCATGGTGCAATTCAATTTCATGCGTTTAGTATATTTTAATAAACATGAAATTGAATATTTAAATAGTATTCCGCATGTATGTTGAGATGCGTATTCTTTTCGTAATCCGGGAAGAGAATAAAAATGTTTGGTGAATGAAATTGTATTGTAGGAATCGGGGTGCGGCTCTGCTCTGGCATCAAGGTGGCTGGTGGAGCGCGGGTTTGTGCCTGAAATATCCTGTTCTTGCGTGCCGTTGTCGACCGTTCTTCGCGTCGTTCTGGGTGTGCGCTTATTTACAAAATCACTACCTCATAATGCTAATGTAAGAATATCGGGTCGATGAAAAAAGATAGATAAATACGAATGTCACGATTGAAAATAAGAATGATCCGCATCCAAGCTTCAATATAAAATCGTTCCCGAATCCAAATAGGAGAAACGATTCAGGGAGACGAGCGGCGATTTGCCTGTCGGTGGGTGCAACTTTGAGGCGGCGGTATGGCTAATGTGAGATTGGCAAAGCGATTGAGAAGTATGCCTTCGCTGGATTTCCTGAGAGGCTTCGAATGCGCGGCGCGTCATTTGAGCTTTACGCGTGCCGGGCAGGAACTGAACGTCACGCAATCCGCCGTGAGTCGGCAGGTCAAGGCGCTCGAGGAGCAGCTCCGGATCGAGCTCTTTCACCGGCACATTCGTTCGCTGACACTGACCGACAAGGGGCGGGAGCTGTACGACGCGATCTCGTTCGCGTTGTCCGACCTGGAATCGGTGATCGGCAAGTTGTCGTCGAGTGTCGGCCAGCGTTCGATCTCGTTGTCGACCACCGTTTCGTTCGCGGCGCTGTGGCTGATTCCGCGCCTCGGCTCGTTCCGAGCAAGCTACCCCGACATCGACGTACGCGTATCGGCAACGAGCGAAATTGAAGATCTTAAACGCAAACGTTTGCACCTGGCCGTGCGATATGCCGGGCCGTATACGTCGACGGACGAGACGGACGTGCTGTTTCGCGAGCGTGTCGTGGCGGTCTGCAGCCCGAGCCTGATGCCGGCGGCGGGCGACGCGGCGGCGATGAAGCCGGCCGACCTCGACAAGCACGTGCTGCTGCATCTCGACGATCCGCGCGGCGAGTGGCCGTGGCACGGATGGAGCCATCTGCTGAAGGAACTGGGCGTGCCGCGCCTGCGGCCCGCGGGCGCGCTGCATTTCAGCCAGTACGACCAGCTGGTGCAGGCCGCGGTCGACGGGCACGGCATCGCGATCGGGCGGCGGCCGCTGGTCGACGGGCTGCTGAAGCAGGGCAGGCTCGTCGAGCTGTTCCCGCACTGTACGGTCGCATCGGGTAGCTACGTGCTGGTGCAGAACCCGGATGCATGCAACGAGTTCGATATCGCGGTGCTGACCAATTGGCTGCTCGAACAGGCGCGCGATCCGCTCGCGTCGGACCAGGAATCGGCTGGCAGCAACGTGGTGCCGATGTATCGCGTCGGATAGTTCGGTCGTATCGCGTCGTCGCGCCGCCGCGGCTCGATGCGAGCGTGCCGCCGTGCTTCCGGCCCGGCACGCTGCCGGCATTCGCCGGAACCGTGAGCGCGCGAACGGCGCGGGCGCGGCCGATCGTCAGCGGGCCGCGCGGCCGCATTTCAGATCGGCTTACCAGCGATGATGGGCGGCCCAGTCCTGCCGCCCGCACCGGCGGCGGCCGTCCCAATGTAACGCTCGATGTCGAAAGATGGCCGGGCCGGGGGCGTGACGGATGAAGGCGGTTCTTGCGCGGGCCGCGTGATTGCCGGGCGGCCGTGTCGCCGCCGGCGCGATGCGCCTCAACCCTCGATTGAAATGGATTCCGCGGCCGCGCTTGCACGTGCCGCGGAACCGTCCGGCCGATGCCGGGCATGCGCGACATCCGGCCGTCAGCCGGCTGTCGGCAATACGCCGAGGTCAATTCTCGGTCGAAGCGGTCGCGACCGGCGCCGCGTCGCGATGCTGGAGCGCGTAAAGCTCGCGATTGCGCGCGATCTGCGCGGGTGACGGCGGATAGTCGTTCCGGTTGAACGGCAACAGGCCGTTGGCTTCGGCATCGATCAGTTGCTGGCGGACTTCGGCGCGGGTGAGCGGCGCCTGCGTGGACTGGGCGAAGGCCTGCGTGCCGAACGGCAGGCTCAGCGTGGCAACGACGAAAGCAGCGACGAGTTTCATGGCGACTCCTTGGCGGTTGAGCGAACGGGCGAGTGGGGCGGGGCCCACGCTTCGAATTCTGGTTGCGGCGGCAGTCACCACCCTGACCCGCCGATTACAGTTTCGTAATCAGGCCGCGTCGGGCGGGCGCGGGGAGGCTGGCCCGCACCGTTTCCCGGTAACATCGGCGCATGTCATCACCGAGTGCGATGGAGCCGATCATGCGCATCCTGATTGTCGAAGACGAACCGAAGACCGGCGCGTACCTGAAGAAAGGGCTCGAGGAGTCCGGTTTCAGCGTCGATCTCGCGAAGGACGGCGGCGAGGGGCTGACGCTCGCGCAGGAAGAAAGCTATGACGTGATCGTGCTCGACGTGATGCTGCCCGTGCTCGACGGCTGGAGCGTGCTCAAGCGGCTGCGCGACACGCATGCGACGCCGGTGCTGTTCCTGACCGCGCGCGACGACGTGCAGGATCGCGTGCACGGCCTCGAACTCGGCGCCGACGACTACCTCGTGAAGCCGTTCGCGTTCGTCGAGCTGCTCGCGCGTATCCGCACGCTCGCGCGGCGCGGGCCGCCGCGCGAGACGGAACGTATCGCGGTGGGCGATCTGGAGATCGACGTCGTGCGCCGCCGCGTGAAGCGTGGCACCGTGCGGATCGACCTGACGCCGCGCGAATTCTCGCTGCTGCAACTGCTCGCGCGCAGGCAAGGCGAGGTGCTGAGTCGCACGCAGATCGCGTCGTACGTGTGGGACATGAATTTCGACAGCGACACCAACGTCGTCGAAGTCGCGATCCGGCGGCTGCGCGCGAAG
The DNA here is from genome assembly GCF_964265025.1 of Burkholderia mycopellens. Lineage (NCBI taxonomy): Bacteria > Pseudomonadati > Pseudomonadota > Betaproteobacteria > Burkholderiales > Burkholderiaceae > Burkholderia > Burkholderia mycopellens. Next base: position 349,089 of record NZ_OZ183804.1, read on the forward strand.
ATCGACGACGATTTCGCGGTCAAGCTGATCCATACGGTGCGCGGGGTCGGCTACGTGCTCGAACCGAAGGATGCCGCATGATGCTCGGCCGCTCGCTCGGCGCGACGCTCGCGCTCGCGTTCGGCGCGACCACGCTCGCGGTCTTCGCGCTCGTCGGCACGTATGTGTACACCGGTCTCGAGCGGCAGATGAGCACGCAGGACGACCTGGACATCGTGCTCGCCGCACGGCACACGCGCCGGTTGGCCGGCGAACTCGATTCGCTCGACGCGGTGCGCGCGCATGCGGACCGGCTGACGAGCCAGGTGCTCGGCAACGCGGCGCTGTCGATGGCCGTCGTCGACGGGCGGGGCACCGTGCTCGCGCGCCACAACGTCGAGCGGACCGAACTCGAGGATCCGCCGGATGCCGCGCCGTCCGCGTCGTCGCCCGCGCTGCCCGATGCCGAACTGTTCCCGCCGCGCGCGACGCCCGTGCCCGCGAACGAACGGATCACCGCCGACCGGATCGCGACGTGGACCGCCGACGGCGGCACGCCCGTGCGCGGCGTCGTTACCGAGGCCGCGCTGCGCGACCACACGACGATCCGGATCGCGATCGCGCGCAACATGCACGATCGCGCCGAGATGCTCGACGGCTACCGCGACAAGCTGAAGCTCGCCGGCGGCCTCGGCGCGCTGTTCGCGATGCTGCTCAGCTACGGGCTGATCCGCCAGTCGCTCGCGCCGCTGCGCGAGATCGTCGCGAATACCGGCCGGATCACCGTCGACAAGCTCGATACGCGGCTCGATGCGTCGCGCGCGCCGCGCGAACTGACGGCGCTCGTCGACGCGCAGAACGCGATGCTCGGCCGCTTGCAGCAGGCGTTCGGACGCCTGTCGCAATTCAGCGCGGATCTCGCGCATGACCTGCGCACGCCGCTGAACAACATGCGCGGCGCGACCGAGGTGGCGCTTGCGCGGCCGCGCTCGCCCGACGAATACCAGGCGCTGCTCGAATCGAATCTCGAGGAATACGACCGTCTCGCGCGGATGATCGAGAACGTACTGTTTCTCGCGCGCGCCGAGCATCCCGGCTTCGTCACGCGGCAACGCGCATTCGACGTGCATCACGAGCTGGAGCGCATCGCCGGCTATTTCGAGGGGCTCGCCGACGAAGCGGGGTCGACGCTGAGCGTCCACGGCCAGGGCCGCTTGATTGCCGACCTCGAGCTGTTCCGCCGCGCGGTCAGCAACCTGCTCGCCAATGCGCTGCGCTACACGCCGGCAGGCGGCGTCATCGCGCTGAGCGTCGACGAAACGGCGGACGCGGTGCGCGTCGTCGTCGCCAACCCGGGCGAGCCGATCGATCCCGCGCTGCTGCCGCGCATCTTCGATCGCTTCGTGCGTGGCGACCCGGCACGCAGCGGCGGCGCGCCGGGTGGGACGGCCGGCCTCGGCCTCGCGATCGTGCGGTCGGTGATGGAGCTGCACGGCGGCACCGCACACGTCGAAAGCGACGCGGCCGGTACGCGGTTCATCCTCACGTTCGTCAGGACGCCGACGGCGTAGCGGCCGGGTGCCCGGCGACGGTTGCATCCACATCCGCATGCGTGTTCCAGCCGCCGCCCAGCGCCGTCAGCAACCCGACCGCGGCTTCCATCCTGCGCGCGGCGATCTGGTCGGCCACGCGCCGGTTCGTCAGCGCGATCGTCTGCGCGGTCACGACGTCCAGGTAGCTCACCGCGCCCGCGTTGAAGCGGTTCGTCGTCAGCCGCAGCGACAGGTCGGCCGCGTCGGTCGCGCGTTGCTGGCTGCGCGCTTCCGACGCGAGCGCGTCGAGCGTCGACAGCCGATCCTCGACCTGCTGGAACGCGACGAGCACCGTCTGCCGGTAGTCGGCGACCGCGCCGTCGTATTGCGCATGCGCACCGCGCAGCGTCGCGCTGCGGCGGCCGCCGTCGAACAGCGTGCCGACCAGTTGCGGGCCGAGCGACCAGAACAGGCTCGGCGCGGTGAGCCACGGCGCGAAGAACGCGCTTTCGAGCCCGGCGCTCGCCGACAGCACGAGATCCGGAAAGAACGCGGCGCGCGCTTCGCCGATCTGCGCGTTCGCGGCCGCGACGCGACGCTCGGCCGCCGCGATGTCGGGCCGCCGTTCGAGCAGCTGCGACGGCACGCCGGCCGGAATCGCCGGCACGTCGAACGCCTGCACGCGCGGCGGCAGCACGAACGTCGACGCGCTTTCGCCGACCAGCGTCGCGATCGCGTGCTGAAGCTGCGCGCGCGATGCGTCGATATCGGTGTCCTGGGTGCGCGTCGATTCGAGTTGCGTGTCGGCCTGTGCGACGGCCGACGCATCGATCGCGCCGGCCGCGAGTTGCTGCTTCAGCAGCTTCAGCGCGTCCGCATACGCGTGCACCGTGTCGTCGAGCAACTGCTTCTGCGTATCGAGCGAGCGTAGCGCGAAATAGTCGGTCGCGAGCTCGGCCGTGACCGACAGCTTCACGGCCTGCAGATCGGCCGCGCTCGCGTCGGCGTCGGCCTGCGCGCCCGTGACCGCATCGCGCACGCGGCCGAACACGTCGGGCTCCCAGCTCGCGGCCACGCCGGCCTGGTAGTCGGGCGTCGTCTTCCCGGCGAGCGACGAGCCGAGCTTGTTCTGCGACACGCGCGCACGGCTCGGTGCGACGCCGGCCGTGACGGTCGGCAGGAACCCCGCGTGCTGGTAGTCGACCATCGCGCGTGCCTGCTGGAGCTCGGCGACGGCTTTCTTCACGGTCTGGTTCGACACGTCGACACGCGCTTCGAGCGCGTTCAGGCCGGCATCGCCGAAGACGGTCCACCACGGGCCGCGCGATGCGGCATCGGCTGGCGCGGCGACGTTCCAGCCGGGCTGGGCGGCGGGCGCGCCCGAAGCCGGTATGCCCGCATAGTGCGCGGGCACCGCGACGGCGGGCGGCGAATAGGCGGGCAGCGTCGAGCATGCGGTCAACGCGGCGGCGACGCCGAGCACGACAGCCCGGCGCGCGAACGGGAGCGGACGAAAGAAGCGCATGGCGGATATCTCGCAGGGTTTCATCGGCGGTCAGCCGCGGGTGCTCGTTGACGTTGCGATTAGCGTCGAAGCCGGCGTCGCAACGGTCGTCGCTGTTGCCGTAGCCGCAGCCGCAGCCGCAGCCGCGTGCGGCGCTGCCGGCCCACCGGTTGCCGAGCCTGCCCGCGCAGTAGCCGGCGCCGCACCGTGCTCGACCGCCACGATCTTCACGGCCTCGCCGCCGGCGAGCGAATCGCCCGGGTTGTCGATCACCTGGTCGGTCGCGGCCAGCCCCGCGACGATTTCGACGCGGGTGCCGAAATCGCGGCCAATCTGCACGGTCTTCAACGCGGTGCGGCCGTTCGTGCCGACGGTCGCGACCGTCACGCCATTCGGCCGGAACAGCAGCGCGCTGACCGGCAGCTCGAACGCGGGTGCGGCGCTCGCGATGAGCAGATGTGCCTGCGCATACGCGCCGGGCATCAACGCGCCGTCGCGGTTGTCGACGTCGATCTCGACCCGCAAGGTGCGCGTGACCGGATCGATCGCGCCCGCGCTGCGCGCGACGTGCGCGGCGAAGCGCCGCCCCGGGTACTGCTGCGTGGTCAGGTAGACGGGCGTGCCGGCCGAAACGCCGGCCGCGCTGTCTTGCGGCACGTCGACGAACACGCGCAGCGTGTCGGTCTGCTCCAGATGAAACAGCTCGCCCGACAACCCCGGGCTCCCCGGTGTACCGCCCGCCGTCACGAGCGTGCCGACGTCGACGTTGCGTGCGGTGATCACGCCGTCGAACGGCGCCGTCACCGATTCGTACGACACGAGTTGGTTCAGGTGCGCGGCATTCGCCTGCGCGGAAGCCAGCATCGCACGCTTCGCGTTCATGTCGGCGACCTTCGTGTCGGTGTCCTGCTGCGACACCGACTGCGTCTTCAGCATGTCCTGCCAGCGCTGCGCGGTCGATTTCGCGTAGTCGTAGTTCGCCTGCGCGGTCGAGGCGTCCGCGCGCGCCTGGCGCAGCTGCGCATCGAGATCCGGCGCCGCGATCTGCGCGAGCGTCTGCCCGGCGGTCACGTGCGTGCCGATATCCGCACTCCAGTGCGCGATGTAGCCGCTCGTGCGTGCGTAGATCGACGCTTCCGCATACGGCATCACCGCGCCGGGCAGCGTGAGCGTCTGGTCGGCCGGCGCGGCGCCGGGCCGGATCACGGACACCGGCAGCGCCTGCTGGGCGGCCAGCTGCACGCGCTGCGCGGCGCGCGCGTCGATGCGCGGCACGATGCCGGCGGCCAGCAGCGCGGCGGCGACGGCCATCACCGCCAGCGGCCCGGCGAGCGTGCGGCCGCGCCGGGGCGGCGGCGTGTCGGGCGCCGCGCGGCGCGCGGCAGGGGGCAGTGCTTCCGCGTCGATAGCCGGCGGCGGGGCGAGAGGTTCGATCGAATCGTTCATGGTGGGTTCGAAGTCGGGCGAGTCGGAGGAAATCGGCGGACATCCGCAATCAGGGCAGCGCCGGCGTGTCCTGCGCGCGGCGCGCGGCGGACGCATCGCGGCGCCGGTCGAGCCAGGCGTGGACGAAACCGAACACGACGGGCACGAACAGCAGCGTCGACACCGTGCCGAAGGCGAGGCCGCCGATCACCGCGCGGCCGAGCGGCGCGTTCTGCTCGCCGCCGTCGCCGAGGCCGAGCGCCATCGGCAGCATGCCGATCAGCATCGCGAGCGCGGTCATCACGACCGGCCGGAACCGGCTGAACCCCGCATCGAGCGCGGCCTGCCACGGCGGCGTGCCGCTGGCGGTCAGCTCGCGCGCCGCGTTGACGACGAGAATGCTGTTCGCGGTCGCGATGCCGATGCACAGGATCGTGCCGGTCAGCGCGGGCACCGACAGCGTCGTGTTCGTGACGAACAGCATCCACGCGATGCCCGCGAGCGATGCGGGCAGGCCGCTGACGATCACGAGCGGATCGAGCCACGACTGGAAGTTGACGACCATCAGCAGGTAGACCAGCGCGATCGCGAGCACGAGGCCGCTCAGCAGCCCGGCGAACGACTGGTGCATCGCCTGCACCTGGCCGCGCAGCACGATCGACGAGCCGGGCGGCAACTGCGCGCGCGCGTCGTCGACCAGCTTCGTCACGTTGGCCGTGACGCCGCCGAGGTCGCGATCCTGCACCGACGCGAAGACGTCGAGCACCGGCTGCACGTTGTAGTGCGACACGACGGCCTGCTGCTCGGCGCGCGAGAAGGTGCCGAGCGCGCCGAGCAGGTTCTGCGCGGGCGCGCCGGCCGCCGGGCCGCCGGCGGGCGTCTGCGGCGACTGCGTGGCGGTCGGCATCGCGATGTTCGCGAGCGACTGCAGCGAATTCACGTCGTATTGCGGCGTCTGCACCAGCACCGGATAACTGACGCCGTTGGCCGGGTTCAGCCAGAAATTCGGCGTGGTCTGCGAACTGCCGGACAGCGCGATCAGCAGGTTCTGCGACACGTCGCGCTGCTGGAGCCCGGCCTGGATCGCCTTGGTGCGATCGACGTCCACGTTGATCGCGGGTTCGTCGCCGGGCTGCTGGATCCGCGCGTCCACGACGCCGCGCACGCCGCGTAGCTGCGCGAGCAGCCGGTTCGCGACCGCGCGGTTCTGGTCGAGCTTGTTGCCGACGATCTGGATGTCGATCGGCGCGGGCAGCCCGAAGTTGAGGATCTGGCTGACGATGTCGGCCGGCAGGAACGCGAAGGTCACGCCCGGGAACGCCTGGTTCAGCAGGTTGCGCAGCTTCGTCACGTACTGCGCGGTCGGGCGGTGGTTGGCTTTCAGCGTGATCATGATGTCCGCGTCGCCCGAGCCGATCGGGTCGGACGAGTCGTAGGTCAGGTTGATCCCGCTGACCGGCACGCCGATGTTGTCGAGCACGCCGGCCAGCTCGTTCGGCGGGATCACGGCGCGAATCCGCGCTTCGACCTCGTCGGTCAGGCGTGCGGTTTCCTCGATCCGCGTGCCGGTCGGCGCGCGCAGGTGCAGCCGGATCTCGCCGGTATCGACCGACGGGAAGAAATCCTGCCCGGCGATGGCGAACAGGCTGGTGGAAGCGACGCAGGCGAGCAGGAACGCGGCCGCGAAGCGGCGCCGGTTCGCGATCGCAGCCGACAGCACCGCGCGGTAGCGCGCGCGGACCGCCTCGAAGCGGTGCTCGAAGCCGGCCTGGAAGCGTGCGAAGCGGGCGAACATGCCGCGCGGCGGCTTGCCGTGCCCGTTCGCGCGCATCAGCACCATCGCGAGCGTCGGGATCAGCGTACGCGAGAAGAAATACGACGCGATCATCGCGAAGATCACCGCTTCGGCCATCGGCACGAACAGGTAGCGCGCGACGCCCGTCAGCAGGATCATCGGCGCGAACACGATGCAGATCGACAGCGTCGACACGAAGGTCGGCACCGCGATCTCGCCCGCGCCGGTCAGGATCGCCTCCTCGAGCGGTGCGCCGCGTTCGAGGTGATGCGTGATGTTCTCGATCGCGACGGTCGCGTCGTCGACGAGAATCCCGACCGCGAGCGCGAGCCCGCCGAGCGTCATGATGTTGATCGTCTCGCCAAGCGCGGACAACGCGCACAGCGACGTCAGCACCGCCAGCGGGATCGTTACCGCGATGATCAGCGTCGCGCGCCAGCTGCCGAGAAACAGCAGGATCATCAGCGCGGTCAGGCACGCGGCGATCACGGCTTCGCGCGCGACGCCCTGGATCGCCGACTTCACGAATACCGACTGGTCGCCGAGCGGCGTGATATGCAGTGCCTTCGGCAGGCCGGCCGCGATCTTCGGCAGCATCGCCTTCACCTGGCCGATGATCGTGAGCGTCGACGCGCGGCCGGTCTTCTCGACGGTGAGCAGCGCCGCGCGCTTGCCGTCGCTGCGCACGATGTTGGTCTGCGGTGCGTAGCCGTTGCGCACGTGGGCCACGTCGCGCACGTAGACGACGTTGCCGGCGACGGTCTTGACCGGCAGGTCGTTCAGCGCGGCGACCGTCTGCGTGCTGCCGTTCATCTGCACGTTGTATTCGCGTGCGCCGATCTTCGCGGTGCCGCCGGGCAGGATCAGGTTCTGCGCATTGATCGCGTTGACCACGTCGATCGGCGCGAGCCCCTTGGCCTGCAGCGCGCGCATGTTCAGGTCGACGACGATCTCCGGCACCTTGCCGCCGAACGGCAGCGGCACGGCCGCGCCCTGGACGGTCGCGAGCTGCGTGCGGATGAAGCTGTTGCCGAGGTCGTACAGCTGCTGCTCGGCAAGCGTGTCGCTCGACAGCCCGAGCTGCAGGATCGGCACCGTCGACGCGTTGTACGTGATGATGTTCGGCGGCAGCGTGCCGGGCGGCAGGATGCGCAGGATCGACGCCGAGTTGCTCGCGGCTTCCGCGATCGCGCGATTGATGTCCGCGCCGGGGTGGAAGAAGATCTTCACGACCGATACGCCGTTCAGCGACTGCGACTCGATGTGCTCGATGTCGTCGACGTCGGAGGTCAGCGCGCGCTCGTAGTTCGACGTGATGCGCCTGGCCATGTCCTCGGCCGAGAAGCCGTTGTACGACCAGACGATGCTGACGACCGGGATGTCGATGTTAGGGAAGATGTCGGTCGGCGTGCGCAGGATCGCGAGCGCCCCCGCGATGAAGATCAGCAGCGCGAGCACGACGAACGTATAGGGCCTGCGCAACGCCAGCCGGACGATCCACATGATGTTTTCCTCGAAACAGGGCAAGGGCGCCGCATCCGGTGCGACGTGCGTGCAGTCTGCCGGCGGCGCGTTGACCCGGCCCTGACTCGAGGATTACGAAACTGTTATCTGCGCCCGGCGCCGCAGATTTCAAAACCGTCATCCGGCGGTCAGCGTCGTGCCGGTCGCGATCACCAGAATGCATGCGTCAGGCGGCGAAACGCATTCGCGGTCCCGCCGGCGGCGCATCGACGATGCGTCCTCATCGAACTGATCTGGGGAGTTTCATCATGAATCGCAGACTGATCGCAGCCGCCGCGCTGCTCGCCGTCGTCATCGGCACGCCGGTTGCCGCTTTCGCGCAAACCTCGCCGTCCGGCCTGACGCGCGCCGACGTGATCGCCGACCTGGTGCAGGCGCAGCGCGACGGCACCGTGCCCGCGCCGAACTGGGACTATCCGCCGAGCGCGCAAACGGTCGCCCGCAATCGCGAGCTGTATGCGATCGCGCATGGCGAGCCGGCCGACGCGACCGCGACTGCGTCGACGGCGGTGCCGGCCGTCCGCACGCAATGAAACGGGAGGCGGGCCATGAAGCGCCTTTCCCGACTGGCGATCGCCGCGCTGCTCGCGGCGGCGGTCGCGCCGGCCTTTGCGCGCGGGCAGCCGCAATTGCCCGATGACGATGGCGGTCGCGCCAGCGTGTTGCACGAGCTGAACCCGACGCGGGTGACCGACACGCTGGCGACCCGCGCGCGCTTGCGCCCGAACCGGTCGGCAATCGGCCCGCCAAGCAGCGGGCCGGCCGCCAGGCCGAACAGCGCGGCGCCGAGCAGCGCCGCGAGCACGTGCTTGGTGCCGCCCCATTCCTGGACGAGCTCGGGCACGACGAAGCCGATGATGACGGTATCGCAGCCGTCCAGCGAGATCACGACGAACGTCAGGAATCCGGCCCACTGAAACGGGCTGACCGCGCGCGCGTCGACGAATTCGCGGACATTGATGGATCTTCGTCTGCCGGCCCGGCTGCCTCTCGTGATGGGGCTCCACGCCCGTCTACGGCACCAGCCGATACCCGACGCGACGCGCCCCGGTGTTCGATCGCCGAAATTCGGCGTTCAACGAGAAATGCCGTTTGTGGCCACAGCGAAACGTTATCGGTCGGCAGGGTGCTTCGACTGCCCGGGCAACGCTTCGCCGAGCTTTTCCAGCAGGAAATCGGCAAACACCGTGACCGCGGGCGCCAAGGGCGGCCGGCTCGTATAGACGAGCTGCAGCCCGAGGTCGCTGCTCGAACGTCGGTAGGAAGGCAGCACGCGCACCAGCTTTCCCTGCTCGATGCCCGGTTCCGCGAGCAACTGCGGCAGCAGCGCAACCCCGAGCCCGGCGATGCACGCCTGTACCACCACGCGCATGTCGTTGACCGAGAAGCGGCTGTCGATCGAGATTTCCTGGGTGCCGCGCGGCCCTTGCAGGCGCCACATGCTGCGGCCCTGGCGGCCGGAAACCGTCAGGCAGTCGTGGTCGGCCAGTTCGCGCGGCGTGCGCGGCGCACCGCGCCGTTCCAGATACGCGGGGCTGGCGGCGAGGATCATCGTGCCCGGCGCAATCCGGCGCACACGGAAGCTGCCGCCGGTCTCGATCCCCATGCGCAAGGCCAGGTCGATGCGCTCGCCGATCAGGTCCGACGGCGTGTCGTCGAGCAGGAAGTCGATGCTGATCTGCGGGTAGCGCGCATAGAACTCCGCCAGCCATTCCAGCCGGAAAATTTCGAACAGGCCGGCCATCGCCGTCATGCGCACGGTGCCGGACGGTTCCTGCCCGTCTGCATGCAGCCGCTCGATCTCGAAGATTCGGTCGAGCGCCGGCGCATAGCGCTCGAACAGCGCCTGCCCCTCGGTGCTCGGCGCGAGCTTGCGGGTCGAGCGATGCAGCAGGCGCGTGCCGAGCTGCCCCTCGAGCTGGTCGATGCGCCGGCTCAGCGTATTGGCAGGCATGCGCAGGCGGCGCCCGGCCTCCGAGAAGCTGCCGGCGCGGACGACCTGGACGAACAGTGCGAGGTCATTCAGATCGAGCATTGGATTCCTCCAAAAATGGATTAATCAAATCCTGTTTATCCATCTAGTGTAAAGCGGCTTCACTCTCCATACTCCTCTCACGCTACAGATGAACCTTTACGTTCCAGGGAGAAAACGTTTGAAAATGCAACTGATGATCGCCGCAGGCGCGCTGGCAGCGTCGCTGTCGTTCCCGGCCTTCGCCGAAAGCGTGACGTACCAGTTCGACCCGAGCCACACGTACCCGAGCTTCGAGGCTGACCACATGGGTGGCCTGTCGGTCTGGCGCGGCAAGTTCGACAAGTCGAGCGGCACCGTGACGCTCGACCGCGCGGCTAAGACGGGCACGGTCGACGTGACGACCGACATCGCATCGATCCACACCGGCAGCACGAAGCTCGACGAGCATCTGCAAACGGCCGAGTTCTTCGACGCGGCCAAGTTCCCGCAGGCGAACTACAAGGGCGCGATCAAGTTCGACGGCGACAAGCCGGTGTCGGTGGTCGGCAACCTGACGCTGCATGGCGTCACGAAGCCGGTGACGCTGAAGATCGATTCGTTCAAGTGCATGCCGCACCCGATGCTCAAGCGTGAAGTGTGCGGTGTCGACGCCGTTGGCCAATTCGACCGCGGCGATTTCGGCCTCGACTACGGCAAGCAGTACGGCTTCAGGATGAAGACGAAGCTGCTGATCACGGCCGAAGCGCTCAAGCAGTAATCCTGTTCGGAGAACACACGCATGAAACTGCTCCATATCGATTCCAGCATCCTCGGCCAGGGCTCCGTCAGCCGCGAACTGTCGGCGGAAGCCGTCGCGACGTTCCGTGCCCGCGATCCGGGCCTCACCGTCACGCGCCTCGATCTCGCCGCCACGCCGATCGGCCATCTGACGGCGGACCATCTGGCCGCCGCGCAAGGCGCCCCGATTTCTGACGCACTGAAGGCGGACGTCGAGATCGGCCGGCGCGCGCTCGACGAATTTCTCGCCGCGGATATCGTGGTGATCGGCGCACCGATGTACAACTTCGGCATCGCGTCGCAACTGAAGGCGTGGATCGATCGCATCTCGGTGGCCGGCACGACGTTCCGTTACGGCGAGAACGGGCCGGTCGGGTTGTGCGGCGGCAAGAAGGTGGTGGTCGCGTCGTCGCGCGGCGGCGTGTACAGCGAAGGTTCGCCTGCTGCGGGGTTCGATCATCAGGAAACCTATCTGAAAGCGGCGTTTGGTTTCCTGGGCATCACGGACATCGCGTTCGTCCGTGCGGAAGGCGTGGCGATGGGGCAGGACACGCGCAACGGCGCCATCGCATCGGCGAAGGAAGCGGCGGCTGCGCTCGCGGCCTGACGCCGCACGACCGAGACCGACCACAGGAGCGCCACCATGTCACATGCCACGCTGCCCGCCGACGTCACCGTTGCCGGCCGTCGCGTCATCTTGCGCACGCGCGGCCGCGCGCACGGGCCGATCGTCCGGATGGTGAGCCCGTCCGACGTCGGCGAGATGATCAAGCCGTTCGTCTTTCTCGACTTGGTCGATACGCAAGCGTCGATCGGGTCGGGCTTCGGCTGGCATCCGCATTCCGGGATCGCCACGCTCACGCTCGTGATCGACGGTCGCGGCAGCTACGCCGAATCCACCGGCCACGCAGGCACGATCGTGGCGGGCGACATCGAATGGATGAACGCCGGGCGCGGGGTCTGGCATGCCGGTACCGTCGTGCCGCCGGTCAAGGTGTTCCAGCTGTGGGTTGCGTTGCCGCCGGAGCGCGAGCTGGCGCCAGCCTTCAGCCAGCATCTGTCGATCGCCGACATCCCGTCGGACGGCCCGGCCCGCGTGCTGCTCGGCCGCAGCGGCGACGCGGTCAGCCCGATCGATGCGCCGCCGGGCCTCCACTACGTCGTCGTGCAACTCAAGGCCGGCGAGCGCTGGACCTGCCGGCCGCAACCGGGCTGCAGCGTCGGCTGGACCGCCGTGATGGACGGCAGCCTGCGCGTACCGGATCCGGTCGGGCAGGGCGAACTGGTGGTGTTCGACCCGTCCGACGCCGCGATCGAATTCGAGGCGGTGACCGATGTGCGCTTCGTGGTCGGCACGGCCGTCCCGCATCCGCACGATCTGCACCTGGGCAGCTACTCGGTGCACACGAGTGCCGCCGCGCTGGCGGAAGGCGAGCGCGAGATCGTGCGCATCGGCCGCGAGCTGCGCGCGAAGGGCGCGTTGCGCTGATCCAGCAGGCGTGCATCGCACGCTGCCCGACGGGTGGTTAGCCTCTGCGGCCCGACGCAGAACGATTCTCTTGATGAAGTGGCCGGCGCACTCCCCGAATGCGCCGGCCTTTTCGCGTTCCAAACGACTCGACAGGCGCGCCGAAGCCATCTTCTCCTTGCGCTTAGGTGTTTATACGTATGCCGATTCCGATATCGCCTCAATCCAATATTTCATTGGAAGGTTATCGGGCTTGTTCCTAGACTGATGCGGGGCGTGCGGACCGGGCCGGCGGGAAGCCCTGGCCGGCGCCGCCCCGACCCGCGCCTGCGCCACGAAGAAGCAGAACAGCGCAGCGACAGAGAACGACATCATCGGAGACGAACCATGACATTCATCAGGAAGCTGGCGGCCGGCGCGATCGTTGCCGCGGCGGCGGCGCTGGCTGGCGGCGCGCACGCGCAGCAGAAACCGATCACGCTCGGGTTTTCGCAGGTCGGCGCGGAAAGCGCGTGGCGTACCGCGAACACCGTGTCGGTGAAGAGCGCGGCGAAGGACGCCGGCATCAACCTGAAATTCTCCGACGCCCAGCAGAAGCAGGAGAACCAGATTCGTGCGATCCGCTCGTTCATCGCGCAGAAGGTCGACGTGATCGCGTTCTCGCCGGTCGTCGAATCGGGCTGGGAGCCCGTGCTGACCGAAGCGAAGGCCGCGCATATCCCGGTGATCCTGACCGATCGCGCGGTCGACGTGAAGGATCCGTCGCTGTACGTGACGATGATCGGCTCGGACTTCCTCGAGGAAGGGCGGCGCGCCGGCCACTGGATGGAAGAGCATTACAAGAACGACCCGGGTCCGATCAATATCGTCGAGCTGCAGGGCACGGTCGGCTCGGCGCCGGCCAACGACCGGCGGGCCGGCCTGCTCGAAGTGATCAAGAACAATCCGAAGTTCAAGGTGATCGCGTCGCAGAGCGGCGACTTCACGCTTGCGGGCGGCAAGCAGGTGATGGAAGCGTTCGCGAAAACCTACGGCAAGCAGATCAACGTCGTCTACGCGCACAACGACGACATGGCGCTCGGCGCGATCCAGGCGATGGAGGAAGCGGGGATCAAGCCGGGCAAGGATGTGAGCGTCGTGTCGTTCGACGCGACGAAGGGCGGCTTCCAGGCGATGGTCGCCGGCAAGATCAACGTCGACGTCGAATGCAGCCCGCTGCTCGGCCCGCAACTGATGAGCGCGGTGAAGGACGTCGTCGCCGGCAAGCCGCTGCCCAAGCGCATCGTGACGAACGAGACTGTGTTCCCGATGAACGTCGCGGCCCAGGTGCTGCCGACCCGCAAGTACTGAGCAACGTACCGACAAGCCGGCACGGGCGGCGGCGTGGCGGCCGCCCGGACGGCAACCGCTCCGAGGGAGGGTTCATGACGCATCCGCCGGTGGTCGAGATGATCGGCATCGACAAGTCGTTTCCGGGCGTCAGCGCGCTGCAGCGCGTGAGTTTCCGGCTGTTTCCGGGCGAGATCCACGCGTTGATGGGCCAGAACGGCGCGGGCAAGTCGACACTGATCAACGTGCTCACCGGCGTGCATGCGCACGACGCGGGCGAGATTCGCGTCGGCGGCCAACCCGTGCGCTTCGCCGCGCCGCGCGAAGCCGAGGCGGCCGGCATCCAGACGCTCTACCAGGAAGTGAACCTCTGCGCGAACCTGTCGGTCGCGGAGAACATCTTCGCGGGCCGGCAGCCGATGCGGCGCGGCGCGATCGACTGGAACGCGATTCATGCGCGCTCGCGTGCGGCGCTGGCCGAACTCGACCTGTCGCTCGACGTCACGCGCTCGCTCGATGCGTATCCGATCGCCGTGCAGCAGATGGTCGCGATCGCGCGGCTGTTCGACGTGCTGCGCCGGCTGAAGGCATCGGGCATCGCGATCCTGTTCGTCACGCACTTTCTCGAGCAGACCTATGCGGTGTCCGACCGGATCACCGTGATGCGCAACGGCGAGCGCGAAGGCGAGTACCTGGCGCGCGACCTGCCGGTCGATGCGCTCGTCGCGAAAATGACCGGCCGTGAGCGGATGCCCGACACGCTGCAGGCGGGCGCCGCGGCCGTCGAGCGCACTGCCGGCGGCGCGGAACCGTTCCTGTCGATGCAGCAGGTCGGCCGGCGCGGGATGATGAACCCGCTCGACCTCGACGTGCGGCCCGGCGAGATCGTCGGGCTGGCCGGGCTGCTCGGCTCGGGGCGCACCGAAGCCGCGCAGCTGGCATTCGCCGCGGAACGCGCCGACACCGGCGCGATCGAGATCGACGGGGCGCGCACGCGGCTCGCGTCGCCGCACGACGCGGTCCGGCACGGCATCGCCTACTGCCCGGAGGACCGCAAGAAGGAGGGCATCGTCGCCGCGCTGTCGATCCGCGAGAACATCGTCCTCGCGCTGCAGGCGCGGCGCGGCTGGTGGCGGTTGATCGGGCGGGCGCGCCAGCGCGAGCTCGCCGAGACGTACATCGCGCGGCTCGGCATCAAGGCGCGCGACGCGGAGCAGCCGATCGGCCTGCTGTCGGGCGGCAACCAGCAGAAGGTGCTGCTCGCGCGCTGGCTCGCGACGGAACCGAAGCTGCTGATCCTCGACGAGCCGACGCGCGGCATCGACGTCGCCGCCAAATTCGACATCATGGAGCGCGTGCTCGCGCTGTGCGCGCAGGGGCTCGCGATCCTGTTCATCTCGTCGGAGATCAGTGAAGTCGTGCGCGTGAGCCACCGGATCGCGGTGTTGCGCGATCGCCGCAAGGTCGCCGAACTCACCGGCGCGGATGCGTCCGAGGAGCAGGTGTACCGGCTGATCGCGGGAGGTCAGTCATGACGCTGCTGCGCACGCTGTTTCGACATCCGCTCGCGTGGCCGGCGTTGACGCTCGTGCTGCTGTTCGCGCTCGACGTCGCGCATCGCCCGGGCTTCCTGTCGATCACGCTGCTCGACGGCCACCTGTTCGGTGCGCCGGTCGACATCCTGAACCGCGCGGCGCCGCTCGTGATCGTGTCGCTCGGGATGACGCTCGTGATCGCGACCCGCGGGATCGACATCTCGGTCGGCGCGATCGTTGCGATCGCGGGGGCGGCCGCGGCGATCGTGCTCGACGCGGATCCGTCGCGGGTCGGCCTGGCGCTGGCCGCGGCGCTCGGCGTCGGGCTGCTGGCCGGCGCATGGAACGGGCTGCTGGTGGCGTTCGTCGGGATGCAGCCGATCATCGCGACGCTGATCCTGATGGTGGCCGGCCGCGGCGTCGCGCAACTGCTGACGGGCGGCCAGATCATCCCGATCGGCGCGCCCGGCTACCTCGCGCTCGGCGGCGGCTATCTCGCGGCCGCGCCGTGCGCGGTGTGGATCGCGGTCGCGACGATCGCCGCGACCGCGCTGCTGGTGAACCGCACGGCGCTCGGGCTGTTCATCCGTGCGATCGGCGTGAACCCGGTCGCGACACGGCTCGTCGGGCTGCGCTCGGGCGCGGTCGTGTTCGGCGTGTATCTGTGCTGCGGCGTGATGTCGGCGCTCGCGGGCATCCTGGCAAGCTCGAACGTGCGCAGCGCCGACGGCAACAACGCGGGGCTGCTGCTCGAGCTCGATGCGATCCTCGCGGTGACGCTCGGCGGCACGTCGCTGCTCGGCGGCCGTTTCAGCCTCGCCGGCTCGGTGCTCGGCGCGCTGATCATCCAGACGCTGACCTACACGACCTATTCGATCGGCGTGCCGCCGGAGGCGACGCTCGTCGTCAAGGCAGTCGTCGTGATCGTCGTGACGCTGATCCAGTCGGACGCGGCGCGCGCGCTGGTCGTCCGGCACGCGTCGCGGTTGCTGTCTTCCGCGCGTTCGCGCGCCACTTCCGGAGCGACGCCGCGATGAACCGATTCCTTGGCCGGCTCGCCGACCCGCGCACGCTGCCGATCGTCGTGACGATCGTGCTGTTCGTCGCGCTGTTCGGCTTCGGGTCCGTGACCTACACGGGCTTCTTCTCGATGCAGGTGCTGACCGGGCTGCTCGTCGACAACGCATTCCTGTTGATCGTCGCGATCGGGATGACATTCGTGATCGTGTCGGGCGGGATCGACCTGTCGGTCGGTTCGGTCGTCGCGCTGACGACGATCTTCTGCGCGGTCGGCGCCGAGCGGCTGCACTGGCCCGTGTGGGCGATCGTGCCGCTGGTGCTCGCGTTCGGCGCGCTGTATGGCGCGGCGATGGGCGCGTTGATCCATTGTTTCCGGCTGCAACCGTTCATCGTCACGCTGGCCGGGATGTTCCTCGCGCGCGGCGCGTGCTTCCTGATCACGACGCAGTCGATCACGATCAACGAGCCGGTGTTTCATGCGATCGCGGGCTTCAGCGTGCCGGTCGGCGGCGGCATGCTGAGCGCGGGCGCGCTGATCGCGCTCGCGACGCTGGCCGGCGCGATCTACGTCGCGCATTTCACGCGCTTCGGCCGCAACGTCTACGCGATCGGCGGCAACGAGCGTTCGGCGCTGTTGATGGGGTTGCCGGTCGCGCGCACGAAGATCGGCGTCTATGCGCTGAGCGGCTTCTGTTCGGCGCTCGGCGGCGTGGTGTTCACGCTGTACGTGCTGTCGGGTTACGGGTTGCAGGCGCAGGGGATGGAGCTCGACGCGATCGCCGCGACCGTGATCGGCGGCACGCTGCTCACGGGCGGCGTGGGCTACGTGGTCGGCTCGGTGTTCGGCGTCGGCATCCTCGGCACGATCCAGGTGCTGATCACGTTCGACGGCACGTTGAGTTCGTGGTGGACGCGGATCGTGATCGGCGCGCTGCTGTGCGTGTTCTGCGTGCTGCAACGCGTGATCGAACGGCACGCAACGCGGCGGCGCACGGGCGGCACGGGGCTTGGCGCGCCGAGACCGACACGCGACCCGGTGCGGGCGCGGCCGGCATCGCCCGACGAGGGCGCCGAACTGGTTTCGACGATGCGGCGGCTGTAGCGCGCGCATCGTCCGGCAGGGGGAGCGGCACAAGGCGTCCTGACGTGATGGCGGGCGGTGCGCCGACGCGCGGGCGGTCGCGTCCGGCGGCCGGCCGGTGCCCGATCGGCGCGTGAGCGATGCGGCGGACCGCGCGGTCAGGCCGGCCCGGCCGTGTCGGCTTCAGCGTCGAACGCCGCGGCGGCGCTGCGCGCATGTTTCAGCGAGCCGGCCAGTTTCCCGATCGCGTCGAGGTCCAGTGCATCGAGGTGTTCGTGTACGTCTCGCACGAAGGGCGCGTAATCGGGCTCGTCCGCATACTGGCCGAGCCATTCCTCGATATCGGTCAACTGCCCGTTGTCGGCCAGCAGGATCAGTTGATCGAGCGCATCGTCGGGCGGGCACGGCATCGCGGGCGCGGGGAGGTCCGGTTCGGCATCGCCGTCCGGATGAAACCGCCAGACGAGTTCCGGCACCGGCACGAGCGCGTGCCCGACGGCCGGTGCGACGATCGCGAACGAGAATGCCGTGCCGACGCCCGGCTGGCTGGCCACGGCCAGCTCGCCGCCCATCGCGCCGACGATGCGCTGCGCGATGAACAGGCCGAGCCCGGTGCCGCCGTTCACGGCCTGCACCTGCTGGTACGCGCGGAAGATGTCGCGGTTTCCGCTGACGTCGATCCCGATGCCGGTATCGGCCACTTCGAACAGCAGGCGCCAGGTGTCGCCTTCGCGCGCGGCATGAATCGACAGCGTGACCGTGCCGTCGCGCGTGAACTTCGACGCATTGGACAACAGGTTGAGCAACACCTGCTGCAGCCGCATGCCGTCGATCGACACCGTGCGCGGCAGCGGCGTGGCCGGCCGGTAGACGAACCGGTTGTCCTGTTGCGCGCACAGCGCGACCGCGTAGTGGCCGATATCGTCGAGCAGGCCGGGCAGGTCGGTCGCGTCCGGCGACACGCCGAGCGGCTGCAGTTCGGCCTTCGTGAACGCGAGCAGTTCGTCGATCAGCGTGAGCTGGTAGCGGATGCTGCGGTCGATCGACCGGATCAGCCGCGCTTGGCCGGGCGTCGCGCCTTGCAGCAGCAGCTTCGCGTAGCCGTTGATCGTGGACAGCGGCGCGCGCAGGTCGTGGCTGACGTAGCCGAGCGTCTCGATCTTCTGCTGCATGTGGGTCGTCACCTGTTGCAGCGCGTCGTTGAGCGCGAGTGTGCGGCGTGCGACTTCGTCGCGCAGGCGATCCTGTTCGGTGAGCTGCCAGTGCTCGAGCCGCTTCCTCGCCTCGGTGCGCTGGCGGCCGACGTGGTGGATCCATGCGGCCAGCACCAGCAGGTGCGTGGCGAGACCGACGATCGCGATGACGGGGTTCGGGAAGATGTCGGATTTCAGCCAGGCGAGCGCGGGCGGCAGCGTGTTCATGCCGTCGAGCACGCGGATCAGCATGTTGAAGGTGGCGAAGGCGACCGCAATCAGCATCACGCGGCCGGTCGGCGTCCGGCGGATCGCGAGCACCAGCGCGACGCTGATGTTGACGATCCCGACCAGCGCGTTCAGCCGCAGGCAGAACCACGTGAACGTCAGCAGGTCGCCGCACGCGGCGCCGACCATGCCGACGCCTTCGAGCGCGAGGAAGGCCGTGTAGATCGCGCGCATCGGCAGCTTCGCCTGCTCGCGCCGGGCGACCATCAGGATGAACGCGATGAAGCAGGAGATCGCCAGGTACGCGAAGACGATTTCGCCGCGCGCCGACCATTCACGCAGCGCAGGCGGCAACGCCGTCGCCAGGTAGCCGCGGTAAGCCGCTTCGAACAGCGTCGTGCCCAGCGCCACCGCGGCCAGCACGTGGAACACGCCGCTGCGCGAAAAGAACCCGATCAGCAGCGCGCACCACACGAGCGCGAGCAGCCCGCCGAAGAAGCCGAAGTCCCACATCGTCGCGCGCCGTTCCAGCGCATCCCACGCCGCATGCGTGAACGCGGCCGGCGCGAGCCGCATTTCCTTGCGCGACGTGACGCGGATCAGGACGGGGAGGCTTTCGCCGGCGCGCAACGTGACGTCGAGCGTCGGGTAGCGCGAGGGCGGCCCGGCGGCACTACCGCCGGCGGCCGGGAAGCGGCTGTCGAGCGTCCACCGGCCGTTCCGGCCGATATAGAAGTCCGCCTGGTCGACGCGCGCGTCGCGAATCGCGAGCACCAGCGGGTGGGCGGCGTCGTCACGGTTGGTCAGTGTTGCGCGGATCCACCACGCCGATCGCGAGAACTCGACGTTGAACGACGACGTGCTGGCCACCGGCGTGCCATGAACCGGATCGGCGAGCCGTGCGGCGACCTGGTCGGCGGACATCGTCGTGCTCGCGTCCTCGAATACCGATACGGCGTCCAGTTGCGCGGGGTTCGGCGTCGGCGCGGCGCGCGCCGTCGCGCAGGTGGCGGCCATCGCGAGCAGGAGCAGCAGCGTCGCGCGACATCCGGCCGCCCATGCCGCGTGGCGCCTAGCCATCGTGATGGTGCTCCGCGGGTGCGACGGGAGGAGCATTGACCGCATGGCGCTGGCGCCGCCAGTCGGACGGCGTGCTGCCGAAGCGTTCGCGGAACGCGGTCGCGAAGTTGCCGGGCGTGGAAAAGCCGATTTCCTCGGCGATGTCGCCGATCCCCATCGACGTCTCCGCCAGGAAGTGCATCGCGGCGCGCAGGCGCGTGTCGCGCAGATATTCGAACACGGTCTGGCCGAGATGGTCGCGGAACACGCGGGACAGGCGCTTTTCGTGCGTACCGACCTGCCTGGCGAGTTCCTCGAGCGCCGGCGGATGGCGCAGGTCGCGCAGCAGGACCTCGGACGCCGCGCGCACGAGGGCCGCATCGGGGTTGTCGGGCAGCTCGGGCAGATGGGCGAACGGCTGGCTGCGCCGCGCCCGTTTCAGGTGATTGCGGATCCGGGCCAGCACTTCGGTCGGCTCGAACGGCTTGATGATGTAGTCGATCGCGCCCGTTTCGAGCCCGGCGATGCGATCCGCGAGATCGCCCGCGGCCGTCAGGATGATGACCGGGATCGATTGCGTCGAAGGCGTCGACGCCAGCAGCCGGCACGCGGCGAAGCCGTCCATGCGCGGCATGCGGACATCCATCAGGATCAGGTCGGGCGCGATCGCCTGGGCACGGTGATAGGCCTGCAGCCCGTCGAACGCGACGCTGATCCGGCACCGCGCGGCACGCAGGATTTCGGTCAGGAGCCGCAGGTCGTTCGGGCGGTCGTCGACGACAAGAATATGGGCGTCGGCGAGATCCGGCGTGGGACGAGGCGACGCCGAACTGGACAAGCGGGATGACATGGTGGCGGACGCGTTGGAAGGGTGGCCGGTCAGGGTGAGCGCATCGCTGTCTGCGCGATTGTTGCAAAAAATTATATGCCGACAACAGCGCATGTTGTGAGGATTCCGTGCGACCCGTGGGGGCTTGCGCGGCAAGGTGTTGCGTGTCGGTCGCCACTGCGCTCGGTCGAATGAAACGGAGGCGGGAAAACGTGCCGAATTGATTTTTAATGATCGGTCTTTATTGCCGGATCCATTTCGAAAAATTAGCCTTTGTACGAGTGAAGAATCCGTTTGACGTTCGTCCGGATGTTGATATGTTCGATGTAAAGAATATGAAGGGAAGGTCGTTTGACTGATTAATTTTTTTCGACTCACGGAATGAAACCATGCTAGTCGTGAAATCGCGATTTGCTCCGGAATGTATGAATGTAAATGCCGTCCGCTCGGGAAAAGTATTTTTCCGCTCGGGAAAAGATTCGTTCGGACGGATACCCGCACACTAGCCCCGGCGCGGCTGGAATCGGTTCTTTCGAGGCGGGCGAGATCGCGCGGATCGCATGTCGAAGTCCCATTCCTGGGCATGCGATACCAATGTGACATTGCACGATGTGATTCCCATGATCTGGGAATGCGGCGGTGAACGAATAACTGGCACGAGGGTAATGAAAATTTCATAATTCGCCGAATACGTAGTCATATAAGAGCAATCGGCGAATTCTGGAATTCGGGTGGGTGTGTGATATCGGTCGAGACGAAATCGTCAAGGAAATTCGATCGATTAATTCGGTGCAGGGGTCGTCCGGCAAGTCGTCGATGCAATTCCGGAAATCCGGAAAAAGCGTTTGAATGCCGGACGGAAAGGGTGAGTGGCTGCGCGTTGGCCGTCCGAGGGTTCGATCCGTCGGGGGACGGCCGCGCGCGGTGCGCTTTCGAATCAGGCGGGCACGAAAGCGATGAATACAGCAGGCATGACAGGCCAACGCCCCGGTTCGCACGAACCGGCGGCGCATGCTTCAGTCCCGGGGATCGCATGGCGCCATCCTCCTCCTGAATGAACCAGGGCGGGCCGCCCCCGGGTGCGGGCCGGCTTCCGCCATCCTGCGTCCGAGTGACGCTTTCCCATGAGAGTCAAGATCGTCGCTGATCCGGCGCGATGGCGCACGCGTGCGCGGAAGCGCGGCGCGCATCGTGCCGTCGGGCCTGCCACGTCGGCGTCCATGATTCGATAACCGGCGATCGTCGCGTTGCATCGTGTCGACCGACACGGACGGCGTGCGGTCGCGCGATCGCGAGATCAATCGCGAGTGTCGTGCAGTGTTACTCAGCTGTTTAGTTAGTGATCCAAAGTGAATAGCGGCGCGTCGCGAGGCGGGTGGGAATGTGCAGAGGGCGTTCTCGCCGGCCGCCGCGTTCGACGTTGCGTCATCCAGCACATGAGAACCGAGGGAAGACAAGATGAACAAGTCGTTCAAGTCGATCTGGAACGAAGCATTGGGAGCCTGGGTTGCGGCTTCGGAGCTTGATCGCGCGCGCGGAAAGCGCGTCGCGTCGTCGCGTGGCACGCCGGCGCGTGCCATGGATGGAGGAGCCGCGGCCTGCGCGGGCACGCCTTCGGCTCCGTCGCTCAGGCGCCTCACCATGCTGATGGCGTCCGCGTATCTCGCGCTGTTCCATGCCGGCGCGCACGCGCAGTACCAGCCGGATGGCGGCTCGGCGACCGGCGGCGTCACGTCGATCGCGATCGGCGTCGGTTCGAGTGCCGCGCAGCAGAATTCCACGGCGCTGGGCAACCTGTCGACGGCGCAGGGCTTGTCGGCCACGGCGCTCGGCCCGGGTGCGCATGCGATGGCCGACGGTTCGACGGCCGTCGGCATCAACGCGCAGGCGACCGGCATCAACAGCGCATCGATGGGCGTGCAGGCGATCGGTTCGGGCAACTACTCGGTCGCGATCGGCAACCAGTCGAATGCGACGCAAAGCGGATCGGTGGCGATGGGCAGCGGGGCGTCCGCAACCGGTGTGTCGGCCATCGGGCTCGGCAACAATGCGACGGCTTCCGGTCAGTATGCCGCCGCGCTGGGCCTCGGGGCCGTCTCGTCCGGCATGGCCAGCATCGCGCTCGGCTATTCGTCGCAAGCCATCAATCAAGGCGCGATCGCGCTCGGCAATCAGTCGACGAGTTCGGGCGCGGCCGGGGTTGCCGTGGGGAGCGGTGCGCTGGCGTCCGGCAATTCCGGCGTCGCGATGGGCGTCAATGCCGGCGCGAAAGGCGCGACGTCGATCGCGATCGGCTGGGGCGGGACAGCCGGCGTACCGGGTTCGGGCACGCAGTCGCTCGGCGCCAGTTCGATCGCGCTGGGCTCGAAAACGACGGCAGGCGCCGACAATGCCCAGGCGTACGGCTTGAGCGCCAATGCGTCGGGCGTCAGTTCGGTAGCGATGGGCGTTCAGTCGACGGCGACGCAGCAGTTTGCGGTCGCGCTCGGCAATCTTGCGCTCGCGACCGGCATATCGGCGACTGCATTGGGCTCGGGTGCAACGGCGTCCGCCACGAATGCGACGGCCATCGGCATCAACAGCGTCGCGGCGGCGGCTTCCACCGTGGCGATCGGCGACAGCAACTCGGTCGCGGCCGCGGCGGGTGCGGGCTCGATTGCCGCCGGCAACAACTCGAAGGTGCTCGGCGGTATCGGCGCCGTCGCGCTCGGCGCGGGCCAGACGGTCAGCGGCAACGGTGCGGTGGCGATCGGCGATCCCAGTACCGCGATCGGCACCGGCGCGGTCACGGCCGGTTCGAACAACACGGCGAACGGCGACGGCGCGGTGGCGATCGGCAATTCGAACAACGCGCAGGGCGCCGGCTCGCTCGCGCTCGGCAACACGTCGACGGCCGCGGCTGCCGGTGCGGTGGCGTTCGGTGCATCGGCGGTGGCGAACAATACCGGCGATGTCGCGCTCGGCTCGGGCTCGACGACGGCCGCGCCGAATCCGACGGCAAGCGCGACGATCGGCGGCGTGACGTACACGTTCAACGGCACGAAGCCGACGAGCGTCGTCAGCGTCGGCGCGGCAGGCACCGAGCGTCAGATCACCAATGTCGCGGCCGGGCGCATCAACGCCGCGAGCACGGATGCGATCAACGGGTCGCAGCTCGATGCGACGAACCAGGCGGTGAATTCGCTGTCGACGTCGACGGCGTCGAGCGTCGGTTCGTTGTCGACGGGGGTGTCGTCGTTGTCGACCGGGTTGTCGTCGGCCAACAGCTCGATCACGTCGCTGTCCACGTCGGCTTCGACGGGTATCAGCTCGCTGTCGACGGGGTTGAGTTCGACCAATAGCTCGGTGACGTCATTGTCGACCTCCACGTCGACCGGATTGTCGTCGGCGAATAGCGCGATCACGTCGTTGTCGACTTCGGCCTCGACCGGCATCAGCTCGTTGTCGACGGGCCTGAGTTCGACCAATAGCTCGGTGACGTCATTGTCGACCTCCACGTCGACCGGATTGTCGTCGGCCAATAGCGCGATCACGTCGTTGTCGACTTCGACCTCGACCGGCATCAGCTCGCTGTCGACCGGCCTGAGTTCGACCAACAGTTCGGTGACGTCGCTGTCCACCTCGACGTCGACGGGTATCGGCTCGCTGTCCACCGGCCTGAGCTCGACCAACAGCGCAGTGACGTCATTGTCGACGTCCGCATCAACCGGCCTGTCGTCGGCCAACAGTTCGATCACGTCGCTGTCCACGTCGACGTCGACGGGTATCACCTCGCTGTCGACAGGGCTGAGTTCGACGAACAGCGCGGTGACGTCGCTGTCGACGTCCACATCGACGATCGTCGGTTCGCTGTCGACGGGGCTGAGTTCGACGAACAGCGCGGTGACGTCGCTGTCGACGTCGACGTCGACGATCGTCGGTTCGCTGTCCACGGGGCTGAGTTCGACGAACAGCGCGGTGACGTCGCTGTCGACGTCGACGTCGACGATCGTCGGTTCGCTGTCCACGGGGCTGAGTTCGACCAACAGCACGGTCACGTCGCTGTCCACGTCGACGTCGACCAGCATCAACTCGCTGTCCACCGGCCTGAGTTCGACGACCAGCTCGATCACGTCGTTGTCGACCTCGACCTCGACGATCGTCGGTTCGTTGTCCACTGGCGTCGTATCGCTGTCCACCGGCCTGAGCACGACCAACAGCAACGTCACGTCGCTGTCGACCGCGACATCGACGAGCATCGGTTCGCTGTCGACCGGGCTCAGTTCGACGACCAGCTCGATCGCGTCGCTGTCGACTTCGACCTCGACGACCGTCGGCTCGCTGTCCACCGGCCTGTCGAGCACGAACAGCAACCTGACGTCGCTGTCCACCGCGACGTCGACGGGCATCGGTTCGCTGTCGACCGGCCTCAGCTCGATCGCCAGCAACAACACCAACCTCGGCAACAGCACGGCGGGCGCGATCGGCGGCGGGGCCACCTACGATCCGACGACCGGGAAGATTTCCGCGCCGTCGTACGTGACGTACAACAGCGACGGTTCGACGACGATCAACAACAACGTCGGCTCGGCGATCGACAACATCAACGCGAACGGCATCAAGTATTTCCACGCGAACTCGACCGCACCGGACAGCCAGGCGCTCGGGCTCGACAGCGTCGCGATCGGCCCGAACGCGGTCGCGAAGGTGGACGGCAGCATCGCGCTCGGCGCCGGCTCGGTGTCCGATCGCGCGACGGTGCCGGCCTCCGGCGTGATCCGCAACGGCAGCGCATCGATTCCGTTCAACACGACCGACCAGACGTTGCTGGGCGCGGTGTCGGTCGGCGACGCCGCCAGCAAGACGTATCGCCAGATCACCAACGTCGCGGACGGCACCGGGCAGCAGGACGCCGTGACCGTGCGGCAACTGGCCGGCGCGCTGCAGTCGTTCGCGGTCACGAGCCAGAAGTATTTCCACGCGAACTCAACGGCCGTGGATTCGCTCGCGGTGGGCGCGGATTCGGTCGCGGTCGGCCCGACGACGGTCGTCAACGGCGATAACGGCGTGGGCATCGGCAACGGCGCGATCGTCGACGCCACCGCGCCGGGCGGCGTGGCGATCGGACAGGCGGCCAGCGCCGCGCAGGCCGACGCGCTCGCGCTCGGCAGCGGCGCGACGGCAACCGGCGCGCAGTCGGTTGCGCAGGGCGCCAACGCGGTCGCGGCCAGCGTGGGCAGCGTCGCGCTCGGATCGGGCGCGCACAGCACGGCGACCGATGCGCTCGCGCTCGGCGCCGGCGCGTCGGCGACCTATGCGAACAGCGTCGCGCTCGGCGCGGGGTCGCTGACGACGGTCGGCGCGCAGACGAACTACATCGCGTACGGCCTGAGCAGCCCGCAGTCGTCGGCCGGCGAGGTCAACGTCGGCAACCGGCAGATCACCGGCCTCGCGGCCGGCAAGAACGGCACCGACGCGGTGAACGTGTCGCAGCTCGATTCGGTCGCCAACCAGTTGACGACGCTGATCACGCAGCGCACGTCCAACCTCGGCGGCTCGTACACGACGAATCCGGCCGGCACGAACCTGCCGCCGGGCTCGACGGGGGCGAACTCGTCGGCGGGCGGCTCGGGGGCGGTCGCGTCGGGCTCGAACAGCACGGCGGTCGGCAACGGGGCGCTGGCGTCGGGCAACGGGTCGACCGCCATCGGCGTCGGCTCGAGCGCGACGGGCAGCAATTCGGCCGCGATCGGCACGGGCAGCAACGACGGCGGCCGCTCCAACGTCGTCGCCGTGGGCTCGGCGGATTCGGCGCGGCAGGTCGTCAACGTCGCGGCCGGCACGCAGGGCACCGACGCGGTCAACGTGAACCAGCTGAACGCGAGCGTGGGCAATACGCTGTCGCAGGCGAACAGCTACACGGACGGCCAGGTCGCCAGCCTGCGCAACAGCCTCGACAGCTACCGCCGCGACGCGGACGGCGGCACGGCGACGGCGATGGCCGTGGCCGGCCTGCCGCAACCGTCCGGGCCCGGCAAGAGCATGGTCGCGCTGGCCGGCAGCGTGTATCGCGGCCAGTCCGGGCAGGCGCTCGGCATTTCGACGATCTCGGAGAACAACCACTGGGTCTACAAGGCGGCCGTCTCGACCAACACGCGCGGCGCGTATGGCGCGGTGGTCGGTGCCGGGTATCAGTGGTGAGCCGCGGCCCGTGCCGTTTCCCTTCCATTCAGACAATGGCAAACATGAACGCAAATCTTGCAAAGTTCGCGGCCGCGGCGCTGCTCGCCGCCGTCGGCCTGACCGGATGCGCCACGCAGCAGGGCGATCCGCCGTTCCCGTCGGCCGATACGGCCACGCTGCCCGAGGGTACGTACCCGAATCTCGCCAACCTGGCGCAGGTCCAGCCGGGCGTGACGAAGAACCAACTGTACGAGCTGCTCGGCCCGCCGCATTTCCACGAGTGGATCTTCCACGTGCGGACGTGGAACTACCTGTTCCAGTTCCGCGACGCCGGCAAGGTCGCGACCTGCCAGTACCAGATCCAGTTCGATTCGGATAACCGCGTCGTGAAGACGCGGTGGGACAAGCCGGAGTGCGAGGCCTTCGGCGGGAAGGGGGCGGG
Source organism: Burkholderia mycopellens (assembly GCF_964265025.1). Lineage (NCBI taxonomy): Bacteria > Pseudomonadati > Pseudomonadota > Betaproteobacteria > Burkholderiales > Burkholderiaceae > Burkholderia > Burkholderia mycopellens. The sequence goes on from NZ_OZ183804.1 coordinate 375,946, forward strand.
CGGCAAGGAAGGCTGACGCTGCGTGACCGGCCCGCGGGCCGGTTGGCGGGCGCCGATGTCGCGGGTTCATCGGCGCCCGCCACTGCATTGCCGCGCACGGCGTTGTATGCGCATGAACACGGTTTCCCGGTCATCACCAGTTCGTTGGGCATCTCGCGATGGAAGAACATGCAACAGATCAACGAGTGCGGTGTGCGCGCGGCCTCGCACTATCCCGACATGCTGTATTGGGAATACAACTGGCGCAAAGGCGGCGGCTCGGCGCGCATGATCGAGATCAGCAAGCGGGAAAACTTCTACCAGCAAGAATATTGCGGCTGCGTCTACTCGCTACGGGACACCAATCGGCATCGCCTGGCAAGCGGCCGGGAACGCATTCAGCTGGGCGTGAAGTTCTACGGCGACGACGCCGCCGCGATCGAGTCCTGAGCTTGCCACTCGTGCCCGGATCAACAAGCGGAACGGCTTGAAGGCAGCGTGCTCGAACAAAACCCTGGTCGCGCCGCGTACCGTCCGCCGCATGTCACGGATCGCCAGGGTGCAGGCCTCTTTGGCATGGCGCTGGCGCAGCGGAAGCGACTCGGTACCGACCTGCGCCCCTTGTCTGCTGCGATTCAGCACAAGATCGAACCGGCTATCGGCTACTCCATTCGTCGTTCGTCGCCCCTCGCCCCTCGCCTTCGCGGTGAGGGACGTCTCTTTCACGCGCGCCTCACTTCACGGTTCGCCGCGCGATTCGATCCGAAGCAAGTGAATCCGCTTGTCGCGCGACGCGTTCGCCACGCGCGCTCCATGACTTTGCCGTTGGCCGATCGCCGGCGCGGTCAAACCCCCACAAGCAAGGAAGGGCCTTGAGGCCGGTGTCCCTGGACGCGAGAGCATCGGGACATGAAGCGTCGTATGACCGCGAAGCTGCCTTCATCAGGCCATGAAGGGGCGAATGGAGAAGGGCGAGTGCGCGAGCAAACCAACTTGTACGCCGAACCATGATCATGGCTAATGGGTCGATGAGATAAATTCACTTTTTTTCATGGATGGCCCGACATAGAATTTCGACTTGAATGCCGATGTCAACAATATTTCTGAAAAAATCAGAAAATAAAATCGGAAAGCATTGAAAAGTCACGGCCTGAATTCAGGCTTTATCTCGGAAATCAGGGTGCCAGATCAAAATGAGTCAGGATTTTAAATTTGCCATCAAGCGCATTTGCTTCGATGAGGACTATCGGCCGTCAGACAGCACGCGTATCACGACCAACTTCGCCAACTTGGCTAGAGGCGCGAGTCGTCAAGAGAACTTGCGCAATACATTCAGGATGATTAACAACCGGTTCAATGCCCTGGCGCATTGGGACAATCCTGCAGGTGATCGCTATGCCGTCGAACTTGAAATCATTTCCGTCGAAATGAGCGTTGACGGTGAAAGCAGTGGCAGTTCGCTCCCTTTGATTGAGATGTTGAAAACCAATATTGTCGATCGAAAGACCAATGAGCGCATCGAAGGCATCGTAGGCAATAATTTCTCCTCTTACGTGCGGGATTATGACTTCAGCGTTCTGTTGCTGGAGCACACCAGGAATCAGTCCGAGTTCAGCACGCCGGAGAATTTTGGAGATCTGCACGGGAAGCTGTTCAAGTGCTTCGTGAATTCGAGCGTATACAAGGCCAATTTCAGCAAGCAACCCGTCATCTGCCTGAGCGTGTCGAGCAGCAGGAACTATTATCGAACCGCCAATCAGCATCCGGTATTGGGTATTGAATACGAGCAGGACGAATACTCGCTGACTGACGAGTATTTCAAAAAAATGGGGTTGAAGGTTCGCTATTTCATGCCTCCGAATAGTGTTGCGCCCTTGGCATTTTATTTCTCCGGAGATTTGCTGGGCGACTACAGCGATCTCGAGCTTATCGGCACCATCAGCACGATGGATACGTTCCAGAAGATCTATCGGCCCGAGATTTACAACGCGAATTCCGCAGCAGGAAAATCCTATCGGCCAAGTCTGAAGCATCAGGATTTTTCACTGACCCGAATTGTTTACGATCGGGAAGAACGCAGCCGGCTGGCTATCGAGCAGGGAAGGTTTGTCGAAGAGCACTTCATCAAACCGTACCACGCTGTCCTTGAGCAGTGGTCCGCTAACTACGCGCTTTGATTAACCCAAAAACCACGGTCATCTATTGTGAAGAAATTGTTCCCGACTTCAACTGCTGGCAGCTTGCCCAAACCCTCCTGGCTTGCACAACCCGAGACGCTCTGGTCGCCCTGGAAGTTGCAGGATGAGGGGTTGATCGAAGGCAAACGAGATGCTTTGCGCTTGTCATTGCAAGAGCAGCAACATGCGGGCATCGATATCGTCAGTGATGGCGAGCAAACGCGCCAGCATTTTGTGACGACGTTCATCGAGCACCTCAGCGGCGTTGATTTCGCGAACCGCAAGACCGTTCGAATCCGTGATCGCTATGATGCCAGCGTGCCGACAGTCGTCGATGCCGTTGCTCGACAAAAGCCGGTTTTTGTCGAAGATGCGAAGTTTTTGCGCCAGCAGACCACGCAACCCATCAAATGGGCGCTGCCAGGCCCCATGACCATGATCGATACGCTTTACGACGATCATTACAAGAGTCGCGAAAAACTGGCCTGGGAGTTCGCAAAGATCCTGAACCAGGAAGCCCGGGAACTGGAGGCCGCCGGCGTCGACATCATTCAATTCGACGAGCCCGCATTCAATGTTTTCTTCGATGAAGTGAATGATTGGGGCGTGGCGACCCTGGAGCGGGCGATTGAAGGTCTCAAGTGCGAGACCGCCGTGCATATTTGCTATGGCTACGGCATCAAGGCCAATACGGATTGGAAAAAGACGCTGGGGTCGGAGTGGCGCCAGTACGAGGAAGCCTTTCCCAAGCTGCAAAAATCCAGTATCGACATGGTTTCGCTGGAATGCCACAACTCACGTGTTCCCATGGATCTGATCGAACTCATTCGAGGTAAAAAGGTCATGGTGGGGGCCATCGATGTGGCAACCGATACCATCGAAACGCCCGAGGAGGTCGCCAGCACCTTGCGAAAAGCGCTTCAGTTCGTCGATGCCGACAAGCTCTATCCTTGCACCAACTGCGGCATGGCTCCCTTGTCCCGTGACGTAGCGAGAGGCAAGCTGAATGCTTTAAGTGCAGGCGCGGAAATCGTCCGAAGAGAACGCTCGAACGCGTTCTGAGCGAACGTCGATGCGATGCTCGGCAGGATCGAAGGCGATGGGTTTCAGGGAGTTGATTAGAAGGACGCCCTGAATCTGCTGAAATACGCCGCCCGGGTTGCCCGAGTATCCAGATGAAGCAAGCATCGTTGTCGACTTCGATCAAGCCGGCAAGCGCGAGCGGGCCCGAAGGTTGTGTCCGATCGAAACGGGTCAGGTGACGCCGTGGAAGAGGGGCTCGCCCCGTTCAAGCCGCCGTTGCGGAAAGGCAAGAGGGCGGGATATCCGTTGATGGCGATGTTGTGCGTGCATCTGATGCAGCATTGATTCGGCGAGAGCGAGCCCGCGACGGAGAGGCGCTGTACGAGACCACGATCCTGCGCCGGCTCGCCAGTTGGCAACGGCTGAAGTGAGTCAGAGTTTCCTGCCTGCTTCAGGCCTTCCTTGACATTTTCGAGCCGCCCCCAGCATTCAGTATCTACCATGTCACTTTCCAGCACGGCCATCGAGCCATTGAGCTTTCGCGAAGCGCTCGGGCACTACGCATCCGGCGTCACGGTCATTGCATCACACGTTGATGGTGAGCCGATCGGCTTCACTTGCCAGTCGTTCCATAGCGTGTCGATGAGCCCGCCGCTGGTGTCATTCAGCGTCATGTCCGGTTCGGCCAGCTATCCCAGGATTCGCCAGGCAGGTCGATTCGTCGTCAATATCCTGTCAGAGGAGCAAGTCAGTATTTCTAATCAATTTGCCCGGCGAGGCACGGACAAGTGGCATGGAGTCGAATGGCAGGAATCGCCGCTGGGCAACCCGATCATTGCCGGCAGCCTCCACTGGCTTGATTGCGAAATCCACGCCGAACACGTCGCGGGCGATCACCTGATCGTGATTGGTGAAGTGAAGGCGTTGAACCGGCGGGAAGCGGCTGCTGCGCAGCCATTGCTGTATTTCAAAGGGCAATATCGCAACATCGCCGCGCATGGCGAGGTCTGAGCGTTGACTTCCGTTGCCCGCTTTGACGCGTCCATCGATTGAAGGCGTGACCGTTTCCGTGAATTTGCCTGGCACCGGCGCAAACGCGGCACTGCACCAATCCGTCAACTTATGGGCCGGGTGGCGATCACGCTGGGTCATCTGGCGGCGTTGATGACCTGTCTTGGATTCGAGGGAATCAGGAAGGAGAGCGTCAGTTGCCGGCCGCTGCTTGACTGTCGAGTTCTCACGTTTGATTCGACGCAAGCGCGCAGCGATTGCGTCTCCCGTGCCCGCAATGGCGAGTACACTGAAAATGCCTTGGAAACAGGAGAATGCGATGATCGACGCTGGCCCCCAAAGAACCTTCCGAGGGCTGCCGCTAACCGTGGAGCAGGACGCGGAAGTGAGGCACTACATCAAGGATCGAACTCGGCGCGGGCTGCCATGGGACACGCCGGAGTTGAGCGCAATGCTCAAGGACATGCTGCATCCCCCGGGTGACGGCGAAGGTGATCCGGCTTCGGCGGCAGACGAAACCCGGGCAGCCGCCGAGCGCGCGACGGCTTCGGTTGACGAAGCGATGGACCCCATCGAGGCGAACGAGGAGTGGCATGCGGCCATGGAGTCGGAGGGCATGAAAGGGCCGAGACGATAGACGCGGCGCAACGACGCTCCGATTCCTGCAGCGCCGCATGCGGGGCATACGCGCCGTATGCCACGCGTTTCAGGAATGGCACGTTCCGCGTAGCGCGTGCGCTGCGTCGCACCGGATGCGGCACGACTGCCGGCGCGCATGGCGCCCCCATCGTGAGCCGCCCGGCACGCAATCCGTCCGCAGGTGATTTCAGACGCAGCCGGTCACGGCACCCGCGTCGCATGGCGCCAGCGAAACTGCGAGCGGCATCTCGTCGCCGGGCGCCCGGCAGCGGGCGCCCTGTCAGTGTCTGAGCACGCAGACGGCCACGATTTCGTATCCGGGGTCGGCATGCACGTGCGCGGCCTTTTCCGCTTCCTCATACGAACCAAACGACGTGGCATCTTCAACCGCCGGTGCCATGCCGATATCGCCATCCTCGGCGGTGCAGAGGAACTGCTCGCCGGTCTTCACGACGTAGACGGACAACATGATTCCCTCCATCGTTTGCAGGGGGGGAATTCCAGTCTAGCAGGCCGGAAAAGGGGTGCAGGCGGTTTGCAGCGTCCTTTCCGCGAGGCCTGCGACAGGCGCGAAAAGCCGTGCACAATACCGGCATGCAAAACCCTGACCTCGAACACCTCGTCACCGTCACCATGCCCTTTGGAAAATACAAGGGCCGGCTCATTGCCGACCTCCCCGGGCCTTACCTCAATTGGCTGGCCCGCGAAGGGTTCCCGCGCGGCGAAATCGGCCGTCAGCTTGCGCTGATGCACGAGATCGATCACAACGGCCTGCGAGGCTTGCTGGAGCCGTTGCGCAAACGCGGATAGCGCCGGTCGGATGCCATCGACGCAGCGCGCTGCGGCAGCCCCGCCTCGTCTGCGGAATCACCGCGCTGCCGCTGCTGACATAGAATAGAAAACAGTCCCTTGAGGACGAGTTGATGGCAAGAAAGGGGTGCCATATGAGACGCCTTTATTTCCTCGTACCCGATACGCAGATGGCGAAGGCCATCGTCGACGATCTACTGCGCGCACGTATCATCTGGCGCCATATCCACGTTCTCGCCGACCACAGTGTCACACTCGATCAGTTACCCGAAGCATCGTTGCTGCAAAGCAGCGACGTCGTGCATGCGCTCGAACGCGGTGTCGCGCTCGGCGGCGCGGCCGGTGCGCTGATCGGACTCGTCGCGCTGGTATTTCCCCCGGCGGAACTTGTGATCGCGGGCGGCGCCGTCGTCGGGCTGACGTTGGCGGGAGCGGGTTTCGGGGCGTGGACCGCCGCGATGATCGGCATCGCCGAGCCGAACGCGCGACTCCAGCGGTTTCGCGAGGCCATACAGGAAGGCCAGATCCTGATCATGGCCGACGTGCCGGCATTGCGAGAGCAGGAAATCGAAGAGATGGTCGCCCAGCATTTTCCGAAGGCGGACCTGGAGGGCGCTGAGCCTACTACACCGATCTTCCCCTGACGCGCAACAGCAAGCCGGCCTGCCCGACAGCCTGGTTCATCGATGCGTTTCGCCGAGTGCGCCGTTGCATGGCCGCGGCCGCGCGTCGCCACGCGCCGACGGCCCGCCGATGCGCCGATCCGGAACAGCGAACGGAACGCCGCCGCCGTGCCATGCGACGAGCGGATCGTTCGCCGATTGTGCAGGCGACCCTGTCCGCCATGCCGGATCGGGCCAGGGACGCAGGGCCGACGCGGTGACGCCTTCGGAACGGAAGCGCCGACGTCGAACCGTCGGCAAGGAGGTCGTATGGAACTGCACATTCAATCGCATCATTGGGAGCGTCGCACGCCCGACTGGGTCGCCGCTGCCGTGGCCGGGCTCGCGGGCGGTGCGCTGGTGATCGCGCTGGAATTCGTCTGGTCGACCCTCGTGCTCGGCACAAGCCCGTGGCAACCGACTCACAAGATCGCGGCGATGGTGATGGGCCGCAGCGCGCTCGGCCAACTGACGCAATTCAACCTTGAAATCGTGGCGATGGCGCTGCTGCTGCACTACGTGCTCGGCGCGATCATGGGGATGATGCTCGCCGCGATCATGGCGCCTTTCCGCTTCGATTCGAGCGTGGGCATGGAAGCCGTGATCGGGCTGGCGTTCGGGATCGTCGCGTATGGGTGGAACTTCTACGTCATGACGGCCGTGTTCCCGTGGTTCGTCTCCGAGCGCGGTTCCGGGCCCTTGCTGGCCAACCTGTTGTTCGGCGTGGTTGCGGCCATCACCTATGGCAGGCTGGAACGATTGCGCAAGCAGAACGCGGGCGACTGACCCATCGCGCTTCCCGCCGCGCCGAGCTTGAACGCGCGGCGCCCGCGGGAGACACGGAACCTGGTGTCGGCGGCTCTGGCGAGTGATACACGGCGAGGCGGCCTATGGCCCTTGCGATTGCCCTGGTCCTGATCATCCTGTTGGCGGTGGGGTTTCACTTTGCCAGTCCGTGGTGGATCACGCCGATCGCGTCGAACTGGGTGCGCATGGACGACATGCTGACGATCACGCTCGTCATCACCGGTGCATTCTTCGTCGCCATCAACCTGTTCATCGTGGTCGCACTGGTGCGCTATCGCCACCGCGGCGGGCATCGCGCCGCCTACGAACCGCATAACCGGAAGCTGGAATGGTGGCTGATCGGCCTGACCGTCGTCGGTGTGGCGGCGTTGCTGGCGCCGGGGCTGTTCGTCTACGCGGACTACATCCGGCCGCCGCGCAACGTGCTGCAGATGGAAGTGCTCGGCCAGCAATGGCAATGGCGATTCCGGTTCGCCGGCCCCGGCGGCAAGCTGGGCACGACCGACGTGCGCTACATCAGCGATGACAATCCGTTCGGCCTGAATCCCGCCGACCCGAACGGTCGCGACAACTACCTGATCGAGAGCCCCGAGGTGCACCTTCCGCTCAACCGGCCGATCCAGGTCCTGACACGGTCGCGCGACGTGCTGCACGACTTCTACGTTCCGCAGTTCCGCGCGCGGATGAACATGGTGCCCGGCATGGTGACCACCTTCTGGTTCACGCCGACCAGGGCAGGCCGTTACGACATCCTGTGCGCGCAGCTCTGCGGGATCGGACACTCCGGCATGCGCGGCGTGGTGGTGGTGGAAGACGAAGCCGCGTTCTCGCGCTGGCTGGCGCGGCAGACCACGTTCGCGCAGCAGCAGCTGGCTCACGTGCAGGCCGCACCGGCCGCGGCGGGCGGCAGCGCGCAGGCGCTCGCCAACCTGGGCAAGACGCTCGCGGCGGCCAAGGGCTGCGTCGCCTGCCATACCGTGGACGGCAGCCCGCTCGTGGGCCCGACCTGGAAAGGCCTGTACGGCAAGACCGAAACGATGGCCGACGGCAGCACCGCGAAGGTGGACGAAGCCTATCTGCGCGCGTTCATCCGCAATCCGACGGCCCGCGTCGTGAAGGGCTTCTCGCCGATCATGCCGCACTTCGACCTGAGCGAGCAGGAACTGACCGCGCTGGTGGCCTATATCGAGGCACAGGGCGGGACACCGGCCCGCACTGCGGCCCAGCCGTAGCGGAACAGACGGAGCAGACGGAGCAGACGCCATGACCTATGCGCACACCGACCACGTCTCGCAGAGCTTCTGGACCCGCTACGTGTGGAGCCAGGACCACAAGGTCATCGCCGTGCAGTACGCGCTGACGGCCATCGCGATCGGCCTGGTCGGCCTCGTATTGTCGGACCTGATGCGGCTGCAGCTCGGCTTCCCGGGCAAGTTCGCGTTCATCGACGCGAACCACTACTACCAGTTCGTCACCATGCACGGCATGATCATGGTGATCTACCTGCTGACGGCGCTGTTCCTCGGCGGCTTCGGCAACTACCTGATCCCGCTGATGCTCGGTGCGCGCGACATGGTGTTCCCGTTTCTCAACATGCTGAGCTACTGGGTCTACCTGCTGGCCGTGCTGGTGCTGGTGTCGAGCTTCTTCGTGCCGGGCGGGCCGACCGGCGCCGGCTGGACGCTCTATCCGCCGCAGGCCATCCTGCCGGGCACGCCGGGCGTGGAATGGGGCATCGTGCTGATGCTCGTGTCGCTGGCGATCTTCATCGTCGCGGCCACGATGGGTGGCCTGAACTACGTGACCACCACGCTGCAGGCACGCACGCGCGGCATGACGCTGATGCGCATGCCGCTCACGGTGTGGGGCATCTTCATCGCGACCATCATGGCGCTGCTGGCGTTTCCGGCGCTGTTCGTGTCGGCGGTGATGATGCTGTTCGACCGGACGCTCGGCACCAGCTTCTTCATTCCGGCCGTGGTGTCGATGGGGCAGACGCTCAAGCACGCTGGCGGCAGCCCGCTGCTGTTCCAGCACCTGTTCTGGTTCTTCGGGCATCCGGAGGTCTACATCGTCGCGCTGCCGGCCTTCGGCATCGCGTCGGATCTCATCAGCACGCACGCGCGCAAGAGCATCTTCGGCTACCGGATGATGGTGTGGGCCATCGTCGTCATCGGCGCGCTGAGCTTCGTGGTCTGGGCGCACCACATGTTCATCGCCGGCATGAATCCGTACTTCGGCTTTTTCTTTGCCACCACCACGCTCATCATCGCCGTCCCGACCGCCCTCAAGGTCTACAACTGGGTGCTGACGCTGTGGCGCGGCGATATCCACCTGACCGTGCCGATGCTGTTCGCCATCGGCTTCATCAGCACCTTCGTGCTCGGCGGGCTGACCGGGCTCTACCTCGGCAACGTGAGCGTGGACATCCCGCTGTCGAACACGTACTTCGTGGTCGCGCACTTCCATATGGTGATGGCCGTATCGCCGATCCTGGTGGTGTTCGGCGGCCTCTACCACTGGTACCCGAAGGTGACGGGCCGCATGCTCGACGACACGCTCGGTCGCGCGCACTTCTGGATCACCTTCGTCGGCACCTATGCGATCTACTTCCCGATGCACTATCTCGGCATCCTCGGCATGCCGCGGCGGTATTACGCGTATCAGGGCTACAGCTTCATTCCGCATTCCGCGCAGACGCTCAACACGTTCATCACGATCGTCGCGCTGATCGTCGCGGCGGCGCAGTTGCTGTTCCTGTTCAACCTCGCGTGGAGCCTCGTGCGCGGCCGGCGGGCCGGCGGCAATCCGTGGCGGGCCACCACGCTCGAATGGCAGACGCCGCAAACGCCGCCCGCGCACGGCAACTGGGGCGCGACGCTTCCCGTCGTCTATCGCTGGGCGTACGAATACAGCCCGCCGGGGCAACAGGAAGACTTCGTGCCGCAGAACCAGCCGCCCGAGACCGCGCCTGAACCTGCACCGACCCATCCGGCACTGCACCCCGGCGAGGCGCACAAATGACCACGCTGCCGCGCCCCTTCGTGCCCGATGCGCCACCCGGCTCGCCGAATGCGGGCCGCACCGGCCTGGCCGTGTTCATGGCGGTTGCGACGATGTTGTTTGCGCTGCTGCTGCTCGCCTATGCGATGCGCATGCGTGAATCCGACTGGCAGCCGATCCCGCATCCGGCGCTGCTGTGGTGGAACACCGGCGCGCTCGCGCTGGCCAGCATCGCGATGCAGCGTGCCCGGCAACCGACCCTGCACCGCACGGCGTGGCTGGTGGGCGGCGGCGTGCTGGCGGCCGTGTTCGTGATCGGGCAACTGGCCGCGTGGCGCGTGCTGTCGGCGGCCGGGCAGACCGTTGCCGTCAATCCGTCCAACAGCTTCCTCTACCTGCTCACCGGCCTGCACGGGCTGCATGTACTGGGCGGCCTGGCAGCGTGGGGCGTGACGATCGCGCGGCTCCGGCGCGCCGACCCGTTCCGCGCTCAACGCGCCATCGCGCTGTGCGCGCTCTACTGGCATTTCCTGCTCGCGGTCTGGCTCGTGCTGCTGGCGGCGATGTGGTGGCTGACCCCCGGGATCGTCGTCGCCATCTGCGGGCCGGTGTATGGAGCCGCGCCATGACCGCGCCCACGGTCCACACCGAATCCGCGGCCGAATCGTCTGCGGCCCCGCCCGCCGATGCCCGGCCCGACGGCTGGCGCGGCATCGTCACGGACTGGTCGTCCGACCGCGAAGCCTTCAGGGTGCCGTGGGGCAAGGCGATGATGTGGATCTTCCTGCTGTCGGACACCTTCGTCTTCAGCAGCTTCCTGATCGGCTACATGACGGTGCGCATGTCGACCACGGCGCCGTGGCCCGATACCGCGAAAGTGTTCGGGCTCAGCGTCGGCGGCGTGGAAGTGCCCTTGCTGCTGATTGCCATCATGACGTTCACGCTGATCAGCAGCAGCGGCACCATGGCGATGGCCGTCAACTTCGGCTACCGGCGCAACGCGAGGCCCGCCGCCGCGCTGTTGCTGGCGACCGCGCTGCTGGGCGCGACCTTCCTGTCGCTGCAGGCGTTCGAATGGAGCAACCTGATTTTCCGTGAAGGGATCCGCCCGTGGGGCAACCCGCTGGGCGCGGCGCAGTTTGGCGCGTGCTTCTTCACGATCACCGGGTTCCACGGCTTCCACGTGACCTGCGGCGTGATCTACCTGCTGCTGATCGCACGCAAGATTCTGCAGCCGGGGTTCACCGAACACGGCAACTTCCAGATCGTCGAGATCGCCGGCCTGTACTGGCACTTCGTCGACCTGGTGTGGGTGTTCATCTTCGCGCTGTTCTATTTGTGGTGAGGCAGGCCATGGAGCATACCGATCCCGCCGATCGACCCGACGCCGCGCGCGGCCAGCAGCATCCGATCGGCCTCTACCTGAAGATCTGGGGCCTGCTGTTCGTGCTGAGCACGTTCTCGTACCTGGTCGATTACTTCAATGTGCAGGGCCTGATGCGCTGGGTGCTGATCGTCGTGCTGATGATCGCGAAGGCCGGGCTGATCGTGTCGATCTTCATGCACATGATGTGGGAGCGTCTGGCGCTGGTGTACGCGATCCTCATACCGCCGCTGTGCCTGCTGGTACTCATGGTGCTGATGGCGGCGGAAGCGCATCACACGTTCGGGATGCGGGCGCTGTTCTTTCGCTGATGCGTTCGCCGGGTGATCCACCGGCGACGGGCGCCGTGTCGGAGCGGGCGGCATTGCGTCTTTGGGGAACGACGCGTCCCGGACATCCGTTCACGCAAACCTGAAAGGAGGCCCCCATGAAATTTTCACGCCGACGTTTTATTGCAGTCACCAGCGTTCTCGCCTCCGCGCTCGCCGTTGGACGTCGCGCGGTGGCGGCAGATGCCGGTGCCGGTGTCGTGCAGGAAACCGATGCAAATGCCCAGGCGCTTGGCTACAAGACGGACGCCAGCCGGGTCGACCATGCGAAGTACCCGAAATTCCGGGCGGGCGAGGCCTGTGCGAATTGCCAGTTCTTCCAGGGCAAGGCCGGCGCCACGACGGGGCCGTGCGCGATTTTCGGCGGCAAGCTGGTCAATGCGAAAGGGTGGTGCAGCACTTATACGAAAAAGGCGTAGCCAGGGAGCGAGCAACTGGCGATGTCGAGATTCACGTCACGCTGAATTTTCGCCATTCGATTCGGAACTCGGAACTCGGCGCTGCGCTGACAGGTGGCCGACAGTCACCAGGCGTACGCGTTGCAACCGAAGCCATCGATCACGGGGGCTGGGCCGAACCTGATGCAGGGGGGGAGGTGGACGTTGGGGCGTCCGGCTCGGTTCGGCCAATAGTTGACGTTCGGGCAACACAGACTGCCGTCATTTCATTGGCCGCTTCGCTTCGTAACCTGCCCGATGGCCGATCGAAGCAGCTCGGACGTCCCCGACATTTATCGCCGTTTCAAGGCGTGGCATCAGGCCCGCGAGGGCGTGTCTTTATATTAAAATCAAATACTTAAGGCTATTTTTGTTGCAACGCACGTCACTTGCTCTTCGTTGATTGTGCGATCATGGTCCCAGCTAATCAATCCCGTTGTGGTAACCAGGCGATACAATCGTGACGGCAAACGTTCAGTCAGGAACAAACATATGAACCAAGTGAATGATTTACGGATCGAGTCACTGGTGTTGAAAGGCGTCGGTGTATTCGACGACACTAGAATTGATTTCTCAAGCAAGCCGGATGGAAGCGGTAAGGCTGAAGTTCATCTTTTTACCGGACCAAATGGGTGCGGGAAGAGCACCCTTTTATATGCGTTGGCCGGAATCTTTGATGGAATGAACGGTGCCGGGCTGGTACGGCGGCGCTATTTATCGACGGCGAGTACCGTTTCCTATAAGTCCAGCAGGTCCTACGGACAATACGGCGCTCAGCGACCGAACGCGGGCGATAAGGCAGACGAGCAAAATACGTTTTCGTCTGAGTTTGGCCCTGTAAGCTTATGGTACAACGACGTTTCGCAAGGGGTATATGGCGCTATTGATCGAGCTGATTTCCCAACGAATAATGAGATAACAAATATTCCTAGCTATAAGCAACTGCACGCGGGGTATAACCACGCGACGGGCCTATCCGCTACTACTTTCCCATTTGCAGCCTTCGCCTACTCAGGTCAAAGAACGCTAACGCAAGTATCTATCGGTGCTATCGCAGACGTTAGTGTGGCTCCGCTAGAGAATGCCTTGTCGTTTGATTTCACCGCACGACCTCAGATTATGGTGCAGTGGATAGCGAACAATCGCGCAATGGCAGCAATGGCAAAAGCGGACGGTGAGGATGCTGCTGCTGCTGCCTATGATTTGTCGCTAACGCGCATTACTGATGCGGTTCGCGATATTTGCGATCTCGATGTTCGATTCAAGGTGACTCGATCACCGCTGGCAGTCGCGGTAGTTGTTGGCGGTGTGCAGACCCCTTTTGATGCTTTGCCGGATGGACTTAAATCTGTCGTTTCATGGATTGCCGACCTGACGATCAGGCTGGAGGCGATTCCCTGGGAGGATAGGAGCATCGATATCTTTTCCCAACGCATTTTCCTGTTCCTCGACGAGGTAGATGTTCATTTACATCCTCGTTGGCAGCGCCGCATCTTACCTGCCGTTCAACGACTTCTTCCGAACGCGCAAATATTCGTGTCAACGCATTCTCCCTTCGTCGTGGGGTCTGTTGACGAGGCGTGGATATATCGGTTGCCGGAGCGTGGCAAGCAGCGCGAGAGGGTAATAAAGCCGCTACCTTCCGGAGCCGGTAAGAGTTATCGCTTGATTCTTGATGAGATATTTGGCATCGAGCAGGAGTTTGACGTCGAAACTGAGCGAATGTTCGATGAGTTCTATGCCGAGCGAGATCAATTCCTGCGACAACGCGCTAGTTCGGATCAGCTTCTGGGTGCCGCGACGCGGCTTGCCGAGCGTAGTGAGGAAGCGCGAACGATCGTCGAGACGGAGTTACGTCAAATTTCTCGCCGTAGCGGGGTGGAGGTAAGGCTTGCGTAGGATTGAAAGGCATGATGAGCCTGCGTGTTTGCTGGCCAACGCTCACGCTTGGAATGAAGACTTTGCTGCCCGGCGTCGCGATGATCCTAACGCCAGATTTAGTTGGCGTAGCCCACATTGTTATCGCCACATCCGGGACGCGTTGCTTCGGATGACCGCAGACCATTGCGCATTCTGCGACGGGCCACTCAAAGTTGAAAGTCGAGCGACAGTTGAACACTTCCGACCTAAGTCGGCATTTGCTCAGTTCGCGTTCACCTGGACTAACTTGTTTCCTTGCTGTGACATGTGCCAATCAGAAAAGCGTGAAAGCTTTGACGAACGGCTGCTCAAGCCGGATGAAGATGGTTATTCATTCGGACGCTACTTCGTTGCGAACTACAGGACTGGCGACATTGAGGCGCTACCTAGCGCCCCAGCGGAAGAGCAGGCCAGAGCAATCGAAACCATACGCATGTATGGGCTTAATTCTCCAGAGCGACGAAAGGCGAGAAAGCGGGAGTGGGAGTTCTACTTAAGAGAAAGAGAAGAGCCGGAGTCGGACGTTTTGATCGACGACTATCACTACCGGTTTTTTCTCGAAGGATGATCACGGCCCGAAATTCGGTTTGGTACGCTAACAGGAATGACCGCTTAGGAGAAAACCGGGTGGCCGCAAGGGGGCACGAAGGTGTCGTCGAGCGGCGCGGGGCGGCATTGGGCGGCATCCGGCCAGGAGCAGCCGTTCGACATCAAGACGTAGATCGCCGACAATCTACGCCACTCGCGGAACTGCTACTTGCTGCAAGTTCCATCGCTAGATCGGTCAACAATCCCGAATGTTAGAGGATCTCCTGATATGAGCTGGGACGTTTCGCTTTACAAATTCACTCGGCGATACAAAACCATAGAGGAGATTGCGCACGACGAACAGCCACTTTCTCTTGGTTCGCTTTCCGAAGTGCAAGCGGCAGTGTCAGAAGTTTTTCCGGGAACGGATTGGAGCGATCCTGTCTGGGGTATTTATGACAATGAATTCGGCTCGATCGAGTTCAATGTGGGCAAAGACGATCCAGTACAAAGCTTAGGCTTACATGTGCGAGCCAGCGATGCCGTCGTCGTCGGAATTCTCAATCTTTGCGAACGCATAAGTTGTCAAGCTATAGACCTGACCGACGGAAGCTTCCTCGACCAGTCGGAGTTCCCTGCCGCTGGGCTGGCGAAATGGCGTGAATACCGGGATCAGATCATCGGGAAGACTGGGGGCTAATTCTCCCATCCAACGGATGCTGCACGGTAGGCGCAGGCGTTAGCGATATCATCAGGCGTAATGCGCTTCGAGGGCAGTGAAAATACGCCCATGAGCGTCCGCTTCCGAGATGTGTGAACGTCGGCTCGGGGGCGACTACGGTCGACCGCATCAGGCAGTAGCCCACGATCATCGGTCATTGTCCCTCGACGGTCCTGACGGCCGTCCGCCGGCGCGAAGCGGACGGTGGTGCAGGGCGCCCGACCGGCGCCAACATAACCGGCGCATTGCGACTTGCCGAACGGCTTGGCCCGGACGCCACGATCGTGACGATCATGTGCGACACGGGCATGCAGTATCTGAAGTCGTTCGCGCAAGCGATCGGCCGATGGCCTTCGGGTGGATCGTAGCGGTCGATCAGTCGAACCTGATCAGGTCCTTGAAGATCAGGTGTCCCCAGCTTTTTCCGCGCGCGTGCACCAGCCATCCGCCTTTCGAAAGCCCGCCAAGCTGGATCGGCGCGAAACCGAGTTTTTCCGCGAGCGCACCGACCTCCGCTGCGGCGCCGTCATCGTCGCTCGCCAGGAACACGACGCGCCGGCCGCCGTGGACGGCCGGGTCCTGGTCGAGGACGGCAGCGACCAGATGGTTGAAGCCTTTCACCAGCCTCGCGCCGGCGAACGCTTTCGCGACGAAGGCCGAGGACGGGAGGCCGTCCAGTTCGTCAAGCGGGGCCTGCGTGTTCATCGCGTCGATGACCGTCTTCCCGGTCCAGTCGGCCAGTGCTTTGGCGACCGCCGGGTGCGACTCGAAACGAACCGCCAGAAAGAGGATGTCCGCCTTGACCGCTTCCGCAAGGGTGGTGGGGACGATCGTTGGCCCGATCGCGGCGGCATCGGCCGCAAAGCTTGCCGGATCGCGTGTGGTTGCAACGGCCACTTCGATGCCCTGGCGGGCGAACGCCCTGGCAAGCGCGCGGCCGATCTTGCCGAAGCCGATGATTGCGTAACGCATGTGTTTCTCCTTCGTTTCGCGGTGGGCTCAGAGCTTGTAGCCGCCGCTCGCCTCGATCGTCTGGCCGGTCACCCAATGGCCTTCATCGGAAGCCAGAAACGCCACGACATCGGCGATTTCCGAAGGCTCGCCAACGCGGCCCAGCGCGATTTGCGCCTCGAGCGCCTTAACGAGTTCGGGGTTCTCCCGAAGGGCGGCGTTCGCATCCGTTCGCGTGAAGCCCGGCGCGACGGCGTTCGCGGTGATGCCGCGCGGCCCCAGCTCGATGGCGAGCACATGGGTCAGCGTGTTGATCGCCGCTTTCGCCATCGAGTAGACGGGCGCCGCCGTAACGGGCTTCGTGGCGGCAGCGGAAGAGATGTTGACGATGCGTCCGCCGTCGGCGAGGCGATCGAGCGCGGCTTGAATGATGAAGAAGGGCGCGCGGGCGTAGACCGCCATCAGGGTGTCCCAGCTCTCCGGCGTCGCGTCCTTGAAGCCAAGCCAGCCGGAATTGCCGGCGTTGTTAACGAGAATGTCGAGGTTTTTGCTGCCGTGCCGTCGGGTGAATTCGTCGTCGAGTCTTTCGAACAAGGCCGGGACGCTCGCCGGGGCGACGAGATCCGCATGGATCGCAAACGCGGCGCCTCCCGCTTTCTCGATGGCCGCGACCGTCTCGTCCGCGCCCGATCGGCTGGCGTTGTAGGTCAGTGCGACTGTCGCGCCGTCCCTGGCCAGACGTTCGGCGATCGCGCGGCCGATGCCCCGTGATGCGCCGGTCACGAGCGCGGTCTTGCCCTTTAGCGATTGGGTCATGTTGTCCTTCTCCTTAGAGTTGTGCCAGGCCGCCGTCGACGGCGACCTCGCTGGCGGTCATGAAGCTGCTGTCCAACGACGCAAGAAAGGCGGCCGCCGCCGCGATCTCCGCCGGATCGGCCATACGCTGGAGCGGCGTCAGCGCGCCGTAGGCCCGCTGGCCTTCTTCGCCCAGCGCCTCCTTGGCCAGTTCGGTTGCTGTCGCCCCGGGCGACAGCACGTTGACCCGGATGCCGGTGCCCTTCAGGTCCTCCGCCCACGTCCGGGCGAGGTTGCGCACGGCGGCCTTGCTTGCGCTGTAAGCCGTGAATCCGGGCGCTCCCGTGGTCCCGGCGCTCGACCCGGTCAGGATGATCGAACCGCCCGCGCCCATCAGCGGCAGCGCCTGCTGGACCGTGAAGATCGTCCCTTTCACATTGGTGTCGAAGATGTCGTCGATGTGCTCGGCGGTGATCTCGCCGAGCGGAAGCGGGCTTCCCGTCCCCGCATTGGCGAAGACGATGTCGAGGGTCCCGCGCTCCGCCTTCACTGCCGCGTAGAGCCGGTCGAGATCGGTCGAATCGGAGACAGATCCCTTCACCGCGCGGGCATGGGGCCCAAGGTCGGCCACCGCGGCATCGAGCGCTTCCTGCCGACGGCCGAAGAGGAAGACGAACGCGCCTTCCTCGATGAAGCGCTTTGCCGCGGCGCGGCCGATGCCGGTTGCGCCACCGGTGATCACGGCGGTCTTTCCGTTCAGTCTGTTCATGTCGTGCATCCTTCGAGACAAAAGTGACGAACCTGATTCTGGCGCGCTTGATTCATGAAGCCAATTGACTGAATATCTATAAGTACCATCTACTTTCTAGATAGATATGCTGGACAACGTCACCATCAACCAACTTCGGGCGTTCGTCGCCGTGTGCGACCAGGGAAGCTTTTCCGGAGCGGCAAGGGAACTGAGGCGAGCGCAGTCGGCGATCAGTCACGCGATCGGCGCGCTCGAAAGCGCCTTCGACGTCGTGCTGTTCGAGCGCAACACGCGCAAGGCGACGCTGACGGCCGCAGGCCGCAGCCTCCTGCCCGATGCGCGCGGGGTGATCTCACGCACCGAGGAAATGAAGATGCGTGCGGTCGCGATTGCTGAAACCGGCGTCCCGCAGGTCTCGATCGCCGTGGACACCTATTTTTCGCGTGCGCACCTGATCGAATGCCTGCGCACGCTGCAGGCGGAGTTTCCAACGATTGCGATCAATCTGCGCATGACGACCATGCAGGGCGGCGAGCACCTGGTTCTGCAGGGCACGTGCGGATTGGCGGTGACGATCACGGACGTGCCCGAGCTGAGCCCGGGCACCATCGAACGACATCATTTATGGGATGCACAGATGGTGACCGTATGCGGGCCGTCGCATCCGCTGGCCGCCATGGCGCAGCCGATCCCGCGGGAAGAATTCGGCCGGCACATCCAGCTCGTCGTCACCGACAACCAGCCCGATGCGGAAAAGACCCAGCAAGGGGTCGCCAGTGAACGCCAGTGGTGGGTGAACGACCTCGGCGCGAAGCACGACCTGCTCAGGGGGAGCTTGTGCTGGGGACACATGCCGCGCCATATGGTCGAGGCGGACCTCGCGAAGGGAACGCTCGTCGAGCTCAAACGGCGCGGATGGCACATGCACCCCCTGACGTTCATGATCTCGCAGCGGCGCGGGTACGCGTTCTCCGGATGCGAGACACGGCTGGTCGAGCTTCTTGGCAAGTGCCCTTCGCAGAGGGTGGGGAGAGTGAAGTCGACGTAATGTGCGGGCGATTTCAGGAATTGCAGTTGTCGCTGATGGGGCGGTCACGGTGTTGATGGACAGCACCCGTTCAGCCGGCAAGAGGGTAGAGCTCGCCTTCATCGCCCCGGACGACGGCGGAAAGCGCCACCGCCAGGTGCATGGCCGCCGCCATCGTTGGATCGACTGCGGATAGATTCCTAGGCGCATTGAAACTTGCGCGGCCCCTGTTCCAGCTAAAGGTCTTGATCCATTCGCCGCCGACGAGGATCGACACAAATGAAATCGCCCTCGACAGTCAAACCGCTTGAACACCCCTTGGATGCATTCTCGTCGAGCATCGATTCTGCTCGCGAAGTTGTCTTGGCTGGACTACGATGGCCAACGCCATATTGGTGTGACCTTGCGATCGGTTGGTTGGAACAAGGTCTTGATGTTGACGACGAGATAGGCGACGTACTGCGAGAAATTTACCAGAATCGACGTTTTCCTCAGAGTCTGCGGCACCGTGCGTTTGCACTACACGTGCGATTCACGAGGAACCGGGTAGTGGGAAAGTCGCCAGAGTCGCGTTGACCGATTTCTTGGTCGGGCACGAGGGGCTCCGTTCTATCTTCGCTGCAATGGGAGCACGCGGTTACGGCGGAGAGTGATCTTCTTTCTCGTGCAAAAGCAGCTTGCGCAGTGCAGAAAGGATGAAGACAGGGAAAATCGTGGACGTGACCGCCGAGGAAAAGCGCCGCCGCGCGGAGATCGCGAAGTATCACGCGCGCCTGGTAGCTGGAGAATAAATACGTCAATTGGGCGACAGCGCATCGTTACGGCACCCCGCCAACTGCCTCCCACCTTTTGGGGTTCTTCGCAGGAAACCGTGGAGGGTTTGAGGGCGATTGCGTATCCTGACGCCTGACTTTAGGAGGTCAGGAGGAGGAATTGCTCGATCGAAAGGTACTTCAAGCGCTGGGTTGCTGGACAGGCTATCGGTTAGAGCGGGGGGGAATGGCCGGAAGGAGAAAGCCACACGCTCTCGCTGTATCTGAAGCCGGTCAGCAAGGTGACGTACTGCGAACAATGCGGGGCGCGCTGCCAGCAGATCCACGAGACGACGGTTCGCCGAGTGCGTGACCTGCCGCTGTTCGAATACCGGGTGATGTTGCACGTTCCGCGTCGCCGAGTCTGGTGCGAAAACTGCGGCGGCCCGCGGCTGGAGAAGCTGGCGTGGCCGGGCCGCTACCAGCGCGTGACTGAGCGATTCGCCAAGGCCTGCGAGAAGCTGCTGGAATCGGCCTGTTACGACTACGGCCGCCTGGCACGATACCGCAGATCGTCTTTTGTGGGCCTTCACGATGTCGGAGTGCCGGATCCATGTTACAAGACGCCGTTCAAAATTCCATGGGACTCGCATGTTCCGCGGCTTGTTTTGGTGACTAGCTTGAAGCCCTTGTTGACCATGCACGCATCGAACATCCGGTCGTCAGAAAGCGGGATGAATGGATTGCGATGCTTCTCATTGGGTATGTAGCTGCAGCTCAGGCACGCATCTACCCAAGGCAATTCGGACGGCTTCCATGTTCCGGCCGCGATGGCGCGTTGACGGAACTTTTCGCAGGTCATGCCAGGCTCTTGGACAAACGGATCGACGCGGGCGCAGACGTGATCAGCATCTGCTTTGCTCATGTTCCTGAAACGCTCGTCCGTGCGTTCCTGGCAGATTTCAACATAGCTCGCTACGCATCGCTCTTGCAGTTCATCCCTGCACTGATCCTTTGCCTGCGATACCCCCAGATGGTAGGCCGCCAAAGTATCGGCCTGCCAGTCAACGTACCTTCCAATTCCTTCCTCGTAACTGTCGAACGGTCCGCAAATATGCAATGCCGCGCACCCGGAAAGACATGCAAGTGACGCAAGTAGGATCAGTAGCACAATACGGCGTGAGCGCATGGGATACCTGTTCAGACCTCGATATACAACACGGTTTGCGACGCTAGCACCAGCCGGAGGCTGGCGCCCTCTTCACTACTGCAGCTCATTTTTCAGTGAACTAGGGAAAGGATTTGAAATATCGATATTCCGGACCCAGCCGGTTGTGACTTTCTTGGAATCCGTACTCTCAATCATCATGTTTGGGTTAACATACCGAACATTTGAATACGCTCCCCTCTTGGCTAGCACCGCGACCCAATCTCCAGGGACGAGATATTTTGCTTCTTTCCCCTGTCCCGGTATTTTATGGAAAAATGTCTTATGGGAAACGACCGCAATCCCAATCGCTTCAAGTTCGGTGGTAGGTTCAAACTGCTCCGCCCCACGCGTACCGGGCTTAGCGGTAAATATACCTGCAACGCTTAGACATCCCCCCTGTGGAGAGTCTGTCGTTAGCCCGACTGCCCCTTCACCTATATACAATACGCCATCAATACTCGCATCGGGATCTCTGTTTTTATACGAAAACGAGCCGTCACCTGGCCGCTTGTACGCCGAAATATAAAAAGTCTTGCTCTTAAGGGCGGTAACGCCTTCATAGTCGTGATTTCTTACAACGTTCGAATTCGCAAAAAACATGAAGCTGCATGAAAATTGATCCTCATGCGCGTTGTAGTATCCATAAATATCCGCTCCCGACTTATAGGTCACAAAATTAAGATCGTTATAGATGGTAAGGGTTCCGGAAAAAGAAGCATCGGGCGCCAGTGTCAGCACCCCTAGGGTTATCAATAGTCTAAATGATTTACTTAAATTCATTGTAAAAATTACCCATTGATACAGCGTAAGAGGGAGGGGCGCTATTGCCGTTGTATGCCTTTGCAAAATTGGTCCAATTTTTATCCTTGAGTGCAGTTATCGCATTTTTATTCATCTTGCAGTACGCAACAAAAATATCGAGCTGGCCATCAATTCCTTGCATAGCAAGGTTGGCCAGTTCTACTGGGCTCGCATATCCCATCTCTTCCCAAAATATCCCCATGATCTGGAAAGCGCCCCACGAACACGCCATGATCGCATAATCCCGATTGAGCGCACACGCGCGAAAGAGTCGCTCGTATTGATACATGATCTGCTCATCTTCCAAAGACGCCCACCCACTATCGTCTTTTTCACCGTTCTGGTAGTCGCCTTGGTCTGGGAAGCAGAGATTTGGGTATTTCGGAAATGGATTTTTCTCCTTCCTCAAAAGAGATGGGACCTCAAATCGCTTTTCCTTCGGTAGGCTAGCCCTCATAAACATGTGCCGTTCATAACGAATTTTCGGCAGACCGTTCGCGCAAAATCCAGCGCCGTGACTCTCGGTCATCGCAACTGCTTTAATTGCTGCTACCTCACACGACAGGTCTTTGGCTACCTGCTTGTACTTCTCGTCACTAATATCCAAGGTTTGGGGATAGTTCAGTCTCGAGCCAAGTACGTTGAGCACAACTGTTCGCGGCTTCCCGTTCACCACTACCTTATAATGGTGCTCGATGGTGGTTTTCGTCTTTTTCTTGTGTGTTTTGGCGTCGACGGTCACTTCCTTATTCTTCGTCGGAAAATCCTTCTTCAGCAGGCCTTGCTCGGTTACTTTCTGAGAAAATGTAATGTATGGGCCAAATTCATTCAGTAAGCGATCAAAAGTCATAACCTCGCCTTGTTTGACAACAGGGAGATTCAATTCTTGTTCGAAATCGTCTTTTGGAGTCGGCTTCGTCGTCGCCTCAAGGTGAAACTCAGGGCTAATAATGGTGAAGGCGTTGATATCCTTCTTCGGTACAATCTTCGCTTTCCACGCGTACTCCCCACGTCGATTTTTAACAAACACGTCGATTGGTTGATTGCGAATCGCATTGGTGATCGTCACTGCATAACCGTCCTTGTCGCTCGTCGCCTCAAGAGTGTTATCCGAAATGGGCGGAGGAGGAGGGGGCGGCGCCGCGGGTTTTGAGGCGGGGGGCGGTGCTGCCGCTTTACCGCCTGATGCCGCCTGCCCGGCAGTCGCCGTGGTCGATGCGGCCGACGGGGCAGACGCCGCCGCTGGAGAGGAAGCTGAGGCGGACGACCCGCCAGGTGCTGCGGCCGCCGCGCTCGGCGCGGCAGCTGGGGGCGGCTCTTGTACCTTCGTCGGATCAGGTCCAGTCACCCAGGGCGGTGCCGGCGGTGTACCAGTGCCGGCTTTGAATTGAACTGACAGGCCCTCGATGGGCGTGTGCATCACGTCCTGAAACAAAAACATTACTGTCACGCCTGCTTTCGGCGCGACATCCTGAGTGTGATCGGTTGCCACATGTGCTCCTGATGAGATTCGAATCTGGCCGTCCTGACGCCATTAACTGACATGCGGCAGGCCGGACAATTCGTCAGCGCCACTCGGCGCTTCATAATCGAAAGCGGCCTCCAGAGTGCTCCAGTCCCCCCCACCTACTTCGCACTTAACTTTCGTAGGTCCAGGCGTGCGAACGGTCGCTGTGGCCCCCTCGAGTAGTCCGCCCTGCTGCTGGATCGTCGTGCCGTCCGGCATATAGATGCGGTACGTCTGTGCTTCTAGACTTTGGCCCAGCCCGAGATTGGCGATCACGGAGGAAACGTCAAAGATCTGCGTGTACTCATGCGCGGGGTTTTGCACCAGCGTACTGACGGGTAGGGCTGGCATCGCGTAGCGCATGCTCGCCGGCCCACTGAACGAATGCTGCGCACCTTTGAACTCGATGGATCCGGGGGCGTGCCCGCGGATATTGCCACCTTCAAGTGTGATCGAAGCGCCACCCGCTGTGAGCACCAGCTTTCCCCCCGCTGCGATCTCGATGTCGCCCTGCGCCAACAGTTTGAGTACGGCTTTAGCGATCACCTCAACATTTGCGTCATGGGACTGGATCTGCACGGGTCCCTTGGTGAACAGTCTGATCGCCGTCTGCGAGAACATGCCAATCGCCTTGGCGGCATTGACGAGGAATGCTCCTGCGGATCCGATATGCGTGTTCAGGCCGCTGACCAGATTGATATGGCGATCTGCCGTCATGTGCAGCGAGTCTTGCGTAGACGTCCCGATGCCGAACGGGCTAGCGAGCAGCAAAATTGCCTTCTTGAACGCATTCGCGCTACCTGTCCCGCCCCCGGCCGTGCGGCCGCCGCCAGCTTCCGGTGTCTCAGACTGCTGAGTGGCATCGGTGAACAGCTTGAGTGAATCGTGGCTCTCTTTCAGGCTGTCTGCGTGGTGCTGGATTCCGACGTTCGAAAGCGTCTCAACAATGCTCTCCGCGCCGATCAATTGGCCCTGCGCTTCCTTGACGTCGAGCTGATCATCGTTGTGGGCCTTCGAATACGTTCCGATATAGGCGCCGCGATTCGCCCGCATACCGAGATAATCATCGGTATGCAGCAAGGTGCCTTTACCGAGGTATCGGCCTCGAGCATTGTTATTGCCCGCATGGTCGATCAGGAATCCTTGGTGATACAGGCTGTAGCTGTTTCCGACCTTACCCGTGTAAGTGGTCAGTCGCGTAGCACCTTGATGCGTCGAATCGTCGTGGACAAACGCATTGTATGCGCCGCTCTTGCCGAAGCCATTCGACATGAGGCCGGACAGCAGCACGTTGGTATGCCACTGGGGTGGCGTTGTCTGGGAGGGCAGACGTCCTAGTACATACGGCCGATCGCAATCACCTTGGAAATAGTCGACCAGCACCCACTCGCTTTTTCGCGGCACATGCACACCACCGTATCCGTATCCGGTGTCGGCCTGCATCACCAGCAGCGGCGGCGATGTTTGCGTGAGGTCAGTTCCGCTGCGCTGGTCCCACGGATAGACCACGAAGATGCGATTGCGCTCGTCTGCCCATGCTTCTTCGTTATCGGGACCGCTTACGAGTGCATGCTCGGCATGCATCAGCGGCTTCTTGTGCTCGTGCGGACTGCGATACTCGACGTTGGTGCGCTGCGATTCCACTTTCACCAGGTAGACGCCGGCCAGGCCGTCGAGGGGATTGGCCCGCGAGCCGAACTGACTGCCGTGCTCCCGGCGCAAGTCCGACAATGTGCTCTGCAAACTCAGCGGATACGTGGCGGCGTGATTGGATAGCGGCACATTGTTTTCAATGAACCACTCAACCTCGACGGCCATGAACTCCCGAAGGTTCGGATCGACGGTTATGTGCCGCGTATGATGTTCGAGGGTGAAACGCGAACCAGCATCGAGCCACCGCACGCCCCCGAGCCCGATGTATCGGCGAGCGGCAGAAGTCCAGGCCTGAGTGCGATTGGAAGCGCGTCGTCGCCCGTCGTCCGAGGTCGGATAGGCATACGACAGTGCTTCGCGAACGATCATCGGCGCATACGGGACTTCGCGCTTCACTTGCTGACGTCGCTCTTCGGTCACATACGTGATTGCGCTGTCGCCAAGGTCGCTGCGCACAGAGTAATTCTGTTGCGGATTCTTGTAATTGAAGGAGGTCGTCGCGTAGGCGAGGCTTTGGGCGGTCTGCGTCACTGCCCATTGCGTAAAGCCGTCTACCTCGATGCCAATTGAGGCGTTGCAAAATTCGATCGGTTTCGCTTCTGGTAGGGCAGAAAGCCGGTCGACAATAACGAGTGTCGACACACGCGGATCGTCTTCATACTGGACGGGTGCATGTTCAAAATAAAAGTACCAGCCTTCGTCCTCGAGAATTCGATGGAAGAAGTTCAGGTCCGATTCACTCTGGCGTGTGTAAGTTCGCACGCGTGGTTCATCCGCCAGGGCAAAGCGAACGCGCCCGGCAAGTTGCGGGTAAGCGGTCAGTAATTCAGAGAGAATGTCCTGCGCGCTTTTGTTGAACCACTGGTCGTTCTTGCTCGCCTTGCCAAGAAAGAACAGCGCCGACTCGAACTCAATTTGGTAAACGGTCAGATTTCCATCTTGCCCGAGCGTATGGAATTTATGGACGAAGCCATGAATTGGCCGATAAGTGGATTCGACAAGGGGCGTTGAGGTCTGCTGGACAAACAGCGTGACTGGCTGGTGCTCGAGCTCAAGATTGTCGATATCGTCGCGCAGCGATACGACGTCGACCACCCAGCGATAGCCCCGCCCGACTCTAGACCACCCCTTCGCTCGCACGGGGATAAGGGTCTGCGCGCCCAATTGGGAGCGGAACATGAGCAGTCGCTCGTGCTGCATCAAGCCCCGATGTATCGACTCGTAGAGCGTGGTTGCCTGCGATCCGGCGGGATCGACGGGTGGAAGAACCATTTTTGTTCCTTGTCTCTCAGGTTCGACCGCCAAAGATGCAACGCCGGCGGCGGTCAGCCAATGCGACGAAGAGTCGCTCGCGCGATTCTATCGAAAATTGAATGGAGGGGTAGCCGAGACCCGGTTTCTAACGATGATTGATGTTTGATCTAGAGCCGGAAGGAGGAATTGTTGAGAATTCTTTACATTAAATGTAATGAAGCAGAAAGGTTTCCGGGTTGATGTGGTCGACGTGCCGTTGGGGGCTCAAAAGTGTGTAACAGTCTTGCCGGATTTCCGTCGTCGTAGCCATTTCTCGGTATGGGCAAGGAGCCCGCTCATTAAGTGTCTTCGATTGTCAGCATGCATTCCGATCGCATCGAGGCCGAGCGGCTTGTGCTGCTTGCCCAAAACCGTGTGGTCTGTGTTTGGCGTCCGCGTCAGCAAGAGCCACAACTGTCGGTTGCAGCAATGGGGAGTCAACTATTACGAGTCGTTAGGCTAAACGTCCATTCATGCCGTACGAAATGCGACTTCGGTGGGAGGCGGTCAAGTACTACGCGTGGCCCGAGAGAACAAAATCACGGCATTGCATTGGCGGCGCTTTCTGCAATACCTGTGATCAAGAGGGCGGAGCCTACTTGAACCAAGCCGCCATTTCGCTTCGGCGCGTGAAGTTCGAGAGTCCATCCAAAGAAAGTTTCTCCACGAAAGTAATATAAACGCGATCCATGCCACACCTGTGGTTCGGATCGCGCCAGAGTTCCCCATGGACAAACGCCTTCTCGTTCTTGCCAGCGGCATGTTCTCTATCGGCACCGACAGTTACGTTGTTGTCGGTGTACTGCCCCGGGTGTCTGCCTCGTTCGGCGTGCCCGTCGCACTGGCCGGGAAAATGGTTACGCTTTACGCGTTGAGTTTTGCGGTGCGCTCGCCCGTCATCGCCGCCACAGCCGCGTACTGGCCGAGCAAGCGGCTGCTGCTTACCGGCATCGTGATCTTCATGCTTGCCGATGTCATTACTGCGATGGCGTCGCGCATCGGGATCGTGCTGGCAAGCCGGCTGCTCGCCGGCCTGGGCGCGGCCATGTTCAACTCGACGGCCACTGGAGCTTGCTTGCCACGACCTGGGCGAGTTCTCGGTTTCTGACGAGCTTGCAGACTTGGGGGCGACGGGTTCTTTCCCAAGCAAGTTCGTCAACATTGTGCGCCCGATCATTCTGCATACCTCCGTTTAGCTTGGCGGACGATCCTCAAAAGGGGGAACGTAGGTCTTGGCGTAGGTTTGTGCGCGGAGCCTTGTCAGATAAGGCGCAGGTACTGCCGTCTCATTGGAGTGACGGTTGCAGGTGCTGCGGTGGGTTGCATGCTCATGTGGCCGGGAAAAGTTGCTTGGGCAGCGCGAGTTTACGAGTCGCTCGAACGCGACCGCGCGAAGTTCGCCGTTCGGCTAG
This sequence comes from Burkholderia mycopellens, assembly GCF_964265025.1. Classification (NCBI taxonomy): domain Bacteria; kingdom Pseudomonadati; phylum Pseudomonadota; class Betaproteobacteria; order Burkholderiales; family Burkholderiaceae; genus Burkholderia; species Burkholderia mycopellens. The sequence continues at coordinate 403,528 of NZ_OZ183804.1, forward strand.
TTATCCACGATTGCGATCGGAACCTATCGGCTGCAAGCGCGGGGCGCGCGGTCTAGCTTTCCACGTTGACTAATTGATCCCGCACCCAATCACGAGAAGTGCTCTCGTCAACAGCACTCGCGGAGTGCCGCGATTCATTCCAGCGGCGGTCTATCATTGCTATCCGTCAAGCTACGGGAGCCGCCATGATCGAATTGCTTGAGCCTTTCTCTCGCCAAATGGCGGGAGACCTTCTATCGGTCTTCCCGAACTGGAGGAGCCAGTTGTCTATCGTCGCCAACGCTGGTGAGAACTACTTCAATGTTCGGGTGCCTGCGCTCGCGGCATCGAAAGGTGGCCCCTTGGAGGTTTCGTCCTTGTACAACGACGAGGTGACGGTTTTCTACGCAACAACCCATCGGCATTTTTTCTCCATGCTGGGTAATGCTGACGAAGCCGCCGGTGCGGTTGAATTCATTCGGAGGATACTCAACGAACAACTTGCCGTGGTCTCATACATTTGCACGGGGGACGCAACCATACGAGACGGGGTTTTTTCAAGCGTTGCGGTTCCTGCGGACGAAATTCCACGCGCAAATTATGAGTATTTCTACACCACCTCGATGAGCGTGCGTTCATGGAGGGGCACTTTCGATGCCGACTTCGTAGCCCCGTACGTCCGAGATATGCCAACAGGTATTGGTGGTCGAGCGTAAGTTTTGGCGTAGATTTATCCGGCGACCCTGTCAGATCAGACGCAGGTACTGCGGCATCGTTGGAGTGACGGTTGCAGGTGCTGCGGTGGGTTGCATGCTCATGTGACCCGGAAAAGTTGCTTTGGCTGCCCGAGTTTACCAGCCACTCGAACGCGACCGCGCGAAGTTCGTTGTTCGGCTAGTTGCGTGACCAGCAGTCGGAAGCAGGCGTTCGATAAGTACGACAATGGCTCCCGGACAGGGCCGTGTTTCGGTGATCGGCATCACGGAGCCCGTTCTAAGCAGGGGGGGGCTGGTTGATTGATAGACGATATTGCGTCAGTCCCCGACGTTCAATGCGTTCCGTGATCGCAAATCCATGGCGTATATAGAAGGGAATATTGCGCGACTCCGCGGTTTCCAAGGAAATCGTCCCGGATGGTTCGATCTCGCGAAGATGGGCCAACGTTGCATTCAGGAGCGTCGATCCGATCCCTTCGCCTTGCAGCATCGGGGACACACCGATGAACTCGATCCAGCTTGAATTCGAACCTGGCGAGTTCGAGGCGGAACTCTCGCGAAGCAGATCGATCCTTGCCAACGATAGTTCACCGCAGCCGCTTGCAATCTGATGTCCCAGCTCGGCTAGGTTGTCGGGGGATTCGGCGCAGGATGCCGGCGCAAAGTAGCTCACGGCAACGAGGTCACCGTTTCGCCACGCGCCCAAAGCAGGCATGAGTGCATCGTGGTGATACCTCAAATAGCTTCTTAGATAGTTTGTGCGGCGCTCGTCGAATCCCCTGTTTTCAGCGAACAGGCACCAGGCAAGGGTCGGGTCTTGCTCAAACGCTGCCTCTAGCAAAGCCAGCGCCGATTCAAAAGACTGATGCGGCAATGGTGCTACCGAGAGTTTTGCATCGTGCATGTTCGGTTCGGGCAGTAGGCGCTCGTTGAATCAATCGGCGTAACCTGAAGCGTAGTTTTTGCCGTGAAGCCGTGTCAGATAAGGCGCAGGTACTGCTGCATCATTGGAGTGACGGTTGCAGATGCTGCTGCGGATTGCGTGCTCATGTGACCGGGAAAAGTTGCTTTGGCAGCCCAAGTTTACCTGCGGGCCGTACGGGACCGCTCGAAGTTCGCCGTTCGGCCAGTTGCGTGAGACCACGACCGGCGGCGGCTGCCAGAAGCGGCCCTTCGACTTCGACGCCCTGATCGTCCACAATCGGCATCGCAGATTCTCGCCCGAACCGCCATGACCATGTCCACGCCTACGCTACGCCTAATCGACCGCCAGTCGTCGAACGACGTGGAACGTCTGCAAGCTGTGCTCGAAGGTGCGCCAGGCTATAGTCTGGCCGTGGAAGGCAGGCTGCCCCCTCCGAACGCCGCCATCGAGGTACTCGATGCGCTACCGCCCGGCAAAAGCCACTCGGACAAATTCGTCTACGAAATCTCTCAGGATGTCGAGGCGGTTGGATGTATGGAAATGGTGCGGGGCTATCCAGAGGTCGACATCGCTTTCATCGGCTTGCTGTTATTCCGGGAGAGTTCGCAGGGACGGGGCTTGGGCCCGCAGGTTTTGCGGCTCGCCGAAGCAATCGGAATGGGCTGGCAATGTCGCGCATTACGCATTGCAGTCATCGATACCAATCCGAGAGCGTTCGAATTCTGGAAACGCGAAGGCTTCGTTGAGTTGCTTCGCAAACCAGCGATGGATTTCGCCGCCCAAGCAATCGTGATGGAGCGTGCGCTACCGGCCGCAATATCCATCTAAGGCAGATCGTTGTCCCATTGAGTTCGATACCTCGCGACTGTTCGTTATCGCCGTCAGTCGGTTGCGGATTCAACCGGTCATTCGACTGCACTGCACGAATCGTCGAAAATGACGGTATCGAAACGAACTTCGTCAGGCGCCAGGGGAAAGACGGAGGAAGCGTTGCAGCGGATATTTAAAAATGCCGCCGGCGGAGGCGCTGCCTCGATGTCGAACGTGTCGACATGGCTGGACTTGGCCGTTCCCGGTCCTCCCCATCTCGACGGCCGCCTTGAATCGGGTCTCAATCGCTCCGACCAAGGATGGCGGGCCACGAACGCATCGGGGCAGGTGCCATGTCCAGACCGGGGTCCAGCTTCAGCGAACAGCGTTCCAGGTGAAGTGAATCCCGATAGCCGGCCGCCTGCCCATGACGCCCCCAGGGTCGTCATGGAAAACTGTATGAATATACAGTATAGTGTCCGTCGAAATCGAGCCGCACGGGTACAACCTTGCGGCTCGTGCGCCGCGCCTGCGGGCATCCGCCGCAGCGTTCCGGCACCGTGAAATCTGGCTAACTCATTCAGACGGGCAGGCAAATTGTCATCCAGCAATCTGATCCGCATTCGCGGAGCGCGTCAGCACAACCTCAAGAATCTTGATCTCGACCTGCGCACCGGCGAGATGACGGTCGTCACCGGTCCGTCGGGCTCCGGCAAGTCGAGTCTCGTGTTCGACACGCTGTACGCGGAAGGGCAGCGGCGCTACGTCGAGACGTTCAGCGCGTACGCGCGGCAGTTTCTCGACCGGATGGATCGCCCGCAGGTCGAGCGCGTCGACGGCGTGCCGCCCGCGATCGCGATCGACCAGACCAACCCGGTCCGTAGTTCGCGCTCGACCGTCGGCACGATGACCGAGCTGAACGATCACCTGAAGCTGCTGTACGCGCGCGCGGCCGAGCTGTTCGACCGCAAGACCGCGCGGCAGGTGCGGCACGACACGCCGGAGACGATCTACGCGGATCTCGTCGCGCGCACCCAGGCGGACGATCCGCGCGTCGTCGTCACGTTCCCGGTCGAGTTGCCGGAGGCGGTGTCCGATGAAGAAATCGCGCAGTGGCTGTCGGCGAGCGGCTATACGCGCGTGCAGGCGCAGCGCGAGGTCGCGTCGCCCACCGGGCCGCGCAAGGTGCTCGACGTGGTGGCCGACCGCTTCCGCGTGCAGGGCGCCGACAAGGTGCGCGTCGTCGAGGCGATCGAGGCGTCGCTGAAGCGCGGCGGCGGGCGCGTGAACGTATACGTGCTCGCGGCGGAGCCGGAAAGCCCGGATGGCGCGGCCGCCGAGCCGCAGGTGTGGCGCTTCTCCACCGGGCTCCACGATCCCGACAGCGACCTGCGCTACGCGGAGCCGCAGGCGGCGCTGTTCTCGTTCAATTCGGCGTACGGCGCGTGCGAAACCTGCCGCGGCTTCGGCCGCGTGATCGGCGTCGATCTCGGCCTCGTGATCCCCGACGCGCGCAAGACGCTGCGTGGCGGCGCGATCAAGCCGATGCAAACCCCCGCCTGGAAGGAGTGCCAGGACGACCTGATGCGCTACGCGGCGAAAGCCGGCATTCCGCGCGACACGCCGTGGGCCGAGCTGTCGGACGCCGAGCGCGACTGGGTCGTCAACGGGTCGCCGGACTGGAACGGCAAGTGGCAGAGCCAGTGGTACGGCGTGAAGCGCTTCTTCGGCTATCTCGAGTCGAAAGCGTACAAGATGCATATCCGCGTGCTGCTGTCGAAATATCGCAGCTACACGCCGTGTGACGTGTGCGGCGGCGCGCGCCTGAAGACGGAATCGCTGCAATGGCGGCTCGGCTCGAAGGAAAACGCCGACGGCGTGCTCGCGCCCGCCGGCCGTTTCATGCCGCGCGGCGTCGACTGGAGCCGCGCGCAGCTCGAAGCGCTGCCGGGCCTGACCGTGCACGACCTGATGCTGCTGCCGATCGAGCGCATCCGTCGCTTCTTCGATGAAATCTCGCTGCCGAGCGCGCTGCTCGACGACGCGCTGAAGCTGCTGCTCGCCGAGGTGCGCACACGCCTGAAATACCTGTGCGACGTGGGGCTCGGCTACCTGACGCTCGACCGGCAGAGCCGCACGCTGTCGGGCGGCGAGGTGCAGCGGATCAACCTGACGACGGCACTCGGCACGTCGCTCACGAAAACCCTGTTCGTGCTCGACGAGCCGAGCATCGGGCTGCATCCGCGCGATCTCACGCGGATCGTCGAGGCGATGCAGCGGCTGCGCGACGCGGGCAATACGCTGGTCGTGGTCGAACACGATCCGTCGGTGATGCTCGCGGCCGACCGGCTGATCGACATGGGGCCCGGCCCGGGCGAGCGCGGCGGCACGATCGTCTACGACGGCACGCCGGGCGACATCCGGTCGGCGCACACGCTGACGGGCGAATATCTCGGCGGCCGCAAGCACGTCGCGCACGCGTCGAACTGGGCGCGCCGGGTGGTCGATGCGAACACGCCGCGCATCGTGCTCGAAGGCGCGAACGAACACAACCTGCGCGACGTGACGGTCGAGATTCCGCTGCAGCGGCTCGTCTGCGTGACGGGCGTGTCGGGGTCCGGCAAGTCCACGCTGCTGCAGGACGTGCTCTATCCGGCGATGGCACGGCACCACGGCAAGGCGACCGAGTCGCCGGGCGCGTACCGCGGCCTCACGGGCGCCGACCAGGTCGGCGACGTCGTGTTCGTCGACCAGTCGCCGATCGGCAAGACCACGCGTTCGAACCCGGCGAGCTACGTCGGCGCGTTCGACGAGATCCGCAAGCTGTTCGCGAAGGCGCCGCTCGCGCTGCAACGCGGGTACGGTGCCGGCACGTTCAGCTTCAACTCGGGCGACGGCCGTTGCCCGACCTGCGGCGGCTCGGGCTTCGAGCACATCGAGATGCAGTTCCTGAGCGACGTCTACCTGCGTTGCCCGGACTGCGACGGCAGCCGCTACCGCGCCGAGATTCTCGAAGTGCGCATCGAGCGCAACGGCCGCGCGCTGAGCATCGCCGACGTGCTCGACCTCACGGTCAGCGAAGCGGCCGCGTTCTTCGCGGCTGACGCCGAGGTGCTGCGCGTGCTGCAGCCGATCGTCGACGTCGGCCTCGAATACGTGAAGCTCGGCCAGCCGGTGCCGACGCTGTCGGGCGGCGAAGCGCAGCGCCTGAAGCTGGCCGGCTTCCTCGCCGAATCGGCGGCAGCCGTCAACGGGCGCCGGGTCGTCACGGAAGAGGCGCGCATCGCGCGGGCGAAGCTGTTCATGTTCGATGTAGCGCTTATGCAACAAAATCAACAGGTTACGGCGGCATTGGTGCAGTAAAGTGCACCCGCCGAAAACACATCGGTTTACGCCTGTTTCCACGCCGGTTATGCTGCGTCCCGTAGCACCTCGCCAGAGTGTTTTATGGGAACTGTGCGAGTTTGAGCCCCGCTTTATGCGGGGCTTTTTTTCGCCTGATAAAACAAGCAGGTTGTGCCGTAGTGCGCCCGCAAGGTACAGTCGCCCGACAGTAACGGCGGAGTGTTGAATGGCTTCAATAACAATCGAATTAGGTGCAGGGAAACGCGCGACACTAACCCGCGCAGGAGCGGCCCCCTTAACGGCGGGTCAACGCGCCGCCGTCTCTGAATTAATGCTGCACTGGCCGAAGTATGAGGGCGTGACGACGAACGCACTAACGTACATCCGTCAATTGGGGCTAGACGCGCACCGTGGCGCACCGCTCGACGTGCTTAGGTCAGCCATTGAGGACGGGCGCGTGGTGGTCGAGATTGAACGTAAAGCCGTCGGCGGTTTTGCTGGCGGTCAGCCATCGACGCCGCCTTTCCCGCGTGCCAGCCGCTTCGCCAGCGTCGCGCCTGCGGCATCGCTTCCGCTGGATAAACCTATCCCGAGCTGGGCGCAGCCGTCCGACGTGTCGGTAGGCGAATTGATCGATTACTTGGAAAGCGTGGTGGGGGCAGCAGGTAGCAGCGTTGCCGATACCGCATCGGGGCTGGTCGATAGCACGCCGCTCGGCGACGCTGAACCGTTCTCACTGGACGATTCACCGTTAGGCGACGCGCTGGACGTTGCGGCCGTTGACCCGTTCCAAGAGGAACAGTGTTATGCCCGGTACGAAATAGATATGGAGATGTGCGCGGCTGCCAGTGCGATGTACAAAGACCCCCGTACCTACGCGCTATGCAAACAACGGGCTTTCGACAAATACCAAACTTGTAGAGGAATGTGAGATGAACAAACCGAGACGCGCGACCATCGTTTTTTACGACGAAGATACTGAACAGGTGACGTTGTGCACCGTGTTCCGAAAGGACGTGCAAGCCGTCCTAGATCGCGAATTGAATGCAGGCGTTGCAATCACGATTCCGCCGCATGCCGAGCCGAATGATGGATGCGCGATTACCGATGAGGACGCGCGACGACTTGGCGGGATGGCGCTGCTTTTACAGGCAGGCGTACACCCCGAATTGCGCGAGCGCCTCAAGTTCGCAGAGGCGCAATCACACGATTGGTCGCCTGTACGTCGGCCGGACGTTGACTGACGATTCAGTGGGCGAACCGCAGGAGTACGACAACGATCGTGTTAAAGATCGCGATTAGGGCCGAGATTAGGGCAATGATGACCGCGCGCTGTCCGTTCTCACGGTTCGACGCTTGCTCATGCCGCTCGGCATACAAGCGTTCCTCATCTTTCTCGTACACCTCGCGCAGCACGTAGTCGCGGTTGGCGTGGTCGAGACGGTCAATGTTCTTTTCGAGATCGGACAGGCGGCGGTTCACTTCGTCATGGATCGCCGCTTGATACGCCGTGATGCTGTCGAGGTCGTGCCGCTTCAATTCCTTGAGGTTCGACAGTCCTGTGACGACTTCGAAGCGCAGCGTGTTGATTTTCGAATCGAACAGCTTTTCGAGCGCTTCGATATCGTCGCGCACGGATTGCGGCGTCGGGTGCGGGTTCGTCATGGGAATCCCCTTGCGCGGCTCGATACGGGGTCTAGGAGGCGCTGCCGGTCGTTCGTGCTGATACTCCCTTGCCCGGCGCAGCAGAGCCGCCAAAAGCCTGCGTAAAGGCCGATGCCATCGCTTCGCTCTTTTGCTCACTGCCCTTGCTCGATCCGAAATAGAACGACACGACTTGCGTTGCGTTGCTCGCCACGTAGCCGATGATCGTCCCGATGAACGCCGACACCATGCCGACCGTCGCAGCGTCAGGAAGCGGCATCTTTCCCGTCAGCAGCGCAGCAGCGCCGAACAGCGCGCCGAACGAGACAGCGGCAAACGTGCCGAGCACCGCGACGCCGAGCCAGAAAACACGCTGATTCGCCGCGTTCGCGCGCCGGGCGTCCTCAACGTCGGCCACATACGCCTGTTCCTCTGTCACGGCGAGCTGTGCGAGCGCTTCGTTATTCTTGAACCCGAGTTCCGCCATGCGCGCCGCATAGTCCTGATCGGCCTTTTTCAAGGCGATCAATTGCTCGGGCGTCGCGCCGCCGATCGCCGTCGATAGCTGATCCTGTCGGGCCTGCATCGATTCGTCGGCCTTGGGCGTCAGCCCAAACACTTGCTCAAGCGCCGCGACCGCGCCGCCGAGCAGCGGGGTGCCTGCGACGGTCGCGATCGTCGGCGCGACCTGTTCCAGCACGTTGACCACATCGCCCCAAGCCATGATTACCCCCCGTGGTTCAGGCACATCACAAAGAGCCGCTTAAACCAGCCCAGCCCATTGCTAGGAAAGATCGGCGAGTGCGTGTATCGGATGCCGCGCTGCGCCATGAACAGCGCGACGTGTTCAACGTCCGCGCTCTGCGCGGCGGCGAGCGTGACCGGGCCGATTACGCCGTCCGCGACGACGCCGAGCGCTTGCTGTAGCGTCATCTTTGCGGTGCCGACGCCCTGATTAACCGCGCAGTCGAACATGAAGAGGGCGAGCGGCCACGGCATCTGGTCGCAGCACGCAGCAGACCAGTAGTCGGTGCCATAGATCGCTTTCGCGTCGTCAACCGACAGGTTCGCGATATCGAGGTTCGGATACGACGCCGCGCTGATGCCGTACTTCGTCCCCTTGAACACGCCGACGCCGACGTGACCGCCCGTCCAGTTTCCCGGATCGTTTTGATCGGTCGAGAAACCGCCCTCCGCGCCGACCACCAGCGCGAACGCTTGATCGAAAGTATCCATAGCACACCCCTTGATGCGCGTTACGCCGCCGTAAAGTGCATGACCGAAAGGACGTTTTGAAAATTCGCGTTCGCCGAACCGAGGTTCGTATTGCACCAGACACCGCACTTCGTCGGCGCACCCGTGAGCCATGCGGTAACGCCGACTCGGTAGACTTCGCCCCACGTTTCGCCGTCCGGCGACAGGGAGTAGATGAAGTTCCCGCCCGACGTGTATTGCAGCCGCATCCAGATTGCTTTACCCGGTTCAAGTGCGCCGGTATTGGAGCCAGTCGCGCGGCTGTTAAAAGAATTCATGCCGATCCACGTCACATAGCTGACCGCTTCGGTAAAGCCGTCGAGGCAGAAAATCGCGGTGTTCGGGTTCGAGTCCTGCACGGCTAGACCGAAGTTCGTCGCGTTGCCTCGCAGCACCGACGCCACGAGGAAAGCCGTCATCGTCCACGACGAGCCGCCCGGCGCGGTCACGTATGCGAACGTGTTGTTATCTGCACCGTTCGTCGCCGGAACCGTCATCGAGAAACCGCGCCCGCTCGACAGGTTCGCAATCGACCCTGTGCTGCCGGTCTGCTGCGCAACCGTGAAGCCGGAAACGGTCGGGTTGTTCGCGAGGTAGTAGCCGAGCGCGTCTTTCGGCGTGCTGCCGCCTGCTGCCGCCCATGCAGGCACGCCGGAAACCACGGTCAGCACCTGGCCATTCGAACCGACGCCGAGCCGTCCGGCCGCGCCAGCCGCGCCTCCCGTAATGATGTCGCCCAGCGTCGTCATGGGGTTCGTCATGCCGCCGCCGCCGCCGCCCGACGGCACTTGCCACGAACCGTCCTCACGCAGGAAACGCGTCGCGCCTGCGGTCGAACCCGGATCGGGTACGCCGCCTGTCGAGTGCGATGCACCCGACGCGCCGAACACCGGAATGTCCGCGCCGACCAGCGCGCGGAACGTCGGGGCCGCTGCGCTGCCACTCGTCGGCCCGGCAAAGACATAGTTGGCGGTTTGGTTGCCGAAGGACGAACCGACTTGGCTCATCGGCGCATAGCTTCGGATATCGGTATAGCTCGTCACCGTCGTGGTGCCCGTGACGATGGAGTAGAGCGGAATTTTTCCGCTCGGCACGCCCGACGTGTTGACCGAAACCGCGCCGGTTGCATTGTCTGCATAGACGTAATTCGTCGCGCTTGCCGTGAGCGTTACCGTGCCGTTCGCGATCGCGTTCGAGCCGTATTGCCCGCCGTAAAAGCCCCACGTGAGGCCGCTGCACGCGGATGCGTGTCGGCCCCAAAGCATGCCGGGCGACGCCGCGTCGAGCAGCGCGTTAATCACCGCTTCCTTGTTCGACTGGTTGACCGCGATCGTGTCGAGTAGCGTGGTGCTGTTGCTCATTTCATTACCTCACAATGCTTGTGGTCGCGGCGTACCCGAGCAGCCCTTGGTCGCTGTTCTGCGCGACCGAAAAATTGATCGTGTTGCCAGTCGAGAAACCATCGGCCGTGATCTGCGCGGCGGTGTATGTGTAGGTCGGTTGCGCGGGCGAGGTGAAAGGCCCGTTGACGATGACGGTTCGAACGACGGTCGAACCGTTCAAGACTTGGAGCTGGTACGACTCACTCGATTCGTCCAGCGGAACATCGGTTCCGTCGAGCCACTGGCCGAACACGCGCGCACGCCGGAACCAGAACAGCGAGATATCCGACGTGCTCGACGCGCTGCCGTGCCCCGCGTTGAACAGCACCGGCGACAGCGGCTTGACGCGCCCGACGTTGACCACCTGTTTGACTACCGGGTTGACGACGTTAAAGAACAGGTTCAAGAGCTGATATTCGAAATACATCGTGTTCCGCAGGTCGCTTACTTGAATGTTTTCCGTAATCAGCTTCGTGGCGTCGAGAAAGACGAACGTATCGCCTGCCGTGTGCGTTCCCATCGCCCACTCGGTGCCCGCGCGGCCGCGCAGCAGGCCCGACAAAACGTAGGTGTTCGCGCCGGTCTGCGTCGCGTTGCGGAACAAGACCAGCTCGCCGCCGATGTACGCGTAAGACGCGCCGCTCAGGAACGTTGCGTAATCCACCGACGACAGGCCGCCGTTGTAGAGGCTGACCGTTACAGTGTTCAGCTCGTCGGGCTGGTTGCCACCGTAGAAATTGCCAAGCACGGTCGTCGTCGTTCCCATCACAGCGGCCGTCGCATCGTTCGCCAAGCTGCTGTATGTCGTACCGTCGCGCGACACTTCGATCGAGATACCGGGCCACGACGACGCGAAGCCGCACGCAGCGAGATAGAGGCCCGGCGAGCTATCCGAGTCGCGCAGCGGCGGCACGTCGAGCACGGTGAGAATCGACGGCCCGTTGTAGTCGATCGTCTGCGGCGTGAAGCCCGCAGGCGGCGAACCCATCGCACTGAAGTTCGCGAAGTTCGGATAGATCGACGGATATTCGTACTCGGCATCCCATTGCAGGACACCCGCGCCGTCGTACTGGCATTTCGTCAGGCGCACGACGTGCTGATAGCCGTTTTGATCGGTGAGCGAAACAACGTCGGTAGGCTCGTAATTCAGATATGCGAGCGTCGTCGTGAACTGGAATTTTTTCAGGCCGAGCCACAGCGACCACATCATCGCTTGCGCGCGCGTCAGTGCCTCGCCGTCGTCGAACACAATGCCGACCTGTGCAGCCGCATCAAGGTTCGAGTTCGTCAGGGAACGAAACGCGCGCTGCGATGCGGCCTGCCCGTCGTTATTCTTGCCCGCGTAAGTGAGCGTCAACGAACGCGGCGCGCTTTGTTCGAACTCGTTGGCCTGCTGAATCGGATCGTTCGTGAACGACGCCGAGTGATCGCGCGCCGCGCCAAGGTCAGCCCACGGGAACACCGCGACCGACGCGCTCCCGCGCTTCACGAACTTGAGGACACCGCCATCGTCTACCGCGTCGAAAAAGTACGTGTCCATCAGCGGCTTGATTGCGTCGCGCGCGCTGCTGTAAGAGGTGATGCCGTAGCCATAAACGAGGTCGGTGAGCTGCGACACGTCGAACTGTCCCGACGTGAGGCCCGCACGCAGGCAGATATCCGAGACGATCGACGCGAGCGTAACGTCGGAGCCGTTGCCGCCAATCGCGATGTAGCAAAGTTCGTAGGGCGATCCGATCTGCAAGTCCGAGCCAGTCGTGGCGAACATGAACAGGTTCGGGCTGATCGCGGTGAGGTGATAGATATACGGCTGCGAGACAGTGCCGAGCACGGTAAATGTGCCTTCGCTCGGCTGGAACAAAATGAATTCGGCGACGTAGAAAAAATAGATGTGGTCGTCGTCGAGCACGCAGCCATTCGTCACGCCTGCATACGGGTTCGCCCACGTCGCGGCCGTCGAAAGGTCGCTCTTGTTCAGCCGATAGATATTCCCGTCACCGCCTTGCGCATAGACGTAGCTGGCCGTCCCGCCGAAGAGCGAAAAGCCCCCCGTCACCGCTACGCTAGTCGCGACCGTCACGCCTGCGGGCATCGGCTCGGGGAACGCGGCCGGGATCGTCGATTTATAGACCGACCATGCAGGGCTACCGACGATCGGCACGCCCGACGTGTAGAGGTAGTTACTGTTCCGCCAGTAGCTCGTCCAGTTGGGCGGGAACCCGTCCGGCGCGAACGACGACCACCAGCCGGTCTGTTCGACCCATTGCTTGTTGATGTTGTCGATATAGCCGGGCACGTCCGACGTGCCTTTCGCATCGCCGTAGGGGTTATAGCCGAACGTGTGCGTAATGGTCGGCAATTGCGTAGCGCCGTAGGCCGTCATTTGCGCTTCGATCGCGCGGCCCGCGCCGAACGGGTTGTTCGCGACGCCCATTGCAACGCCGCCGTTCGCCGTGATGTTCGGCATCTGCCACGCGCCCGGCCCCGGCCCCTCAAACGTATCGCTGAAAATGTAGGGGAACTGAGACGCGACAGCCTCGACCAAAATCGGCGTTGCGTTCGTCGTCACTTCGAACTCAAACGTCGGGATCACGTTCCCATACGGCAGCAGGTTCAAGTTATTGAACACGACGTAAGCAATGCCGCGATGCGCGGGCACGTTGCCGACGCCGAGATACGATTGCATCGTCGGGTCAGGCATCTGCGTTTCGTTGCCGGGATACACGACGAAATCAGTCACCATCGCGGCCGAGCCGCTGATCGCCTGAAAGTTCGACGGGTTCGATACGTCGTAAATCAGCTTGTGGTTAGCCCAAATGCGCCGCACGCTGCTGATCGTGCCGTTGCATAGCGCGATCGCGATCGACATTTGCGCAGCCTCGACGGGTGCCTTTTTCTTGTCCTGTTCGGTGACGGTGACAGGCGATACCCAGATAACGTTTCCGCTCACGCGAAACGTGCCGTAGCAAGTCGGAATCCATCGACCGTATGCGCTGTCCTGAATCGTGAGGTCGTGCAGTGACGGCGGCTTCGGCGGGAAGAGAATGCCGCCGATCAAGCCACCGGCAACGAATCCGATTTGTGCGCCGAGCGGCCCGCCGAGCACGCCGCCGACGATCGCGCCTGCGGCGCTAAGGACGAGCTGCATTTATTCGACTCCGGGGACGTGATAGGCGCAGCGGATCAATGACCGCATGCGATCGTCGAGACGATGCTCAACCACCTCTTTATTCGGGACAAAGGCATGGATGACGTGATCGCGGTTCGTCAGAATCGCGATGTGTGACGGCTTGCCGTTCCATTCGAAAAGTAGAACGTCCGCCGCGTCGGCGTCCGAAATCGCGATGCGCTCCATGTGCGCGTCGCAATACTCGGCCAGCACCTCACCCATGCGCAGCTTGTAGCCGGATACGTCGAACTCGGTCAGGCCGTAGTGCTTCGCTACGCACACCACAAGCCCCCCGCAATCGACGCCGATACCCTTGAGTCGGCCTTGGGCTTTGAAGGGCGTGTGAAGCCACGTGCGGGCCTCTGCGACGAATTCCGCGCGCGTGCACATCACGACACCTGCGGCCGGATGATCGTGTCGATACCCGGCACGTAGGGCTCGCCGCGAAAGTTCAGCACGTTATTCCATCGGTTTTTGCACGTGCCGAATTGCTTGTCACAGCCCGCGACGATCGAATAGGTGTCACCGATCGCAATCGCGTATTCCATCGGCAGCGCGAGCGTGACGACGCCCGGCGCGAACGTGTGCACCTCCATCGAGTAGCCCGCGTTCGCGCCTGTCAACCACGTGACTTTTCCGTAGGCGAAATAGCCGATCGTGTACGTGTAGTTAATGAACACCATCTGCCCGGCCTGCGAGCTGTTGAACGTGTACAGGCCGCCGCTCGTTACGCTGTACTGGCTGCCGCCAGGACTGCCGCCGACCTCCGTATAGACGTTCCCTTGAATGTCCGTTACCTGCGTGTTCGCGACGAACGCGCCCCCGTCAGGCGGCACGATCTGGATCGTGTATGCGCCTGTCGTCGGGACGACAAGCCCGCGCGTGTCGGTGTACGGGACGACAGGCCCGGTCTGCGTGAGTGACGGATCGAGCCACGACACATTCGGGATTGCGACCGCGCTGACAGTGCCCGTGAACGTCAGGGGGCCAAGCCCGCCGGGGATATTGCATTGACGAACGCCGGTTGCGCCGAACGTGGCCCGACAGCTCGGTTGGAAGTGATCGCCGTAACCCTGCTGCATGATCTGCGTCGTGCCGCGCAGCTCGGCTTGATACCGGCCGTTCAGAATCTTTACCGCGCCGAGAATGCCCGCCGCAATCTGCACGGTGCCTTGTGTGGCGTCCATGTAATTGCACAGCATGATCTGCACGGCTGCCGAGTTCCACAGGCCCGCGTCGAGGTCGTATTGCGTGATGCTCGCCGAGTCGAAAACGCTGTTCACCTCAAGATTGCTCACCGACATATCGGACGGCGTATCGATCGCGCTCGACGTGTACGCGGCGGACAGGTACGTGCTGCCGCCGATCGTGATCGGCGCATCGTGGTCGGTGAACGTGAAAACCTTGCTGTCGGTGCGCGTGATTTTCCAGAGCGTCGCGATCGTTCGCACGTCACCTTGCAAGTGCGCGAGCAGCGCGGGCGAAATAGTTCTCACAGCCGCACCTCAACGATTTTGAGCGTCTGGAACGTGTACAGGCCGGACGGATCGAAAACCGGTTCGAACGCATCCGTCGCGAACCGGCACGGCGTGTCAAACATGCCCGTCCACGTGAGCGTGTCGGTACTCTGCGGGTACATCGATGCAGTGCCGCCCGAGCCAGAAAGCCCGGTCGTGTTCGCGTTGATCGTTAGCGTGGTGCTCGTCGCGCCGACGATCGACCAGCCTGCGTTATTGAGCAGCGTTCCGGCCGTGCCCGTGACGCCCGTGACATATACGGTCTTGCCGACCGCCGCGCCGGTCGGAATCGCGCTGAACGACAGCACGCACGACGCCGCCGCGCTGACGCCCGTAATCGATGCGCTGCTGTCTGCGGCGAACGTAACAAGCCCCGTCGTGGTGTCGAGCGTCGCGCCGCTCGCGGTCACGCCGTTGCGCTTGATCGTCACGCTACCGGGATACGGCTTCTGGATCACGCGATAGTCCGACAGCGGGCTTGCGATGTATTGCTTGTAGAGCTGCAAGGTCGGCAGCCCCGCGCCCGTTCCGGACGGCGCAGCGCCCGGCGCGAGCAGCGCGAGCGGCAGGCCAATCAGCCCGTTCCCTTCGTCGCTGTAGTCGGTGAAATCGCGCATGCGAAAGCCATACGCCTGACCCTTGCAGACCCGGAAGAAATTGCGGAGGGTTTGCAGCACGTAGGCATTCCCGGCGACGCCTTCGGCGCGCTCGACGTTCTGCAAATCCCACTGCGCGCGGCCGTACTGCCAAAGGCTGTTACGCGTTTCGCGTCCGCTCGTCGAACCGATAACGATCGTCGAATAGTTGACGCCGCCGAGCGCCCAGCGCGCGAGGTCATCGGGGAATCGCGGCGTTTCCAGAAAGGGCGCGGTCATCCGTTCCTCCGTGCTGCGCGATTGAGCGCGCCTGCGGCAAGCGTCGCAATCTGCGATTGCGTCCGCAGGTCGGTCGCTTGGCCGAGTGAGAAGTGATTCGTAACGACGACGTTTCCGCCCTGCGGGCGGTTGTAGGCAGCAGGCACGACAGCCTCGCCACGGTGCACGATCGCGAGCTGTGTTTGCGGGATATAGTTCGTCCCCTTGTCGTACATCGGGATACCCGCGCCGATGCCGCCCAGCCCTCCGGGCAGCGCGAACCCCGCGCCGCTAGACGCCGCGTCCAGAGCGCTAGGAACGCCGGTTCCGTCGAGTGAAAAGCCGTAGGCGTTCGACCCGCCGCCGAACAAGCCACCGAGCGCCGAGCCGATACCGCCCGCGCCGCCGCCAGCCGTCACCATGTTCGCGACCGTCATCGTCGCGACCGTCGCCATAGGGATCGTCGCGGTGCCGGTCTGCATGGCCGCGACGGTCATCTGCGCGCTGTTGATGCCCGCGAGCGTGGACGAGCCACCGCCGCCGCCGCCGAATAGCCCCTTGAACACGGCAGCAATACCGGACTCGGCCGCGCCGGTGCCGGTCGTGCCGCCCGCGCTCGGCGTCGTGTTCACGCCTTGGTTGCCGAATAGGCGCGTCATCAAGCCATTGAGCAGCCCGCCGCCCGTGCTCGCGTTGCCGCCGCCGAAGAGGTTTTCAGTCAGCCCCTTCGCCATGATTTTCGCCAAGCCTTGCTCAATCGCCGTGAAGAAATCCATCACGGCCTTGCGCGCCGTTTCCTGCCCGCTCGCGATGTGTTCGAACAGCCCTTCGAAAGACGACTCGACGGCCTGCGTACCCTCAACCTGATATTTCATCTGGTCTTGGATGGCCTTGGCCGAAAGTTCGGTCATCTTGGTTTGATGCGTCGCTTCGGCTTCTTCGATCTGCGCGTTGATCTTGGCAAGTTCGACCGGCTTGTTGTGGGCCAGCTCGATCTCTTTTTCCAGCTCGTCGCGTTGCAATTGATAGCGCTGGTTTTCGAGATCGGTTTCCGTCTGCAAAGCTTCGCGCGCGCTGATCTGCCCGAGCGCGACACGCTCATCGTTGATTGCTTTCTCTTGCGCGATCGACTGCGTGCCGAGCGCTACGGTTTTGTTCGCGGCGATCTTGGCGAGCTGGTCGTTCTGGTCGCGCAGCGCCATCGCATATTCGCGCGCGTTGCGCACTTGCGAGTCGGCGAGTTTTGCCTCAAGCACGGCGAGCTGACCGTTGATCGTGATCTGCTTCGCCTTGAGCTGTAGCGCCTCGTTTGCGTCTTTCGGCTTGATCGCGTTGACGGTCGCCATCTCGGCGCGCTTCGTCTCAATCTCCGCTTGCAGGCCGCGCTTTTCGATCGCTGCGCGTTCCTCGTAATACTGTTGGAGGCTGATCGTCCCGGACTTGTACGCATCCTGATTCGCGCGGGCCTCTTCGGTCAGCATCTCTTTCAGGAGCGCGAGCTGTGCGCCTGCTTCGGCGGCGGCCACCGCTGCCTCGCCCTTGCTGCTGCTGCCTTTGCTGCCGCCACGGGGCACGACGCCGAACTTAGGTTTCCCGCCGCCTTCGCCGCCTTCCGGCGCGACGTGCTTGGCTTGCTCGTCCCAAATCTTGTGATACGTGCCGAGGAACTTGTCGCCTTCGTTTTTGGCCTTGTTCCAGCCGTCTGCGAGCGCATGCCCGGCGCTGGAGAAATCCCCCTTGCCGATGGCGTTCGCTGCCATCGCGATACCGTTCAGGAGGTCGGTGAACTGCGACAGCGCAGTGACCGCGCCAATCACAACCGTGACCACAACCTTGATGCCTTCGCCGAGGTCGTGCATCACTTCGCGCGCGCCGTCACCGCTGCGGATCGTGTCATCGAGCGACTTAACGACAGCATCGAAAGCGCTCGCAAGGGTGCCTTTGAATGCAGTGGCAACCGCGCTGCCGTCCGCTTCGAGCTGGTGCATGTGCTCGCCGAGTTCGGCCATCTTCGCGATCGTTTCCTTATCGATCACCGCGCCGACTTCGGTTGCTGCATCGCCAAATTCTTTGAAGCCCTCCGCGCCCTTGTTGAGCGTCGGAATCATTTGCTGGCCGTTGCGGCCCATCAGCTCCATTGCGAGGGCCGATTTTTCTGCGCCGTCCGCGTGTTCGTGGAACGACTCGGCCATGCGCGAAAACACCTGATCGAGCGTCAGCTCTTTCAGGTCTTTGCCGCTGATGCCGATCAATGCGAGCGCGGCGGCGGCTTCCTTCGATCCGCCCTGGGCTTCGGCCAGCTTGCGCGACAGCAGCGCCATGCTGTGCTGCATCTCGTCGAACGACAGGCCGGTGACTTTGCCGACGTAGCCGAGCTTTTGAATCTCGTCGGTCGCGATGCCGGTTTTCTGCGACGCGAACTCGACCGCCTCGCCATACTCGCCGATCGACTTGACCTGTTCGACGGCCCAATCGCCAACTGCACCAGCAATCGCCACTTCGCCGAGCGTGCGGGCGAACTTCGAAACGGCGTTGAGTTTCCCCTCGATCTTTTCGAGGTTTTCGTTCAGCAGCGCGGCGGACTCTTTCGCCGACGCGGCCATTTCCTTGAAGTTCTCGGAGACGGATTCACTCACCGCACGCGAGCGCTCGCCCAATGCCTTGAGCGAGGCTTGCATGCGGTTCGTGGTTTCTTCGGTCACGTCCGCGAGGTTGACTTCGGCGTCCGTCGCCTGCTTAGTGTCCGCCGTGACCTTTACGTTAACTTCGTCCATTTACGGAGACTCCATCAGGCGGGGACTGCATTAGCGAGGCGATGATCGATTCCTGACTTTCTGCACTGCCGCGACGCTCAAAACCGAAGAAGCCAGCGAGCATCACGTGCGGGGGCGGCGCAGTCGCCCACGCGGTTTGAATCGCGTTCCAGCGGGGCACGGTCATGCGCTGATCGATGTATTCCCACGACCAGCCGTAGGCAAGCGCTAGGTCGTTGTAGATGCCGTGCCAGTCGATTCCCCCGTGCCTGCGTCTCCGTTCGCTGCCTTCGCCTTGAATCCCGAAATGCCGAGCAGCGCGAGCATGGCGCTTTGCGCGTTCGCCACGTCGAGCAGGTCAAGCAATTGATCGTTGGTCACGTCCGGGTAATTCCGATTGATGCTCGCGAGAATCACCGTCACGAAAGCGGCGCGCGTCTCCGGGTCGGAGACAAACGAGCCGCCTTTGTTGACCACTGCCAGCGGCTCGGCGAGGGTTTGCAGCAGCTTGAAATTGAGCGGCGGGATAACGAACGTCCGACCCGCCAGCACCACAGAAACGCCGTCGATAAGTTCAGCCATCATCGCCCCCGTTATTGCGTCGTGCTGATTTGCATCACGCGGTTTTGCGTGTCTGCGAACGCGCTGTAATCCATTTGCGGGATGACAAAATCATCCAGCTTGGTCTGGATCGCCAGCTTCGAAGCCACGACGTTGAACAGGTGCGCCGTCACGCTCGACCCGTTGTACGGCAGGAACACGTCGAGCGCGAACGTCGGCGTATAGCCGAGCGGCTGCGAGGTGATGACTTGGTTCTGTACCGTCGTGCTCGACGCGGTGTATTGATAGTTGATGAAAACCTTTTTGCCTTCATCAGCAGCGGCGAACGTGTACACGCCAGCACTCACGCTGTACTGGCCCGTGGTCGGGCCGGACGCGACGACTTGCATCGGGTTGCCGTTCGAGTCGAGCACGCCCAGGTCGGCCGACCACGTGCCCGAACTCGGCGGGGTGACGGTGATCGTGTAGGGGCCGCTCGACGGAATCAGCTCGCCCGTCACGTCGAGCACGTCGGCGAAAATGCCGGACGATTGCGGCTGACCGAAAAACAGCGACGCCCAAGCGCGGCCGTTGATCTGCGCATTCTTGATATTGCCGCTGATCTTGGCCGTGCCGCGACCAATCGCGACCGGGAATTGAAGGGTGCCGTACAGCTCTTTCGTCGAGAAATCGATATCGATCGAAATCTCTTGAGCGACGCCAAAACGAACCGGCGTCGGGTTGCTGATGGCGTTGCCCTGCGAATCAGTAAGCGGCGTGCCCCACATTGCACCCGCGCCAAAGAGGGTTTGCATGGCGTCTACTCCGTTGAAATGTAATGCGGTGGTTTCAGCCGGTCACGTACATCTGAACGGGCACGATTGCGACCGACTGATCCTGCAACGTGCCTTCCACAATCAACACTTCGCCTTCGATCCACGCGTGCTCAACCAGCCCGCCGAGCGTCTGGTTATTCATCGGGTCGCCCGGCGCGGGCGCGAGCGCGTTATCGATCGCGTCGAGAATCGTGTTCACGGCAGTGGCGGGAATAGCTGCGCTGTCGCCCGCTTGCGCGTACACGACGAGATCGACAAACAGGTGGTACTTCTTCGGCAGGCCGCGCCGCTCGTGCGCGATGCGCTCGCTTTTCTGCACTTGAAAAACGGCAGGCTGTTCGCTCGGCGGCACTTGCGACGCGAGCTGAAAGCGTCGGCCGATCGTCACCGCATACGGCGCGACGGCAGACTGGACGAGCGCGAACAAAGCCGCATAGATGGGTTCGCGCTGGATGCTCATGTCATTCCTTCATCGCGCGCAGTGCAGCGCGCTTGAGGTCATCAACGATCGTCGAGCGCAAGTCGGCAAGCGAGCTGCGCATGTACGAGTGTTCGCGGATCGGGATAGCGTGCGGGAGCGTGCGCGGCAGGTTCGGCAGCTCGGCCGCAACCTTGTTCGAAATGAATTCGAAGCCGCCCGCCGTCGGCAGGTAGGCAGTGCCGCCCGGATGATTGACAACACCCCCGTATTCAAGAATCCGCGCATATGGGGTATTTGCGCCCAACACGCCGACGACTTGATCGGGGTCACCGAACTCCATGTACGGCGTGATCGAAGCCGCCAGCGTGCCCGTTTTGCGGTTCAATACCTGACTCGCAAGTTTCTGCGTGACGACGTGGCGCTGTAGCTTTATCAGGTCGTCATAGATCGCATCGCGCATCGCCGAGCGAAGGCGTTCCGGCATCGTCCGGAAGTGGGCGACCACGGCTTGATCGCCCGTTACCTCGCTGTCGAAAATCACACCGGCACCTGTTTCTTGTACTGCGACAGCAAGACCGCCTGTGCAGGCGACAGCGCCGAATCGTCATAGACGATGTGCTGACCATCGACGCCGACCGCGCCGGACAGGCCGATGTGATCGCGCTGCCGATACCGCAAGCCGACCAGCTCGTTTGCGCACTGCGCGAGGTCAGCCGGGATCGTCGTAAAGCCTGCCGTGTACACAAGCTGAACATTGGCGATGCCAGCCCAAAACAGGTAGCCCTGCAATTTGATGCTCGTATCGTTGAACACGTAACCGACGCCGGGCCAGTTAGGCGAGCCGACCGTGGGCGCGGGCGGGATGACGAGCGAGCCGATCATGACCGACTCAACAGCGGTGATCGGGTAGTGCGCGACCGACATAGCGCGCGTGCCCTTGCCGTCGCGGACTTCGGTGAACTGTTGCGAAACAAACTCGCGGTCACAGTACGTTTCGATGTATTGCGACGCGGCGGTGATAAGCGACGACAGCAGCGCGTCGTCGTTCGTCGTCGTGACCTTGCACCACGCTTTGACGGCCGCTAGGGTCGTCAGGTCGTTCGCGGCCATGTCACACCTCGCTTACTCGGTCTTGGGCGTGTCAGCGGCGGCAGGAGCCTTTTCGCCCCATGCCGGGTTGAGGCCCGCGTCATCCTTGAGCATCAGGCCGTGCGCTTGCGCTTCGGCCACGAATTCCTCTTCAACCTCGACGAAGCCTTTTTTAATTTCGAGCAGTACGCCTGCGATCGAAATCGAGTTCAGCCAGTCGGGCGCTTTCATGCGTACCAGAGCCATCACGTTCCCCTCGAAAATGAAAAAGCCGCCCCCGACCAGAGGGGCGGCCCAACCACGCTCACTTGCAGGGTTTAACCGTTGCCGATGTTGTTCAGCACGCCCATTGCGAACGGGGCGTACACCGCGAGCACGCTTTCGGCGTACACACCCATTTCGTAGGCGCGCGTTTTCAGCGGCCAGTCAATTTCGTAGTAGTCGCGATGGAGGTGAACCTCTGCGACCTGCGGGACTTCGTTGTTCTGGTATTGCATCGGCAGGTTTTGCGTCCAGAACAGGATCGTGCCGGGCGGGATGGTCGGGTGGATCAAGATCGGAACCTTGTAGCCACCGTTCGCGCCGAACGGGTTGAAGTACGCTTCGATGCTGCCGCCAGCGAAAATCGCGTAGGGCGAGTTACCGTCACGCGTATAGCGCAGCAGCGGGCCGCTCGACGAGTTCAGAATCTTCGCGAGCATGTTTTGATATTCCTGCGCGTTGACGTACAGGATATCGGGCGACACGCGGTACAAATCCCACATGCGGCGGAACGCGGTATCAATCTCGTTGATCGAGCCGCGCGACGATGCCGTGAGGAAAGTACCGGTGCCAGCGGTGCCGGTTGCGAACGTGTTGACATACGCGCCATTCGTCGGGTTGAGCGCCCACGACAGCAGGCCGTCATAGCCGAGCGAGTTTTGCGAGCAATCAGCGGTGATCGCGCTGGCGTTCTGGTTGCCGGTCGAAAGCGACGTGAGGGCCACGCTGTTGATCGTCGTGATTGCTTGCAGCGTTTCATTGCCTGCGGTGCCGACGTACCACGCATAGGCCATCGCGCCCGTGACCGGCGCAACGCTCGCGCTGATCGTGTTCGTGCTGCCGGTGATCGCGCCCGTGCTCGTCGCGCTCGACTTCATCGAGCTGCCCGAGTTCAGCGTGAACGTTTGGCCGTCTGCGCCGGTCACGCTTTGGCTCGTCGGCACGCCCGTTGCCGAGACAGTCGCGACGCGGTACGCGGTATAGGCGAGCGCCACAACGATGACGTTGTAAGTGCCTGCCGCGACCGTGCCGCCCGTCGATGCGCTCGATACCGAAGGTGCGCCCGGCGTGCCGAGTGCGATCGAGAGGTTCGATCCGAGAATCGCGTCCTCTTCCTTCATCATCATTTTTTGAAGCAGGCGAATGGCTGCGGTCGCGCGCACGTCCTCGAACTCGCGGCCAGCCGATTCGGCTTCAAACGTCACGCTTTCTTCTTCGCCGAGCGTCGCATACGACGCAAGCGCGTTCACGGCGCTGTAGCTCATGCGCCCAGCGCGTTGACCTTCCGGCACGAAGCCGATCGAGTCATAGCCCGAACCCTGAATCGCGCGAATCACTTTCCAGCGAGTCGCCGTGTCGCCACGGCCGGGCACGCGCGGGAGGCTGTTGCGGATCGGCGTGAGAACCGGGTACAGGTTCTTTGCCGGGGCTTGCAGGTCATACGACACCAGCCCGGTGCTGGTGGTCACGGTGTTCGCTTTGTTCAGCGGAACACCCATGTCGGCCGCAAGCGCGCTTTTCACAAGCGCTTGCAGCTCTGCCATATTCAGGGAACCCATTTTGATTCTCCAAAAAAAAAGCCGCGCCTCACGGGGGCGCGGCGCGGCCTGAGAAAACTACGGGGTTAGGTGGTTGTCATTTGCTCGGCGCGTTCGGGCGAACAGCGCGGGCACCGTATTTGTGGATGAACTTGACCATCGGCAGCGGGTCGCCATCGACTTGAGCCTTTGCCGCGAGGGCCAGCTCATCGTCCATCGTCGTGTTACCGCCGCCGTCGTTCACGCTCATATCAGCGGCCTTGTTCATGGACTTGAGGACGCCCTTGGTCGGCGCGGGCATGTCCTCAAGTTCCTTGATGCGGGCGTGCGCTTTGGCGAGCGAAACGACGAGCTGCGCGGCCTTCTCCAAGCCGGTCTTGCCATCGACGAGTTCAAGCCCGGCGGCCTTGCACAGCTCGTCAACGCCTGCGGCCATTTCGAAATCGTCGTCCAGGTCGTCGGCGTCGTCGTGCTGGTCGCTGCCCGCGCACATCGCGCCAGCCTTCACCAGCGAATCATGGGCGGCTTGCAAATGCGCGAGGTCGGCAGCGCTGTTGCGCGCCCCGATCTTTTCGAGTGCTGCGGCGGCAGCAGCTTTAGCGGCGTCATCGTCTTTGTCGTCGGTCTTGTCGGCGTCGCCTTTCTTGTCGGCGGTGCCAGATTTGGCACTTCCGTTATCGTCGGCGTCGTCACCGTCAGCACCACCGGATTTATCGTCGCCGTTATCGTCGTCGTCGCCATCACCGTCACCATTTTCAGCCTTCGCCACGGTCGTGGCGGCGGTCATCTTTTCCCAATCGTCCGGGAGCATGTCCTCCGCGCCGAGTGCCTTCGCGCGGGCCTTGATGTGCTTCTTCACGGCTTCCGGGTCTTTCGCGCGCCCGTATGCCTTGATCGCGTTTTCGAGATCGGATTTGTTTTCGATGGGGAACGAACCATCCGGCATCGCCTTGTGCTCGTCGGCGTCCTTCTTGCGCTGGTCGCTGCTGAAATCGCGTTTCTGCAAATCGGTGAGCGCAAGTTTGAGAACTTCGCGCGGATCGATATCGCCTTTGTTCAGCAGCTCGGCGAGCTGGTCAATCGCTTGCAGGGTTTCGGTCGCGCCCGTGAACTTGCGCATTTCTTCGCTACCGTCCGACTTCACCACCTTGAACGTCGCCGACGGAATGCACGGGTAATCGACGAGCGACCCTTCGGCCGGGATCGCCTCATAGCGGCGGTGCCCTTGGTCGTCCCAAGTCTTGCCGTACTTGCCGCCGATAGAGAAGCCCGTATAGACGCCTTCGAGCACCTTGTTCCATTCTGTGTCGTCCACGACTTTCGCGACCGCTTCAATGCGGCGGTGCTCGTCGTCAAACTGCAAATCGGTGAACTTGCCAGCCGCGACCTTGCCGTGCATCGCGCGCAGATTGCCGACCGACTTGCCATCGGTCGCCTTCGCGATATCGCCCGACCACGCGGCGAAATGCGGCTTGCTCGACGCGTAGTCGAGCACCTCGCCAGAGCGGTCAATTTCTTCGGCCGCGAGCGTTCCGTAGACCAGCCGCTTTTCAACGTCTACTTTCGTGAGCGGCACAAAAATTTTCAGGCTCATGATTCGTCCTCATCATTCGCGTAGGTGGTGCCGACAATCACGCAGCGGCAATTAGGGTGAGCAGGCGGGGCGGCGTCGCCACTCGGGAACGCGTCATCAAGGGGAATGTCGCCCGCTTCGGCGTTGCCTTGACAGACCTCCTCAACCTTGTCGTCCTCGGCGGTGCTCCATGCCTTTTTCTCGACGCGGCCATCCGATCGCCACGCGTCTAGCGTGCCGTTCGAATTCGCAAAGCGCGCCTCTGTGCGCGCGATCATGTTGGCCCGGTTGTAGGAGAAAGCCGAGTCATCGATGATCTGGTTCGTGAACTGTTCGGCAGACCAGCCCTGCATCAGTGCGTCACGCGTCAGCGACTTGATCGCCTCGCGCGTCGTGTCGTCGATCCGCCACCGTGCATCCGGGTTATCGACGAGCCGACCATCAACGCGTTTCATGCCGATCATTTCTGCGGCGCGGCCTTCGGCCCACTCGACCGCCGCATCGTTCACAACGTCAAAGTTCACTGCGCTGCGCGCTTCGCTATCGGTCAGCCCGTCGCGCAGCTCGCCGACTTGAATCACCGCCTGCGCGCGCGACCCTTTGTATGTGCGTGCGAGGGGGTCGAAAATTTCGTCGGGGAGTGTTTCAAAGGATGACCAGTCCAGCTCGTCGTCGAGTGCATCGGCCGCTGCTGCGGCGCTTGTCTCGTCGAGCGGCGTGGTCGAGTCGGTTTCGTCATCGTCGTCACCTTTCGCAGCCTTGTGCACATCGGCGCGCAGCTTGTCGAGCTTCGGCCCGGCCTGCCGCGCAATGTCGTGCGACAGCTCGGTTAGAAAGCGCTGCATCGTCCGCTTGATGCGCGCGCGCTGTACTGCGACCTCGCGCCTCTCAGGGTCAGGCATGACAAGCCGAATCAAGCTGCCTTTTTTTTTTCACCTGCGGCCTTGGCAACCTTCTCGGTTGCGTTGTCGTTATCGTCGCCCTTGCGGGGGGCGCGTCCGCCGCCGTCGTCCTCATCGGGCTTCAAACCTTGCGTACCGCTCGGGCGCGGCAGCACTGTGGTGGACTCGGGGGTTTGCAGCGGATCGAGGCCCAAGTTTTCGCGCACTTCGTCCGGGACGATTACCTGATTCATCAAGTAGATTTGATCGATCTGCGCCTGTTGCAGCGGATCGACGGCATCGTTTTCGTTCCACACGAACTCGATATCGGTCGCCTTCCAGTATTTCGTGATGACGCCATCAATCAGCGTTTTCAACCACTTTTTGAGCGCGGCTTGACCTTCGGCGATCGACTGTTCACGCGCGGTCTGCGCCGTGGCGCGGTTCTGCTGTTTGATAAACGGCGTCGGCTCGACGCTGAACGCGTAGCACACGACGCGCGCCAGCCATTCGTCGAATTCGTCCTTGAGGCCCGGCTCACGCGTCTCGACGTAATGCCCGCCGCCCGGCATGAATCGCGTTTTGCGACGCTCGGCCGTGTTGCCTGCCAGCAGCTCATCCCAATATTCTTGAAACTGCCTGATCTGTTCGGAGTTCCACGTGTCGGGCAAACCGATGATCGAGTCCGGCAGCGAACCGTCTGTGTAGTATTGAAGCGTCGCGAGGTTGCGCCGAATGCCGGTGTTGATCGTGACGAGAATTTGCTCGACGGGGCTATAGCCGTATGCCTTCCACGATCGCCGGTTTCGCGGCCGATAAATCAGCTCGTCGAACGTGTATTCAACGGCAGGCAGCCCCTTGATGATCTGCTGATAGGCCGGGTCAGGCGGCATCGGCGTGCGGCCTGCAACGTCGTATAGCGGCTTGATAAGCGCGCCGTCCATAATTTCGAGCGCGTAGAGCTGCCCGCCGCGCGTGAGTCGCGGCAGCAAGCACGGCGCGTCAATCACGAACAGGTCATCAATCAGCATGCGTACCCAATCGCTCCAAGGGTTCACCTTGTCCGGGTACATCAGAAACGACGTGATATCGGCGCAGCGCTTGTCGGGCTGCTTCGATTGATCGCGATACCGAATCTGCCAGTCGAGCTGTTCGAGCTGATCCTTTCGCGTCTCGATGACGATGCGCAGCAAATCCCAGGTATCGGCGAGCATGCGCAGCGAGTGAAAATCGACCAGCTCATCGCCGCGCGGCGTAAAGCGCTGGTTGTACCCGACCGGGTAGTCGTAACGGCGACCCCACACCGCGTCCTGTGCGACCGGCTGAACCGGGTTCAGCGGCCCCATGAAGTTCTCGGGGCCGACACCATCAATCACGGTCTTGACCGGATGAATCACGCCCGCTTCGGTGACGCCTTGCGGAGTCGGTGCGTTCGCAACCGGGCCGCGCCCCGTCACGACATAGCGCAGTGCCTGCACTGCACGACTGACGACGCCGGGGCCGAGCGGCGTAACTTTCGCGCCCTTCGTGTCAGGCATGATCGCGCCCTCATCTAACGCCCATTGGGCAGGGGTTTATACTCATACGGGTAACGCCCAATGGGCGTCTATGGTTGGCCGTACCGCGCACGCGCGCGCGGCTAACCGGGAGACTGAAATGTTTGAATATCGAATCAGCGTTGCACTTGATCGCGGGCACACTGGCCGCGCTGTTCACCTGTTCACAACCGAATGGATGAAGCGCCCTGAGTTCGACGTTGCATGCCCGCACATCGTCGATAACTTCCTTCCGATGCACGGCTATCGCATCAGCGTCCACAAGCGCGATGCGCGCATGCAAATTGGCGCGCTTTCTGACTTCGAAGAGCTGTAACCGGGGACGAACATGAAAAACACTCAAGCTGTCACGCCCGCAGATATCGAACGCTGCGCCGAGTACGACGATCTGAACGACGCGGTTTGCGAGCTGCAAGACATTGCCGGGATCGAGACGGGCGACCGCGCCGGGATGTGGTTTGCGACGACCGATTGCGATGTGTGGCCGATCGCGAGCTACGAAGCACGCCGCGACATGCTCGCCGCGTACATCGCGCACGAAGCGCAGTATCCGAACGACTGACCGGGGGCGAACATGACCGAACTTCATGAAGTAGCAAGCGCGATGCTGTTCGACTATCGCGCGTGGCTTGCGAAGCAAGCTGACACACACCGCACGCTCGCGAACGCGCAGAAGTTTGTCGACCGTGACCCGCTGCTGTCCGGCGCTGCGAAGCCGCGCCGGGAATACATCGCGAAAGCGCTGCATCGCGAGTCGGGCCGCATCGCGCAGCCGTCAGTCGTGCCGACGCCGGCCGACGTGCGCGCAGCACGCGAGCATGCCGGGCTATCGCAGACCGAGGCCGGGGCGCTCGTACACGTCAACGTGCGTTCGTGGCAGAAATGGGAACTCGGCGAGCGCGCTATGCACGCCGCATTTTTTGAGCTGTTCCTCATCAAGACCGGGGCTTAACATGACACTCTTCGCAAAAATCGCAATCGCGATCGTGCTCGCCGGGGGCATCGGCTACGGCGCGCATGCTGTCTTTGTGCCGCTCGTCGCGGCGCTTCAAACTGTCGTGCACACGCTGCCGACCGGCGATGACCGGGGCGTGCATGAATGAACGACGCAGCACACGAAAAAGCCCGCTCATCGCAGCGGGCTTTTTTTCGGCTGTCACTGACACGTGTATGTGCTGCGCAGCAGCGGCGAAAGATAGATGACGATGACGACGACCGCGCATGCAATCGCGATGCCGCGATAGACCGACTGCGCGATCGGCTCGATCTGCGCGATCGACACCATGAACAGACCGGCCCCGAGCAGTGCGTGCACGACGAGCACGACGAGTAGCGTCTCGGCGGCGTCCATCACCGAATCCGGACGACGTTACCCTCTGCGCGGGCCGCTTCTTCGCGCTCGCGCTTCTTCGCGACGACACCGGCGAAGTAATCGAGAAAGCCGGTTTTCGCGTCGAGAAACAAGCCGAGTGCGCCGCCGCTGGCGTCCGCATCGTCGTCGTGCGGCGCGTCGGGGAATCCTTCGAGCTGAGAGAAATATTCCTCAAGCCACGGGCCGCGCACGAAATCGATGTTCCCGGCTTCACACTGCGCAGAGAACGGGCCGAAGCGCGTAATCTTGTCTCCGCGCTCGGCGCGCGCTGTCGCGATGTAGCCGGACAATGCACCGATCATCGCGAGCGCTTGCGCCTTCCCGGCTTGGCCGGGGTCTTTCGGTAGCCCGATGCGGCAGCGCGGGCCGTCTTGAATCGCGATGTTCTGGATTGCTTCCTCGACCTTGTGCGGCGAGCCGCGCAGGCGGCACACGTGCAGCACACACCAGCGATTGCTGTCGCGGTACTTGCCGAGCTTGACGCCGACAGTCCAGTCGGGGTCATTGTCTTGCGTCTTATCGGTCGCGGCCAAATCCCAGTAGCGAACCACGTCCATATTCGCGGGAGCCACATCGATGACTTTGACCCAATCGCGGCGGAAGTAAAGCCCGGCAGTCGGACGGATTTTCCAGTTACCGCCGAGCAGTCGCATGCGCTCGACATACGGCAGCGCTTGCAGGTTCGCGAGATAGCCGGGGTCATTCGCGAGCAGAACGGGATTGTCGTAAATCTGCGCGGGAATGAAGGTGAGCGTTTTCGGGAGGCAGTCCGGCCCGAGTCGATCAATCAGCTCTTCGTGGCTGTCGGCCCATTCGATCGTGTCATTCTTGCGCGCGAACCAGCGCAGCACACCGGCGCGATCGTCGAGCGGTAGGCCGGTCTGCTGATCGATCCACCATTCGATTAGCTCGGACACCCACGACTCGGCGTCCGGGTTCGTCGTCGCGCGCACGTAGGGGCGTACACCACACGTCGAGCGATTGCGCGACAGCATGTAAAAGAACTGGTTGCGCGAAAAGTGCGTCAGCTCGTCGAACCCGATGAACGGCACTTGCGCACCCTGCCACTCGTACACCGACATTTCATGTTCGAGGTGCGCGAGTTTCAGCTTAGAGCCGACAGCAGGCCACAGATATTCCAGCTCATGTTGTCGCGCTTTCGCGCCGAGCTGCATGTAGATGGATTGCGACTCGTCCCACAGACCACCGGGGTTGCGAATCTGCGTCGTGGTGCGGCGAAAGAACACGCCGTAGAAGCCGCGCACGCTCAACACATGGCGCAGCGGATCGAGCAGCAGGCCGAACGATTTGCCGCCACCGGCAGCGCCGCCGTAGATGGCGATATCCGCGGGCGTCGATAGAAACATCGATTGCGGCCCGGCCTGCGGCTGCAAGCGCTTCTCAGGAGCGCCGCTTGAGGGTCTGCGTGCCATCGCCGTGCGCGTTCGCTGCGTCGCGCCCGTTGTCAGGGAGATAGACGACAAGGTTCTGACGCTCGCCACCGGTCAGCGGCTTGCCGTCCTTGCCGGAAATCTCGATCGAGTCCGGGGCGAGCCAGCCAGCTTGAGAACGAAGCCAGAAAATGCACGCCTGGACAGCTTGCGGACTATTGCCGATCGCCTTCTTGAACAGCGACTGCGCAACCATTGCGTTCGCAACGTCGCGACCGTCTTTCAGCTCTTTCGAGAAATATTTGCGCAGCGTCTTAGGCGTGACAGGGAGCCCGGTATCGGGGTTGACGATGTGCTGCACGATCACGTCAAGTTTCATCCCGCACGCGGTCATCACGCGCACGGTCATGCGCTGGTCGTGCGTCGGTTCGAACGGCTCAAGCTGCCCGTCTCGGATGCGCGGGTGCGTGCGCTTGAACGCGCTTTTGCGATCCGGCGGAATAGGCTCGCAGTCGGCAAGCGTGCGCGGCTTCTCTTGCTCGGTCATGGCGACACCTGAAAGATGGAGCGTGAGGGTCGGCGTCACACCGCCGCTGTACCGGTGGAACCGGCCATCGCTTGCTTCTCACGCATAGGGGGTTTCGGATACGGCAGAGACAGCGGCAGCAGCTTCGCGCGCAGCTCGTCATCGAGCGGCATCACATATCGATGCTTGCCGACAGTCGCGCGTTTCGGCAGCCCGGCCGGGTCGGCGATCTTGCGCTCACCGCCGAAGGCGCCGCCGCTGACCTCGCGCTGATGCTTCCAGCGGCCTTCGTGGAAATACTCGACACTCGGCGCGCTGCGGCCGAGATACAGCCAGTTCCCGGCTTGATAAATCCCGCCGTGGTGCCCTTGATTCGCGTCAGCAAAGCTGACGATCAAGCGCAGGCCGGGCGAGTTCGTGCGCAGCAGCTTGATAGCTAACTTCACGATCCGCGACACGGGCGCGTCATGCTTCGTCAACGCGATTCGCACCAGCTCGCAGCACTCAAGCTGCGTGAGGCCGTAGGGCGTGCCGAGCTGGGGCGATGCACCCCGACCGAAGAGCACGCAGCCGATGAACTTGTCGCGTTCCCACACACCGACTCGCACTAGCGGCGGCATCGGCATGCGCTTGCTGTAATGCCAGTGCATCACGGCATACGTCGCAGCTTCGTGCGAGCACCAGTCAAGGCGCAAATCACTTTTCGAATTCATGGCCGCAGTTCGGACACACGCACTTGGCTTTCTGGTCAAGCTTGCCCTGGCTGTCTGCGTCGGCCGGGCCGAACGTCGGCCCGACCAACAGGTCGGCGACTTCTTCGGGCTTGAACCCGAGCAGCGACACGTCAAATGTTTCGTTCAGCTCGCCGAGTTCAAGCGCCAGAAGTTCGGTATCCCATCCAGCTTGCTCGGCAAGCTTGTTGTCGGCGATCACATACGCGCGGCGCTGCGTCTCGGTCAGGTGCGACAGGCTGATCGTCGGCGCTTCGGTCTGCCCGAGCTTGCGCGCGGCGAGCAGGCGACCGTGACCGGCAATCACGTTGCACTCGTCATCGATCAACACCGGATTCGTCCACCCGAACTCGCGAAGGCTCGCAGCAATCTGCGCGATCTGCGCATCCGAGTGCGTGCGGCTGTTACGCGCATACGGGATCAATTCGTCGATCGAGCGATACGTGACAGCGAGCATGGAGACTCCCGAGCTACGAAATACAGCGCGAGTGAAAAGTGACCAGTGACAGGCGGGGGGCCGCCGATTTTGTTCACGCGCTACTTAGGGCCGCACCGCCGAGCTGCCGCGCCTGTTCGGGTGCAGTTTTCGGGCTGTCTCCCGCCATACGTCTACGGTCGTCGGCTCATGTCGAATGAACAGCACGGGAATACAGCCCCGTAGAGACGATGGCAGGCGCGGGGGATATCAGCATAGCCAGAGGGGCGCGGCGGGCTGCTGGTGAGGCTGTATGCGAGCCGGGGCGGCATGTCCAGCCCTCACGCTCACCTCACTACGCGACAGCACGGGCGACTCGTCGAGCAACCCGCCGCAACTGGTCGAGCTACAGCGGGCGGGGGGTTAAGGCCGAAACGGAGTCATTTCGCCTTCCCACATAATCGCCCGATGTGAACTCATTCAAATCGGATCTAGCACACACGCGGCACTCACTGTTCAGCACGCCTAATCGGCTGTGTGAGCTGATGCGAATCGTTGTCGGCGCATCGATCGAGATTCAAAGCCGTACAGGTTTGAATACAGCTTGAACGCATCGCCATTGCCGACAATTTGTCCACTTTGGCCGAATGCTAGGTGGTTTGTAACAGGAGCGCAAGTGAGTACCCACTTACCCGGCGGGCCTTGCGGCATTAGGGCATACCCTAACGTGTCACGGAGCGGCAATCAGGCAAAATCTAAACAAATGTAAAATCATGTGAAGAAATCAAAAAAAAATGATTCGCCGCCAACAGGTGAACAAACCGCGACGCTACGTGACCCATAACACGAACGGAACGAAATGAATTCGAACGACATGACCCGCGTGTGGCGAGCCGAGGACGGCTACACGGATTACCGGGTTTTCACTAATGGCCGAGACGCCCTTGTTTCTCGGCTGCTTTTCACCTACGCAATCCTTTCGGACATGACTGTCCACGGCTACGGCGACCGGTGGTGCTACTCGTCCTACGCCGATGCGAAAGCCTCCCTTGACGCATGGGACGGCGAAGGTGAGCCGACTGGTTGGCATCGTCATCCTGATTCTGGCCGCCGTCGTGAAAACGGCGACCCGAACCGGGAGACGATCAATTGGTGACTCGACGCCAGCCGCCTATCGACGTGCACCAGTGGCAGGAGTGCGCGCAATCGATCCTCGATGACGCCCGCGTGTGCCAGATATCCCGCGCACACGCGGGCGCACGGCCGACGAGCCGTAATCCGTCCTGGCTGCATACCCACAACGATCTAGGCTATGTGCTGAACGTCCTTGAACGTTTCGCACGCGGCGAGATATTCGGTTAAACCGTTTCGGGAACCGTTTAGCAAACGGTTTCCGATACCGTTTCCGAAACCGTTTCGCTAACCGTTTGGCAAACCGTTTACCTGAGAGAAGAAATGGACACCATCGAAAAGCGCATGCGCGAGCATGCGGCTGTGCCGCCGCCTGTCGCCTATACGCCGTACATCGAAGCAATGACGCAAACCGTCCGTGATGCGCTTGAGAAGCACGGCACGGTGTCGCCGTTCGTTGTGATCGGCAGCTTGACCGAGAACTTTTCAATGCCGGTCGGCGGACTCGAACAATTGCCGTCGTCGATCGCAGGCTTGCTCATCACGAAGCTCGCGGGCGAATTCAACGCCGAATTCGTCATGATCGGCCGGACGACGATCGGCGCTCAAGCGCGCACCTATGACGAAGCGCAAGCGATGGCGAAACGATACGAGCGGCCGGAGGACGTGCCGAACGCGCGGGTCGTCGTCTACATCACGCTTGAGACGTATGCAGGCGCATGGGCAGGCATCAAAGAGGTTGAGACGATCGACGGCAAGACCACGGTGGGCGAGGTCTGCATGGGCCAAATCGATCAAACGACGCCGCTGTTGAACTTGCTGCCGCGTCGATCGAGCGACCGCCTGCAATGAACATTCCGCCGCTACCACCGAAACCGCCGCGACCGTGGGGGCTGTTGTGTGTTGCGTGCGTGATTTTCTTTTTCGACGTGATGGTGATCTACCACGAACTCAGGAACGCGCACGGCTTCGCGCAAGACGGCGACGACGCGATGCTGGCGTTCGAATCGATCATTCTCGCGATCATCATCCTTTCGGCGTTGCTGGTTGCGGTGCACGGTATCCGCATGGAAATGGAATGGCGTCGCCATAGTCGGTTGCACGACAAGGCAGCGAAGCTGCGCGATGAAATCATCGATGCGGTTGAGCGAGGCAAGAAATGAAACACAAGACACGTGAAGCCGAAGAGGTCGAGCGCGAGCTAGTGCACCTCGACGCACTCGAAAGCGCGCACGTGTTGGCGCACGGCGCGCACCTGATCGAGCGCAATCTCGATTGGTGCGTCGATGTGCTTTGCAAGCGGTTTGACGCAAACGATTCCGAGTCGGCGCGCGCGACCGCTGGCATGGCCGCGCTGGTGCTCATCTACCTCGCCGAGTCGTATCTCGACGTGGCACTTTCGAAGGAAAGACGATGAAAGAACAAGAATGGAAATTTGTTGACCGTACCGGCTGGCCGTCCGGCGAATGGGACATCGAGCCGGACAAAGTGCAGTGGACGGATGAAGAGACGCGCCTTGTGTGCATGCTGCATCGTGGCCCGTTCGGCAACTGGTGCGGCTATGTCGGCGTACCACCTTCTCATGCGCTATACGGCGTTGAGTACAACGAAGCACAGGAGCGCATGGATATCGACGTGCACGGCGGCTTGACGTACTCCGATCATTGCTCGCCGTACTTCGATCCGGAGACGGGGCAAGGTGTCTGCCACGTGCCGGAACCCGGCGAGCCGGATGATTTGTGGTGGTTGGGTTTCGATTGCGGCCACGCGTTCGACTTTCAGCCGGGCATGCAAGCGCGGCTCGGCCACTTGTCGCCGATCGAAATCGAACAATGCTTTCCGGCCGGGCTTGAACGGTATCGAAATCTTGCCTACGCGAAACTTCAATGCACGGTGCTCGCCGCGCAGCTGTGGGAGGAACCATGCGACGCCTGATCCGCTGTAACGGAACGACGCTCGACTTTGACGCGCCGCTGTCGATTGAGGAAATCGAAAAGCTGCTCGGTACTGAAGTGGTGGATTCGCGCTTGATCGACGAAACGCACGTGATGATTTTCGATGACACGTTTATCGACAAGCGCTTGCCGCTGAATTCGACCGCGACGCGCATCTATCACCTCGCCGGTTTCTCGATCGATCAACCGATTCTTGGCGACGTGTACGTGTGTCCTGATGCTGACTTTGTGAAAGTGGGGGTGATCGATGACTGATGAACCGAGATATCGCGGCCGCTTCGTCGGCGACGGCACGCTTGAAGAGATGAACGGCCGATACGACCAAGAGGCAGGCGCGGTCATGGGCTTCACCGAAGCGGAAAGCGTGCTGCTTGTCGTCGTCAATGGCTCAAACGGCAGCGGCTGCACGCTGCTGACGACGAAACGCGAACATATGCCGCGCTTCGCCGAGCTGCTTGAGGCCGTCGCCGCGCAGCTTCGTGAAGATATCGCGAGCGAAGCAAAGGAGAAACACTGATGCTCAAAGCTGTTGCGGAAACAACGAACGGGAAAATGGTCATCCTCGGCCTGTCGCGCGAAAACATCACGCGCTTGCAGGCTGGCAAGCCGATCAAGTTCGACGCCGAGCAAATCGGGCTACCCGGCTATGAATTTTTCATTGTGTTCGGCGAAACCGAGCAAGCGATCTATGACGACTTGAACGCGCTGGCGGTACGCGGCAACGTCGAAACGGAGATGAAGGA
Organism: Burkholderia mycopellens; assembly: GCF_964265025.1. Lineage (NCBI taxonomy): Bacteria > Pseudomonadati > Pseudomonadota > Betaproteobacteria > Burkholderiales > Burkholderiaceae > Burkholderia > Burkholderia mycopellens. Next base: position 438,835 of record NZ_OZ183804.1, read on the forward strand.
CAAGCTATGAAAACGTTCTGCCCGTACTGCGGCAAAGAGAACACCGAGCACATGAATGCGCGCGACGAAACCGGGCACGTCGGTTATGCGTCGTCTCAGCAGTACATCACGCCTGAACCCGGCGACGTGTCGATCTGCATCCGATGCGGTCAATACGCCGTGTTCACCGACAACGGCACACTTCGCGAGCCGACCGACGACGAAGCACGCGAGTTCGCGCGCGATCACGACATGCAGGTGATGCGCGCTATTTGGGAGCGCACATGCAAAACGAACTCACCCCCCACGACTCACTGACAGGAGAAGCACGTATGGCAACGAAACGCGATCAACAATTGTCCGCACTGTTGCGTCAACACGAAGAGCTTCAGGCAAAGATCGAAGAAATACGCGCTGCCGAGAAAGCCGAAGTTATCGAAACGATCCGCGAACAGATGGCCGCGTATGGCATCACCACGCTTGAAATCGAAGGTCGCAAACGTCCGTTCAAGCCGCGCCGCAAGCGCAACGCGAACGGCGAGCTGGAATGAACACGTCGCCGAAATGAAACGCTTGCTGCGTGTCGTCGCGCCTCATTTCGTCGCGGGTGCGATCTGGGAGAAGCACGACGACACGTGGCAGTGCGTTTATGCCGCGCCGATCTTGTGGTGGATGGTCAACCGACCGAGCGCCGAAGTCGTCGCGATCTTGCGCCGCAAGCGCTATGAATGGGAGTGGATATGATCGCAGCACGCATCGCTGACGCATTGCATGGCACCAACCGCGCATTCATCGATTGCACGATCGCGACGGTGTACGTTCGCTGTGCCGCGCGCTTTTTCGACGGCGAGCCTTTCATGACGCTCGATATTGCTAACGTGGAAGTGCACGAACGCTATCGGCAGCATGGGATTTTTTCGGTGCTCGTCGAAGAGTGCGAGCGCGCGGCGCTGATGCTCGGCCGTCAAGGCGTGTTCGTTGAGAACGTGTTGAATCCGATCGTGTTCGAAGCATTGAAGCGGCGCGGCTATCTGCACGTCGCAGACCGCGCCCCTGACGTTTGCATGTTCAAGCGACTGAATAGCCGTGACATTGGCGAGTGAAGTACGGCGTAACTGCGTCGAGCGCGCGAGCCTCGACGCTCGCCAGCTCATCGGCCAGTTTGTTCGATTGCCGGTGCCAATGCGTGTGGCTGTGCCCGTACTCATCAGCGATGCGTCGCAGCGTGATAGGCGTCTCGCGCTTGCTCACGAATGAATGCGCGACGAGCAGCAGCATCACGTCCTGCGGTACGTGCGGCATCCACACGACACGCGCGTGATGCGCGAGTGCTTCGAACGCCTTGGCGCGTTGACGCGTGAAGTACGCGACGCGGCCCCCCTGACGCTGCGCGTAATCGGTCAGCTCGTATCGACACGCGATCACGCAGCGCTCAAGCGGCGGGCACTCGCGCACGACAGCCGCGCGAATCCCGGCGCACTCGGCGAAAACTTCAACGCGCGTCAGCCCGCGAAAATCGACCGTCTTTGCTTTGCGCGGTTCCCATACGTCCGATTCCTGCATGAATCGCCGGAACACGTTCGCGAGGATCGACTCAGGCACGGCGTCGAACGCCTGCATCAGATACGCGAAATGCAGCGCGCGCGGGATGCTCATGAAAAGCGTGTCGTTCATTGCTCGTCCCCCGTGTAGCCCATTGATGCGATCCGCACCCACACGTGCGGGTTATCGCTGTACCGCTTTGCCTTCGTGCAATCGACGATTTGCCCGTCGTCGGCATACACCAGCCCGTTACACGCGTCCGTCACCGCTTTTTCGAGATTGTCGAGATCGGGCTTGCTGATCGGGTACAGCGTGCCGTCGCGTGCGGCCTGCTGCTTCCACTTCGGCCACGACTTCGGGATCGGCACATACGCGACGAGATCGATATGCACCGCGCCCATGTACGGCTCGACCATCCCGCACGCGGCGCGCGCGAGCAGCCGCACGTCGTGCTCGTAATGCCGGGTTTTCTTCGGCGTGTACGTCCCGAAGCGCGTCACGCGCGCGCGGCCCTTCGGAACCGGCGCACCAGGTACGACGAACGACACGGCGAAACCCGGTTCAGCTTCGATCGTCCTCACGGTGCCTCCCGACGTTGTTTTTCAACGGCGCGATAAATGGCCCTGTAGCGCCTCCGCAGGTCGTCGTCGCGTACTCCCTCGATCAACTGCCTACCAGCGGCACTGAGAACCGCGTCGCCAGCCGCACGGGCCACTTCGTCCGTCAGGGGGGCACCGCTCGCCGACGTGCCACGGTCGAGCAGCTTGAACGCCCATTCGACGCCGGGCCTGTTCGTCAGCGGCGTGACGATCGCGCGCAGCGTTTCGAGTCCGCGCTCAACCAGCTCGGAATCGCGTTCCGGCGTGTAGGTCAGCCGGGCGGCGCTTTCGTCCACCTGATGCTTGCGCGCTTGGATGCAAAGCGCGCGAATGTCGGACGGCACCGGGACGTAACCGCTCGCGCCGATGTGCTGTTCGAACGCATCAGCGATCACTTCAGCGGGAAACGGCATCAGGGTTTTCCACCACATTTCAGTGATGGGTTTCGTCGGCAAGGGCTTGCTGTACGTCTCGAAAACGCAGCGCAGCGCAGCGACGAAATCTTGACGGTCGGCCTCGATCATTGCGGCTTGTCCATGTCGATCGTGAACGGGTCATCCGGCTTCAGGCGCGCGTGGCCGTTCGCCGCGCTGTCATCGATGCCGAGAAAGTCGCGCATGTTCGCGTCGCTTTCGAGCCTGCGGCGCTCGGCTGCGGTCAGTCGCTGCGGCTGCACACCGTTGCGGATCGTCATCGCCGTGGGCGGATGCGCGTCGATCTTGCGGAACTCGTCGATCTTTTCGGCGTTGCGCAGAATCAGGTCGAGTCCGTTAAACGCGGTCTGCCGGTCGTTCTGGCCCATGTGGAACGGCGAGCGCGAGCAGCCGCGAATGGCTTCCTTCAGCTCGGGCACCGTGTAGCCGTGCGCGATGGCCCGGCGAATCAGCCCGCGCCGGTTGTCGTCGAGCCGCGAGCGCGGGGACGACATGACGAGCTGCCAATACTCGAAAATTTCGCGCACTTCGTCGATCGCTTCCGCCGCGCTGTCCGGTTCGCGCGACTTCGAAATCGACATAGGTTTGTTTTTGACTTTAGGTTTTAAGGTTTTCTGTTCCTGTTCCTGCTCCTGATTTGCCATACCGTTCCCGGAACCGTTCGGGGAACCGTTACCCGAACCGTTTGCGGAACCGTTTCGTTTCGGCCGCTCGCCGGGCTTGCTGATCGCCCGGTCGAACGCAGCTTCGAACGACTCGCCGCGCTCGACGACAGCCGCGCGCAGCGCGTCATACGCGGCGCGCTTGAGGTCGCACTCAGGCAGCTCGGCCCATGCGTTCGCCCAGCCGCGAACGACGTTCGGGTTCGACGGCGGGTCATACTCGATCGCGTGCGGCAGGTACAGAAAACCGGTATCGGGGTCAAACTGCGCCATCCCCAAGTCGGAAATCTCCGCGAGACAGCCGCGCAAGTCGTCGGACGACCAGCGCAGCTTTTCGGCCATCGCGAGCACGCTGATCCACTGCACGCCGGGGATCGACGACGTGTGCGGCCCGGTCAGCAGGTACAACCAAAGCGCCTGACCGCTCGGCGCGATGATCGACAGCTCACGAAACTTCTGGTCGCCCCACATCGACGGGCGCACCTTGCGGTAGCGCGTTGCGCTCTTATTCATGGTTAACCTCGATTGCGTGCGTTCAATTGGCGAGTTCGTCAGCAGGCACAATCTGCGCCGCCACCGCTTGCAGCTTCTTCACGCGCTTTCGCAATCGAGAAAGTTGGGATAACCGGGTTCGGATGACATGCTCATGATTCATTAAATCAGTGTATTCCAGTGTATTTCCGTCGAGTAATTCAGGCCAATCCAATTCCGGTTTCAACGCGATAAAAAATCGAATCCAGTGGGAAGGAATGTAATCCTGTTTAATCCAGTGTGAAATCAATGAGACGTGAAGCCCCGTGAGCCTAACAATGGCGGGCCTCCCGCCGACTTCCTTGATGATCCGCAGGACTTGCATGTAGCACCTCTTTTTAAAAAAACTCTTTCGCTTTTTTTAAACTGTGGCCTATGATTCCACCACGCGTTCAATATGTGCAGCGATTCACCAAAGGTCAAGGTGACGCTTATTTATAAACGCGTTCGTCAATTGCTGTCACGGGCTGCATTCTTTCAATCGAATGTAATAGCGTTGATTAACATGGAAAAACTCTTTCGCCATCGGTCGTTTCTCCGGGCGCTCACGCCCGCCCAGCGGCGGTCTTGGTACGAGCAACGCAAGCGGCTGACGCCGCGCGTGCCGATCGGAACGGCGGTCATCCCGCGTTCGATCCGTCGCCAGTTCGCCTATATCAAGCTGGCGTAAAGCCACACGTCCCGCACGGTTCCCGCCTTCAATCACCCTCTAGCGAGGTCATGCCATGAACGTTGTTAGTCGTACTAAGGTTCGCGCGTCGTCTTGGGGCGCGCTGTTCGATTGCGCGTACAAGTGGGAGTGGGAGGTCTTGCAGCAGCACCGCAAGCCTGTCGGCCTGCGGGCGGCGCTCGGCAGCGCATTGCATGCGAGCACGGCCGTTTTCGATCAAGCCGCGCTTGACGGCAACCGCATCAAGCCCGGCGACGCGGCCGATGTGCTGGTCGAAAAACTCAAGCGCCCGGAATACGACGTTGACCCGTCCGCCGATGACCTGACGATGCGCGAGGCGCAGTCGATCGGCCTCAAGCTGCACACGAAATATTGCACGGTCATCGCGCCGACGATGCAATACGAGTCGGTCGAAGCCGCGTTCACGCCGATGGATATCGACTGCGGCGGCGGCGTAATCGTGCAGCTCACCGGAACGATGGATCGTGCACGCGTCGCACTCAGCACGAACCGTCGCCGGATCGTTGATTTGAAAAGTAGCAGCCGGGCCATCATCGGCGGGCACGTCTCGACGCGCGGCCATAGCGCGCAGTGCGGCACCTACCAAATGCTTGACGAGCACTCGACCGGCCAGCCGACCGACGGCGCGCAGATTGTCGGAATGCTCACATCGAGCAATGCGCGCGTAGCTGTCTCGCCAGTGTTCGACGCCAAGCGCGTGATGGTCGGCACGCCCGAAACCAAAGGGCTGATCGAGTATGCGGCCGATATGTTCCGCTCGGGCCTGTTCCCGCCTAACCCGCGCTCGCTGCTGTGCTCGCCGAAGTTCTGCGCCCGCTGGGATCACTGCATTTTCCACGAATGAACGGCGACCGCGAAACGAGCGACGCCGATAGCGTCGTCGCGCGCCCGCCTACGCGCGTCAGAAATGCACAGGTCAAGTGGGGTAGCGGCGAAATCGGCGTGAAGCCCACGCCGAGGAAATCGAAGCGGCCGCCCGCCGCGTTCAGCAGCGCCGAAGTGAACGACGCCGTTGCGGCATTCATCGCGAAGAGGAAATGACGTGGACGAAGTAACGAAGGTTGACCAGTGGCTACCTGATCCGGACGGCGAGTGTCTTGTGTGCGGCGAGTCGCCCACGGTCGAGGGCTGGCGTAACGGAAAGCTGGTCTACAAGGGCCGTCTGTGCGGCCCGTGCACATGGGGCAATGCAGAAGCCGCCGACCCGGCGACGTGGAACGACTAGGAGATATCGGAATGCCGAATATTCAGGAACTCAAGAAAAGCGACGAGCAGTCGCGCGCGGTACGGACGGCAGATTCGCTTTCGGAGGTCGAAGCGTTTTTCAAAAAGAACGCCGACCAGCTCCGCATGGCGCTGCCGAAGCACCTGAACAGCGACCGCATTACGCGCCTCGCCCTAACGTCGCTGTCGCAGAATCCCGACCTGCGGAAGTGCACCCTCCGAAGCGTGTTCGGCGAGGTCATCAAAGCATCGCAGCTCGGCCTTGAAATCGGCGTGCTCGGCCAGGGCTATCTAGTCCCGTACTTCAACACTCACAAGGGCGTGCACGAAGCGCAGTTCGTGCCGGGCTGGCGCGGGCTGGTCGATCTGGTCGCACGGGCGGGCCGCGCGTCGGCGTGGACGGGCGCAGTGTTCGAAGGCGATGAATTCGACTATGCGCTCGGTGACAAGCCCTTTATCTCGCACAAGCCGCAGGGCGAGGACGACCCGAACAAGATCACGCACGTGTACGCGGTCGGCCGGGCGAACGGTAGCGAATGGCCGATCATTGAAGTGTGGCCGATCGTGCGCGTGCGCAAGCATCGCGACAAGCACAACAAGGTCGGCCAGAAACACTATTCCCACAAGAATTGGGAAATGTACGCGCGCAAGGTGCCGCTGCTGCAAGTGTTGAAGTACCTGCCGATGTCGGTCGAGCTGGCGAACGCACTTAACGCCGAGGCGCAGCTCGGCGAAGGCTTCACGATCGATGGCAATTTCGTTGCGGTCGAACCCGACCAGCCGGTTGAACGCGATATCACGCACGACGCCGACGACGATCGCGGCCCGCCGCCCGCGCTGAACGAACCGACGCCGCCCACTTATGGCTCGATCGAAGCCGCGATGAAGAATGCGCGCAGCGTTCAAGAGCTGAATCAAGCCGTCGAAATGTTGGGCGCGCTGCCGGATAGCGAAGCGGCCCCGCTCGCTGATTTGTACGAGGCCCGCGTGGCCGAGTTCCAGCCCGCACGCCCGACGCGCAGCGCCCGCAATATCGAGTAGTCACCCCCATCGATTTGAGTCCTGACAGCGCGCATGGTGCGCGCTGCGGGCCTCGCTTTGCCCGGAGAAAGTCATGACGCACGAAAACGGAAAAGACGAAAAGCTGGCCGATGTGCATGTTCGGACGACGGAAACGATCGCGGGCGACCTGATCGGCGCACTGGTGCAGGAGCTGCGCCTCTTACCGGATATCTGGATCAAGGTCGGGTATGACGAGCAGCAAGACATTCTGGAGCGCATCAAAAAGCGCGTAACCGACAACGTGCGCGAAGCCGTCCGCATGATCGCGAGCGCCGACCGGATGACCGTCGCGGCCGAATTGAAGCGCGTGACGTTCGCGGACAAGGTTGAAGCCGTGTTCAGCCTCGCGAAGCGCGATCCGTCCGCAATGGAGCTGTGCCACGCGCAAGGGCTTGCATGCCTGATCGTCGTGGCGGACGCGAATCAGCACATGGGCGGCACCGACGCGCCGCAGAAGGACATTCGGCAACGCGATATGTTCGATGGCGGCGAGGGCAACGGCGACGCGAACAGCATCCTTGAGCAAGTGCGCCGCCGCTCGCAGCAGCCGCCGAGCGTGCCGCCTGCACCGAGCGGGGAGGACGAATAATGAAAGTCACTCGTCTCGCTGTCCGCAATTTCTGCGGCGCGTTCCGGATCGACGTTGAACCGAAAGAGCCGGTCGCGATCATTTGCGGTTCGAACGGCGCGGGCAAGTCGTCAGTAGCCGAAGCGCTGCGCATCGCCTTCCACGGCGACGGCGCGCGCGTCATCAAGTCGTCGGACTGGCCGATGCTCGTCTCCGAAGGCACGCGTGAGGCTGTCATCGCGCTTCACGTGGAACATGACGAAGGCAAGACCATCAAGCGCGTGTCGCTGCCTGACGGTATCTCGACGAGCGACGGCCCGCCGATGCCGGAACCGGAATACCTGCCTTACGTGCTCGATCCGACCTTGTTTGCGAGCGTGCCCGCCGACGAGCGGCGCATGCTGCTGTTCGGCTTGCTCGGCGCGAACATCACGCCGGACGCGGTTGAACAAATCCTGATTGAGCGCGAGGTCGGCGAGCTGTACGCGAGCGAAGCCGCAAGCATGGTTCACGGCGGGTTCGACGTGCTGCACGACTACGCGACCGAACAGGCGAAAGTTGGGCGCGCGGCATGGAAGGCGATCACGGGCGAAACCTACGGCTCGCGCAAGGCCGAAGGCTGGGTTGCGCCCGTCCCCGAATTCTCGGCCGAGTATCTCGACCACCTCGTTTTGCGCATGTCCGAAGTCGGCCCCGAACTCGAAGGCGTTCAACGGGCGCTCGGCGCGATCGAGGAACGGATGCGGTTCGCCGCGCGCGCGGCGCAAGCGCAGCCGTGCGCCCACTGCGGCGGCTTGCTCATGATCCAAGGCGACAGGCTCGACGCGTACCAGCCGCCGACCGATGCGAAGCGCAATGACCTCGTGATCCTCGAAGGTGAGTATGCGGCGGCGCGCAAGCATGCCGACGAGCTGCGTTCAGTGCTCGACGCCCTGACCGTGCAGCGCCGCGAGCAAGAAATCAACCAAGCGCATGCGGTCGAGGCCGAGAAGCGCACCGAAGCCGCTGCCGGGTATCACCGCGACGTGCAGCAGTGGACGCGGGTAGCAGACCTGGCCGCGCCGGACGGCTTGCCGACCGAGCTGCTACAGCGGGCGCTGGTGCCGTTCAATGCGGCGCTGCGCAATTTCGCCGCGTCGAACGGCTTTGCACAGGTCGCGCTCACCCCCGCGCTCGGGATCACGGCGAACGGTCGCCCCTACACCCTGCTGTCGAAATCGGAAAAGTGGCGGGCCGATCTGACGCTCGCCGTCGCGGTCGCGCACTTCTCGGGCCTGCGCTTCGTCGCGGCTGATGAATTCGACGTGCTCGACGGCGCGGGCCGCAATCAGGCGCTGCACTGGCTTGAACACCTCGTACAGCACACCGAACTCGATGGCGCGTTCCTGTTCGCGACGCTGCGCACGCTGCCGCCGAACGAACCGGGCTTCATGGAGGCGTACTGGATCGCCACGGGCGAAAACGAACGCAAGCGGGAGGCGGTATGAGTTCAACCGAAAGGTCGGCGCTCGGGCAGCGCATCCTTCAATACATGCGCGCGACCCGCGAGCAGCACCCGACAGGCTTTACGAGCGTGATGATCGCCGACCGGCTCGACGTGCCCAAAAACGTCGCGGCGTCGTCCCTGTCGCAGCTTTTCGACCGGGGGTGCGTCTCGCGCGAGCGTGACCCGACATTCGGGCGCGGCGTCTCGTACCTGTATCGATACGTGACCGACTCGCCGCCAGCCAATACCCGAGAGAAGCGCCAGAGGCCCGCCAGTGGTCACGCCACCGTCGGCGACATGCTGATCCTCATCCCGATCGGGCGCGAAGCCATGCAAGTCAGCGTCGAGGACGCACGCACACTTTACCGGCACCTGTCAATGCTGTTCGGGAGGATCAAATGACCCGGATCAACCAAGAAGCTGAAATTGTGCTGTCGGTGCTGCTGCCGGGCCGCACGTTGACCGCTGCGCAGATACGCGCGCGCGCGCCCGGCGCGGATCGCGTCTCGTACACGCTGGGCGTGCTCGTCAAGCGGGGAACGATCCGGCGAGCCGGTGTCCGGCACACGATCGACAAGGGCACCGAGGTCATATTTTCGCGCGATGTACAGCAGTGTTAACGAGGGTGAAAAACGCGATTTACGTTTAGTAACACCTTGTTACTTTGATTAACTACCACGCCACCATACTGATTCGAATCTATCTCCATACGTTTCTTTCCACTGCGGATAGAATCACGTTCCGGCGATAGCACCAAATCGGGACAGGTGCACCGATGATTTTTATATATGAAAACGGAAAGTTCGCGGGTTCCCATCCCGCATCACATGGCGGCGCTGCCGCGCGACGCGCGCGGCTATCCCGTGCCGTGGTTCGTCGCACTCGTCGGGGGGTTGCCCGACTTTCGCATCGCGGACGCTCGGAAGGTCGAGCAAGCCGTTCTCGGTCAAAGATGCTGGATTTGCGGGGGCGGCCTCGGGCGTTACCGATCTTTCCTGATCGGCGCGCAGGGGGCAATGAACCGCGTTCATTCGGAACCCCCGTCACATCGAGACTGCGCGCTTTACGCCGTGCAGGTCTGTCCGTTCCTCGCGCTGCCGAAGGCACACCGCAGAAATAAGGGCAAACCCGAACAGGCGATCAAGCCTGACGGACTCGACGAAGTAAATCCCGGCGTCGTAATCGAATGGGTATCGGCAACCGCTCGCGTGTTCGAGGGGCCGAATTCCCTTTTGTTTGAACTCGGTGAGCCGACTGATGTGCGTTGGTTCAAAGAGGGGCGATATGCGACAAGGGATGAAGCAATCAACGCGATTAATGATGGAGTCGTGAAGTTAATGCAGTACGCAGGAGACGATGCAGTTAAACGAGGTGCCGTGATGTTACGGGCACGAAGTATCGCGGCATATCTGCCACCGGAAAATGAACCTATCAGGAGTGAGTAAATGGCCATGCACCCCTATCAAATGGCTCGACACATCGCAGTGAACGGCGGCAAGGCAAAGAACGCAGGCGCAGGAGACTTGACGGCTCGGAAGTCAGCAGCACGCAAGCCGTCGAACATAGAGGTACTGGCATCAACACGCATTACATGGACTGAGTTGGAGTGGCGGGCCGTGGTCGAAAAAGCGATCGAGCTGCAAGCGATCGAGCCGAACCTTTCGGACTATCAGGCGGCCGACCGCGCGCAAGCGGTCGCGCTGCTGACGAATCGCCAGCGCCCGTTTTACAGCGCGGCTGGCAATCCGCAATCGCGGTTGCGGGAAAGTTTGAGCGGGTACTTTTTGGAGATGCGCGCAGAGCTGGCAGCGAAGGCACAGGAGGCGATCGTGGCGGAGACGGCAGCAGTAGACGCACCGGCAGAGACGAGCCCCGCAGCGGCCCAGGAACAGGCCGCGCTGGAGCTGGATGACGCTTCACCGTCGAGCAGCGAGCCGCCCGCGACGCTCGATTACGCGAAGCTGGCCGCCGAGCGCGAAGCGCTGAACGCGCAGGCAGAGCAGCACGACGACCGTAGGCACGTCGTGCGCTGGAACGACGAAGAGAAATTGAAAATTGCGCGCAAGTCGCTTGACCTGATGCGCGGCTTCGAAGGGATGAAGCCCCTCGAAGCGATCCGGAAGGCTGCTGAATACGAGCTGCCGGACGACCGCCAGCGCACGATCATGACGTTCGGCGATGTGAAGTGGATTGACCCGTTGTGGAAAGAGATTCAAGACCAAGAAGCGGCCGAAGCACTCGCGCGCGAACGAGCCGAGCAAGAGGCCCGGCAGCGCGAAGCCGAAGAGCGCGAGGCGAGCGAACGCGCAGAGGCAGAGCGCATCGCGGCACAGGTCGCGGCCGAGCGTGAACAGACGATCGACGAAGCCGTAAACGAGCGGCTCGCGAACATCAGTTTCGAGGGCATCGCGCGGCTGTTCGCGCGAAAGGTCGCCCGCACGCTGATGGATGAAATCGGCGCTTCGCTTTACGCCGACGTTGAGGAACAGATTGAAGGGCTGGTGAAGGCAGCGAAGGCAAGTTTCGACGTGCCGCTGACCGCCAGCACCGCAGCACAGATTGAAGTACCGCTCACGGTCAAGCGCCCGGCCCACAAGCCGAAGGTCTTGATTTGCGGTCTGCTGAACCAGCAAATCGCCGAGATCAAGCATTCATTCGGCGCACAGCTCGATCTGGATTTTGCGAAGCACCGCGAAGAGGGCGGGGTGAAACTGAAGGACAAGGGCGCGCGTGATCTTGTGCTCATCATGGACGATTGGGGCGGCTCGCGGTTCAAGCGTGAAGCGAAGGCCGCAGGTATCCACTTCGTCTCGATTAGCGGCACGGTATCGGCGTTGAAAAAGTGGCTTGACGCGTATGTGTCGAGCGGGAACGGAGTGCAGTAGGCAATGTTTTCGATATGGGTCATCTACGAACGGCCGACCGACTACCCGAACGGGTACGTCGCGCGGAGACTGCGCGCCAGCAGCACGGGGGGCGTCGTTACGTCCCCGCGTGATGTGCTCGTCGGCGACACGCTCGACGAAGTGCGCGCGCAGCTCAGGCCGTTCGGCCTGTATCGAATCCCCCGCGACCCGCGCGACGAGCCGCAGATAGTCGAATCGTGGATTTGAGCGCGAATCCCTGAAAAAGCGAGTAGCGAACGTCAGGGGTTCGCAGGCTGACTTTCTGTTAGGGGTGCTGACAATGAAGCAACGTGAAATGATCGACGAGCCTAGCCCGTTGTCCTGGGATGCAGTGCTTGAGCTGCTGACCGAGAACGGCAACCAAGGCATGACGAACAAGGAAATCGCGAACGTGCTCGATACGGATTACACGCGCGTTCGGGGTTTGACGCTTGTGATGTGGGAGCACGGCGCGCTGTCCCGCGTGCACGTCGGCGAGACGGGCGGGACGACGTTTTACTTTCTTCCGATTGTCGAGGGGGTGCGCAATGAACAGCACGCCGCAACGCTTTAACTGTCCCCGCCGCTTGGTCGCCGTCGCGACGCCCGAGGACGAATGGCGCGACGATCGCTGGTCGCGCGACGACAGCGACTGGCCCGACGTGTGCACGAAGCCGCCGCGCACGTGCAGCTATTGCGGGGGCGTCAATCCTGACGACGTTATCCCGCTGTTGATCGCAGGCTGGCACGTCGAGCCGACGACGAAGTATTACAAGTTCTACCTGAACGACCAGCAGGGCCAATCGGCGCTTCCGCCTGTCAAGGTGTACTTGATGCACTGGACTCGCGAGCAGGTCGAGCGTGCGGACGCCGTATTGAAGGCGCGGTATGAACTGGAACGCACGCACGTGCGGAACGACTAGGAGGCGCACATGGGAATGCTGCAAAACGAGTATCGGCGTTATGAATCCTCGTGCGTGTGCCCTGAACTGCCTGCCGCGCTGCGCGAGGACGTGCGCCTGACATTCTTCGCGGGCGCGGTCGCGGCAGTCGCGTATGTGTCGTCGGGCCTTCGCGACCGTGCCGACACGATCGCGGGCTTGCTGAAATGTTTGGCGTTCGAGATTGCCGAAGAAGGCGCGCGCGGCGGCTTCGATTGGGAGTTCGTCACTGACGACATGCCGGACGTGATCGAGCAGCCGGTAATGGGATTCCTGCCGCCGAATTTCGACAAGCTGACGCGCGAGCAGAAAGACGACTTGCGGGAAATGGTCAATCGATATATCGCCGAGTGCATCGGGCGCGCGGCAAAAGCCACGAACTAGCGCAGAGGTACGCAATGGACACGAACGAACAACAAGTAACGCATGCAGCACCGGCCGACGATGACGAAGTGTGGACGCCCGCGCAGCTCGGGAAGTTTCTTGGGTACAAGCCCGAGACGATTCGCGGCTATGCGACCACGCATCCGGATCGCTTGCCGCCGCGCATCAGCGGATTGAAGCGCCCGCGCTGGCTGCGTTCTGTCGCGATGGCATGGGCGCGTGACGGCAGCAAGCGCGACCCGAATGCGATCGTGCAGCAGCCCGAGCAGCCGCGCGAGCCGCGCAAGCCTCAAGTCGGCCGACCCCGTAAGACGCCCGCGCACTGATGCGTGAGCCGTAAAAAAAGCGCCCCGCGAGGGGCGCTTTTCACTGTGCGAGCTTCTTTCGTTATGCGGCGTCGAGCGCGTCGAGCGCGTCAGCCATTTCGGTGCCTGTCATGTTGAAATAGATTTTCAGCATCGCGAGCGACTTGTGGCCGGTGAACGCCGACAGCTTGAGCAGCGCCACGTCGCCGTCGCCAACCGTCTTTTTCAGCTTCTTCGCGACGCGCGTAGCAGCTTCGCGGCGCGAGTCGTGCCCGTGCAAATCACCGAGGCCGCATTTTTTCTTTGCGGCGCAAAACAACGTCGTATAGCGGTTGTCGGTCAGCTTGAACATTTTCTGGTCAGCTGTCCCCTTCGGCAGCAGCATCAGCAGCGCGAGCGCACGCTTAGAAAGCGGCACCTCGCGGGCGTCGCCATTCTTCGTTTTCGCGAGATGAATGTACCGCTTGTCGAGGTGCACGCTCCCCCACGTCACGTTGCAAAACTCGCCGCGCCGCATGGCCGTCTCGATCGCGAAGAGAAAGCCCCACATGACCCATTGCTTGCTCGTCTTAGGCGTCGTCGTGCCGTCGTACCCGTCGAGCACTGCCGCGAGCTGCGCGATATCGTCGTCGGTCACGCGGCGCGTGCGCGCCGGGTTTTTCTTCGGCAACGTAATCAGCGAGACGGGATTCTGTTTGAGGGGAACACCCCACTCTTTGATCGCGTGCGTGAACACCGACGACAGAAACGACAGCTCGCGGATGCACGACGAGCCGCAAATCTTGCGGCCGTCGTACTTCGGGTCGCCGTTCAGTCGCATGTCGCGGTAGGCGCGCAAGTCGGCGGGCATGAAGTTCAACACGCGCTTTTTGAACGTGTCGTACTCCATCATTCGGCACGCGGTCAGCTTCTCAAACCGATAGCTTCCCTTGCCCGGAGACACTTCCTTAATGTAGCGGTCGAGCAGTGCAGTAACGGGGGGATTCTCGCCGAAGTCGTCGCGCCGGATGACCTCGCCTGCGATGATTCGGGCCTCGATGCTTTCGGCCCATGATTCGGCTTCGATGCGCGTGTCGAACGTCGCCGTAAGCGACTGTCCGAGCTTCCGGACGTATGCGCGCGTGTTGCCATTGCGAGTCGTGTAGGTCGCCATTTTTGTACTCCATCACGTGTTTTATGGGAGCTACCAGAATACACGCGGTGCGCTGCGATGGAGCTGCACCCAACATCAACACGGGTGCAAATCCCCACACTGCTTCACACTGGAATACATTAAAAATCAACAGGTTACGTAATGAAACACGGCAAACGTCGTATCATGTTCGACGAGCCGACCACCGGGCTGCACTTCGACGACATCGCGAAGCTGATGCAGGCGTTCGGCAAGCTGCTGGCGGCGGGCCATTCGCTGATCGTGATCGAGCACAACCTCGACGTGATCCGCGCGGCCGACTGGCTGATCGATCTCGGGCCGGAAGGCGGCGACGGCGGCGGTCGGGTGCTGTGCGCGGGCACGCCGGACGACGTGAAGGCCTGCGCCGAATCGCATACCGGCGTGGCGCTGTTGCAATACGACCGCGCGATGGATGCCGAGCTGGCGGTCGCCGACGAAGGCAAGCCGCTGCAGGCCGTGCTGAACGCGGCGCGCGAGCGGCGTGCGATCGAAGGCGAAGATGTCGTGCGGATCGTCAACGCGCGCGAGCACAACCTGAAATCGCTCGACGTCGATATCCCGCACGGCAAGTTCAACGTGATCACCGGCGTGTCGGGTTCCGGCAAGTCGACGCTCGCGTTCGACATCCTGTTCCACGAAGGCCAGCGCCGTTACCTCGAATCGCTGAATGCGTATGCGCGCTCGATCGTGCAGCCGGCCGGCCGCCCCGAAGTCGACGCGGTGTACGGCATTCCGCCGACGGTGGCGATCGAGCAGCGGCTGTCGCGCGGCGGCCGCAAGAGCACGGTCGCGACCACGTCCGAGGTCTGGCACTTCCTGCGGCTGCTGTACGTGAAGCTCGGCCTGCAGCATTGCATCCACGATGGCACGCCGGTCACGTCGCAGTCCGTCGAATCGATCGCCGCACAGTTGCTGCGCGATCATCGCGGTGAGCACGTCGGGCTGCTCGCGCCGCTCGTCGTCAACCGCAAGGGCGTCTACACCGATCTCGCGAAGTGGGCGAAGGCGCGTGGCAGCACGCATCTGCGGGTCGACGGCGAGTTCGTGCCGGTCGATCCGTGGCCGAAGCTCGACCGCTTCCGCGAGCACACGATCGAGTTGCCGGTGGCCGACATCGTCGTGTCGCCGGACAACGAGGCCGAACTGCGGCGCGTGCTCGACGAGACGCTCGAGCTCGGCAAGGGCGTGATGCATCTGCTCGCGCCGCTCGACGGGCTGCACGATGCGATGCAGAACGATCATTCGACCGCGCGTGTCGGCACGGTCAAGGTGCTGTCGGTGAAGCGCGCGTGCCCGGTGTGCGGCACGAGCTACCCGGAGCTGGACCCGCGGATGTTCTCGTACAACAGCAAGCACGGCTGGTGCACGACCTGCGTCGGCACCGGCGTCACGCTCACGCGCGAACAGCGCGCGGCGTACGACGACACCGTGCTCGCCGGGGATGATCGAGGCCGCGAGCAGACGCTGCCGTCCGACGAGCAGGAACCGGAAGGCGTGGGCAACGAGCCATGCCCGGATTGCAACGGTACGCGGCTGAACCCGTCCGCGCGCGCGGTCACGTTCGACGCGCATCCGATCGTCGAGGTTGCGCAATGGACGGTGTCCGACACGCGGCGCTGGATCGACGGGCTGGAACTGACGGGGCGCGATGAGCAGATCGCACGCGACATCGTCAGCGAGATCGGCAGCCGCCTCGCGTTTCTGGAGGAAGTCGGGCTCGGTTACCTGAGCCTCGATCGCGCGGCGCCGAGCCTGTCGGGCGGCGAAGCGCAGCGCATCCGGCTCGCCGCGCAGCTCGGCAGCAACCTGCAGGGGGTCTGCTACGTGCTCGACGAACCGACGATCGGCCTGCATCCGCGCGACAACCAGATCCTGCTGGACGCGCTGCGCAAGCTCGGCGACAAGGGCAATACGCTCGTCGTCGTCGAGCATGACGAGGACACCATTCGCCGGGCCGATCACATCATCGACGTCGGCCCGAGCGCGGGCAAGCGCGGCGGCACGCTGGTCGCGCAGGGCGCGGTCGCGGATCTGGCCGCGCAGGCCGATTCGGTGACGGGGCGCCTGCTCGCGCAGCCGATGACGCACCCGCTGCAGCCGCGCCGCAGTGTGAGCCTGCCGGGCAAGAAGGGCGGCGCCACGGTGCCGGAAGCCTGGCTGACCGTGCATGGCGCGCGGCTGCACAACCTGCGTGACGTCACGATCGGCATTCCGCTCGCGCGGCTCGTCGCGGTGACGGGCGTGAGCGGTTCGGGCAAGTCGACGCTCGCGCGCGACGTGCTGATGACGAACCTGCTCGACGCGGTCGGCCGCTCGGTGCTGTCGTCGCCGGCCACGCGCCGCGCACGCAAGGCCGCGCAGCAGGACACGCCGGGCGCCAACCGCCGTTCGAGCGTGCTCGCGCGCAGCGCACCGCGGCCGTCGCTGAACGTCACGCATGCGTGGCAGGGCTGCGAGTCGCTGAGCGGCTGGGAGCAGATCGATCGCGTGCTGGAAGTCGACCAGACGCCGATCGGCAAGACGCCGCGTTCGTGCCCGGCCACCTATATCGGCGTGTGGGACACGATCCGCAAGCTGTTCGCCGATACGCTCGAAGCGCGGGCGCGCGGCTACACGGCGTCGCGTTTCTCGTTCAATACCGGCGACGGGCGCTGCCCCGCGTGCGAAGGGCAAGGCGTGCGCACGATCGGCATGAGCTTCCTGCCCGACGTGAAGGTGCCGTGCGACGTGTGCCACGGGCAGCGCTTCAACCCGGAAACGCTCGCCGTCACGTGGCGCGGCCGGAACATCGGCGACGTGCTGACGATGGAGATCGACGAGGCGGTGGAATTCTTCGCGCCGATCTCGAACATCGCGCACCCGCTGCAGCTGATGAAGGATGTCGGCCTCGGCTACCTGACGCTCGGCCAGCCGTCGCCGACGCTGTCGGGCGGCGAGGCGCAGCGCATCAAGCTCGTCACCGAGCTGACGAAGGTGCGCGACGACATCACGCGGCGTGGCCAGAAGGCGCCGCATACGCTGTATGTGCTCGACGAACCGACGGTCGGCCTGCACATGGCGGACGTCGCGAAGCTGATTCGCGTGCTGCACCGGCTCGTCGATGCGGGGCACAGCGTCGTCGTGATCGAGCACGACCTCGACGTGATCGCGGAAGCCGACTGGATCATCGATCTCGGGCCGGAAGGCGGCGTGGGCGGCGGCACGATCGTCGCGGCGGCGCCGCCGGAAGCGCTCGTGCAGGTGAGCGCGAGCCACACCGGGCAGGCGCTCAAGCCGGTGCTGGCGCGCACGGGTGCGGATGAGGGGGAGGCCGAGCGCGAAGGGGAAGCGCGGGTAGGGTGAGCGTGACGATTCGTATCGACGGCCCCGCTGTCGGGCGATGATGTCCCCCAGCCAACTTGCAAGTGGCTGGGGGCGCACCGCGATCCGGCCCACGCACCCCTCTTCGAGGGGTGTTTTCTTTCAAGCGTCACGGCGAGCCGGAGACGCCGGCCGATTTGGCCCGGCCCAATTGCCTGGGATTCCGGCCGGTCAGCGGGGCCATTCATCCGCGGGAGTTTGCGTCGCCGGAAGCGTCAGGGCATGGCTTCATCGTGGAGCCGCTGGGCAGCATCGCCACCAACGAGGGCGATGGGGATGATGATCCGCGCGAAGTCGAGCGGCCGGCAAGCGAGGCGACCGCCGCCCTGGATCGCTGCGCCGCGCCCTATTCAATCACGCTTGCGTCGCGACGGATGCGCCGGTGATGCCATGCCGCCGCAGCGAATCCGCGACGAAGCCCGACGCCTTCATTTCCTCGACGAACGCGTTCAGCGCCGCCGCGGCCGCTTCGCCGCGGCTCTTCGGCACGCCCATGGCCTGCCGGATCACCATGAACCGCTCGTCGAGCAGGCGCAGGCCGGGCGTTTTCGCTGCATCGGCCTCGAGCTGCTGCTTCACGCCTGCCGCCACTTCCAGTTGCTGTTCGAGGAAGGTTGGCACGACGGCTTGCGACGTCGGCGCACGCACGATCTGCGCGGCCTTCAGTTCGCGCGTGAGGAACAGGTCGTAGGCGCTGCCTTTGCCGACGGTCACGTGGTTGTCCGGCTGGTCGACGTCCGCGTTCGTGCGGATCGGCGATGCGTCACGCACCAGATAGAACCCTTCGATCAGCACGTACGGCGCAGTGAACGCGACCGTTTCGCCGCGCAGCGGATCGACCGCGAAGAAGCCGAAATCGGCACGCTCGTCGGTCAGCGCCTGCACCGACTTTCCGGCGGTGTCGAACACCACGAGCTCCAGTTCGGCCGACAGGCGCTCGGCGAACGCGCGCGCGAGGTCGATCGACACGCCGAACGGTTCACCCGTCGCCGGGTCGCGGTTCGCAAGGATCGGGTTGCCGAGGTTGATCGACGCGCGCAGCTTGCCGGTCGGCGTGAACGCGGAGAGAACGGAAGGGGCGAGGGGCATGGGAGGCTCGTTGCGGTCGTAGGGTCAGGGTTTGGGGCGCGTCGAGGTACGACGGTGCGTCGGCATCGAGCTTATCACCGGGCTTTCGTCATGGAGCGGCGTCGAGCGGCGCAAGCCTGCCTTCGTCGCCAGCCGGGAGACGCGATAGATGCGCCTTCCCCCTCGTCTTGTGGCCCGAACGGTTATCGATGGGCGAAGGGGTGAAGGGGTTGAACGGATGCGACAGGCGAGTGGATGCGGGAAAAGAGGGGGATTTGCTTGCTCCGCGCCGGCGGCAGCGGGCGGTTGGCCGTGTCGTCGCGCCGCGTCGGCGCCGTCCAGCCGGGAGCAGTGGGCTTTGATTCGCCCGGCAACCGCTAGAATTACGGTTTTAGTCCGGAATACGTCCATGTCTTTTGCCTCGCTTGGCCTGATCGATCCCTTGCTGCGTAATTTGCAGGACCTCAATTACCAGGCCCCTACGCCGGTGCAGGCCAAGGCGATTCCTGCCGTGCTCGGTGGCAAGGACGTGATGGCGGGGGCCCAGACCGGCACGGGCAAGACGGCGGGTTTTGCGCTGCCGCTGCTGCAGCGGCTGGTGCAACACGGCCCGGCGGTGTCCAGCAACCGCGCCCGTGTGCTGGTGCTGGTGCCCACGCGTGAGCTTGCTGAACAGGTGCTGCAAAGCTTCGTCGCTTACGGCAAGGGCCTCGATTTGCGATTTCTGGCCGCTTACGGTGGCGTGAGCATCAACCCGCAGATGATGAAGTTGCGCAAGGGCGTGGATGTGCTCGTGGCCACGCCGGGCCGTCTGCTGGATCTCAATCGCCAGAACGCGGTGCAGTTCGACCAGGTGCAAGCGCTGGTGCTGGACGAAGCCGACCGCATGCTGGATCTTGGCTTTGCGCGTGAGCTCAACGCCGTCTTTGCCGCGCTGCCCGCTCAGCGCCAGACCCTGCTGTTCTCCGCCACGTTTACCGACGACATCCGCGCGATGGCGGCGACCATTCTGCGGAGCCCCGTCAATATCAGCGTCAGCCCGCCCAATGCCACGGCCAGCAAGATCAAGCAGTGGGTGGTGACGGTGGACAAGCGGAACAAGCCCGACCTCTTCATGCACCTCGTCGCCGAGAACAAGTGGGAGCATGCGCTGGTATTCGTCAAGACGCGCAATGGCGTGGATTACCTCGCGGCCATGCTGGACGAAGCGGGCTATGCGGTCGACACCATCCACGGCGACAAGCCGCAACCGGCGCGCCTGCGTGCGCTGGAACGCTTCAAGACGGGCGAAGTACAGATGCTGGTGGCCACCGATGTGGCCGCGCGCGGGCTGGATATCGACGATCTGCCGCTGGTGATCAACGTGGACCTGCCGATCGTGGCGCAAGACTATGTGCACCGTATTGGCCGTACCGGCCGCGCCGGCGCCAGCGGTGTGGCGGTGTCCCTGGTGTGTGCCGACGAAGCGCCGCAACTGGCGGCGATCGAGGCGCTGATCAAGCAGACGCTGCGCCGTGAAGAAGAGCCGGGTTTCGAGGCTGAACACCGCGTGCCGGAAACCAGCGCGACGGGCCAGATCATCAAGAAACCCAAAAAACCCAAGAAGCCGAAAGTGCCGCAAGCTGCGTCGGGTGCCCTGTCGGCGCCCGGTAAAAAGCCGCGTCCGCAAAGTGGTGAGAACAAACACAAGGCTGCGGCGCCGCGCGCTGGGCTTGCGGGTCAGGGCAAGCGCTCGTCCAGTGGCAGTCCGTTCAGCGCGCAGAAGCCACGCAGCAAACCGGCCGGCCAGCCGGCCGCGGGCGCGCGCAAGCCGGCTGGCAAACCTGCTGGCGGCCGTGGCAAGCGCCCGTCCTGATTCGTTGGGATGAGGCGTGCCAGCCATGGAGGCATGGTTGGCGTTTTGGGGGCCGCCGCTGCTGGCTGTGAAAACTCAAGGACAGTGCAACTGCCCGATTCGCCGGGTTCAATGCAAATCACTTGCGACGATCGACGCCAACGCCCGATCGCCGTCGCGTTGGGCCGTGTCTTCCGTGGAAAAGATGTCGGTACTGAATGCGATCAGTTTGAAGCCGGATCCCGCGGAGCGAGGAACCGTGATGCCCCAGTGCCAGCCTCCATCTTGCTGGAACACGTGGAGGGCATGAGGCGCTTGGGCCAGTGCGGGTGAAGAAGTCGTCATGGCGTGCTCTCCCGTCGTAGGGCGACTGCGGGGCAACTACATCGGACGCGCGAACCCAGTCTACGAGCACTTTTGCTGCGGCGCAATATTCGAGTCTCGCGAATATGCCAACGTGTGAATCGCCACAATTTTGAAATACAAATATGCAACGTCGGAGATGACTGGCATATTGATGTGACGATTAGGATTGTTCGGAGGCTTTATGGATCGCAGTTCGCTTGTGTGGGCGGGGGTGCCGCATAGCAGCGACGGCGTCGTGTTTCAGATTCGAGTCGGCCGCGGGCTTCAGCGTTTTCATATTGCTCGATTGATTCTCGAGAAGGCGTGCGACCTTGAGCGACTGGCCTCTGACGCGCGACAGCTCGAATGCTTTTACGAGCATTTGGCGCCGATCCTGGCGGTCGCACGGAAGACGCGCTCAAAGGCGAAGGCCGATACGGTGTCGCTGAATGTTTCGGATTTTGTTCGAACGGGGAGTGCCCGGGGCGAGCAGGGGGCTTGGGCGGGAATGCGGTAATTGACAGGGACTGGGAAGCATTTCTTTCGCGCAGTCTCGTGATTGAGCCTCGCGATGAACGGGCGTTGCTCAATGACCGCATCCCCATGAATGAAAAACGCTGGCCGGTGAACTGGCCAGCAAAATGGTCCTGGCGATCCGAGGTTGAGGTGTGCCAGGACCGTAGACACTGAACGGCGTGCGCAACAATCTGTGATCGCAGTTTAGGCTGGGCTAGCGCATGCGGCCAGACGGGCACTCACGCCCGGAAGCTTGAAGGCATCGTAGGGCTGCTTGGGTACGTCCCATGTTGCGATCATCGCGGCAGTCGGTAAATAGTCAGGATCGGCCGACGCGACCCCGGCCCACACGCCTTGAGACACCTGTCTGCCATGGAGATAAAAGTGCAGCTCACGGCCGGCGCGTTCGCAAATACACCTGATTCTCTCCACCGACTGGCCCAATCCTCTAATCCGTGCGACTTGGTCGCGATCCAGCTCGAACATGGCACTCATCACGCCGTCACAATCGCCAATGCCGATCATGTTGCTGTCATCAGTCAACGCCCACGTCGGATGCGGCGTGCCTAAGCGCAGCATAAAATAATCTGCAGATTCCGAACCAACCATACTGTTTCTCCTGCAAACATGCATCGCTCTACTAACCGAGGATCAATAAAAACGAACGTTCATCCAATCCTGTTCTCGTCGTCGCACCTGGATGCTCGAGTGGATGTGCTCCAGCGCCTTGCAATGGGCGGGCGCAACATCGAAGCGCCCTGCGCCCGCAGCTTCCGAAGCACTTACACGCTTGCCTGACGCGTCACGGTTTCCGCAGCGAGACTGTCCGAACCGGAAAGTCTCACCGCAACAGCCGCTGCCGCCGTGCTCCCGTAGACGTTGAGGGCGGTTCTCCCCATGTCGAAAAAGGCGTCGACGCCCAAAAGCAGCAGCACCGCATCGGCCGGCAACCCGATCGACGTCAGAACGATGGTGATGGCTACGATCGCCCCGGAGGGCACATTGGCTGCGCCGTCGATGGTGATGATCGTCAAGATCAAAATCGTAATCACCAGCGGCCAGGACCAGGCAAGGTGATATGCGTCGGCCAGATAGCCGACCGCAAGGGCCGTGTAGAGGACAGCGCCGTCGCGATTGAAAATATATGCGAGCGGCAAGATCGTGGACGCCACGCCGTAGGGAACGCCCAATTCAACCAGCTTCTTCAGGTGCAACGGGTAGGTAATTTCAGACGAACGCGTCGTGAAACCCAGGATCAGGGGTTCCTTCACCTTTCTGAAAACGGCGAGCGGCGACTGGCCGGCGACGCGAATGACGAGGGTGAGGACAACCGCCAGAATCGCCATGCCGAGATAGGCCACGCCCAGAAGTTCGACAAGCGAGTGCACGCCGGTAAAACCCTTGGCCGACAGCAGCTGCGCGATCGCGGCGAAGATCGCGAGCGGCGACCATGCGATCACCCACTGGGTCATCTTGAACAGTCCCGACAGCAGCGCCTCGAAAACGGCAATCGCAGGCTCGGCCCGCTCCGGGGCAGCCGCCAATGCCGCACCGAAAATGACTCCGAAAACGAGTACTGGGAGCGAGTTCCCTGCAGAGAGCGCGGCGACGATGTTTGCGGGGATCAAATCGACGAGAAATTTCGTCCAGTCGATGCTGGACGCGAGTGCTGCGGGCATCGATCCGGAGTGAATGACGCTCGCCCCGAGACCCGGTCGAAATGCAAAGTTGAGCAGCAGGCCGAGCGATGCCGCCAGGCCCGTCATGAGAACGAAGAAGCCGATACTGGATAGTGCGACCTTTCCAAGCCGCTCGCGAAGTCGGCCCGCACGAAAGACCCCGACCGTGACCGACAGGAAGATCAATGGCATGACGACCATCTTGATCGCGTGGCCGAACATGGTGCTTAGAAAGCCCAGCTTCGCGGCAAAGCCAGGGGCAAACACGCCGCAAGCGACGCCCAGGACAAGCCCGCCAAGCATTTGTATCGGGAGGGAAAGCCCCTTATTTTTCGTGTTCATGCCGCGCCTTTAGTAGTTTTATCCGTGCGGGAGTACCGTCGACGATGTGATTCCACATGTGCTGACGTGCAAGCTCGCCGTTGTTCGCTTCGATTGCGTGAAAGATGTGCAGGTGCTCGATCGTGCCGCGCCGAACGGTTTCGGCGTCACTCCGCGGAAGTTCGTTCAGGGCCAAGGTTTGAGCCCGCAATAGACCATACGCCGTCGAGATTCGCGCGTTCCTTGCGGCGGCAAACAACGCTTGATGAAACACCCAGCCGACGCGTTGCTCGAGCATGATGTCCGCGACGTCCTGGTCAATCAGCTGCTGCATTTTCTCTGCCGCCTCGCGAAGGTCAGCCGTTACGCCCGACCTGGCTGCAAGAAACGCAGCGGTGCTCTCGAGAGCGAGCCGCATTTCAAAGATTTCTCGGAGATCGCTCGTCGTCGGCGATGCGATATAGGTCCCACTCTTTTCGATCACGACGACCAGCCCTTCGGACTCGAGCAAATGCAATGCGCTGCGCACGGGCATTTGGCCGAAGCCAAGTTCGTCCGACAGGCCTCGATGGGATACTTTCTGCCCAGGCGCAAGGCGCCCGTCAAAAATCCTCGCTCGGATCTCGTCGTAGGCAAGCTCTGCATCGGTCGAGATTTTCGACGTCATCTGTGATCGCAGTTATCGTATGATTAGAAAAGAGATGGCTGATAGGAAATTACCCTTACTGGTTGTGCCCGGCAACTGCTATTTTTGCCAGTAGGGTTGCCGAAAGAGAACCTGAAGAAAATCAGCGTGACGAAAGGGGCGGATATTTAAATGACTTCACAAGATGTGCGCTTTACCATCTGCGCCGTTCGTGCGGAAGAAACCTATCCCCTCAGGGCCGCAATCTTGATGGCCGGAGATGAGGAGGGGAGCGCCCTGCACGGAGACCTCGCCCCAACGACACGGCACTTTGCCGTTCGTGATAACCGCGGCATTGTTGCTGTGGCGTCAGTGTGTAAAGAGGGGCAATCCGGTATTTTGAACGCTGAAGCCTGGCGCCTTCGCGGCATGGCCGTCCATCCATCGGTACGCGGTCTGGGATTCGGACGCCTTCTGGTCAATATATCCATTCGCCATGTCCGCGAACAGCATGGAATGCTGCTCTGGTGCACGGCGCGCGAATCGGCATACCCATTCTACGAAATGCTCGGCTTTAATCGCGATCCGGTACCGGTTTCAATGCCGGGTCGCGACGACATGAGGTTCTATTTAATGCAGTTCCAGATCGCGTGCTGATTTTCGTCCGCTACCGACGTCAGACAACCTGACGCTGTCTGCGTGGTCTCGTTTAGCCTTCAACGATAAGCCGTCTCCGATTGGGGCTGATCGCAAACGACATTTTTCCCTCATTTCAGGCCGGGTGGCGCAATTTGAGGGTTCCTCGTAAAATGCGCCTTTCCGGTGTTCTCAGTTGATGATTTCGTCATGCATCGAATCGGATTCTTTGTTTGCCGTGGCTACGACGCGCTTGATCTGGGCGGGCCACTGTCGGCCTTCAATCAGGTGATCACTGCGGCGGCCCATACGCCCTATGATCTCCATGTCATCTCGCAGTCCGGCGGCCCGGTTTTGGGCAATACGGGCGTTTCAATCGAGACGAGGCCGATCGGCAGGCGCACGTTCGACACGGTCGTTTTCGTGGGCGGCGATATCGGCCCGATGCAGACGCCGGAGAACATCGCCGCCGCCAGGAAACTTGGCGCGCGGGCCGCGCGAGTGGCAAGCGTGTGTACGGGGGCGTTTCTGCTTGCGGAAACCGGCTTGCTGGACGGCTTGAGAGCGACGACGCACTGGCGATACGCTGCTCAATTGCAGTCGCGCTTCCCGCTCACCCGGGTCGAGGGCGACAGTATCTATATCGAGGAAGGCCGCATCTGGACGTCGGCGGGCATCGCGTCCGGAATCGACCTCGCGCTCGGCATGATCGAAAAAGACATGGGCGCGGAAGTTGCGCGCGCTGTCTCCCGGCTCCTGGTGGTTCCGTATCGTCGGCCAGGCGGTCAGTCCCAATTCTCGGCCATGTCGCAGATGGAGCCGGAATCGGATCGCATCCGCATCGCGCTGAATTTTGCGAGGGAGCATCTGGCGGAAGCGTTGCCGGTCGAACGGCTCGCCGAGGCCGCAAGTTTGAGTGTGCGACAGTTCGGGCGCGCATTTCGCCGGGAAACCGGCGAAACTCCCGCCAAGGCGGTCGAGCGCTTGCGAGTCGAGGCGGCGCGGCTGCGCCTGCAGAGTGGCAGCGAACCGATCGAACAGATTGCGCTGGCGGTGGGATTCACCGATCCGGAACGGATGCGGCGGGCCTTCATCAAGCTGCACGGGCACCCGCCGCAAGCGATTCGACGCGAGAGCCGCTCGAACGGCGCGCGCTGATCGACCGTCGGCCGCCGGCCGATCAGCGCGCCGCCTGGCCAAGGTCCTTCTAACGGACTAGTGGCGCTCCGGGCAGGTCGCTATTCGTTTCGCCGGATGCTCAATGGTCGTCCGTGGTCAGCGGGCCGTAATCGTTCCACATGTCGCGATGCAACTTCCACGCGCCGCCCTCTTTCAGAAAGACGAGAATCTGCTTGCCGCGGTATTTGAGCTTTCCATCGGGGTCATGGATCTCCGCATCCGAAACTTCCGTCACGATCCGGTCGTTACCGTAGAACTCGTAATTGCTGAACGAAACGGTCGCGGGCTTTGATCCGGCATACCCCTTGGTGAAGTATTCGACGATCGCGCTGCTCCCGGTTACCTTGTCGCCTCCGGGCGGCAAAAGCGTGCCGTCGGTGGTGTAGAGGCGGCCGATCGCCTCGTAATCCCCTCGCGCAAAGGCATTCGCCCATCGCGCATTCTCGGCTTTGATGGCCGCTTCGGGCGGACGTTGCGCACCACCGGCTGTCGCCGGCGCAGCAAACGCAAAAAAGGTGACGCTGGCTGCAAGCGCAGCAGTGAAAATACGCGTGTTTTTCATCGAACGGTTTCCAATCGTGGCTTGAATTGAGAGGACTGCGAAAATTGTAGGGTGAGGCAGGCAATGTCGGTTGAGGTGTTCATCGCGGCTTGCAGATGGGCTGGCTCACATTGCCCGCACGCGTTTCAACGAACGCCGGGTATGCGTGCGAGCCCCCTGGATGCACCGGGCAGTTCCTTGTCGACCATCGCGATGACGTCCGGCCGCGCGTCTCTCGGATGGCCGGAGTGGAACGGCGGCGCGGGATCATATTCGATCACGAGCTGCGTGAATTCGGCGGCCTGTTGACCGCGCAGTTTCGCGGCCACGCGCAGAGCGAAGTCGATGCCGGCCGTCACACCGCCGCCGCTCATGAACCGGCCGTTGTCGTCTTCGACGAAGCGATCGGGCACGGGAATGGCGCCATATTCGGCCAGCTTGTTGACGAAGGCCCAATGGCAGGCGCTTCGCTTGCCCTTGAGGACGCCCGTTGCGGCGAGCACGAGCGATCCGTTGCATACGGACGTCACGTGCTTGGCGCTTTCCGCCAGACGCCGGATCTGCGCTTGATACGCGGGTCGCATCGGCGCCGACAGGTCGGACCCGCCGGGGACCAGCAACACGTCGGTCCTGTCGATATCGGCCAGCCGCTCGGTCTTGCCGTACACGACGCCGAATTCGAGCGTCACGTTGCCGCCATTGAGGCTCGCATAGCGAACGTTCGTATTCGGTAGCCGATGGAAGATTTCGCTGGGGCCGGCGAAGTCGAGCAGCGTTCCGCCGTCGTAATTGACGATCAGGATATTGAGCGGGTCACTCGGGGCAAGTTCTCCGGCGCTGCCGGTCTGTGCAAGCGCAGGGGTGGCGTGCCCAAGCAGGGCTCCGCCGCCGAGGACGGCGCCGAGCGTGGCGATGCTCCCAAACTTGAGCACATCGCGGCGGGAACGACCGGCCAGGGTGAGTGGCTGTCCGGACGGTTTGTTTTCGCTACTGTCGGTCAAGATCATTTCTCCTTGCGCGTCGGCCCTTGTGCGAGCGCAACCAGGCTGGGCCGGATGGAATAACCGCCGCGACGCAATGCGTGGCGAACGTGAGATCGGATAGGGGGATGAGCCGCGATGACATGCAGGGCTCGGGAATCGGGCGCCGCGGGCTCAAAGCTGCGAGGCGCCGCCATCGACGACCAGTTCGGCGCCGACGACGTACGAGGATTCGTCGCTGGCGAGATAGAGCGCGGCGTTGGCGATGTCCTCGGCCTTGCCCATGCGGCCCACCGGAATGGCTTCGGCGAACTCGGCCTTGCGATCGCGAACCCATTCGTCCGGCATGCCCCACCTCGAGAGCAGCGGCGTGTCGATCGCGCCTGGCGCGATCGCGTTGAAGCGGATCTTCCGGTCGAGAAACTCGTAGGACCAACTGCGGGCAAGCGATCGGACGGCGGCCTTCGCGGCTGCCGTCAGCGAGATGCCGTGCTTGCCGGTCTGCGCGACGAACGAGGTATTGAGAATGACTGACGCGCCCTCGCGCAGGTCCGGCAGCACCGCTTGAAGCGTGAACACCACGCCCTTGACGTTGATGTCCATGATCTCGTTGTAGAGCGCGTCGTCGATGTCGTTGGCTGCGGACGGGAACGCCCAGCCGGCGTTCGCGAACACGATATCCAGGCCGCCGAACTTCTCCTTGATCTCGGCGGCGATTGCCCGCATGTCCTCGATCGAACGAACGTCACCCTTGAGAACGAGCGCATGCTCGCCGAGTTCGGCCTTCACGCGCTCGAACACCGCATCGTCGCGACCCGTCACCGCTACCCGGGCGCCTTCGGCAATGAACAGCTTCGCGGTGGCAAGACCGATGCCACTGGTACCACCTGTGATTAACGCCGACTTGTTTTTAAGCCTCATTTTCTGCTCCTTTCTCCGTCGTGATTGATCGGGCCGAAAGCTCAAAACGCAATCGCGTTTGTCCCTTTCTCGGCTCGACCGTCCACGCGAAGTATGGAACGCGAGGCGAATGGCGCAAAGGTCTAATAACCCTCAAAAAGCGTCACTCGGCTCAATCGGGCGACCAATGGATATTGGCGTTGGACGGTGGCGTCGCGTATCTGGATACGTGTGGCTTCATGCTTCACGCTCGTAAAGCAATTCATATCCTCGATTCGTGCGCTTGACCCGGGCGAACCCGAGTTCACCCAAATGCATGCCGGCGATCAGGAGCCCGTCCGAGCTGACCCGATCGAGAAGCCGTGATCGGGTGGCAGCTGCCAGCGATGCATCGTGATCGAAGGCAATCGATACGTCCGGCCGCCGAATCTGGATATGCGGAAAATGAACCACGTCCCCCCACACGAGAAGGCCTTGATCGCGGGATTCAAGAACATATCCGGTGTGGCCATCGGTGTGTCCCGGCAGCGGCAGCGCGCCGATGCCGGGGAGCACGTGTCCGTCCTCGAACATGCGAAGCCTGTCGCCATAGGCATCGAACACCTGACGCGCCTTCGCGAAGTTGCCGCGAGCCCGCTCGCTGGCGCGACTGAGGTTTCCGTCGTCCTGCCAGAACCTGACCTCCCGCTGATGCACGACCAGTTCCGCGTTCGGAAACGCGACCTGGCCCGAGCCATTCACCAGCCCCCCGACATGATCGGGATGGGCGTGGGTAAGCAGGATGGTGTCGATCGCAGCGGGTTCGATACCGGCACGCACCAGGTTCGTCCGGAGTTGGCCTCCCCATTGCTTGAACCCGCCAGCCCCGCCATCGATGAGCACGGTGCGGCCCGCTCCGCGTACGACATAGCAATTGATATGCACCGCCGACGGCTCCTTCTGTCCCGCGTCCCGCTGCATGCTCGACGCCTCGTCCGGATCGATATTCGACAGGAAGTCGAGGCCGGCAGTGAGATACCCGTCGCTGATGGCGGTAATCGTGAAATTCCCGAGTTGCTGGCTCGGAAAGGTAAGGGTGGACATCGTGTTTCTCCGAATCGGCTAATTGCGAGCGTGAATGTTCGACGCGGTGTAGCCAAAACACCGAATGCGTGCCGTGAGGCCGGTGCGGCGAGCGATCGCCTGATCCAGCGCTGCCATGAACCGTTCCATGACCGCTGGTGTGCGAGACGCCCCGTCGCGATAGCGGATGTCCGCGAAGACGGGGTGTCCATGCCCGTGGCGAACCGCCACAAAAATGACGTGGACGTTCTTGAGTTCCGCCTCGAGCACATGCGTACAGAGCTCGACGCAGTCGCGCGACAGCTCGGCGAGATTTTCATCAGCCGGCATCCGCTTCGCATCGAGCGAGAACGTGACGTTCGGCATCGTGGTCTACTCCTGCGCCATCGACAGGGAATGTGTGCTTGTCAACTGCTGCGTCATCGGCGCGTAAAGGTGAACGCCTTCCGGGAGCGGCTCGACGAGCAGTGTGCTTTGCGGTGGCACGACGGCGAGCCAACGTCGCTCCGGAAACTTCTCCAGCGCAACGGCCTGCATGGCCAGCGGTTCGAGGCCCGACCGAATCAACGGATCGGGGCCGCCGGCACTCAGTGCGAGGTGTTCACCTTCCTTTACCGCCGGCGCGAGGCCGATATCGCCATAGAGATTCCGATGCCAGTCGGTGATGTGGTGTTGCCATTTCGCGAAATTGCCGCCGCCTTTCCGGCGATATTCGTCGCCGGTCAGGACATCGAGGCCGTCGATCGTATGGATCGCCAGATAGACAGGGCAACCGCCCGTGATCGCCTGGAACCGCTGCGACGTGTGAAACCCCGTCACCGAGATCAGGGCGGGCAGCTTTTCATGCGTGTAGAAGTCGTTCCATTCGGCTTCGCTGTCGCGGTCGGCGAAGCTGCATTCCACGGTGTAGATCATGGGATTGTCCTTTGGGCAGGATGCACATCCATCCGGGAACGTCGGATGTTCAGTGCGGTAACGTAATGCTAAGCTCGCAATTTCGCGCCATAAAACGAATTTAAGTCAGCCTTCAGTGATATTTACTCAAGCTGATGGCGAACACACCCTGACCAACACGACGCCCATGTCCCGCAAGATCCCAAGCAATGCCGCGCTCCAGGCGTTTGAAGCCGCGGCCCGACACGGCAGCTTTGCCCGAGCCGCCGAGGAACTAGCGCGGACCGAGGGCGCCGTCAGCCGTCAGATCGGCCGGCTGGAGGCGTTCCTGGGCGTTACCCTGTTCGAGCGGATCGGCAATCGGGTACGGCTTGCGCCGAACGGCGCGCGCTATGCGGTGCAGGTTCGCGAGATTCTGGATCGGCTCGAACGGGACAGCCTGTACCTGATGGGGCAGCCGATCGAAGGCGCGAGTATCGATATCGCCGCCATTCCAACCTTTGCCACCCGCTGGCTGATTCCCCGGCTGAAACACTTTCAGGATCGGCATCCGAACATCACCGTGCATATCGCCGAGCGGATGGAACCGTTCCTGCTGGCCGGGAGCGGTTTCGACGCGGCGATTCATTTCGCGCATCCGGCATGGGCGGGGATGCATCTGCATCCGCTGCTGGAGGAAGTGCTGGTGCCCGTCTGCAGTCCGGCGCTGCTCGCCGGCGCCGGGGCGAACCCGTCGCTGGATGCATTGCCACGTCTTCACCGGCGACAAAACCCGGACGCGTGGCAGGCCTATGCACAAGAGTCCGGCATCGTGCTGAGCAATTCCGCGGTCGGCGCGCGTTACGACCTTCATTCGATGTTGATCGAGGCGGCGCTGGCCGGCCTGGGTGTCGCGCTGGTGCCGCGCCTTTACATCGACGCGGAGCTCGAGCAGGGCCGCCTGGTCGCACCGTGGCCGGTGGGCACGGCGGTGACGAAAAACTTCTGCCTCGTCCTGCCCGAGCCGATCGAACTGGCCGACGGGCCGTTGCAGGCGTTCGCGACCTGGATCCTGAATGAAGCGCGGGCATCGGCGCCACACGGTCGCGACTGACGCGCGTCGCCAAACCGTTACCGCTGCGCAAACGGCTTCTTCAGGTTGACGCGCCGGGCGCGGCTTGCGCTCGGGTACACTCGTGATCCCGTCACGCACGCGGCACCAGCATGGACAGTCAGCTTTGGATCATCTGCGGGCTTACCTTCGTCATCCATGTGATCGCGACACTGGCGTATGCGGTGCGCATCGCCGGCGTTCGCACGCGTCGCATTGCGTTGTCGTTTTCGTTGTTCGGGATCATCGCGCTGGTGTCGCGAACGGCCAATTCCTTTCAGGGGCCGTTCATCGCGAAACGGGTTGAAATGGACATCGCGCACCGGATGGGGAGCGGATTGCTGGCCGACTTCCGGTGGTTCCTGCTCGCCGCCACCGCGGCGACCATCGCCGGGTCGTTCCTGATCCCGACGTTCCAGCGTTATTTCAGTCGCGCTGTCGAACACTTCCAGGTGAACCGCTCGATTCCCCGCCTGCTGCTGCACGCGTGCAGTCGTGCGGGTATCAACTATCTCCGCGTCGGCGCGCGACTGCCGTCCAGCCAGAACGTCACGCAACTGACCGCGAACATCGGCGTGTCATGGGGCGTCATTGCGCTGAACGTTGCCGCGATGGCGATCTGGACGGTCGGCGTGTTCGCGTCGCTGTATGCGGGCTATCTGAAGCCCGACCTGCGAGTGACATGCGCGAACCTGTCGTCCGTCATCAACGGATTCGCGACCGTCGTGCTGGCGGTCGTCATCGACCCGCAGGTTTCCGTCATGACCGACGACGTCATCGAAGGGCGGATTTCGGAGAACAGCTTTCGGCGCGCCATCACGACACTCGCGCTCGCGCGCGTGCTCGGCACGGTGTGCGCGCAGGCGGTGCTCGTGCCGGCCGCGCTCGTCATCGTGCGCGTCGCCGAGCTGATCTAGCTCGGCAACCGGGCAACCGGCAATCTCACCGGACCATCACCATGAAACCCGTCGCCGTCGTATTGCACGGCCCGACCAGTGCAGGGAAGATCAGTCTGGCGCGGGCGCTCCAGCAAAGTTCGGGCGTGCCGACGTTTCATGTGTTGCTCGACGCATTCGTCGAAATGTCGCGCCGGCGTGACATGCGATCGGACGAAGAACGGAATCAGGCGCTGAGACTTCACCTGCTCAACCTGCAGTCGACGCTCGCGCGCATCGCGGCCAGCCATTTCGAGATCGTGCTGGACCTTGTGCTTCGGGATTGGTCCGCGCTCGACGAGTGCATCGCCGCGCTGTCGCCGCGTCAGACCTTCGTGATCGGCGTTACGTGCCCGCTCGACATCCTCGAGCAGCGCGAACGCGCGAGACCGGATCGAGCCGAAGGCATGGCTCGATCGCAATTCGGGCATCCGGCTTAGAGTCGCCAACACAAGTCATCCATGAATCCGGAGCAGATGACGGCGGCAGCCAGAGCGAGCAAAGCGGCATGAATATCGAGGCGGCGCTCGAAGCGAATCCGGAGCTTGCCGAAACCAGCAAACCAGGCATGTGTGCGCTCGACGACCCCACGATGACGCCCGAGCCGCTCACTGCTTTCGATACCACGGCGGGCAATACGGGCCTTGATGCCGCGCTGTCTCGGATAGCGCCGGCAACGAGCGAAGTCATACCCTTTGCCGGCGTGCAGTTTGCTCGGCCGCTCGCGCGGCTGCCCGTTCAGGCCCGATACCGCAGGAATGGAATCAAGCGTGGGCTCGAATGCCATCGAATCGTGCCGATTGGCTCCCGTGATCATGACAGCCAGCGGGATGCCGCGTGCATCTACGACGATGTGTCGCTTCGATCCGAGCTTGCCTCGGTCCGTCGGGTTGGGGCCGGTTTCTTGGCTCCCGGGGCTGGAGACGCTGGCTCCATCTAGGCTCGCACGCTCCCAATCGATCTGGTCGTGCTCCCGCAGTCGACGCAGCATCGCCAAATACAGTCGATGCCATACGTCGGCCGCTTGCCAGTCTCGCAGACGTCGCCAGCATGTCATGCCACTGCCGAAGCCCAACTCCTGCGGAAGGCCTTCCCACGGAATGCCCGTCTGCAAGACATACAAGATACCGTTCAGCGCTGCGCGATCATCGACTGTGCGCCGCCGACTACCCCTGGGCGACGGTGATTGATGCATCGGCGAGGACCCGGTTGCAGCATCAAGGTACCCGCAATGCATACGCGCTGCTCGGCCCGATACGGACCGCAAGAATTATCAAGCCGCGCCCTCAACCGCTTGATAGATTCTCGACCGACACGCCCCGCGTCCGCTCGACGGCATCGCAGGTGGCGCGCTCCACAGCTCCACGTGCTCACAGTATCTTTGCCAAGGAGAAAAACATGCGCACTCAATTCCCCACCGCGGTCAGTCTAACGGCGGGTTCGTTCGGCGGCCGGCCGGACCATGCCCCTTTCATAGCCCAGCTAATCGGAATCGGCAACGACCCCCAGTCGCCTGGGCGACTCTACGGCTACGCGTGGCAGGCGCAGTCCGGTGCATGGATGATGCCGAGCTACAACGCGCTCGCCTTCGCCGGCGCGCGGTCGTACGGTCAGATTCAGCTCGTAGCGGGCAACGGCGGATTTCTCCAGGCGTTGGGCACCGATTCGTCCACGCACCGCCTTTACCTGCCGGCGTACTACAACGGCGAGTGGCGAGCGCCCAGCGGCTATGCGGCAGGCCCGTTGGGCCCCGATCGCGGTTACGTCGAACAGCTAGCCTGCGGGCCCGGCACCAACGGTTTGCAAGTCATCGGCCTGGGACAGAGCGACCGGCTTCCGTACCTTGCCGTCACGCAGTCGAATGACGGTAGCTGGCACGCAGGCGGCAACGAGCCACTGACGCGTCAACGGCAGTACCGAACACTTCAGCTGGGCGTTGGTAGCGGCAGCGGACGTTACGATCTTCCGCAACTGATCGGGATAGGCGCAACGGATGGCTTCGCCTACCTGATCGCGTGGCAGAACAGCTCGCACCAATGGAATCCAGTGGGCGAGCGCAGCCAGCGTCTCGGCTCCAACGCCGGCGCGTCCTATCGGGAGATACTCGTTCAGCACGACATTCATCACAATCTTTATGTCTTCGGGCTAACGAACCAAGGACAGATCGTCAGGATTTCCCGTCAAGACGCTGACGGCAACTGGCACCAGGAGTTCACGCCGGTCACGCCGCAAGGTTATAGCTATGTAGCGATGCATTCGATCCTGTTCGGCAAGCGAGCGTATCTCGTCGGCGTCCAGGCCGGCGGTCGCGCACTGCCGCTCGCGTGGACCGACGGTGACGGCAAGTGGCAGACGCCCAAAGCGCAACCCGCATCGGCGCAGGCGATCTCCGTTAGGCTGGCGGGCGGCGCAGATGGCAATCTTCAGGTGCTCGGCATCGACACCAATCAGGAGCCGCGCGTCGTGATGTGGTGCGACAACCGGACTGACGTGCCCGGCGGCCTCTGGCACAACGACGGCCGCAGCCTCGCGCAAAGCTCCGACACGGGGCGGCTCTCCGTGAACCGGCTGACCGATCCGAGACAGGCATTCGAGCGGCTGAACATCGACGGCTCCGGCGTCTATCGGCATACGTACACCCACATGGAATACGACTTCGGGATTAGCCACTATCAGGGCATGGCCCGTTGGAACCAGTTCGATCTTCTCACCCACGACTCTCGCGACATCGCCCAGCCGAACGGAGAAATCCGTATCGTGAATCGCGACGCGGCCGTCGAACGCCGCGAGCTTCGAACCACGACGAAGCCGGACTGGTGGAATCATCCGGGTGGCTGTCAACTGGTGGGAGACTACCTGCTTGTCGAAGTGGAGCGCGAGTGGCCGGCCACCGATCCGGGTTCGAGCTACCTGAACATCTTCTGGCTTGGCGGTCTGAACGACCTGCATCGTCCGATCCGCATGCCCGCGCTGCTCAAGCCAGGTATCAGTGTCGCGTCGATCGCAGTCGTCGATGTCGGCTCGTTTGACGATCTGCGATACCTTGTCGCGATCAACCAGTCAAAGACTGTCCATTTTTATCTCAGTAACAATTGTCTTCTCGACGACCCCGAATTCGCGCTCGAGCCGCTGTTCGAGGCGAGAACGGAGCACGGCTCGGATAACATGAATCTGCTGAGGGCCAAAGACGGTTCGCTCTATCTGCTGAGTCTGGCGGGCGATCTGGAGGGCAGCGATTTGAACCCCAAGGCGATCGACGACTGGGCAGGTCTGTACCGCATCGACCTCGATAAGCGCGCGATAACGTTGCTGTCGAACCGGCATGTCCTGGCGGAAAACCGAACGAAGATCAGGGACCCGCATTTTCGTTACGGGGCGGGCAGCATCGTGACGGGAGCGTCGAATCTAACTATCTTCATGTGTGGAAGAAACGACGATACACCTGGCATACCTGGCGGTGTGAAGGATCTCTCGGTGATCGAGTTTTCCCGCGCGCTCGGCGAAGCCGGCCAGGCCGGCACAAGCGCCGTTTCAGGCGTGACCGCGTGATAGCCTGCGTCCCCGTGGTCGGCGGCTAAACTACGTTTCCGGTCCTGGCGCGGGCACCTGTGGGGCGCGACGGTGCCCGCAGCCAGGCAACCGGCAGCATCAGATCGAAGCGCTGCGAACCGCCCACATTCAACCACGGCGGTTCGCGGTAACACTCGTACGCACAGGTGAGTTCCATGCGCAATTCGTCCGCCATCGTCGGCAGCCACGCGGTGCTCAAGACCCGATAGGTCGAAAATATCTGGTCGTACGGCGCATCGTGCGAGAGCACTCCGTAGGCTCCTGCTCTGAACGGCAAACGCGCCAGGCCCGAACGGCGGTGATCGTAATCGGATGTGACAATCGCGCAGTCATAGCGGATAAATGCGTTATGCACGATCTCCGGACTGTCGTACGCAATGCCGATCGCCTGGAACCGTTCGGGTGCGATCCCCAATACTTGCAGGCGTTCCACGAACCGTTGCCAGTGCGTTTCCACGCTCGCATACGGTCCATAAAAACGCATCGCCAGCAACGGAACCTGCTGCTGCTCGCACACCCGGATTTCCGCCACGCGTCCCCGCTCCTCGGCAGTCGGAAAACTTACCTGTTGGCGAGCATGACTGCGGTACTCCGACGGAACGCGCCCAAACTGAGCATAGAAGGCTCTGACGAACGCCTCGTGGCTCGCATATCCTGCCATGAACGCGATATCGATCACCGGATGGCCGGTGATCCATAGATGCAAGGCGGCACGCTCCAGCTGGATACGGCGGCGATAGGCGGCCGGCGACTGCCCCAGCAGCTTCTTGAAGTAGCGCTGGAAGTGATGCGGACTGAGATCCGCCTGGGCGGCGATGTCGTCGAGTCGCATCTGGCCATCGAGGCGCTGCTCCATGAAGCGCACCGCTGCAAGTACGCGCCAGTCGTCGAGCATGGCCGGCGGGGCGCGCCATGCCGACACCACGCCGGCTGCGGCGGGATTGACGTGCAGCAGCGATCTTTCGCTGTCGACAAGTTTGCCCTGAAGCTCCGGATCGACTGCGGCGACAAGACAGGTCGACATGGCATCCCGTGCGATTGAGGTGAGGAGAGCGTGGCGCTATTGAATCTGAATCAATTTGTGTACTCACTATGTGCACTCACTAGGAGTGCGGTTCGATGTATATCCGACAATGGTATACAGATACGTTTGCGAGCTGGGGAATATTTCCGGCGTTGCCGTAAACCGCAATTAAGAGCGGCTAACACAACGTGGGCATGATGCTGCGAGCGCCGTATCGTCTACGGCATGGCAAGACGCAGAATCAGTAACGAATTATGGGTGGCGCTGGAGCCGCTGATTCCGGAGTTCACGCCATCGCCCAGGGGGAGTCGGCGGCGCACAGTCGATGATCGCGCAGTGCTGAACGGTATCTTGTATGTCTTGCAGACGGGCATTCCGTGGGAAGGCCTTCCGCAGGAGTTGGGCTTCGGCAGTGGCATGACATGCTGGCGACGTCTGCGAGACTGGCAAGCGGCCGGCGTATGGCATCGACTGTATTTGGCGATGCTGCGTCGACTGCGAGAGCACGACCAGATCGATTGGGAGCGTGCGAGCCTAGATGGAGCCAGCGTCTCCAGCCCCGGGAGCCAAGAAACCGGCCCCAACCCGACGGACCGAGGCAAGCTCGGATCGAAGCGACACATCGTCGTAGATGCACGCGGCATCCCGCTGGCTGTCATGATCACGGGAGCCAATCGGCACGATTCGATGGCATTCGAGCCCACGCTTGATTCCATTCCTGCGGTATCGGGCCTGAACGGGCAGCCGCGCGAGCGGCCGAGCAAACTGCACGCCGGCAAAGGGTATGACTTCGCTCGTTGCCGGCGCTACCTGAGACAGCGCGGCATCAAGGCCCGTATTGCCCGCCGTGGTATCGAAAGCAGTGAGCGGCTCGGGCGTCATCGTGGGGTCGTCGAGCGCACACATGCCTGGTTTGCTGGTTTCGGCAAGCGCCGGATTCGCTTCGAGCGCCGCCTCGATATTCATGCCGCTTTGCTCGCTCTGGCTGCCGCCGTCATCTGCTCCGGATTCGTGGATGACTTGTGTTGGCGACTCTTATTCACGTCCGTACTCGCTGCGCATCGACACATCGACCTGCACGCCGGAGGAAGGCGCGCGCCGCATACGTGCGCACGTCGACGCGCAGCGCGAATGATCGTCACCGGATGGGGTCCGGGCAGTCAGTGAGCCTTCCCCTTTGAATTCGCCGGCAATGAAGCGCGTCGGCCCCGCGGATTATGTCGTCGGCGCGCGACAAATGGCATTGTGCCGATACGCGGGGAATTCTCGATGAAACCGATTCCGGTGTTTTTATGCCGATCGCCATTTATTCACGTTTCAAACGAATTGCCGTGTTGACGGGGCGGCCAGCGCGGCTCTGGCGGGTGAATGGGCGTTGCCGCGCCTTCGTGTCCAGGCAGGGGATTCATGGATTGAATGCGCATCGATTCAAAATATAAATTTCGGAAAGACCCTGGCACGGGATATGCTCAGCGGGCCTTGTCCGGTCGGAACACATGCCGGATATTCGTCAGGGTAATCAGGCAAGCGCATGACCCGGTTTGCTCCGACAAGACGATCGATTAGAGGGTCGATTAGAGGATCGAACGTTTGTGAAATCTGCGCGGGAGTGCCAAGCTGCGCGCGGAGCAAAGTCGTACGCGGATTGATTGGGTTGGGTGACTTGAAACGCAGGCCGTAATTCCTTGCGACGGCCACTACTGACAGTTCATGATATGACACTACTGATTGGGGTCCCTCTGGAGACGGCCCACGAGGAGCGGCGCGTAGCGACCGTTCCCGATGTGGTCGAGAAGCTGATCAAGCTCGGGTTCTCGGTGGCCGTGCAAAGCGGCGCCGGCGCCGGCGCGAACTTCAGCGATGACGACTACCGCACGGCCGGGGCCGAAGTCGTGGCGACGGCTGCCGATCTATGGGGCCGCAGCGATATCGTCCTCAAGGTGCGCCCGCCGAGCAGCGAGGAAGTCGCGCTGATGCGCGAAGGCGGCGCGCTGATCGGCTTCGTCTGGCCGGCCCAGCACCCTGAACTGATGCAGCAGCTGGCCGCGAAGCGGGCCACGGTGCTGGCGATCGATTCGCTGCCGCGCACGCTGTCGCGCGCGCAGAAGATGGATGCACTGACGTCGATGGCCGGCGTGAGCGGCTACCGCGCCGTCATCGAGGCGGCCCACGCATTCGGCCGTTACTTCAACGGGCAGATCACGGCCGCCGGCAAGGTGCCGCCGGCCAAGGTGTTCATCGCCGGCGCGGGCGTCGCCGGCCTCGCGGCGATCGGCACGGCCGCGGGCCTCGGCGCGATCGTGCGCGCCAACGACACGCGCGCGGAAGTGGCCGATCAGGTCAAGTCGCTGGGCGGCGAATTCGTCAAGGTCGACTACGAGGAAGAGGGCTCGGGCGGCGGCGGCTACGCGAAGGTGATGAGCGAAGGCTTCCAGCAGGCGCAGCGCGCGATGTACGCGCAGCAGGCCAGGGACGCGGACATCATCATCACCACCGCGCTGATTCCCGGCAAGCCCGCGCCGAAGCTCATTACGGCCGAGATGGTGCAATCGATGAAGCCGGGCAGCGTGATCGTCGACATGGCAGGCGAGCAAGGCGGCAACTGCGAGCTGACGGTGCCGGGCGAGGCCGTGGTGCGCCATGACGTGACCATCATCGGCTACACGGATCTCGCGTCGCGCCTGGCACGGCAGTCGTCGACACTCTATGCGACCAACCTGCTGCGCGTGGTCGAAGAGCTGTGCAAGACCAAGGACGGCACGATCGACGTCGACTTCGCCGACGACGCGATCCGCGGCCTCACGGTCATCAAGGAAGGCAACGTCACCTGGCCGCCGCCGCCGATCCAGCAGCCGGCCGCCGCGCCGAAACCCGCCGCGCCGCCGGTCGCGGCAAGCGCGTCCAAGGGGCACGGTCACGGCAGCGGCGCGCCGATGTCGGCGAAGTCGCTCGCCATCGTGTTCGCCGTCGGCGCACTGGCGTTCCTGCTGGTCGGCCAGTTCGCGCCGGCCACGTTCCTGTCGCACTTCACGGTCTTCGTGCTGGCCTGCTTCGTCGGCTACATGGTGATCTGGAACGTCACGCCGTCGCTGCATACGCCGCTGATGAGCGTCACCAACGCGATCTCGTCGATCATCGCGATCGGCGCGCTGGTACAGGTCGCGCCGCCGTTGGGCGACGCGGCGGCGGAGGGCCGTCCGTCAGGACTGATCCTGGGCCTGGCGGTGGGCGCGCTGACGCTCACGGCCGTCAACATGTTCGGCGGTTTCGCGGTGACGCGACGCATGCTGGCGATGTTCCGCAAGTAAGGAGACGACAACCATGACTTCCAACCTGACTACCGTCTCCTATATCGGCGCGGCCATTCTGTTCATCCTCAGCCTGGGCGGGCTGGCCAATCCCGAGACCGCACGGCGCGGCAACCTGCTCGGCATGATCGGCATGCTGATCGCCGTGATCGCCACGGTACTCGGCCCGCGCGTCTCGGCCGGGGGCATTCCGTACATCGTGGCTGCACTGGTCGTCGGCGGCGCGGTCGGCCTCTACGCCGCGAAGAAGGTGCAGATGACGCAGATGCCCGAGCTGGTCGCGCTGATGCACAGCCTGGTCGGTCTGGCGGCGTGTCTGGTGGGCTTCGCGAGCTACATCGATACGTCGGTGCAGTTCACCGGTGCCGAGCACGCGATCCACGAAGTGGAAATCTACGTCGGCATCCTGATCGGCGCGGTGACCTTCGCGGGCTCGGTCATCGCGTTCGGCAAGCTCTCCGCCAAGATCGGCGGCAAGCCGCTGCTGCTGCCGGCGCGGCACTGGCTGAACCTGGCCGCGCTGGTGATCGTGATCGTGTTCGGCCGCGCCTTCCTGCATGCGGAGACGATCCAGGACGGCATGACGCCGCTCATCGTGATGACGGTGGTGTCGCTGCTGTTCGGCGTGCACATGGTGATGGCGATCGGCGGCGCGGACATGCCGGTCGTGGTGTCGATGCTCAACAGCTACTCGGGCTGGGCGGCGGCGGCCACCGGCTTCATGCTCGGCAACGACCTGTTGATCGTGATCGGCGCGCTGGTGGGCTCGTCGGGTGCGATCCTGTCGTACATCATGTGCCGCGCGATGAACCGCAACTTCATCAGCGTGATTGCCGGCGGCTTCGGCACCGGCAGCGGTGCGCCCGCGGCGGCGGGCGGCAGTGCCCAGCCGGCCGGCGAAGTGGTGGCGGTGAGCGCGCTGGAGACGGCCGAGTTGCTGCGCGATGCGAAGAGCGTGATCATCGTGCCCGGCTACGGGATGGCCGTGGCGCAAGCCCAGCACACCGTGCACGAACTCACGAAGGTACTGCGCGAGAAGGGCGTCGACGTGCGTTTCGCGATCCATCCGGTGGCCGGGCGCATGCCAGGGCACATGAACGTGCTGCTCGCCGAGGCGAAGGTGCCTTACGACATCGTGATGGAGATGGACGAGATCAACGGCGATTTCCCCGAAGCCGACGTGTCGATGGTGATCGGCGCGAACGATATCGTGAACCCGGCGGCGCAGGAAGATCCGGCGAGCCCGATCGCCGGGATGCCGGTGCTCGAGGTGTGGAAGGCCAGGACCTCGATCGTGATGAAGCGAAGCATGGCGTCCGGCTATGCGGGCGTCGACAATCCGCTGTTCTACAAGGACAACAACCGGATGCTGTTCGGCGATGCGAAGAAGATGCTGGACGAGGTGTTCGGGGCGTTGAAGGCCTGACGGGGAGCAGGGCCGGGTGCGTGCGCGGGTCGAACGACGCCGTCGGATAGTCGGCTGATCGGGGCCCGGCACGCCGGGCATGCGCATCGGGGAAGGCACGGCAGTGCGAAGCGGGGTGGTACGTTTCGCACTGTCTGCCGGTAAAAGACAGCGATCGATTGCCGGCGCGTGGATCGATGCTCAACGAGCATGATGCCGTCGGAACGGGACGCCGCCGCATCGCTGGCGTGACGATCGCCGGTGCTTCGCGGGTTGCCGAAATGGTTCTGGTCGGCCGCTGTCCTTTCCGCCCCAAGGCGCGGTCGCGCCTGACCGCACGAACACTTGACGAACACCAAGGTCTCGCCTGACGGCGATACCGTACTTGCCGCGAACGATACGGGCGCCTTTCCTTCCCATGTCACGCAGCCGGGCCTTGTCCATCCCCGTGACCGCGCCGGCGATGAACCCGTCTATCCGGCGAATCCAAGCGCCGCGAAACCAGTGATCCTTGCGTCGCAGGCGTGCGCCAGTGCCGGATCGTGACTCGAAAAGAAGACGGTGCGGTCTGCCGCCAAGGTCCTGAACAGATCGATCAGAACCGCACGCGACGCGGCATCGAGCCCGCTGTCCGGTTCGTCGGCGATCACGACGGTGGGCGTGCCGAGCGTCGTCGCCGTCAGGAACAGTTTCTTGCGCGTGCCGAACGACATCTGCTCGAAGCGCTTCTCCAGATGCGGTGCAAGCCCGAATCGATCCGCCAGCTCGAGCGTGCGGGTGTCGACGACGGCATTCCTGGCGGCCGCCACGAGACCGAGAAACTCGCGGCCGGTCTGCGACGGATACGCCAGGCAATCGTCGGGCACATACGCCAGCGCGGATTTCGCATCGTGCGGCGCGGTGCGCAGCGAATGGCCGCCGATCCACACCTCGCCTTCGTCCGCGTCGATCGCGCCGGCGAGAATGGCGAGCAACGTCGATTTGCCGCTGCCGGTTTCGTCGCACAGCGCCACGCATCCGGCACCGAATGCGTGGCTGAGTCCTTTGAAGATGACGCGCTTGTCGTAGCGCTTGCCGAGATTGTCGAAGCGGAGCATGGATCGATAGTCAAACGAAAATTTGCCGGGCGAGCGTGACCTGGACCACGGTCAGCTGGATGCCCGGCAGCACGGATTGTCGGGACGCGTAGCGTTGCGGCAGATAGTGTAATGCGAGGCGCGGTGCGCCAGGGCACACGAAGGCGAGCCCAAAGTCGCGGCGCGCGGGTCATACGGCTCGGGTATGCTGGATGAATGCCATCCGGATGACCGACCCGGGCGGCAAAACCGCACACAATCACCGCGATTGCATCGCAACCACCGGCCACACCGGGCCGATTTCAACTCCGGAACAGGGACTCGACATGGCAGAACTGGACAACGCACTGTACGAACGGATCGGCGCGCTGAGCGACGCGGGCGATGCATTGATGGAAGACGGCGACTACGCGGGCGCGCTGACGAAATTCCGGGCGGGATTCGACCTGCTTCCCGAACCCAAGACCAACTGGGAAGCCGGAACCTGGTTGATGGCCGCGATCGGCGACGCGAATTTTCTTCAAGCGGACTACGCGGCCGGACGCGACACGCTCGCCAAGTCGATGCATTTCCCGAACGCGATCGGCAACCCGTTCCTGCACCTGAGGCTCGGTCAGTGCCAGTTCGAACTGGGCGATCTCGACCGCGCGGCCGACGAGCTGATGCGCGCGTACATGGGTGGCGGGCCGGAACTGTTCGAGGACGAGGACGGCAAGTACCTGCGATTCCTGGCGACGCGGGCGGAAGGCATCGAGACGCCCTGACGCGCCGTTCGTGCCGGCGGCCGGCGTCGCGAGAACGCTTCGACGCTTGCGCTGCGACGCCGGGCCTTTTCTCCGCGTGAGCGCGACTTGCCCATGAACCTGACCTTTCCCGTCACCACCCGATCCGACGCCGAAACGCTGGTTGCGATCCGCATCGCCGCGATGCGCGACAGCCTCGAACGCATCGGCCGCTTCGATCCCCGGCGTGCGCGCGAACGCTTTCTCGCGTCGTTCGACCCGGCGCTGTGCCGCTTCATCGAAGCCGATGGAGTGAACGCGGGCTTTTTCGTGGTTCGGCGGCAGGAAGACCACTGGCTGCTCGATCATCTGTACATCGTGCCCGAGCATCAGGGAAAGGGCATCGGCGCGGCCGTGCTGCGCAGGATCTTTGCCGAGGCGGACGAGATGCGCGTGCCCGTACACGTCGGTGCGCTGCGCGGCAGCGATTCGAACCGCTTCTATGCGCGGCACGGCTTCGTGCAGGCGGACGAAGCGGAGTGGGACATCTTCTACGTGCGCGAACCGGGTTCGACGGCGGGGTAGATCGCATGCGGTCGCGCGCCGCGGTAACGCATCCGCGGCGTGTTCCGGACGAGCGCATCAGCGTTTTCCCGGATATGGAATGCGCGGTGTATGCCGATGATGCAGAGAGAATATAAATACACGATCCGAGGCCTATCATGACGACATCTGCAACAAACGGACCGAATGCGGTATCGCCTGAAACGAGCGGGGCGCCGGCGACATCCGACGATGCGGGTGGCGTACCGTCGATCCTGCTGGTCGACGACGAGCCAAGCATGCTGTCGGCGCTCAGGCGCGTGTTCCGGCCTGCCGGCTACGAGATCCTGACCGCGCAAAGCGGCGAGGCGGCCCTCGAGATACTGGCATCGACCGAAGTCGACCTGATCGTGTCCGACATGCGGATGCCGGGCATGAGCGGCGCGGAATTCCTGGCGCGGGCCCGGGCGCTCTACCCGGACACGATGCGCATCCTGCTGACCGGCTATGCGGAGATCGCGTCGGTCGTGCAGGCCGTCAACGACGGCGGCGTCTATCGCTACCTGAACAAGCCGTGGGACGATCACGACCTGCTGCTGACTCTCGAACAGGCGCTGGAGCAGCGGCGCTTGCGGCGTGAAGCGGCCCGGCTCGCC
Source organism: Burkholderia mycopellens (assembly GCF_964265025.1). Lineage (NCBI taxonomy): Bacteria > Pseudomonadati > Pseudomonadota > Betaproteobacteria > Burkholderiales > Burkholderiaceae > Burkholderia > Burkholderia mycopellens. The sequence continues at coordinate 483,571 of NZ_OZ183804.1, forward strand.
GCGCTGACGGAAGCGCAGAACGAAGCGCTGCGCCGTTTCAACACGGAACTCGAAACGCAGGTTCGTGCGCGCACCGAAGAGCTCGGCCAGACCGTGATGTTCCTCGAAGCCGCGCAACGTGACCTGAAAAGCAGTTTCACCGCGATGGTTCAGGTCTGCGCGAGCATGATCGAGATGCGCTGCGGGTCCGCCAGCGGTCACGCGATGCGGGTCGGCGAGATTGCGCGGCGGCTCGCGCTGGCCGCCGGGATGAGCGAGCTGCATGCACAGGACGTCTATTTCGCGGGGCTGCTGCACGGCATCGGCAAGTTGTCGCTGCCGGACGAATTGCTGCACAAGCCGCTCGCGAAAATGACGGCGGAAGAACACGGCCTGTTCCTGCAGCATCCGCTGCGCGCGCAGATGGTGCTGACGCCGGTCGCGCAACTGCACAAGGTCGCGTCGATCGTGCTGCACCAGTACGAACGCTTCAACGGACGCGGCACGCCGGACGGGCTGGCAGGCGACGCGATCCCGCTCGGCTCGCGGATCGTGGCGATCGCGCGCGATTTCGAAGGGCTGAGGAATGGCGACATCGGCACGCCGCATTCGGTCGAACAGGCGATCGACGCGTTGCACTCGCAGGCGGGCGTGCGTTACGACGCGCTGATCGTCGATAGCCTGGTCGAACTGATGCGGGACCCGGCAGGCCTCGGCATCGCGGCGTCCGTCGCGGAGATCAAGTCCGCGCAGCTGCGCGAAGGGATGCAGCTCGCCGACGATCTGCGCACGCATCGCGGCGTGCTGCTGATGACCAAGGGCAGCGTGATGTCGGCGCACCAGATCGAACTCGTGCGCCGCTTCGAGACGCGCGAGGGGACGTCGTTCGACATCCTCGTGCTGGCCGGCCAGGCGGCCGCGAAGCCGGCGTCGAACGCGGGGGCGGCACCGGCCTGAGCCCGGCCGCGCGGCCTGATGGCCGCGGTGCGCGACCGGGCGCCGCGGCAACGCACTCACCTCGATTCGGGCGCTCGATCATGTACGGCACCTACAATCTCCCGCTGGTCCTGCTGTCGCTCGCGATCGCGACGCTGGCCTCCTATACGACACTCGACCTGGCCGCCTTCATCTCGCTGCTCGACAACCCGAAGCTCAAGCGGGCGTGGCTGGGCGGCGGCGCGGTGGCGATGGGTGCCGGCATCTGGTCGATGCACTTCGTCGGCATGCTCGCGTTCTCGCTGCCGATTCCGCTCGGCTACGCGTTGCCGGATACGGGGGCGTCGCTGGCGATTGCCGTGCTCGTGTCGTACTTCGCGCTGACTGTCGTCACGCGTGCGCGGCTGGGCTGGCGGCGGCTGCTCGCGGGCGGCGCGCTGATGGGCGGCGGGATCGCCGGCATGCATTACGCGGGGATGGCCGCGATGCGCATGGAGCCCGGCATTCGCTACGATGCCGTGCTGTTCGCGGCCTCGATCGGCATTGCGGTGATCGCGTCGACCGCCGCATTGTGGATCGCGCAGGCGCTGCGCGTGCAGCACGCGCGCCATGCGACCGCCCAGCGGGTCGGCGCGGCCTTCGTGATGGGGATTGCCATCACCGGCATGCACTACACGGCGATGGCGGCCGCCCATTTCGCGCCGGACGCACGGTGCGGGGCCGCGAACGGGGTCGACACGCCGTGGCTCGCGACGACCGTCGCGCTGTTTACGATGGGGACGCTGGTCGTCACGCTGTTGCTGAGCCGATTCGATGCGCGCACAACCTTCCTGCGCGGCATGACCGATACGCTCGAGCGGCTCGTGCGGGTGCGGACCGCGGAACTCGAACGCGCGTTGCATCGCTACGAACAGACGACGACGGTACTGCAGCACACGCGCGAGATCATGGCGACCGAGATCGACGAGCGCAAGGTCGCGCAGGCACGGCTCGAACAGGAGAAGGACGAGCAGCGGCGCTTGTTGCACGAACTCGAAGACACCCACGAGCAACTGCTGCAGTCGGAAAAACTCGCGTCGATCGGTCAGCTCGCGGCCGGTGTCGCGCACGAGATCAACAATCCGATCGGCTTCGTCAGTGCGAACCTCAATACGTTGAAGACGTGGGTGCACGGTCTGCTCGACGTGATCGCCGCGCATGAAGCCGCGCTGCCGCAGCTCGACCCGGCCGCGCGCGACGCGCTGGCGGCAATGGGCCGCGCGGCGGACCTGGACTACGTGCGCGGCGAGATCGAGACCCTGATCGACGAATCGATCGACGGCGCGCTGCGCGTGCGGCGCATCGTGCAGGACCTGCGCGATTTCTCGCGTCCGGCGAGCGACGAGTGGAGCGTGGTCGATCTCCGCGCGGGCCTGGAAAGCACGCTCAACGTCGTCCACAACGAACTCAAGTACAAGGCCGACATCGTGCGCGATTACGGTGACGTGCCGCAGGTCGAATGCCTGCCGTCGCAGTTGAACCAGGTTTTCATGAACTTGCTGGTGAACGCGGCGCACGCGATTCCCGAGCGCGGGGTGATCACGATCCGCACGTCGAGCGATGGCGAGCAGGTGACGATCGCGATCAGCGACACCGGAACGGGGATGACGCCGGACGTCGTCCGGCGGATCTTCGATCCGTTCTTCACGACGAAGCCGGTCGGGCAGGGCACGGGGCTCGGATTGTCGGTATCGCACGGCATCGTCGAGCGCCATCGCGGCACCATCGACGTGACGAGCGAGCCCGGCCGCGGCACGACGTTCTGCGTGCGAATACCGATCCGGCGCGCCGGCGGCAATGCGAGTGCGGGTTCGACTGCAACCGCAGGCGTGGCGGAGGCTAGCGCCGATCCAGCAGCGTATCGCCAAGCACACTGAACGCCGCGCCCGGCAACGCGTGCAGATGCTCGACCACGCCGCTGACCGGATAGAACGCCTCGACCGAATCATCGAGTATCCCGACGCCGATCAGTTCGACGCGCCGCTCGCGCAGCGCGTCGATGCGTGCGCGCAGGTCGGAGCGCAGGATCGCCGGGTTGCCGTCGCCGGTTGCCGGATAGCCGTCCGACAGCACCATCAGGATCCGCCGCCGCGCGCGCTTCGCCAGCAGCCGCTCGGCAGCCCAGCTCAACGCCTCGCCGTCGGGATTCTCGTGGCCGCATTCGATGCAGGCGAGACCGCTCGGGTTGTCGGAATCGAACCGCTTGTAGACGCGCAGGTCGAGCCGTTCGACGAACCGGTTGTAGCCGAACGTGTCGCGGCCGGCGTCGATCCAGCGCTGGTAGTGCGCGCGCATCGCGGCATCCTCGACGGAGCTGTAGCCGAGCACTTCGCACGCGAAGCCGAGCTGCGTCAGTGCATCGCACAGCGCCGCCGCGCATAGCGTGGCGAGCTCGATCTTCCTGCCGGCCATCGACCCGCTGCAATCGATCAGCAGGCTGACGGCCGCGTCGCGCCCGGGCGCCGCACGCCGGACGCGGAACGGCGTGCGATAGCCGGGCGCGGTGACGAGGCGGGCGAGCGACATCCGGTCGAGCTCGCCGCGCTCCTGTTCGCGCTTCCAGCGCGTCTGCTCGTCCACTTTCAACGCACGTTCGAGTTGCCGCTTGAGCGGCTCGGTCCGTGCGCGGGCCGCACTTCGCAGGCGATGCCAGCGCGCCGGTTCGCCCTTGCCGGTGAAGTCCGTCACCGTGTCGAACGCGGTGGTCAGCGGGACCGACAGCAGCGGCCGGTTGTCGGCGGACAGGGGAATCGTGCGGGGCGTTGCATCGCCCGGTGACGGCGCCTCGGCTGACGATTCGGTGTCGGCGATCGCACCGGCGCTCGATTCGGCCGAAACCGGCGCACGTGAGTCGTCCGGCGCACCCTGTTCGTCCGATTCGAATTCGGCAGCGATGCTGTCGCCGTCGATCGTGCTGCCCGGATCGGCCGTGAACATCATGTTGTTCGCGCCGGCCGACGCCAGTGCGCGTACGCGTTCGACGATCCGGTGCGCCGCGCGGATGCTGTCGGCGGTCGATGTCGCCGCACGGGCTTCGTCGACGAGATCGTCCGAAGCCGCCATCGTCGCGTCGAGCGACGGCACGCGCTCGATGGGGGGCGGCGGCTCGTCCCACAGCGCGCGCTCGATGCGCCACATCAGCCGGTTGCGCCACGCCATGCGCGGCCACCGATGGAGCGTGTCGGCGGCCGCCGCGACCCGCATCCGCCGCAGGAATGTCATCGCGCCGGGATAGATCGAAGCGAGGCGAGCGGCCGCGCGCCGATCGTCGATCGCCTGCGCAACGGCCCGCACCGCGGGCGACGCCAGCGCGGCAACCTCATCGATCGCGCCGAAGCGGGCGCGCGCCGCGTGGAGGTCGACGAGACCGGTGATCGCGTCGTCGTCCACGTCGCCGGCGAGCAGCGTGTCGGGCAGCACCAGCAGGTCTTGCCGCGCATCCTGCCCGTCGCGCGCGAACCGTACCTCGATGCCGTGCCGTTGCGCGAGCGTGCGGGCCAGCCGGGTCAGGTGAAGCGAGCGCGCGTCGTCGTCCCGGTCCATCCCGTCAGGCCTCGACGTCGATGTAGTGGCGGATGATGCTGCGGATCAGGTCGGCGTCTTCCGCGCTGACCTTCGCATAGATCGTCGGCCCGGCGGCCGATTCGGGGTCGCCGGTGCGCAGCATCAGCTCGGCCCAGTCGATCAGGCGCCGCGTCGAGAACGCGCTGGCCAGATCCTCGCGGACGAATGCGGCGCGGCAGTCGGCCGCGATGGCCGCGAGCGTGTCGGCCATCGCCGCAGTCATGGCCGCGCCGAACGTGCGCTGCAGCACGCGCGCCTCGTCGGGGGGCGGCAGGTAGTCGAGGCGGTAGACGCGCCAGCGGTCGAGAAACGCCTCGTTCATCACGTTGGCGCCCTGGTACAGATGACGGAACTGCCCCATCGCGCCCGCCGCATTGGCCGTCGCGAACAGCCGGAACGACGGATGCGGGACGACGATCTCGTTGCCTTTTTCCTTCAGCAACAGGCGGCCGGCCGGTTCGAGCACGGCCGTCAGCACCGCGAGGATCGCCGGTTCCGCGAAGTCGATTTCGTCGACGATGAGCCACAGCCCGTCACGCATCGCGGTCGGCAGCACGCCGTCGACCCAGATCGTCTCGCCGCCCTTGACGGTCCAGAACCCGACGAAGTCGCCGACCGTCGTCTGCCCGTTCATGTTCGAGCGCAGCACGCCATGGCCGGCCAGCGCGGCGGCCTGCTCGATGAGGCTCGTCTTGCCGGTGCCGGTGTGGCCGATCAGCAGGATGCGGCGGTTCTCGACGATGTCTTCCAGCACGTTCGTCGCGCGCGCGGTGAACAGGTAGGCCGGGTTCAGCGGCGGCACGAGCGGCCCGCCCGGGCCGCGCGGCATCGGCACGCCGCCCACCTGCACGACGTGCGCCGCAGCGCCGACTGCCGCCGCTCGCGCAGCGTGCGCGCGGCGCAGGTCCGGCATGAACGCGCCGCGATGGGCGGGCGTCGCACGGTCGCTCGCTTCGCGCCGGACGAAGCCTTCCTGGATCCACTTGTGCAGCTTCGCATCGAGGTTGTCCGCATCGACGACCGTATCGACCGATGTGCTGCCGTCGGGCCGGTGATGCTGGATGCGGTACAGGTGCGCGCGTTCGGAGCGGCTGACGATCCATTGCCCGGCGGACGGGTCTGCCAGTTGACGATAGACGCCGAGTACCGACGGGGCGGACGGCGGGGAATCAGCGGGTGCGTTCATGGTGGCGAGCGAGAGTGGGGCGGCCGGCGCTTCATGCCTGCGATGCATCGCGTCGATTGTAGATTTTTTTGTCGTGAAGGAGGGCATTCGCGCGGGAATCGATTCGCTGCGATCCGGTGCGGCGCAGGCGGCGCATCGGCCGGCCGGATCAGGCGAGCGCGATGGGGTATGCGTTGCGGCATGGTTGTTCGGCCCCCTCGGCCTGGCGCCGAATCGCTTTTGACGCGCCGCTCCACCGGCAAGGTTGCGGCTCGCGGGCCGTCACGCCTTGATCAACCGGGGGGAATTTCAGTACCGTAGCGGGCTTGATCGCCGGGTTTCGAGCGCGCGTCCTCGGGCGGCTCGGCAGGACATCCAATTGCGCGCCGGTCGTCGAATCCGGCGAAGGAGGGTTGACCGTGACGGAGACAGGAATGGACGAACGGGTGATTCGTCGCGCCGGTGCGCTCGATGCGCCGGCCGTGCTGGGGATCTTCGATGACGTGATAGCGTGGTTCGTTTCCATCGGCAACGATGGGCAATGGGGCCGCGAGCCATGGTCGACGCAACCCAGGCGGATCGCGCTCGTGACCGAAGCCTGTGCGCTGCCCGACGCGTGGGTCGCGGAGGATCGGGAAGGCCGCGTCCTGGGCGCATTGATCCTTGGCGAGTCCATGCCCTACGTGCCGCCGGCGAACGAGCCGGAGATCTATGTGCGCGTGCTGGTGGCGTCGCGCGATGCACGGGCGCGGGGTGTCGGCCGGCGCCTGATGGCCTTCGCGGATGAGCGCGCCCGGGCGGCCGGCGTGGGGCGCTTGCGGGTGGACTGCTATGGCGGCGGGACGGGCGCCTTGGTGCGCTTCTACGAGTCCTGCGGGTATGAGCGAATTTCAACCTTCGACGTGGACGGCTGGCCGGGGCAGCTGTTGGGACGTAGCGTGTGACGGTGCGTGGCCGCCACTTCGCGTGCGACGCACCAGCCGACGGGCAACGCGCGGCCCATGAACAGGCCGCCGTACCGGGCGGCAATGGGGCGCTGCCGGTTCCGGCGCATCGTCGATGAAGCGTTCCAGGTCCTGCCGGTCGGCGGCATTCGCACGGAAGATCGCCAGGAACGCGGGTTTCGGTAGCAGCGAGAAGTTGCCGTGACGATCCGACAACGGGTTGAAACCGGGCTATTTCGCGTCCGGCCGGCCCCCGGCGATTTCGATCGACGTTTCCCAGCGGAAATAACCGGATACGGCGCAGTCGCGGTCGAACACGGCGAAATCGGCCGTACACGTGGTGGCGCCCGCGGCCAGCACGTCGCTGTGCCAGTAGTGGTCCTTCATCGGTTGGCACGACGGATGCAGCAGGTCGTCGGCGACCGGCACCGGGGTGGCCGCATCGCGAACCTCGGCTTCGATCGGCGTGACGATGCCCGCATCCTTCAGCGCGAACCGGACGAACAGCACGCTGGCTTCGGCGCGCAATGCCAGTGCGGTTTCGCGCAGGTGCAGCTGGTCGCCGGGCGACAGGCCCGCAAAGAGCCGGCTGTCGTTGTGGCCGAGCTGCGCGGTGTCGCCCGGGCTCACCACGTAGAGGTGCCGGCCGTCGATCGCGGTCGGCGCGTCGGGGTCCCGGCTCGCCTCGGGGTAGGCCGACAGCAGCGTGACGGCGTCGACGATCACGAGCACATCGCAACGAAGACCAGGCATGAGCGCTTCCTCCGCAACAATTGGGTGACGCGGGCAGCCGCCGCGCGGCCGCCCGCCTGCCGCGATCAGTTATGGATCGAGATGAACGGATCCCAGGAGAAGCAGCCCTGGCTCTGGCAGTTGCGATCGATGATCTGGAACTGGAAGTGATAGGTCACGCGGCCGACCTTCAGGCATTCCGACGACCAGTAGTAGTTCGCGACCTTCTGGCAGGTCGGCACGTCCGGCTTGCTGGTGTTCGGCACCGGAATCGACGCTTCCGCGACCCGCGGCGTGGGCGTCGAGATCAGTTCGTTGCCGACGTTGCCGATGAACTTGTAGAACACCACCTGGTTCTCGAAGCCGAGCGACAGGCTCGTTTCCCGCCAGCGGATGAGGTCGCCGACTTGCGCCTTCAGGTCGAGTTCGCCGCCCGCCTGACCCGAAACCACGTTGTCCTGGTTGGTGACCATGTACACGTGCTTCCAGTCGATCAGCGTCGGGCTATTCGGATTCTTGCTGGGATTAGGATATTTTTTGAGAATGGTTTCGGTATCGAAAGAGACGAGCACATCGGTAACGCGTGACATAGAAGCTCCCGTTTGAATGAATGGGACTTGTTGTTGCGCGAATTGCTTCGTGCGGCCGCCATCGCCTTGTCCTGAAAGGCTTTGTTCCGATCAAGCCATGTGCAGTCGAGATGGCGAATGCAGGTTATCCCGTTCGGTTAATTCTGGAAGCTGTAAAAGTAAACAGGGTATTTAATATTATTTCAGGCGGTAATTTTAAAATTGAAGTCAATCGATTTGATGCATTACTAAAATGTTGCGATATTGAACCTCTTAATTGAGTGGCCGCTTATTTTCGGGCGGCGGGGAGAGGGATGACTTGCCGGTAGGTCCAGAACCGGTGCAGCACGAACGTGGTCGGCGGAACCAGCAGCGCGATCGCGACGATGCTCATCCCGCGGGACATGTCGAGCGCTTCGGCAGCCCGCGCGAGCAGCATCGTTTCGACGAAGCCGGCCAGCGTGACCGCGAGAAAGCGCACCGCGTTGCGGGTGCCCACCGTCGACGAGAAGCTCCACAGCGTATTCGCGAGATACGAGAACGCCGTCGCGCAGAGGAAGGCGATCGCGTTCGCCGTCACCAGCGTCGCATCGAGCCGCGCGAACAGCGCCGCCGCGACCAGCGTGTGGATCGCGGTCGAGCCGAGCCCGGACACGCCGAAGCGCACGAGCCGCGTGCGTTCGCCATGGAGCAGGCCGATCATGGCCGCCGGCGTGCGTCAGCGTGCGCCGATCCGCGCACGGGCCGGCTGCGTGCGCCGGCGTGCGATCTGGCGGCGCGCATCGCGCGCGACCCGGAGGTCGATCACCTTGCTGTGTGCCTGGTAGCGGCGGCGGATCAGGTAGACGGGCCGTTGCTTCGACTCGTCGTAGATGCGCCCGATGTATTCGCCGACGACACCGATCCCGATGAGCTCGATCCCGCCGATGAACAGCGTGACCGAGATCAGCGACGCGTAGCCGAGCACCGCATTGCCGAACAGCAAGGTGCGAACGATGATGAACAAGCCGTACAGGAACGAGAGCGCGGCGATGCCGACGCCGATGTAGGTCCAGCTGCGCAGCGGCACGGTACTGAAGCTGGTGATGCCTTCCAGCGCGAAATTCCACAGCTTCCAGCCGGAGAACTTCGAGTGCCCGGCGCTGCGTGCGTCGCGCTGGTATTCGACGATCACGGTCTGGTAGCCGACCCACGCGAACAGCCCCTTCATGAAGCGATGCCGCTCGGGCAGGTTCCGCAGCGCGTTCACGACCTTGCGGTCCATCAGCCGGAAATCGCCGACGTTCTCCGGCAGTTTCACGTCCGACAGCAGGTTGTGCACGCGATAGTAGATCGCGGCCGCCGTGCGTTTCGCGAACGAATCGCACGCACGGTTGCTGCGCTTCGCGGCGACGACTTCCGCGCCGTCGCGCCAGTGCTCGATCATCACCGGAATCAGGCTGGGCGGATCCTGCAGGTCGGCGTCGAGCGGAATCACGGCATCGCCGAGCGCTTCGTCGAGGCCGGCCGTGAGCGCGGCTTCCTTGCCGAAGTTGCGGGTGAGATCGATCACTCGCACGCGCCGCTCGCCGGTGCTGATCCGGATCAGCCGTTCGAGTGTGTCGTCGCGGCTGCCGTCGTTCACGCAGACGATTTCGAAACGGATCGCGTCGATGGACGTCATCAGCGGAATCACGACGTCGAAGAAGCGCTCGACGGCCTCGCCTTCGTTATAGAACGGCACGACCAGCGATACGAGCGGCGTATAGAGCGATTCCCGCATGATGATTCCCCTTGTGAAGTCCGTTTCACCGATGCATGCCGATGGTGGGTCGGCCGGTGCGGCGCAATCCGTACGCCGGGCGGTGGTGCGTTCTGGCCTGATGGGTGAACGCGGTTTCGGTCGAGTGATCGCGTGCGTCCGGCATCGACGGCACGTCGCGTCGTTCCCGGCCGATCCGGCTGACGAGCAGCCCCAGCGACGCCAGCGTGACGAGCGGCATGAACTGGAACGACAGATGCGGCACGACCACGAGGCCCGCGAGCGGCGTCAGCCACAGCAGCATCAGCCATTCGCGATCGAAACGCCGCCAGCCGTGCGTCCACGCGTAGCGTGCGTACCACGCGATCACGATGCCGTACCAGGTCAGGTCGTAGTCGTATAGATAGGGGCTGACGAGCAGGCAGGCGCACGCGAGGGTTGCGGCGCGCAGCGCGTACGAGCATGCGCCGCGCCATGCATGGACGACGGCGAGCGCCCCGAGCGCCGCGGACAGCAGCTGCAGGCCGCTGGCGACGTAGGTGGGCCAGCCCGCCAGCGCGGCCAGCGCGAACACGGTAGGCATCCGCGTGAGCTTCGCATGGCCGGCGCCGACGACCTGGTAGACATCGTGCATCCCGTGTGCGAAGGCGATCCACGAGTCGGTGCCGAACGCGAGCGCGGCGAGCGCGACACACGCGGCGATCGTCGCGGCCCACGCGGCCAGCGCACGCCACTGGCCGGCACACAGCAGCGCGAGCGGGAACAGGATGGCCATCTGTGGCTTCATCATCAACATGCCGAAGCAGATTCCGGCCCACACGGGGCGACGATTCAGGAGCAGCAGGCCGAGGCCGCCGAGCGTGGCGGTAAACAGGCTGGTTTGCCCGACGACGATGGTCACGAATGCGGCAGGGAAGGCCAGCGCGCACAGCCACGCGGTGCCGCGCTGCACGGTCGAATGCATGACGACGGCGAACAGCGCGTACGTAACGCCGAGCCAGAGCGTGACCGCCAGCGTGTACGGAAGCCAGCCGAGCGGCATGACCAGCAACAGCATGCTGGGCGGATAGAGCCACAGGAGCACGCCGTCCTCGAGATTGATTCCCGGAACGGCGAGTTGCTGGATCGCAAACAGCGCGTTGAAATGCCAGACGTCGGCGGCACGCCCGTGCGCGGCGAGCCAGGCCGCGCTCCAGATCGCGGAGAAATCCTGCGACAGCGGGACCAGCGAAGCGCCATGCTGCAAGTACAGCCGGGCGATGTAGATGCCGACGCACAGCAGTTCGGCCAGCAACGCCCCGCCGGCATAGACGCGCACGCGCTCGCGATTGAGCCAGTGAGGGTAACGGCGCGGGCCCGCGATCGGGAGTTCCGGATGGACATCCGTCGCAGGATGGGCGTGGCGAACGGAAAGGGGCGTCTTCATCGCGAATTCCGGGGCGAGTGCCGCACCGTGCGGCGAACGACGACGAACAGCACGGCAAGCAGGACGACCGGGCCGATCTGCGGCAGCTTCATCAACCGGTTCAGCATCTCGAAGATCGGCAGCAGCCAGGCGAGCACGATCACCGCCTGGTCGCCGGGCCGCCAGCCTTCCTCGAAACCAAGGGCGATCAGGCAGAAGATCGCGATCCCGAGCCAGGTCAGTTCGTAGTGCCACAGATAAGGCGTAGTCAGCAAGGTGGCGACGGAGAGTGCGGCGCCGCGCAAGCGCATGTCGGGCGTGCGGCGCCACACGTCGACGGTCGCCGCGATGGCGAGCAGGGCGACCGCCGCCTGCGCGGCGAGCGCGACCGGCACCGACATGCCTGCGAGGCGCAGCGCGGCGAACGGCGTCGGCGACGCGAGCCAGTACGACGGCAGCATGAAATGCTGGTCGCGCACCGTCGACACGGCCTCGCCGAGCCCATGCAGCGCGCCGGCCCCGGTCAGTGCGATCCCGGCCGCCGCGAACAGCGTCGCGCTGATTGCCGCTGCGCCGAACGCGCGCCACGCACGCGCCGCGATCAGCGCGAACGGGAACACGACGGCCAGTTGCGGCTTGATCGCGAGCAGCCCGATCAGCACGCCGGCCGCGACCGGGCGCTTGCCGAGCAGATGCAGCGCGAGTGCGGCGAGGCCGGCGGTCAGGATGCTGTTCTGGCCGAACAGTGCGGACAGGCACACCGCCGAATACGCGATCACGACGAGCGCCGCGGCGCGCGGCACGGGAAGATGCGCGCGCAATCCCGACAACCGCGAGATGGCGAACGCGTAGCATAAAAGACTGCCCGCGGAAAAGAGAACGTAAGCGGGCAGGAAAGGCACAAGGGCAACCGGCGCGATGAACAGCAACATCGTCGGCGGATAGAGCCAGGGAAGCGGCCGATGCTGCAGATACGCACCGAAGTGCGCGGATTCGGCCTGCAGGAATGACGAGGCGTCGTAGGCCGATGCGGCATGGCCTTGCAACACGAGATGCGATGCGGTCCAGAACACGGAGAAGTCGATACCCGGGCGAACCGTGTCGCTCGAGGTAAAGCCATCGGACACGACACCCCACACGATCGCCAACGCGACGAAGAGCATCAGCATGATGCAGCTGTACGGAATGATCCGGTCGGCTGTCAGCCATTGAGCACGGCGCATGGCGCGAACGCGCGTCCAACGATCGGCTGTGTACATGATTCCCCGTATGTGTGTAGAGGCTGCCTGGCGTGTCGCAGCCGTTCGATGTTGTCGTGCCTGCGGATCGAATCGCGCTCAAATGGCGCTGTCCGGTGAATTCATTGTTGAAGAAAAAACCGCGTGATGCAAACCGCTCACTGAAAGCCGGTATCTGGATTGACCGATGACGCAGGTGAAAACCGCGTTTTCCGGGTTGAAAAATCGATGCGGCGGCATTTCATGTTTCTGCTTTGAAACATTCGGCCATTTTGACCGGCGCCGCATCCTGCCGGCGGCATGACACGCAGGCCGCTTCGCGCGTTCGGGAAAGTCCCGAGTAAAAATTTTTGACCCTTTGCGCAGCGCGGCGGCGGGCATTCCGGCTTACGACGCTTGCGGGAAAACCTATGTCAAATTTGAAACATTTCGCGTATCGGGCCCCGGGCCGGGGAACGCTGGCATCGCCGGAACCCTTGATGCGCCTCGATTTCGCTCCGGGTGGCCCGCTCTTTGCGTAAGCGTTGGCACGGCAGTCGACGAGGTGACGACCAGGCGGTTCCGGCAAAGAGCAGATGGAACCCGCTTCGGAATCACCTGCGGAACGGCGGGCCGGAGCGCGTCGGGGAATACGCAGCTCCAGGTCGATCAACCGCACGAGCTTTCGTCGAATGACCCATGAGGCCCGGTATCGTCAGGGCAATAAGAAATTGGCATGGCCAAAGACGGGGAATAAAAATGAAAGACCACAGCACATCGCGGCTCGCAAACCGCGTCAAAGACACATTGCAGCTTTGCGGGGAGTTGCTCTCCCGTTCAACTGGATTCCATGCGTCGAACGGCAGTCGTGCCGTTCAGGTCGATCGGATCGTCCGGTTCATCCGGCCGGTCGCACCGTACACGCCTCTCTCGCGCTCTGCCTCACTGATACCCGTTCGCACGGACAGGGGTGTGCATCCCCGTTCCCGCGGCTGAGCGGCGCGTTCCGATTTTTCGAGTAGTGCCGGTGGTGCCCGTCCCGACGTCCTGAAGGACGAAGGGTAATTCGTAGCAGTCCGAAAGGAGGTTATTTATGTCAAGAGTCATCGAAAAGATCGCCTGGTTCGCTCAGGATCAGGGCGGCGTGACGGCCATTGAATACGGCCTGATCGCGGCACTGATCGCGGTCGGCATCGTCGTTGCGTTGACGGCGATCGGTACGGACCTGTCGACCGTGTTCAGCACGATTGCCTCAAGTCTGGACTCGGCGGTAACAGCACTTTGATGGACGGTACGACGAACGGCGCATCCGAATCGCTCGTCGGCACCACACGGCATCAACACCCGCTCTCGACGTATCGATGCAAGGTCATCCGACCAGCCGGCACGCGAGGGCTTTGAAAGTCACCACGCAAGGAGATCATCATGTCCAAGTTCATTCAACAAGCCGCCCGTTTCGTTCGCGATGAAGACGGCGTGACCGCCATCGAATACGGCCTGATCGCCGCACTGATCGCAGTCGGCATCATCGTGGCAGTCACCGCGGTCGGTACGCAACTCAAGACCGTGTTCACCACGATCGCTGCCGACCTGACCGCGGCCGTTTGAGGCCGTTGACAAGCAGAGCGTGCGGACGGCTCGGCCGGTGCAGCGTTCGAGCCGCTCCCACGCATCTGATCACCCGGTACCGGAGACCATCATGCAAACCAGGGCGCGTATCGCAAGCCTCGGGATCGGCGACGAGCAGGGCATGGCGTCGATCGAGTATGCGTTCCTCGCTGCGACGTTGGCCGTCGCGGTGCTGGGCATCGCAATCACGCTGAAAGGCTCGCTTGCCGATACGTCCGTGGTGATCGCAACGGCCGTCCTGGCCGCCGCGGCTACCGCGCTGGCGATGGTTTCCTGATCCTTCGATTCGCTCCGCGAGGTTCGCCATGTTACCCGTTGCGCCGCCTTACCCGATTCCGTTGTGCGTGACGCTGCTCGCGGTCGTCGCGGCCGGCACGGACATCGCGGCCCGCCGCATTCCGAATCGCCTCGTCGCGCTCGGCCTCGCCGGTGCGCTGGCCGCCCAGTGCCTGCTGCACGGCGTCCTGGCAGGCGCGCTCGGCTGGCTCGCCGGCGCGGCGACCGGTTTCGCGCTGCTGGTGCCGTTCTACCTGTTGCGCGGGATGGCGGCCGGCGACGTGAAGCTGATGCTCGCGATCGGTGCGTGGGTCGGCGCGGAAATGACGCTTTACATCGTGCTGGCCACCTTCGTGGCCGGCGGGATCGGCGCACTCGCGGCCGTGCTGTTGCGCGGGCGGATGCGCCAGATGTGGGCGAACGTCCGCGCGCTGCTCGCGCGGCACGCGCGAGGCACGCGTGCGGAGGCCGCCGACGGCTCCGCGGCAATCACGTCGGTCGGCTCGCTGCCGTATGGCGTCGCGATCGCGGCCGGCACGCTGGTCATGCTGTTTGCGTCGTACGCGTAGCGCGACGCACCCGCAACGAGGATGGAACGACCATGAACACGACTCATACCGAACCGAGACGCGACGCGCAGGTCGCCCATCTGCCCGATCCGTTGCCGTCGCGGGAGGCGCGTACGAAGCTGGGCGCGCAGCTGCCGGCGGCGCCGCGCTCGCTCGACGAAACGGGACTGAGCAAGACGTTCGTTGCCGGGCTCGTGCTGAAGTCGACGCTGATGCTCGGCCGCCCGTCGTACGGCGACCTGGTCGAGCGGCACTGCCTGCCGCTCGCGGTACTCGATGACGTCTTCGCGTTCCTCGTGCGTGAGCATCTCGTCGAGCTCACGCATCGCGGTGCGACCGATCTCGACGTGACGTTCCGCCTGACCGACGCGGGCCGTGTCAGTGCGCTCGAGGAACGGGCGCGCAGCGGCTACAGCGGGCCCGCGCCGGTGCCGCTCGACGCGTATCTCGCGTGCGTGGCCGCGCATTCGGTGCGCAAGCTGCACGTCGGCCAGAACGACGTGTGGGCCGCCTTCGAAGGCATCGTGATCGACACGTCGGTGCTCGACGCCGCGGCCGCGGCGCTGAACGCGGGCCGCCCGCTGCTGATCTATGGCCCGGCCGGCAGCGGCAAGACCTTCCTCGCCGAGCGGCTCGGTTCGCTGATGCACGGCTACGTGCCGGTGCCGCACGCGGTCTGCGCGGCCGGCGAAGTGATCCAGGTCTACGACCCGCTCGTGCATGTCGACGCGGCATCGCAACCCGGCGGCCAGTCGGTCGATCGCCGCTGGCGCCTGTGCCATCGGCCCGTCGTGATGTCCGGCGGCGAACTGACGCTCGACGAGCTCGACCTGCGCCGCGACGAAGCCGCCGGCTTCTACCAGGCGCCCCCGCACATGAAGGCGAACATGGGCATGTACGTCGTCGACGATCTCGGCCGCCAGCGCGTCGAGCCGCGCGACCTGCTCAATCGCTGGCTGCGCCCGCTCGATCGCGGCGTGGATTTCATGACGCTCGAATCCGGCAACCGCTTCGTGCTGCCGTTCGACGTCTGGCCGGTGTTCTCGAGCAACCTGTCGCCGGAGCAGCTGGGCGACGACGCATTCCTGCGCCGCCTCGGCTCGAAGCTGCACGTCGGCGCGCTGTCGATCGACGACTACCGCGCGGTGTACAACGCGGCCTGCGCATCGCTGGGGCTCGTATCGGCGAGCGATGCGTTCGACTACCTGCTGCATCGGCTGCATCTGCCGACCGGCAAGGCGTTTCTCGCCTGTTTCCCGGCGGACCTGCTGCGTCTCGTGGCCGCCGGCGCGCGTTACCGCGGCGATCCGCCCGAAGTGACGCACGACGCGCTGTACGACGCATGGGCGAGCTATTTCGGCGCGGTGCCTGAACGGGACGGCTGCCATCCGCCGCCCATCGAGCGCGGCGGGCGCACCTACGTCACCGGTTGAGCCGTTTCTTTCACGATTCGTCGAGGAGCATTGCCATGAAAAACAGTCGAGCGGTCCTGATGCTGGTCGTAGCGATGGTCGCGGGTCTTGCCGCGGTTGTGTTCGCGTCGCACTGGCTGATGCAGACATCCACGAGCTCGGTCACGCCGGTTGCGGTGGCGGCCGTCGACCTGAACCTGGGCGAACCGCTCGGGCCGAACCAGATCCGCATGGTGAGCTGGCCGGCGGGCAGCGTGCCGGCCGGTGCGTTCACCGATACCAAGGCGCTCGAAGGGCGCGTGGTCCGCACCAGCCTGTCGCGAGACGAGCCGGTGATCGAATCGAAGCTCGCGCCGGTCGGCACGAAGGGCGGGCTGTCCGCGGTGATCTCGGATGGCAGCCGCGCGATCACGGTGCGCGTGAACGACGTGGTTGGCGTCGCGGGCTTCGCGCTGCCGGGCAACTACGTCGACGTGATCGTCAACACGCAGGAACAGCAAGGCAAGACCGACGGGCAGAGCATCTCGAAGATCGTGCTCGAGCACATCCTCGTGCTCGCCGTCGCGCAGCAAGTGAGCCGCG
Source organism: Burkholderia mycopellens (assembly GCF_964265025.1). Lineage (NCBI taxonomy): Bacteria > Pseudomonadati > Pseudomonadota > Betaproteobacteria > Burkholderiales > Burkholderiaceae > Burkholderia > Burkholderia mycopellens. The sequence continues at coordinate 500,330 of NZ_OZ183804.1, forward strand.
ACGACACGGCGCCGAAGGTCGTCAACGCGGTCACGCTGGAAGTCACGCCCGACCAGGCCGAACGGCTCGACCTCGCGCGCAGTGTCGGCACGCTGTCGCTCGTGCTGCGCAACCAGGTCGACCAGAAGACGCTGAACACCGGCGGTGCGACCAAGCTGACGTTGCTCGGCAAGGAGCCCGCGCCCGAAGCGCCGCCGGCGCCGGCCCATGTGCGGACGGTACGCGTGCACGTCGCATCGCACGCGGCGCCGGAAGTACGGCGCGACTGCGTCGGCGTGCTGACGGGCGTGAGGGGCAGCGTCGAATGCTTCTGACGCAGGCGCACCCATCCAGACAAACAGATCGGCCGTCAGTGAGACACGGCGGCCTTGGAAGTCGATAACCGGCGCAGCGCCGGACTCTCGGGGGATCAGACGAAATGAAGCTCAAACCGCAATGCACAGGTACCGGGCCGCTGCGTACACGCGTCGCACGGGGCACGATGATGGCCGCGATCCTCTGTTCAGGATGGCTGACCGTCTATGGCGCACTGGCGCAGGAAGGCGTCGAAGCGGGCGCGCTGACGAAGGGCGGCGCCGGCGCGCCGGCCACCATCGGCAAGGGGCCGATGCAGATGACGATCAGCATGGGGCCGGTCGCGGCCGCCGCGCCCGCCGCGTCGGCGGGACCGCTGCGCGGGCCGAACTGCGTCGGCGCCGTGCGTGATTCGACCAGCATCAGCGTGCCGCTCGGCAAGTCGCTGCTGGTGCCGATGCCGGAGCCGGTCCGCAATCGGACGATCGGCAATCCGGCCGTCGCACAGGCCACGATGGTGTCGCCGCAGACGCTGTACATCCTCGGGCTGTCGGTCGGCACGACGAACATGATCGTGCAGGGCAGGAGCGGCGCATGCCGCGTGATCGACGTGGCGGTCGGCGCGGATGCCGGCGGCCTGCAGGCGTCGCTGCAGCAGCTGATGCCGAACGAGCGCGATATCCGCGTGACGACCGCGGCCGGCACGATCGTGCTGTCGGGCACCGTGTCGAGCTCGCAGGCCGCGCAGCAGGCCGTGCAGATCGCGCATGCGTATGGCGACAGCGCCGGCGCCGGCGACCCGGCCGCGGGCGGCAAGCAAAGCGGTGGCGGTGTGCTGAACATGCTGGCCGTCACGTCGCCGCAGCAGGTGATGCTCGAGGTGAAGGTGGCCGAGGTGTCGAAGACGCTGATGAACCAGATGGGCAGCGCGCTCAACATCCAGGGCGGGTTCGGTTCGTGGAGCGGTGCGCTGGTCAGCAACCTGCTCGCGGGCGTCGCAAGCGGAATCGCGTTCAGCAAGGCGAACAACAAGCCGTTCAACCTCGCGGCCGACGCGCAGAACACCGACAACCTGGTCAAGATCCTCGCGGAACCGAATCTTGTGACGATCAGCGGCCAGGAAGCGACGTTCCTCGCCGGCGGCAAGATCTTCATCCCGATCCCGCAGAGCAGCGGCAACGGCACGTCGTCGATCACGCTGCAGGAAGAGGAGTTCGGCGTCGCGCTGAAGTTCACGCCGACCGTGCTGGCGAACGGCCGGATCAGCCTGAAGGTGGCGCCGGAAGTGTCGGAGCTGTCGCAGACGGGCGTCACGCTGAGCTCGACCAACATCGGCGGCACGTCGATCCTGCCGCTGATCACGACACGGCGCGCGTCGACGACGGTGCAGATGAGCGACGGCGAATCGTTCGCGATCGGCGGGCTGATCAAGGACAACGTGACAGGCGCGCTGAAGGCGCTCCCGGGCGTGGGCGAAATGCCGGTGCTCGGCGCGCTGTTCCGCAGCACGTCGTTCCAGCAGGACCGCACCGAGCTGATCTTCCTGATCACGCCGCACCTGGTGAAGCCGCTGCAGACCGCCGACGTGCCGCTGCCGACCGACAGCTTCTCGAAGCCGAACGAAGCCGACGTGTATGCGACGGGCAACATGGAAGGCCGCGGCGGGGTTCGCAAGCCGGGTGCACAACCGTCGAACGGCGCAGCTGCCGCTCCGCAGGCACCGGCGCAAGCGCCCGCACCGGCACCGGCGCCGCAATCGGAAGCGCCGGCCGGCCAGGCCGCCGCGCTGCCCGCACCGCGCGCCCCGCAGGGCTCGGACGCGCAGCCGCCGGTACCGGCCGAACCGCAGAAGACGCCCGCGCCGGTGGCGGCCGCCGCGCCGCAGCACGACGCGGCCGGCGCAGCCAACGCGGCCCGCGTCGCGCACATCGAAGCCGCCGCCGCGCGCCTTGCGGCGGCCGGCCGCGACGCACCGGCCGCGCCGGCGGGACCGAAGCAACGGATCCCGGCGGCCGCCCACGCGCAGATCGCCCGCTCGGAATCCGAGTCCACCGATCGTTGATGCCATCCCAAGGGGACACTCATGAAATCCGCCTACCTCGTATTCGTGCGCCGCGCGGCGCTCGCCGCACCGCTCGCCTTCGCGCTTGCCGGCTGCATGTCGTCGACCCCGGTGTGGGACACCCGCTTCGGCCAGTCGGTCCGCGCCGTGACGCAGGCCCAGATCATCGATCCGCATGCCGCCGAACACGCGGCCGCGACGACGGTGGTCGACGGCAGCGCGGCTGCTTCGGCGCTCGACAACTACGACAAGTCGTTCAAGCAGATCGATCCGCCCGTCAACGCGTTCGTGATCGGGGTCGGCAAGGCCACCCAGTAACGACGGCACGCTCAGGGAGAACGCCATGAACAGCGCAGTTCGCTATCCGAAAGCCATGCGTCGCAGCCGGCATCGCCAGCGCGGTGCCGTCGCGATCATCGTCGGTCTCGCACTGGCGGTGATGATCGGGTTCGTCGGCCTCGCGCTGGATCTCGGCAAGCTGTACGTCACGCGCAGCGAATTGCAGAACAGCGCCGATGCGTGCGCGCTGTCGGCTGCGCGTGACCTGACAGGGGCCATCAGCCTGTCCGTGGCCGAGGCCGATGGCATTGCCGCCGGCCACCTAAACTTCGTGTTCTTCCAGAACCAGTCGGTGCAGTTGTCGACGAATGCGAACGTCACGTTCAGCGATTCGCTTACCGATCCGTTCCTGACGAAGAACTCAGTCACGACGCCGGCAAACATCAAGTACGTGCAGTGCACCGCGTCGCTGAGCAACATCGCGAACTGGTTCATCGAGGTGCTGAACGTGCTGCCGGGCACGAAGCTCGCGAACGCGGCGACCGTGTCGGCCAGCGCGATCGCGACGGTCGGCGGCGGGCAGACGACCTGCGCGATTCCGGTGTTCGTGTGCCGCGCGACCGGCGCGCCATCCTACAACGTCGGCGACTGGATCACGTCCCTGTCCGGTTCGTCGACGACCTACGGGCCCGGCAACTTCGGCTGGGCCGCGCTCGACGGCTCGACGAACGAACCGACCATCGCGAGCGAGCTGTCGGGCAACACCTGCAACATCACGAGCCCGCCGGACCTCGGTTCGACCGGCCTGAAGTCGGCGTCGCTGCGCGCCTGGAATACGCGTTTCGGCATCTATACGAACGGTGCGAACGGATCGAGCGGCCAGCCCGACTTCACCGGCTACGCGTATGTCGGACCGAACTACGGGCCGCCCGGAACGGCCGGCATCAAGGGCGACGCGTACACGCAGTTCGTGACCGACCGCACCAACTTCAAGCCCTACCAGGGCGACGGCACGCCGCCGGCCGGCAGCGGGATCGCAACCAACGGCACCGCGACGGCAAGCAACTACCAGACCTACGGCGGCGACCGCCGCGTCGCGCTCGCCCCGGAAGGCGACTGCTCGTCGCTGAACGGCGCCAGCGGCAAGGTGCACGTCACGCAATGGGATTGCGTGCTGATGCTCGACCCCTTGCCGTTCAGCCCCGGCAAGGGCGGGATCGTCGCACACCTCGAATACCTCGGCTCGTCGGTCTCGGGCAACAACCCGTGCGCGACGCACGGGATGCCCGGCAGCGGCAGCGCGTCGGGGACCCAGGTTCCGATGCTCGTCCAATAGCGGAGAGACGACCATGAACAAGCACCCGTTTCGCCGTTCGCGCACTCGTGGCGTGGTTGCCGTCGAGTTCGCGATCGTGCTGATGCCGATGATCCTGCTCGCGACCGGCGTGGCCGAGTTCGGCCGCGCGATCTACCAGTACGAGACGCTGACCAAGGCGACGCGCGATGCGGCGCGCTACCTGTCGGTCTGGTTGCCGACCGACAGCGCGTATCCGGTGTCGGCGGCGCAGTGCCTCGTCGTCTACGGCAGCACGACGTGCGGTGCATCCGGCACCGAGCTCGTGCCCGGTCTCACGACGTCGATGGTGACCGTCTGCGACGCGCAGCACACCACCGGCTGCAACGACACGTCCGACCCGTCGCAGTTCGCGAACCTGCCGACTTACGACGCGAACAACAACGCGGCGAGCGGTACCGCGACGGGCGCCATCAACGTCGTCGAAGTGAAGATCAAGGGCTACAAGTACCAGCCGATCCCCGTGTACCCGGGGATCACGTCGATCACGTTCGGCAACATCGTCACCGTGATGAGGCAAGTGTCATGAACGCGCGCCGTTTCCCGCTGTCACGCCGGCGCGGCCAGCGCGGCTCGGCACTCGTCGAGTTCGGGCTGATCGCTTCGATCCTGGTCATGCTGCTGATCGGCATCTTCGAATTCGGCCGAGTGCTGTTCTACTGGAACACCGCAAGCGAAGCCGTGCGCCTCGGCGCACGCACGGCGGTGGTCTGCGACGTCAACGCCGCCGGCGTCGCGAAGCGCGTGACGGCGCTGCTGCCGCTGCTGTCGAACGCAAACGTGTCGGTGAACTACTCGCCGGCCAACTGCGACGTGACCTCATGCTCGTTCGTGACCGTGAGCGTCACGAACGTCACGGTCAAGACGATGATCCCATTCATGAACGTCTCGGTGACGATGCCGCCGTTCACGACCACACTGCCGCGCGAAAGCCTGACCTCCGCGACCGGCGGCGCCAACTGCAATTGATCGAACAGGCGAGGCACACGACATGATCAACATCCTCGTAGCTTCCGACGACACCGCGCGCCTCTCGCAGATCGCGCGCCTCGTGGCCGACTGCGGACGCTATCGCGCCACGCGCGCGAACGGCCGCCCGTCGCAGATCGAGCATCGCACCGACGGACTGGACGCGTTCGACATCCTGCTGGTCGACGGCACGTCGCTCGACGCATTCGAGCTGGCGGCAATCGAGCGGATCTGTCGTGCTCACGCCGGGCTGACCTGCATCCTCATGACGGCGGACACGTCGCCGCACGTGCTGCTCGACGCGATGCGCGCGGGCGCACGCGACGTGCTGCAGTGGCCGCTCGACACGCAGGCGCTTGGCAATGCGCTCGAACGCGCGGCCGCGCAAAGCACGCGGTGCGACACCGACGATACGCGGATCGTGTCGTTCATGTCGTGCAAGGGCGGGTCCGGCACGAGCTTCGCGGCCAGCAATGTCGCATTCGAGATCGCGGAGGGCTTCAAGCGCCGTGTGCTGCTGATCGACCTGAACCAGCAGTTCGCCGACGCGGCCTTTCTCGTCAGCGACGAAACGCCGCCGTCGACGCTGCCGCAGCTGTGCGCGCAGATCGAGCGGCTCGACAGCGCGTTCCTCGATGCGAGCGTCGCGCACGTGACGGAGAACTTCCACGTGCTCGCGGGCGCCGGCGATCCGGTCAAGGCTGCGGAGATGCGTGACGACGCGCTCGAATGGATCCTGGGCGTTGCCGCGCCGCGCTACGACTTCGTGATCTTCGACATCGGCGTTGGCGTGAATCCGCTGTCGATGGTTGCGCTGGATCGCAGCGACCAGATCGAGCTCGTGATGCAGCCCACGATGCCGCACGTGCGCGCCGGCCGCCGGCTGCTGGAGATTCTCGTGTCGCTCGGCTACTCGACCGACCAGATGCGGCTCGTCCTGAACCGTGCGACGCGCACGAGCGACCGGACCCGTACCGCGCTCGAGGAAGTGCTCGGCCTGAAGGCCGCCTGCACGATTCCCGACGACGCCGACACCGTGCTCGAAGCGATCAACCAGGGCCATCCGGTGTCGCGGCTCGCACGCGGCGCGGCGGTCACGCGTGCGCTGCAGGGTTACGCGAAACAGCTCGTCGAAGGGGAGGTGCGCGCGGGACCCGGCGCCGTGCGCAGCGAACCGCTGATGTCCAGGCTTTTCGGCCGCAAGGTCACGCCGAAGCTCAAGTCCATGTAATTCTTTCGGGGAATCGATCATGTCATTGCGCGAACAGATGTCGTTGCACCGGACCCCGCCGCTGGCGGCGGGCAGCGAGCCGGCCGGCCCGGCTCATTCGTCGGTACGCGACGCGTACCAGAAACTGCGCCGCGAAATTCACCTGGCCGTGCTCGAGCGCGTCGAGCTGGAGCGCCTGTCGCGGATGCAGCAGGATCAGGTCCGGCAGGAAATCGCCGCGCTGATCTCGCGCATCCTCGACGACGAACGGATGCCTGCGAACGATATCGAACGGCGGCAGCTCGCGATCGACGTGTATGACGAGATGTTCGGCTTCGGTCCGCTCGAAGTGCTGCTGCGCGACCCCGGCATTTCCGACATCCTCGTGAACACGTACCGGCAGGTCTATGTCGAGCGCAGCGGCCAGCTCGAACTCACCGACGTGACGTTCTACGACGACGCGCACCTGATGAAGGTGATCGAGAAGATCGTGTCGCGTGTCGGGCGCCGCATCGACGAATCGAGCCCGATGGTCGATGCGCGGCTGCCGGACGGCTCGCGCGTGAACGCGATCATCCCGCCGTCGGCGATCGACGGGCCGCTGATGTCGATTCGCCGCTTCGCGGTCAACCCGCTGAAGATGGACGACCTCGTGCGCTACCACAGCCTGACACCGCCGATGGCCGAACTGCTCGACGCGCTGTCGCGCGCGAAGGTGAACGTGCTGGTATCGGGCGGCACCGGCAGCGGCAAGACGACGCTGCTCAACATCCTGTCCGGCTTCATTCCGCGCAACGAGCGGATCGTGACGATCGAGGATGCCGCCGAGCTGCAACTGCAGCAGCCACACGTGCTGCGGCTCGAAACGCGCCCGCCGAACATCGAGGGCAAGGGCGAGATCACGCAGCGCACCCTGGTGCGCAACGCGCTGCGGATGCGCCCGGACCGGATCATCCTCGGCGAAGTGCGCGGCGCCGAAGCGCTCGACATGCTCAATGCGATGAACACCGGCCACGAAGGCTCGCTCGCGACGATCCACGCGAACACGCCGCGCGACGCGCTGACGCGGCTCGAGAACATGATCAGCATCTCCGGCCTGGCGCTGCCGCCGAAGACGATGCGCCAGCAGATCGCGTCGGCGATCTCGGTGGTCGTGCAGGCGGCGCGGCTGACCGACGGCAAGCGCAAGATCGTCAGTATCCAGGAGCTGACCGGGATGGAAGGCGACATCATCAACATGCAGGAGATCTTCACGTTCAAGCGCACGGGCGTGGACCGCGACGGTACGGTGCGCGGCCACTTCTGCGCGACGGGTGTGCGGCCGAAGTTCGTCGAGCGGCTGCAGGGGTTCGGCATCAACCTGCCGGATGCGCTCTACGATCCGTCGCAGCGTTACGAGACGAACTGACGACATGGCGCCGTTTGCTGCCGGGGAGGCCGCATGAACACGATCTTTTACGCCTTTGTGATTCTCACGTTCGTCGCGGTCGTGCTGACGATCGAAGGCGCGTATCAATGGTGGAACGCGCGGCACGGCACCGCCGCGCGCCGGATCGAGTCGCGGATTCGCGCGATGTCGGCCGGCGGCAACGTGCAGCAGGAGCGGCTGTCGATCCTGAAGAAGCGGATGCTCGACGAGTCGAAGCCGTTCGATCAGTGGCTGCTGCGCGTGCCGCGCGTGCATGCGCTCGATCTCCTGATCCAACAATCGGGCCTCGACTGGACGCTGCCGAAGCTGATGGTGCTCAGCGCGGTGTTCCCGGCGCTCGCGTGGCTGGCGTTGAGCTTCGCCACGTTGCCGCAACTGGCCGCGCTGCCGATCGCGCTGTTTGCAGGCTGCCTGCCGACGATGTACGTGATGCGCGGCCGCAGGCGGCGCATGCGCAAGCTCGAACGGCAGTTGCCGGATATTTGCGACATGATTTCGCGCGCGCTGCGTTCCGGTCATTCGTTCACGAGCACGCTCGGGATGGTGAGCGAAGAGTTTCCCGATCCGATGGGCGGCGAGTTCCGGATCACGTTCGACGAGGTCAACTACGGCGTGTCGCTGCACGACGCGCTGATGAACCTCGCGACACGCGTGCCGGTGCAGGATCTGCGCTACTTCGTGATCGCGGTGCTGATCCAGCGCGAGACCGGCGGCAACCTGGCCGAGCTGCTCGACAGCATCTCCGCGCTGATCCGCGAGCGCTTCAAGCTGTTCGACAAGGTGCGCGTGCTGTCGGCGGAAGGGCGGCTGTCGGCGTGGATTCTCGGGCTGCTGCCGTTCGGGACCGCGGGGGCGATCGCGCTGCTCAACCGCGAGTTCCTGTCGGTGCTCTGGGAGGATCCGGCAGGGATCAGGATGATCGGCGTGATGCTGGTGTCGATGGCCTTTGGTCTGCTCTGGATCCGCCGAATTGTCCGCATTCGCGTCTGACGCGCCAATCGAATCACGAACCGTTGCGAGGCTGTCATGCCAAACCTGAGCGTAGTCCACGCCGTGATGCTCGGCGGCTTGTTCCTCTTCGTGGCCGGCGGCGCGCTCGTCGCGATGCTGCTGTTCGCGCCGCGCAATATCCAGCGCCGCATCCAGCAGGCCGGCGGCGCCGGCGTGGCTTCCGGCGACGGCGACGACATGGCGTCGCGCTGGGTCGCGAAGCTGGTGGAGCTGTCCACCCCGATCTCGAAGCTGTCGGTGCCGAAGGAGGGCTGGGAGAGTTCGCCGCTGCGCGTCCGGCTCATGAATGCCGGCTGGCGCAACCCGAGCGCGGCCGCGCTGTATTTCACCGCCAAGACGGTACTCGCGCTCGCGTTGCCGTGCGCGGCGCTGCTGGTGCTGATCACGACCCGGCTCGGCGACGAGCGCGCGATCCTGTCGGTGATCCTCGTCGTGCTGGCCGGGTTCGGCTATTACATTCCGAACATCGTGCTATCGCAGCGGATCAAGGTGCGCCAGCAGAAGATCTTCGAGGATTTTCCGGACGCCCTCGACCTGCTTACCGTGTGCGTCGAAGCGGGGTTGGGGCTCGACGCCGCGCTGATGAAGGTGAGCGAGGAGCTGCGTTTCAGCAGCGAGGTGGTCTCGAGCGAATTCGACCTGATGCTGCTCGAGATGCGCTCCGGCTTCACGAAGGAGGCGGCGCTGCGCAATCTCGCGCTGCGTACCGGCACGGAAGACATCGAGTCGTTCTGCGCGATGCTGATCCAGGCCGACCGGTTCGGCACGAGCATCAGCGAATCGCTGCGCGTGCTGTCGGACATGCTGCGCACGCGGCGCCGGATGCGCGCGGAGGAGCGGGCCGCGAAGATCGCGCTGAAGCTGCTGTTCCCGCTGATCTTCTGCATCTTTCCGTCGCTGATGCTGGTGCTGCTCGGGCCGGCGATGATTCACGTCTATCGCGTGCTGCTGCCGACCTTCGTCGGGATGTCGCCGTGAGCGGCGAGCCGGCGTCATGCCGGGATCGACGCGATCGCCTGAATCGTCGATAAAGGTTCTGCGTGCCGGACGGCCACCCCCGCCGGCCGGCACGGTAACGGGCTTCATGGAAGCGCCCTCACCAGGCGGCGCCGCGAGACAGGTTGACCATAGCGGCGTCAAGGCATCCTGGGCCCATGGTCGACCATGGAACTAGCCGTAGTCCACAGCCTGATCGGCTGCCCCCTACTGCTAACCTGAATGCCGGCGACGTTTGCCGGCATCGCGTTGTGCGCGATGACGCGGAGGCGGCGGATCGCGGCCGGCGCTCCAGCGCCTCTCGAACGCCATCGCGGCGATGACAGGATCGGCGCCGCGCGATAACCTGAACGTTGCCGACGACGGTCCCGACGTGCCGCGTCGGCGCTTCCGGATCGACAAGGCCGTCTATGACCCGTTGTGTAACGGCGAGCGTATCCGCATCGCGTTCGTGCCGATCTCCGGCCGCGTGCTGGAGATCGGGCCGGCTACGTAACGGCATCTGATCTGAATCCGGGAGGATTCGCGGCGCGGGCGGTGGAAGGACGCATGGCCCGCCATGCGGCAGAAAAATCCGATCCGCACGATTGTTTCGCCGGTCATGTCAATCGCATCGATACCTTGAGTTTCATCATCCAGCGCGCTACATTGCCGCTCGCAGATTTCCGCACGGACTCCTGCTCATTTTGTAATGCGTACGTAAGGAACCCCGATGCGGCAACAGGCGGAAGGCAACGACGACAATCCCGGCAGCCCGGCCGGCCGCGACGCACTCGCGCCGGTCGCAGGGGCCGCCGCGTTGCTGGTCGTCGCGCTCGGCACGCTGGGCGCCGTCGACGTCCTGCCCGCGGATCTGCGCTGGTGCGCGCCGCTCGCCAGCGCATGGTGCAACGTGCTCGTCGTCGCGATCGGCGTGCTGCTCGCCCACCGTGCGCGCCGCCCTCTCCCGGAAGGGACGGCCATCACGCTGATCGGCGACTGGCTGCGCAGCGCGTTCAGCCGCAAGCAGGAGCCGGAGCACGACGACAACCCGTGGCCGGCGATCGCCGCCGCGATCGACTGGCGGCCGTGGGCCGTCGCCGCCGGCGGCGTGCTCTCCGCCGCGCTGGCCGCGCTCGCGTGGCAGCCGCCGTCGCCCGCGATGCTGGTGCGCGCGATGGCGGCGCCCGAACCCACGCTCGCGGCCGGCGCGGCCTGCATCGTCCTCGCTTTTCTGACGCTCGTCGCCGAGCGCCATCATGCGGCGGCGGCCAGCGGTTCGGCGGTGTCCGCGTCGCTCAAGCGGGTGCTGCGCGTCGCGCTCGTCACCGCGCTCGCGGGTGCGCTCGCCGCCGCCTGGTTCGCGTTCCGGCACCGCACCGCAGACTGGCTCGTGCATGCGGTCGCGCTGCTCAATGCAGCCGTCGCCGCGGAACTGGCGCTGCGCGGCGTGCTGACGTGGTTTGCGGTGCCGCGCGGCGCCGTCGTGCCGACCAGCGCGATCGCCGGGCTGCTGAGCCGGCGCCCGTCGCCGTTCGCGTCGCTCGGCGCGGAGCTGCGCCATCGTTATGGCATCGATCTGCGGCAGAGCTGGGGCTGGCGCAGCTTCGTGCGGCTGCTGCCTGCCGCGCTCGCCGCCACCGCAGCGTGTGCATGGCTGCTCACCGCCGTCGTCGTGCTGAACCCGGAGCAGCGCGCCGTCTATGAACGGTTCGGCGCGCCGGTCGCGGTCTGGCAGCCGGGCCTGCACGTCGGCCTGCCCTGGCCGTTCGGGCGCGCGCGCATCGTCGACAACGGCGCGGTGCACCAGGTCGCGATCGCGGGCAGCGCGAATGACGGCAGCGCCGATACGTCGCCCGTGCCGGCCGACGGCCCGACCCCCGAACGCATCGACCGTCTATGGGATGTGCCGCATCCGTGGGAAACCACCCAGGTGATCGCCGGCGCGAACGGCGACCGCCAGAACTTCCAGATCGTCAACGCCGACGTGCGGGTCGACTACCGTCTCGGCCTGACCGATGCCGATGCGCGCGCGGCGCTCTATCGCACGATCGACCCGGAAAGCACGGTGCGCACGAGCGCCAATCGCGAACTCGTGCACTACCTCGCGTCGCATACGCTCGAATCGCTGCTGGAAACGAACCAGGCCGCGATGGCCGACCAGTTGAAGCGCGCGATCCAGCAGCAGCTCGACCGGCTGCAAAGCGGGGTCGACGTGATCGCGGTCGTGATCGAGAGCGTGCATCCGCCGACCGGTGCGGCCGCCGCCTTCCACGACGTGCAGGCCGCGCAGATCCGCGCGCAGGGTAGCGTCGCGCAGGCGCGCGGCTTCGCGGCCGGCCTGCTCGGCAACGCGCAGCAGCAGGCGCTCGAACGGGTCGCGCACGCTGAAGCGCAGGCCGGCGACACGGTGTCGTCGGCGCGCGTGCAGCAGATCGATTTCGACGCCGACCTGGTCGCGTACCGGCTCGGCGGCCCCGCGTTTCCGTTCGAGTATTACCTCGACCGGCTGCAGCGTGGGCTGAGCAACGCGCGCATGACGATCATCGACGACCGGCTTGCCGACGGCACGCGGGCGACCGTCGATCTTCGCAACACGCCTGCCGGCGATCTGGCCGGCATCCATTGACATGTCGCGGCATTATCCGCGCGGGCGGCGCAACACGGCGGCAGGCCGTGCCGCCGCCCCGCACGCGGGCGACGCCGCACCCGGGGCGACATCGTGAGTCTGTTTCATTCGCACGCGCATGATCATGCGCACCACGGCCACGGCCACCATCATCACGCGCATCACGGCGCACCGCAGCCGCCCGGCGCGTTTCGCCTGCGCGTCGCCATCGCGCTGCTGTGCGTGCTCGTCGCGCTCGCGGTCGCAAGCTTCGTGCAGGTACGCGCCGGCGAGGCCTCGGTCGTCACGCGGTTCGGGCGGCCCGTGCGCGTGCTGCTCGAACCTGGGCTCGCGTGGCGGCTGCCTGCACCGATCGATGCGGTGACGCCCGTCGACCTGCGCCTGCACACCACGTCGAGCGGCCTGCAGGACGTCGGCACCCGCGACGGGCTGCGCATCATCGTCGAGGCTTACGTCGCGTGGCGCGTGCCGGCCGATGCGCGCGACATCGGGCGTTTCATGCGTGCGGTCGGCAACGAGCCGGACGAAGCGGCGCGGCAGATCCGCTCGCTCGTCGGCTCCGCCTTGCAGACGACGTCGGCCGGATACGATCTCGCGTCGCTCGTGAACACCGATCCGGCCCAGGTGAAGATCGGCGAATTCGAGGACGCGCTGCGCCGGCAGATCGACGCGCAGCTCTATGCGGCGTACGGCGTGCGGGTCGCCCAGGTCGGGCTCGAACGGCTCACGCTGCCGGCCGTCACGCTTGCCGCGACGGTCGACCGGATGAGCGCCGAACGCGAGACCGTGGCCGCGCAGCGTACCGCGGACGGCAATCGCGAGGCCGCGCAGATCCGCTCGGACGCCGAGCGCGACGCGCGCATCGCACTGGCCGACGCGAACGTGAAAGCGGCCGGCATCGAAGCGCAATCGCGCAAGGACGCGGCCGACATCTATGGCAAGAGCTACGCGGGCAACCCGCACCTGTACACGATGCTGCGTTCGCTCGACACACTGAACGCGGTGGTCGGCACCAATACGAACCTGATCCTGCGCACCGACGCCGCGCCGTTCCGCGTGCTCGTGCAGGGGCCGGGCGACGCGTCGGGGCAGGCCGCACCCGCGCCCAACGCGCACAAGGCCAGGCGATGAGCGAACCGTCCGCACCGCCGCTGGGGCCGGGCGCGCAGGCCGTGCGCCTGTCGTTCTGGTTCGTCGCCGCGCTCGCGGTGCTCGCCGCGTGCGCGTGGGCCGGCTCGAACATCCGGCGGATTCCGGCGGACAGCCGCGCGGTCGTGATGCGCTTCGGCGCGCTCGTGCGCACCCAGGACGCCGGGCTCGTGCTCGCCTGGCCGCAGCCGTTCGAATCGGTCCTGCTCGTGCCGGGCGCCGCGCGCGTGCTCGAACAGCGGATCCGCTCGCTCGATCGTGATCCGCGGGCGCTCGCGCCGTCCGCGCAGGGTGTCGCGCGGCTGCCCGACGCGCTGGCCGGTTCCGGCTACGTGCTGACCGGTGACGGCGGCGCGGTCGCGTTGAGCGCGGTGCTCTATTACCGGGTCAGCGATCCATACGCGTACGTGCTGCAGCGGGACCGTCTCGACGCGGCGCTCGAGCGGATCGTCTCCGCGTCGGCCGTCGAGGTCGCGGCGAGCCGCGATCTCGACGCGATCCTGGTCGCGCGCCCCGAGCAACTCGCCGCCGACCGGCAGATGGCCGCGCGTCGCGAACGCTTGCGCGGCGATCTCGCCGATGCGATCGCGCGGCACCTGCGCGCCCTCGACGCGGCGCACGCGGGGCTCGGCGTCGAAGTCGCGCGCGTCGACGTGCAGCCCGCGTTTCCCGGTGCGGCCGCCGACGCGTTCAACGCGGTGCTGACGTCGCTGCAGGTCGCCGAGCGGACCATCGCCGAAGCGCGCACCGCCGCCGAACAGCGGCGGCAGGATGCGCAGCAGGATGCCGACCGGATCATCCAGGACGCGCAGGCCCACGCGGCCGAACGCGTCGCCACCGCGCAGACCGACACGCTGGAAATCCGGCAACTCGATGCGACGCTGCGCGAGAACGGCGATCCGGGGCTGCTGGCGCGGCTGTATCGCGATCGCGTGCAGCGCGTGCTGTCGAAAGCCGGGCGCGTGACGACGATCGATCCGCACGACACCTCGAACCTGATCCTGCCCGGAAACGCCCGATGAATTCGTTCGCCGAACCGGCCGTGCAGCCGGACGCCGCTCCCGCCGGCAAGACGGTCTACGCGCTGTCCTCCGACGAGCGCCGCACGATCACGCGGCAGATCGCGCTGGCGCTGCTCGCGGGCGGCCTGCTCGTGCTGTCGTTCGCGTGGCGCATGCTGGCGCCCGGCGGCGACACGCTTGCACAACTGCTCGCCGCGCTCGCGTCGCTGATCGTCGCGGGGCCGGTGTTCGCGAGCGCGTGGCACAGCCTGCGCGCGCCGAGCCTGCACGGCGTGACCGATCGCCTGATCGCGCTCGCGATGCTGGCCGCATGGGCGATCGGCGACATGACGACGGCCGCGCTGCTGCCGATCGTGATGACGTTCGGCCATGCGCTCGAAGAGCGCAGCGTGCTCGGTTCGCAGGAAGCGATCCGCGCGCTCGGCCAGTTGACGGCCGGCCGCGTGCGCCGCATCGACGCCGACGGCAGCGTCACCGAAGTCGCGTATGACGCGCTGCGTGCGGGCGACCGCATCGAAGTGGTGGCCGGCGCGCGCATTCCGGTCGACGGCATCGTGACGGCGGGCGCGTCGAGCGTCGACAACGGGCCGATCACCGGAGAATCGGTGCCGCACGACGTCGATTCCGGTAGCACGGTGTATGGCGGCGCGCTGAATCTCGACGGCGTGCTGCGTATCGACGTCACCCACACCGGCAAGGATTCGACGCTCGGCAAGATCATCGCGCTGATGCAGCACGCGGAGCAGGCGAAACCGCCCGTCACGCAGGTGCTCGAGCGGCACATGGGCGCGTATCTCGCGCTTGTCCTGCTGATCGCGGCGATCGTCTGGTTCACGTCCGCGAATGCATCGGCGATGCTCGCGGTCATCGTGGCCGCGTGCCCGTGCGCGTTGGTGCTCGCGGCGCCGTCCACGGCCATTGCCGGGATCGCGGTCGGCGCGCGGCACGGCATCCTGTTTCGCAATGCCGCGTTCCTCGACAAGATCGCCGAGGTCGATTCGCTCGTGATCGACAAGACGGGCACGCTCACCCGCGGGGAATTGCAGGTCCGGCAGGCGTGGCTGCAGCCCGGTGTCGACGCCGCGCAGGCGCGTGCGCTGGCCGCGCGCCTTGGCGAAAGCAGCGCGCACCCGGCAAGCCGGGCGCTCGTTCGCGATGCCGCCGCGTTCGGCGTCACCGGCGCGGCCGTTGCGCCGTTCGAACGCACGCGGGAATTGCGTGGGCTCGGCGTCGTCGCCGACACGCCGGACGGCACGGCCGTGCTCGGTCGTCCGGCACTGCTGGCCGACCACGTCGGAGGCTTGCCTGCCGCCCCGGAAGGATTCGACGGGCCGCTCGTCGGCCTCGCGCTCGGCGGGCGGCTGCTCGCATGGTTCGGGTTCGCCGACACGATGAGGCCCGACGCGCGCGAAGCGCTCGCCGAGTTGCGGGCGCTCGGTCTGGCGCGGCAGACGCTGCTGACGGGCGACCTCGAGCGCGTCGCCAGCAAGGTCGCGGCCGAGACGGGCATCGAGACGGTGGTCGCGCAGGCGCTGCCGCACGACAAGCTCGACTACGTGATGCGCGAGATCGGCGCGGGCCTGCATCCGCTCGTCGTCGGCGACGGGCTGAACGACGTGCTGGCGATCAAGGCCGGCTCGACGAGCATCGCGATGGGCGAGCGCGGCGTCGACATCGCGATTGCGTCGGCCGATGTCGTGCTGCTGGGCGACGACCTGAAGCGGATTCCGACCTGCATCCGCCTTGGCCGCCAATGCCGGCGCACCGCGACGACCAACGCGGCGATCGGCCTCGCGTGGACGCTCGCGGTGATCGCGCTCGCCGCGACCGGGATGCTCGGCGCGGTGTGGGCGGCGATCCTGCACAACGTCGGCACGTTCATCGTGATCGCGAATGCAGGGCGGCTGCTGCGGATCGACGAGGACGTTCGCGGCACGTGAGCGGAGTGTAAAGAGGCGCCGTCGCCGTTTGCCGCATGGTAGAGCGTGGGTCACTGACCGCTTGCGATCGTGTTGTCGATGGTAGGCAATCCATCTACGACGTCCCTGAGAATCGAGAGGCATATCGGCGACGACGCTTGCTATGCTCTGAAATTCTTTCCCAGGTGCTCCCCAAGTGAGAAGTATTGACGAAACACGTAGTACAGCGGATGCCATCGCTCGATATCGATTCGATCTTCGGGGGATAGCAGTTCGGCATGCACGTGTATCCGTAGTGCCTTAAGCTCGGCCGCAATCATCGCGTCAGCCTCGTTACCTATCCGATGGATGCGGACCAGGCTCGCTTCAATCTGTATCGGGCATTCAGCGACTCGCATTGGAGCGATGCGTTCGCTAGCTTTCGTAGTGAGTCCTGCACGCTTGAATTTGTCGCGTTCGAATCGATACCCCATCTGCTTCTTTGTATCAGGCATGGCTTCAGATCCGGAAGTTGCTGCGATGGCCTCGACGTTCGCCCAAAGCGGTGCGTCTGGCAAGTTGAGTACCAACTCTTCGCATCGTTCCAGATTGCGGCGGCATTGACCGGTTTCGCTCAAACCAATCACTAACGTATTGGACAGCGCCCAGTAGGATGAGATCGGGCTAAGATTGGTGGTGCCGTCTGGATTCAGGCTGGAAACGAGGGCGACAGGTGTGCCGAAATATAAAACGGGGAGGCTGATGCTGCGAGTTTCCATGATAGTCGAAGGAGTGTTTTCACCTCCCATTGTCGACATCATCTGGGCCACATCGTTTCAGTGCTTCATGAAACGTCAATGCATATCGGCAGGCCTCTTCCAGGGTAACGGCGCGTCGTAGCCGTCAACGGCTTTCGCCTGCGGCAGACGCTGGAACAGCCAGGTAAGGTAGCGGTGGGGGGCGATACGATCGCTTCGGCTTCGTTGAACAGACCAGGCCGATCCGAGTCTCGTGCCTCGCCCTTTGCGCCGAACAGTTCGCGGCGGTATGCACGCAGCCGTTCCTCGGCGAGATCGCGCTCCGCCGTGACCGGGCGTAGCGCACCGCGGATCTCTTTATGTTCACACTGCAGCGATTCGTACGCCTCGCGTATCGCGAGCAGCGCGGTGAGTTCGTCGACGATGATGGAGATATAGGCGCCGGCACCGGCGGCACCGACACACACGGGTGCCGCTCAACGCCCCCCGTCTCCGTCACTGAAAGTGATGCACATACCGCAGCACCAGCCGCGTGCCCTGCGGCCGGTTCCGCGCATAGGTCTCGAAATAGGCGTTGAACATCAGGTGATCCTGCGGCGAGACGCTGTACATGGCCCCCGGGCCGATCGCGAACACGGCCTCCCGCGTGCCCGGCACGTCCTGCCCGTTTTCCTTCATGTCGGTGGTCTGGCGCAGCCAGTAGCCGTTGAGCCCCAGCCGCAGGCCGGGGCGCACTTCATACTCGGTCGCGAAGTTCGCGTGGATAGCCTGGCCGGCCTGCGTCGACGTCACGTCCGGGCCGAGCGACGTGGCCGGCTGGTGGTTGGTCGCGTTCCACAAATAATGCAGCCGCCACGACACGGTCCACTTGGGCGTGAGCCACAGCGTCGCCGCCCAGTACGGATCGAACGACCAGAAATGACTGCCGGGATTGATCGCGCGCGACGGGTCGTACGCGCCGGTCGGCGCGATGAACTGGAATTCGACGCGCTGCGCGAAGCGCGGGCCTTGTGCGCCCATCACCGGGTCGAACTGGATGAACGGGCCGATCAGCAGGTCGCCGAAGCCCGCACGCGCATTCAGCGCGACATGGCCGATGCCGTCGTCGGTTCGCGCGGACGCGATCCATGGCAGGATCACGTCGAGTCCCGGATGCATGCCCGCGAACGTCAGCGGCGACTGATAGACGAGCTGGCTGAGCCCCGCGAACAGGTCGATGTCCTGCTTCGGCAGCCCGACCTTGTTGCCCGCATTGTCGTTGACGCGGCTGGCCGTGTACGCCTGCAGGTACTGCGTGCCGTACCAGCCGGAGCCGGCCGGCGGCATCCCGTCGAGGAAGCTGGTCATGCCGAGGTTGACCGCCGGCAGGTCGGCCGCGCCGGCAGGCGCGCTGGCGGCCATGCCGGCGATCGTGAGGCCTGCGACGACGAGTACGCGAGAGCCGAGTTTCATGTTCACCACCTCCTGGGTATTTATTTGTATAACTAATCAAACGGCGCGAAAAAGATCGGGGTGGTCGGCGATCGCGCGATACTGGCCCGCATGGAACACCAGCGGCGCACGGCCGAACGCGTCGAACTGCTCGATCTGGCCGATGAAGAGCAGGTGATCGCCGCCTTCGTAATGACCGACGTTGCGGCACACGAAGCGCGCGCTTGCGCCGTCGAGGCAGGGCACGCCGCCGGTCGCCGAATCCACGTGAAGCACGCCGTCGAACTTGTCGGCGCAGGGCGTCGCGAAACGGCGCGACAGGGCTATCTGGTCGTGCGCGAGGATGTTGATCGCGAAATGGGTGGCCGCGACGAAATCCGGGCGGCTCGGCGCGACCTTGCGCAGGCTCCACAGCACGAGCGGCGGATCGAGCGACAGCGACGAGAACGAATTGGCGGTGAGGCCCACCTTGCGTCCGTCGGCCGCGCACGTGGTGATCACGGTCACGCCGGTCGGGAATTGCCCGAACGCGGCGCGCAACTGCATCGGGTCGAGGGCCGGGCGATCGGTAGCGGTCGTTTCCATGCCGGTTACTCCGCGCGTGCGCCGTGTTCGCGGATCATCGCCGCGCAGGCCGACGGCTCGAACCACCACGGCGAGAACCGGCGCGGATCGTCGAAGCCGTCGACGATCGCCGCGGCGAGCGAAGGAAGCTGGCCGGCCGCGCCGAGCAGTTCGAGGATGTGCGGCGGCGGCGGCGTGAGCAGCGAGTTGGTCCAGCGCACGACGTGCTGCGCATAAGCCCAGTAGCCTTCGAACGTCTGCTGCATCCAGTCTTCGCCGAACGGTGCGGCATCGCGCGCGATGATCGCGTCGAAATAGGCCTTCGCGCATTTCGCGGCGTTGTTCGATCCCTGGCCGGTGATCGGATCGTTGACGACCACCGCATCGGCCATCCCGAACACCGTCCGGCCCGACGGCAGCCGGAAGAACGGCTTGCGCACCGTCGGCGCGAAGCGCCCGGCCAGCGTGCCGTTCGGATCGGTGAGCTCGACGTCGCGGCAGCGCTCGAATTCCCACGGCACGTACTGCTGCAGGAACGACAGGCTCCGGTCCAGATGCTGCTCGGGTGTCTTGACGTCGGCCCAGCAGTCGAGCGGGCCGCCCGGAATGCCTTCGAACACCATGATTTCGCACGGGCCCGTCGTGGTCAGCGCGGGGAACACGAAGTACTCGCCGATGCCGGGCAGCAGGTTGAAGCGCACGCGCGAATACGGCTGGCTCGGCGTCATCCCTTTCACGTAGGTGAGGGCCAGCGCGCGTTGCGGGCGGTCGAACGCGCTGCGCGCGTCGTCGCGGCCGAGCAGGTTGACGATCTCGCCCTTGCCGGCCGCGAGCAGCACGAGGTCGTGGCTGCGCGCCAGTGCCTCGAGTTCGGGTACGCCGATGTCGTCAATGCGCACGTCCGCGCCGCGGCGCCGCACGCGGTCGAGCCAGTCGGCCATTTTCACGCGCTGGTCGACCGACTGCGCGTAGCGGGTCAGCCGCGATGACCAGTCGATCACCTTGCGGCCGTTGCCGTCCGGATGCGGCACCGCGATGCCGATCCCTTCGATGGACGGGCACGCTTCCTCCCAGGTGTTCAGGCCGAGGTCACGCTCGATCTGCAATGACGTGTGGAACATGCACTGGCTCGACATGACCTTGCCGGTGCGGATCTGTTCGGCGTCGCGGTTGGTCGCGAGCGTGACGTGGTAGCCCTGCTCGAGCAGGGCGAAGGCGAGTTGCAGGCCGGACTGGCCGGCGCCGACGATGGCGATGCGTCTCATGGATCTGTCCTCGGTTGGCCGGATGCCGGCCGGAATCGTGTTGATGAAGGGAAGCGGCGGTGAGGCGCGGTCACTCCGCCAGGCGCGCAATGGCCGGTACCGCCTGTTCGGGGCCCATCGCGGCATAGCCGCCGTCCACCGCGTAGTCGGCGCCCGTCACGAAGCTCGCCGCGTCACTGCACAGGAACGTCACGACCTGCGCGACCTCGGACGGATCGCCGACGCGGCCGAGCAGGTGGAACGGCGCGGCGACGCGATCGGTCTTTGCACGGTCGCCGTGCGTCAACTCGTCCATCACGCGCGACCACGTCCAGCCCGGCGACACGGAGTTGACGCGAATGCGGTCGGGTGCAAGATCCATCGCCATGCTGCGCGTGAGCTGGCGGATCGCCGCCTTGGACGTCGGGTACAGCCAGCGGCCGGTTTGCGCGCACTGGGCCGAGATCGAGCTGAAGTTCACGATCGCGCCGCCGCCGCGCCGCACCATGTGCGGATCCACGGCCTTGGCGAGCATCGCGGCCGATACGACGTTGACGTCCATCGCGGCGAGCCAGTCGTTGCGGGTCGCCTGGATGCCGTTGTCGACGTAGCTGCACGCGAGGTTGACGAGCACGTCGATCGCGCCGAACCGGTCGGCGATGGCCGATATCGCACGCTCGATCGCGCGATCGTCGGTGATGTCGAGCGCGACGAACATCGCCCGTTCGCCGAGCGAGGCGGCCGCGCGCGCGCCGTTCTCGGCATCGAGATCGAGAATCGCGACGCACGCACCGGCGCGGCTCAGGTCCTGCGCGACCGCGGCGCCGATCAGCGTGGCGCCGCCGGTGACGATCGCGACTTTGCCAGCAAGGGCAGTCATGGGGTGTCTCCGGAAATCGTTGAGTGAGGGAGGGGCCGCGTCAATGCGCGCCCGTCGACGGCTCGCTGTCCTGCCAGCGGCGCATCAGGCCGTTCGACGGCACGGTTTCGTCGAGCAGCTTGCGGGCCGTCTCGACGCCCGCGACCGGCAGGCCCGCCGGATCGAGCAGGCCGATCTGCACGAGCACGCTTGCCTGATCCCAGTAGATATGCTCGTGATAAAGCTTGTCGCCGCGGAATTTGACGATCGCGACGAGCGGAATCTCGACGCGCTTGCCGGTTGGCGCGACGCCCGGCAACATCCAGTCGATCTCGGTGGTGTGCGTGAAGCAGAACAGCAGCTCGTCGACGATCTGGCTCGCGCCGATCGTGCGCGAGATCGGCGTGATCGTCGTGTCCGGCGGATTGGCATGCACGAAATGATGCGTGTAGAAGCGCTTGAGCTCGTCGTGGCCGACGCCGCCCGTCAGCGTGGGGATATGGTTGACGTACGGCTCGGCAACCATCGTCGCCATCGTTGCATCGACGTTGCGCGTGTCGAATTCGTGTTTGAGGTGCGCTTCCCACAGTGTGGACAGGTCGTAGCGCGGGCCGAGCGCGGCGCGGAACGCGGTGATCGCGCGCTGGTGGGCCATGACTGCGGCGGCCTTGTCGAAATGATCGCCGCCGACGCGCGCGAACGCGTGATCGACGCCTGGATACGTATGCACTTCGACGCCGTCGCGCCCGGCGAGCGCGTCGGCAATGCGCTGCTGCGCGTCGGGCGGGCAGAAGCGGTCCTGCCCGGCGATCTGCAGCACGAGCCGGCCGCGCAGGTGCGACGCCTCGTCGAGCGCCTGCTCGATGCCCACGCCGTAGTAGCTGACCGCCGCGGCCACGCCCGGCAGCCGGCACGCGGCGAGATACGCGAGCTTGCCGCCGAGGCAGTAGCCGAGCACGCCGGTTTCGCCCGTGCATTCCGGCAACTGCCTGAGCACCCCGAGCGCGGCGCCGACATCCTCGACGCCCTTGTCCTCGTCGTATTCGCGGTACAGGGCCATCGCGCGTTCGACATCGGCCGCGGCATAGCCGAGTGCGGTTCCCGGCGCCTGACGCCAGAACAGGTCGGGCACGAGCACCGTATAGCCTTCCTCCGCGTAGTAGTCGGCGGCTTCCCGCATCGTCGCGTTCGCGCCGAAGATCTCGTGGCACAGCACGATGCCGGGCCCCTTGCCGGCGGCCGGCGTGCTCAGGTACGCGCGAAACGTGCCGCCGTCCGGCGACGGAATCTCGATGTGACGTCCTTGCATGTGTCCCTCCATAGGGTTCATCTATGTGACAAGCCCAGTATTGGCGGACGAAATGGGCGTTTCTATCCGCTTTCTTCGGCCGGTATCCGCGAATTCCGGAAACCTGTTGCACCGGCCGCCGCGCGTGGGCCGGCGCGCGGCTGACTGCGGGTATGTGCGGATGCGGAAGCCCCGCACAGTTTTCTACGATGCGCGAACGGTCCGCTTCTTGCGTTGTTTGCGCGGGACTTGCGTGCTTTGGCGGCCGGACTGTCCGGATACTCCGGGCGCTATCCGGATCGTGCGGCGGATGCCCCCATACCGGGAACGCATGCACGGCGCGAGTGCAATCGAGCATGACGGGAGAACATCGATGGCGCAATTTTCCGGAACAGGCTGGCTGGCCGACACCGCCTGTTTCAATCACGACAACCTGATGCTGCAGTCGAACGACGTGGACGAGGTTCGCGCACGTGTCGCCGACGTATTCAAGCCGCACCGGCTCACGCCGACCGGCGAATCGCGTGCGCTGCACAGCTGCATGCATCACGCGCGCTGGGGCAACCTGTCGTTGAACCTGCTCGATTATGGCGGTGGCGTCAGCATCGAGCCGGGGCCGCTCGAGCACTTCTTCCTGTTGCAGATCCCGCTGCGCGGCGACGCGGAAATCGAGTGCGGCTCGGCGCGTTTCGTGTCGTCGCCGGGCACCGCGTCGCTGATCTCGCCGACGCTGTCGCTGAAGATGCGCTGGGGCGACGCGTGCCCGCAAGTGATCCTGCGCATCGAGCGCGAAGTGATGGAGCGCCACGCCCGGCGGCATTTCGGCGACGATCGCCACGCGCCGGTCGAATTCGAGCCGGAATTCAGCCTGTCATCGCCGCAGGGGACGTGTCTGACGCAGATGCTGCCGATCCTCGCGGGCGCGATCGCGACGGATGCGCATCCGCTGCGGCACCCGCTCGCCTTCGAGCAGCTCGAATCGACGCTGCTCAACCTGCTGCTGCACGGCCACCCGAACAGCGCGCGCAACGGCACGCGACACCTGCCGGTGGCGCTGGCACCGTTCTACGTGCGGCGCGTCGAGGACTACATCCGCGCCCATCTCGACGAGCCGCTGACGATCGAGCGGCTCGCCGAACTCGCCGGCGTCAGCCCGAGCACGCTGTTCGCAGGCTTCCGCCAACGCCACGGCATCACACCGATGGGCTTCGTGCGGCAGTTGCGGCTGCAACGTGTGCGCGAGGCGTTGCTGGCCGACGAGTCGCCGGGGCTCGCATCGGTGACGGACATCGCGCTGAAATGGGGCTTCGCGCACCTCGGGCGGTTCGCGATCGAGTACAAGCGCGCGTTCGGCGAGTCGCCGTCGGCGACGCTCAGGATGCGGCGCGTGCGCGCCTAGCGGGTCACGCGGCAACCTACTCGCGGATCGTCTACGGCAGCGGCACGCCCCAGGCTGCCGTCACGTTTCCGCCGAGCCGCCATTCGGTGAACGGGCGGCGTGGCGCGATGATCGCCGGCAGCCGCGCGTCGTGAAAGCGCGCGTAGTACGGCTCGACCCAGCTCAGCTCATCGCGGAACGTCCACGGAAACAGGTCCTGTTTGACCGGCGTGATGGCCGTGAAGCTGGCGGGATCATCGACCGCATGGATGACGAGGTTCGCCAGGCGGCCGATCGCGCCGTCGTTTTCCCGATAGAGATCGATATGGCGCCGCTGCACGAGTTCCGCAGCGAACACGAGCGGGAGCAGCGCGAACGTGTGATAGTGCAGCGCGCGGTTGCCGCGTTTGACTTCGCGCGCGAGCGCCCCGTCGGGGCCGATGTCGCGGATGCCTTCGCGTACCCGCAGCAGCCCCGAGTCGACGAGGCTCGAGTTGCCGGTCACGGTGCCGATGGCGATCAGGTCGAGCCCGGCCCAGTACACGAGATTGTTGTGCAAATGATTGATCGCCTCCGCATCGCGGGTGGCGATCGCGATGCGTTCGAGCCACGGATCGATCGTGTCGAACCGCGCGCGGTTCGCGTCGCGCACGTCGCGCGGCATGCGCAGGATCACCATCGCGAAGTCGGTGCCGGCCCACGAACGCTCGTAGTAGCCCTGATAACCGGTGATTCGGCCCATCAGGGCATCAGCGCGCGCCCAGCTTTCCAGCAGGCTGGCTGCGCACGACCAGTCCCCCTGGTCAGCCGACGCATTGAGCCGGGCAATGAAATCGCGCATCGGCTTCACGGCGCGCGCATAGCCGGCGGCGTCGTCATAGTAGCCGGGCGGATCGATCGTCGTGACGGCTGCCGGGATGTCGCAGGCGCGGGCCGGCGACACGGTGGCGAAGAGCAAGCCCACGACGAGCAACGCAGCGGACAGCGGTCGGGTCGGCATGCGGCGCATAGCGTCCTCGGTGATGACGGTGGTGGGACAAACAGGGAAGCCGCCCTTCGGCCTGACGACCCCGCGACGTCGGACGCGTGCGGCCGGCAAGACGCGGCGAAGCCCGGTGACGCGCGCAGGGCCGTGCAACCTGCCGTCACGCCGGCGGCGCACGCAGTTTAGCGTCCGCGTCTTTCATCCGCGTTGCCTGGCGAAAGCCGTCCGGAACGATGCCGAACCGGTTCCGCTTTCCTCGCACCGAACCCCGCCGCACTTTTTTAAAGACTGCGTTATGTTCGCCCGGTATCATCGCTGCGCTCGCGACCGACGCCATGGGCCAGTGCATGCCGACGCGCGCGCAACCAGCATCGCAAAGAAGACAACACGGGGCGGACGCCGACGGTGCGTCGCGCCGCGATCAGGCCGGATCGGCCACCAGCACGATGGAGCATGGAACGATGGTAACGGGGACGGGGGCGGCGCGACGCGCGAGGGCGATTGCCGCCGGGAGCGCGTTGTACGTGGCGGCGGCGGGCAGTGCACATGCGCAGGCATCGGGTGCGGCAGCCACGCCGCCGGCCGGCGCGGTTGCGGCCGTGCTGCCGACGATCGACGTGACGGGAAAGGCCGACCGCGCGTCGAGCGGGCTCGTCGGGCTGCGCACCACGACCGGCACGAAGACCGGCACGCCGGTGGCCGAGATCCCGCAAACGATCAATCTCGTGACCGCGCAGCAGATCGAGATGACCGGCGCGACCGATCTGAACCAGGCGCTGCGCTATGTGCCGGGATTCGCGACGTTCGGCGCCGACAGCCGCACCGACTGGTATGCGGCGCTGCGCGGCTTCACGCCGACGCTGTATGTAGACGGCGTGGCCGCGCCGAATACGGCCATCATCGCGAACTGGCGTGTCGACCCCGACACGATCGATTCGATCGCCGTGCTGCGCGGGCCGACGTCGGTGCTGTACGGCGCAGGCGAGCCCGGCGCGATCGTCGACGTCCACACGAAGCTCGCCGACGGCGAACGCGTCCGCGAAGCCGGCGTGCAGATCGGCAACGACGCGCGCAAGCAGTTCATGCTCGACGTCGGCGATGCGCTCGACCCGGACGGTCGCTACGCGTACCGTTTCGTCGGGGTGGCGCGCGACGGCAATGCGGTAACCGGCCCGAACGGCAACCGGCGCGTCGCGCTGGCGCCGTCGTTCCGCTGGCGGCCGAACGCCGATACGTCGCTGACGCTCTCGGCGACGTTCCTGCAGGACAGCGGCGATATTTCGTCGAACTTCCTGCCCGCGTCGGGCACGGTGTTGCCGAACCCGAACGGCCGTCTGTCGCAGGACATCTACATGGGCGCCCCCGGGTTCAACGACTACCGGAAGAAGCAGGAGTCGCTCGGCTATGCGCTGGAGCACCGCGTGAACGCCATCTGGTCGCTGCATCAGGACATGCGCTGGTCGCACCTGTCGCTCGACGACGCGACGGTGTTCGGCAACGGCTTCATGCCCCGCAGCACCACCGACATGATGCGTTTCGCGGGGCTGTTCCAGCTCAACTACAGCCGGCTCGATCTCGACAACCACGCGCAGGCGCGCTTCGGCACGGGGCCGTTCGAACATACGCTGCTGCTCGGCGCGCAATATGACCGGCAGACGACGACCAACAGCGTGTGGCTCGCGCTCGCGCCGTCGCTCAACCTGTACCACCCCGTCTACCGGCCCGTCACGGACGCGATTTTCTCCGGCCCGACGTCGCTTGGCCACGTCGACCAGTACACGGCGATGAACGCGTTCGGTGTGTACGCGCAGGACCAGGTCCGCTGGAGGCGCTGGACGTTGACGCTCGGCGGCCGCGAGGATTTCGTCAATGAGCGGTTCGACGATCGGACGGCCGGCACACAGGCGCAGCAGGACGTCAGTGCGTTCTCCGGGCGCGTCGGGCTCACCTATCAGGGTGACGCGGGGCTGTCGCCGTACGTGAGCTATTCGACGTCGTTCGATCCCGTCATCGGCGTGAGGATGTTCGGCGGCGGTTTGCCTCAGCCGACCCGCGGCAAGCAGACGGAAGCGGGGCTGCGCTGGCAGCCGCCCGGCAGGAACCTGATGCTGAGCGCGGCCGTCTACCAGATCGACCAGACCAGCGTCGTGACGCCGACACCGGCGAGTCTCGACCCGACCGGCACGACGTCCGTGCAGACCGGCAAGGTGCGCTCGCGCGGGATCGAGCTGAGCGCGCTCGGCAAGGTCACCCGCGAGCTGTCGGTCGTCGCGTCGTATGTGTATCAGGATGTCAAGAACGTGCAGGCGAACGATGCGTCGCTGAACCACTGGCCGGTGGCCGTGCCGCTGCCGCGGCAGATGGCGTCGACGTGGGCCGACTGGACCTGGCGTACGGGCGTCCTGTCGGGCCTCGGGATCGGCGGCGGCGTGCGCTACCAGAGCGCGGCGGCCGGCGCGCCCGACAACGCGTTGACCGTGCCGAGCGTGACGCTGGTCGACCTGGCCCTGCACTACGAGATGCCGCACTGGCGGTTCGCGCTGAACATCGCGAACTTGTTCGACCGGCGCTATGTCAGCGGCTGCCAGTCGTACGCCGTCTGCGTGTTCGGCAACGAGCGGACCGTGCTGGCCACCGCGAAAACCACCTGGTAATCGCGAGCGCGCGGAACGGTCCTACGCGTCGCGTTGCGGTTCCCGACGCGCGGCGTGCTCGCCGGCCTGACGCTGGCGTCGCCACTCGGTCGGCGTGAGGCCGAAACGTTCGCGGAATGCGGTCGCGAAATTCGCCGGCGTGGAAAAACCGATTTCCTTCGCGATGCTGGCAATGCTGAGCGACGTCGAGTCCAGCAGATCCTGCGCGATCCGCAGCCGCTCGTGTCGCAGATACTCGAACACCGTCTGGCCGAGATTGTCGCGAAACGCCCGTGACAGCCGCTTCTCGTGGGTGCCGACCGCGCGTGCCAGTTGCTCCACCGTCGGCGGATCGTTCAGCGTCCGTGCCAGGTGGCGGATGGCCGCGCGCACGATGATGTCGTCGTCCTTGCCGGCCACGAACGGGCTTTCCGTGTCGACCGGCCGCTCGCGCTTTTTCCGTGCGAGCTGCACGCGAATCCGCGCGAGCACTTCGGCGGGCTCGAACGGCTTCACCACGTAGTCGACGCAGCCGATGTCGAACCCCTCGAGGCGTTCGTGCAACGCGCCGGCCACGGTCAGGAAGATCACCGGAATCGCACACGTCAGCGGATCGGCGGCAAGCAGCCGGCAAGCGGTGAAACCGTCCATCCGCGGCATGCGGACATCCATCAGGATCAGGTCGGGCATGAGCGCCTGCGCGCGCTGGCACGCTTGGAGCCCGTCGGACGCAATGCTGATCCGGCACCCCGTGCCGCGCAGGATGTCGATCAGCAAGCGAAGCTGGTCGGGCTGATCGTCGACGATCAGGATATGGGCGTCGCCCAATGCGGAGATCGATGGATGCATCGTGCACCTGTTCTGGAATGGCTGCTGGCTGCGTTCCTGCGGGTGGCCGGCCCGGTTCGGATAGTCGTCGGAAGCCGCTCTATGGCGACGCACAAACGTATCGATATTCGGATTTCGCCCAGCTACGCGACAGACATCCGGTCGGCGTAATACCCGGCATGGCTTGTTTTGATCACGGATCCGGTAAAGGCGCGGAGCGTTGCCGTTGTCGCGCGCCGAAAAGGGCGCGGCTGCCGGTACCGATTCGAGCCGAATTGTAGGGGCATATTTAGATTCTTGCCAGACGCATTGACTCTATTCGCTTCATTCAGATTTTTGAATCTTCATCGTGTATTGTGGTTTGCGTTCTCAGTATGGCACGTGGGTGTCTGTCCATTTCCGCCATTTTCATTCCCGCCGCCGTGACCAGTCGTGCCGCGCGGCAACTTTTCGGTGGAAATTTTCTGCCGGAAATTATCATTAATCCGCTTCAGCAAAGTATTTGTACGCCGGGAAAAACATCTTGATTAATTCCGGCGGAGCGAAATCGTTTGCGAGATGCGCATTTTTAACGTAACGCATTGAATATATTGAATTTTACAATCTATAAAGAATGTTGCCTTCAATAATTCGAGATCGTGTCTCATAATTCGTCCGAACTTTGAAAGCAGGGTTGCATCGAGCAGCACGAGGCACGGTGGGTTGTGACGGATGTTGTGCGATTCGGGGCCGAGGCATCATTCGATGTGTATCCGGGCGAAAGTCCGTTGGGCACAAGTGAAAATCCGGTTGTCGTAGATGAAATAAAAGAAGCGGGGTTGGTCGCGCTCAACGCGACATCAAATCAGGGGTGTCCATAACGACGGGTTGAATCTCCGGATTCAGTCGATGGACGAATTCGTCCATATAAAACGATATGCATTCCTAATGCATTGCCTGGATTAACGGAACGGGCCGTAACACGAACGGCGTGCCCGGGCTTTCGAACGTCCCGTCGCGACGGGCGGACGACGCGTGTCGCCCTCGGCACGCCCGGGCCGGGCATGAGAGCCGGGTTCCGAACTGAAGTCGCAATCGTAACCGCAGCTGAAGTCTTCAACAAAAAGTAAGTAGTCCGTATTCAAACCAAACGCTACAAAACGGAGCAGAAGACCATGAAGAGGAAGCAGATTTCGGCGCTGGCCGCCGCCATGTTCACGGGTGCAGGTGTCATGATCGCCGGCGCCGCGCACGCGGACAATTTCGTCGACCGCGGCAACCCGGACAACGCGCTGAGCGGTCAGTGCATCGACGGCACGAACCCGCTGTGCGTGTCGACCAAGAGCGGGACTTACGTGGCGGTAAGCACGGCAAACGTCACGATGGGAACGAATGCCAAGGCCGGCGCCAGCGGCATCGCGATCGGCGACCAGTCGAATGCGAGCAGCAAGGGCGGCACCAGCAGCGGCGGTGCGATTGCCGTCGGCGTCGGCGCGCAGGCGCTGGCGAACTCGGCCATGGCGATCGGCACGGTAGCCGTCGCGCAAGGCAACACGGCGCTCGCCATCGGCCGCCAGTCGGCCGCGGTCGGCGATTTCTCGATGGCGCTCGGCAACGTCGCGGATGCGCACGGCACGAGCTCGATCGCGCTCGGCCACTCGGCGCTCGCCAGCGGCGATCGTTCGGTTGCGATCGGCGGCGCCAATCCGACGTCGAGCGACGGCGTGTCCAGCGGCGCGGCGTACGACGCGGCGACGCAGACGCGCGCCGGCGGCACGCAATCCGTGGCGATCGGCGCAGGCGCGCAGACGAACGACAACAACCAGGTGGCGATCGGCTCGGGCAGCGTTGGTGCGAACAATGGCGGTACGCCGGTGTTCGGCGGCACGGCCGCGCCGGTTGGCGGCGCGGTGTCGTTCGGCGCGATCGGCAAGGAGCGCCAGCTCAAGAACGTCGCGGCGGGCGCGGCCGATACGGACGCCGTCAACGTGCAGCAGCTGAAGAACGTGAACGGCGCACTCAGCACGAGCATCGCCACTGTCGACGCGCGCGTGACGTCGGTCGGCAATTCGCTGTCGACCTCGATCTCGAATGTCGACCAGCGCGTGACCAGCGTGGGCAACAGCCTCAGCACCAGCATCGTGACGGCAACGAAGAACGTCGTGAAATACACCGACGATTCGCATGCGGCGATCGCACTCGACGGCAGCAACGGCACGACGATCAACGGCGTCGCGGCCGGCGTCGCCGACACCGATGCGGTCAACGTCGGCCAGCTGAAGGGCAGCGTCGCACCGCTGCAGACGTCGATCTCGACGGCGGCATCGAACATCACGAACCTGCAGACCAGCGTCACCGGCATCAACACGTCGCTGAGCACGGCCACCACCAATATCGGCAACCTGCAGGCAGCCGACGCACGCAACGTGAAGTACGACGGCCAGAGCGGATTCGACTCGGTGACGTTCGCCGGTACGAACGGCACGACGCTGCACAACGTCGCGGCCGGTGTCGCGAACACCGATGCGGTGAACGTCGGGCAACTGAACGGCGGCCTGTCGTCGCTCAGCACGAGCGTGACGAACAACATCAACACGACGCTCGGCAATCTGAGCACGTCGATCAACAACCAGATCGGCAACGCGACGAAGAATGCGGTGCAGTACGACGACGATGCGCACAGCGGCGTGACGCTCGGCGGCAAGGGTGCGCAGTCGCCGGTCGCACTGCACAACGTGGCCGACGGCATTGCCGCGAGCGACGCGGTGAACGTCGGCCAGCTCGGCAAGGCCACCGACACGCTCAACCAGTCGATCACGAACGTCGGCAACAGCGTGACGACGCTCGGCAACCAGGTGACGACGAATACGGGCAACATCGCCGCGCTCCAGCAGGACGCGCTCCAGTGGAACGCGAACCTCGGCACCTACGACGCGAGCCATGGCGGCAACGGCCCGCAACGCATCGGTAACGTCTCGGCCGGCGTCGCCGACACCGACGCGGTCAACGTCGGCCAGCTGAAGGGCAGTGTCGCACCGCTGCAAGCGTCGATCTCGACGGCGGCGTCGAACATCACGAACCTGCAGACCAGCGTCACCGGCATCAACACGTCGCTGAGCACGGCGACCACCACTATCAGCAACCTGCAGGCAGCCGACGCACGCAACGTGAAGTACGACGGCCAGAGCGGATTCGACTCGGTGACGTTCGCCGGTACGAACGGCACGACGCTGCACAACGTCGCGGCCGGTGTCGCGAACACCGATGCGGTGAACGTCGGGCAATTGAACGGCGGCCTGTCGTCGCTCAGCACGAGCGTGACGAACAACATCAACACGACGCTCGGCAATCTGAGCACGTCGATCAACAACCAGATCGGCAACGCGACGAAGAATGCGGTGCAGTACGACGACGATGCGCACAGCGGTGTGACGCTCGGCGGCAAGGGGGCGCAGTCGCCGGTCGCGCTGCACAACGTGGCGGACGGCATTGCCACGGGCGACGCGGTGAACGTCGGCCAGCTCGGCAAGGCCACCGACACGCTCAACCAGTCGATCACGAACGTCGGCAACAGCGTGACGACGCTTGGCAACCAGGTGACGACGAATACGGGCAACATCGCCGCGCTCCAGCAGGACGCGCTCCAGTGGAACGCGAACCTCGGCACCTACGACGCGAGCCATGGCGGCAACGGCCCGCAACGCATCGGCAATGTCGCGGCCGGCAAGAACGGAACGGACGCGGTCAACGTCGACCAGTTGAACGCGGCGGTTCAGAACGGCACGAGCCAGCTCGATGCGCTCGCCGTGAAGTACGACGACGCGAGCAAGAAGCAGGTTTCGCTCGGCGCGGGTAACGGCGGGAGCCCGGTGCGCCTGACCAACGTCGCGGAAGGCAACGTCGCGGCCGGCAGCACGGACGCGGTGAACGGCGCGCAACTGCGCCGCGCGACCGACGGCACGGCAGCCGCGCTGGGCGGCGGTGCAACGGCGAATCCGGACGGCTCGATCAGCGCGCCGGCCTATAAAGTCGGCGGCGGTTCGTTCAACAACGTCGGCGACGCGCTCACGAACCTCGACGGCCGTGTCGGCAGCAACACGACGACGCTCGAGAATCACGAAACGCGCATCGGCAACGCCGAAACGAACATCGCCGGCAACACGGCGGCGATCGCCGGACTGCAGCAGGACGCGCTCCAGTTCGACCCGAAGGCCGGCGCATACAACGCGGCGCGCGGCGGTGCACCGACGAAGCTGACGAACGTGGCCGACGGCTCCATCGCCGCGGGCAGCACGGACGCGGTGAACGGCGGCCAGTTGTCGGGCGTGAAGTCGTCGCTCGAACAGCAGATCACGCAGGTGTCCAACCAGGCGGGCGAGGCCGTGAAGAACGTCGTCAAGTACGATGTCGACGCGAACGGCAACCGGCTGAATTCGGTATCGCTCGTCGGCGGCGACGCGAATGCGGCCGTCGTGCTGAAGAATGTCGCCGCAGGCACCGACGATACGGACGCGGTGAACGTGAAGCAGCTGAAGGGCGTCCAGTCGAGTCTCAACCAGCTCGGCGCGCTCGCGGTGCAGTACGACGACAGCTCGAAGAGCTCGATCACGCTCGGCGGCGCCGGCGGCACGCGCATCACCAACGTGCAGGCCGGGACGCTCAGCGCCACCAGCACGGATGCGGTGAACGGCTCGCAGCTCTACGCGACCAACCAGCAGGTCGCGAAGAACACGACCGATATCACGAACCTGCAGGGGAGCGTGACCAACATCGCGAACGGCAAGGCCGGCCTCGTGCAGCAGCAGGATCCGAACGGCGCGATCACGGTCGGGAAGGACACCGGCGGCACCAGCGTGAACTTCTCCGGCACTGCGGGCGACCGCGTGCTGACCGGTGTCGCGGCGGGCGTGAAGGACAACGACGCGGTCAACATGGGCCAGTTCAACTCGGCGCTGAAGAACGTGGCGGCCAACGACCAGATCCGCGCGGCGGTGACCGATGCGAACACCACGTGGATCGCGCGTGCCGATGCGGGTTCGATCGGGTCGACGGCAACCGCAACCGGCAAGAACGCGGTGGCGGTCGGCCAGGGCTCCGTCGCCGATCGCGACAATTCGTTCTCGGTCGGCTCGAAGGGCGGCGAACGCCAGGTCACGAACGTCGCGGCCGGCACGGCGCCGACCGATGCGGTGAACGTGCAGCAGCTGAACGACAACCTGTCGGCCGCGTCGAATCAGGCGAAGGGCTACACCGACCAGCGCATCGGCCAGGTATACAACTCGTTCAACGACCTGAAGAAGGACATGTACGGCGGCGTGGCATCGGCAATGGCCGTGGCCGGCCTGCCGCAACCGACGGGCGCGGGCCGCTCGATGGTCTCGGCGGCGACGTCGAACTATCACGGCCAGCAGGGTTTCGCCGCCGGGTACTCGTACGTGACGGAAAGCAACCGCTGGGTCGTCAAGGCGTCGGTGACAGGCAACACGCGTTCGGACTTCGGCGCGGTGGTGGGCGCGGGTTACCAGTTCTGACGTCGTTCTACGCCAGTGCCGGGCAGTGTTTGTGATGCCCGGCACCGGCGGGAAATCCGTGGCCCGGGGTGGACTTGTCTGCCTCGGGCCATCGGCGTTTGATGCGCCGCGACGATCGACAGGGTTGCGCCGAGCGCGTCCGGCAGGCCACGCCGCTTGCCCTGCGCGCGAGTCTCACACGGCACACACCGGAAAAATGGCGTCGGCAGGAGGCGTCGATAGACGGTGTTCCGGCCAATCCCGACCGAATGCGAGTAGCGCGATCCGCCGCGGTCGCAACGTCGCCTCAACCCTCGATTTCACGCGGGTTCGCGCGCGGTCGAAACATGCGTCCAATGCGAGTTGTCGGATGTGAGGGGCGGCCCGTATTCTGAATTCGTCGGGCGGAACGGCATGGGGCCTCCGCCGATCCACGCATGACAGGGACTCGCAATGACCGCCATGACGCAAACCATGAAGCTCAATCACCTGAGCTTCCCCTCGGCCGACACACGGGCCACGGCCCGATTCTTCGAGCGCCACCTCGGCTTCACGATCGCGGGAAGCTGGGAGAAATCCTGGATCCTCAAGCGCCCGGGCTTCGACGTGGTGATCGATCACGTCAGCGACGACGTACCGGCATGGCCGACGAATTTCCACGTCGGGTTCGAACTGCCGAGCCTCGATGCCGTTCACACGTTGTTCGAACGCTTCAGGGATGAGGGCGTCGAGATGGTGACGGACGTCTTCAACAATGGGCGCGGCTCGCGCTTCTTCTGTCGCGCACCGGGCGGCGTGATGTTCGAGCTGAACACGCGCGCGGATGCCGCACCGGAATATCGCGGTACGTTCGACGACTGACGCAGGCAAGCGCCGCGCCGAGCTCAACCGCTGGCGCGGATCAGTGTGTCGATGACTGCGCGGGTGCGAGAGCACCCGGTGATTTCTGTCCACGACCGATCGCGGCAGTACGCGACACGGCCGATCCGCACCGTCCGCAACCCGATGCGGGGTTCGCCGTTGCGCAGGACTTCAAAAGCAAGAAACGGAGTGTCTGCCTGCGCACAGTCATCTACATTGCCGTGACCAACTTCACTCACGGGATGTAAAAACCATGATCTTGCTCGAAGGAAAAGTCGCCATCGTCACCGGCGCCTCGACCGGCATCGGCCGTGCGATCGCGCTGCTGTTCGCGGCGCACGGCGCGTCAATCGTATTGAATGCGCGAAGCGAAACCTCGCTGAATCAGGTTGCCGACGAAATCCGTCGTCAGGGCGGGCAGGCGTGCGCATGCGCCGGCGACGTCGGTCACGTCGATACGCATCGAGGGCTCGTCGCGACGGCCCTTCGCGAGTTCGGTGGCCTCGACATCGCGATCAACAACGCGGGAACGGTCGGGCCGCTCAAGCCGCTCGCCGACATCTCGCTCGACGATTGGCAGCAAACGCTGTCGACCAACCTGACGGCGGCGTTCCTGGGGGCAAGCAACCAGATTCCAGCGATGCTCGAGCGCGGCGGCGGGACGATCGTTTTCACGTCCAGCTTTGTCGGAACCAGCGTCGGGCTTCCCGGCATGGCCGCGTATGGTGCTTCCAAGGCCGGCTTGATGGGATTGGTGAAGGGCATCACCGCGGACTATGCGGCACGCGGGATTCGCGCAAACGCACTGTTGCCGGGCGGTGTGGATACCGCGATGGGGGGAGACCGTGAGCAGAAGGAGTGGGCGGCCGGGCTCCACGCGATGAAGCGTATCGCCCGCCCCGACGAGATCGCATCGGCGGCGTTGTTCCTCGCCAGCCCGATGGCCAGCTTCGTGACCGGCTCGGCGCTGTTCGCCGACGGAGGCAATGCGGCCGTGAAGTGATGTCCCGTCGGTGCAACAGCGCATGCGCCGCGCTCAGCGGCTGGCGCGGACCAGCGTGTCGATGACTGCGCGGGTGCGCGAAGGCCGGGTGATTTCCGTCCATTGCAGATGCGCGTACTTCGGGTCGTCACGCAGGCCGGCGAACTTGACGCGATTCCTTGCGAACGTGGTGTATGACCACAGCAGCACCGACTCCCGGGAGAATGCCATCCGCAGCGACTCACGGTTTCCGTGCGAAAGCTCGGTGCGCATGAGCCCGCGGCTCAACGTGCGCCAGAGCACCCGGGAGAATACCGTGCGCCGCCCGAAGTTCAGCCAGATCACGTGGGTGGCGCTCGACCAGAGCACGTCGCGCACGGCGCTGTAGTTCCCGTCGGCGACCCACCGGTCGCCGGCCGTCGCGGCCCGCACGGCGTTCTCGAACTGTTCCGGCGGCACGGCGGTCCAGTCGGGGCCCCAGTAAAGTCGATCCAGCTCGATGTACGGGCAGCCTGCTGCCGCCGCCAGTGCGCTGGAAAACGTGGATTTCCCCGCTCCGCTGGTTCCAACGACGACGAAGCGCATGGTTTTGACCTCGGTGGAATGTGGAAACCCAGGATTGTGCCTGATGCACGAAGCGGCCGCTCGGCTGCAGCGGTGCGTCAATGAATATCGGCCACGGCCGGGCTCGCCTCGCCAACCTGTCTGCAGTAGTGGGGCGAGCCCGTCGTTCGTTGCCGCGCAGGTCATCTCGAATCCAGTCCCTCTACGCCGGCAAACCGGGGCAAGGACAATAGCCTCCTGTTTGCGCGGGCATTCCGATGCGAGAAGACATGACGCGCACGCATGCTATCGGCGGTATCACTCAAACCGAATATTCGTAGCAGGCGCTTTCTCTTGCGTCGTTCGTCGGGCTTTCACTACGAATTGAAAGGCGCCTTAAAAAAACGGAATCGAATGGGCGTTGAAGAGTCGCATCGCCAAACCCGAAATGGCAACAATCAAAATCAGTATTTAATAAGGCAAACAGTCTCCGCGACCATGCTCCGGCGTCACGTCGTCCACCCCGCCCGACCCACGCCACACTCGGCCTTGCCCCGCCACACCGGGCTTGCCGGGTACATCCCGCCGACGCAACGGCGCCGATACCGCCATCGTGGCCGACGAGATCATTTCAAATTCCTCACCAAATCATGACTCGATTAACACCAACGACAGAAACAATTAATCTGTCAGAAAATATCTTGTAATTATAAAAATGACCTTCTAGCATCCCTCTGCGGTTCGTGACATGTCTTACATCAAAGTTTGTCCTTGATGCATTCCTCGAACATCACCCATCCATAACCGGGGGATTACATGAAGAAACTGTCTCGTCTGCTGTCCGTCACCGCGATTACCGTCGCGAGTCTCAGCGCCTTTGCCCAGGCCGGCGACCAGTCGGCCACGGTCGACAAGGCCCTGCAACTGATCCAGCAGAATCCGTCCGCCTTCAGTCTCGCAGTCGGCGGCATGCCACGCGCGTTGAAGTTCGCAGGGCCGCAAGCGAGCGCGCCGACGGATGGCGATCAGTTCCAGGTACGCGACGTGATCGTCGATCCCGATGGCACCGAGCACGTACGCTTCGACCGCTTCTACGCGGGCCTGCCCGTGATCGGTGGTGACGTTGTCGTCCATTCGAGCAAGGGGCAGTTGAAGCAGGCGAGCGTGACCCAGCTCGCGCCGATCAGTCTTGCCGGCACGATCGGCAAGGTCGGAGACCGCTCGGTGATCCGCAACGCACCGGACATCGGCGCCGCCCGGGTCAGGCGCATCGCTGCCGCGCATTTCAACTCGGACGTGCGCCGCGTCAATGACGCGGAACTCGTCGTGTTCGCACGCGACGTGACGCCGACGCTGGCCTATGCGGTGCGCGTGTACGGCAAGGCGACCGATGCGCATGGCGAAGCCGTGCAGTACTACGTCGATGCGCGCACGGGCGCCGTGCTCGACGCACAGGACCTGATCAAGACCGCCGCCGCGACCGGCACCGGCCGCTCGTTGTACTACGGCAACCTGACGCTCACCACCGACCAGACGGGCACGAACGCGTACCGGATGCTCGATCCGAGCCGCGGCTCCGGCTCGGTCTACGACGGCCGCGGCCTGACCTCGGACGACGTCGAACAGGCGACCGACCTGCCGATCTTCACGAGCAGCACGAACGTGTGGGGCAACAACACGACCACCGACCGGCAGACCGTCGCCGCAGACATCGATTATGGTCTCGCACTCACTTGGGACTACTACAAGACTGCGCACAACCGCAATGGCATCTTCAACGACGGCCGCGGCGTGAAGAGCTATGCTCACGTCGTATTCGATACCGGCAGCGGCACGACCGGCGCGAATGCGGCATGGCTGTCCTCGCACGTGATGGTGTACGGTGACGGCCAGCCCGGCAGCAGTCTGCCGAAACCGGTCGTCTCAGTGGACGTCGCCGGTCACGAGATGAGCCACGGCGTGACCGAGGCCACGGCCAACCTGAACTATTCCGGCGACCCGGGCGGGCTGAACGAGTCGACGTCCGACATTTTCGGCACGCTCGTGAAGTACTACGCGAACAACCCGAACGATCCCGGCAACTACGTGATCGGTGCGCGCGTGGTGAGCGGCGGCCTGCGCAAGATGTACAAGCAGGATCTCGACGGACGCTCGTTCAGCTGCTACCCGTCCGGTGGATTCTCGTGGTCGAATCCGCGCCACAATCCGCATTACACGTCGGGTGTCGGCAATCGCCTGTTCTACCTGCTGGCCGAAGGCCCGACGGTGCCGTCGACCGATACCGGCCTGACGAAGGCGCAACTGGTGTGCAACGGCGACACGACCTTCAGCGGCCTGGGCCGCGAGAAGGCCGGCAAGATCTGGTACCGGACGCTGACCGTGTACCTGAACGCCAACTCCAGCTACCCGAACGCGCGACGTGCATCGATCCAGGCGGCGAACGACCTGTACGGCGTGAATTCGGCCGAAAGCGCAACGGTCGCTCGCGCGTGGAGTGCAGTCGGGGTGAATTGACCGAGCTTGCGTGAGTGCGCTGAAGCCCGGTGATCGCGTGGCGACATTGCGTGTCGGAGGAGGTGGCGCCGATCGATGCCACGCGATACTCGGGCGCATGACGGACAGCTGTTGATCGACCGCCTGCGATGGCAGGCGGTCGATCGTTGGAACCGGCCCGATACCCATACGGATGCCGCCTGTTTCATTGATTTGGCGTCACGCCGCGTAGACGGTCAGGCATGAAGCAGCAGCGCGCGGGTGCTGCGACGACGAATACTTCTTCCTCCGTCAAGATCCGCACGGCGTTCCCCGGTAGTCCTTGACATACCTTAAAAAAACCTGACGGTGAACCGCGGCGGAACCCGGCCACTTGCCCCATCGCCTACACCGTCCGGTTGATCGGTAAACCCTCGGCCGATCCTCCGCTACCCCATCCCGCCGCGCTCCACGATTTCCCCGGAAAAAATATCTGCCGGGCAATCGTTTGCGCACAGCCGCGTGGCGTTCAGTTTATTCATCGCAAGCCGATATCTTGAAGGCGCGCCTGATCGAAGCGGCATTGCCCCCGCCGCGTCGATCAGGAACGGCATCAGCCCATGCGACGGATAGGGGAAGAAAGGTTTTGGTGACAGTTTTCGGGTGCATCGTTCATCGGCACAATCACTGGCTGGTGTTGCTTGCCGCACTGTTGTGCGGGGGCGGCTCATGGGTCACGGCGCGGCTGTTCCAGCGCGCGGTGAACACCTCCGGCACGCAGCGGCTCGGCTGGCACGTGCTGACGGCCATTTCGGCCGGCGTGGCGATCTGGTGCACGCACTTCATCGCGATGCTCGGCTTCGACGCCGGCGCCCCCGTGTACTTCAACATGCCGCTCACGCTCGTGTCACTGTTCATCGCGGTCGGCGGCAGCACGATCGGTTTCGCGCTGACGACCTGTCGCATCGTCAAGGTTGCGCCCGCGCTCGGCGGCGCGGTCGTCGGCGTGGCGATCGTGCTGATGCACTACACCGGCATGCTCGCGTGGCGGGTCGAAGGTATCGTGTCGTGGGACGTCGGCTACCTGATCGCGTCGGTGCTGCTGGCCATGACCCTCGCCGCGCTCGCGCTGCACCTCGCGATGCGGCCGTCGCCGCACGCAGTCAACCTGATGGCCGGCGTGCTGTCGCTCGCGATCCTCGCCTTGCATTTCACCGGGATGTCCGCGCTGCGCATCACGCCGCTGATGCTCGACGGCACATGGACCGAGATGAGCGAGCTGCGTCCGCTGGCGCTGGCGGTCGCGGGCACGTCGCTCGTGATTGTCTGCACGGGGCTCGTGAGCTACGTGATCGACAGCGACGTGCGGGCCGAATCGCTTGAACACCTGCGCCGGCTGGCGCTGAGCGACATGCTGACCGGGCTGCCCAACCGGGCCAGCTTCAACGAGCGGCTGGACCTCGAAATCGCGCTTGCGCAAGAGCGCGGCACGAAGCTCGCGCTGATCGGCATCGACCTGAACCGCTTCAAGGAAATCAACGACCTGCGCGGCCACCACGCCGGCGACGAGGTGCTGCGCATCCTTGCGCGCCGCATGGCGAACCTGTTGCGCGAAGGCGAATTCGTCGCCCGCATCGGCGGCGACGAATTCGCGGCGCTCTGCCGGATGGACGGCGACACGTGCCTGACGAGCCTGCTCGAGCGGCTCGAGCCGGCGCTCTACAAGCCGGTCAGGCTGGACGACTACGAGGTCGTGCCGGGAGCGAGCTTCGGTGTCGCCATTTATCCGGACGACGCCACCACCAAGGCCATCCTCATCAACAACGCGGACCTCGCGATGTACCGCGCCAAGGGCAGCGTGACGCAATCGATCTGCTTCTACGAGCCGGCGATGGACCTGATCGTCCGCGCGCGCCGCAGCCTCGCGGCCGACCTGCGCCGCGCGGTGGCCGACAACCAGCTGAGCGTCCACTACCAGGTGCAGACTTCGCTCGCGACCGGCGAGATCCGCGGCTACGAGGCGCTGCTGCGCTGGCAGCATGCGACGCTCGGCACGATTCCGCCCGCCGAGTTCATTCCGCTCGCCGAGGAAAACGGCGTGATCCTGGACATCGGCGCGTGGGTGCTGCGCGAGGCATGCTCACGGGCCGCGACGTGGGAGCCGCCTTACGCGGTCGCGGTGAACGTATCGGCCGTGCAGTTCATGCACGCGGACCTGACGGCGCTCGTGACGGACGTGCTCGAAGAAACCTGCCTGCCGGCGTCGCGCCTGCAGCTGGAGTTGACCGAATCGACGATCTTCGCCGGCCGCGAGCGCGCGCTGGACACGCTTCGGCAGATCAAGGCGCTGGGCGTGAGCATCGCGCTCGACGATTTCGGTACCGGCTATTCGTCGCTCGATACGCTGCGCTCGTTCCCGTTCGACCGCATCAAGCTCGACCAGTCGTTCGTCGAGGACGCGGAAGCGAAACCGCAGGATCGCGCGATCATCCGCGCCGTGCTCGCGCTCGGCAAGAGCCTGGGCATTCCGATCCTGGCCGAAGGCATCGAGACGCGCGACCAGCTTGCGCTGCTGGCCGACGAAGGCTGCGACGAAGCACAGGGCTTCCTGCTCGGCAGGCCCGCACCACTCAACGAAATCGTCGGCAGCGGGCAGATCGCGCTGACCGGCGGCAACCGCGTCCGCACGCCGGTTCCCGCGTCCGAATCGGCCGTCAAGGCCGATATCGACCCGGGCCCGCTCGGGTAACCCTCGACGCCGGACACGGCAACCCGACGCCGGGTTGCAGCCGGCAGGCTCACATGAAAATCCTCTACGCACGGATGGCAAGACTGGCAAGCATCGCGGCGCCGGCCCGGAACCCGGACCTGCTCGCGGCGCAATACCGGGTATTCGCCGGCCAGATCCCGGTGTCGTACCTGATCCTCATCTCGAGCACCTGGAGTCTCGCCGTCACGCACCTGGGCAGCACGCCGTGGTGGCTGTCGGTCGCGATGCCGGCCGCGATGACGCTCGCGGTGTTCGCGCGGCTGCTGCACTGGCGCCGCACCCGGCTGCTGGAGCCGACGCCGGACGCCGTGATGCGCGCGCTCACGGTCACGAACTGGCTGGTGATCCCGGTCGTGGTGACGTTCACCACCTGGGCGCTGCTGCTGTTCCCGTACGGTGATGCGTGGCAAAAGGCCCAGGTCGCGTTCTACATGGCGATCACGGTGATCGGCTGCATCTTGAGCCTGATGTACCTGCGCACGGCCGCGCTGATCGTGGCCGTGATCGCCAACGTCGCGTTCATCGCGTTCTTTCTCTCGACGCGCCAGCCGACACTCATCGCCACCGCGGTCAACATGCTCTTCGTGTCGGCGGCGCTGATCGCCGTGATCTCGGTCAACTACCGGAGCTTCCTGCGCACCGTCGATGCGCAGGCCGAATCCCGCCTGCGCGAGCAGGCGCAGACGCGGCTGATGCGGATGATCGACGACATGCCGGTGGCCGTGATGACGGCCGACCTGGAGACGTTCCGCATCAACTACCTGAACGCGACATCGCGCAACCTGCTGCGCTCGATCGAGCACCTGCTGCCGATCCGCGTTGACGATGTGCTTGGCGCATCGATCGACTTCTTCCACCCGCATCCGCAGCACCAGCGTCGCCTGCTCGCCGATCCGGCGAACCTGCCGCATCGCGCCCGCATTCCGCTCGGGCCGGAAGTGCTCGACATCCAGGTCTCGGCCGTGCGCGACGCCCAGGGGCGCTACATCGGCCCGATGCTGTCATGGTCGATCGTCACGCAGCAGGCCGAGGCGGAGGCGCGCATCCACCAGCTCGCGCATCACGATTCGCTCACGGGGCTGCCGAACCGCGCAACCTTCCTGGCCGAATTCGACGCGAGCCTGCGCCGCTCGGACAAGGTGCTGTCGCTGCTCTTCATCGATCTCGACGGCTTCAAGCTGATCAACGACGCGTGCGGGCATTCGGCGGGCGACGAGGTGCTGCGCCAGGTCGCGGAACGCCTGCGCGGCCAGTGCCCGGAGCCGGGGATGATGCTCGGGCGCATCGGCGGCGACGAATTCGCGGTGCTGCTGCGCGACACCGACGCGAACGGTGCGATGGGCGCGGCCGCGCGGCTCGTCGACGCGCTCGTCGCCCCTTATGCGCCGTCGCCCGACCGGCCGTTCCGCATCGGCGCATCGATCGGCTGCGTGCTGGCGCCGCATCACGGCAACGACGCCGGCGTGCTGCTGTCGCGCGCGGACATGGCGCTCTATGCGGCCAAGAAAGCCGGGAAGGGCACCTACCGGATGTTCTCGCCGGACATGGAAACGAGCGCGCAGGAGCGGGTCGCGCTCGAATCGAAGCTGCGCGTCGCGCTGGACGACAACCAGGGGTTGTACGTGTTCTACCAGCCGATCGTCGATGTCCGGACCCGCCAGATCACGACGCGCGAGGCGCTGCTGCGCTGGCACCACCCGCGCTCCGGCTGGATTTCGCCAGGCCTCTTCATTCCGGTGGCCGAGCGCGGCGGCCTGATCGACCGGCTCGGCCGCTTCGTGCTCGTGCAGGCGTGCCGGGAGGCG
Source organism: Burkholderia mycopellens (assembly GCF_964265025.1). Classification (NCBI taxonomy): domain Bacteria; kingdom Pseudomonadati; phylum Pseudomonadota; class Betaproteobacteria; order Burkholderiales; family Burkholderiaceae; genus Burkholderia; species Burkholderia mycopellens. The sequence continues at coordinate 543,501 of NZ_OZ183804.1, forward strand.
GCGCGCTGGCCCGACGGCGCACGCGTCGCCGTCAACGTGTCGGCAGGCCAGCTCGGCCACGGCACGATCGTGCCGACCTTCGCGGCGGCGCTGGCCGGCGCGGGCCTCGCGCCCGACCGGCTGGAAATCGAGGTAACGGAAACCGCGTTGCTGCACGACGAGGGCAAGGCCATCGCGGACCTGCGCGCACTGCGTTCGATGGGCGTGCGCGTCGCCCTCGATGACTTCGGTACGGGCTTCTCGTCGCTCGCGCATCTGCGCGCGTTCCCGTTCGACAAGATCAAGATCGACGGCAGTTTCGTGCGCGATGCGGTCACGCGCCCGGACTGCGCGGCCGTCGTGCGCACGGTGGCCGATCTCGGCAAGCGTCTCGGCGTGACGACTGTCGCGGAAGGCGTCGAGACGGAGGAGCAACTGACGTGCATCACGGATGCCGGGTGCCGCGAGGTGCAGGGCTTCCTGATCGGCCGGCCCGCGCCGGGCGAGCAGGATGCGCCGGCCATTCGCTGGATCGAGCGGGCCGCGCTGGCGGCGCAGGCCACGGCCAGGCAGGCGTGAGGACGAACGATTCGATCGGGATCCTGAACGAGTGCCCGTGTCAATCACGCACGCTCGCACGCCAGCGCGCGCACCGGATGTTTGATCGGGGATTGCGCGACGAAATCGTGGAACGACCGGCACCCGGATGGATGAGACGGAAATCCGCCGGGAACGGTAAAAGGGCGGAGGGGCAGGGAGCGGCGACGTGTGGACTTTGACGGTCGCCGAGCGCACTGAACTCGAAGCGTTGCTTATTGTCCATCATGAGTTGCCTGCTGCCATGCCGGTCCATCCTGATCTTGAGGCGCCGCGGCAGGTGGGACGGGAGGGTGCGGATCGCTGACGCAGCGACGCAATGCCGGGGGCGTCACGTGCCGCGTCATCGCAGCGACATCTTTCTCGCGTAAATCTATGGTACTTCGCTAGTCGGCGAGGTACCGTTTTCTCAAGGAATACCGACCATGGCGGCAAAACGTCTTCGCATCAACATGATTACCCGTCGCCAATCGACGTTCGACGGCCGGCATCTCGATACCGAGGCCGCACGTCGCCTCGGCGCGCACGCACAGGACGCGATTCCCGCCCATCTGAAAGGCACGCAAGGCGCCGAGGCCGAATGGCTGCCGCGCATGAAGGTCAGCGAGCGGTAACCCGGTTCCGCCGGACGCGCCGCTGCACGACAGCGCCGATCTCGCCGTCCGGCGGGCTCCCCGTTTCGATCCATGCGAAACGCGCCCGCGAGGGGGGCCGCCACTGACATTCAGACAACGGTCGGTAGCGTGCGCGAGGCCATCGCAGTGCTGGAAAATCCAGCCGGAAAGCGAGGACAAGCGGCGATGCGATACGAGGTGATTAGCGGCGAACCAACCAGTACGGCTCACCCTTTATGCGTCTTTCAGCCAGGGCATTTCCACAGGTGACACGACCAGTTGCCGGAATTCGCGTTTCAGATCGAAGATGAACCCGACCAGGATCATGGAGTCAGCGTAAGGAATCGGAAAGACATGCGGATTTTCCGGAGTACGCAGGGGGCGCTCGGGGCTGTCCGCCGTCGCCGCGGCGTTCTCGCGAACGCTTTCCAGTTCGTCGGCCATGGCCGGACCACTGATTTTCAGCACACGGCTACGCAGGTCGCTGAAGGGCTCGATGCGCGCAGCGTCTTCGTGGTATTCGGGCACTTCGTAAACGAACCAGGACATTTTCGGCTCCTATGAGAAGGGGCGCTATTCTAACGCTGCGCGAGGATCCACCGAGAATCGCGCCATGTCGTGCGATGGCCGCAGTCGCCGCGAGGCAGTCCGGCAGGGCCGATTTCTGACGAGACGGGCCGCCGCCGCGCGTGCGCGGCGATGTGTCGCGCGGTGGCCCGAGCAGGTGCTTACGGTGTGTCGCGAACCTGGCGCGCAACGCGCTGCAACAGCGCGTCGAGCACGTCCATTTCAACAGGCTTCACGAGGTGCTCGTCGAAGCCTGCGCGTTCGGTGCGTGCGCGGTCGGCCGCGCTGGCATGACCGGACAGCGCAACGCAGGTCGCGTTGCGCAGTGCGTGAATCGCGCGCAGTTCCTGCAGCAGCGTGAAGCCGTCGACGTCGGGCATCGTCAGGTCGAGGATCATCAGCTGCGGTGCGTAGTCGCGGGCGAGCGCCAGCGCGTCGTTCGCGTTGTAGGCGACGCGGGGCGCGTGTCCTTTCACCTGCAGCAGGACGGCGAGCGTGTCGGCCGAATCGCGATTGTCGTCGACGATGACGATACGTAGCGGCGCGCTGCCCGTCTGCGCAGACTTGACCGGCCTGCGCACGTCGCCGTGTGCCGCACGCGCCATGCGGTCGATCGGCAAGCGCACCGTAAACGTCGCACCGTGACCGGGCCCGGCACTTTCGGCCGAGATCCGCCCGCCGTGCAGTTCGACGAAGGTCCGGCAGATCGCGAGACCCAGCCCGAAGCCTTCGGACGGCCGCCGGCCCGACCCGCTTTCCTGCTCGAACAGGTCGAAGATGGTTTCGAGCGCGTCGCGCGCGATGCCGACGCCACGATCGGTCACGCGGATCGCGACGACCGGCCCCTCGATCCTGGCGCCGACGTCGATGCGTCCGTCGAGCGGCGAGAACTTCGAGGCATTGTCGAGCAGGTTGTGCAGCACCTGGACGAGCCGCGCATCGTCGCCGTGGAGCGGCACGGCATCGGATGGCAGGTCGACGTGGATGTGCTGCCCGCGCGCGGCAAGCTTCGACTGGATGCTTTCGACGCCGCGGCACACGATGTCGCGCACGGTAACGGGCCGGTCGTCCAGCTCGACCTTGCCCGCCGTGATGCGCCCGACGTCGAGCAGGTCGTCGACGAGCCGCGTCAGTTGCGTGACCTGACGATGCACGACGTCGAGGCACTGCGCGAGCGCGGGCGCGGGTGCCGGATCGGCCACGCTCTGCAGGATGCCGACCGAATGGCGCAATGGCGCGAGATGGTTGCGCAGCTCGTGCGCAAGCATCGCGATGAACACGCTGAGCCGGTGCGTCGACGCTTCGAGCTCCTCGAGCCGCTTGCGTTCGGTCATGTCGCGGGTGATCTTGATGTAGCCGCAGAGCTGGTTCGTGTGATCGTGCACGGGCGTGATCGTCACGCTCGCCCAGAACTGCGAGCCGTCCTTGCGCACGCGCCACCCTTCGTCTTCGAAGTGGCCGTTCGCGGCGGCTTCTTCGAGCCCGTGCGACGGTCGGCCGGCCGCGATCGCGTCGGGCGGATAGAAGCGCGAAAAGTGGTGGCCGACGATTTCCGCGGTGCGATAGCCCTTGATGCGCTCGGCACCCGCGTTCCATGTCGCGACATTGCCGTGCGGATCGAGCATGAACACCGCGTAGTCGGTAATCGATTCGACGACCGTCTGGAACCGGAACTCGGCGAAGCGGTGCAAGAGGTCGCGCGCGTCGGATTGCCCGAGCGGCGGTGGGTGCGAGCGAGGATCGATGTTGTGTTTCGTCATCTGGGCGGCAGGTCGAAGGCGGGCGGGGCAACGCCGCCCGGCCACCGTCGGGCGTGCGGCGGCGGCAGTACGAATCGGATCGGCACCCCGGAAGCATAAGGGAACTCAATTCGGCTGATCAATGGGCGCGCATCGGTTGTGCCGGCCGTCGTGGCGGCAGCGGGCAGTGGGTTCCGGCGTGCGATGCGGCATGACGATTGCAGGGCCTTCCGGCCCGCGCGCCGCGCGGCGGCCGCCCTGCCGCACGCGGCCGCCAGCCTGGCTAAGAGAACGGCACGAACGGCACGCTGAACCCCGACAACGAACCGGCCGGTCCGGACGACGGCAACGCCGATCGCGGCCGCGACGGTCGCGCACGGGGGCCGGGCGAGCCGGCCGACTGTGGCAGCGACGCGGCGGGCGCGCGACGTCATCGATTCTACGTCGATTCGCCCCTCGACAATCACGCGCTTGAATGCGGCGATGCATCACCTGATAGCGATACGGACCGCTCCGAGACGGGCGGGCGCGCGTCGGCGGACGGCGATTCGACGCCTGACGAAGGCGCGGATATCCAGCCTGACCGCACCGAGCGGCTGAGCGGGCCGGATCGCACGGAGGAAGCGAATGACCGGGACGAATCGGGCGATGACGGCGCGCCGTGACGCCCGGCACGCAAAAACTGCAATCGCATTGCAGATTGGCGCGTCCGGTAGCGGATCGACATCGCGATGCGCGTCTGTCATCCATTGGCCATGACATCGGCACGCGACTTGCGTTCGAGCTGACCGACGCGCGCCGTGGCGCGGCATGGGGCCGTGCGCGGCGCAGGCGCGATCGAGGAGGGACACGATGCAACGACGATATCCCGGACGGCACGGCGAACGCGGTGGCCCGCCCGACTGGCAGGAGCGCAACGAACGCGCATACCGGGGCGCCGGCGAGCGCGGCTTCCCGGACGACCCGGCGCGATGGCCGGACGAGGGCGACGACTCGGCGTACCGCCGCTTCGCGAGCGAGGACGTCGGTCCGGAAGACTGGGGTAGCGAATGGAGCGAACGCGCGGCGCGAACGGTCGACCAGCGGCGCGGCGCGGCCGATGCGGGCGGGCAGGGCGACTTCCCGCGCCAGCCGGCGCGGGCACCCGATCCCGGCTACGGCGAGCGCGACCGACGCGCGCAGGGCGGCGACTGGCCCGACAGCCCGTACCGAGGCGTCCCCCCGGAGTTTCGCGGGCATCACCGGATGGGCGGGTACGACCGCGACCGCGCCTATGGCGATCCGCGCGGCAACCCGCGCTACGGCGGTAACGCGTCCGACATGTCGCGTTTTGGCAGTGAGGCCGAACGCGACGCGCTGCGCGAGCGTCGCGGGCCGAAAGGCTATACGCGCTCGGACGAGCGGATCCGAGAGGATGTTTGCGAGCGGCTCGCGCATGCACTCGACATCGACGTGAGCGACGTCACGGTGCAGGTACAAGACGGCCGCGTCGAACTGGACGGCACGGTGCCGGCGCGGTGGATGAAGCACGGCATCGAGGACCTGGCCGACGGCTGCATGTGCGTGCGCGACGTCGAGAACCGCGTGCGGGTTCGTCGCGAGGGCGAGCACGAGTCGGGCATGGCGCCGACTCCCGACCAGCGAACCGTGACGCCGACGCAGCCTGCGGGACTCGATCCCGAACCGGGCACCGTCGGTCGCGACCGCGAGCGCAAACCGCATCACTGAGCGGCCGTGCACGAGACGGCGTGACCGGACCGCAACCGGCGCGCATGACGACAGGAACAGACGGCGGCCGCTCGGGCGCCGCGACGTTCCGGCATCAAGCGGTTGGTGCGCGAGCGCGGCGCGGCATTGCACGACGTCGCGACGTGATTTGTGCAACGCGATACCGGTTCAGCGATTCGCCGCGTTCGAAACGTCGTCTGGCATGCCGCGTGCGGGTGCCCGCGGCGCCACTACCGTTACGAGGAGCACAGCCATGGCGATGATCGTCGCAGGCCGCTTCACGACGTTCGACGAAGCGGAAGGTGGGGCGCGTCACCTCTACGAGCGCGCGTTCGGCCCGGACGACGTATCGATCTTCTTTCTGAATCCGGGCGGACAGCACGCGCGTTTTCCGATCGGCGGCGACGTCTATGCCGATACGGCGGCGAAGCCGGGCGGGCGCGGCGCGATGATCGGCGCGATCCGCGGGTTGGCGGTCGGCATCGTCGCGGGGCTGATCGTCTACGCGATCGGCGTGCGCTACTGGTTCGTCCCGGCCGCCGCCGCCCTGGCCGGCGCGTACCTCGGCGCATTGGGCGGCGCGCTGGGCCGGATGCGCGGCGAGCCTGCCGAAGGCAAGGGCACGCTTGCGCAGAGCGAAACCGGCGTGATTCTCGCCGTGCGCGTGGCGGCAGACACCGCGAATACGGCGGAAGACGTGCTGCGCGCGACCGGCGCGTCGTCGATCGAGCGCGTCAAGGGCGACTGGCAGGACGGCAAGTGGCGCGACTTCGATCCGGTACGCCGGCCCGGCGAGGCCGCATCGGGCGGCGGGACGCGCTGAATTTTTCACGCCCGCCTGCAGCGTTGCACGCACCACACGCGTTTGCCGCGCACGGCACGCCGCTTGCGGTGCGATGAATCGACAACAGCCGTTCAGGGAGGAATCCGAATGATGACTGCCGCACAGACGCCGCCGCCTCAGAAACAGGACCACCAGCCGGGCACCGGGCGCGGCATGCATCCGCAGCCGAGCACCACGCTGCCGACACTCCGGCATCACCTGAGCATGGCGCAGGCGCTCGAACGCAAGATGGGCGCGCACTGACGCGTGCCCGTTCAACCCCGGGCCGCGCGCGCGGCCCGTCTTTTTGGAGAGTCAGTCATGGCCCATCGGCAACCGAAGCACGAAGGCATCCGCGAATTGCTCTGCCAGGCATACGAAACCGAGCTTGGCGGCGCGAAGATCTACGAGGCCGCGCTGCAATGCGCGACCGACGAGGATCTGCACAAGGAATGGGAGAAGTACCATCGCGAGACGCTGCATCACCAGGAGGTGCTGCGCAAGGTGTTCGAGACGCTCGGCATGGACGCCGACGCACAGACGCCCGGCCGCAGCGCGGTGGCGGCCATCGGGAAGGCGCTCGTCCATGCGATCGAGCAGGCGCGCAAGCAGGCCGACCCGGCCGCCGCGCAGATCGTCGCGGCCGAGTGCGTGGTACTCGCCGAGACGAAGGATCACCTGAACTGGGAGCTGATCGGCTACGCGGCCGACCAGCTGTCGGGCGACGCCGCGAAGACGCTGAAGAAGGCGCACGACGAGGTCGAGGTCGACGAGGATCATCACCTGTATCACACGCGGGGCTGGGCGCGCGAGATGTGGATCGAGTCGATGGGCTTCAAGGCCGTGCTGCCTCCGCCGGAGGAAGTGAAGAAGGTCGAATCGGCGGCCGACGCGGCGCGCGCCGAACGTTCGCGCGGCAAGATGATGTGAGCCCGGCGGGTCCGGCACGGCCGCGACGCGGTCGGCCGGGCTCCACGCAGATCGCGATACCGACGATCGGCGCCAGCAGCGCATGGAACGCGGGGGCACGCCGCACCGGCTGCCGGGCTATCCGGACGCGGCGAACGGTCGTGCGAAGCCGGACGGGGAGCTTACACGGCGCTTGTAAAAAAGCCGCGGGGGCGTCGTGGCGCGGGCGTCAACTGCCGGTGCGCGCGGCGGCGCGTCGGGCTGACTTGCCCGCGACGACGGCCAGCCCGCCGGCGAGCGCAAGCAGCACCGCGCTCATCGCGAAGGTCGCACGGTAGCCGTGCAGGTCGAACAGCATGCCGCCGATCGTCGCGCCAAGCCCGATCGCGAGTTGCACGACCGCCACCATCAATCCGCCGCCGGCTTCCGCATCGTGCGGCAGCGTCCGTGCGAGCCACGTCCACCAGCCGACCGGCGCCGCGGTGCCGAGCAGGCCCCATGCGCCGAGCAGGCATGCGGTTGCCGCCGTGGATCCGCCGCAGAAGATCAGCGCCACCGCGATCGCGGCCATCAGCGCCGGCGTGACCACGAGTGTCCGGTAGAGCCCGCGTTCCAGCACGCCGCCGATCAGGACCGTTCCCGCGAAACCCGCGACGCCGATCACGAGCAGGATCAGCGACAGCGTGACGGTGCCCGCATGCGTGACGGTTTCGAGGAACGGACGCAGGTACGTGAACAGCGTGAACTGGCCCATGAAGAACACGCTGACCGCTGCCATGCCGAGCGCGACCGGCGGCCGGGCCAGCAGCCTGAGCGCATGGGCGGACGTGCCGCGCGGCGCGGACTGCATCGATGGCAGGCTGACGAGCTTCCAGCCCAATGCGATCGCGGCGACCGGCACGACGCAGAAGAAGGCCCAGCGCCACCCGACGATTCCCCCCAGAAAGCTGCCGAGCGGGGCCGCGACGACGGTCGCCAGCGCATTGCCGCCATTCACGATCGCCAGCGCGCGCGACACGTGCCGCGCCGGCACGAGGCGCATCGCGGTGGCGGCCGACATCGACCAGAAGCCGCCGATCGCCACGCCGATCAGCGCGCGGCCGGCGATGAACGACGCATAGTTCGGCGCGAACGCGACGAGCGTGCCGGACACGATGGTCAGCAGTGTCAGCAACAGCAGCAATGGCTTGCGATCGCGCCGGCCGGCGAGCGATGCGATGAACAGGCTCGTCACCAGCGCGAACGCGCCCGATACGGAGATGGCCTGGCCGGCCTGGCCTTCGCTGACGTGCAGGTCGCCGGCGATCGGCGTGAGCAGGCTGACCGGCATGAACTCGGACGCGACCAGCGCGAACGCGCCGAGCGACATCGCGAGGACGGCGCCCCACGCGGCCGCGCCGTCAGGTGCCGTGCCGCGATCGGGTGTGGAGAGGGATTGCATGTCGGGAACAGGATCGGAAAGAGGGGCCGTCGCGCGCTCAATCGCAACGCGTCGTGATGCCGTGCCCGGCCAGTTGCGTGCGCGCGTCGTCATCGCGCCCGGCCTGCACCCTGGCCGCCGCGGCCTGCGCGTCGTCGACCCAGGTGCGCGGGTTAAGGCGCGCCGGATTGAAGCCGGCGGCCTCGTAACGCAACATGTCCTGGCGGACCTGTTCGCGCGTCAGGCCCGGTGCGGATTGCGCGAATAGCGGAGCGGACGCGACAAGCGCGGCGAGGATCGTGAGAAAGCGGGTAGGCATGAGGTTCGGCTCCGAAAAACGGGTAGCCGGTGCGTCCGGGCGCTGCCGCGACGCATCGGGTCGATGGCTTCGCAGTCTAGCGAGCCGCTCCGGATCGATTAAGTAGCACGGCGCGCTTGGACTTATGAGCCAAACTGATGAATCGCCACGGGCGGTGCTACGATTGGCGTCCGTCCCGACCGGAGCTTTTCGACATGGCGCGTGAAAATTTGAACGACCTGATCGTCTTTCTCGCGGTGGCCCGCGACCGCAGCTTCACGCGCGCAGCCACGCGGCTCGGCGTGTCGCAATCGGCGCTGAGCCATACGATTCGCGATCTCGAAGCGCGGGTCGGCGTGCGGCTGCTGACGCGTACGACGCGCAGCGTGTCGATGACCGACGCGGGCGAAGCGCTGTTCCAGGCGGTGGCCCCGCGCATCGACGAGATCACGGCGCAACTGGCCGCGCTGTCGGATTTCAGGGACAAGCCGGCCGGCGTGGTGCGCATTACGGCCACCGAGCATCCGATCGATACGATCATCTGGCCGAAACTCAGGAAGATCCTGCCCGACTACCCGGATATCCGCGTCGAGCTGTCGGTCGATTACGGGCTGTCGAACATCGTCGAAGAGCGCTACGACATCGGCGTGCGGTACGGCGACCAGGTGGCGAAGGACATGATCGCCGTGCGGATCAGCCCCGATGTCCGGATGGCGATGGTCGCGGCGCCCGCCTATCTCGACGGCCGCAAGCCGCCGAAGAAGCCGCAGGATCTGCTCGATCACGATTGCGTCACGTTGCGGCTCGCCACGGCGAAGGGCATCTATGCGTGGGAGTTGAAGAAGGGCAAGAACGCCGTCCTGGCGCGCGTGAACGGCCGGATCACCTGCAACACGCAGCCGCACATGGTCCAGGCAGCGCTCGACGGCTTCGGCATCGCGTTCGTCACCGAGGACGTCGTGCTGGAGCATGTTCGCAACGGCAACCTGCGGATCGTGATGCCGGACTGGTGCCCGGTCTTTCCCGGCTACCACGCGTACTATCCGAGCCGTCGCCCGGCGTCGCGCGCGTTCACCGTCGTGATCGACGCGTTGCGGCATCGCGCCTAGCGCGTCGTGCGTCGCGACCGACATCGCCGCGGCGTGCGGAAAAACGCCCCGCGCGAGCGGGGCGTGCGAAGCGGCGGCGCCGGCGAACCGGCGCCGCGTCATCGCGATCAGTGACGGTCGCGTGCGCGCGGATCGTTCAGTTCCTCGGTCGGGTCGGTCAGCCCGAGCTCGTCGCCGGCGCGCCAGTACGGCGCGCTGCCGTAGAACTCGTGCAGCGGCCCCGCCCATTGCGGATCGGCCATCGCCGGCCAGTGGTCCTTGTCGAAGCCCGGTGCGTTGCGGATCCGCTCGGACGACACCGACAACAGGAAGCATTTGCGCTCGGTGTCGAGCGTGAGCGCGCTCCACGGGATCGCGTGCAACTTGTCGCCGATGCCGAGGATGCCGCCGCTCGACAGTACCGCATAGGCGACGCGGCCGGAGCGCACGTCGAGCATGATGTCCTTGATCTTGCCGACATCGTCGCCGTCGGTCGTATAGACCTTGTTGCCTTCCAGCGTATCGGCCGCCATCACGTCGGGGCCGGGGCCGGCCGCCGTTGCGGCGCCCTTGCCGATGATGCGAGTCTGACCTTGATCGGAAGTCTGCATGGTTTCCTCCAGGCTGCATGGGGCGCGACGGTGCCCGGGGAGGGCCCTGCGGGTCGCGCGGGGTTGTCGCGACGGGGCGAGGGGCGCTCCGTCACGTCTGCTTCGGTTGCGACACGCCCTCGAGCGTGTTCGCGATAGCGTCCTGCTCGGGGCCGGCCATGCGTGTCGCGATGCCTGCGAGCGACAGCAAGCCGATCGGCCCCTCGTGGTGATCGGCGACCGGCAGGCGACGCAACTGTTCAGTCGTGCAATGGATCGACACGTGCGCCACGGATGCAGCAAGCCGCGTGCCGTGGGCCGTCATGTGTCGCGGCGTTCGCGCTCGTCCTGCCGCGGCCTTTCATCGTGCGTGCCGGACGACGTGCCCGGCTCGATGCGGGTGACGCCGCCGATCGCGGGTGGGTCGCTCGCGGGAAACGTGTCCTCGAGCTGCTTGTCGATATGACGTTCCGAATGGCGCGTACGCGCGCGGTCGCGATGCTTGAGCGGCGGCGACGGATCGGGTTGCCGCTCGTGTGCCGGCGCATCGTGGCCGGACCGGGTCGAATCCTTCATCGCGAACCTCCATGTCGATGGCGATGGCGTGTCCCGTTCGCAACGGCCGTGCCCGGTATGCGACGGGTTCGCGCCGGCCATGAGCGGCACGCGCTTTGCCACGAGGCCGATGACAGCGGTGCGTGGTGCGGAAGGTGCCAGCCCCGCGCACTTCGAGCGGGAGGCACGATGAAGATTCCGAAACGACACCCGGGCGTGCGCTACGAGGTCAACGTATGCGGCGGCGGATTCGATTCGCTGAAGCGCCGTTTCAACGAATGGAAGCATGAACCGCTGATTTACCGGCCCGAGCGCCGGATGTTCGAAGGCAAGGCCGACGTGCGGCCGCTCGGCGGCGAGACGTTCGGCTCGACCGAACCCGCGCGGTTCGCGCTGCAGTGTGCGTGCGAGCCCGCCGATCCGTATGCGCTCGCCGCGCAGGTGCGCGACGACGGCCGCGAGCTGTGGCTCGTGATGGCCGCGTACGACGCGTAGCAGCGCGCTTGCAAGATTTGCAGCGAACGGTGTAGCGAAGAGACGGCACGTCGCGCAGCGCCGCCCGCATGGACGTGACAGCGGACATGCGGGCGTCGTGGATGTTCGACACGTTGACGCGTGATCCGTGGGAAGGCTTTGCGCAGTCGCGGCAGCGCATCACCGCATCGATGCGCGTCCGGCCGGGTGCTGAAACGTGAATGCGTCATCGCCGATGCTGCGGACGGTGGTACCCGTTTATCGGCGGCGCCGCGGAAACGCCGCGTGCGCTCGCCGATGTCGACACGACAGCCGGCACGCACCGCGAGCGAGCGCGCCGCGCTGGCCGGCCCGCGTTCGAGCACATCCCGTTAGCAGAACCGGCACGCCGCTTGCTGCGAGACCGGCGCGGCACGACCCGTGCCGCGTCACGGACGGAGGGTTTCATGAGCGGAAGGCTGGTTCATTGCAAGGTGGCAATCCTGGCGGTCGACGGCTTCGAGGAAGCCGAGCTCGTCGAGCCGCAGCGTGCACTCGCGGCCGAAGGCGCGCAGGTCGACGTGATTTCGCAGAAGCGTGGCGAGATCCAGGGCTTCAGGCACGTCGAAAAGGGCAAGCGCGTGAAGGTCGACCGCACGTTCGACGATGCACGCGTGGGCGATTACGACGCGGTCGTGCTGCCCGGCGGTGTCGTGAACGGCGACGCGATCCGGATGGTGCCGGCGGCGCGCGAGTTCGTGACGGCGGCCGTCGGTGCCGGCAAGCCGGTCGCGGCGATCTGCCACGGCGGCTGGCTGCTCGTGTCCTCCGGTCTCGTGGAAGGCCGCACGATGACGAGCTGGCCGAGCCTTCAGGACGACATCCGTCATGCAGGCGGCAAGTGGGTCGACCGGGAAGTCGTCCGTGACGGCCCGTTCATCACCAGCCGCAAGCCCGACGACCTGCCTGCCTTCAACGGCGCGCTGATCGACTCCCTGGCGCCGCAGGGTGCGTGAACCCGTGTCGGCCGACGCCATCCGTCCGGTGGAATTCGACACGACTGCTTCCCTCGACAGGATGAAGGGGGCATCAGTCGCGCGCGTCCAGCACCGGCTGAAGTGCGGGCTCGCCTGACGATGCCGGTTCATGGCCGCCGTGGCGGGCGGCGGCGGAGTCGCCGGGCCGGATCCTGAACCAGATCGCATACATCGCCGGCAGGAACATCAGCGTGAGGATCGTCCCGGCGAACGTGCCGCCGATCAGCGTGTACGCGAGCGTTCCCCAGAACACCGAATGCGTGAGCGGAATGAACGCGAGCACGGCCGCCATGGCGGTCAGGATCACCGGGCGCGCCCGCTGCACGGTCGCTTCGACGACCGCTTGGAACGGATCCAGTCCCGCCTGTTCGTTCTGGTGAATCTGGCCGATCAGGATCAGCGTGTTGCGCATCAGGATCCCCGACAGTGCGATGAGGCCGACCAGCGCATTGATGCCGAACGGCTGCCGGAACAGGATCAGCGTGGGCACCACGCCGATCAGGCCGAGCGGGCTCGTCATGAACACCATCACCATCGCGGAGATCGAGCGCACCTGGAAGATGATGATGACGAGCGTGACCGCCAGCATGATCGGGAAGAGCGGCAGCATCGCCTTCGTGGCCTTGCCGGATTCCTCGATGGAGCCGGCTTCCTCGATTCGATAGCCGCTCGGCAGCGCGGCGACGATCGGCTGAAGCCGTTTCGTGATCGCGGCCGACACGTCCGGCGGCTGCAGGCCGTCGGCGATGTCGCCGCGCACCGTGAGCGTCGGCACGCGATCGCGCCAGCGCATGATCGGCTCTTCCATCCGCACGTCGACCTTGCCGACCTGCGACAGCGGGATGCGCTGCCCGTTCGCGCCGGCGAGTGTGAAGTCGCCGAGCCGTGCCGGGTCGAGCCGCGCATCGCCGCCCGACCGCGCGATCACCTGTACGGTCCGGATATCCTCGCGCACCGCGGTGACGGGCACCCCGGTCAGCAGGAACTGCAGCTGCTGCGCGACCGCACTAGACGTCAATCCGACCGCCTGCAGGCGATCCTGCTGCAACGTGAAATGCAGCGTCGGCGCGCGCGTCCCCCAGTCTGCATTGACCGTGCGCATCATCATGCTGCCGGTCATCACGCGCTCGACGTCGGCGGCGATGCCGCGCAGCTTGTCCGGATCGGGGCCCGTGACCCGATACGCGACCGGGAACGGCGAATACGGGCCGAACACGAGCTGCGTCACGCGCACGCGCGCTTCGGGCGCGAGGCCGTCGGCGACGGCCCGCCGCAGGCGCGCCTTCAACGCGTCGCGCTCGTCCTGGCTGTTGGTGCGCACCACGATCTTCGCGAACGACGGATCGGGCAGCTCCGGCCCCATCGCCAGATAAAAGCGCGGCGCGCCCTGGCCCACGTACGCGGTGACGATCCGCGCTTCCTTCTGCTTCGCGAGCCACGCTTCGATCTTCGACGTGGCGGTGCTCGTTTGCGAAATCGACGTGCCGTACGGCATCTGCACCTCGATCAGCACCTCGGGGCGATCGGAGATGGGGAAAAACTGTTTCTTGACGACCGCCATGCCGAGTATCGCGAGCACGAACAGCGCGACGACCGAACCGGCGACGAGCCATTTGCGGGCGATCACGCGCGTCAGCCATTGCCGGAAGCGGTTGTAGCGGGGCGTGTCGTAGATCGCATCGTGACCGCCTTCGAATTTCCTGAGGTTCGGCAGCATCTTCACGCCGAGGTACGGCGTGAAGGCCACTGCAACGATCCACGATGCGATCAGCGCGATCCCGACGATCCAGAACATGTTGCTGGTGTATTCGCCGGCGGTGGAGCGCGCGAAGCCGTTCGGCATGAAGCCGACCGCGGTGACCAGCGTGCCGGCCAGCATCGGCGCGGCCGTATGGCTCCACGCATACGCCGACGCGGCCACGCGGTCGTAGCCTTCCTCCATCTTCACGACCATCATTTCGATCGCGATGATCGCGTCGTCGACCAGTAGCCCGAGCGCGAGGATCAGCGAGCCGAGCGTGATGCGGTCGAAGTTCTTGCCGGTGGCGGCCATGACGACGAACACCACGGCCAGCGTCAGCGGCACGGCCGCGGCGACGACGAGGCCCACGCGCCAGCCCATGCTGACGAAGCTCACCAGCATCACGACGAGGAGTGCGGCGAAGAACTTGACCATGAACTCGTCGACGGCGGAGCTGATGTTCACGGACTGGTCGGTGACCTTGGTCAGGCTCATGCCGAGCGGCATTTCCGCGTTGATGGCACCGACTTCGCGGTCCAGCGCACGGCCGAGGTCGAGCCCGTTCCAGCCGTCGCGCATCACGACGCCGAGCAGCAGCGCGGGTTCGCCGTTGTTGCGGATCATGAACGTCGACGGGTCTTCGTAACCGCGCTCGACGGTCGCGATGTCCGACAGTTTCAGCGTGCGGCCCTGCGCGACGATCGGCGTATCGCGAATCTTCTGCAACTGGTCGAATGCGCCGTCCACGCGAATGAAGATCTCCGGCCCGCGCGTCTCGACGGAGCCGGCCGGCGTCAGCGCGTTCTGGCCGTTGAGCGCGGTGAACACCTCCTGCGGGCTCACGCCGAGCGTCGCGAGCCGGTCATGCGACAACTGCACGTAGATGCGCTCCGCCTGTTCGCCGATGATGTCGACCTTCTTCACGCCCGGCACATGCAGCAGCCGCTGGCGCTGCATCTCCGCATCGCGCACCAGCAGGCGCTGCGGTTCGCCCTTGGCCTTCAGCGCGAACAGCGCAAACGTGACGTCCGCGTATTCGTCGTTGACCATCGGGCCGATCACGCCGGCCGGCAGGTCGTTCGCCACGTCGCCGAT
Organism: Burkholderia mycopellens; assembly: GCF_964265025.1. Lineage (NCBI taxonomy): Bacteria > Pseudomonadati > Pseudomonadota > Betaproteobacteria > Burkholderiales > Burkholderiaceae > Burkholderia > Burkholderia mycopellens. The sequence goes on from NZ_OZ183804.1 coordinate 558,734, forward strand.
CTTCTTGCGCGCCTGATAGAACTGCTCCTGCACCTCGGACGGCGGCGTGCTGTCGAGCAACGTCAGCGTCGTGAACGCGAGGCCGGGGCGCGTGTAGGTTTCGGTGCGGTCGTACCAGCGCAGTTCCTGCATGCGCTTTTCGATCTTTTCGGCCACCTGGTCGTGCATTTCCTGCGCGGTGGCGCCCGGCCATGCGGTGACGATGGTCATCACCTTGACGGTGAATGCCGGATCTTCCGCGCGGCCCAGCTTGAAGAACGACACGAGCCCGGCGATTGAAATCAGGCAGATCAGGAACAGCGTGATCGCGCGCTCGCGCACCGCGAGCGCCGACAGATTGAAGCGGCGCTCACTCACGGCCTGGCTCCTTCGCTTGCGACCGCGACCGCCTGCGGCGACATGCGGACCGTTTCGCCTTCGCGCAGCAAGTGGGCGCCGAGTGCGACGACGCGTTCACCCTGGTTCAGCGCGCCGGACACGCGGGCGCTGTCGTCGTCCAGATGCTCGAGCTTCACCGGCCGCCACGCCACCTTGGCCGGATCGCCGGCGACGACCCACACGCCAGGCCCTTTGCCCGTGTCCAGCAGCGCGCCGATCGGCACCTGCAGGCCGGCTTGCGGCGCGGCGCGGGCGTCGTCCGGTATGCGGATCGTGACGGTCGCGCCCAGCGGGGCGGCGGCCAGCGTGCCTTGCAGCACGTAGCGCGCTTCGAACGTGCGGGTTCGCGCATCCGCCGTATCGGAGAGCTGGCGCAGCGTCGCGGGGACACGCAAGCCCGGCTTGCCGAACAGCTCGGCCTGCGCGACGGAGCCGACCGCGGGGCGCAGCGTTTCCGGCAACTGGATCACGGCTTCACGGCTGCCGGCGTGCGCGAGCCGCACGACCGGCTGGCCGGCGTTGACGACCTGGCCGGGCTCCGCGAGCGTGTCCATCACGACGCCGTCGCCGTCCGCCACGAGTTCCGCATAGCCGGTCGCATTGCGCGCGACGTCGGCGTCGGCTTCGGCGGCGCTCAGCTGGGCTTTCGCGGCATCGGCCGCCGCCTTGACCTGGTCATAGGCCGATGCCGATATCGCGCCGGTGCCGCGCAGGTCGCGGTAGCGCGCTTCGTCCTCGGCGGTCTGCCGCGCGCGTGCCCGTGCCGCGGCCACTGCTTCGTCGCGTGCGCGCGCCGCGAGCTTCAGGTCGACGGGATCGATCCGCATCAATGGCTGGCCGCGCCGGACGGTTTGTCCGGCATCGACGAGCCGCTCCAGCACCTTGCCGGACACCCGGAACCCGAGGTCGCTCTGCACGCGTGCAGCGACGGTTCCGGTAAACGAGCGGGACGCGGGCGCGGCTGCCTGCACGATGGCGGTACGCACCAGCGGCGCGTCCGTTCGCGGATCGGAAGGCGCTTTTCCGCTGCAGGCGGCTAGCGCGACGGGCAGTGCCGAGGCGACTGTGAGAAGAGCGAGGCGACGCCGGACCATGGAAGACCCACTGACGAAGTAATCGGGGCTTCCATTGTGTATCTAGTGACCAATATAGTCAATGGTCACAATTGGTTTAGGTTCAGGGGGCGAGGCTGCGGAGCACCAGGCTCGACAACTGCGCCGGCGCGGCGTCGGTCGTGTCGAGGTTGTACTGCAGCAGCAGCGGATTCAGGTAGGGCCGCATCACGAGGTAGATCGCCGCCGCGGTTTCGTCCAGCGGCGTCTTGCGCTCGAACTCGCCGCTTTGCCGGCCCGCCTGCAGCACCTCCTGCAGCAGCTTCTGCACGCGTGCCTCGTAGGCCTGCACCGACGGCAAGTTGCCGGTGGCGGCCGACGCGGCGATGTCGTACAGCTTGCGGTCGCGGAAGAACAGCCGCAGGCTCGCTTCGGTAAAGACCCTGAACATGCGTCGCAGTTTTTCGGTGGGCCGTTCCGCTTCCGCGACGGCGGCGCGCACGTCGGTTTCGATTTCGTGCAGGCAGTTCGCGCAGATCATCTCGCCGATCGCCTGTTTCGACTCGAAGAACTTGTAGATATAGGCCTTCGAGAAACCGATGGCCTTCGCGAGGTCGGATACCGTCGTCTTTTCATAGCCGTACCGGCTGAAGTGCTCGGTGGCGGCGGCCACGATCTGATCCCGCACGTCGTGATCGGCCGGGCCGCGCGCGGGAGCCGGGGAAGGGGTGTTTTCTGTCATGGATTGCGGCTGGCTGGGATGGACAACGAGTGACTATTTGGTATTATAGTCACTACCTGATCTTTGCTAGAACCGCCATGCTACCGAAACCCATCGTTGCCGCGGTGCTTGCCGCGCTCCTGTCAGCGGGATGCGCCGTCGGTCCCGACTATGTGCGGCCGGACGTCGCCATGCCGCAGCGCTTCCCGGGCCAGAGCGCCGTGGAGCAGCGGCGCGCGGCGGCCGAAGCCGAGCTCGCGACATGGTGGACGGGTTTCGGCGATCCGAAGTTGACCCGGTTCGTCACGCTCGCGCTCGCGCAGAACCTCGATCTCGCGCAGGCCGCGGCCCGCGTCGCGCAAGCGCGCGCGGGGCTCGGTGCGGCCAATGCGGCGCTGTTGCCGTCGGGCAACGTGACCGGTCAAGCCGCGCGCGCCTATCAGTCGGTGGAGACGCCGTTGGGGCGCGTGCTGAATTCGACGCCCGGTTTCGACCGTCACGGCAACGACTACGAGACCGATTTCAATGCAAGCTGGGAACTGGATGTGTTCGGCGGGCTGCGCCGCGGGCGGGAGGCCGCGCTTGCCGACTATCAGGCCTCCGAAGCGGCGGCGGTCGCCACGCGCCTTGCCGTGGCCGCGCAGACGGCGGACGTCTACATCACGATTCGCGGGTTGCAGGGCCGGCTGAAGGTCGCGCGGCACCAGGTGCAGACCGAGCAGGATCTGTTGTCGACCCTCAATCTGCTGTATGGAAAGGGGCTCGCCGCGGAGCTTCAGGTCAGGCAGGCCGAAGGCGCGCTCGCCCAGGTTCGCGCAACGGTGCCGGTGCTCGAAGCGGCGCTGGACGCGGCGATGAATGCGCTCGACGTGATGCTCGGCTCGCAACCCGGTACGTATCGAGCGGAATGGCTCGACGGCGGCGACGTGCCGGTTGCACCGCGGATCGCGGCGACAGGAACGCCTGGCGAACTCCTCAGGCGGCGGCCCGACCTGATCGTCGCCGAGCGGCGTCTGGCCGCGTCGAACGCGCGCATCGGCGTGGCCATTGCAGAGTATTACCCGAAGTTCTCGCTGAGCGGGTTGATCGGTAGCGCGACGACGATGGGCGCGGGCAACCTGTTCGCCGGCGGCGCGAACCAGGCTGCCGGCGTGCTCGGCCTGCGCTGGCGTTTGTTCGACTTCGGCCGCATCAATGCGCAGATCGCGCAGGCCAAAGGGCAGGATGCCGAAATGCTTGCTGCGTATCGGCTCGCGGCGCTGCACGCCACCGAGGACGTCGAGAACGCGTTCTCGGCTCTCGTCAAACGCGACGAACAGGCGGCCGTGCTCGCCGACGGCGTGGATTCGCTCGGCCGCGCGAGGGCCGCGTCGTTCGCGGCGTACCAGAAAGGCGTCGTCAGCCTGATCGAAGTGTTGCAGGCCGACGAAAGCCTGCTGCGCGCGTCCGACGAGCGCGTGCAGGCGCAAACCGAATCCGCACGCGCGGCAGTCGCCGCTTTCAAGGCATTAGGTGGCGGCTGGCAATCCGGCATGCCGGATGCGGTCGCCAGTCGATAGCGGCCGCCCGTACCGGGAGTTTGATCGTTGGCATGCCATTGACGGGTATGCGTTCTCGATGATGTCGTGGGTGTTCGAAGTTTCTGCTAACCGTGATCGCGGCACTGCTCACGCGGAAGCCCTCGGAAGCCCAGCCGGCAAAAGCCGAGCGGGATGTGCTCGTCGAATCCGCTGCGATGCTTGGGCGCAACCACAGAACGCCATTGGCGGAATCTCCGAACTTCAAGATCAGTCGAAGGGCACGGCAAGCCGGTCGATCACCGCGCTGGTCTTCGGGCGTACGCCGCGCCACCAGGCGAACGCTTCGGCCGCCTGCTCGACCAGCATCCCGACGCCGTCTGCGATCCCGTGAACACCGGCATTTTTCGCGAGCCGGAGAAACGGCGTGAGACGCTTGCCATAGGCGAGCTCATAGGCGGTCCCCTTCGGACTGAACACGCTCGGCGGGACAGGCGGCAGGTCGCCGGTCAGGCTGGCCGACGTCGCATTGACGACCAGGTCGAAACACCCCATCCGTGCGAGGTCCGCGTAGGAGCAGGCAACGGGCGAACCGCGTGCCGCGACCTGCGCGACCTGCGCGACCAGCGCATGTGCCTTGTCGACGTCGCGATTGGCGATGACGAGTTCGGCCGGTCCGGCCTCGAGGAACGGCAACAGGGCGCCGCGCGCGGCGCCGCCCGCACCGAGCACCAATACCCGCTTGCCGGCCATCGGAAGGTTGAGGTTCGCTTCGATATCGCGAACCAGCCCGATGCCGTCGAAGTTGTCCGCCAGGATGCGGCCGCCGTCGAACTTGAGCGCGTTGGCCGCGCCCGCGAGCCGCGCACGCTCGCTGCGTTCGTCCGACATCGCGAACGCATCGAGCTTGAACGGCGCGGTGACGTTGAGGCCCTTGCCGCCGCCGTCGAAAAACGCGCGTACCGCTGCAGCAAAGGCGCCTGCCGGCTCGACGGGCCCCTCGATCGCCGTATAGCGGATGTCCTGATGCGTTTCTTGTGCGAAGAGGCCGTGGATCAGCGGGGATTTCGTGTGACCGATCGGATTGCCGATCACCGCGTATGGGTCGGTCATCATTGGCTCACTTTTGAATAGAGAACGCCATCGGCCTGCATCGCGTCGATTTCGGCCGAATCGAATCCGAGGGAGCGCGCGACTTCCGCGTTGTGCTGCCCGAGATCGGGCGCGACCTCGCGTATCGTCGTATCGCAATCGGAAAACCGGAACGGCAGGTTGGGCAGGCGCAGCGTCCCGTAGCGCGGATGCTGCTGCTCGACGACCATGCCTCTGGCCTGGATCTGCGGATCGTTCAATACCTCGTCGATGCGTTGCACCTTCGCGCAGGGCACGTCGATGCCGTCCAGCAGTTCCAGTACCGACGTGACGGAGCGCGCGGCGACCCACGGCTCGACGACCGACAGAATCTCCGCGCGATGCGCGTTGCGTCCGGTGCTGTCGTGAAACCGCGTGTCGGCGCCGAAGTCCGCCGGGCCGCCGTGCGTCGCGATCAGTTCGGCGAAGCGCTTCCACGCGTCGTCGACTTGCGCGGCGATCACGAGATCGCCGTCCGCGGCACGGAACACGCCATAGAGTGTCGAGGTGGGCATGTCGTGCCCGGTCTGCTCGGGCAGCACGCCTTTCAGCGTATAGCACTGCACCGCGTATTCGTGCATCGACACGAGCGTGTCGTACAGCGCCATGTCGACATGCTGACCGCGGCCGCTCTTCACTCGCCCCAGCAGCGCGGCATTGATGGCCGCGACCGCATGAATGCCGGTGTACATGTCGCCGAGCGAAATGCGCAGCAGCGGCGGCCGGTCGCCGGGCGTGCCGACCATCTGCATGATCCCGCTCTTGGCTTCGGCGATTAGCCCGAAGCCTGCGCGATGCGCATCGGGGCCGGTGTGACCGTACGCCGAAATCGAACAGTAGACGAGCCCGGGATTGCGCGCCGACAACTCGGCATAGCCGAGCCCGAGCTTGTCCAGCGCGCCCGGCCGGTAGTTCTCGATGAAGACGTCGGCGGAGTCGCACAGCCGCTGCATGAACGCCTTGCCGCGCGCGTCTTTCATGTTGACGCTCACGCCGCGCTTGCCCATGTTGAGCTGCAGAAAGTAGCCGCTTTGCTGGTCGTCGAGCACGGTAGCGTGCTGGCGTCCGGCGTCGCCCGTCCCGGGGCGCTCGACCTTGATGACTTCGGCGCCGAGCGCCGCGAGACAGCGCCCGACATACGGGCCGGCAAGGAAGTGGCTGTAGTCGATGACGCGAATGCCTTCGAGTGGACGAGCCTGCATTACAGTGCCTCCGGGCGGCGCGGCACCATCAGGCGATGCTCGCCGCGTTGAACCACCTGGCCGTCCTGGTTGATCAGCTCCGACGGCAGCACGACGATGCCCCAGTCCGGGCGACTCTTGCTCGCCCGCATCGAACCGACGCGGAACTTCACGTGCAGCACGTCGCCGACCTTGATCGGCAGCAGGAAATCCCAGGTCCAGCCGAGCGACATGCCCGGCAGAAAGCGATAGTCGCTCTGCGTTTTCAGCCCGTCGGCGATGGACAAGCCGAACAGCCCGTGCGCGACGAGGCACCCGAAATGGCTCGCGTTTGCGTATTCCTCGTCCACGTGGACGGGCGTATGGTCGCCAGTGAGGTCGGCGTACGCGAGAATGCGCTCGCGCGTCACCGTGTAACTCGGGCTCGTGCACGTGTCGCCCTCGCGGGCGTCGTCCCAGTATTTCTCGACGATCGTCATCATCACTCTCCCGCACGCGGGTCGATGGCCAGCGCCTGCGCGACGCAGGAAGCCGGTCTGGCCTGGATCAGTTCGACGGCAAGCCCGTCGGGAAGGCGAAGCCAGTTCCACCCTTGGGGCATCTCCGTCACGCCGAATCGTTGTGCGGCGGCCAGCGCGGCTTCCAGGTCTTCGCACATCACGCCGAGATGGGCGAGCCGGCCTTCGGGGCCTTCGTGTTCCGGCGCGTGGATGAACTGCAGGCCGCCGAGCGTCCAGTATTGGCGCGGCGCGTCGAGCGTGCCGTCCACTTCGCGCAGGGTCATGCCCAGCACTTCCTCGAAGAAACGGATGTGCCAGCGGATGTCCTTCACCCAGATCGCAACGTGTTCGAGATAGGCTTTCGGGGCATTCATGCGGCAGCCTCCTTGCGTTGGCGATCGGCCATCGCGCGTTCGAGCCCCTTGATGCAGGCGACCAGCGTTGCATTGACCGGCGTCGGCACGCCGTAGCGCTGCCCCCAGCGCACGACCGATCCGTTGATGAAGTCGATTTCGGTGATCGAACCCTTCTCCAGGCTTTGCAGCATCGACGTCTTGAAAGTGGCCGGCAGCCCTTCGGCGGCGAGCGTCCAAGCCTGTTCGGGATCGGTCATCGACAGCTTGACGCCCGCCGCCTGCGCCGCCGCGATCGCCTCGGCCACGGCCGCGAGCGACGTCGCCTTCAGCAGCGGCTCGTCGTAAAGCTGCCCGTAGGTGAGACCGGTCAGGCCCGTCAGCGCGCCCGTCGCGACATTCACCAGCAGCTTGTCCCACATCGTGCCGACGATGTTGTCGCTGATCGTCGTGGCGAGGCCGGCGGCATTGAACGCGGCGGCAATCGCCTGCACGCGCGGCGTGATGCGGCCGTCGAGTTCGCCGATATGGGTGGCCTTGCCGATCACGCCGGATTCGATGTGTCCCGCGCCGCGAAGCACGCCGCCGACGTAAGTCTTGCCGGCGAGCACGCGCTCGCGGCCGACGACGTCGATCAGGATGTCCTCGTGTCCGAGCCCGTTTTGCAGCGACAGCACGGCGGTTTCGGGCCCCACCAGCGATTGGGCGCCGCGGATCGCGGCGTCGGTGTGGAACGACTTCACCAGCACGATCACCAGGTCGGCCACGCCGACATCGTCCGCGCGAGTCGTCGCGCGCACGCGCACCTGCCGGGTGCCGCCCGCATCGTCGACCCGCAGTCCGTCGCGCCGCATCGCATCGACGTGCGCGGGCGAGCGGTCGATCAGCCAGGTCTCATGACCGCCTTGGGTGAGGGTGGCACCGATCGCACAGCCCAGTGCGCCGGCCCCCAGAATCGCGATTTTCAATGGCTTCTCCTTGACGTATGGCTTCACGATAGGAGTCGCCGCTCATATCGACAATGCAATGAATATAATGACGTCATTGCCTTGGACAATAGTGCGACGATGCCAGCCGACCTGCCCGACCTGAAGCTGCTTCAACTGTTCGATCTCCTGTACGACGTACGCAGCGTTACGCGCGTGGCCGAGCAACTCGGCCAGAGCCAGCCGACCATCAGCATCTGGCTCGGGCACTTGCGGGAATACCTGCACGATCCGCTGTTCATTCGCACGCCTGGCGGCATGGCGCCGACACCGCAAGCCGACGCGCTGATCGGGCCGTGCCGGGAAATTCTCGAATCCCTGCGGCGCTTCACTGCATGGGAGATTGCGTTCGATCCCGCGACGGCCCAGCGACGCTTTCGCATCTGCATGACCGACGCGAGCCACGTCACGCTGCTTCCGCGCTTGCTGGCCCATGTCCGGGCGCAGGCCCCTGGCGTCCGGCTGGAAGCCGCACGAATCGACGGCAATACGGAACGGGCGCTCGAATCCGGCGAAGCCGATCTCGCGATCGGCTATGTGCCGTGGCTGGGCGGCGGCATTTATCAGCAGAAACTGTATGACCAGGACTGGGTGTGCCTCGCGAACCGGCATCATCCGAGAATTCGCGGGCGCCTCGGGGCAAAGCAGTATCGTTCCGAAGGGCATGTCGCCATTACGGCGGGAACCGGTGCGCAACTCCTCGAACAGGCGTTGAGACAGGCGCGCATCGAACGAGACGTCGTGCTGGAGTTGCCCGGTTTTCTGGGGCTGGGGGCGATCGTCCAGACGACCGACCTGATCACGACGCTCCCCCGTCATATCGGCGAGACGCTGGCGCACGCCAGCGACCTGGCGGTTCATGCATGCCCGATTCCGGTTGACGGTTTTGCGGTGCGGCAGCATTGGCACGCGCGCTATCACCATGAGGCCGGCAACCGCTGGCTGCGCGGCCTCGTGATTCGATTGTTCGGTGCCGCGCATCGATCGGCAGGCGACGCGCCGGAACCGCATTGAGGCTCGATTGAATGCCGTCGAAAGATCCGATGCTCGACGATCGGATGTTCGCTCGCGCACCGACATCCCGGGCGGCCGCGGCCAGCGCTTCCGCATGTGCTCCGGCGACGGTGTATTCGTTGGGCGCTTCCTCCTCGCGCGGCACTGCTGCCGCTAGCGTTGCCATCGCAGCAGCGACGAGAGCCGCCTGGTTGTCATACAGTAGTTCCGTATCGCCATGGCGAAGTTCGTCGAATGTCTTGATCACGGCATCGTCGACCGCAGCGCATGCCGTGTAGCACGCGTCGGAAGGAAGTCGAGGGTCAATCGTCGTCGGCAGCGTCGGTATGCACTAGTGCATTTGCAACTGTTGCGGAGCACGAAGGTTTGTGACCATGTCGAATCCACGGCGCACTGCGCCGGATGCCGACCACCCGGGAGCCCCGCATGTCCGAAACGATCTTCGATGCACTGCGCGAAAGCCATGAGATCCAGCGCACGCTGATGCGCCGGCTGTTACGGTCAAGGCCAGGCCCGGATCGGAGTATCCTGTTCGAACAGCTGCGCATCGAGCTTGGCGCGCACGAGGCCGCCGAGGAGCGCTTTCTGTACGCTCCGATCCTGATGGACGACCGCGGGCTTCATCCGTCGCGCGATGCACTTGCCGATCATCACCGGATGGACGAGATCGTCGACACCCTGCGCGGCCGCGACTCCGGCGCGCGCGGCTGGCTGGCGACCGCCAGGAAACTGTCAGGAGAGCTGCACGATCATCTGAAAGAAGAAGAGAAGATCTTCTTCCAGATTTCCGGAAAGATCCTGCGCGATACGGAAAAGTCGGCGCTCGCGAAGCGATACCGGAACGACTATCGGCGCATGCACGCGCGGCTGGCGGACGAATAGCGGCCGGCGACGTCATCCTCTACCCGGACGGCACATCATGAAAACCTTCCACTGCGGCCAATGTTCGCAACTGGTGTTCTTCGAGAACGTGAAGTGCGAGCGCTGCGATGCACTGCTCGGCTATCTGCCGGACGTCGGCGAAGTCGGCGCGTTCGAGCCCGCGGGCGACGGAACATGGCGCAGCCTGCACGCGGCCGCGCCCGGGAAACGCTATCGGCAATGCGCCAACTACGCGATGGAGCACGTTTGCAACTGGATGATTCCGGCGGAAAGCGACGACACGCTGTGCCGCGCATGCGTGCTCACCGAGACGATCCCGAACCTGTCGTCTCCCGACAACCGGCTGCTGTGGTTCCGGCTCGAGGCCGCGAAGCGACGGCTGCTCTATACGCTCCTCGTGCTGGGCTTGCCGGTGGAATCGCGCGCGCAGCAACCGGCACGCGGGATGAGCTTCGCATTCAAGGCGTCGTCGGACACCGAGCGCGTCATGACCGGCCATGCGAACGGCCTCATCACGGTGAACCTCGACGAAGCGGACGACGCGAAGCGGGAGCGGATCCGCGCGGACATGCGCGAGCCCTATCGCACCTTGCTCGGTCACTTCCGGCATGAAATCGGCCACTACTACTTCGACCGCCTCGTGAGCGGCAGCCGCTGGATCGAATCGTTTCGCGCCTGTTTCGGCGACGAGCGCGCCGATTACCAGGCGGCGCTCGACGCACATTATGCCAACGGCGAACCCGCAGGCTGGGAGAACGCGTACGTCAGCGAGTACGCGACGATGCACCCGTGGGAAGACTGGGCCGAAACGTGGGCGCACTACCTGCATATCGTCGATACGCTCGATACCGCGACCGCGTGCGGGCTCGTGCTTGCCCCCGACGACGCGAGCCTGCCGACGCTGGCAGACCAGACGTCCGTCGACGAAGCGAGCTTCAGCAGCCTGATGCGGCGCTGGTTCCCGCTGACCTACGCGCTGAACAGCCTGAACCGCAGCATGGGGACGCCGGACGCGTATCCGTTCGTGCTGGCGCCTGCCGTCGTCGCGAAGCTGCGCTTCGTGCACGATGTCGTGGCTGCATCGAGCGACGCGACGGCGGCCCAGCCGTCGCTCGTCGCGTATGCGGCGGGGAGCGGGGCGGAGCCGGACAGCGTGCGATAGACGTCCGCGCCTGGCGAGGCCCGACACGATTCGAATACAGACAAGACACGCGGCATGCGCGTCGTGCATGTCGCAAATGTTTCGTGCCAACGGCGAGTGCGTTTTCACGCAGGATGGGCCTGCGCGGGCGCCCCGCTTTTTTCAAGGAGAATTCCCGATGAAGTTCCTCTCGATCGCAGTGGCGTGCATCGCGTTGTCGGCCGCTTCCCTGTCGGCTCAGGCGGCCGGATGCCTGAAGGGTGCGGCGGTGGGTGGGGTGGCCGGGCACGTCGCCGGCCATCATGGCGTGGTCGGTGCGGCGGCGGGATGTGCGATCGGCCATCACCATGCGGCGAAGAAGGCGAAAGAGGCGAGTGCGGCGGCCGCCGCGTCGCAGTGACGCGACGGGACGAGCGGCCGCAACCTGTTGCCGCTCGTCCGTTCCCGCCGGGTGGCCGTAGCGACAATCCGGATGGCGCCCCTGCGGCCCCTTCGTCGAACGGCGCAAGATCCGCGCCGACGATGCGGCGTCAGGTGCTCGCGATCGCCGCGGCGTCGCGGCGGCGGTATCGGAAAAACGACCACATCATCGCGGTTGCGTCCGGCCCTTCCGCGGCATGAAACGGCACGCGAGCGTCGCCGCCACTCCACGCGTGACCGAGCCTGCGGACGATGCAGACACGCACGATGCAGCGGCCGCCACGCCGATGGTCGACGACCAGCCGGTCGCCTCGATCCGACACGGTGCGCGTACCGCTGATGGGCTCGCCCTCCGCGTCGATGAAATGATTGACGCGCAGCCACTGTCGCGCCGCCTGTTCCGCGTTGATCTTCGCAACGACGCCGTCCCGTTCGCCGTGCACGATCAGCGCCGGCATGCCGGGGTAGTCACGCACGCAGACGGCCGCATCGACGAGCTGCACCGGATCGCCGCGACTGCCGTACTGCATCACCTTCAATGCGTCGAGCGATGAGCGGGCGGCAGCGGAAACGGCGCCTGAATGAAGCGCCACGGCCGCGAACAGCGCGGGCTCGTGCAGTGCGAGTTGCGCGGCAAGCCCCGCGCCGGCGGACAATCCCGCGACGTAGACGCGGGCGGGGTCGAACGCATGCTGCCTGACGATCGCGCGGATCAGCGACGCGATCGCATCCGCGTCCGAGCCGGCGGCCGGCTCGGGCGGGTCGAACCAGTTCCAGCAGCGATGGGGGTGCCTGCTTTTCGATTGTTCGGGCAAGAGTACGGAAAAGCCGAAGCGATCGGCGGCACGATCGATCCGCGTGCCGAGCGCGAACGATTCGGCCGTCTGCTTGCAGCCATGAAGCATGACGACGAGCGGGCCATGGCGTGGCGCACTGCGCGGACGATACAGCGAGTAGGTGACGTGATTGACGAAACGGCCGGGCGCCGGCGGCGACGAAAAGAACGAGCGGGCCCATACGCCGTCGGTGGACAGCGCGGGCTGCTTGCTGGAAGCGGGCTTCGCGCGTGGCGCGGCCGTGCGTCGCACGGCCTTTCTCCTGGGCGGCGAAGCGAACGGATTCAATCTCAGCCAGAGACTCACCGGTTTTCGCGGCATGATCAGTGAGCGGCATGCGGCGTCGCATGCCGGATGGTGACGAAGGGCACGCGGTCGGCCGTCAGGCCGCGCGATTGAACAGACGGATCACGAACAGCAGGATCACGGCGCCGATGACGGCGATGATGATCGAGCCGAGAATGCCGCTGAAGCCGATGCCGAGCAACCCGGCGAGCCAGCCGCCGATCACGGCGCCGACGATGCCGACCACGATGTCGATCAGCAAGCCGAAACCTCCACCCTTGACCAGTACTCCCGCGAGCCAGCCGGCGATTGCGCCGATGATCAGCCATACGATCAAACCATGTACGTCCATGATGTTTCCATTTCCTTCGGATCGACGACAGATTCGTGAAACGGGATCTGTTCGGCGGTCCACGCAATATAGGACAGAACGCGCAACGGAATCGCCTCCTTTTGCACTACACGGCGAAACCGTTCCGCACGATTGAAATGGCCCGAAGAAATCGGACCGGTCAGCGCGCCGGGCCTCCGATAGCAGCGGCCGCTCCGGCACTCACCTCGGTCTGCGCCGATCTACTGCTGCATGATGTCCCGCGTCATTCGCCCGATCAACGTGACCAGCCCGGCGCGAACGGCTGTCGTCACGAGCCGCCGCGGTCCCAGGATGACGAAACCGGCCAGCGCCACCGCGACGGCCGCGCCGGTCGACCCGCCGAGGGTCGGCAGCTTCACCGCCGGATATTCCGCGATGTCGCCGGGACGGGCTCGCCGAGTCATTTCGGTGACGTGGTTCGACGCGGACAATTCGGCCCGGGTCGCCGCCATGCGGGCCAGCAGGACACGCCGCATCGATTCCGGCGAACCGTCGGGGATTCGGCTTTTCATCACAGGCTCTCTTTGACGGTCTGGATGTCGCGCTGCAATTCCTCGGTCAGGACGGAAAACGTGCCGCGCTCGTCACGCATGCGCACCGCCGCGAACGATGCGATGGACACGCACACCCAGAACCCGGCGACGACCCAGGATGTTTCGATCAGGTACGGCGTTCGCGCGGCGCTGACGATCGCCGCCACGCACACGAAGGCCAGCCCGAACGTGACGCTCAGGCCGAGCAGCGCGTACAGCATCAGATCGCGCAGGAAGTACTTCCTGGCGAGATCGAATTCGATCGCCGCGAGACTCGCGTAATCGGTCAGGCGCGCGACCGAGAATTGCGCGACATCCTGCCATTTCCTGATTCTTGAAAGCAAAACCATGACATGCTCCGATGATGACCTCAACGCATGCCGTCGGGCTCGCGACAGCCGATCAGCGCTTCGACCACATTGCGCCGACGATGAAACTCACCGCCGCGACGGTCGCCAGCGCCGCAATCGGGTTGCTTGCGGCAACGTCGCGCACCTGCTCGAGCGCCTCGCCATAGGATTGCTGAACCGCGCCGGCCACCTGACGCGCTTTTCCCTCGAACTGCATGTCGGCACGGTCCGTGGCGTCCCCCACCGCTTCCTGCGCCTTGCCTGCGAGCTTCTGTACCGTGCCTTCCGTCTTTTCGAACATGATCGACCTCGTCATTCAATCGGGTTGCCTGACTATCGGGACAACGCTGGATCACATCCGTGAAGCCATCCGATATCCCGTGGCTCAGTGTAGAGAGGCCGCGGCGTACGGGTCATGTTCAAATGCACCGGGACGGGTAGTGCATTTGAGGGGGGCGGTGACGAATCGCGTCGCATTGACTGCCGACGGTTGGGGGCGAACGCGGCGCGCGCGGCCGGGGGCGGCTCAGGCGCGCCCCATGATCCGGTCGCCGAGCGAGATGCCGAGTTCGGACAGCGATGCGTTGGTCGTGAGCTGAAGCCCTTCCCAGCGCGACAGCGCGGCGTCGAACGCGGGGCCGCGCTCGACGCCGCGTAGCGCCTCGGCGAGACCGACGGCATTCTCCGCCGCTTTCGCGACACCTGCGGCCGTGTGCGGCCGGACGAGGCAGGACGCATCGCCGAGCAACACCGCGCGGCCGAACACCATGCGGTCGACCGCGAGATCGAGGATCGACTGCGCGAACGGCGCGCGCGTCGCCCCGACGAGCGCGGCGAGCGTCGGCGCGAGCATCCGGCAGCCCGCGTCGACGAGTTCGAGCCGGTTGTCGTCCCTCATCGCGCCGGGCGGCAGCGAACCGTCGCGTTGCGTACCGTCCTGCGCCAGGAACAGGGACGGCAGGCGATCCTGCGCGAGCCGCCGGTACCAGACCCAGTTGACGCGCCGTTTGCCCGGTTCGATTGCGCCGTCGCGGCCGGGCACCAGATAGGTGAGGAACAGATGCGCGTCGCCTTGCTGAAACGTGAAGCGCTCGCGCAGCACCTGCAGCACCGTGCTCGGAAGATCGTGCTCGTCGACGAGCCCGCGCCAGGCGACATAACCCGCGTACGCGGGCCGCGCATCGGGCAACAGTTGCGCGCGAACGTTCGAGCGGCCGCCGTCGGCGCCGACCAGCAGGTCGGCCTGCTCGACGCGGCCGTCCGCGAAATGCGCGATCACGCGATCGCCTTCCTGCTCGAACCGCTCGAACGATACGCCGGCGTGTACGACGCCTGCAGGCAGCGCGCGCTTCAGGGCCGTGTAGATCACGTTCCATGCGGTCTGCGTTTGTGGCATGTAGTAGCGTTGCACGATCCGGTCGTGCCCGTCGAGATAGATCCGGTCGACGGAATCGACGCCCCCATCGCGCGGCACCGGTACACCGCCGAACGCGAACGCGCGCTCGATCGGCGGTTGCAGCACGATACCGCCGCCGCGGCTGTCGAGGTCGTTCGGCGATTGCTCGAATACCTTGACGCGCCATCCGGCCGCACGCAGCGCGGTCGCCGTGAAAAGCCCGCCCACCGATCCGCCGACGACGATCGCCAGCGGGCCCGAAACGTCGCTCATGATGCCTTCCTCCCGATGATCCGTGATGTGTACGGCGATTCAGCCTTCCCGGTGGTTCAGGCACTCGGGCAGCAGCGCGCTCACGCGCGCCGGCTGCTCGTCCTGCTGCGCGATGGGCTCGGCACGCAGGTTCGCCGCCATGCTGCGCAGACGGAATTCATGTCGAACATCTTGCCGATCGCATGGAAATCGTCGCCCCGGATCGCGATGGTCGGGCACGCGATCCTCACCTCGACGTCGGCGAGATCCTGCTTCACGTCCTCCGCATTCGCGCGATAGTCGGCCAGTGCGCCGCGCACGGCGTCCGGGCGTCGATATCGATCTAGTACTGGCGGATGCCATTCGCGATGACGGTGTGATGGGCGATCGAAGGCGTGGCGGTGGTCATGTGACGATCCTTGTTCGGTTCAGTCTGCGCACAGTTCGGGGGCGGGTGCCAATGTCTTTCGAGGATAGGCGAAGCGATCGGCGGGTCGGATAAATTGTTCTGAATTCGTCTGGCTGCGCGTGCGGCCGACGAACTGCCGCGCGGCTGCAATGGGCTGCGAATCCAGACGCGCCCGAACGGCGCGGTCATGCACGAGGCGTCGATGTCGGACATGATTTTCGACGTCGAAACGCGGGTCGTGCTGCCGAGCGACGTGATGAGGCTGCCGGCCGGCAACGTGATCGTCACGGGCATGCCCGCCGGTATCGGGAAGGCGCGCAACCGCAACTCTGGATGAAGGCCGGCGACGTGTGCGAAGTCGAGATCGGGCTGCGTGGCGTGTTGCGCAATCCGGCCGCTGCTGGGCGGCGCGACACGTGGCGAACGCGTGGCGCGACCGTCGGCCGCCGCGTCAGGCGCGCCGGCGGCGGCGGGCGGCCGTGCCCGGCGCGAGCTGCTTCAGCGCGGCGGGCGTGCCGTGCAGGAACGCGTCGACCAGCCGTTCGATTTCGGTGTCGAGATCGTCTGGCACCGGCAGGCCGTAGACCCACTTGCGGACGCCGAAATAGAAGATGCTCGCGTGCAGGCTCCAGACCAGTTCGATTTCCGCATTGCGCTGGGTCTCGGTTGCCGGCGTGGCGAGGTCGTATTCGTGCCGCAGCTCGCGCAGCACCGGCAGGAACACGCGTTCGCGCAGCCGCGACAGGTAGCGCGTGTTGAACCCCTCGCGGCTGAGCCCCGCGAAGATGAAGGTGCGGATCCATTCGCGCCGCAGGATGGTTTGAGCGTACGCACGGTAGAACGCGACAAGCCGCTCCTGCAGCGGCACCGCGCGATCGGCGATCAGCTTTTCCCAGTCGGGATTCCACGTGTAGATCTCGTCGTACACGCGATCGATCAGCGCCTCCTTGCTCGGGAAGTACCGGTACAGCAGCGGCTGGGTGACGCCGATCTGCCGTGCGAGCTCACGCGTGCTGCCGGAAAAGCCGTGTGTCGCGAAGTGCTCGATCGCCTTCTCGACGATCTGACGCTCGCGCGCTTCCGGCGCAAGCCGGCGGCCCGGCGTGACGGCGTTGCCGTCGGCGTCCGTCCCGCGCTCGCGGGCCGGCGTGCTGCGTTTCCTTTCGGTCATTCATCGGCTCCTGATGGCACGCTGCTTAACTATCGATCGAAAAATAACATGGTTGGGGCGTCGAATACGACCGCGGCGCGGCTTTTGTCGCGGTGCGGGGCACGTTGCGGGGTCGTCCCGCGACGAATCGGGCCGGCAGCGCCGTCCGGCGCTCGGGCGGCGAATTCAGAAAAATTCAGGCCGTCCGCCCATGACTTTAAGACGCGCCTTAACTAGTCTAGCTTCCGAACCGCCGCATGGTCCGGACGCCAGTCGGCGATCCGGGCCGGCCGGCGAAACCGGAGTGGAGCATGCGTTATCTCATCTCGCCGCGCGCAGGCACGACGTGCGCCGGCGCTGCCGACACCTTCCAGGAAGCCGCGTCATGCCGCCGCAGCCAGTAACCGCGGGCACCGCCGCGGCGCCCGATCGCGTGCGCGGCGAGGACGTGTTCCTCGCGTCGATCGCGGGTTATGTCGACACGCTCGGCTTCGTCGCGCTGTTCGGCCTGTTCACCGCGCACGTCACCGGCAACTTCATCCTGATCGGCTCGGGGCTGGCCGGGGTCGGCCAAGGGCTCACGATCAAGTGGCTCGCGTTTCCGGCCTTCATCGCGGGCATCGTCGGCGCGCGGGTGCTCGACCACCGGATGCGGTCGCTGGGCCACGGCGTGCGCGCGCGTTCGCTGTATGCGCTGCAGGCCGTGCTGCTGGCCGGGTTCATGCTGGCCGGCGTGATGGCTTCGCCGATCGCCGACGCCGATGCGCCGAAAACGATCCTGTGCGGCCTGCTCGGCGCCGCGGCGATGGGCGTCCAGAACGCGCACGGCCGGCTGACGGCCCGCTCGGTCGTCGCCAATACGGTGATGACGGGCAATGTCACGCAGGCGGTGATCGATGCGTTCGACTGGCTCGTGCCGATCGCCGCGCCGGCCGAACGGGTAGCCGCGCGCGTGCGGCTGCGGCGCACGCTGCCGCCGGTCGCCGGTTTCGCGCTCGGGGCAGGCGCGGGGGCGACGGCCTATCTGTATGCCGCCTTCTGGGCGCTGGCGTTGCCGCTCGCGGCGCTGTGCTTCCTCGCTTATCAATCCGGCCGGCCCGACGAGGGGCCGGCGCCACGCTGAATGCGCGCGCGCCATACGGCCGCGCTTGCCACTTTCCAGGAGAATTCGATGATTGCACTGAAGTTGCGACAAGTATTGCGGATGACGGCCGCGTCGACGGCCGTGCTCGGCGCATTGCTGGCGACCGCGCCGGCCCAGGCCGACGAAACCCGCCTGCTGGAGACCTCGTCCGCGAAGGTGCCGGCCGTCACCGTCGGCCCGCAATACGACACGACGCACGTGTGCGTCGCGCCGGAAGACTTCGACCGCTTCACCGACAGCTTCGTCGCGACCTTCGGCGGCAAGAAGTCGCAGCAGGGCGTGTTCCAGGTCACGCCGACGCCGAGCCAGACGATGTCGCAGCTCGTGTTCACGCCGGCCGGCACGATCTCGGTGTTCGGCTTCAAGACGCCGATCCCGTATCCGTTCTGTGCGGAGCGCACCGGTTATCTCGTCACCGACATGGACGTCGCGATGAAGTCGGCGCGCGCGCACGGCGCGGACGTGGTCGTCGACACGTTCCCCGACCCGATCGGCCGCGACGCGATCATCCGCTGGCCGGGCGGCGTGAACATGCAGTTGTACTGGCACACGCAGGCGCCGAAATACGACCCGCTGCAGACGGTGCCGGAAAACCGCGTGTACGTGTCGCCGGAAAGCGCGAGCAAGCTGGTGCACGACTTCGTCGCGTTCTCGCGCGGCAAGGTGGTGTCCGACGTGCGCAAGGCGCCGGGCGTCGAGATCGGCCGGCCGAACGACACGTACCGTCGCATCCGCATCGAGTCGGGCTTCGGCAAGATGACCGTGCTGGCCACGGACGGCCATCTGCCTTATCCGTTCGGCCGCGAGATGACCGGCTATGAAGTGCCGGACCTGGCCGCCACGTTGGAGAAAGCCAAGGCGGCCGGCGTGACCGTGCTGGTGCCGACGTTCACGTCGGACGGGCGCGATGCGGCGCTCGTGCAGTTCCCGGGCGGCTATGTCGCCGAGATCCACGCGCGGTCGAAATAATGGATCGTCGGCCGATGCGACGGGCGTGGCGGCGCGTGCTGCCGGCCGCCGTGCTGGCGGGCGGCGTCGCGACGTACGCAGGTACGGCGGCCGGTGCCGAGGAAGCCGCGCCGGCCTCGACCGCCGGCACGGCGTGTACCGCCAAGCGTCCCACGGTGCTGTTCAACCGCTGGCAGGAAGACTGGTCGGTGCTCGCGAATCCGTGCGTGCCGCGCGCGCCGCTCGATTCGCTGAAGTACATCCCGCTGGGCGGCGACCCGTCGACCTACCTGTCGCTCGGCGCGAACCTGCGCGAGCGCTTCGAGCTGAACAACGCGCCGCTGTTCGGGCTCGGCGCCGCGCACGACGACAATTACGTGATCCAGCGCGCGACGGTGCATGCGGACCTGCGCTATGCCGGGCACTTTCAGGCGTTCGTCCAGTTCGTCGATGCGCGGCCGTTCGGCAAGGATACGGTCGGGTCCGTCGACAAGGATCAGCTCGATATCGAGCAGGCGTTCGTCGCGTATGTCGACCAGGTCGGCGGCGGCACGTTCAAGACCCGCATCGGCCGGCAGGAGATGGCCTTCGACCTGCAGCGTTTCGTGTCGGTGCGGGACGGGCCGAACGTGCGCCAGGCGTTCGACGCGCTGTGGGCGGATTACGAAATCGGCAAATGGCGGCTGATCGGTTATGTGACGCGCCCGGTGCAGTACCGCAACGACGCGGTGTTCGACGACGTGTCGAACCGGCACCTGAGATTCGACGGCGTGCGTATCGAGCGCAACGGCATCGGCCCCGGCGACCTGTCGGGCTACTGGTCGCGCTACACGCGCGACAACGCGCGCTATCTGGCCGGGGCCGGGAACGAGCGGCGCGACGTATTCGACATGCGCTACGCGGGCAAATCCGGCCGGCTCGACTGGGACGTCGAGGCGATGCTGCAGACCGGGCACATCGGGCAGGACACGATCGGTGCATGGGCGTTCGGCGCGCTGGGCGGCTACACGTTCGCGAAGACGCCGGGCACGCCGCGCATCGGCATCCAGGTCGACGGCGCGTCGGGCGACAAGCACCCCGGCGACGGGCGCATGGGCACCTTCAACCCGCTGTTCCCGAACGGCTATTACTTCACGCTCGCCGGCTACACCGGCTACAGCAACCTGATTCACGTGAAGCCGTCGCTGACGTTCAAGCCCGCCAGCAACGTGACGGTGCTGACCGCGGTCGGTTTCCAGTGGCGCGAGACGACGGCCGACGCAATCTACGGGCAAGGGATGCAGCCGGTGCCGGGCACGGCCGGCAAGGGCGGTTCGTGGACGGGCATGTATGCGCAGGCCCGCGTGGACTGGCTCGTCAGTGCGAACGTGGCGCTGGCCGTCGAGGCCGTGCACTTCCAGGTCGCCGACTCGATTCGCGCGCTCGGTGCGCGCAATGCCGACTATGTCGGCATGGAAGCGAAGTTCGGCTGGTAATGCGGCGCGCCGCGCGGCTCAGTGCTGCGCGCCTGCCAGCGCCTCGACGAAATCGATGAATGCCGTGACGCGCTTCGAGCCGCGCTGATTCGGCAGGTAGAGCGCGCTGACGACCGAGCGGGCCGCATCGGGCGTGACGTCGTACTGTTCGAAGAGCCTGCGCAAGCGGCCCGACTGGACGTCGGCATCGACCAGCCAGTCGGGCAGCAGCGCGATGCCGGCGCCGTCGAGTGCGGCATCGCGCAGCACTTCGCTGTGATTCGACTTCAGGCACCCGGCGACGAGCACTTTCGTCGTGCCGTGCGCATCGGCAAACGCCCAGGCCCGCTGGTCGCCGCCGAAGTGAAAACGCAGGCAAGCATGGTCGACCAGCTCGCCCGGCGTCGACGGCGTGCCGTGCGCATCGAGGTAGTCGTGGCTCGCGACGACATAACGATGGAACGTGCCGAGCTGCCGCGCGACGACTTCCGCGGACGGCGCCGCTTCGCCGAGCCGGATCGCGACGTCGATCCGGCCGGCGACGAGATCGACGCGTTCGTCGGTGAGTTGCAGGTCGAGGTCGAGCTTCGGATAGCGCGCGAGGAAGGCCGCGACGTGCGGCGCGATGCGGCGCACGCCGTACGCGACCGGCACCGACACGCGCAGCGGCCCGGACGGCTCGTCGCCGCGATCGGCGACCAGCGCGTCGGCTTCCGCGAGTTCCTCGAGCAGCCGCTTCGCGCGGGTGTAGTACACGGCACCGGCATCGGACAGCGTGACCTGCCGCGTCGTGCGGTTCAGCAGCACGGTGCCGAGCGACGCTTCGAGTGCGTCCACCGCGCGCACCACCGACGACGCCGCGAGTTCGAGACGCCGGCCCGCGCTCGAGAAGCCGCCGGCTTCCGCTACTTCCACGAACGCGCGCAGCGCGGAGAATTTGTCCATGTCGTCGCCTTTGTCGCTTCGTGACTTCGTGCCTTTGTGTATATCGCAACGATGCGTTGCGTGCCGTTCGCATTCTATCGCCGGCCCGTAAGCGCTATCTTCAGGACTGGCAATGTACAGGAAGGAGCGTGCGATGAAACCCCTCGAAGTCACGGTGACCTACGATCTCATCTGCCCGTGGTGCTGGATCGCGGAGCACCGGCTCGCGCAAGCGTTCGACGAAGCAGGCGTGGCCGGCAACGTGAGTGTCCGGTTCGTGCCATTCGAACTGAATCCGACGATGCCGGCCGGCGGCATCGACCGCAAGGCATACCGGAGTGCGAAGTTCGGCAGTTGGGCGCGCTCGCAGGCACTCGACGCGCATGTGGCCGAAGCCGGCCGCGCGGCGGGCCTCGTGTTCGATCATGCGCGAATCGCGCGCACGCCGAACACGCGGCTTGCACACCGGCTCGTCTGGTTCGCGCAGCAACGCGGCAGTGCGGTCGCGCTCGTCGATGCGCTGTTTGCCGCGTATTTTCGCGACGGCCGCGATATCGGCGATGCGGACGTGCTGGTCGAGATTGCGGCGGGCGCCGGTTTGGCGGGCGACGCGGTGCGTGCGTTCCTCGCGTCCGGCGAAGGGCTCGACGCGGTGGTTGCGCTCGAGGCGGAGGCGGTGAGTGAAGGCATCGCTTCGGTGCCGTCCACGCGCATCGGGCGGTCGGTCGTCAGCGGCGCACAGCCGGCTGCCGTCTTTCGCGACGCGTTGATCGACGCGCAGCGCGCGCTCGGCGAGATCGCCTGAATCCGGGCCGGCGCTGCCTGGGCACGGCTGGCAGAACGATTCATGTCCCGCTACGAATGATTGCGAACCCGGCCGGCAAGCTCGGTGTCGCGCACATCGCGGTTCCCGGGCTCGGGTGTTTGTGCAGGGACGGGGAGCCCTACGACTGGGTGCCGGTCAACTACGACACGACACCGTTTCGATGACGGGCATCGCGCGCGCGTGGCGGTGGTGTCAGCGGGACCGTTCGCGCCGCCATGCGCCCGGCGGATGGCCGACGATGCGCGCGAACACACGGTTCAGGTGGCTCTGGTCCGCGAAGCCGCAGACGGCTGCGATTTCCGCGAGCGTCATGTCGGTCGTCTCGATCAGTTGCCGGGCGCGGGTCACGCGCTGTTCGAGCAGCCATTGATGCGGCGTGCGCCCGGTCGTCCGCGAGAACGCGCGGATGAAATAGCCGCGCGACAGGTCGCATTCGCTCGCGACCTCCTCGATCGACACGCCGAGATTCGCCTTTTCCATCAGCAGTTCCTTGGCACGCGCAGCCTTGGCCGGCGACAGCAGGCCCTTGCGTTGCAGGTCGCGTGCGTGCGGATTGCCGTAGCGGCATGCGAGGTGCGTGCCGATCGCGAGGCCCATCTGCTCGACGAACAGCGTGTTCAGCGCGCCCGGCGCGTCGAGGCTGTTGGCGACGGCGTGTGCGAGATGGCCCAGCACCGCGTCCTGCACGTCGGGCGCGCAGGTCAGGCCGCCGATTTCCGTTCCGTCGTGCTCGCGGCCGAGGCGGTCGAGGTAGCCGTGCGACAGCTCGACGAGCACGAAGTCGAACTTGCCGTACAGGTCGGCACGGAAATTCCGGGAAAAATCGCGAATGTAGATCGAGTTGTGCTGAAACCGCCGCTCGGATTTGCCGGCCCCGCCGTAGATCGTGCGCCGGTGCCCGCTGTTGAGCGAGACGCCGATCAGGAAGCCGCGATCGCTGGCCGCCATCTCGATGCGCTCGAATTGCTCGTCGCGCATGCATTTGCGATGGAGCTTCAGGCCGCCGACCGACCTTTCAATATCCTTGGATAACAGGCTCGACAGGCATCCGAGCGTGTCTTTCGGCGGCGGCGCCTGCGGCGCGACGAGGGAGGCTGGCATGGTGGAACAATCCTTCGATGGGGTACGGCGCGCGAGCATTTTTACGCGCAGTTTATACGGTGCGCGCGACAGTCCAAAGATAACTTGAACAAATGTACGCTGGCTGACGAAAAATGCGGGCGCGAACCGATCCGCGCCGCGCCGGCCCGGCACGCGAGCGCACGCGCATTCCGATCGATATTGCGTCATTGGTCTTGGCGCGACGCGGGTTCGGTGGCGTGCCCATGCGGAGGTCGCCAGCGCATTTTCCTTCAAGATTTTTATTTATACGGCGTTTACACTCGACCCACTTTTTTGAGATTAGCACCCGGCCTGCAGGGCTGGCCAGGTGCGCACTCCCGCCCCGGTGAACTGCCGTGTTCACATGGCGGTCATCGTGGGGAACCTGGAGGCGGCCATGATCCAGATCGGGACGTTGTCGGTGGATTTCGAGCAGCGAGACATTCGCTGCCACGGTGCGTCGTTGCGTATTGGCGCACGCGCGCTTGACATACTGGAAGTACTGCATCGCGCCAACGGTTCCGTCGTGTCGAAGGACGACATCATGGATGCCGTCTGGCCGGGCCTGATCGTCGAGGAGAACCGGCTGCAGGTGCATGTCGCGACGTTGCGCAAGGCGCTGGGCGCGAACCGTGACCTGATCAAGACGGTGCCGGGCCGCGGTTACCTGCTGATCGCGAATCCCGCCGTCGTGCACGAGGCGGCGCCGCGCGCGACCGCGTTGCCGCACGACGCCGTCGTGGCTGCCCGTCCGGTTCCGCTGGTCGGACGCCAGGCCGAGATCGAGCAGATCGTCGCCATGATCGAATGTGCGCCGGTCGTCACGCTGGTCGGTGCGGGCGGCATCGGCAAGACGAGCCTGGCCGACCGCGTCGCGCACGAACGGCGCAGCCGCTCCGGCGAGCGCGTCCTGTTCGTGGCGCTGGCGAGTGCCGCGACGCGCGACGACGTGTTGCTCGCGATTGCCGCGGAACTGGGGCTCGAGACGGATGGCTTGCCGGGCATCGACCGGATCGGCGATGCGTTCGCCGCGTCGCCGGGCCTGCTTGTGCTTGACAACGCGGAGCACGTCGTCGATCTGGTTGCCGACCTCGTCGATACGCTGACGTCGCGCGCCGCATCGCAGCGCGTGCTCGTGACGAGTCGCGAACCGCTTCATATCTCGGTCGAAGCCGTGTTTCGCGTGAGTCCGCTGGCGGTGCCGGACGGCGCTGCATCCGTCGACGAGATCGAGCGCTCTTCGGCCGTCGAGCTGTTCCTGGCGCGGATCCGTGCCGCCACGCCCGACTGCGCGGTCGATTCGGCCGGCATCCGGCTGATCGGCGACATCTGCCGGCGCCTCGACGGGCTGCCGCTTGCCATCGAACTGGCTGCCGCGCGCGTCGCGACGCTCGGGCTCGAGATCGTCGCGTCGCGTCTCGACGACCGGCTGAACCTGCTGACGGGCGGGCTGCGCTCGGCGCTGCCGCGCCACCAGACGTTGCGGGCGACGTTCGACTGGAGCTATGTGCTGCTGGATGCGGCCGCGCGGTCGCTGTTTCGTCGGATGGCGTGCTTCATCGGCCCGTTTACGTTCGATGCCGCCCGCGAGGTTGCGATGGAGCCCGGCATGTCGGCCGCCGAGATGATCGCGGTGCTCGGCGAACTGGTCGCGAAGTCGCTGGTGACCGTCGAGTTCGACGGCGCGCAGGCGCGCTACCGGTTGACGGAATCGACGCGTGCGTATGCGCTCGAAAAGCTGCACAACGAGGGTGAATTCGACGCCATCGCCGAGCGTCATGCGCGCTACGAACGCGAGGAAGGGGAAGCGCGGATGCAGGCGCAGGCACAAGCCGCGGACCGCGCGAGCCTGCGTCTCGCCGCCGATGCTCCGGCGCCGCCCGTGGCGGCCGAGCCGCAGGCGCTGGAAGCGGACGCGTTGGCGCGCGCGTTGCTGGAGCCGGCGCGGATGCGCGAATGTGCGACACCGGCGCGGCGAGCGCTCGACGCGATCGAGGCCGGCGAGGGCGCGTCCGTCGACGCGGCGCGCGAGATGCGCTTGCGCGCGGCCTATGCGGCGGCGCTGCTGCATACCGATGGCGACACGCATACGGCCGCCGCGATGTGGGACCGGACGCTCGCGCTCGCGGGCCGGATCGGCGACGAGGCAGTCGATGCGTGTGCGCTGGTCGGGCTGTGGAACACGATGCTGACGCGCTCCGACATCCACGAATCGTTGCGCTACGCGACGCGCTTCGAGCGCGCCGCCGAGCGGCGGGGCGACCGGTCGCAGCGGCTGCTGGCGAATGCGATGGTCGCGACCTCGCTGCATTACTTCGGCGAGCACGCGCAGGCGCGCGAGCGGCTGGAGGCGGCGACGGCCGAGCTGGCCGAGGCCGGCGATCCGTCGTGCGCGGAGGCGGCGCTGGGGATCGACGTCGCGACGCTCGGCCGGACGATGCTGACGCGGCTCGTGTGGATGCAGGGCGATCCGGAATATGCGATGCGACTGGCGGCGCAGGCGGTCGAATGCGCGCGCCGCGCCGGGTCGGGCCTGGCGTTGTGCGTCGTGATCGGCGCCGCGGCCGTACCGATTGCATTGCGCTATGGCGATCACGACGTGATTTCCGACTACCTCGGCACGCTGCGATCGACCGCCGAGGCGAACGGGTTCGACATCTGGCTCAGTCACGCGGAATGTCTGGCCGGGCAGTTCGACATCCAGACCGGGCATCCCGGTGCCGGTCTCGCGCGGCTCGAGCCCGCGCTGCGGCGCATCGAAACGAGCGGATTCCGGCGCGTGCTCGCACCGCTGACCGTCGCGTACGCGGAAGGATTGACGCGCACGGGCCGCGCGGCCGAGGCATGCACGAAGCTCGACGCGACGCTCGCGCGCTGTCGCGCGCACGGCGAGCATCTGTTCGTGCCCGAGCTGTTGCGCGCCCGGGGGCTCGCGATGCTCGAACAGGCCCGCACCGCCGATGCGGACCTCGCGATTGCCTGCGAAGCCGACGGGCACCGTCATCTGCTGATGGGGATCCATACCGCGAACGGGCAAGGGGCAGCCATGTGGGCGCTGCGCGGCACGCTCGATCTCGCCGATCACCTGATCGAGCGTGGGCGTACCGCGCAGGCTTCGTTGCTGCTCGCCAACCTGCCAGGGCATTTCGATCCGCAATCGCGCGCGTTCGATGTTCGCCGGCTGGCGCGCGTGCAGAACTTCGTGCGCCCGGAGACGATGCCGTCGACGGCCCGTACGCGCATGCGGCACGAGGCGGCGGATGCGATGCAGCAGGTGGCGTAACCGCGCGCCGGACCCGTGCAGGACGCCGCCGCGCGATCGCGTCGCGGCCTGTCGGTCCGATCGTTCAACGTTCAAGGGGAAGTGGATGGTCCGTGTATCGTCAATCCGGGTGCATGCCGCGTGCGACCGAGTGCCGGCTTTGGGCGCAAGCAGGAGGCCGGACGGTGCTTAAGGCGACGGAACCCGCGGAATCGGCGGACCTCATCGTATACAACGGCAAGATCGCGACGCAGGACGACCGGCAGTCGTTCGTGACCGCGCTCGCGGTGAAGGACGGCCGGATCCTCGCGGCCGGCAGCGGGCCCGACGTGATGCGCCACGCGCGCGCCGACACGCTGCGCATCGACCTGAACGGCCGCACCGTGATTCCGGGGCTGAACGATTCGCACCTGCACGTGATCCGCGGCGGCCTCAATTTCAACCTGGAACTGCGCTGGGACGGCGTGCCGACGCTGGCCGATGCGCTCGCCATGCTGCGCCGCCAGGTGCTGCGCACGCCTGCGCGGCAGTGGGTGCGCGTCGTCGGCGGCTGGACCGAATTCCAGTTCGCGGAAAAGCGCGGGCCGACGGTGGCCGAACTCAACGCGATCGCGCCCGACACGCCGGTCTTCATCATGCACCTGGGCGACAGCGCGCTGCTGAACGCGGCCGCGCTGCGCGCGATCGGCTATGGCCGCGACACGTCCGATCCGCCCGGTGGCGAAATCCAGCGCGATCGCCTCGGCAGGCCGACCGGCATGCTGATCGCGCGACCGGACATGGCCGTCCTGCACACCGCGCTCGAGAAGGGCCCGAAGCTCGGTCACGACGACCAGATGAATTCGATGCGGCACTTCATGCGCGAGCTGAACCGCCTCGGCGTGACGAGCGCGATCGACGCCGGCGGCGATTTCCAGGCCTTTCCCGACGACTACGGCCCGATCCTGGCGCTCGCCAGGCGCGGCGAGCTGACGGTGCGCATCGCATACAGCCTGTTCGTGCAGCATCCCGGACGGGAACTCGACGACTACGCGCGCTGGGTGACGCTGGCGAAGCCCGGCGACGGCGACGCGTTCCTGCGGATGAACGGCGCGGGCGAACTGCTGGTGTACTCCGCGGCCGACTTCGGGAATTTTCTCGAACCGCGCCCCGATCTGCCCGAAGCGCTCGA
Organism: Burkholderia mycopellens; assembly: GCF_964265025.1. Classification (NCBI taxonomy): domain Bacteria; kingdom Pseudomonadati; phylum Pseudomonadota; class Betaproteobacteria; order Burkholderiales; family Burkholderiaceae; genus Burkholderia; species Burkholderia mycopellens. The sequence goes on from NZ_OZ183804.1 coordinate 586,424, forward strand.
GGCCGAACTGGCCGCGGTGATGCGGCTGCTGGTGCGGCACCGCTGGCCGTTCCGGCTGCACGCGACCTACGACGAATCGATCGGCCGCTTCCTGAACGTACTCGAAGCCGTGAACCGCGACATGCCGTTCGATGGGCTGCGCTGGTTCTTCGATCACTGCGAGACGATTTCGGATGCGAACATCGCGCGCATCGCCGCGCTCGGCGGCGGCGTGACGGTCCAGCACCGGATGGCGTTCCAGGGCGAGTACTTCATTGCGCGCTACGGCGCGGAAGCGGCCACGCGCACGCCGCCGATCCGCGCGATGCTGGCGGCCGGGCTGCCGGTCGGCGCGGGCACCGACGCGACGCGCATCGCGAGCTACAACCCGTTCGTGTCGCTGTACTGGATGGTGTCCGGGCGCACCGTCGGCGGCACGGCGCTCTATCCCGAACGCAACCGGCTCAGCCGGATGGAAGCGCTGCGCCGCTACACGGTCGGCAGTGCATGGTTCTCGAACGAGGACGATCGCAAGGGCGCGCTGGTGCCCGGCCAGTATGCGGATTTCGCGGTGCTGACGGACGACTACTTCACGATCGACGAACCGCGGATCAAGTCGCTGTCGTCGGTACTGACGGTCGTCGACGGCAAGGTCGTGCATGCGGACGACGAGTTCGCGCCGCTCGCGCCGCCGCCGCTGCCGGTCAGCCCCGCGTGGTCGCCGGTGGCCGAATTCGGCGGCGCAGGCGGAATCGGCCAACGTCGTCCGGCCGCGTCGGCGCAGCCGCGCGCGGCGGCCGGCGACGGCGCGGACGCCGGTCTCGCGCGCGGCCGCGGGCGTCGTTTCGCGCAGCGCCTTCATGTGGCCGCGCGGGAGGCTGTCGAGCAGTGCGAAGCATTCGGTCAACCCGGTGTCGCGTTTTAGGATGGCGTCGGTCAACGGGCCGGCCGGCAACCCTGGCACGTGTCGCGCGCTGAATGGATAATTTTTCGCCCCCGGCGCGGGGCAGAAGGAGACGAGATGAGTGCTGCGCACACCTGCGCACGGGCCGATGACGAAGTCGCCGGCGTTCGCATTCCCCGGACGCCGATCGCGATCGAGGCCGCCGAAGCGGCATGCGCGTCTCTACCGCGGGTGATCACCGATCACGCTTGCCGGGTGTTCGTCCTCGCGTCGCTGGCTGCGCGCCGGGCAGGCGAGACACTCGATGCGGATGCGCTGTACGTGGCCGCGATGTACGCGAACATGGGACTGAGCCCCGCGTATGGCCGCTCGACCGAGCGCTACGAGCTCGACAGCGCCGATGCCGCGCACGCGTTCCTGCTGCGCCATCAGACGTCGCAGCGCCTGCGTGACGACGTGTGGCGCGCGATCGCGCTGCATACGACGCCCGGCGTGGCCGCGCGCGTGTCGCCGCTCGCGCGTGCGCTGGCGTCCGCCGTAGCGACCGACCTGATGGCAACCGGCTTCGACGCGTATTCGACCGACGAGCGGCGGGCGCTGCTCGCCGCGTACCCGCGCGGCGACGGGTTCGGCGACGCGTTTCTCGACGCGGTCGCACGCGGGGTCGCGCACCGGCCGGCGTCGACGTTCGGCACGTGGAGCGCGGATGTGCTCGAGCGGGCCGATCCGGATTTTCACCGGCCGAATTTCTGCGGACGCGTGCTGGGCGCGCGCTGGAAAGACGCCTGAAGGGTTCGTTCCGGACGATCCGGCCGACTTCGCCGGCCGTCGGGGCGGCCCGGCGATTGTCGCGCCGGGCTGCCGCCGGTGCGGGCTCAGGCGTTCCGGGCCGCCACGTCGTGACGCGCATAGTCGACGTATCCCGCGCGGTCGCCGCCATACCAGCCGACCGTCTTCGGCGTGGCGAGCGGCGCATTCGCCGCGAGGCGTTCGACGAGATCGGGGTTGGCGATGTACGCGCGCGCGAACGCGACGAGATCGGCGTCGCCCGCATCGATCAGCGCATGCGCGGCATCCGGCGCGATGCCGCCGTTGACGATCAGCGTGCCGCCGAAGGCCTTGCGCGTGTGCTCGACGATACGCGGCAGGTCGGGCTCGCCGCTCCAGCCGTTGGTGTCCGCCGCGTGCAGATAGGCGACGCCGGCTTCGTCGAGCATGCGGCCGACGTAGGCGTACGTCGCATCCGGATCGGCGTCGCGCACGTTGTTGTACTTCGCGTACGGCGAGATGCGCACGCCCACGCGATCGAGCGGCATCACGCCGCCGACCGCGTCGACGATTTCCTCGAGGAAGCGCGCGCGGTTCGCGACCGAGCCGCCGTAGCGGTCGTCGCGGCGGTTCAGCGTCGACGACAGGAACTGGTGCGGCAGGTAGCCGTTGGCTGCATGGATCTCGACGCCGTCGAAGCCGGCTGCCTTCGCGCGGACGGCCGCCTGGCGGAATTCGCCGACCGTCGCGGCGACTTCGTCCGTCGTCATCGCGCGCGACGGCGTCGCGTGAATCTTCGTGTAATAGCCGTTCTGCAATTGCGCCCACACCTGCAACTGCTCGAGATCGTCGTTGACGCCGGACGGCGACAGCGGCGCGTCGCCGCCGAGCAGCGTCAGCGAGCTCACGCGGCCGCCGTGCCACAGCTGCGCGAAGATGCGGCCGCCGTTCGCATGGACCGCGTCCGTGATCTGCTGCCAGCCGGCCGCCTGCTCGTCGGTGACGAGCCCCGGCGTCAGTTCGAACGACGCGGAGGCCGGGCTGACGTTGGTCGCTTCGGTCACGATCAGGCCGGCGGACGCGCGCTGTGCGTAGTATTCGGCCATCAGTTCGGTCGGCTGGCCGCGCGACGGCGCGCGCGAACGCGTCATCGGCCCCATCACGACACGGTTGGGAAGCGGCAGGCCGCGCAGATCGTAGTGGCTGAGCAGGGAAGACATGATGGATTCCTTTTGCGTGGAGCAGCGCGGCGCCGCTTATCGTGCGACGGGCCCTGCGGAAAGTTCGGTTGTGATGCGGGTGACGTGCCGGCAGCGTTCCGGCGCGCGAACGGCCCGGGCGGGAGTCGCGCGTGAACCGGTGCCGGCGCCGGTTCAGGCTTGTGCGTGGCGTTCGGCGTGCGGACGCCCGATCACGAGGTAGTGCGCCAGCGCAACGATCGGGAACGCGCCGGCGACAGCGGCGACGAGCGGCCAGCCGCCATGCTCGTACAGCGGGCTCGCGAGCGCGGAGCCGATAGCGCCGCCGACGAAGATGCTCGTCATGTACAGCGCGTTCAGGCGGTTGCGGCTCGCCGCATGCAGCGCATAGATCTCGCGCTGGCCGAGCACCATGTTCATCTGCACCGCGAAATCGAGCACGATGCCCGTGACGACGAGGCCGTACAGGCCGGCGCCGTGGAGTAGCGCAACCGTGTACGCCAGCGTGCCGGCGACCAGCGCGATCAGCGTCGCCCGCACGGTATGGCCTGCATCCGCGAGGCGGCCCGCAACCGGCGCCGACGTCGCGCCGATCGCACCGACGAGCGCGAACAGGCCGATGGCCGATTGCGACAGCCCGTAGTGGCGCGTCAGCTCGACCGGCACGGCGGTCCAGAACAGGCTGAACGACGCGAACATCAGGCCCTGGTAGAACGCGCGATGGCGCAGCACCGGCATCGTGCGGACCAGATGCAGCAGCGAGCCGATCAGTTCGAAGTAGGTCGCGCGATGATCGGGCTGACGCGACGGGATCGTCAGCGCGAGCACGGCCGTCACGAGCGTCATCAGCACGGCGGCGGCCGCGAACACGACGCGCCAGCCGAACGCGTCGGCCACCACGCTCGACAGCGGGCGCGCGAGCAGGATGCCGAGCAGCAGCCCGCTCATGATCGTGCCGACCACGCGGCCGCGCGAATGATCCGGCGCGAGGTGCGCGGCGAGCGGCACCAGGATCTGGACGGCGACCGAACTGAAGCCGACCAGCAGCGAGATCGCGAGGAACAGCCCGGGCGTCTGGACGACCGCGGCCGCCGCGAGGCTCGCGATCGACACGACGGCCGTGACGATCATCAGCTTGCGGTTCTCGAGCAGGTCGCCGAGCGGCACGATGAAGAACAGGCCGAGCGCATAGCCGATCTGCGTCAGCGACACGATGAGGCTCGCGGTTTCGCCGGACATGTGCAGGCTCGGCGCGATGAGTTCGGTGATCGGTTGCGCGTAATACAGGTTCGCGACGATCGCGCCGCAGCTGAACGCGAACAGCAGGATGAGGCCCTGCGTGAGCTTGGTCGCGTGCCCGTGGGCCGCAACCGGGGTGGATTCTGCTGACATGGTCGACTCCTTGGAAAGAGATGTCGGGTGCCCGTTCATCGGGCGGGCGTGACGATTGCCGTCGCGGCGAAGCGGAAGCCGCCGCATTGCCGTCAAGATTATTGATCGATCGATAACAAGGGAATGGGTCCGGGGCGCAATCGAGCATTGCGTGCCACGCAAAGGGGGCGGACCGTGTGCGGGTTCATGCGGGGGTGCCTGCGCCGGCCGACGCGATGCGGCCGCCGGCGAAGGCGGGACAGAGGACGTCTAAACCGGCCTGGACGGACGGCGCGGCGATTGCGACCTTCATGTTGCGCCTCTCGAAACGGGCCTCCGGCGCGGATGTCGCGGATCGCGAAGCCCGATGAGCGCAGTCTGGATCGAGCGGACTGAAACGTCCTGAACCGCGTCTTGATTGACTTGATTCATGCGGTGCGCGCGGCGGCGCGGACGATCGGTTTCAACGGCGGGTTTCGACCGCCGGTTTCAAGCGCGCTTGCCCTGCAGCGTCGGAATCTGCGCGAACAGCCCCGCGAGCCAGTCGACGAAGACCTTGAGCTTGACGGGCGTATGCCGGTTGGGCGGATACAGGATCGAGATCGGCCGGGGCGGCGTGTTGAAATCGGTCAGCACCTCGCGCAGGCGCCCCGATTGCAGATACGGCTCGACCAGGTACAGCGAGGTCTTGATCAGGCCGATGCCCGCGACGCCGGCCGCGATGTAGGTGTCGGCGTCGTTGACCGCGACCGTGCCGCACATCTGGATGATCCGCGTTTCGCCGTCGACGACGTAGTCCCAGGACCGCGGGCGGCCCGTATCGGCCGAGATGTGGCTGACCGCGATGTGCTGCGCGAGATCGTCCACCGTCTCGGGTGCGCCGCATCGTTCGAGATACGCGGGGGCCGCGCACGTGCAGGTGGTGAGGCTGCCGATCCGTTTCGCGACCAACCCCGAATCGTCGAGCGCGCCGATCCGCACGACGCAATCGACACCCTCGCCGACGAGATCGATCTGGCGATCGGTCACGCCGAGTTCGATCGAGATGCCCGGATGGGCGGCGAGAAACTCGGGCAGGGCAGGCACCATGATCTGCTTGGCCATGGCCGGCGGCAGGTTGACTTTCAGCCGGCCGCGCGGCACGTTGCGCGCCTGCGAGACGGCCGCTTCCATGTCGTCGATTTCGCGCAGCACGCCGACGCAGCGTTCGTAATAGGCCTGCCCGTCCTCGGTCAGCGAGATCCGGCGCGTGGTGCGGTTCAGCAGCCGGCAGCCGAGATGCTGTTCGAGCGTGCTCAGCAGCGCGGACACGCGCGGCGTCGTGAGTCCGGTCGTGTCCGACGCGCGCGTGAAGCTGCCCGTCTCGACGATGCGCGTAAACACGCGCATCGAAAGCAAGGTATCCATCGTTCAGAAATCTCCAGCCTGTTTGTTGTCCGCGCCGGTTCGTGCCGGCGCGATTTGTCGTGGTCGTGCGATGCCGCTACGCGTCGATGCGTTTCCTGAGCCCTTCACCGGCAAACGGCATTTCGCGCAGGCGCTGGCCGGTCGCGTCGGAGATCGCGTTGGCGAGCGCGCCCGCGGTCGGCCCCATCGACGCCTCGGCCGCACCAAGGAACGGTGCGCCCGGGCGATTGATCAGGTGCACCTTGATGCTTTGCGGTGCGGCGCCGAAGCGGAGAATCGGATAGCTGCTCCAGTCGAAGCTGCGCACGCGTTGCGTATCGTATTGCAGTGCCTCGTACAGCGTCCAGCTCGCGGACTGGATGATGCCGCCCTCGATCTGGTTGCGAATGCCGTCGGGCGATACGACCTGGCCGGCGTCGACGGCCGCTTCCGCACGTTCGAGCGTCACCTGGCCGGTTTCCGGGACGACCGACACCTCGACCGCGATCGCGACGTAGGCCATCAGGTTCTTGTATTTGCCGAATGCGAAGCCGACGCCGCGGTTGCGTTCGCGCGGCGGCCGGGGCCAGCCGAATTTCGTCGCGGCGAGCTTGATCACCTGGCTCGCGCGGTGATCCTGCATGTGACGCAGCCTGAATTCGACCGGATCGACGCCGGCGGCGTGCGCCAGCTCGTCCATGAAGCTTTCGATCGCCCAGACGTTCGTATGCGCGCCGAGCGAGCGCATCGCCGACGTCTGCAGCGGCATCGTCGGCGAGAAGTTGTTGACGATGTGCATGTTCGGCAGTGCGTACAGCGGGATCGCGTTGCGATCGCCGCCGCCCTCGGGCTGCAGCATCGGCGTGGACGGCGCGGAGACGAACGGCGGTTCGAGCATCCGCGCGGGCAGCAGCCGGCCGGCATTGACGATGCGCTCGTTGTGCGAACTGCTCCACAGCGCGTAGTGCCAGTCGACGATATGGCCGCTCGCGTCGAGCGACGCGCTGAGCTCGGTGACCATCGCCGGCGTGAAGTGGTCCCACGTATGTTCCTGCTCGCGCATCCACTGGACGCGAATCGGCTTGCCGGGCATCGCGGCCGCGATCAGCGCCGCATGCGCGGCCGCGTCGTCCGCACCGTTGTGCCCGTAGCAGCCGGAGCCCTCCGTGTGAATGCAGCGCACGCTCGCCTTCGGCATCGACAACATCTCGGCGAGTGCGTCGCGCAGCGGGTACACGCCCTGCGAGTGGGTCCACACGGTCAGCATGCCGTTCTCGAGATGCGCGACCGAGCAGGACGGCCCGATCGAGCCGTGCAACAGGTAGTTCTTCAGGAACGTGGCGCTCAGCGTCTTCGCTGCCGGCGCGGTTTGCGCATGCGTGTCGGCGATCTCGATGCGCTGCGTCGCGATTCGCTTCAGGTCCTGATGAACCGTCGCGCGATCGGGCAGCGCCCGGCCGGGCGACCAGCGGCAGCCGGCGGCCAGCGCGCGCTGCGCGACGACCGCCTGCCATTCGCCCTGCGCGACGACCGCGAGCAGGCTGCCGTTGCGCACGATCCGCACGACACCGGGCAGCTTCAGGATCGCGGCTTCGTCGAACGACAGCAGTTTCGCGTCGTACACCGGCGGCATCACGACGCGCGCATGCAGCATGCCGGGCAGTGCCATGTCCTGCACGTAGCTGACGCCGCCCGTGACCTTGTTCGGGATGTCGACGCGCGGCAGCGACGTGCCGATCACGGCGAACGTGGCCGGACTCTTCAACGGCGACGTCGGCGTCGCGTTGCGATGCAGGTCGACGGTGCGCACCGCGTCGCCGTAGCGCATCGTGCGGCCGTCGGGCGCCTTGATGACCGCGTCGGCGACGGTGAGCAGGCGCGCATCGACGCCGAACTGCTTCGCCGCGCCGTCGACCAGCAGCCCGCGCACCTGCGCGGCGGCATTCAGCAACGCGGAGCCGCTGTCCGCCATCGTGTGGCTGCCGGCCGTCAATCCCTCGTCCGGCGACGCGCCGGTGTCGGCGGTCAGGAACGTGATCAGCGAGGGCTTCATGTTCAGCTCCTCGGCGGCCACCTGCAGCAACGCGGTGCGCACGCCGGTGCCGAGCTCGACCTTGCCCGTGAACACGGTGACCTTGCCCTCGGGCGTGATCTTGATCCACGCGTCCAGCAACGGATTGGTCTTCAGGCTGCCGGCCAGCGTTTCGGTGGCCTTGGCCACGTGGACGGCGGCGCCTTCGTCCGCGATCACGACCTCGGCGGCGGCGCGCGCGGCCGGTGCGAGGCTGAACGCGACGAACAGCGCGCCGGAAACCATGAAGTGCCGGCGTCCTTCGTCGATGTCGTCGGGTGGGTTCATCAGAGCCCCTTGCTGATCATGACCGGAGCGCCTGCCGGTTCAGGGTCCGGCAAGCCCGAGACCTGGCGCACGGCCGCCAGGATCCGCATGTGGGTGCCGCAACGGCACAGATTCGGTTCCATGTGCGTGCGCAGCTCGCGTTCGGTGGGTTTCGGGTTGCGTTCGAGCAGCGCCTGCGCGCGCATGATCATGCCCGCGATGCAATAACCGCACTGCGCCGCCTGATGATCGATGAACGCCTGCTGAAGCTTGCCCGGATGCTCGGCGGTGCCGAGGCTTTCGATGGTCCTGACGCGGCGCTCGCCGATCGCGGCCACCGGGATCAGGCACGAGAACATCGGCTTGTCGTCGACGATCACGGTGCACGCGCCGCATTGTCCGAGGCCGCAGCCGAACTTCGCGCCGTGCAGGTGCAGGTCGTTGCGCAGCGCGTAAAGGAGCGGCGTGGACGGATCGATGTCGAGCGTGTGCCGCACGCCATTCACGGTGAGGGTGATCATTGCGCGCGGTCCTCCTTTCTGAGCTTCGCGGCCAGGGTGTCGATGCCGCTCCATGCGGGGCGATCGGAGTACGTTTCGCGGAGGTAGGCGGCGAGGTCCGCGATCTGCGCGTCGTCGTACTGGTCGAGGTAGGACGGCATGTAGTTCAGCGTGTCCTCGCCATGCCAGCCGATCCCGTTGAACATCATCTGGATCGCGTTGCGCGGCGTGTCGGCGGCGATCGCCGTGCCGAACGCGAGCGTCGGCCGCTCGCCGATCGACTGCATCGGCGCTGCCGGCCCGTGGCACTGCGCGCACGACGCCTGGAACAGCACCGCACCGCGCTGGCCGGCAGGCGTCGTCGCGTGGCGTTCGGCGACGGCCGTCGCGGGCCGTGCGGCGGCCGGCTTCTGGATCGCCAGGATGTAGGCCGCGATGGCCTCGACATCCTCGGCCGGCACCGTCGCGAGATCGCGCGTGACGGGCAGCATCGGTCCGGCGGCCGCGCCGTGCTCGCTCGCGCGGCCGGTGCGCAGGTACGTGACCAGCTGCGCTTGCGTCCACGGCTGGACCGCGTTGCCGAGCGCATTGAGCGGCGGGGCTTCCCAGCCGTCGACGATGCCGCCGTCGAACGCCTTGCCTGCTTGCTCGCCGCCGATCGCATTCAGCGGCGAATGGCAGGACGCGCAGTGTCCGAGGCCGTCGACCAGCAGCTTGCCGCGATTCCATTGCGCGGATTGCGACGGGTCCGGCTGGTACGCGCCTTCGCGCAGGAACAGCACGTTCCAGAACGCGACGAGCGGCCGGAAGTTGAGCGGGAAGATCAGGTCGTTCGCCGGGGGCTTCGCTTGAACCGGTTCGCGTGTCATCAGGTACGCGTATGCGGCCGCGATGTCCTGGTCGGACATCCGCGTGAAGTGAATGTACGGAAAGGCCGGGTAGAGCGGATGGCCGTCGCGGGCGATGCCGCTGCGCAGCGCGCGCGCGAAGGCGGCCTGCGACCAGCGGCCGATGCCGGTGTCGGCATCCGGCGTGATGTTGGTCGCGTAGATCGTGCCGAATGGCGTCGCGAGCGGCAGCCCGCCGGCGAACGGCTTGCCGTCCTTCGCGGTGTGGCAGACGATGCAGTCGCCCAGCGCGACCACCCGTGCGCCGGCCTTGATCAGTTGCGGATCGAACGACGCGCGGGCCGGCGGATCGATCGGCGCGATCGACGGCCGGACCATGATGCCGATCGCGACCGCCAGGCCGACGATCGCGATGCCTGCCGCGCCGAACCAGAGTCGTCTGTGCTTCATGTGCGCTCCACGCGAACCGGTTCGTCCGGCGTCATCAGGCAGGCGGGGAATTGCACGGCGCGTCGGCCGTGTGCGTTCGCGTGACGATGGCTCGCGGTACCGCAGATCCGGTTGCCAGGGCGGACAGGCCGACGTGTGCGGCCCGGCGTGCGCGCGCTCGCGACGGTCGTTCCGTTCGTTCCAGTCGGCGCCGCCGGACGGCGGTGCGGCAGCGCCGATCGATGCGGCCATGACAGGCCTGCCCGGCGGCTGCGATTCGCGGCGGAGATCATGTCGTTACTCCAGGGGTGGGGGCCGCACGCGGGTCGTGGCCCGCGCGCTCGTTGGAGGAGGCAGTCTACGCGGGCGCCGACGCCATTTCCTGAAGCTGCGCTGAAACGTTCTGAACGGGCGCGCGAACCGTTCCGGCGCTTGCGTTCCTGCGTCAGCGCGGCGTGCCGAGACCGAACGCCGCGGCAAGCTGCGGGCCTTTGTCGAGCAACGACGTCACTTCCTCCCGCCGCCGGGCCGACCACTGCTCGAGGCGCGCGACGACGTCGGTCGCGTCCACCGGCAGCGCTTCGGCGAGCGACACGGCATCGCTCGCCGCCTTCGACGTACCGGATGCCGTATGGGGGCGCACGGTGCAGGCCGCGTCGCCGATCAGTGCGACACGACCGTCGACGAAGCCGGGGCTCAGTGCGTCGAAAATCGCCTGGTTGAAAGGTGCGCGCGTCGCGAGCACCAGTTGCGACAGGGTGGCCGGCAGCCGTTCGCCGGCGAGTTGCCGCAGCGTCGCGACGGTGTCGTCGGCAAGCTGCCCCGGATGCACGGACGCGTGATGAACGTGGCCGTTCCGATCGGTCAGGTGGCGGCGCAGCGCGTCGGGATCGGCTTCGTTGCGATACCAGAGCCAGTTGAAGCGGCGCGCGCCCGGCGCGAGCGAGCCGTCGAGCGCGGGAATCAGGAACGCCATGAACAGCTCGCCCGGCGCCTTGTGAAGCGTCATGTTCTCGACCAGCGACGCGATCGCGGCGGTGTCGAATTCGGCTTCGTCGACGATGCCGCGCCATGCGAGGTAACCGGCAAACGATGGCGTATAGCCGGGGAAGATGCGCGCGCGCAGGTTCGAACCCGAACCGTCGGCTGCAATCAGCACGTCCGCGCGGATGCGTTCGTTGTCCACGTGTACGTCGACGCCATCCGCGTCCTGGTCGAAGCCGGTCACCGTGCGGCCATACCGGATGTGCCCGCGCGGCAGCGTCTCGCACAGCGAGCGATAGACGGCGTCCCACGACGAGAACGGCAGCATTTCGGGTTCGTCGCGCGTGACGATGCCGTCGCGATCGATCCAGCGCCGCCGATGCGTCGGCACGCTGATCATCTGGCGGCAATGACGGCCATGCCGTTCGAGAAACGCCATCATGCGCCGCAGCACGGCCACGCCGCCGCCCTGGCCGCGCAGCGGGGTGCGCGAGCGCTCGTAGACCGTGACGTCGTGCCCGATGCAATCGAGCGTCAGCGCGGCCGCGAGGCCGGCGATCGATCCGCCTGCAATGACGATCTTCATCGTGCGTGACTCCCGTGTTCGAAACGCGGTGTGCGTTGCCAGCCGAGTCGCGACGCGTGGCGTCGTGCGCCAGGCCTCACGGCTCGCCGGATGATGCCATGCCCGGCAACGGGCTGCGCCGACGACGCGCGCGGTCGCCTCGATCGACAGCCGCTCGTGCCGGGCGAGGGGCAGCAGGCCACGGCGAGCGCCGGCATACACGATCATGTTGCGAATCAGCGTCCGGATCAGGCGCTCCAGCACGATTTCCTCGGACAGCGAATGGGCCGCGCGCATCGCGAGCGCGAAATCGAGATCTTCGCGCGCGGGCAGGGCAGGGCCGCCCGGCGCCGGATCGGCGGAGATCCCGCAGCGACGATCCTGGCGATCGCGCACGCCGCAACGGAAGCGCGACGACCTGAAAAATCCTGAGACGTACTGAAGGGCGCGCCGGCGTGACGGCCGGGCACGCGGTACGGTGACGCTTGCGCTTACGCCTTCAGGAACGCGAGCAGTTCGGCATTGATCCGGTCGGCGTTGACGACGCACATTCCGTGCGACCCGCCGGGGATTACCTTGAGCTCCGCGTGCTTCACAATCTTCGCGGACAGGCGAGCCGAATCGTCGATCGGCACGATCTGGTCGTCGTCGCCGTGCAGGATCAGCGTCGGGACGTCGATCTTCTTCAGGTCGTCGGTGTAGTCGACCTCGGAGAATTCCTTGACACACAGATACTGGCCATGGATGCCGCCCATCATGCCCTGTGCCCAGAACGCATCGATCGTGCCCTGCGACACCTTGGCATTCGGACGGTTGAAGCCGAAGAACGGCACGGCGAGATCCTTGTAGAACTGCGAGCGGTTCTCGGCGACGTTCTTGCGGATCCCGTCGAACACGTCCATCGGCAGGCCGCCGGGATTGGACGCCGATTTCACCATCTGCGGCGGCACGGCGCCGATCAGCACGGCTTTCGACACGCGCTTCGTGCCGTGGCGGCCGATGTAGTGCGCGACTTCGCCGCCGCCGGTGGAATGGCCGACGAGCGTGGCTTCGCGCAGGTCGAGCGCATTCATCAGTGCCGCGAGATCGTCGGCATACGTGTCCATGTCGTTGCCTTGCGACGGCTGGCTCGAGCGGCCGTGACCGCGACGGTCATGCGCGATCACGCGATAGCCGTGCTGCACGAGGAACAGCATCTGCGCGTCCCACGCATCGGCGCACAGCGGCCAGCCGTGCGAGAAGACGACCGGGCGGCCGCTGCCCCAGTCCTTGAAGTAAATCTGCGTACCGTCTTGGGTGGTGATCGTGTTCATCGCATGGGCTCCTTGATGAGCGGAAGCGGTGTGTTTGGGGGCGGCGGCGGCGGCCGCAGCCGGCAGCGCGGCGGCTGCAACGGCGGTCGCGCCGGCAAGCAGCATGTCTCGGCGACGCGCCGAGGGAACGGCGTCGATGTCTGCTGGACGCATTGGGACTCCTTGAACGTGCGGTGGAACGATGCCGCGTTGGTTGGACGGTTCGGATCTGCCCGCATGCGGCAATCGCGCCGGCAGCCGGCGTGCGTTCGCGATCGCGGGCCGTCAGGCGCGCGAAGGCAGCGAACGAACGCCGACAGGAGCCTATCCCGCGGCCTTGCGGCCTGTACTGAAATCGCGCTGAATTTTCATGAAGCCGGTCGCGGCGCATGCCGCGCGAACCCGCCGGCCAGAAAATTTAAGCCCGCAATAAAGACTCTTCAGCGGCGGCTCGCTATCGTCAGCATCAGGTCATCCCGTCGCGGGTCGGTGCCGGTTCGCGTCGGCGGATGGCGCTCGCGACGCGGGCGGGTGTGCAACATCCGGACCCCTCGCCACTTGCCTGGGTACGCCGCCATGGACGAATTCAATCGCTGGGAGCACGTGATGACGCTGCTCGACCCGTCGCCGGCCGCGAGCCGCTGCGCGCCGTCGCAGCTTCGCGACCCGGACCCCGTGCGCCGTCGCCATCGCGACGACGCGCCGCCCGCGTCGAGCGGCGGGGTGCGCCGCCGGTGCGCGATCGTCGCCGCCGAGCGGCAGACCGATTCGTCGGTGTTGATCTCGTGGAGCGACCCGACGCGCTGCCGGTACGACGAGCAGCGCTGGATCAGCGCAAAGTCCCGCGCCCTCGGGCGCTGCGCGCTGACCGGCATCACGATTCATACCGGCGATGCGATCTACAAGCCGCAATGGCGCGGCGCAAAGCGCCCCGCGAACTACCGGGAGGTGATCCTCGCGTCCGAACTGGACCGGTTCATCGTCAGGCTGTCCCGTTCCTGACCCGGAACGGCACGGCCTGTCCGTCGACCGTGGCTGACCGACGCACGCGCAACGATTGAACGACGAACTGCTGGTTTTTGCCCGCGCATGGCTCGACGGCGGTTGCTGCCGTGACGTGGCGGAGCGGGCCCGGCCGACCGGCCGGCTCACTCCGTCCATATCGACCCGAGCACCAGGCCGCAGAAATTCGTCCGACGATAGTCCGGGTCGCACCGCTCGAGCACGTCGGCGCAGACGTTCCCGAACGCGGTCGCGGGGCGATGCGCGGTGCCCGCGGCGAACGCCTCGAGGAACAGTTCCTTGAAACACGGGCCGCGTGGCCACGCGTCGACGATCTCGTCACGTTCGGACCGGCTCACCTCGTCGAAATGACGTGCGAAGAGATCCGTCTCGATGCCTGCGCCGAGCAACGCCGTCAACGGCGTCATATACGCGTGAATGCCAAAGGCCGTGTGCAGTGCGATCGCACGCCACACCTCCGCCGCATCGTCGGCGGCGACACCGTGTCCGCCGAGGAATGCGTGCGCGGCATTCGCGCCGTCGATTTCGAAGCGCCGGCGCGAATGCCGGAAGCGCTCCGTCAGTCCGAAGTCATGGAACAGCGCGGCGACGTACAGCAGTTCGGCGTCGAATGCGATGCCGCGACGCAGCCCGATGATCGACGCGAACGCGAACACGCGCATCGCGTGCCGGAACAGGAGTTCCGGCTCGCCGGCACGCACGGTCGCGGCGGCCTCCCGTGCGATCGGGCCGTCGGGAATCCGGATGCCGGCGATACGGTTGCCCATGGTCGTGTTCCTCGCGGCGTGACGGCAGTCGCTCGACGCTGGCGCCTTGGAACCATCGTCGCGCGCCGCGCCGCTGAATGTCCTGAGCGGCGCCTGAATCGTTCTGAATGGAAAATCCGACCGGCCGTCACGACCGGAGTCGGTTTCGCCGCGCCTCGCACGTCGTTGTTACCGGCTTTTTTCTCGCAAGCCATCCGAACGTCATTTCAATTCACGAGACTACGAAATTGAATTCAGCCAATCAGCCGTCTTGTCCTACGAAACGCGTTCATGGGTAAACGGCCATTTCACGCATTGACAATGCAGGGCGCCGCAGTGCACCGTGCCGCGCCAGGCAGGGCGGCGCACGACGTCACGGCGATCGTCGTTTTCATCGATTCAAAAAATTTGCTCTTTGAGTTCTGATTATTTGAATCATTCGACCGGACAAATGCCGTAGCATTACCGTCAAACCGGTGTCATTTCTGACAGGGCATCGATGAATGCAATCGATTAAAAATTCCCATGATCCGGATCGGAACACTTCACGTTTTTCTCGACAGACGTGAAATTCGCTCGAACGGCAAGCTGCTGCGTATCGGCAGTCGCGCATTCGAAATTCTCGAACTCCTGATTCGTGCGAACGGCGCATTGGTATCGAAAGACGAAATCATGCAGCGCGTGTGGCCGCACACGATCGTGGAGGAAAACAACCTGCAGGTGCATATCGCCGCGTTGCGCAAGGCGCTCGCCGACGACCGGAACCTGATCGTCACGGTGCCGGGGCGCGGTTATCGGCTGGTTGGCGGCCACGCCGAAGTCACGGCGCCCGCCCGTCCCGCGACGTCGCGGCTGACGGCCGCGCCGACCGCGCTCGTCGGTCGCGAGCAGACCGTCGCCGACGTCCTAGCGGCGCTCGACACCGCGCGCGTCGTGACGCTGGTCGGTGCGGGCGGCATCGGCAAGACGCGGGTCGCGCTCGAAGCGGCCATGCGGGCCGAGGCGAGCTTTCCGGATGGCGCCGCGTTCGTGTCGCTCGCCACGGTTGCGGGTCCGCGATTCGTGCCCGACGCACTGGCGGGCGCGTTCGGCATCGTGGAGCCGACCGGATCGCTGACGCTCGAAGCGGTGCTGGCGAGCGTGGCGAACCGCCGGATGTTGCTGGTGCTCGACAATTGCGAGCATCTGCTCGACGCCGCCGCGCAGATCGCGACCGCACTGACCGAGTCCGACGCCGGATTGCGCGTCCTCGCGACCAGCCGCGAGGCGCTGCGTATCCAGGGCGAGCGGCTGTGTCCGATTCCGCCGCTCGACGTCCCCGACGAAGGGGCCGACGATGCTCGGGCCCTGAGCGCCAGCGCGGTGCAACTGTTCTCGGCGCGCGCGCGTGCCGCCGATCCCCGCTTTCCGCTCGACGAACGCAGCGTGGCGCTGATGGCGTCGGTGTGCCGTCGTCTCGACGGTCTCCCGCTCGCCATCGAACTGGCAGCCGCACGCGCGGCCGTGCTCGGCATCGATGTGCTGGCCGCGCATCTCGACGATCATTTCAGGTTGCTGACCGGCGGTTTTCGTACGGCCTTGCCGCGTCATCAGACGCTGCAGGCGATGTACGACTGGAGCTACCGCTTGCTCGGGGACGCGGAGCGCCTGCTGTTGCGGTGGCTCGGCGTGTTCCGCGACAGCTTCTCGATCGACGCGGTGCGCGATATCGTCGGAACGAAGGGGTTGGCCGATGCGGACCTGCTCGACACGATCGCCGGCCTGGTTTCGAAGTCGCTGCTGAGCCTCGAGAGCGCGCACGGCACACCGCGCTACCGGCTGCTGACCACGACACGCGCCTATGCGCTGCAGCAGCTCGAGAACAACGGCGAATGCGCGGCCGCGGCACGCGCACACGCGAACTATTTCCACACGTTGTTCAGGCTTGCGCCCGGTGGCGGCGACGACGACGGGCCGCAGGCCGAATCGCGGCTCGACATGATCCGGCGCGAACTCGGCAATCTGCGCGCGGCGCTCGACTGGGCGTTTTCGCCGAATGGCGATGCCGAGGTCGGCATCGCGTTGGCGGCTGTCGCGGTGCCGTGCCTGTTCGACCTGTCGCTGGTGGACGAATGTCGCGAACGGGCGCGCGTAGCGCTCGATGCAATGCGCACGATGGACGAGACACGGGCGCGCGAAGATGCGCGCGTGCGCCTGCTGGCCGCCTATGCCGCCGCGCTCGCCCATGCCTCGGGGCCGACGCACGTCGTACACGACACGTGATCCGACGTGCACGCGTTCGGATGCGAGGCGGGCGGGGCCGGGTTGCGGCCGCGCGAATCGTAACGGCGCGTGCCGCCGGCGAATTCAGAACGTTTCAGCCTGAACACAGGACCGGGCAGGCCGGTGCGTCTACATTGCATGCACGGAGACCGTCGGCGATTCGCAGGCGTGCGCGCAGCAGGCCGGCTCGCACCGTACCGCAACGCATCGATGTCGCCGCCACTGAATGCCAGCGCGGGGCGGCAGCGACACATGCGTTGCCGCCGCGACTTCGCGCGTCATCGAACGAGTACCGCATGAAACCTGTCCAGTCCGACCTTTCTCGCCACGATTCGCTGCCGGCGGCCGCTCGCCGGATCGGGTAGCGCGCGCCATGCGATCGCGCGAATTCCACGCCTGTCGCGCAGCGCGCATGCGGCCCGTTCCGGCATGCTGAACCTGTCCGTCACGGTCGCCTACGGCGCGCCGATCGTCGCTGCCGACCTCGTTGCATGGCGGTTGCTCGGGCCAGGCCGTTCGACGACGAAGGCGGTCTGGCGCTGTGCGTCGTTCGCCGCGCTGACCTATGTGCTGTTCGCAACCGGCGTGAGCCCGCTCGCGGTGCCCGCGTCGCCCGACCGGTTCGACCGGCTGGCGATCCAGGGGATCGGCGTCGCATGGTGGCTGCAGTGCGCGCTGGTGTTCAGCCTGATGCTCGACCATCTGCTGCTGCCGCGCGCGTGGCGCAACCAGCGGCTGTTTCATGACATCGCCGCGGGCGCCGTGTTCGGCGCGGCCGCGGTGGCCGCGCTCGGCTACGTACTGGGGCTGCCGCTGAGCGGCCTGGTCGCGACCTCGGGCGCGGTGGCCGTGATCCTGGGCCTGGCCGTCCAGAACACGCTGAACGACGTGTTTTCCGGCCTCGTGCTGAATACCACCCAGCCGTTTCGCCTGGGCGATACGGTGGCGATCGGCGAGCTGGAAGGCCGGATTGTCGAAAGCAACTGGCGCGCGACCAAGATGATCAACAGCCTCGGCAACCTGGTCGTCGTGCCGAACAGCACGGCGGCGAAGGCGACGATCGTCAACCTGAGCGAACCCGCGAGCGTGCACGGCGTGACGCTGACGATCGAGATCGATCCGGAAGTGCGGCCGGCCGTCGTCGTCGATGCGCTCGACCGGGCTGCCGCCAGTTCGCTGGACGTGCTGGCCAGTCCGGCGCCGGTCTCGATCGTCAAGGCATTCGGAACCAACTCTGTCGAATACGAACTCGTTTGTTATGTCGACGCGCTGCAAAAAAAGGTGGCGGTGCGTAACCGGCTCTACGATCTGGCCCACCGGCACCTGGCCGCCGCGGACATCGCGCTGCGCCCGCTTGGCGGGACGGCCGCGGCGCACCGGCCGGCGTCGCACGGTCAACGGCTGCTGCGCGCGGTCGAACTCTTCCGGCAACTCGATGACGAGGATCTCGCGGTGCTGGCCGAGGCGCTGGCGTCACGCGTATTCCACAAAGGGGAGGTGATCTACGCGTCGAATTCCGATGCGCGCCTGCTGACGATCGTCGGGGCCGGTGTCGCGTCGGTGTTCGTGCCGGGCGCGACCGGCGACATCGAGGTCAGGAGGATGGCGCCCGGCGACGCGATCGGCCAGTCCGTCGTGCTGGCCGGCACGCAACTTCATGCGAGTGTCTACGCGGTGACCGCCGTGACGGCCTATCAGTTGAGCAGCCGCGACCTGACGCCGCTGATCGCGAGGAAACCGGAACTCGGACGGTTGATGTGCGAATCCCTGACCGAACACATCGCGACCGAGGAGAAGATGATGATCCCGCCGGCCGCGAAGGCGCATGCGTCGTTCAAACTGATCGAATGGCTCGAGAAGGAGATGAAGCGCCTGCACGATTCGTTCGTCTGATGCGGCCGGAGATCGCGGGGAAACGTTCGGTCGAGACGCGCGACCGGCGAGCGGCGGAATCAGGCGAGCGCGGTGAACCGGTCGACGAGGTCGGGGCGGGCGAGCTGATCGACCCACCAGTGCAGCGCGCGTCCGGCCTCGTCGCCGCGCCACGCGATATAGCAATGCGTCGTGTCGCGCATGCCGGTCACCTTGCGGGCGACAAGCTTGCCCTGCGCGATCGCGCGCGCCGCGATGCAATCCGGCAGCGTGCCCACCGCGAGTCCTTCGCATTGCGCGGCCAGTTTTGCGGCAAGCGTGGGGACCGCGAGATACGGCTGCCCGGCGTCGACGGCGACCGAGCGCGGTTGCAGTTCGCGAGAGGTATCGCTGATGACGGCGCCACGGTGCTCGACGACCGACGCCATCGACAGCGGCTCGGGCAGCGCCGCGAGCGGATGGGTCGGGGCGACGGCGAACACATGCCTGAGCGTGCCGATCGGCCGCGCGACGATGTCCGGCAGTTCGGGCGGCTCGCCCGCCGCGCCGACGACGAGATCCGCGCGGCGCGAAATCAGCGCATCCCAGGTGCCGCCGAGGACTTCGGTGGACAGGCGCAGCCGCGTGTTCATCTCGAGTCCGTAGAACGTATGCACGTAGGGCCACAGCGCTTCGAACGGCAGGATCTCGTCGATACAGATGCGAACCTCGGTTTCCCAGCCCTCCTGTGCACGCTGCGCCTTGAGTTCGAGCTGTTCGGCGGCATGCAGCAGCCGGCGGCCCTCTTCGACGACCACGCGACCCGCGTGCGTGAGCTTCGCCCGGCGCCCGCTCCGGTCGAACAGTGCGACGTCGAGGTCGCTTTCGAGCTTTTGTACGAGATAAGTCAGCGCAGACGGTACGCGGTGCAGGAGCTCCGCGGCCTCGGCGAACGTGCCGGTGCGGTCGATCGCGTCCAGGGCTTCGAGCGCTTCGAATGACAGCTTCATGATGAATTCCACGGGGGCGTCGGGCTGTCATGTTATCGCCAAGCACCGCCGAGTCCAATACGATTCAGAACAATTCATCCGGGCGTCGCCGCCGGAACGCTATCCTGGTCCGGGCAAGATTGCGTCGCGCCATTTCAGCGCCCGACCGGTATTGGCGACGTGCACCGGTTCCGAAGCGTCAGCGCACGGGGGAACCGTGCCGGCCGGGCCCGGCTTTCGCGGATGCCTTGCGTGCCGGCTTACCCGCGTGTCGTCCGCCGATCGGCCGGCCCGATTCCGGTCAATCACCGTGGGTCACGACGGTGTCGATTGACGTTGCTTCGCGGCGGCATCGGATCCCTGGGCGCCGGGCAGGGGGCCGAACATGTGCTGGCTGCACTTCGCCTCGCTCCACGCGGTTCTCAAGTGGATGCCTGCGAGCATCCTTCGTGCGACCGGCAGGATCTGTTCGCCGGCAAGGATGCCCAGCAGGCCGACCAGCGCGATCGTGGGCGGAGCGGGCGATTGCACGCCGATCAGGTAATAGACCGCGCCGGCGAGAATGCCGGCAAGCAGCGACGAAATATACGGCTTCATGATTCGGATATAAGTGAATGACAACCGTGTGAAAAATACGGATAACTACCGTTTTGTCCGGAAATCCCGAATTCATTCGATAGCGTAGCAGGTCTTTTGGGATGCGATCATTCAATTCGATTTTTTTAAGATCTTTTAAGGGCTGAATTTAGGGATTTTATTAATTGAATTGATTAAGTGGCGTTACCATGAATTTGCGTATTGAATGACAACGGCTGGCAGGCGAACCTCCCGGCACAGCGCATTGGGCGCCTCCCGGCTTGCCGGCGAGGCAGGCTAGTTTTTATCCGCGTCAAAGGACATGACCGTCATGAGCAATCCGAAGCTTGAAGTACTCACCCCCCATAACAGCCAGCTGATCTTCATCGACCAGCAGCCGCAGATGGCGTTCGGCGTGCAGTCGATCGATCGCCAGGTGCTGAAGAACAACGTCGTCGGGCTCGCGAAGGCCGCGAAGGTATTCAACATCCCGACCACGATCACGACGGTCGAAAGCGACAGCTTCTCGGGTCACACCTATCCCGAGCTGCTCGACGTGTTTCCGAACCAGGAGACGCTCGAACGCACGTCGATGAACTCGTGGGACGACCAGAAAGTTCGCGACGCGCTGGCCGCGAACGGCCGCAAGAAGGTGGTCGTCTCCGGCCTGTGGACCGAAGTCTGCAATACGACGTTCGCGCTCTGCGCGATGCTCGAAGGCGACTACGAGATCTACATGGTCGCCGACGCCTCGGGCGGCACGTCGAAGGACGCGCACGACTTCGCGATGCAGCGGATGGTGCAGGCCGGCGTGGTGCCCGTCACGTGGCAGCAGGTCCTGCTCGAGTGGCAGCGCGACTGGGCACACCGCGAGACGTACGACGCCGTGATGGCGATCGCGAAGGAGCACTCGGGCGCGTACGGGATGGGTGTCGATTACGCGTACACGATGGTCCACAAGGCCGCGCAGCGTACCGCGACGCCGCACGAGTCGATCCCGCCCGTGCCGGCGAAGTGACCGAAGGCAGCCTCGACTGCTGATGCCGATGCGGCGTGTTCCGCGCGAACACGCCGCATCGGCAATCCGAAATCGCGGGCGGCGTCCGTGGTCAATGCACGGATGCCGCCCGCAACGTGTTTGCCAGGACGTACGACCTGCATGCCAACCTGTCCGAGAAATTGATCGTATGGAACCTTATCTGGTTTCCCTTGGTGCGGGATTGCTGATCGGTGTCATTTACAGCGCAATCAAGGTTCGTTCTCCGGCGCCGCCGCTGATTGCCCTTGTCGGGTTGCTCGGCATGTTGATCGGCGTGCAGGCCATCCCCATCCTCAAACAGCTCTTTGGCTTCTGATCGAAGCGAGGTGACGCATATGACTGCAACCGAGACCCAACCGGATCTGATCCTCCGCAACGGAAGGTTCACGACCCTCGACCGCTCGAACCCCACCGCGACAGCGGTGGCAATAGCAGCAGGACGCTTCGTCGCGGTTGGCCACGACGCGGACGTCATGCCGCTCGCCGGACGTGCGACGAAGATCGTCGACCTCGACGGCCGCGCCGTGCTGCCAGGCTTGATCGACAACCACTGCCACGTGATTCGCGGCGGCCTGAACTACAACATGGAGCTGCGCTGGGATGGCGTGCCGTCGCTCGCACTTGCGATGGAGATGCTCAAGCACCAGGTCGCGATTACGCCCGCGCCGCAATGGGTGCGCGTGGTCGGCGGCTTCACCGAACACCAGTTCGCCGAGAAGCGCCTGCCGACGATCGACGAACTCAATGCCGCAGCGCCCGATACGCCGGTGTTCATCCTGCACCTGTATGATCGCGCGCTGCTGAACGCGGCCGCGCTGCGCGTGGTCGGCTACACGAAGGACACGCCGGAGCCGCCGGGCGGCACGATCCTGCGCGACGCCGCAGGCAACCCGACCGGGCTGCTGCTCGCGAACCCGAACGCGACGATCCTTTACGCGACGCTCGCGAAAGGCCCGAAGCTGCCGTTCGAATACCAGTACAACTCGACGCGCCACTTCATGCGCGAGCTGAACCGGCTCGGCGTGACGGGCGTGATCGACGCGGGCGGCGGCTCGCAGAATTATCCCGACGATTACGAAGTGATCCGCAAGCTGCACGACGCGGGCGAGATGACGATCCGGATCGCGTACAACCTGTTCACGCAGAAGCCGAACGCGGAGAAGGAAGACTTCGTGAACTGGACCAAGAGCGTCAAGTATCACGACGGCACCGACTATTTCCGCAACAACGGCGCCGGTGAAATGCTGGTGTTCTCCGCGGCCGATTTCGAGGATTTCCGCGTCGCGCGCCCCGATCTGCCCGCGCAGATGGAGGACGATCTCGAAGGCGTCGTGCGCGTGCTCGCGCAGAACCGCTGGCCGTGGCGCATGCATGCGACCTACGACGAGACGATCGACCGCGCGCTCGACGTATTCGAGAAGGTGAACAAGGACATCCCGCTGGCCGGGCTGAACTGGTTCTTCGATCACGCGGAAACGATCTCCGAAAAATCGATGGACCGTATCGCCGCGCTCGGCGGCGGCATTGCGGTGCAGCACCGGATGGCGTACCAGGGCGAGTATTTCGTCGAGCGCTACGGCGCGCAGGCGGCCGAAGCAACGCCGCCCGTCGCGAAGATGCTCGCCAAGGGGCTCAAGGTGTCGGCCGGCACCGATGCGACGCGGGTCGCTTCGTACAACCCGTGGGTGTCGCTCGCGTGGCTCGTCACGGGCAAGACGGTTGGCGGCTTGCGCATGTACCCGCAGCGCAACCTGCTCGATCGCGAGACCGCGCTGCGCATGTGGACCGAATACGTGACGTGGTTCTCGAACGAGGAGGGCAAGAAAGGACGCATCGCGGTCGGGCAGCTCGCCGACCTGATGGTCCCGGATCGCGACTTCTTCGCGTGCGCGGAGGACGACATCGCGGACACGACCGCATTGCTGACGGTGGTCGGCGGGAAGATCGTATGGGGCACGGGGCCGTTCGCGTCGCATGATGCGCCGATTCCGCCCGCGATGCCGGACTGGTCGCCGGTGCGCGAGTACGGCGGCTACGGTGGCTGGGGCGCGACGCAGCGCAGCGGCGCGCCGTTGCAGCGCGCGGCAGCGGCCGCCGCGGCGTGCGGCTGTTCAAATGCATGCAACGTGCACGCGCATGCGCATGCGAGCGCGTGGGGCCGCGCGTTGCCGACGTCGGACGCGAAGGGCTTCTGGGGCGCGTTCGGCTGTTCGTGCTGGGCGGTCTGACATGTCTGCGACAACCGGCCGGTATAGCCCAGGGTGGATTCGTGTGCTGCTGGCGCAGCCTTGGGTGCCGCCGCTCGCGCGGCTGGCGCTGGTGTCCGCCTTTCTGATCGGCGGCGTCAACAAGGCGATGCACTTCGGCGATGCGATCGCGGAGCAGGCGCACTTCGGCCTGCATCCGCCGGCGTTCTGGGCTGCACTGGCGGTTGTGGTCGAGATCGGCGGTTCGCTGTGCGTGGTGTTTCGCCGGTTCACGTGGATTGGCGCGGGTGGACTCGGCGTGTTGACCGTCGTCGCGATGGTGGTGGCGAACGACTTCTGGAACCACGAGGGCGTGGCGCGTTTCATGGCGCTCAACAGCTTTTTCGAGCACCTGGGGCTGATCGCCGCGCTCGTGCTCGTTACCCTGCTTGGCGATGTTCAAGGTTGGAAACGGGACGGTCGCCCCTGATCGTTCGGATCGGAACGCAGGGGCTACCTTTCGGTGCCCGGGACACGGCGATCCCGGGCGCGCGAGAGGCGGGCGCGTGGCAGGAATACTCGGGCAGCGGGGGCCGCGAATCCAAGCTGCGGACCTTATGATTGTCGTTGCCGCGACGACGGCGAGGACGCCGCCGCGGAATGTTGAGTTGCAAGGCTCGCCACATTCGCCACACGCGCAATTCGCCCGGTGCCAGCCATGCCGATATCTGCCGGTAGCCTAAGCGCGGCACTTCCTGGGCGGCCGCTCAGCGTTCGTGCCTGAGCCGCATGCGCGCGGCATGGGACGACGACATCGTCATTCAGATCTACGGCGGCTGGATACGGCTGCGCTGCGACAAGGGCGACTGGCGTTTTACCAGTAAGGCGGTACTCCGCACGGCGGCGACGCGTCGTCGGCGCCAGGATCAATCAGCAACGCCTTGAGTCATCGATATATTATATAAGGGGCGGACCGGAAAACCCTGTCGTAGCTAGGCCGGTCTACACCGATAAAGTGTACGAAAATCAAGGTTGCGGGGATCCGATGCCAGTTTATGCGAGCCAGAAGTGCCGTTACGGCACGATGCTGTTCAATTCGAATGACCAGTTTGTCGGCCGTAGCCTGTCGCTATATGGCGAATGGTCTGAGCCGGAATCCTTTCTGTTTTCCCAGATGGTTCGCCAGGGCGATATCGTTGTCGAGGCTGGTGCAAACATCGGCTCACATACGGTAATGCTTTCGCATGCAGTCGGTGAAGCCGGCGCGGTGTTTGCGTTCGAGCCGCAACGCCTCACGCATCAGCTGCTCTGCGCAAATCTTGCACAGAACGAGCGCCTTAATGTACTAGCGCTACAGTGCGCGGTAGGCGATACGGAAGGGGTGGTGAATTTCCCGACCGTCGACCCGCGAGTGCCGAACAATTTCGGCGGCCTGTCACTTTTCATGAGCGACACCATAACCGAACAGGTAGCGCTGCGCACTATTGATTCACTGCGATTACAGCGTCTCGATTTTCTGAAGGCAGACGTTGAAGGGTTCGAAGCACAGACCATTCGAGGTGCACAGGAGTCCATACGAGCACATCGGCCAATCGTGTACCTTGAATACCTGAACCACTACACGGGCGACAGCTCGAAGTCGTTCCTCGAGTTTTTCTCGGCCCTCGACTATCGAGTCTGGTATTTCATCACGCCGCTTTTCAATCGGCAAAACTTCCTCGGCAACCTCGAAAACGTATTCGACGGTACGTGGTCGTTTGATCTCGTATGTATCCCGCGCGAGCGTGGTGACATGCAAGGGCTGGTTGAGGTGACGCCTGACAACGTGGGCGTGTGCCGTGATCCGGATGCATGGCGAAGCGTACGTTTTGTTGCAGCGTAGATTTTCAGAAGCCGCACTGGGTCAGACTGACCCTAGCCCACAAAACCGTCCCATTTGGAAGCGGAAGATTCCGGCATGACGATGTCATCGAAACTTGGAGGTCATGCCGTGAAGAAGAGCAAGTTCACCGAAGAGCAATCGCTTCGCGCTGCAGCTTTCGTGACGCGTGGTGACAACATCAGATCGGGAATCGATCGATATCGGGAGGCGGCGCAGATCGCTGATCGACCGCCTGCCCTGATTGGATGTGCCGTCTAATTGGAATAGTGGGTGGCCCTCGGAATAGGGCGCTATTGAAACAAAATTCCGTGCCGATGATAACTGTCAACATTGACAGGGATAATTCCGATTCGAGTGGCTGCCGAGCCGACGACAGCACCGCCTCGCGTACCCGCTCCGCCCAGGGACGGGCGGATGATTTCTTACGCGTGACGCCATTTTGCCAACGTGGGCAGCTCGCGCTCGGTGGCCGCATCGTCCAGACGGGTCCAGCTATAAAACGTGCCGCTCCATCCCGGAACGGGTAGCGGGGTTGCGCAGCGAATGTCCGCGAGACCCGGCCGATAGCCCTGAGATGGCCAGAACAGCGGCATGATGCGGCGAGCTTCCATCCCGCGGCACAATTCGGCCGGTCCACCCGCGTCGGCCACGATATCGCAGTGGAACGACCAGTCCTCCTCGCTCCAGGCGAGAAAGACACTTGGCGCACCGGCGGCGTCAAACATCAGCACCGCGTCCTGATTGGGGCGCCAGTAGTATTCGACGATGCCTTCCCGCGCGGCCACCGCATCGATCAACTTGACGATCCGCGGATCCCGGTAGGTCGCTCCTGCTTCATGCAGGCTGATGTGCCCGCGGGCTGCGCAGAACTTGCGTTTCGCGTTGTCCAGCACGGTTGCCAGCTTGCGGGGCATCTCGACGTCGGTTTTCTTCAGATAGCAATCGATCAGTCCCGCGTTGAATGCGTCCACTGCCTCGCGCTCATCGGCGATGCCGGTGAGCAGGATTTTCATGCAGTCCGCGTTACGGATGGAGGCCAGAAACCGGATGCCGTCGACCTCCGGCATCGAATAGTCGACGACTACCGCGCCCACCGCCTCAAATCGGGCGAGATCGGTGAGCACATCATGGCCGATCGCATTTCCGCCGGCCTTCTCCGCGCCAAAATAGTCCGCGGCGGTCGGTGGTGTCTCCGCGTCACGCGACGATACGAAGTCGAGCGCGGCCTGGGGCTGCGTAAAAAAGCGGTTCAGGCGTTCGTCCGGAAATATGCCCCGCAGGGCCTGCAGGAAATCCGGATTGTCGTCGACAAATACCACGGACACGGGATAAAGCACCGGCTGCCTAACGAAGGATTGCATTCGAGTCTCGATAAATCAGCAGAGGAACGTGCGGCACCGGAGACGCATGACCGCAAACGACGGTCGCATTGCACGACCGCTCTAATTATCCGGCGAAAGTGGGACGCGCATCAACTGCTCCTCATCCGCGCATTCGACACGTTTGGACCGCGCCGCTCAGTTTAAATGCACGGGGAGAATCGGGCCATTCCTTCTCGTTGAAGGAATGCGCCGCTACCGCCAGTAGCGATTCAA
The DNA here is from genome assembly GCF_964265025.1 of Burkholderia mycopellens. NCBI lineage: Bacteria > Pseudomonadati > Pseudomonadota > Betaproteobacteria > Burkholderiales > Burkholderiaceae > Burkholderia > Burkholderia mycopellens. The sequence continues at coordinate 613,136 of NZ_OZ183804.1, forward strand.
GGAGTTATCCATGCTGACGCGAGACACGATTCTTAACGTCCTTTCCAACGAAACGGCACATCTGTCCGAGAAAACCTTCCATCACGTGGTCGACATTTACCTCAAGGATTCCAATGCCTTCATGAATACCTATTTCTCACGCTACTTCGAATGGCAGGGCGTGTGCCGTGAACGCTGGTTTCACGAATGCATCCACAACAACCTGCTGGCGGCCGGCGGGTCGTTCGTGACGAAGCGCGCGCATCAGGAATACGTCCACGAGACGTTTCCGTTCCAGCGGGTCGATTGCTATCTCAATACGTTCGAGGTTCGGCAGTGTTCGGCCTATCTGCTGTTTCGCTTCTACGTTGACGGACGGCAAGTGTCGCTGGGGTATCAGCAGATCGTGTTTGCCGGTTCCGACAAGCGGATCCGCCGGTTTCCGCCGGGCATCATCGAGCGGGTCAAGGCGTATGAACTGATCCTGCCGTCCGCCGCGAACTGAATGTGAGACAGCCTTACCCGATGCGATAGCGCCGGGTGGGCGCCGGCGGATCGCGCAATGCCTGGTCCGCCGGCGAACCGGGCTCCGGCAGCCGAATCGTGAACGTGGTCCGGACGCCGGGGACGGATTCACACGCGATGGTGCCGCCGAGCGCCTCGCATACGCGGCGACAGAAGCTCAAGCCCATGCCAGCGCCGCGACCGTGCGATTTGGTTGAGAAGAAGGCGTCGAAGATTCGAGGGAGCACATCGGGAGCGATGCCCGGGCCCGTATCGCTGAAACGCACCACGCAGTAACCGTTGCTGCGATGGGCCCCGATCTCGATCTGCCCATGGCCGTTTGCGTGGATCGCGTACAGGGCGTTTTTCAGCAGATTGAAGATGACGAAGATCACGAGCGAGTCGGATCCGGAGAACCGCAGGTCCGGATCGATCGGGTCGACCGATACGCGGTCTCGCTCACCCACACGGAAGGGAAAGCGCTCCACCGCGGCGTCGACACAGGCCCGGATCGGATAGGCCGCGAAGCCGTGGCGATCGAGTCGGTCCAGCGTAAAGGACGCCAGGGACATTTCGACCACCGTACTCGTGGTGTCGACCTGGCGCCGGATCGACGACGCGAGCGTCGGCAGCCGCTCCAGCTGTCCGGGATATAAACCGTCGGCGCACAACCGGTGCTCCACCGCTAGCCGATACCCGCGCAGCAGCACCGGCAGGACGCGCCGCAGCTCGTCCGCGTGCAGGCCGATCGCCGCCAGCGGCGTGGCCACTTCGTGCGCGACCGTCGCGGCCAGCAGATAGGGGCCCATCAGGCCGTAGCGGACGATCGACGTCGCGAGAATCCCGAGACTGAGCGCGATAACCAGCACCCCCACCGGATAGAACTCGACTCCGTAGTTCACCGCATAGTCGGTAGCCGCGAGCGAGTAGAGGCCCAGGCTGACGAGACATTGGGTGAGCAGTTGCCGGACGTCTCGCGCTCGCTCCTGTCGTCTAGCGTCGATCAGGAGCCAACCGCTGCGGCCGACCAGGAGTACCGTCTGCACGACGTGCAACGGATGCAGTGGGCCCGCCTTGGGATACGGGCCAAAGAAATGCAGGCGAAATCCGTCGACGACCGCATTGCTCGTGACGAGCAGTACCGCCAGCAGGACGCAGAGTCCATAGGATGCGAACAGGATCGGCCGCTCGTCCCGACGCGACACGATCTCCGTCACGAAATGGTAGAAGGTCGTCGGCAGAAAAAGGATGAACAGATAGCCTGCCTTGACCAACACGGTGGCAACGTCCGCCTCGGTCGTCTGGAACAGGAAGGCCCACGTTCCCTGCCAGACGAAGGTCGTCGCGCACATCAAGACGAACGGGACAGATACGCGCGTGAGGCCCTTGGTGGCCAGCACGTAGAGGCCGAACCCGAGAAACAACGCAGATACAAACGCGGGCAAGATCGAGTACATGATGCGTGAATCCACAATGTTCACTGGTCGCGCACCACTGAACTGTCTTGGCCGGTGCCATTTACGAAAGTAGCACGCAGCGGCAGGCGAGCGGGTGCGGCGGGTTTGTACATGGGGTCTCCCCGCATCACGATGGTCGATCGCGCCCGCGACGGGCCCCGAACAGGACAGTCGAATGCCATCATGATGAGGAGCTGGCCATGGATTTCAACTTGGCCGCTACAAGCTATGTCCCCTCGATTGCATTCGTCATCACGATCGCGCGAGCTATCGCAATGACGAATGTCAAGAACCACTCCGCAACTAAAGCTGCTGTCGATCGTGTCAAGCAGGAACTCGAACAGGACGACAGTCTACCCGGCGAACTGCCCGACTGGCGGGTGAGTCATCACCGATTTGCAATAAAATTTTCGAAGCAATTGCATCGATCGAGTGCAAAATCTCGAATAATCAGCCGACCCGATACACCTGTCCGGGAGCCCGCGTTCCCTGTCATAAAAAATGACGTCGGATGGATAACCGATGCCTGCTTGCGGCAAGCACCGCATGCCCCGCTTTAACACGGGGTTTCGCGAATACCCGGGGGTGACGACCCGTACGGATTCCGACGACCACCCGGCGGCATGCCGGCATCACCTGACGGCGCAGCAGCCGTCGCCTCATCGTGACACTTCGCGACGCAGGTTCAACCGCGAACACCGCTTTCGACCAACAATCGAGGCAACAGGCCGCCCCCGGCCGAATTTTATTACTCGTCGCGAGTCGCAAACGTCGACATCCTCGTTTCGATGCGTCGTAGGAGTTCTTGAGCGGCAAAGGGTAGCGTTCGCTCGGATTTCACAAGTACCTGGGCGCTCTGGCGCCCGAGAAGAGGGTGGTCGATCGCCTTGCCGACCAATCGACCTTCTGCCACGTCTCCGGCGATCGAATAGTCGGTCAGGAAAGCCACGCCCATTCCAGCGATGGCGAAGCGGCGCAGAACGTCGAGTGTGTTACCGACGAGGGAGGGCTGATATCGAACCGGCTCGCTGCGAGCAAGCATGTCGATCGTGCCGCCTAAACCATACATCGGCGGCATCGTCGCGAACGGATACGAGATCGCGCGGCCAAATGTGATTGCACCCGGTTGGGACGCAAGGGGATGGTCGGGCCGCACGGCGGCGACGACTTGATGAACGACGCTGCGATGGACGCATATCCCGTCGGTTTTCGGCGGGCTGTATGCGATCCCGATATGGGCGACATCCTTCAGCACGTCACTGACGATCTCACCGGTCGCACGGATATTCACCGCGAGCCGCACATTCGGGTACTCGTTCCCAAAGGTCCAGAGAATCTCCTCGGTGAGCGCGGGTATGACCCCCTCACTCGCTGAAATTGCCACGCGCCCCGTCTTAAGCGAACGAAGCATGTCCAGCTCGCTTTGCAGCACCTCGTAAGTCGCTTCGCACCCGCGATGGTAACGGAGGAGGCACTCTGCCTGTTCCGTCGCCACGACGCCGGAGGAATGACGATCGAAAAGGTGCAGGCCTGTCTCGCCTTCAAGTCGCTGAATCTGCCGGCTCACCTCCGACGGCGCGACCTGCAGTCGATCCGCCGCCTTTCGGAATGACCGCTCAGTCATGACGATCTCGAAGTATTGCATCTGGCGGTTTTTCGGAGTTGCCATCTTTTATTCTCTATTGAATAGATGTTGACTTCGACAGGCGTTGCGATATATCGCAACACCCCAGTCAAAATATTGATATCCAGCGTAACACCATTTGACGCTACAGTTTGCACCTATCCAAAATCCACAACACTGATAATCATCTCAATTTCCGAGAACATTCATGTCAATTGTGTTCGACGCCGGCAATAATGATGCACAGGCCTTGTACAGGAAAATCGATCGCCGAGTCCTTGCCTTCCTCGCCGTCTGTTATGCAGTCGCGTATGTCGATCGAGTGAATGTCGGTTTTGCAAAATTGCAAATGCAGCAGGATCTCGCGTTGAGCGACGCGGCCTACGGCTTCGGCGCGGGCGTATTTTTCCTGGGTTACATGCTGTTCGAAATTCCGAGCAACCAGCTCCTGACCCGGATCGGCGCGCGCAAGACGCTGAGCCGCATCATGCTGCTCTGGGGCCTCGCGTCGATGTCGATGTTCCTGGTCACCGACGCAACGTCGTTCTACCTAGTCCGATTCCTTCTCGGTGTGTTCGAGGCCGGTTTTGCTCCTGGCATGCTGTTCTATCTGACTCGCTGGTACCCGCGCGAGCGTCTCAGCCGGGCGATGGCTTTGTTGCTCTGCGCGGCGCCACTCGGCGGTATCGTCGCAGCGCCTGCGTCGGGGTGGATACTCGAACACATGAAGGATGTAGCTGGGCTGGCCGGCTGGCAGTGGATGTTCTTGATCGAGGGCGTGCCGGCGCTCATTCTCGGCGCAGTCGCGCTTACCTGGCTCAGTGACGCGCCCGAGGACGCGCGATGGCTGACGGCGGACGAGAGGCGGGCGGTCATCGCGCAACGCGATACCGAACAATCGATGCAGGAACGATGGCCGGCGCTGAGGACGGTGCTGCGCGACGTCGGAATTTACCGTCTGTCAGTGATCTATTTCTGCCTGATTTGCGGTGTCTACGTCGTGGGCTTCTGGCTACCCTCGATCCTGAAGGCGAGCGGCGTGAACAGCCTCGTCGAGATCGGCTGGTACTCGGCCATCCCTTACACGGCAGCAATGATCGGGATGTACCTGCTGGCAAGGCGCTCCGACCGGACACTCGAGAGGCGACGCCATGCCGGGTTCGCGGCAGCCGCGGGCGCCGTTGCGCTGGCGATCGCCGCACTGTTCGTTGATCGATTCGGCGTGTCGATCGTGGCGATCACGCTTGCAACCGCGCTGACGTATGCGGCCTACGCGGTCTTCTGGGCTATTCCGCCGGAGTACCTCCGCTCGTCGGTCGCCGCAACCGGCATCGCATTCATCAATACCGTCGGGCTACTTGGCGGCTTCCTCAGTCCAACGATCATCGGCACCTTGAAATCGATCACCGGGAGTACAACAGCGGGGCTGTTCGTAATCGTCGGATTGCTCGCGCTCGGCGCGCTTCTACTCCTTGTCCGCCCCATACGCTTGACGGAGGCTGAGCGCTCATGAAGTACTTTGTTGCCGGGTTTCTGCATGAAACCAATACGTTTGTGTCATCGCGCGCGCGCTACAGTGATTTCGCGGAAGGCGCGAATGGTCCGATAGTCAGGGGCGACGCGGTGCTCGCGTTGCAGAAGGCGAATCTCGCCATTGGCGGATTCATCGCAGCACTCGATCCGGGAGCGGACACCTTGATTCCCGGTTTGTGGGCCCATGCGACGCCCTCTGGACCGGTGACGCAGGATGCGTTCGAGCGCATCGCCGGCGAGATCGTCGACGGGGCGCGCGCGGCGAAGGCGGATGCGATATTTCTCGACTTGCACGGTGCAATGGTTGTCGAGCATGTCGACGACGGCGAGGGCGAACTGCTGAGGCGCTTACGCGAAGCCGTTGGCCCGGGCACCATCATCGCTGCGTCGCTGGACCTGCATGCGAACGTGACCGCCCAGATGTTCGAGAGTGCCGACGGCCTCGTTGCGTACCGCACCTATCCCCACGTCGACATGGCGGATACGGGCGCTCGCGCGGCACGCCTGATCGCAAGGATTGCACAAGAACGCGGCCGTTATTGCCGCGGCATCCGGCGCGGCCCGTTCCTCGTTCCAATCGAAGCGATGGCGACGTCGAGCCCACCTGCGGCAGACCTCTACCGGGCCCTTGCCTCCCTTGAGGCGGATCTCGGCGTTGACCTGTCGATTGCACTCGGCTTCCCTGCTGCAGATATTGCCGAGTGCGGCCCGACAATCTGGGGATACGGCATTGAAGGTGCCGCGCTCGACGAGGCGCTGGACCGGCTCTATCGGCAGTTCACCTCCTGCGAGGAGGATTGGCGGGCATCCTGCCTGTCCCCGGATGATGCTGTCATGACGGCCATGGCAATCGCGGCAAACGCAAAGCGCCCGGTTGTGATCGCCGACACACATGACAATCCGGGGGCGGGTGCCGATTCCAACACGACGGAAATGTTGGCGGCCCTGTTGCGCCACGGCGTGAATCACGCAGCGCTTGGGATCATTTGCGATCCGGCCGCGGCTGCAGCCGCTCACGCTGCCGGCGTCGGATCCACGATCACGCTCACTCTGGCGGACGGCACGCCGCGCGCGTTCCAGGCGACCTTTGTCGTCGACGGTCTTTCCGACGGTGAATGCCGGCTCGAGGGGCCAATGATGCGCGATGTCGACTTGCGGTTGGGACCATGCGCATGCTTACGCGTCGATGGCGTGCGCGTGGTCGTGAGCAGTGTGAAAACCCAGTTGCTGGACTGCAACCTCTATCGGATGGTCGGCATCCAGCCCGAAGCGATGGCGATTCTGGTGAACAAGAGTTCGGTCCATTTCCGTGCCGCCTTCGAACCGATTGCGGAGGCAGTGCTCGTTGCACGAACCGCCGACGGCATCGAGACCGACCCTGCCAAGCTGCCGTGGCGAAAACTCAATCCTGCCGTTCGTGTCGCGCCCCGGCACCGCACGACAGGCTGACGACACCCGCTGGAACCAAACCGACGTTTTTGCTTGAAGACCCGGAGCGATCTCCTGCAGAACCGACATGGCGTTGGACTGGCTTCGTGTTGACGAATCGTATGATTCGTCATAGCGACTGTGCACGCGAAAACGAAGGTTTGGTGTCGGCTCGATATTGCGGTCGATTTCGTGACCGAGACCGGCCCCGGGCTCAAAGAACACCGGATCGCGCTGGATGACTCAGCGCTGCAGGACCATTTGAAGTAGGGCGGTTCGGCGAGGTGCGACCAATACCCCACGGAACGTAACCATAGTCGCGACTTGTGAGAGTGAGCACCCATGGCTGACCATATTCCACGACAACATTCTCTGGTCCAAAGGCAGTGCGAGGTCACCCTGGGGATATCGTTTGTCGGATCCACGAGAGTTGCTCGTCGTTCCTCGAAATGGTCGAATCAACAAAGCTAATTGACCGTTGTCGTCCGCCTGTTTTGGCGACCAAGTCCCTCAGGCGGTTCGCGATTTCCCCTCTCGATCGCGCACTTTCTTCATTTCGACCGTGGTGTTTTCTAACTTTTATTATTCGCATTACTGAATTTAGTAGTCGAGACGACTGCGAACCATAACGATCACTTGACTCTCTCGCTCCGAGAATATTCCATGTCGACCTACCGCGATTTGAAAGCCCAGATTCAAGAACTTCAAAAGCAGGCTGAGCTTGCCCGCACTCAGGAACTGTCGAACGCCGTTAGGGAAATACAACAGATGATTGCCGAGTTCGACCTGAGACCCGAGGATTTGTTCACTGAACTGAAACTCAAGCCACGTCGGATCAAGCGCCGCGGTCCGGTCTCTCCGAAGTATCGCGATCCCATATCTGGCGCGCTCTGGAGCGGTCGGGGCCGAGAGCCGCTCTGGATCGCCGGCCGCGAAAGGGACAAGTTCCTGATCGACGAGCCAACGTAATCGAGGACGCTTTGGCACAGGCGGCAACCGGAGTCTCGATTGGCTCACCATGCCGCCATTCGATTTCACCCGCTCGTGCCCGAGCGCTGTCAGTTGCCGGGCCCAGTGATGGGCGCTGCCGCAAGCTTCCATGACGATCCGGGCTGCAGGCCGGTTGGCGAAGAATGGCAGCATCTGGTCACGCTTGAGCACCTTGCCGTGAATTCTGCCATCCGGATCGACAAAGTGAATCTGGAAAACGCGCTTGGCCAGGTCGATGGCTATCGTCGTGGGCTCCATGGAATCTTTCCTGAACGGAAGAACGGACAAAGCACTGTCGCACATCCACACCAGGAGCTGAGAAAGCACGATCAGGCGCTGGAGCGGTCGTTGTGGCGGGAGGCGACCATTCCATCTATCTAGCCACTACAACCAATGTCCACGCCAAGTTAAATTGTCGGGCTTCCAGCTAAATTGAAATGTCGCGGTGTTTGGGTTTTTCCTTGTCTTTGTTTATGGGGTTGGGGTGGGGCGGCGAAGCCGCCCCCCGTCCCCTGATTCCTTCGACGCTGACCTCAAGAATGGCTTGATTCAGGTCAGCAAGCTTGAGCGCACGCTGTTTCTTCAGCCCGATTAGCGCCTTCTTAGCCTGGACTTCTGCACCGCAATGAGTGCGCGACGGTGAGCCGGCTGCGCGGCGATCGTCACGCATGGTCTGGACGCGCCGCGCGACTTCCAGTGCGCTGGACAGCCGCTTGTTCTCGACCTCTGCGCCCTGATCGATGCGCGTGATGCGATCGTATTGCCGGCATGACAGCGCCACACCATTTGCCTGGACCTCAATCAAGCCATCGGGATACTCAACAACTTCGACATATTCGTGCACGAGGTTCCGATTGACCGCCGAATCGGCCAGCAGGTACATCACGCGGTCGTACTGCACCGTCAACGCATTGGATACCCTGCGTGGCACGCGATAGGACAAGATCTGCCTCAGATCCTCATCAGCGCGCAGCGATCGGTGCGCGTCGTGGTCGCTCCTCGGCGGTTTGCCGAAGCGCCGATTGAAGTCAGCGATGAAGAAGGGCGCATACGCATTGGCGGCCTCCCGCGTACTGATTCCGCGCAATCGGAGTTCCTTGACCAGCCGGTCCTGCAGCGTCAGGTTCGCCCGCTCCACACGCCCTTTGGCCTGGCTCGTGTTAGCACAGAACGCGTCGATGTTGAGCTCGTAGAGAGCTCGGCCAAACTGCGTGACGCCTTTGCCCGCCGTCTCCGAGCGCTTCTTTACGTAATAGACGACTGCTACGTTCCTCTGTTCTTCCGAGTACTTCGGCTTTACGCGAACATACCCCCTCTGCAGATCGCCACGCTTCTCGAATTCCTTACACCACGCCTTGAGAGAATTCTTCGTCGGGTAACCCAACGGGCGAATGGTCGCCTTGCTGCGCTTCCCGAGTTTCAGGTACAACTCAGCCGCCCGAACGCGTTCTTGGTATGAATACATGGACTACCTCCAAAGTAGTCCAAGATTTTGTCCGCATCCCCATCCAAAATTGACACAGGCGGAACAGCGGTCGTATCCGGCGTCGTGCGAACACGCAATCCCTATGTCAGCGGCGGGCCGGAACCGGCCTGTCCTGAATCAATATCTCATCCAGACACACCCACGTGAGCAATGCTGAAACCGCAATCGCGGCCGTGAGCATGAGCATTCGCGAATTCGTTCGCGATTGACGCGGTTCGTTCTCACATGGCTTCGGCGGGTGTTCCCAGATGACTCGCTTGAGGTCGCCGATGCCCGTCGAAAATTGGAACTCGGAAGAGCTGTCGTTTTTCATTCTGTATGATCCGTTCGAAGTTTTTCGCTATCACGGACCTTCGGCCTCGTCCCATTGCGCCAGAAGGTCGCCAGGAATTGCCTTGACCGCTTCCGCGTAGCGCTTACCGACAAACTGCTCGGCGCGCTTGAGCAATACCGGAACCGGGCTGCTGGGCTCATGTGTCTCGAACCAGTGACGTGCCGCACTGATCAATGCCAGCGCCGCTTGTCGGTCGGTGGGCGCGACATCCGTGCGCGCCGCGGCGGACGGCGGCTCGGCAGTGTCGAGGCGCTCGCCGTTGTGCTGCACCGGCGGGGATTCGGTCGCATGCGTTCCCGGCGTCATGCTGCCGTCGTGATCGGCGGCGTCGAGGGGAGATGTATCAGCCGGTGCGGATTCGTTGTGTTGGTCGCCTTGCTGCAGCAGCTGGAGGAGGCGGACCAGGGGCGAGAAGTCGGGCAGGAACGACTCCAGATGGGCGGCGCACCACGTGTTGATCGCAGCGAGGTTCGAGATCGTCTCGTCAAAGGCGGCCATGGTCGCCGGCTGCTGCAGACGTAGATCCTGCAGCTGCTGCTCGACCGAGTCGGGTGCGATGGCGTCGGCCGGGCGTGGATGCGCGAAGGCGCGCTCGACATCCCGCACCTGCAGCCGCGTGGCGGTCGACTTCATCAGCGCGATTTCCCGCACGTCGGCTAGCAGCCCATCTGGGTCCGCGAGCCCCTGCAACGCATTCATCCGCATGTCCAGCGCGGCCTCGCGATCATTGTCAACGCCTGCCTGTGGATGGATGTTGTCCGGAAACGTCTGCAGCCATGTCGCGAGCAGTCCCGTACCTTCCGCGAGTCCGACCGCACCGCCCAAGCGGGTGCGGCAACGCGTGTAGAGCGCTGCCACACGCATGTCCTTCGTGCGCAGCATCAGGCGCCGGCAGTCGCGTTCGATCTCGCTCCAGTTGAGCGGATCGGGCCCACCGACGAACGCGCCGTATTGCACGTCCTGCCTGGGTGCAATGCCCGCGAAGAGGACCACGAAATCATGGTCGTATTCAAGATCCGGGCCGCAAGGCGCGCTGTCGCTCACGGGCGTGAGCCAGTCGAAGTGCGACGCGCCCGTGACGGGGGCGTGGCCGAGTTTGCCGTGGGTGGCGGATTGCTGCTTGCTCATGGTCAAATTTCGGAGTCAGTGGCACGGCGATCGAGATGGCGCATGTAACGCTCGGGCTCGAAACGCATGCCGGTAATGGGTTTATGCGGATCCGGACGTCCCAGCCATCCGGACCAGCCCATGCGCTGCCGGCCACCCATCACTGCCGGCGGCGCACTCTCAGGCTTGATGCGCAGCTCGAGCTCCCATTCCAGCTCGTATCCCACGAATGCTCGGACCCATTCGACAAGCCGCGGCAGATCCTCGCCCTGGGGTGTAAAGCGCAGATAGGCGTCGAGATCGACTGGCCCAATGACGATCCGAAACCGATGCTGACGATCCGGGGCGACGCGGCCGAGCATCGCGCCTTGTCCCATCGTCGCCGCCGCGCCAGGACGTCCCATGCGGCCACGGTCGGCTGCATCGATTTCGATCCAGTGAAACACGTGCTCCTCGATCGCGACCGGCACGCCAAAGTAGCGTTCGAGCGTCGCGCGCAAACCGTCCGGATTGCGCGATTCGCGCACGAGGTGCGGCGCCGCGGCCAGACGTGCGTGTGATGGAAGGGGGCGCCGGTGACACTCACCAACGTCCTGTCCGGTGAGGCTTGCGACGTAAAACGAAAAGTGCTCTTCGTCTGGTCGGTCAAGTCCGGCGGCCGACTGGGCCGACGCCCATGCGCGATAGAACAGCGTGAAGAAGCGGTGATGGAAGATGTCGAAGAAATCGACCGTCGTCATGTCCCGCCGGCTGTCTTCACGATCCTTCGCGATCTCGGTGACGTGGATCGGCAGTGGACCATTGGGGCCGAGCATGCCGAGACCGAACAGGCGCACTTTCAGTCGCCCTTCGGCTTCTTGTGCACTCGCGACTTCACGCGGTGCAAAGGCAAGGCTCGGCTGCTGGCCGAGCCGGAACGGCTCGGAGCGCGGCCGGCGTGCGGTGCCGATCGGATCGATCGCCGGGTTCGCGCCGATACGTCGCAATAGAGACAGGAACCCGAAGCGCCACGGTTCGGCCTGCAGCCGTTCGAGCAGCTCAGGCGACAGCGTGCTATCGCGCAGCAGCGCGGGTAGCGTGGCGCGCTTCATCACAGGACTCCACGCGTACCGGTGCGCACGGGCCAGCGCGCAATACGGCCGCGCTGCATCGAATGCAATTCGGTTTGCGTAAAGCTGTTGATCGAGACGTGCCGTGCGAGCCAGTGCTCGAGAACGACCCCAAAGAGATAGGGGCTCACGCCGGAGAAGCCTGTTTCATCGACCGTCAGCGCGCACTCGATGCCGCGTCCAAACGTCATTGGGCCGGCCCCCGGAAGTTTGCGCGTCACCGGGCGCGTCTTTACGCCGACGAGGCTTTCCACTTGCCGGCCTTGTCCGGAATCGCCGTCTGCAAGGTATAGGCGAAGCAGATCACGCAGACCCTGGCCACCTTCACGGTGATCAAGATCGTCGAGCGGCAGGTAGTTGAAATTGAGTTGGCGGATCAGACGCCAGGCCATCTCGCGCTCGGCATACGGCGGCAACGGCGGACTTGGCGCTCGGACAAGGCCAATGCTCTCGACCGGCGCGGACTCGGCGGTCTCCAGGTCGTGTACCCCATCGCGCGGCACGAGCGTGGCGAGATCGCGATTAGTCAGGAGCGCGTCGACCGACAAAAAACGGATGTTCTCGTTATAAGGCGCCTCGTTCTGGTCGACAAGCGAGAGAAATACTTCTGTGCCGACGTAGGGCGTGCGCGTACCGTAGCGGCGCGCCGAATCGGACACGAGCCTTCGTTCGCGACGGGTCGAAAAGTAGCGCCCGTGGTTGCCCTCATCGTTGTTCAGCGTCTGGTAGAGCGGGCGGAACTCGAGCTCGGCGGACGTCGCGGCCACGCGACCGTACACGGTCTCCACCGAGAACACCTCGTAGTCGAGGGGCGCAAGCCGTGCCGGCACCAGATGAAATTCGGTTTCGCGCGGCGAGAGCTCGATCCGGTCGGTATGCTTGCTGAAGAGGTTGATGACAGGCGTGCAGAACAGGGCGAAGCGTGACGCGTCGACGAGGTTCGCGAGCTCGGCCGGTGCGCGGTCGAGCAGCACGACGATCTCCACTTCGCGACCATCCACCCTCGAAAAGCCCTCGGCCAGGCCGGTCAACGCGAAGAACCAGAACCGTGCAGGGCACGCGAAGTACTCGTGCAACAGGTTGTGCCCGTGAAATTTCGTCCACGTCAGCGGCAAGAGGTTCTGATCGGTGCGCAGGCCTTCGTGATCCACCGCGTTTTGGGTGACCGCCGCGGGCGGACGGCCCGGCGCGCCGAACGCTCCGGGCACGCCAATCACGGAGGCGATTGCGCCGACATGCAGCAGCTCGAACAGGTGGGAAGCGACCTGCTCATCACCGGCCAGATAGATCGGGAGCCGGTCGAGTCCCTGCAGATCAGCGATCCGGACGTCACCCGTCGTCGCCAGCCGGAGTCGCAAGGCGCCGCGTACCTGTGTATCGGGCGGGACGTACCGCGCGAGTCCCGGAATGTCCGGGGGGATACCGGTAAGGCGCGCTTCGGTGATCGTGAGCGGCCACAGCGTCACGTCCTGTCCGCTCGTGAACTGGCACGCCGTTCTCTCTCCATCGGGAATGCGTGCGGTGAACGAAGTGCCGCGCGCAATGCGATACCCTTTGGCGAGGTTGCCTTCGGTCCGGCCGGGATACAGGCGCGCAACGGCAATCGACGGTGTGGGCGCAACGTAGTTCGGGTAGATCACCTCGAGCAGTCGCTCGGTAAAGCGCGGAAACTCCGCGTCGAGCTTGATCTGCATGCGTGCAGCCATGAAGCTGAACGACTCGATCAGGCGCTCGACGTAGGGGTCGGCCACTTCGCCGGCCTGCATGCCGAGGCGCCGTGCGATCTTCGGGTGAGCATGGGCGAATTCAGCGGCGAGCTCGCGCATGTAGATGAGTTCTTGGTTGTAGTAGTCGAGCAGTCGCGGGTCCATCGGAGTGTTCTCGTTGTTGTCGTTGTGCCGCGCCGCGCTCAGCTGGTGCGCATGCCGGTGATTCGAATCTCGCTCGTTTCGAGATCCAGCGAGCTTTGGACCATGAACTCGAGCGGATACGGATCCATGTGAATCAGCCCGCGAACTTCGAATGCGAGGACGTTGTGATGTTCGCCGGCGGCGTCATTGCAGGGGCGAGGGGACACCACAAGGGAGTCAGGAATCAACCTCGGCTCGAAATCCGTGATGGCCTGCCGGACCATGCGCTCGACGTCGTTCCACTGGCGCGACGCGATAAAGGCTCCCGCGAGCGGCGGCACGCCAAAGTTCACGGTCGAGGCTGCTGCATGCGGATGGCGTGCGCGATCGATCTGGTCCTCGATGCTCGTCGTGTTGAGCAGATAGGCGAGGTCACGCTGCACAATGTCCCGCATCTGTTTGCGCGTGACCGTGTATTCCTCTGGCGCTTCGACCTGCCGATGCGGCGCGTCGTCGCGCAGCCGGTCGAGCAGGGTGGGCATCAGATGCGCGTTGACCCGCCGAGGTGTCCGGACCGCGATCGCATCCATCGCCGAGAGCTTTTTGCGCTCAACCATCGACGCGCTCGCCAATGGTCGCGCCGTCAGCAATACGCGCGCCGAATTCGGTGTTCGCCAGCTCGAACAGACTGAAGTCGCCTTGATCCGTTGCCCAGGTCTTTTGCCCAAGTGCAGTGATGCCGGTTCGTCCGTTCTCCAGCCAGACCGTTTCACGCCCAAGGCGCATGGCGTCGCTCCCCGTTTCGGAACTTGGATACCGTGCCGGCATGAAGCCGTGGACGAGCGCGCCGTCGACGAGCGTGAGCGTACAGGGCGCCCACACCAAGTCGACAAGCTTTGCCGGTGGCGACACGCGCCATGCTGCGAGATCGCTGAACGGTACCCACCGGTAGTGTCCGGCGGTGATGACTTCGCAGACGGGACCGAAACTGGAATCGCTATCGACAATCCAGGCGGCCTTTCCTTGAGGGATCCTGACCGAGACGCTCGGCGCAGTGTCGAGCGCGGTCTCGCGGGCGTCGTCGGCTGGTTCAATCTGTCCGCCGGCATTCAAGTGGAGCGCATTCAGCAACCCATCGACCCACGCTGGAGGCTCGAGCACGAAGCCGGGGCGCTCGCTTCCCTCGACTACGAGTTTTCGCCAGCGCTCGGCCCGAATCAAGTCGCGATAAACCTGCGCGGTTGACGCGTGGCCGGGCTCGAGCTTCGCCCACGTCTGCAATTGCTGGATCGCGCGCGTCCACTCACCGGTGATGCACAACAGCTGAAACAGCGCCCAACGATGGGAGGCGGTGGTCGGCTGAGCCCGCAGGCGTGCCGAGACGTGCTCGATTTGCTCGCTGAGGGGAGCCTCACCCAAACGATGGGTGTGGGGCGTGTCGGAGGCGGTGAGCCGGGTCATCCTTCGTCCTTGCGTGAGGGGGCGGATAGCGGACTGTCCACGGTCAGCGCGTGGTGTTCGCGCCGGGTGAGCGCGGGCGGTAGAGCCGGCCCGCGCCGTGCGGCGGCTGCTTGATATTCGGGCGGAGCAAAGAGCCGCAGGATTTCCGGAATGGGTTCATCGTCGAGCGCGGTTTCGGCGTGCCCATCCAGTTGCTCGAACACGTCCTTTAGCGTGCGATTGCCAAACAGCAACGTTTCGATCGAATCTGAACCTCCGAGGTTGCCATGCGCGTGAAGGGCGTCCTGCGGGTCCGGGCTGGCGGTATGCGCGGCTGGTTCGTCTGCCATTTGCGCCCACTCGGTGCTGACCGCCGCATGGGGATCGGTCAGCGCGCGCCAATATTGGGCGTGCAATGTATCAACCAGGGCGTCGGGACTGTCAGCGGCGGCAGTGGGCGCGCGAGCCGAAGTGCGCATATGCGCCGAGGCACTGTCGATGCCCCCGATGCCGAGCTGTTCAAGTACGTCGTCGCCGATGCGCAGATCTCCGCCCATTTCGTCTGCTGCAAGGTCGGAGTCGACCACGTCGGGACTGCGCCAGGCCAGACCGTCGCCAAGCACGGGTTCGGTCTGCGAGAGGTCCGGTTGGCGGTGCCAGGGTAGGCGAAGGGAGCGCATCTTGGTGTCCGATGACGAGAATTACGCATTTTAAACACGAGTGCCGGTGGCTCGTCCATCGCAGCATCGATAATCCAGTGTGTGAGTGGGACGGCAAGCGGATTAAATGTTTCGTCGGAAAATGTCACGGACTGTAAATTGTCAATGTGGAGTTCATTGAAAATCAATGTGTTGCGAAAATTTGTGAAAATATTTAAACATTCAATTCTAAAATTATCTCAAAAAAACAATGACTTGGATTATCTAAAATCTCATAATTGGTCGTCGTGATTGCTCGACTTGGTGTGCGGTGTTGCGGCATCTGCAGGAAGAGCAGTGAGCGGATTGATCGCGATCCACTGTTAGTGTTATTGGTATCGATAATGCATTGACGTCGCTCCGGTTTCGTGTAAATAATGCGGAACTGATCCGAGCAGGCCGTTTGACTTGGATCGAAGAGAGAGCGATATATCGAGTGTTTTCGGTTCCATCAGGTAAGGCTTCTGCATAGTAGTCCTGATAGGTCTGACGGGGTGCTCGGGGCATCGTAGCCAACAAAAAAGACCATCATGACCATTTCACGGCAAGCACTGTTCGGTAAGCTCGGGGTCCAGCTTTACCGCGGCATCGAATCCGCAACGAACTTCTGCAAGTTGCGCGGAAACCCGTTCGTCGAGCTCATCCACTGGCTGCACCAGCTACTGCAGCAGCCGGATGGCGACCTCCACCGGATCGTGCGCCACGCGGACATCGACCGGGATGCGCTTGAGCGCGATTTCGCGCGGGCACTGGCCGCATTGCCCGCCGGCGCAAGCTCGATCAGCGATTTTTCATGGCATATCGAAGCGGCAATCGAGCGCGCTTGGGTGCTTGCGACGCTCGAATACGATGACCGTCGTGTGCGCGGCGGGTGGTTGATCGCGGCCCTCGTGTCCACCCCCGACCTGCGGCGTGTGCTGCTTTCCATCTCTCCCGCGTTCGGCAAGATCCCGGTCGACGCCCTCGACGACGTGCTGCCTGCGTGGATCGCCGGCTCACCGGAAGCGGCCGACGCTCCTTACGACCATAGCGATTTGTCGCCCGCCACGCCGGGTGAGGCGTCTGGTGCGTTGCCGGGCGCGCAAAGAAACGGGTCGCTCGAGCAGTACTGCACGGATCTGACCGCGCGCGCTCGAGCGGGCGAGATCGATCCGGTCGTCGGCCGCGAACTCGAGATCCGCACGATGATCGATGTGCTGCTGCGCCGCCGGCAGAACAATCCCCTGCTGACCGGCGAAGCCGGTGTCGGCAAGACGGCCGTGGTAGAGGGCCTTGCCCGGGCGATCGCGTCGGGCAACGTGCCGCCGAACCTCGCTGATGTGCGCCTGCTGAGCCTCGACGTTGGTGCGCTGCTCGCCGGCGCCAGCATGAAGGGGGAATTCGAAGCCCGCTTGAAGGGGCTGCTCGAAGCGGCTGCCAAGTCGCCATTGCCGGTGATCCTGTTCATAGACGAGATTCACACGCTGATCGGCGCGGGTGGCCAGGCCGGCACGGGCGACGCCGCCAACCTGCTGAAGCCGGCCTTGGCACGCGGCACGATCCGCACGATCGGCGCGACCACATGGGCCGAGTACAAGCGGCATATCGAGAAAGACCCCGCATTAACCCGGCGCTTTCAGGTACTGCAGGTCGCGGAGCCGTCCGAGGCCGCCGCCATCGATATGGTCCGGGGGCTCGTGCAAACGTTTTCGACGCATCACGGTGTGTTGGTACGTGATGAGGCGATCCGCGGCGCCGTGACGTTGTCGCATCGCTACATTCCGGCGCGCCAGTTGCCGGACAAGGCGATCAGCCTGCTCGATACCGCTTGCGCGCGGGTGGCGTTGTCGCAACACGCGACCCCGCGCGAGCTCGACGACGTGCGTCAGCGGCTTGCTGCCGCGCGCACTGAAGAGGCGCTGCTCGTGCAGGAGGCACGTATCGGTCTGGAGGCGGACACAGCGTTGGCCAGCGTACGCACGCGTATCGACACGCTGGCGACGGACGAGGCCGCGGTCGAGATGCGTTGGCGTGAGCAAGCCACGGCCGCGCAAGCGCTGCTTGCCGCGCGTGAGGGCACTGAGGGAGAGCCCGACGATTTGCCGATGCGACTTGAGCGGCTCCGCGAGCTCGAACGCACGCTGGCTAACCTGCAGGGCGATGCGCCGCTCGTGTTTCCGGAGGTCGACGAGGCGATCGTGGCAGAGATCGTTTCGGATTGGACCGGCATTCCCGTCGGTCGCATGGTCACGGACGAGGTTGCCGCTGTGCGCCGGCTGCCCGAAACGCTGGAAGCCCGTGTGATCGGCCAGCCCAATGCGCTGCGCGTTATCGGCGAGCGCGTGCAGACCGCGCGTGCCGGCCTGACCGACCCGAAGAAGCCGCTCGGCGTGTTCCTGCTTGCAGGACCGTCGGGCGTGGGCAAGACCGAAACCGCACTGGCGTTGGCCGAAGCGTTGTACGGCGGTGAGCAAAACCTGATCACGATCAACATGAGCGAGTATCAGGAAGCCCACACCGTATCGGGCCTGAAGGGCGCTCCACCGGGATACGTCGGTTACGGCGAGGGCGGGGTGCTGACCGAAGCCGTGCGCCGTCGTCCGTACTCGGTCGTCCTTCTCGACGAGGTTGAGAAGGCCCATCGCGACGTCCATGAAATGTTCTTCCAGGTGTTCGACAAGGGCTACATGGAAGACGGCGACGGTCGCCACATCGATTTCCGCAACACCACCATCCTGCTGACCAGCAATGTCGGCGCCGACCTGACTGCGAGCCTGTGCGCCGATCCGGCGCTCGCGCCGGATATGGACGGGTTGCGGGACGCGCTTGCGCCCGAACTGCTCAAAGCCTTTCCGGCGGCCTTTCTCGGTCGGGTGGCCGTGGTGCCATACCGGCCGCTGGCCGACGACGGGCTCGCCCGCATTGTCCGATTGCATCTGGGTCGCGTCGTGAAGCGCATGGCCGACAGCCACGATATCGCGTTGACCTTCGATGACGCGGTGGTCGACTACATCGTCGGCCGCTGTCTCGTACAGGAGACCGGTGCACGCGTTCTGATCGGGTTTATCGAGCAACACATCCTGCCGCGCCTGTCCGCCGTCTGGCTCGACGCCTTCACGTCGAAGGCTGCGATCGCGCGCATTTCGATCGGCGTTGCCGATCCCGCTGCAGCTCCGCTGCGGGCGCTGACGTTCGATGCCTTGCCTATCCATTTGGACGCGTTGCTCAGTTGAGCGCCCATTCCACTTCCCACCATCCAGGAGAGCCTGACCATGTCCGCTTCCAGCAGTTCGCAGAAATTCATCGCACGCAATCGTGCGCCGCGCGTGCAAATCGAGTACGACGTCGAGGTCTACGGGTCGGAGAAGAAGGTCGAGCTGCCGTTCGTGATGGGCGTGCTCGCCGACCTGTCCGGCAAGCATCCGTCCGAGCCACTGCCGGCCGTGACGGATCGACGATTCCTGGAAATCGATATCGACAATTTCGATGAGCGCATGAAGGCCCTCCGACCGCGCGTCGCGTTCGCGGTGCCGAACACCCTGACGGGCGAAGGCCAGATGATGGTCGACATGACCTTCGAGAGCATGGAGGACTTCTCGCCTGCCGCGATCGCACGCAAGGTCGAGCCGCTGCGCCAACTGCTCGAGGCGCGCACGCAACTCGCGAACCTGCAGACCTACATGGACGGCAAGTCGGGCGCCGAAGCGCTCGTTACGCAATTGCTGCAGGATCCGGCGCTGCTCAAGTCGCTGGCCGAGGCACCGAAGCCCGGGCGTCACGACGACGGCGCAGCCGACCACAGCGAAGCGAACTGACCGACGAACCGATCGAGGAAGACCATCATGGCGAAACAGCAAGCACAAGCCGCCCAGGCGCAAGTGGCCACCCAGTCCGATTTTACGCAACTGCTCGAGAAGGAATTCCGCCCGAAGACCGAGCAGGCACGTGAAGCAGTTGAATTTGCGGTTCAGACGCTCGCCGAACAGGCGCTAAGCCAGTCGATCACGATCAGTGACGATGCGTACAAGAGCATTGCGGCCATCATCGCGCAGATCGATCACAAGCTCTCCGAGCAGATCAATCTGATTCTGCATCACGAGGACTACCAGGCGCTGGAGTCGGCATGGCGCGGTCTGAACCATCTTGTCTCGAACACGGAGACCGATGAGCACCTGAAGATCCGCGTTCTGGACGTTTCGAAGACCGAACTGCATCGCACGATGCGCCGGTACAAGGGACTGGCGTGGGATCAAAGCCCGCTCTTCAAGCAAATCTACGAGCAAGAGTATGGCCAGCTTGGCGGCGAACCGTACGGGTGTCTCGTCGCCGACTATTATTTCGACCATACGCCGCCCGATGTCGACCTGCTGGGCTCGATCGCGAAGGTCGCCGCGGCGTCGCATACGCCGTTCATCACGGGTGCGGCGCCGTCCGTGCTGCAGATGGAGTCGTGGCAGGAGTTGGCGAACCCGCGCGACCTGACGAAGATCTTCACGCAGAACCTCGAATATGCCGCGTGGAATTCGCTGCGTCACACCGAGGATGCGCGTTACGTCGGTCTCGCAATGCCGCGGTTCCTCGCGCGCCTGCCCTATGGTGCGAAGACCAATCCAGTTGACGAGTTCGATTTCGAAGAAGACACGAACGGCTCGAACCATAGCCGCTACGGTTGGGCGAACGCAGCGTACGCGATGGGCGTCAACATCAACCGCTCGTTCAAGCAGTACGGCTGGTGCTCGTTGATCCGCGGCGTCGAGTCCGGCGGCACGGTCGAGAACCTGCCGTGCCATACGTTCCCGACCGACGACGGTGGCGTCGACATGAAGTGCCCCACCGAGATCGCCATCTCGGATCGCCGTGAGGCCGAACTGTCGAAGAACGGTTTCATTCCGCTCGTGCATCGCAAGAACACCGATCACGCAACCTTCATTGGTGCGCAGTCGCTGCAAAAGCCGACCGAGTATCACGATCCGGATGCGACGGCCAACGCGAACCTGTCGGCGCGTCTGCCATACCTGTTCGCATGCTCGCGCTTCGCGCATTACCTGAAGTGCATCGTGCGCGACAAGATCGGTGCGTTCAAGGAACGCGAAGACATGCAGCGCTGGCTGAACGAGTGGGTCATGCATTACGTCGATGCCGATCCGGCGAATTCGTCGCAGGACACCAAGGCGCGCCGTCCGCTCGCGGCTGCCGAAGTGCTCGTCGAGGACGTCGAGGGTAATCCCGGGTATTACCAGGCGAAATTCTTCCTGCGTCCGCACTTCCAGCTTGAAGGTCTGACGGTTTCGCTGCGACTTGTGACGAAGCTGCCGTCGATCAAAGAGGCTGCTTGAGAGTGAAGCTGGCCTGTTTGGTCGCGCGTTAAGCCATCACTCTCATGGTGCGCGGCCGATTTCTATTCACTGAAAAAAGGAGTACTACAGATGGCGCAGGATATTTTTCTGAAGATCGACGGCATCAACGGCGAATCGCTCGACGACAAGCACAAGGACGAAATCGAAGTCCTGAGCTGGGACTGGGAAATCCTGCAGGAGTCGACGATGCACGCCGGCAGCGGCGGCGGCGCAGGCAAGGCGACGGTCAAGGATCTGACGTTCGAGCACAACATCGATCGCGCGAGCCCGAACCTGATGAAGTACGCGCTGACGGGCAAGCATATCGACCAGGCCACGCTCGTGATGCGCAAGGCCGGCGGCAACCCGCTCGAGTACCTGAAGCTCACGATGAGCGACGTGATCGTCACGCGCGTGAAGCCGTCGGGCAGCAAGCTGGACGCCGAAAAGAGCCGCGAGACGGTGTCGCTGTCGTTCGCGAAGGTGAAGCAGGAGTATGTCGTGCAGAACGCGCAGGGCGGCAGCGGCGGTGCCGTCACGGCCAGCTTCGACATCAAGGGCAACAAGGAAGCGTAAGCAGGCGTCGCGCTGCGCGTCGGCACACTTGTCTTGCCGCACGCGCAGCGCCTGCCTCCGTATCCCAAGGTGAAATCTGCATGCGTTCCATTCTGACTGCCGCCTCGCTCGCCAGCTTGACGATTCTCTCGGCCTGCGCGAGCGGCGAGCCGAAGCCCAAGGAACCGATCCGGCTTGAGCTGACCGTCAGCGCCCGGGCCGACGTCAACCCGGATGATCGCGGCCGGGCAGCGCCGATAGTCGTACGCCTCTATGAACTGAAGAACGATAACGCCTTCAAGGCAGCAGATTTCTTTACGTTGCAGATGCAGGACAAGACGGTGCTGGCCGACGATGTCGTCAAGCGTGACGAGCTGCAGCTGCGTCCCGGCGAGCACCAGACGATTGTGCGGCGAACCGCGGCGGACACGACTGCCATTGGCGTGATTGCGGCGTATCGCGACCTGCCGAATTCCGTCTGGCGAACGGTCTACACGATGCCTGCGCCGCCCGACAAGGCGTGGTACCGCATCTCCACGCCGAAGCTGAAACTCACTATCGATCTTGAGGCCAAGGCCGTCAAGATCGAGGAAGCCAAGAAATGAATCACGTCGCTCAACGAAACGGACGATACGCATGAGCTGGTACGCCAAGGTCGCCTGGCAGGAAGGGCTGTTTTTCCGTCCGCAACTGTTCCAGCAACAGGATCGTTACTTCGAGAAGTACGCGCACATGCGTGCGGCGCCGCTGTCGCCGTTCTTCTTTGGCTTTGCACACTACGCGCTCGACGTGGAGTCGTTGGCGCTGGGGAAAGTGATCGTCAAGTCCGCCGCTGGCGTGTTCGCCGACGGCTCGCCGTTCGATGCGCCGGGCAACACGCCGTTGCCGCCGCCGCTGACGATCCGTCCGGAGCACCTCGATCAGGTGATCTATCTGGCGGTGCCGGTCCGTCTGCCGAACTGCGAGGAGACGACGTTCGAGAACACGCCGGATTCGTTGGCGCGCTACCTCGTGTTCGATACCTGTCAGCGTCGGATAGATACTCCCCACTTTCGTCGAAGTAATTTTCCCCAGTTTTTTATCTGATGGCGCCGCGGTAGCGGCGCCGTCCTGTCGATCGCCGACCATATCGCCCTGGAGATCCGTCGTGGGGGTGTCGGTGGTCGAGCTGGAGGAAGTGATGACGATTCTGGAATTGCATCGGCAAGGGCTGAGTATTTCGGCCATCGCTACTCGACTGGGTATGGACCGCAAGACCGTTCGTAAATACATCAGGAATGGCGTTCAGGCGCCGCGTTACGGTCCGCGCGCACCGCGACCGTGCGTGGTCGATCCGTTCGTCCACTACGTCACCGAACGTGTGCGCGAGTTTCCCGACCTGAGCGTCGAGCGACTGCTGCGCGAGATTCGGGCCATGGGGTACACCGGTGGCCGCACGGCACTGGGCGACCTGGTTCGGGAGGTCCGGCCGCCCCGCCAACGTGGCTTCGAGGTGCGCTTCGAGACGCCTGCCGGGCATCAAGCGCAGGTGGATTTCGCCCACTTCAATGTCGAGTTCGGCGACGCGCCTGGCCAGCGACGCTCGATCTGGCTATTCTCGATCGTGCTTGGGCACAGCCGCTATCTCTGGGGACGTTTCGTCGAGCATCAGGACCTGCAGACCGTCCTGCGCTGCCACATGGATGCGTTCGAGCACCTCGGCGGCGCTCCGCGCGAGATTCTGTACGACCGGATGAAGGCGGCCGTGCTGGGCGAAGTCGAGAAGCACATCGTCTACAACGCGAAGCTGGTCGCGTTTGCGCAGCACTACGGCTTCGCGCCGCGCGCCTGCAAGGCATATCGCGCCAAGACCAAGGGCAAGGTCGAGCGGCCGTACCGCTATATCCGGCAGGACTTCTTCCTGGCGCGTCGTTTCCAGAATCTCGCCGACTTGAACCGACAGTTGCGCGAGTGGCTCGACACGGTGGCCAATGTGCGCGTGCACGGCACGACGCACCGCGTCGTCGCCCAGCACTTCGGTGAGGAGCGTCCCGCACTGCAGGCGTTGCCGGCCGGCACCTTCAACGGCGTGATCCGGCTCGAGCGTCGCGTGAGTCACGAAGGCCTCGTCTCGGTCGGCGGCAACTACTACAGCGTGCCCGATCGAACACGCAAGCGCACGCTCGACGTCCACAGTCTGGCCCACGAGATCCGCATCTACGAAGACGGTGAACTGCTGGCGGTTCATCCCGTGCTCGAAGGCCGGCGACGAACCTCGCTGTTGCCCGGCCATCGGCGCGCAAATCAGCGCAAGCAGCCAGCACGACACCCATCACCATCGGTAACGGTAGCCGTAGCTCGCCGGCCTCTGTCGTTCTATGACCAGGTCGCAAGACGCCTCGCAGATGCTGGGAGGACCGCATGAGCGGCATGCCTGCCTCGACACTGGAACGCATCCGGCGCTATCTCGTCGGCTTGCGCATGCCGCGCGCGCTCGAAACGCTGGACGCCACCCTGAATCGCTTCGAGCAAGGCGACAGCTCGATGCTGGAAGTGTTGGAAACGCTGCTGGGCGAGGAGTTCACGACGCGCGAGACCCGCCGCATCCGGATGGCGCTGCAGACCGCGCGGCTCGGCACGATCAAGACGCTGGCCGGTTACGACTTCAGCTTCCAGCCGAGCCTCGACCGAGATCGCATCATGACGCTTGCGCAACTTGAGTTCATCGAACGACGGCAGACCGTGCACTTCCTTGGGCCGCCCGGCACGGGCAAATCGCACCTGTCCATTGCGCTGGGCGTGGAAGCCGTGCGCGCCGGCAAGAGCGTCTACTTCGGCTCGCTGGCCGAGATCGTGAACTCGATGGCCAAGGCCGAGCGGGAGGGCAACCTGGCGCAGCGCGTGCGCTTCCTTGCACGCAACAGCCTGCTCATCGTCGACGAGATCGGTTACCTGCCGATCGGCTCCAACGGCGGCAATCTGTTCTTCCAGCTCGTCAACGCCTGCTACGAGCGCTGCGCGATCATCCTGACGTCCAATCGCAGCTTCGGCGAATGGGGCGAAGTGTTCGGCGACAGCGTGGTCGCCGCGGCGCTGCTCGACCGGCTGCTGCACCACGCGATCGTCGTGCAGATTGAAGGCACATCGTACCGCCTACGAGAACACGCCGATCTGCTGCCCGACCATCTGCGCAACCGACCATCTTCCCTGAATCACCCGTCCGCTGAACCGGTTCGTCGGCGCCCGGGCCGTCCGCGAAGGAGCTCATCCGATCACATCGCCGGCTGATCACCGTCCGAACAGGGTGGGGAATTTTACTTCGACACTTCTGGGGAAATTACGTCCGACGTTGACAATACCGAGTTGCGTGATACGAATTCGATCGGCCTCGCGCCCGAACCGGTGCAGCTGTCGAACCTGCGCTTGCGCCTGCTGCCGGAAAAGGAGCTCGGCGATGCATGGATCGGCCTTGCGCTCACGCGCGTGAAGACCATGCGCGCGGACGGCAGTATCGAGCTCGACGACACGCTCGTGCCGCCGGTGTCGGGCTATGGCGCGAGCGGCTTGCTGACGAGCTGGGTCACGAAGATTCACGATCTCGCACGGCTGCGCGCGAATGCGCTTGCGCAGCGGCTGGCGGGCACCGATGACACCACCGCGAGCGCCGCGACGGTCACCGACTACCTGCTGCTGCAGATCCTGAACCGGTATGAGCCGCTGCTGCAGCATATGCTGCGCGTGCCGACCACGTCGCCGGCCGACGTCTATGCGCTGTTGATCGGCATGGCAGGCGAGCTGTCGACACATCTGCGTACGGATACGCGGCGGCCGCTCGACACGCATCCGCCTTATCAGCACACGACGCCGCACACTTGCCTGAAGCCGATTGTCGACGATACGCATCGACTGCTCAACGCCGTGCTGGTGCGCAGCGCGCAAAGCATTGCACTCGAAGACCGCGGCCACGGCATGCGAAACGCCGTGGTCGATCCGGTCGACATGCAGGGGTTTGCCGCCGTCGTGCTGGCCGTGCATGCGGCCATGCCGCCGGACGTGTTGAAGCAGCAGTTTCTGGCACAGGCGAAAGCAGGTCCACCGGACAAGCTGCCGAGCCTTGTGCGTGGCCACCTGCCGGGTATCGGTCTGCAGGCACTTCCGGTGCCGCCGCGGCAGATTCCGTTCAATGCTGGATACATCTACTACGAGTTGACTCAGGGCGGGCTGCTGTGGGAGGAAGTCGTGCGCCACGGTGGCGTTGCGCTGCACGTGGCGGGAGATTTTCCGTCGTTGAAGCTGGAGCTTTGGGGCGTGCGTGCGTAGGCGCGTCGGTTAGAAAGAAGCTGGATAACGAAGTGATTCAATCCCAGGTTTTGATTGGCTCGAATTTGATATGAAAAATATAACTGAACGTACACCAAAAATGCCTCGCAGACATCCCGTGCTTCTCGGTTTTGGTCTCGCTTGGCTGATTGTAATCGCAGGGTATTGGGTGGTTACATCTATCGATCCAGTACGTAACTTGTTTTGGCGCGGATATTTCTTTCTGGTGCCACCGGGTTCAGCCGTTCTGGTTGCCATTGTATTTATTGTGCGTGGAGGCAAGGATATTGCTGGCGGAATATTTTCTGGTCTTGCCTCTATGCTATGCGTGATTATTGCGCTGGTGGCTTTTTTAATTAATGGTCTATTTGATAACTCTTATCCCCTTGTTAACGGTTGGAAATAGGAGAGGGTAGGCGTTGCAGGTTGAACGTATTGTGGATGATCAGTGACCTGATCGATTCAAAGGGGCATCGGAATGGCTTTATTCGACGTACCACGAACACTCTCGGTTTCGGGCGCGGCCTTGCCGGTATACGGCGATCAGCCGATCCTTACGCCGGTGAAGCTCACCGGCAGAGAAACGATCGGTGAGCTGTTCGAGTACGTGCTCGAGTTGAAAACGCCGGATGCGATCGCGTTCTCGCAGAGCATCGCGGCTAATGTCCAGCTCGACAGAATGATCGGTACCGAAGTAACGGTTTCAATCGAGCTCGAGGGCAAGGGGCACTTCATTCCCGGCCTTGCCGGTGACGCAGGGCTGGCCAACATCGGAGCAGGCGCGCGCGAAATCACCGGTATTGTGAGTGAAGCCGAACTCTTGCGCGAGGACGGGCGGTCGATTGTTTACGCGCTCACGCTGCGGCCGTGGCTCTGGCACGCAACCAAGAATTGTGATTGCCGCATCTTTCAGGATATGTCGGTGATCGAGATTACGGATGCGGTGCTATCGGCTTATCCGTTTCCTGTCGACAAACGACTTACCACTCCACGCCCGAACAAGGCGTGGCCAAAGCGCGATATTCAGCGGCAGCACTTCGAAAGCGATTGGACGTTCCTGCAGCGGATCTGGGAAGAGTGGGGCATCTTCTACTTTTTCGAGCACAGCGATGGCAAGCATCGGCTCGTGCTTGTCGATTCGCTGAGCGCACTTCAGCCTCTCGGCGACGCCTACGCCACGATTCGCTACCAGGCACCGAGCTCCCGGCGCATCGATGAAGAACACATTCACGATCTGTCGGTGTCGAATGCGCTGACAGCCGGTGGTGTGACCAGCGTCGACTATGACTACACCTGGCCGAAAGCGGATCTGCAGGTCGGGCGTGAGGATCCCCGCGAAACGGGGCTTGGCCGTCAGGAGCATTACACGTGGGGCGACCACGCGCAGCCCCAGGCGGGTGCGGCGGGTCTGTCCGGCGACCACAACGATCCGCGCACCGAGGCGGAATACCTGACGATCGTGCAGATGGAGGCTTACCGATGCCAAGGGCTCAGGGCGTCGGGCAAAGGAAATCTGCGCGGTGTCGTGACCGGGCAAACGTTCGTGTTGTCGCACTACCCGCGGACTGCAGCCAATCGCGAGTACGCGGTTATTGCCTGCACGCTGACGATCGAGGAGATCGGAGAGGCGTCAGGATCAGGTCAGCGCTACCGTTGCGAAGCGCACTTTACGTTGCAGCCGTCCAATGAACCCTTCCGGTTGCTTCGCACGATCGCGAAGCCGCGCGTTGCCGGTGTCGAATATGCGGTGGTGACGTGCCCGGAGAATCAGGAAATCTGGACCGACGCATACGGTCGCATAAAACTCCAGTTCCTGTGGGACCGCCTCGGAAAGAACGACGAGCGTTCGAGCTGCTGGGTACGTGTTGCGGGGGCGTGGCGTGGCGATCAGTTCGGCGGGATATTCTTGCCGCGTCGCGGGCACGAGGTCGAAGTTGCGTTCGTCAACGGTGATCCGGACTTGCCGATCGTTGTCGGAAGTGCCACGAATGCATTCAACATGCCGCCGTTCGAACTGCCGGGCAATCAGGCACTGGCCGGTTATCGCAGCCGCGAGATCGATGGTCGGCGGGCGAACACCCTGGTTTTCGACGATACGAACGGAAAAATCCAGGCGCATCTGTCGAGTGACGAAGGCGGTTCGCAACTGAACCTCGGTCATGTCACGCGCATCGCGGGCAATGCCGGCAGGCAGGACGCGCGTGGCCGGGGTGCCGAACTGCGTACGGACGGGCACGGCGTGTTTCGTGCCGGGCAGGGCATGCTGCTCACGACCGAGGCTCGGCCGAACGCGCAAGCCCATATGACGGACATGGGCGAAACGACCGCTCGGCTGGAGGAGGCCGAACGCTGGCAGTCCGTGCTCGCTCAACTGGCGCAGCAAGCAACTGCGCAAGAGGCAGAGAACCATCAGGAATCCGTCGCGAAAGCGTTGGCCCGACAGAACGCCGCAATACGCGGCACGCGCGGTGAGGTCGACGAGGACGGCTTTACCGAGCTGGAGACGCCGCAGATCGTCGTTGCGGGTGCCGCCGGCATTCAGGCTACGACTCCCGCGACGACGCATATCGCGAGCGGGCAGCATATTGCCTTCACCAGCGGGGAGCATATCGCAGCATCCGCGAACGGCAGCGTTCTTGTCAGTGCACGGGATGCAATGCGCTTGTTCTCGGCTCGCGGCGGCATGAAAGCCGTGGCGGCAGATGGCGACATCGATATTCATGCGCTTCAGAAGGCGATCAATCTGCTGGCTTTGCTCGAGATCAACGTGACCAGCGACACGATCCATATCAAGGCGAAAAAGAAACTGGTGCTGGACGGGGGCGGTAGCTATATCGAACTCGAGCAAGGCAGCATCAAGAGCGGAACCAGTGGCGTCTGGCTTGCGCATGCGGCCAACCATTTCTTCCCGCAGCCGGACGAGGTGCCCGTCGAGCTGTACGTTCCCAAGGTATGTGTCGAGTGCCTGATGAAGGCCGCGAAGACGGGCGCTTCGGTCGTGCCGAGACTCTGAGGTCGGATCATGTCTACAGTGCAGCACCGCGAAAAACTTTACGGCCTGGTGGACGGCGCCCAGTACCCGGAGGCGCTCGCTCCGTGGGTGCTCGAATATTCGCCCGAAGTGCGTTCATTGTTCGAAGGGTTGCCGGAGGAAGAAGCCGGCAACGCAGCCCCGATCCTGTTCGAGATCGATGATGCCGATAGCGAATGGGCGCGCCAGATCGATCACATGGATCGGTATCGGCCCTGCCTCACCGTGATACGTAGCGCGCTGCGCATCGATGAGCTCAACGGGCATCTTCAGCGTTTTCTCTTTGCGGACATCGGCGATGGCATGCAAGTGCTGCTGCGCCTGTTCGATCCACGGTCGCTTCCATCGATTCTGGATGTTTGCGGCAGGGAAGTGAGAGCCGGGATTACATATCCGATGTCCATGTGGATGTACCGAGGCGGCCATATGGAATGGCAGCGCATCGAAATCGACGAGCATGAACGCGGTGTCGATATCGAGCAGGTGAATGTTTCGCTTGGGCAGCAACAGCTCGATGAACTGGAACGACGTGACGAGCCCTACGCGCTAGTGGGCGAGATGGTCGATCTTGGTCTGATCGACGAGACACAGCCGTACGCGGTGGGTTATCAGGATTTCTTGCGCAGATACAACCGGGCAGTTGACTGGGGCCTTGCGTCTCGGGCCGATCGCCATGCGTTTTGTGTGGCTTCGTACCAGTACGGAGAGTCGTTCGATCAGCAAGACGAGATTCGATTTGCGATTCGGGCGGGTGTAACGGGCAAGACACCATTGGTGCAGCAGTTTGAACGGGTTCCTGGATACGTTTGGCGGGAGCTGGCGGATGCCTTCGGGAAGCGCGTGAGCGGACTTGACGTGGGGATGGCCGGGGAATGAGAGTGAAAAGCTTTGGAAATTCCATTCAATCGACAAAAAGACGAAATATCGCGATGAAAATCTCGATTCTGAATCGTCTCGTTGCCTTGTTCGCGACGGGGCTGTTGCTATCGATGGTTGGTTGCTCGGATGCAAACGAGAGCAATCCAGGAGACGTAAGCGGCTACAACTACACCGATTACTACATTGCACGGTTTCGCGTTGCTAATGAAGGTCAGGATCTCTGGGCAGGTGGCCCGAACATTTTTCCGAAGAAGCAAGGGGAGCAGCGGTCGGGAGGAGGGGGGTTCATGTGTTGTATCAGCATTCCCAGTCACAGGCGTCCTAGCATGAAGGTCGTTGTCAAGTGGAGGCGAGATACACATCCCTATGATGATGATCGAAGCGGCGATCAATGGCTTACGGCAACGACAGAAGTTCCCCCATACGATCCGGGGACATATGGATTTGTAGTGCATTTTCTGCCAGATGATCGGATTCGTGTGCAGGTGTTGGACAAGTCCGGAGTTCTCGAAAGGATCGGTGACCATGATCCGTACATCGCGCAGGGCGTACTGGATCCTGAGCTGAACGAGAATAAGGAGAACGCGCAATGAGCGTCATTCGCTGGCCGGAGCCATTCAATGAGAAAGGGTGTTTAGATGAGGCTGATGCTGTCCGCCTGATGGGTAAAAGTGCGCCGGCAGGTGAGCGGTCCGGCCGTCCGCAGACATTGCTTGGTTACGTTCCTAACGGTACAGCAAGTGGAATCTTTGCGATGAAAACTCTAATTCTGAATCGTCTCGTTACCTTGTTCGCGACGGGGCTGTTGCTATCGATGGTTGGTTGCTCGGATGCAAACGAGAGCAATCCCGGAGACGTAAGCGGCTACAACTACACCGATTACTACATTGCACGGTTTCGCGTTGCTAATGAAGGTCAAGATCTCTGGGCAGGTGGCCCGAACATTCTTCCGAGGAAGCAAGGGGAGCAGCGGTCGGGAGGGGGGAAGTTCATGTGTTGTATCAGCATTCCAAGCCACTGGCGCCCCGGCATGAAGCTTGTGGTCAAGTGGAAAGTTGACAAGATTCAAGATGGCAGAACGCCAAGTGTCTGGTACACGGCAACGGCAGAAGTCCCCCGGTACGATCCGGGCACATTCGGCTTTGTTGCACATTTTCTGCCAGATGATCGAATTCGTGTGCAGGTGTTGGACAAGTCCGGAGTTCTCGAAAGGATCGGTGACCATGATCCGTACATCGCGCAGGGCGTACTGGATCCTGAGCTGAACAAGAATAAGGAGAACGCGCAATGAGCGTCATTCGTTGGCCGGAGCCATTCAATGAGAAAGGGCGTTTAGCCGAAGGTGAGGCTGCCAGGCTGATGGGTAAAAGTGCACTGGCGGGTGAGCCGTCCGGCTGTCCGCAGACATTGCTCGGTTACGTTCCTAACGGTACAGCAAGTGGAATCTTTGCGATGAAAACTCTAATTCTGCATCGTCTCGTTGCCTTGTTCGTGACGGGGCTGTTGCTATCGATGGTTGGTTGCTCGGATGCAAACGAGAGCAATCCCGGAGACGTAAGCGGCTACAACTACACCGATTACTACATTGCACGGTTTCGCGTTGCCAATGAAGGTCAGGATCTCTGGGCAGGTGGCCCGAACATTTTTCCGAAACAGCAAGGAGAGCAGCGGTCGGGGGGCGGGAAGTTCATGTGTTGTATCGGCATCCCGAGCCACTGGCGTTCCGGCATGAAACTTGTGGTCAAGTGGAGGCGAGATACACATCCCTATGATGATGATCGAAGCGGCGATCAATGGCTTACGGCAACGGCGGCAGTCCCTCAATACGATCCTCGCACTGCTGGACTCGTGGTGCATTTTCTTCCTGGTGACCGGATTCGCGTGCAGGTTAGGAATAAGGGGAGGTTTCTCGAAAGGATCGGTGACCATGATCCGTACATCGCGCAGGGCGTACTGGATCCTGAGCTGAACAAGAATAAGGAGAACGCGCAATGAGCGTCATTCGTTGGCCAGAGCCATTCAATGAGAAAGGGCGTTTAGCCGAAGGTGAGGCTGCCAGACTGATGGGTAAAAGTGCACTGGCAGGTGAGCCGTCCGGCTGTCCGCAGACGCTGTACGTTAATCTGTTTTTTGACGGTACGAACAACAACCGGGAATGGGACACCAAGAACGAAGAGAAGCCAACGCATACGAACGTCGCAAGGTTATACAACGCATGTAGCACCGAACGCAAGCCGGGTACGTATGCGTTCTACGTACCCGGCGTAGGCACTCCATTTCGAGAAATAGGTGAAAATGAATTTACCTCGATTGGTAAGGCAATGGCATATGGCTTCGGCATGCGCGTGGCATGGGGTTATACCCGTGTGCTGAATGCACTGTATGACGCGATGATGGGGGACGTCCTGCTGGATGACCCCGACGCCCGCGCTTTGGGCTCGCTAATTGACGATGAAGTCATGGTTTCCAATAGCAATCTGGTCCGCGCGACCCACACGGTGTCCCCGGTGCGCCGTGCGGTCGGCACGTTGGCAACGACTACCCGGCTGTACTACCGCTACCAGTCACAGGCCAAACTGGAACGTCTGCATGGCGAACTGTCGGCGCTTCAGAAGAAGCACAGTGGCCCCGGTGGTCAACTCAATCGGTCGATCAAGAAAGTCTGGGTAAACGTTATCGGCTTTTCGCGTGGTGCGGCCGGCGCACGAGTATTCGTCAACCGGCTTATCAACACGTGGGCGAAGGGCGGCATGATTGCAGGTGCGATTCCCTACGAGGTCAGCTTCCTGGGGTTGTTCGATACCGTCGCGTCGGTTGGCATTCCCGACACCGCAACGGCTGCGCTCAACCTTGACGACCTTGACGGGCACTGGGCGTGGACGGCGGACGGAGCACTCAACGTACCCGAGTCGGTCAGGAAGTGCGTGCACTTCTTCTCCATTCACGAACAGCGGATGAGTTTCCCGCTCGACTCCATTCGGGAGAAGCAAATCTATCCGGGCGGTGAGTCGCGCAGAATCGAGGTCGCGTATCCGGGCGTGCATTCGGACGTTGGCGGCGGCTATCGGGTGGGCGAAGAAGGCAAATCCCGAGATGCCGAAGGCAGCAAGCTCAGTCAGATTGCCTTGCACAACATGTATATCGAAGCGTTGAAGGCGGGTGTGCCGTTATTTACGAAAACAGACAAAACCCCCCTTCCAAAGATCGTTGAGCAAGACTTTCCGGTGTCTCAAGCGCTTGTCCGCACCTTCAACGACTGGCTCTCAACCGTCAATCAAAAACCCCTCGACAGCGTTGAAACGGCAATACGTGCAGGCATGGGGCAGTCGCTCGCATGGCGTACCTTGCGCGCGGACTATGGCAATCCACTGGCATACGTCACGTCGCAGGAATTCTTCCGCAGTGCGCCCGAAGACGATGTCACGCCCTATGGACTCGAAAGACGAATCGCAAGCAAGGCAGTGTCGTCCTCGCGGCTCGACAACCTCAAGCGCGAGAAGAGCCGGCTCGAGGAGCAAAAGGCCGGCCTCGACGCAGCGGCGCTGAGCATGCCGGCAATTCCGGCACTTGCGAATCCATTCAAGAAGAGGGCAGCCGAACTCGGCGAACAGATCAAGAAAAAGGATGCCGAGATCCTGGCAACTGCGGCGGGAAAACCGCCTCGGCCCGGCGAGGGCACGACGGACGTCATGACCAACGACAAGACCGACCTTCTGGAAGCCGCGGAGGAATTCCGGCTCTTGCTCGCGTACTTGTATCCCGATCGACGATCGCGCTGGCAGGTGTACTGGTCGCGGACACCGGGAGAAGCCGTGAAGGTGAAGTTGGGACCGATCGGGACGGCGGTTGCTCTGGAGCAGAACGTCATGGCCTATTACCTGACGGTCGACCGGAAGGATGTCTCCTCAAAACGCAGGCAGGGGTCGAAGATCGTCTGGATGGGGGAGCGCGACCGGGTGATACAACTGTTCGGTGCGATCGCCCCGTATCAGCCGATACTGGATTTTGTCCTCGCGCCGCAGCCGGAGATGCTGCCATTCCTGCTTGAACACACGTCCGACGAGGCAGTACGAAAGTTGCCACCTGCCGCGATCCGGTTGCTGGACGATTACGTTCACGACAGCCGTGCGTGGTTCCGCGTGCCTTATTTTCATGAATATGCGCCGGGTGGTTACGGTTGGGCGCGGACGTTCTTTGTCGGCAACGACAGGCGTGTTCGGGCGCTCGGCCTGAAAGACAATGCCGCGGGCATTGCCGCCGAACGTGCAAGGACGGCGGCGGCGGATCGCGGCAATTACATCGCAGAGGAATCCAGAACATTGCCGCCCCCTGTCAAGGTCGACTTCAGCAGTTTTCCGCGCATGTAAGCGTGCATTTTCGAAGAAATATCATGTCCACTAGCATTGCAGTCGTCGGTGACGCGACCGACCATGGCGGCCAGATCATCACCGGTTCAGAAACGCACAAAATTCGAGGCAAGAAAGTCGCGCGCCTGTACGACCTGGTCGATTGTCCGGCGATTTACCCGGACGGGCGTCCGCATGGCGTCAACAGGATTATCGAGGCGCACCCGACGCTGAGCATGGGGGGGCGTCATGTCGCGTTGCATGGCCACCGCACCGAATGCGGATGCAGGCTGATTGCTGCGTCGACAGTCAAGGTGGGGCGCTGACCATGTCTACCGTGAGAAAGTCCAACGGGCCTGTAGATGGCACGCATGCATCCCCCGAAGATCAGGAGGCGTTGACAGAGGCACTGAACAGGAAGGACGAAACGCCCTTGGATCGACCTGCCGAGCCACGAGAAAGCTTCGCCCAGCGTCTGGAAAAGATCAAGGCCGCACGAAATCCGTTGCTGGAAGCGTCTCGCGTATTGTTGCGGGCCCAGGCCGATATGCCTTACATGCTTTCGGCCAGTGAGGTGGCGCGCTTGCATGACCTGCTGGCGAGCGAAATCCACGCGTTCGAGAAACTCTGTACGCAAGCGAATATCCGCCGCGATCATGCGCTTGGCGCAAGCTATTGTCTCTGCACGGCGTTGGACGAGTCTGCCATGCAGACGGCCTGGGCGCGCGGTAACTCGCTCGAGGCCGTGTGGGTGCAGAAGAGCCTGGCGTCGACCTTTCATCGGGATGTCGAGGGGGGGACGAAGATTTATCTGCTGATCGGGCGTTTGCTGCAGGATGCCGAAGAGCATCGCGACCTGCTGGAAGTCGTTTATCGGATATTGAGCCTCGGATTTGAAGGCCAGTATCGTGGCGTTCCCCGGCAACACGCCGCCGTGCGCCAGCGCCTCTACAACGAGATCTTGCGCGGCCGTGAGCCCGCGCCCCAGGCGTTGTCGCCGAACTGGAAGCCTTACGACCGGAAGCGCCACATGTCGTTGTTCGAGTTTCCGGTGTGGGTAACCGCTACGGTACTGTCGATCGTTCTGCTGGGAATCTTCGGCTGGTTCAAATACGAACTGGTGACCCGGAGTGCCGCTGTCCAGAGGCAGATCGCCGACGTCGGCCGGATGACGCCCCCACCCGCACCGCCGCAATTGCATTTGAAGCAGTTGCTCAAGGACGAAATCGCAGCGGGCACCGTCAGCGTCGACGAGGATGCACGTCACAGCGCAGTGACGTTCCGGGGCGATGCGATGTTCCCGCCAGGCGGTGTCACGATCAAGAGTGCGATGGCGCCGCTCGTCGCAAAAATCGCGGGGGAGATCGTGAAGGTGCCGGGCAAGGTCACCGTCCTGGGGTATACGGACAACCTGCCGATCCGCAGCCGGCAGTTTCCGTCAAATGAAGCGCTGTCGGAGGAGCGGGCGACGCAGGTGCTGCAGATGCTGCAAGCAGCCGGTGTGCCGGCCAACCGTCTTGAAGCCGTCGGCAAGGGCGATGCCGATCCGATTGGCGATAACCGCACCACCCAGGGCCGCGCGCAGAACCGGCGCGTCGAGATTGTCGTCGCGCAATAGGCCAGATCCGCTTCCGGAATAGACCATGAAGAAGTTTTTGTCATTTCTCGCGTCGCGCCAGTTTCTCGCGTTTCTCGCGCTGATCGTTGTCGCGCTGGTGATCTGGTTCGTCGGACCGTTCTTCGCGTTTGGTGGACTCAAGCCGCTGGCCGGAGCCGGCATGCGCGTGCTGCTGATCGCGCTGGTGCTCGTCGGTACGTTGCTCTGGCTCGGGGGCTGGTCGACGAGCATCGTGTTCGTCGCGCTGTTGTGTCTGCTGATCTGGTATGCGGCGCCCTTGCTGTCGTTTGGCCGCACCTCGCCGTTCGAACCGGTGTCGGCTCGGGTCGGCGCGATTGCGCTGGTGGTAGTGGTGTTCGCTCTGTTCTGGATGTTTCGGCTTTGGCAGAAGATGCGCGAGGACGAGGCATTCCTGAAAAAAGTGCTGCGATTCGGTGGCAAGACGGAGGAATCCCCCGCTGCACCGCGTCTGAAAAAGGTCGAAGCAATCGTCGCGAGCGCACTGGCGCGGCTGAAGTCGATGCGCACGGGCGCGCGCGGACCGGGCAAGTTGTTCCAGGGCAAGCGCTACCTGTACGAATTGCCGTGGTACATCACACTCGGTTCGCGAGGGACAGGCAAGACGAGCGCGCTGCTCAACGGTGGCCTGGCGTTTCCGATTGCCGAGCAAATGCAGCGGGCGGCCGGGAATTCCGCGGGTGACACCGCGGCCGTGGACTGGTGGCTGACCAACGATGCGGTGCTGATCGACACGGCCGGCTATTACACACGTCACGGCACCTCGACGGCAAAGGAAGGTGAAGGGCTGGCCCCACTGTCGGACCGGCCGACAGCGGTCGGATCGGGCGAAGGTAAGACGGGCAGCGAGGCAGCAAAGGCGGAGGCGTCCGGCGATACCCAGCCAGCGGACGTCGCAAAGTCGAGCGCCAACATTGTGCCGATTCGTACCGACTCGGCTGAGCAACGCGAGGCGCTGGATCGCGCGGAATGGCTGGGTTTCCTCGGCATGCTGCGCCGCCACCGCCCCCGTGCCCCCATCAATGGCGCGCTGCTGGCGGTCGATCTTGAGTCGCTGGTCGGAGCCGACGAGCAGAAACGCCTCGCGGAGGCGTCGGCGCTGCGTGCGCGACTGGGCGAACTGCGCAGTGAGCTCGGCATCCGTTTCCCGGTCTATGTGCTCGTCACGAAAATGGACCGCCTGGCGGGGTTTGCCGAGTATTTCAGCGGCCTGACGGCCGAGAGCCGCGCCCAAGCATGGGGTTTCACGTTGCCTTACGGCAAGGAAACGGTTGCGAAGGAAGGCTTGCGCGCGCGTTGCCGCGATGAGCTGATGCAGATGGCGGGTCGGTTATCCGGCATGATTCACACGCGCCTGCAGGATGAGGACGAGACGGACAAGCGTCGGCAGCTCGCCGCGTTGCCGGAGGAGTTCTCCGCGCTGGTCGGGCCGCTTGTCGAACTGATCGACCGGGTGTTTCTCGATTCCCGTTACGACGATACGCAGCTCCATTCGACTCTGCGCGGCGTCTATTTCACGAGTGCGCAGCAAGGCGGCGGGCCGGTCGTTGCCGAGCGCGACACGGTTGTGCAACGCCTTGCGCCGAAGCAAGGGCAGGCAGTTGCCGCCGCCGACAATGAGAGCAACCGGAGCTTTTTCCTGCACGATGTCCTGACGCGGGTCGTGTTTCCGGAATCGCATCTCGTCAGTCCCAACCTGCGCTGGGAATACCGCTATCGGCTGCTGCGTCTGATTGGCCATGCGCTCGCCTTGCTGCTATTCGTCTGGCTCGCACTCGGATTGCGCGTGAGCTTTGGCAACAACAGCGACTATCTCGACGTCATCGGCCGCAAGGTCCAGGCATTGGCGGCCCGCGTGACGCAGCTGTACAAGGAGCCCAAGCCGGAAGCCGTGCCCGACACGCTGACCGAAGCGCGCTATTTGCCGACCTTTCCGAATCTCGACCTGTCCGATCCCGGTAGTGCATGGCGTTATGGCCTCTATACGCCGCCGATCATCGTGACGGAGAGTGGTCACACCTACGATGCGCTTGAGGACAACCTGCTGGTGCCGGAAATCGTTCATCGGATGGAAGACGTGATGTCCGGTGCGATCGCCAACAAGGACCCGAAGGCGGCATACGATGCGCTGCGCGTGTACCTGATGCTTTACGACAAGGCGAAATTTAATGCCGGCGACGTGAAGACCTGGGTGCTCGACGACTGGGCGAAAAACGACAGCGCCGCGATTTTTGGCGGTCGTGCGTCGATGATCGATCACGTGCAGCAGCTCTTTTCGGGCGACCGTGTCGTGAAATCGCCCCTTATCCGTAACGATGCAATGATCCAGCAGGCACGGGCTTTTCTCGACGGCAGCAACGCGACGGATCGACTGTATCAGCGCGCGAAGGCCGCGATGCTGAAAGAGGCGCCCGACGAGTTCACGTTGCTGCGCGCGGTCGGGCCGCAGGCCGGCACCGTGTTCACGCGGGCGAGCGGCCAGCCACTCTCGCGCGGCGTGCCAGGTCTCTTCTCGTTCGATGGTTATCGCAACCTGTTCGACAAGCGGCTGCCCGAGTTCGTCCAGATCGCACGCGACGATGATGCATGGGTGATGGGGCGCTCGTATCTGGGCGAGGCTCAAAAAAAAACGGCTGAGATTGTGAGCACGGTAACCGGCGCGGATGATGCACTGACGGACGCGGTCCGCCGCGAGTATCTGATGGAGTACGCGCAACAATGGGACGCGTTTCTCAACGATATCCGGACGGTGAGCGGCACGAGCCTTGCGTTCAACCTTCAGGTGCTGCGCAGCTTCGCGGCGCCCGACTCGCCGCTCGGCCGACTTGCCCGCGCGGCCGTGCATGAAACGACGCTGACGGCAACGGACACCGGATCAGACGGGTCTTTTCTCCAGAAGGCGGCCGACCAGCTCAACCAGAAGGCCGACAAGGCGCTTGGCATCCGTGCGTCGGAGCGTGTTGAACGCGAACTCGTCGACAACCATTTCGCCGCGCTGCGCGAGGTCGTGACGGGCAATGCCGATGCTCAGGCCGGCTCCCAAGCGGTGGCCGCCCAGGCCGGAAAGACCGGTCTCGACGGCGTGACGAACTTGTTGAACGACTACTACACGGCGCTCACGGTCTCCGACAACGCGCTGTCGAATAACAGCATGCCGCCGGCGAGTGACACGGCCGCGAAGCTCAAGATGACGGCCGACACGATGCCGGCGCCGTTCCGTGCGGTGCTGCTGCAACTTGCCGCGGACGGTTCGCACGAGGTCAATCAGGGGATCGGTCAGCTACTGTCGCGCCAGATGCAGGCGGTCATTGGTGACACGTGCCGGCTCGCCATCGAAGGTAACTATCCGTTCTCGCCCGACAGCAAGCGCGATGTCGGCATCGACGACTTCACCCGTGTGTTTGCGCAGGGTGGCGTGATTGATGACTTCTTCGCGAAGACGTTGGCGCCGTTCGTCGATACGTCCGCGAAGCCGTGGCGTTACAAGACACTGGCGGGCGCAACGGAACCCGTCCAGGGGCCGGATCTTGAGCCGTTCGAGCATGCGAAAGCGATCCGCGATGTCTTCTTCAACGATCCGGGCCATAAGCAGCTGACGTGGAAGGCCGATATCCGCATTCCCGAACTGGATCCGACGATTACCAGCCTGTCGCTCGACATCGATGGGCAAACGACGCTCTATCAGCACGGTCCGGTTGCGCCGTTTGCGGTGACATGGCCCGGGCCGCGTGGTGGTGTTCATACGGAAGTCACTGCCAATCCCCGCATCCGCCCTGACACGTCGACGAGCGCGGCCGATGGACCATGGGCGCTGATGCGCTTGCTCCAGAAGGGGCAGGTGATTGAAACCGCTACGCCCGGCCGTACCCGCGTCGTCTTTGATTTTGATGGGCGCAAGGCAGTGCTCGACGTTGCGAGTACCGGGAGCGTGGCGAACCCGTTGACGAGCGACGTGCTGAAGACCTTCCGCTGTCCGAGTTCGATGCCGGTGTTCAACCTGTCGGATAGCGGTCCGCCCCCTGGGCTGCCGCGCGGTACGACGCCGGCGAGCCCGGCAAATGTCACTCAATGACGGCGAGGGACAGGCACGGTGACGATTTCGACAGTCGACTCGCAAAACTACGCCGGCGTTCCGGCGTCGCCGCCGCTCAACGCGCGACTCAAGGCATCGATGCAATCGGTCAATCCGTTGCTTGAATCTGCGCGCGTCTTGCTGCTCGCGCTGGCGGATACGCCAGCCGCACTGGGACCTGATGCCGTCTTGCAGCGGCGCAAATGGCTCGAGCAGGAACTGCGGATGTTTTTGCGGGTTTGTCGTGAGCTGCAGTTGCCGTCGGACCAGGTTGTGCGGGCGAGCTATTGCTTGAGCGCCGCGCTTGACGAGGCCGCGATGCAAACCCGCTGGGGCAGAGGCGAGGGGACCGGCGCTGAGTGGCAGGCCAGCAGCCTCGCCGTGGCGATGGGCCATGATCGACAAGGCGGCGATCGCGTCTTCCATGTGATCGACGAGGTGCTAAACGACCCGCGCGGTCAACTCGACCTGCTTGAACTGTTCCAGAACGTTCTCGATCTCGGCTTTCGGGGGCGATATCGCTTTGAGCACGATGGTGCGCGACGGCTGCTGAACATTCGCGAGCGCGTGCACGGCGTGGTGATGGCAGGAGAACAGGGCGCGGAACCCGTCGATGCGCCAAATGCAACGGTGGCTCGCATTGCCCCCTACCATCGAGGCGGCCAGTCGGTCGCATGGTCGCGACGGGTGGTCGATCCATGGGTGCGCCCGGCTCGCGCGCGTCGGTCACGCTGGTGGATTGTCGTCGGCGCCGCGGTAGCGCTGCTGGTGGGTGCGGGAGGCTACGCCGCAGTCAGCGGATGGTTGCACACGGAACCGTTCACGCAGGCGCCGTTACCGATCGATCGGTTGGGGGAGGTGTTGCGCAAGCAACTGCGCGACGAAATCTCCGCCGGGAATGCCGAGCTGATCCAGGACCCGATGGCCAACGCGCTGACGCTCAGATTCAACGGAATGTACGCGCCAGGTGATGTGACGGTGGCCCCGTGGTGGGCGTCCATGATGGCATCGGTCGGACGGGCCATCGCGGCCTCGCCGGCCGCGACGCACGTACTCGTCACCGGATACACCGACAACGTGCCGGCGAGCTCCGTCCGTCAGGGTTCGAATTACGCGCTGTCCAAAGCCCGTGCCGAGCAGGTCGCGCAGATTCTCGCGGCGGCCGGTGTGCCGAAGGAGCGCATCAGCGCGGTGGGACAGAGCGATGCCGATCCGCTGGCCGATAACGTGTCGAAGGAAGGGCGGTCGAGAAACCGTCGGGTCGAAGTGACCGTGTCGAATTGATGCATGTAACTGAATCACCTATTTACACCGGAGCGGGATATTGACCGGCCAGCCTTTCGTAGACATCTTCTAGCCATAATTTGCGGCAACCGAGGAGGTCAGTATGAGCGGAAAGCGGTAAACGGATGAGTTCAAGAATTCCGCCGCACCCCCAAAGCGGACATTTCAATCTAGCCACTACAATCAAATGTCATAGCCATTTCAAGATGTCGGGGCGCCAGCTAAATAGAAATGTCGTGTTTTCAGGGGTTCATGATTTGTTTCTCATGGGCTGCAGATCACGCCGTGTCGAAGAGCTGGTCCTGAACGGGCAGGGTGCTTACGCTTGCGTCATTGCCCCTTGCAGACCGACGGCTAGGTTTGCGCGCGGGCTGTTGCGGCTGTCTGCGTTCGGCGAGATCCACGATTACCTGCTCGACGTCGGCCTGCGTAAATGCACGTTGCTTCTTCGTGCCAACGGGTTGCTTTGAACCGCGGACGGCCTGACCTTGATTGGTTCGCGACGGCGATCCGGAGGTTCGACGGTTGTCGCGCTGAGCCTGAAGCGCTTGCGAAACTTGTAGCACGTGACTCAATCGCTTTTGCTCGATCACTGCACCTTGATCGACTTCCGCCAGCTTGTCGTAAAGACGGCAAGACAGAACCTTGCCATCGGCTCGGATTTCGATCCGCCCGTCGGGGTACTCCCATACATCGATGTAGCGGTGAATCAGCTTCCGGTTGACCGGCGTGTCGTCCAGCAAGTAAAGCACTCGGTCGTGGAGCACGGTCAGCGATTTCGATACCCGACGTGTTTCACGCCACGTCAATAACGTATCCAGATCCTCGTCGTCTCGCAGTGGCCGATGCGCATTGAAGTCGCTGCGCGGCGGCTTCGCGAAGCGTGTGTTGTAGGCTGCCATGAAGGAGGGCGCATACGCATTGGCCTCGGCTACCGTGCTGATCCCGCGCAGCCGCAGTTCCTTCACGAGCCGGTCTTGCAAGGTCAGATGCGCTCGCTCGACACGGCCCTTGGCCGAGCTGCTGTTCGCGCAAAACGTATCGATGTTCAACTCATACATGGCCCGGCCAAACTGCGTCACGCTGCTTCCGGTCTTGCTCGCGGTTGGGCTGCGGAACACGCTGTACTTGTCGCTGTAGAGCGCTCCAGGTTTGCCGTAACGCTCCAGATACGCCCGCGTCGCTTCGAAGTAGCTGAAGGTCGATTCGGTCTGCGTGAAGTGCAGATGCATCAACCGACTCGTCGCGTCGTCGACGTACACCAGCAGCGTGCAGGCCGGCGCCCGTTCCTCGAACCATCGATGATCGCTGCCGTCGATCTGGATCAGTTCACCCAAGCAGGCGCGCCGGGCCCGCGGCTGATAGACCTTCGGCGGCCGCTGCCGGCGTGGCACCCACAAACCGGCATCCGTCATCAGCTTCCGGACCGTCTCCTTGGCCAACTGGATGCCATGGCACTCGGACAACTTCTCGCAGGCCAGCGTCGGGCCAAAATCCGCGTAGCGCTCGAGAATGATCGCCAGCGCTCGCCGAGCCAGTTCCTCGTCCAATCGCCGGTTCCCCGGACGACCACGTTTGAGCGACGTCAGTCCAGCCGCACCAGATTCCCGGTACCGAATCACTAGCCGTTCGATCTGCCGGACCGTTAGGCCCAGTCGTTCGGCCGCGCGGCCAGGCTTCAGGCCCAAATCCACCACAGCCTGGATTACCTTCAGACGGTCGAGTTCTCGCATGTTCAATGTCACCAGTGCTGTTCGGTGCATCGCCGGCTCCATGATCTGACGGGGAGCCGGCAAGCTTACCGAGGTCCAAACGCGACATTTCTAAATGGCTAGAACACGACATTTCTAAAAAGCTACTACACCAAAACTATCGATAATTTAGCTTATGTCAAATTTATCCATAGCCCGGTTATGTGTCTCAATGTCCTTAGAAGCATTACAAGCAGCCGGGACCGTATGCGCGCTTGACCTCGTCGCCGTCTGGTCCAATCGAATAGCGACTGATACCGCCCATCGGCTCGGCAGTCTTTCCCTGCCAGTCAACCCTTGTAAAATCGCACGCCATGAACGCACTTCGCCGCGTCCTGCTCCGTCAACGCGTCGCGCGACAGCTTCTGTGGAGGCTCTTTGTAACGCTGCCGCCCCGGCCGCTGACGTCAGCGCCATAATGCTCGATCCGGACGGTTCGGATGCGGGCTCGGTTACGCTGTGTTCGGGGCGCGGCCCGCTGATCGTCGACGTGGCAGCACTCGCCACCCGATTCGATGCAGGTTCGCCGATCACGCGGGCCAACGACGCGCTCGCGCATGACCTGCCGTTGACCTTCATTGCACGAGCGCGAAATAGGACCGTCCGCGTGGCGCCACGACTCGGACACCTTGAAGCTTCTCACCCTAGCCCAGCCAATGACCCAAGACAATCCGGTTTTCGTTGTGCAGCAGCTCGTACAGCGCGGTGCCATTGATGACGCTCGACGCCTGCTCGACGACCTGAAGGCCACCGACGGCGGCACCGCACGATACCTCCATGCATGCGTTCAGTACCATTATTTCCTTGGGGAATTCGAACACGCGGTCGACCGATCCATCGAGCTTACGCAGCGCGAGCCAGGCTATACGAACCATCGTTCCATCTTTTTCCATGCGTGCGCCCATCTCGGCCGGCTGGACGTTCTCGACACGCAATTCGAAACGCTCGTACACGGCCTCAATGAATGGGAGCGCGAGCAGGTAAAGCTCGAAATCCTGTATCTGTTCGGCCGCGACGACGACATCATTGCGAGATCCGTGTCGTACGAGGCTGCGCACCACGCTGGCGCGATTCCGCAGGCGACCGGCATCCAGTTGAGAAAAATCCGCAGCACCTCGCTGATGCGGGCTCACGGAATCGCCGCGGGAATCGGCGAATATGCGTCGGCTTATACGAGCCGATCGGCCGTAGCGGAGATATACGGAATCAAGGATCCCGGCTACTGGTGTGGCGACACACCATTGCCGCGCGTGCTGCGCTACGTCCGTGGCGGCGGTTTCGGCGACTGGCTCCAGTTCATCCGCTATCGCACCCTGCTCGCTCAGGCCGGCACCGAACTCGTCTGTCACGAGCCCTGGCCGTGTCCGGACGTCAATCAAGCCTGGTTGAACGACTATCGCGACATCCGTGCCGATCAACTGCTGGCGCCATTCGCCGGCAACGCTCCGTTCGATGCAATGTGGGCAACACCGTTCTCCCTGTTCACCGCGATGTTCCCGCTGGCCGGCTACCTGCCGGCGCGCCGGGCAATGTATGAGGCAGCACCCTCGCCCGAGATGTCCGAACAGGTGGCACGCATTCGCCGCGCCGCGCGCGGACGCCCATGCTGCGCGTTGTTCTGGTCGTCGAACGAATCCGCTCACGGGGATTTCGCGTGGCGGAGTCTGCGCCTGCAGCAGATACGTCCGTTGCTGGAAAACCAGGACGTACACTGGATCGTATTCCAGCGCGGTCTCGAAATGCAGCGATGGCTCGCCGACGATCTGTCCCACACGACCACCAACCTCGACGCGACGACCGACCTGCGTGGGCTTGCAGCGCTGCTGTCGGCTGCGGCGGACCTGGTCATCAGCGTCGACAGTGGGCCGCTGCACCTCGCCGCCAGCCTCGACTTGCCGACCCTCCTACTGTCGCCGCTCCACGGAGACTGGCGTTTCGAACGATCCCCGACCTCGACGCCGTGGTACCCGGGAATCCGCGTCGTTCGACAACCCGTCATCGGCGCCTGGGATGCAACCGTCGCCGACGCACAGTGGATACTCGAGAGATGGGCGCGAACCGGAAGGCTGTCGTGAAGGTC
Source organism: Burkholderia mycopellens (assembly GCF_964265025.1). Taxonomy (NCBI): domain Bacteria; kingdom Pseudomonadati; phylum Pseudomonadota; class Betaproteobacteria; order Burkholderiales; family Burkholderiaceae; genus Burkholderia; species Burkholderia mycopellens. The sequence goes on from NZ_OZ183804.1 coordinate 657,923, forward strand.
GCGGGCTTGTGTGTAGAGGCCCGCGAGGATCAATCCGCCTCGGGATCGTCCAATGGTGCGGATGTGACGTCAGTGATCCTGCAGCCGCAAGCAGTTGGCGCCAAAACGACTCGTCCAACGCAAACAGGACCTGCTACGGTGCGACTGACCTGCTCCCCGCGTTTCGTGCGGTGACAGTGGAGCGTCCGCTCCAGAGAGAAACACGATGAAAAAACGATTCACCGAAGAACAGATCATCGGCTTCTTGAAGGAAACCTAGACCGAACTGAAGCCGGCAGCGCTGTGCCGCAAATACGGCATCCAGGAATGCGGCCTGCTACAACCGGAACGCGATCGCCGGTTGAACAACACTCAGGGTCTCCGCCTGCGCCAACGCTTCGGCCAGCGTGTCTGCGTCGCGGTCCATTCGCGTCAATCAACGACGTACTCATTCCACCACGACAACCCATTTATTTCATTCAAAAAGACCGACGAGCAACCTGTCATACGCCTCGATTTGCCTAGGATTTGTTGACAAAAATCTCCCGATTACTTCACGCTGCCGATTCTTATAATCCTGCCAATTTTCATCGTGAGATTCTATCGCCTGCCGGAGTCGAAGGCCGCCCTCTTCCACATCATTTCCATTATAAAAATAACCGAGCTCACGACAGAGGCCGGCGTTATGGACCATCGCATAACCGTTCCAGCAAACATCGAAATAGAAATAATTCAATGCAAGCCCCCATTGATGGGATATCACAATATCGGTAAATTCAGAAAGAAATTGAGGGGTATTATGATAGCCGACAAAGCTTATTTTCGAATCCCTCACAAGATCCAGGTGGTGCGCAATTCCGATAAATTCCGGGCTGCCATTTGCAAGATGTTCCGTGTTCGTCGCATGCACGTAGGATATCCGTGCACCACATTTCCGATATCCCAACTCAGCGATCAAGAGTGGATAGAGGCAAAACTTGGTAACGTCGATATTCGGCTCCATGATGGATAACCTTTTGGGTTGCCCGGTTGGACGATATTCCCCGCGATGCGGGAGAGCGGCCGATCGCTCTTCAACGCACATCGGATCCCAAACGAACGGTACCTCGCGAACAGGCTGGCGTCGCAATACGCTGAAGAAGCCTGCGCTGGTCTCGGCAACTTGCGGGATGATCCATACTTGATCATAACGTTGATTGATGAATACCGTTTCCGCATGCCGTCTGCCAAAAATCATGGCCTGCATCATGTGCACGTATTCCGGACCGCAACAGTAGCTCACGACTTTTGCGCCGCGCGCCTGCAGATACGCGGTTTGCGCCGAATCAATCTGCCCACCGAGTTCGATCAGGACATCAAGCGAGTCTTTCGCATCGTCGAACGAGCGTATTGGAAACTGCGTGGTGTCCCATGGAAGTTCCGACGTGATCTTGACGTTCGTCGTGTTGACGAGGGTGACCTGATGGCCAAGAGGCGAGTGTTGAAAAAGCCTCATTAGATACAAGGCGTTCTGCTTGATGCCGTTGACCCAAAGACTCTCTGCCGCATGATGTAGGCCAATTGTAATGCCGATACTGAGTGAGCGTGCCGAACTCATGAGAGGTTCTCCAGTATGCACATTCAATAAAGAGCTAGATCATAGCTCTCCACTTGTTTCGAGCTGTCAAGAACTGTCAAAATACGGCAGGCGACTCGGGACGGTTGACCCTCCCTCGTTTTCACCTACAGCATGTCTTGCAGTGGCGCGTAGGGTTTCGTATTCGAGGGAGTGCGCAGTCGATTGCAATAGCCTTATGACGCGCCGTCTTGACGATTGGCGTGCTCTGGCCGGCCGGGACCGCTGAGCGACGGCGCCCGATAGCCCAGCCGGTACGCTCGAACAGACGGTTCCGCTGCGCTCGGGAGCGCATCATCATGGAATGCGGCGGCCCTCGCCAGACGGTACTGCCGAAACGACTGCAGGTCCGCCTAGAACCGCCGATCCAGTTCTTCCCGAGGTACCGCGGATACGCGCAATGCATCTCGTTCGGCACGAAGGTGCTCGAGGGCACCCGCGACACGCTCGACGACATCGCTCCACCGCCCCGGCTCCGATTGGCGGAACAGCCGCGCCCGCGGATACCACGGCGAATCGTCCCGATCCGCGAGCCAGCGCCAGCAACCGTCGAAGCGCGACAGGATCCAGACCGGCGTGCCCAATGCACCTGCCACATGTGCGACCGACGTATCGACGGTGATCACGAGATCCAGATGGGAGATGATCGCCGCCGTGTCCGCGAAGTCGCGCACATGCTCCATCGGGTCGACAGGGCGAAGCGGCGACGGAATCGTGTCGATCTGCCGGCGGGTCGTTTCGCCCTTCTGCAAGCTCACGAAACTCACACCCGGAATCCGCAGCAGGGGCAGATACGCGCTTGCCGGAAGCGAGCGGCGGCGGTCCGTCGCGTGTGCCTGCGCCTGGTCGGGTCGCGGATCGCCGGCCCAGACCAACCCGACCTTCAAGGCGGCTGACGGCACGCTGCTCCGCCAGCGCTCGACGAGCGCTGCCGGCACATGCAGATAGGGCACCGTCGCGGGTATCGTGTCGAGCGTCGTTCCGCAATGCAACGGCAGACTCATGATCGGGACCGCGTAATCGTGTGCAGGAAGCGCCGCCGCCTCGTCGAGCCCGACACAACGATCCACGCCGTCGGCCGTTGCGATCAGGCGCGTCAATGCGGCCGGACACACCACCGTCAGCGTCGACAATCCGCGCTGCTTGAGCAGCGGCAGATAGCGCGCGAACTGCACGACATCGCCGAACCCCTGCTCGGGCCAGACGACAAGCGATTTCCCGTCGAGCGGTTCGCCCTGCCAGAGCGGCGCGGGCAAGCTTGCCAGAACGCGATTCGACGACGCGTCGCCCCAGTGCGAGGAAGGCTGAAAGCGCGCCTCGTAGTGGCGCCATCCTTCTTCGTACTGCCCCATCGCCAGCAACACCAGGCTCAGGTTGAACGTGGTCGGCACGCGGTCATGATCGAGCGTCAGTGCGTGTCTCAAAGCGGCGGCGGCCTCATCCAGCCTGCCGACCTCATGCAGCAGACGGCCCAGGTTGTTCCACACCTCCGCGAACGACGGATCGTATGCGAGCACTTCGCGGTAACACGATTCGGCTTCAGCGTATCGTCGCTGCGCGAACAGCACGTTGCCGAGATTGCCTCGCGCTTCGCGGGAGCCGTGTTGCAGCGAAACCGCGCGCCGGAAACAAGTCTCGGCCTCCGGCAACCGTTCGAGCTGGTGAAGCAACGCACCGAAACTGTTGAGCGTCGCTGCGTCGTTCGGTTCGTGCGCAAGCGATGCCCGATACTGCTGCTCCGCTTCGTCGGATCGCCCGAGCGCCTGAAGCAGCATGGCCAGATCGGCATGAACCACGGCATCGCCCGGGCGAGCGATCACGGCATCGCGCAAGGTGCGTTCGGCTTCGGCGTCGCGGCCCGTGAACCGCAGCAGCAGGCCGAGCCTGCGCAGCGCCGGACCATGCCCCGGATTCGACGCCAATACGCTGCGGTAGCAGGCCTCCGCCTCATCGAGGCGTTGTCCGTCGTGAAGCAGCAGGCCGAGATTGAAACAGGCGTCCACATTGTCGGGACGAATCTCGAGGGCCCTTCGGTAGCAATGTTCCGCCTCGCCTGCATTGCCTTCCGCTTCGAGCAGAATACCGAGATTGTTCAGCGCCTCGGTGTGATCGGGGCAGAGCGAAATCACCGCCCGGTAATGCCGCGCGGCATCCGCCACCCGCCCGGCGTGATGCGCGGCGACGCCTGCTGAAAATTCCGCGTTTGCCGCGCCGACGCATTGTGCGTCACGGCCCGTCACGTTGTGTTCGCTCATGTTCGATTCGATGGGTGACGCGTCGCCATTGCCATCGGTTCATTAAACCCGTGCCCCGCTCCGGAACCCGCCCGGCAGGCCCGGAAACCGACCAGGGTCATATTTCGTGCCGGAACGGCGACGCATGCAGCCATGCCGGTCGCGCAGCCTCAACTCGTTGCCGACATCGACGAGATTGCCCGATTTTTATCACGGCGCGATATCCCGATGCAGCATAAAAATGCAGTCCCACCCGGGACATTTGTTAAATAGCTTGAATGACCGCCAACGGGCCAACGATTTGCCGTACCATCCGGCCGTCATTCTGGCCAATGTCGGACGCGGTCGACCAACCGTGGGCAACGGCCGTGGTTTTTTATTTTCGGGCGCTCGAGCCGGGCACCGATTTCATTCGAACGCCAGGACCGATCATGTTTCAGTCCCCCGGAGATTCATTCGTCAACGGTTCATTGCTCGGCTTGTGCGTCGAGGTTCCGCTTGCCGCGATCGTTTCGCTGGCGATGCACGGCGTCGACTGGAACGGACAGCGCATCGCAATGCTCATCGCCACGCCGGTGCTGATCGCATGCATCGCCCTGCTGACCCGCCCGGTCGCCTTCAGCACGGTATGGAAGCACAAACGCTCGCCGTTCCTGCTCGACGACAATGTGCGCGCATCGATTTACGGCCGGCTCTGCGGGATTGCAATCGGCGTCGTGTTCGGCATCATGGTCGCGACGACGTTCGCCTGATCCGGTCACACAGGATCGCCCGACGAGATTCGCGGCTGGCGTGATGCCTGGTTCACGCATGGAAAACAGCGCTTTCGAAAGCGCGTGTTCGCCTGATTCGCCCAATCACTCGGCCGCCTTCTCATTGCCTCCGATCACGTCGCCGCCACCAGCGCGTTGAACGACGTATCCCAGAGCGGCGCAACATTGGCCGGACCATCCAGCACACCGATCCGCGCGAACACATCCGCGACCTGCTGATGCTGCGCCACCACATCGGGCGTCACCGGCAGCAGCGCATAGTCTTCGCTGCGCTGGTCGAACATCGCGACGAGATCGGCAACCGGCACGCGCGTCTCGCGGTTCTGCGCAAGCGCATAGTCGCGGAAATGCCCGTTCGCCCACGCATACGCGCGCCGGAATCTCAGCAGCAGATCACCCGTCGCCGCGCGACGGCGCGCATCGTCGAGCGTGCGCGGGTTCGCATAGACCGGAAAGTTGCCCGACAGATAGCCCTTCCCCGTCTTCAGCACGCGCGCGCCGTAGCGATTGCGCGCAAGCTGGCCGTTGTAGCCGTAGATCGCCCATGCGTCGATGTCACCGCGATCGTATGCAGACAAGCCATCGGTCGGCGACAGGTTGATCGGCTGGATGTCGTCGAAGCCCAGGCCCGCCTCCGTGAGCTGGCGATACAGGAAGTAGTGCGACGTCGTCGCACGCACGTACCCGACGCGCTTGCCCTTCAGATCCGCGATGCTGCGGATCGGCGTGTCCTTGCGCGCGAGCGTGACCTGGTTATTCAGGTCTTCGCGCACACGAGTGATGAGCCGCACGTTGGCCTTCTGTCGCGCGGCGAACACGGCCGGTATTTCGCTGCCCGAGCCGATGTCGAGCGCGTCCGCGTTGAGCGCCTCGATGTGCAGCACGCCGTTGTTCAACTCGCGCCAGTCGATCCGGTACGGTGTGTCGGCCAGCCCGGCCGCCTGCAACAGCGCGCGCCAGCCGCCCTTGTAGGTCGCGACGCGCAACGTGGTGCCGGTGAAATCGGTGCTGACAGCGGGGGCGGCGAACGCTGCGTTCGTGGCCCATGGCGCCGCCACGACTGCGGCGCCGGCGAGCAACAAACGGCGCCGCGCCGCCGAAATTGAAGACATCGGATGCTCCTGTCGGTCGATCAACCGGGAAGTGAAAACCGTCGCGTCAATGCAGCACCGGAAATCCGTGGCGCTCGGCCAGCAGTTCGAGGATGCGGCGTGCGTCGGTGACGAAGCGCACGTCGCCGAGCGTCCGTGCGTCGTCCGGCGCTGGCTGGTCGCGACCGAGCACGAGCACCGGCAGCCCCTGGTGCGCATCGTCGAGCGCGTCGATCACCGCGTGCCGCGGCCGCTCGAAGCCGACGCGTTTCACGTCGATTCGACCCGCGCGATCGGGCGCGCTTGCCAGCAGCCCTTCGATCGACAGTCCATGGGGGCAGACGAAGCGCTGGCCCGGATGCTTCGGATCGGCAAAGCCTGGCTCCAGCAGAAACAGCACATCGCGACTCATGACAAACGACTCCCGTGTTCGTTGTTCAGCCGGGACGAACGCACACTTGCGCGCCCTTCCGTTCCCGGAGCATGCCGGCCCGAGGCCGGATGCCCGACTCTACCGTCATGCGTCGCGCGGCCCTACCAACGTTTTGCGGAATCGATATGCGGGCGCATGTAGCGCATCGGCCGCCCGCCGCACAGCGGGCGTTGCAAAAAAACATCGCGCGCCGGGCCGCCTGTATTGCGCATATCGAACGATTTCATCGATCGATATGACGGCGCCCGCAACTATCCGGCGCTCGACGTTCGCCGTTCGCGCGATGCGTTCGCCGCAGCATGGGTAGCGGACGCGATCGCGGCACACATGCCGGACTTGCGGCAACACACATTGCAAATCGGCCGCGCAGCGATTTACAAACCACGGATCGACCGTTCATTGGCACGACCGTCGTCAATAGCATCGTAATCCTCACAGAGGTACCCATAAAAACAGAGGATAGTCATGATCAAAAAATCGGTAGTCCTGGGTTTGGTTTCGATCGGTTCGGTCGGCGCGCATGCGCAGAGTTCGGTCACGTTGTACGGCGTCGTCGATGCCGGTTTCGCTTATACGAACAACCAGGGTGGCGCGAGCAACATCCAGCAGACGAGCGGCAAGCTGAGCGGCAGCCGCTGGGGCCTGAAAGGCGTGGAAGATCTCGGCGGCGGCCTGCAGGCGGTCTTCACGCTCGAAAGCGGGTTCCGGCCCAGCGACGGCGGGCTCGGCCAGGGCGGCCGCCTGTTCGGCCGCTCCGCGTACGTGGGCCTTGCCAAGTCGGGCATCGGCACGCTGACCTTCGGCCGCCAGTACGAGCCGATCACCGACCTCGTCGCGCAGTACTCGGGGTCCGGCTTCTGGTCGCCGGCCACGCACGTGGGCGACAACGACAACATGAACCAGAGCTTCCGGCTGAACAACGCGGTGAAGTTCCGCAGCGACACGATCGCCGGCTTCACGGCCGACCTGCTCTATGCGTTCAGCAACCAGGCCAACGGTGGCGCGGGCACCGGGTTCTCGAACAACAACGCATGGGGCGCGTCGGCGAACTACGTGAACGGCCCGTTGTCGGTGGGCGCCGGCTATGTGCGCATCAATCATCCGAATTCGACGTCGAATACGAGCGGCGCGGTGGGCGGTGCGACCACCACCACCGGCAACGACTACAGCGGCGCATTCTTCTACGGGCTGAACGGCGGCGTACTCAAGCAGCAGATCGGCGTGGCAGGCGCGAATTACGCGCTCGGCCGTGCAACGCTCGGCTTCGCGTGGAGCCACACGCAGCTCGACTATCTCGACGGTTCGTCGCGCAAGTTCAACAACTACGACGTGAACGCGCGTTACCAGATCACACCGGCGGCCACGCTGATCGGCGTCTATACGTTCACCGACGGGCGCGCGAGCGGCCTGCCGGGCACCGGCGGCCAGACGCTGAAGCCGCGCTGGCACCAGTTCACGCTCGGTTTCGACTATGCGCTGTCGAAACGCACCGATCTCTACCTGTCCGGCATCTACCAGCTCGCGGCCGGCGATCCGAGCACGGCAACGGCGGGCGGCTATCGTGCGATCGCGGCGATCTCGAACATCGGCAGCGCATCGTCGACGAACCGTCAGGTCGCGCTCGTCAGCGGGCTGCGCGTGAAGTTCTGACGGCGCGCGCACCGGGCGCGGCGCCACGTGATAAGCAAAGCGGGATTCGTTGTTTGCCGTGCCGTGCCCGGTTGCCGAGAATGGGCGTTTCCCCGCGCGCGATACGCGTTCGACCGTGACCGACTTCCGTTTCCGTCACCGCGTGCCGCGCAGCAGCCGGCGCGCAACTCTGCGCCAGCTCGGCAGCGGATGGGCGGCGGTGAGGTTGCCCGTCGGCGGCACGCTGGCGAGCCGGCCGCTCACCCTGCTCGATCCATTCGACGTGCGGCTGCGGACGCGCGCGTCGGGCGCGCCCTTGCTGTCGCCGCCCGACGGCGCACCCGGGCCGCACGAACGCGATGTGGTTCGCCTCAGCACCCGCCGTTGCCGTGCGGTGCGTACCCAACCCGCAAGGAAGCCCTCATGAGCGACACCGCCCTCGCCACCCCGGTCGCGCCATCGTCGTTCGTCGACGTGCGCTCGCCGGCGGATTTCCCCGACAGCCCTGTGTCACGCGTCCTCGCGCAGCCACTGATGCTCGGGCTGTTCCTGCCGATCCAGGCCGGCGGCTGGAGTGCGTCGACGCTGCCGCGCACGACGGACTGGACGTTCGACTACAACGCCGACCTGGTCGCGCGCGCGGAGGCGCTCGGCTTCGATCTCGTGTTCGCGCTGTCGCAGTGGCTGCCGAAAGGCGGCTACGGCGGCGTGTTCGACGGCCACGCGCTCGACTCGTTCATGACGCTGGCCGCGCTGACCGCGCGCACCGAACGGATCATCCTCGTCGCGACGAGTCACGTGCTCTACGGGCCGTGGCATCCGCTGCATTTCGCAAAGTTCACCGCCACGCTCGATCACATCTCGCGCGGGCGCTGGGGCATCAACGTCGTGACCGGCCACCGCGCAGTCGAGCACGAGATGTTCGGCTGGAACCGGATCGAACACGACAGGCGCTACGAAATGGCGGCCGAATTCCTCGATGCGGTTCAGCAGTTGTGGGCGCAACCGGACAATTTCAGCTACACGCCCGCGCTGTCGAGCTGGCGGTTGGGCGGCGCATTCGTCACGCCGAAGCCGCGCTACGGCCGCCCGCTGCTGATCAACGCGACGGGCTCCGATGCTGGCATCGATTTCGCCGCACGCTATTCGGACATCGTGTTCGTCACGAGCCCGGCCGGCCCGGATGCCGAACGGGCGATCGATGCGCTGCCCGCGCATACCGCACGCGTGAAGGCAGCTGCCACGGCGCGCGGCCGGGCGATCCGCACGCTGCTCAACCCGCTCGTGATCTGCCGCGAGACGGCGGCCGAAGCGCGTGCGTACCGCGACGCGATCGTCGCGCATGCGGACGAAGGCAGCTTCCACCGTTTCGACAGTGACGCGCATGCGTGGCGAGGCGGCTTCGAACAGCGCTCACAGGCGGCCGCGCGGGCCATCGGCGGCAATATCTCGATCACCGGCTCGCCGGAAGAAGTCGCCGATACCATCGTGCGGCTGCACCGCGCCGGCATCGACGGCATCCAGTTGAGCTTCTACGACTTCAAGCCCGATCTCGACTTCTTCGGCGCACGCGTGCTGCCGCTACTGCGCGACGCCGGCCTGCGGCGCTGACGTGAGGCAGTGGAGGTGTCGCGTACCGTGGCGCGCGTGCTCGCCGAAATGACACGGCCGCGTCAGAACACGCGGCCTTCGGTGAGGTGCGTCGTCACGCCGTTCAGCTCGTAGTCGCCGATCACGCGCGCCTTGTGCAGCAACGGGTTGTGGCTGAAGATCGTGCGCAGGTTGCGCCAGTGCCGGTCGAGGTTGTGTTCGCGCGCCGTCGCCGACGCGCCGCCGACTTCGAACAGCCGCTCCGCCGCATGCAGCGCAAGCTTGCTGACGACGAGTTGCGTGCGTGCCGTTGCAAGCGCGCTGTCGAGCACAAGGGCATGCGCATCGGCGTCGCCGGCTTCGATCGCGTCGGCGGAACGGTCGAGCGCCCGCGCGTTTTCGCGCACGAGCCCGTCGATCGCGTGGCTGTGCGCGGACAGCTCGCCGACGACCTGCTGGATGAAATGATCGTCTCGTGCGGTGGGCGCCGGGCTGTGCAGCACCGGGCGGCCGTGCGCGAGCACATAGCGGCGTGCATCGGCAACCACGTTGCGCACGATGCCCGCGCCCGTCGCGACGAGATGCAGTTGCCGCAGCGCGCCGCAATGGCGGCCGACCAGCGTCGAACCGTCGCGCACGGCCACTTCATCCGCGAATACCTGCACGTCGTCGAGCAGCAGGCTGCCGCTCGCAGTCATGCGCTGGCCCATGCCGTCCCAGTCGTCGAGCACCTGCACGCCGTCCCGCGCGACGGGAATGATCACGGCGACTGCGTCGCCCTGCTCGTTCTCGACGTTGATGCGCGCGAATTCGGCAAACGCGGTGCCGGTCGAATAGTATTTGCGGCCCGTCACGCGATAGTGATCGCCATCGCGGCGCAGCACGGTGGTGTTCTCGCCGGGCCGCGACGTGCCGCGCTCGGTCGATGCACCGCCGAATATCGCGCCGGCCCGCGCACGCTCCAGCTGCACGTCGTTGAACGGCGTGCGCGGCGACAGCCGCAGCGTCTCGATCTGGTCGTAGTGGATCCGCAGCGCGTGCGCGAGATTCGAATCGGCGGCGGCCAGCGTCGTGATCGTGTCGAACAGATCGACCAGCGTGCCACCGAGGCCGCCGCGCCCAACCGGAATCCGCAATACGCCCAGCGCCGAGCGACGGAAGATCGCGAAACCCTCGAATGGCAGTTCGCGGCGCGCCTCGCGTTGCGCCGCATCCTGCCCGATCGCGTTGGCGAGATCGGGTAGCGCGGCAAGCGCGTCGCGCAACGTGTCGCGCGGATCGACGGCATCACGGGCAGTCATTCGGCAGGTCCTTGTACGAGAAGAGCGGGCGCTGCGTCGCGCGATCGCGGGATGCGCGAATCGCTGCTTGCGCAGCATCGCAAAGTATAGGGACGCACCTGGCACGCGGGAAAAACCGATTTCAGCTTACGTTATACGTGCGCCGGGATTGATCGCGGAAATGCGCCGCGCGCTTCGCCCGCCCCGCGGATACGCAGCCACACGGGGGCCCGCACCGGCCGCACGACCCTGTCGCTGCCGGTGCATCCGCCATGCGCGCTCGGGTGTCAACGGCGCGCCGCAAAGGCGTCGATTCCTGTCAGCGCCGCGGACCACGCCCACAGACGCGCCGCTTCCTCCGGATCGATCGCATGCGGCCGCACGCCCGATTCCTCGCTTCCGGACGTGACAACCGCGACGTCGCAATCCTCGCAATAGACACCGCCGATCCCGGCCAGGCGCGGCGACGTCGCCGCCCATACCTGGGTTGCCGCGCCCTGGGCAGGCGTCTTGAAGGTCGGATCGATTGGCACGCCGTGTTCGTCCACCCACCCTTGCGCCATCATCTCTTCGCGTGTCAGATGACGCTGCAGCGGTGTCGCGATCTTGCCCGGATGCAGCGAATAGGCGCGGACACCGAACGGGGCGCCGAGCCTGTCGAGCTGCACCGCGAACAGCGCGTTGGCGGTCTTCGACTGCCCGTACGCCAGCCATTTGTCATAGCCGTGTGCGAACTGGACGTCATCCCAGCGAATCGGTGACAGCCGGTGCCCAAGCGACGACACCGCGACCACGCGGGCGCCGTCGCCTTGCGCGAGAACGGGCCACAGCCCGTTGACGAGCGCGTAATGGCCAAGATGATTGACCGCCATCTGCGCTTCCAGGCCGTCGCCGACCCGCGTCTCCGGGCACGCCATGATGCCCGCGCTGTTGATGACGATGTCCACGTCGCGGCGCGCCGCGACGAACCGCGCCGCGAATGCCGCCACGCTCGCGAGATCGGTGAGGTCGAGCGCCGCGATCTCCACACCGTCGATGCCGCGCGTTGCTTCGCGCGCGGCATCGGCGCTCCGTGCGCCGACGACGACGGTCGCACCGGCTTCCGCCAGCGCGCGCGTCGTTTCCAGGCCGAGACCCGAATGGCCGCCCGTAACGATCGCGGTCTTGCCGTGAAGGTCGAGATCGGCCAGTACGTCGCCTGCCGTCGATGCAGCGCCGAATCCGGAATGAAGGGGATGTTGCCTGCTCGTCATTGAAAGCTCCTGGAACGATGTGTGAAGCACGCGCCCGCCTGTCGGCCGCGTTACTGCACGAGGTCATTCTCCGGCGACGCCCCCGGACTGTGAATGCAATAGAATCCGGTTTTTCGTCGAGATCGTCCGGAGCTTGAGCGTGGATCCCCTATCGGAAGTGCTGTCGCTGCTGGAAACCCGCGATTCGTATTTCACCGGCCTGAGAGCAGGCGGCGAGTGGGCGGTGGCGATTCCGCCACCCGAAGGAATCAAGTTCAACGCGATTGTCGAAGGAAGTTGCTGGCTGACCGTCGACGGCGCCGGATCGCCGATCCAGCTGCGCACGGGAGACTGCTTCCTGCTCGCATCGCCGCGGGCATTTTCGCTGGCGAGCGATCCCTCGGTTACGCCGGTGCCTGCCGCCAACGTGTACCTGAACGTCGAACGCGGTATCGCGCACTATGGCGAACCGGTGAACTGCTTTCTGATCGGTGGCCGCTTCTCGTACGAGGAAGGCATGCCGCTGCTGCTGGGCAGCCTGCCGCCCGTGGTCATCGTGAGCGGCGACTCCGAGCAGGCGGCGGTGTTGCGCTGGGCGCTGCAGCGGCTCGCGCATGAATTCGGCAAGCCATCGCCGGGGGCGTCGCTGATGGTTCGACATCTCGGTCACATGATGCTGGTCGAGATCCTGCGGCGCTATGTGGACGACGGCGCGAACAGCGATGTCGGGTGGCTTGCCGGGTTCGCGGATTCCCGGGTGAGCACGGCACTCGTCGCCATTCATGCGGAGCCCGCGCGACGCTGGACGGTCGATGAACTCGCGACCTGCTGCCACGTATCGCGTTCGACGTTCGCGCTGCATTTCAAGCGGCGGCTGGGGTTCGGGCCGCTCGAGTACGTACTGCGCTGGCGCGTGCAGCTCGCGATGCGGGAACTACGACGCTCGAACGCGTCGATATCGGCGATCGCGCAGATGCTTGGCTACGACTCGGATAGCGCTTTCGGACACGCGTTCAAGCGCATCGTGGGTTGCTCGCCCCGCGCGTATCGCCATGACTTCGCGAGCGAATCGGGCGATTAGCGTCATCCTCGGGACGCTACCGCTTCTGTTGGCGCGCCAAACCCGTTTCAGTTACGCACGCGATGCTGCCATTCCTCGACAGGATTCATTTCTATCACGGCCATCAGGATAAGTATAATTATCACAATAGCACGATCATAAACTCAAACTCGCATTCTTGCGAACGCCCCGCATGCAACGGGGCGTCCATCGTTCAGCGACCGATCGGCAACCCGGTCGGCTCGATCCAGCCCAGCTTGTACGCGATCAGCAGCGACAGGAACAGCGTGACCGACAGCCCGACGCGTGCCGCGAGCGACCATGCCATCCGCTTGGACTTGCCGCGATCGTGATTCATGAAATACAGCGCGAAGATCAGGCTCGCGATGATCATCGCGAATGCCACGGAAACCAGCAGAGTTTTCATTGGTGATGCCCTTGAAGATCGGAATCGGCCTGAATCAGTTCGGCCAGTTTTTGCCGCTCGTCGGCGAGCTCGCCGACGCCCGACGCCGGCCAGTCCAGCGCGACGCCATTGCCCAGCGAATCGCGCACGAGCGCCTGGTAGCGGCGGTCGTTGATCCGGCCGTGGTCCATCGTTTCGGAGATCTCGCGCCGGAACGGCAGCGGAAAACTCGCGTACGCGCGCGACAGCGCCGCATATTGTCTCGCATCGATCTCTTTCGACGATGGTATGACAGTCCAGATCACCACGGCCACGATGGCCGTGAACGGGATCGCCGTGTAGCGAAGAATGAACTTGATCGGGGTCATGAAGCGGTAGGCAGAAGTGATCGCGAAGGCGGGCGGCGCGGCCATGCGGCAGCGGAGCCGCGGTCAGGCCGCACTGGACGACATTGTACTGCCGCCCCCATGAGACTAACAGAGTATGATAATGTCATTATCATGTTCGTCACATCATTCGAGAGACGCGGTACCCGTGCGCAGGCGGCTTGCCCGCCCTGCCGTCCGGCGCCCGTCTTACAGTCCGTGCCCGCGATCCGCGGCGATTGAGCGAAGCCCCCAGCCCCTATGCCAGCGCAGTACTTTCGAAACCTGGCCGGAAAACACCGCAGCGCGACCGCGAACCGTCAGCTCGGGTTTTCGCTGGCGTTCGTCGCCGGCGCGGCCAATGCCGGCGGCTTTCTCGCGGTCAAGCAATATACGTCGCACATGAGCGGCATCGTGTCGGCGATCGCCGACCAGACGGCGCTCGGCGACGTGCGGCTCGCGCTGGCCGGCATCAGCTCGCTCGGGTCGTTCCTGATCGGCGCCAGTTGCTCGGCGATCCTCGTCAACTGGGGCCGCCGCCGCGGCCTGCACAGCCAGTTCATGCTGCCGCTGCTGCTCGAGGCCGCGCTGCTGCTCCTGTTCGGCCTGCTCGGCAGCCACCTCGCGCTGTGGGAGACCTTCTTCGTGCCCGTGACCGTGACGCTGCTGTGCTTCATCATGGGGCTGCAGAACGCGACCATCACGAAGCTGTCGGGCGCGGAGATCCGCACGACGCACATGACCGGCATCGTGACCGACCTCGGCATCGAACTCGGGAAGCTGTTCTACTGGAACCGCTCGGCGGTCGACGTCGACGCGCATGCGGTCATCGCCAACCGCTCGAAACTGCGGATTCACGCGACGATGCTCACGTCGTTCTTCATCGGCGGCCTGGCCGGCGCGATCGGCTTCAAGCATGTCGGCTACGTATCGACCGTGCCGCTTGCCGCGATGCTCGTCACGCTCGCGATCGTCCCGGTGATCGACGACCTGCTCGCGTTGCTCCGCAGCAGGGGCTGATCGCGCATCGGGAGCGCGCTTTCGGCGGTGGCGCCGAAGGCGGATCGATTATAATTTGATTAACATACCGACCACCCTCGCCCTGCAATGGAAACAAAAACCGCCCGCCTGACCGTCCTGATCGACCCCGCGAAGAAAGAAGCCTTCGAGATGCTCTGCGCGGAGCAGGATCTCACGCCTTCGCAAGTCGTGCGGCAACTGATCCGCGAGTATCTCGACCGCCACGGCGTGACGTACAAGACCAAGAGCGCGCTCGGCAAGCGCGTGAAGTAAGCGCGGCCGTACAGGCCGCGCGGGCAGCGCGCCTACTCGCCGATTTCCCAGCGCCCGTGCGGCTGCGCACGCATCACCAGCCGTTGCGGGTCGACACGCTCTCCAGCCTTCATGCGCCTCGCCGTAGCCGCCAGCTTGAGCTCGCCGGCCCGCGCACACGCGAGTGCGCGTTCAAGCAGGATACGCAGCGACGGCAGCCGGTTGCCGCCCTTCCACGCGAACGCGATGAAGTTGTTGTCGTCGCCGCACGGCACCAGCGTATACGACGCACCGAACACGGCCCGAAGGTGCTCGAGATGCTCCGGCAGCGCCGGATCGTCGTCCATGAAGTTGATCGCCAGCACGCCGGTTTCGCTCAGGCGCTCGCGGCATGCAGCGAGGAATGCCGCGCCCGTACACCGGCCCCGCATGCCGTCGGCGACGAACGCATCGTGCAGGATCACGTCCGTCCTGACATCCGCCCTTTCCAGATGATCCGCGCCGTCGGCGCACACCACCGTGAACCGGCCGTCATCAGCAGGAATCCTGAATACATCCCGCAGCGCGATCACGTTCGGATTGATCTCGACCGCGTCGATCGCCGCGCCGGGCAAGTGCCGGTAGCAGTACTTCGCCAGCGAGCCGCCGCCGAGCCCGAGCATGCAGATGTGCGCGGGCTCGGGCTGCAGCAGCAGAAAGCCCATCATCACGCGTGTATAGCCGAGCTCGAGCCGGCCCGGATCCCGGCGCGACATGAAGCTCTGCGTGCCGAAATGGTCGAAGTGCAGCGAAAGCGCGTGCTCCGTCTCCAGCACGAACGGCCGGCCGTCGTTCAGCGGCGTCGCCAGGAACCTGATGAACGCGTCGTAGGAAATTCGATCTTCGGCCATGAACGGGCAGTCGATTGCAAACGGTCGATTGGAGCGTGCGCGCTCAGACTTTCTTCAGGTAACAGGCCTTCAGCATGAAGCCGCCCATGTCGGTCTTGCAATCGACCTCGTGATCGCCACCGACGAGCCGGATGCTCTTGACCTTGGTGCCCATCTTCAGCGTGATCGACGAACCCTTCACGCGCAAGTCCTTGATCAGCACGACCGAGTCGCCATCCGACAGCACGTTGCCGTTGGCGTCCTTGACGACATCGCCCGCCGGCTCGTCGCCCGCGTCGGCGCCAGCGTCGGCCGACCATTCATGGCCGCAGTCCGCGCATACGGTCAGCGGGCCGTCCGGGTAAGTGTTTTCCATCGCGCATTGCGGGCAGGCAGGGGCGGCGTTCATTGCAGCTTCCATTCAGGGGGTGAGTCGTCGATAAAAATATCGGGCGCGCTGGCAGCGTCGCCCGGTGGGCCTGCAGGTACCGGCCGATGAGTCGACGGGCTGCCTTTGGCGCACACAATATTATAATGCAATACACATGTCTTGATTGCCGTATTATAATCAACGTTCTCGTGCCGTTCGCCGGATTTGCGGCCCGTTTCACCGAGAATGCCGGCACATCCACGCAGGATGTGCACACCCCGGCCGCGCTGCCAGCTTCCCCGAGTCGTACGGGAAAGCCCGTTTCACGCCCGACTGGCGCACCACTGGCCCAGCGCCGCACACCGATTCCGACGTTCCGTCCAGAGGCTTTCCGACATTGTGGCAACCGTTGTGTACGTTGAAATCGGCCCCGCGTGGAACCGCAACCGCGGCGGCTGCGCACGCGAAGCAGCCGTCGCGGCAGCGCGCGGCTTCGAAAGCGACATCCTGCTGATCGCGAACGGGATCAGCAGCAACGCGAAGGACAGCGCCGCCATCGCGGCGCTGCGGGTGCACGGCGGCACGTCCGCGCAAGTGCTGGCCACCGGCCCCGACGAGGAAGCGGCACTGCAGGCGCTGCTGCCTGCGCTGCAAGCGCGCTGACCCGCGCACCACCCGATGTCACGGCATCCCGCCCACCCCGAATCCCCTTTTCACGAGGAAGCGATGAGCGACAACTTCACGCCCAACACCCCGAACCTGTCGGCCTCCGCCATCTGGGCGCTCGAGCGCCTCGCCGATGTCCGCTACGGGCGCGACGCGCCGGCGCTCGGCTGGTCGATCGCCAGGGAGCTCGTCAGCGCCGGCTTCGTCAGCCATTCCGCACACGGCCGCTCGGGCGCGTCGATCACGGCCGAAGGGCGCACTTTCCTGAAAAGCCGGAAGTAGATCGTCAGCGGCGGCGAATCATATTGATCCTTTTGCGCATCAATTTGGCGATTTTTCGACTGATGAGGATCGTTCCGCGCTTCTATCGTCGATGCGACGACGTCACCTCCGGCCGGCCGCCGCGCCGCCAATGCGGGCAAGGGTTTTGCTATCATTTCGGCTCCCTGTCTTGCCGAACTGGACATACCCGCTCGCAGAGTGCCGCCGTCGCCTGCCGTCGATCGTACGCCGCCGCTCGCCAAGCAACATCGCCGCCCGATCTGCCAGCGGGTGCGTGAACGGGACCCAGCCAGCGCGGCATCGACGTGCTGACGGCCAGGCCGTCTCATGCTCCTCTCGTATCCGGAAACCACGATGCCGCCCGTCTCCTCCCCGCCCGTTCTCGACACGCCGCGCCTCATCCTCGAAGGCCACCCGCTCGGCGACTTCGATGCGCTCGCCGCGATGTGGACCGAGCCCGAGGTTGTCGAACACATCTTCAACGGCGAGCCGTCGGCGCCGCGTGACTCGTGGATGCGCATGCTCGCGTATCGCGGGCTGTGGCCGCTGCTCGGCTATGGCTACTGGGCAATTCGCGAGAAGGCATCGGGCCGCTATGTCGGCGATCTCGGTTTCGCCGATTTCCACCGGCTCATCGAGCCGTCGATTCGCGGCGTGCCGGAAGCCGGCTGGGCACTGGCGACGTGGGCGCACGGCAAGGGTTACGCGACCGAGGCGCTCGCGGCCGCGCTGGGATGGCTCGACGGGCAACAGCGGTTCGAGCGCAGCGTGTGCGTGATCGCGCCGACCAACGTCGCGTCGATCCGCGTGGCGGAAAAAGCCGGTTACGGCGAGCCGATCCGGATCCGGTTCAACGACGCCGACTCATTGCTGTTTTCGCGCGCGAGCCGGTAAGCTGGATGGCGTACCGGCTATCGCGGGCGCGCCGCGGGAGCTTGCGGCGTCGGCGCACGCTCGGCGCTCACCCCACCGCCGGTTCATAAAGACTCGTAAAGAGCCCGTTGTCCATCGGCCAACAGTTGCCGCGCTCGTCGAGCAATATCCAGTCACCCGGCTTCACCGCACGCCAGCCTTCCGGCGTGGCGACTGCCCGGCCGCCGTCACGGGTTTCCACCCGATCGTGGTCGCCATCGACGAACCACCGAGTTGCATCGACATAACTGATGCGTTTTCGAAATCGCATACCGCCACCGAAACGTTGAGACCTGACGGGCCTGTCCAAAGAGCTTTCCGCGGATTGAGCATGTGCGTCGCGAGGGGCCGTGAAACTCACGGGCGTCACGAAGGGAGTCGGGAGGCCATGGCATCCGCCCCCGGCGACAGCGGCTGCGCCGTCAACGCCTGCGTCGCCAACTGGACTTCTTGCAACGCCTTCCGGCTCTCGGCAACGAGGGCTTCCAGCGTTTCCCGTGCAGCAATGGAGATCCGGATATCGATCTCCCGCATTCTCCCGATCGCCGCGTGAACCTCGTCGGGTTGATCGGGCACAAGCGTCATCAGGAACATCGAGCGTGTGTCGGCGGCCCGGACGGCCTCGTTCCAGTCGGCGCGGGCGACCGCGACTTCGATCGCGTTCGTCAGTGAATCGAGACTCTGGATGATTTGAAGCGGCGTCATTTCGCATTCCTATCAGAACATCGTGGTGGCCGGACCTTTACCCGCCGAAGGCCAGGGACACGCCGACACCGATCCGCACGCGTCGAGCACCGGCTGCGGCTCGCCGAAGGCACGCAATCAACGGAGCCACGACACGCTATCGATCATCGCCTTCGCGCTTGCATGCTCTTTGGCGACCAACCGGAAGCGGGTGTGGGTCATGCCCGCCACCGAATTGCCACGATTGTAAGGAGCCGCATTGCATCCGGTTCGTAATATTTTGTAATGATATGTCGAGCAATCTTTACCGGGATTCGATCCGGGCGTGGGTACTTCGTACGCGCGGCCATGTTTCGCAAACGTTTTCTTGCGAACGACACCTCGTCCGGCACCCGTGCCGGCGACGCGCCGGACGTTACGCCGAACCTTTTCGTCCGGACATCGTCCCGTTCGGCGACGACACGATTCCACACGTTCGCCCGTTCACAGCGGCGATGATTGGCGCGCGGAAGGCGTGGCCGAACGATTCAGATTTCGCCACATTCCGCCAGAATGTTTCGCAGTATCATGCGCCTCTCTTCGGCTCCCCCCTGTTCGGAATGGGCCTGAGCGCTCGCCACTTTCCCGTTTCACCCCTTCGTTTAGCGATGCCCATCCGAATCCTGCTCGTCGAAGACGACGTCCATCTGTCCGCACTGATCGCAGACTATCTGCGCATGCATCAGTACGACGTGGACACACTGTTCGACGGCACCGACGCCGTATCCACCATCGTCTCGCGTCGCCCCGACGTGGTGCTTCTCGACATCAACCTGCCGGGCAAGGACGGCTTCGAGATTTGCCGCGAGGCACGCATGCGGTATGACGGCATCGTCATCATGATCACGGCCCGCGACGACCAGTTCGACGAGTTGCTCGGCCTGGAATTCGGCGCGGACGACTTTCTCCACAAGCCGGTCGAGCCGCGCATTCTGCTCGCGCGGATCAAGGCCCACCTGAGACGGATACGCATGCGCCCGGACGACGTCGCGCCGGCGTCGCCTCATCGATTCGAGTTCGGCAAGTTTTCGATCGACCGGGCGGATCGCAAGGTTCGCCTTCCGGACGGGAGCGCGCCTCGCCTGACTTCGACCGAATTCGACCTGCTGTGGGCCCTCGTCTGCCGTGCCGGTGAAGTGGTCAGCCGGGAAGAGCTGACGCAGCTGCTACGCGGCATCGAGTTCGACGGCTTCGACCGCTCGATCGACGGCCGCATCTCGAAGCTGCGCCGCAAGCTGCGCGATGACCTGACGGAACCGAAGCGAATCAAGACGATCCGCTGCAAGGGCTATCAGTTCAGCAAGCACGCGTGGGAGTGACGGGGGCAGTCACGTGCCCTTCGCCTGCTCGCCGGGCCGGTACGCGCCGACCGGCCGACGCCCTACCGCATGTTCCCCGTATGGCCCAGCGAATAGCGCCCCGGCTGCGGCCACACCGTCAGGCCGTGCGGCTCCATGCCGACGGGAATCGACCGGACCGCGCCGCTCGTGGTGTCGATCGCATAGACGACATCATCGAAGCGGCCCGACAGCCACAGCGTCTTGCCGTCCGCGCTGACGTTGCCCATGTCGGGGCTGCCGCCACCGGGAATCGGCCAGGTTGCGACCACCTTGCGGGTCGCGAAATCGAGCACCGATACGCTGCCCTTGCCGTGCGGCGGCCCGTGGACGCGATTGGAGCCGCGATTCGCGATATAGAGCTTCGTGCCGTCGCGGCTCGGATACAGCCCGTGCGTTCCGACGCCGGTCGGGATGAAGCCGATCTTCGTGAAGCGGTCGCCATCGACGACGTACACACCGTCCGCCATCATGTCGGCGACATAGAACACCTTGCCGTCCGGCGACACGCGGATGTCCTGCGGCATCCCCTTCCGGTCGAGTTCAAGGTAGCCGATCACCTTGCGATTCACCAGGTCGATCTTCGCGAGCTTGCCGCCGAACTCGCACGTGAAGAGCGCATACCGGCCGTCGATCGAAAAGTCGGCGTGGTTGATGCCCTTGCATTGCGGCACATCGAGGCTCGACTTCAGCGCCATCGTCTTCGGGTCGCGGAAGTCGAGCCGCGCATGCGCCTCGGCCACCACGATCGCCGCCTTGCCGTCGGGCATGAAATACATGTTGTACGGGTCGTCGACACTCACTTCCTGGCCCGGCTTGCCCGTCTTCGGATCGATCGGCGTCAGGCTGCCGTCGGTTCGCCCTTCCGCATTGTTCGCGACCCACAGCGTCTGCAGGTCCCATGCCGGCACGACGTGCTGCGGACTGCGGCCGACCGCGAACCGGTCGACGACCTTGTACGTGGCCGGGTCGATCACGTAGACGTCGTTCGATCTCAGGTTCGGCACATAGATGCGCGGCAACGCGCCCGCCACCGCCGCGCTCATGTGGCCGGCCTGCGCCTCGCTGTACAGGTTGTCGGGGTGGATGACGGGCGGCATGCCGGGTACGACCGCGATGGCCGACGCCGCGATCGCACCGTGGGCACCGAAGCCGGCCAGCGCTGCCATGATGACGATCGCGGAACGGGAGAAGCGGATATGACGACGAAAGCGCGGCTGCATGACGATGTCCCTGTCCGATTGAATGGAACGACGACAAAGGTAGCGCGACGGCGCGGCTGCGTCAGCGGCCGGCGATTTCCTTTCTGATCGCATCGACGGTGCGCGACACGATGGCGTCGGTGCCGAGCCGGCCGAGTTCGACGCTCGCATGACGCGGATCGCCGCCGTAGACGCCGTCGACGGCGCCGGGCTTCGCGGCGTTGCGCAGCTTGTCGACCCTGACCATGCGCGGTGCGACCGCCAGCAGCAACGACGTGTCGGCCAGCCCCGCATGCGTGCCGATATCCGTGGCCGGCACGCCGTGCTCGCGCAGGATCTGGTCATAACCGTCGGAACTGGTGCCGTAGTACTCGGCCGGCACGAACGCACGCGCGCCCGTGCCGGCCCACGACTTGTTGAGCCGCGCTACCGCCTGCCTGATGTCATTCTGGTAGCCGCCGTGGTCGCCGAGAAACACGATGTTCGTGAAGCCATGGACGCGGAAACTGTTGGCCGCGGATTCGAGGGTCTTTTCGAAGACGTCGTCAGGCACGGTAATCGTGCCCGGGAAGCGCATGTGCGACGTCGGCGGCGCATAGCCGCCCTCGGGCACATAGGCGATGACGGGCGCGACGATCGCGTTGCCGAGGCCTTCCGCGATCCGCTCGGACAGTACCCTGACCCGCGCGTTGTGCTTGCCGAGCGCGACGTACGGGCCGCTTTGCTCGGTCCCGCCGATCGGAATCAGGACGGTGGTCCTGCCGGCCCGGATGCTGTCGCGCAGTTCGGTCCAGGTCATGTCCTCGAGTTGCACCGTTCCCGGCGCCTGAGCGAGCGCGGCTTGCGCGACGGTGAAAGCGAGGGCGGCGAAGATGGCGCGTGGCAGGCATTTCATCGCGGATTCTCGACGGAAGAAAAGAAACGACGCGGCGTTCCCTCGCACCATAAACGAACTCGCCCGACTTGTCGCTGACGCCGCGCAACGATTCACGACGGCGCTCGCGCGCAAGCAATTCGTCAGGATTCCGTCTTGCGTCGCGAAGCCTCTCGCGCCGGGCCGGCACACGACGAGCCGATTCGATGCACGGGCTGCGGCGCCTCGCGCCAACCTCCCGTCGACACACATCACGCCGGCAACACGGCCACCGCCTTGATCTCGACGATATAGCCAGGCGCGCCGCCCAGCATGTGCGCACCGACGGCCGTCCACGCCGGCCTCGGGTGCGCATCGAGGTAGCGGTCGCGCACCTGCATGAACAACGGCAGGTCGCGCATGTCGGTATGGAAGGTCGTCAGGTCGACCACGTCGTCGAACGATGCGCCGGCGGCTTCCAGCACGTGCTTCAAATTTTCGAACGCCTGCACGATCTGCGCTTCACGGCCTTCGACCAGTTGCATCGCCGCATCGCGGCCGATCTGCCCGGATACGTACAGCGTATCGCCGACTTTCAGGCCCGGTGCGTAGCCGATTGTCTCGTACACCGCTTCCATTCCCGCCGGAACGATGGCTTGGCGATCAAGCATGGAGGTCTCCGTGGCCGGCGTCTTCGCGCCGGCCGGTGGGTTGTCGATGAACACAGGTTGAACACGTGCAAGCGGCGTCACGACACGTCGCTCAACCCGTATCGCCGCCCGCGACCGGCAGCACCGTGCCGGTGATGTAGCTCGCCTCGTCGGACGCGAGGAACAGGATCGGTGCGATCTGCTCGTCGAGGCTGCCGTAGCGCTTGAAAAACGTCGATTCCGTGACCTGGCGCACGGCCTCGCCCATCCATGCCTGTTCCTGTTCGCTGTCGCCGGCCGCGTTACGCGGCACGCGGCGCGGCGGCGCGCTGGTGCCGCCCGGCGCGGTGGCGACGACCCGGATGTTGTGTGCCGCGTATTCCATCGCGAGCGCCGCCGTCAGCGCATTGACGCCGCCCTTCGCCGCCGAGTACGGCACGCGGCGGATGCCGCGCGTCGCGTTCGACGAGACGTTGACGATCGTGCCGCCGCCGCGCGCGAGCAGGTGCGGCAGTACCGCGTGACACGTATAGAGCGTCGGCATCAGCGAACGGCGGATTTCCGCATCGATCTGCGCGGGCTCGAATTCGGCGAACGGGCGCATGCGAATCGCGCCGCCGACGCCGTTGATCAGGATGTCGATGCCGCCGAACGTCTGCACGGCGTGCGCGATCGCCGCATGCGCGCCGTCATACGTCTCGAGATCGGCGACGAAGCCGGCCGTCTCGCCACCGATCGCTTCGGCCGCGACCTCGGCGACGAAATCCGCGCGATCGACGAACAGCACCCTGCCGCCTTCGGCCGCCGCGCGCAGCGCGACGCCGCGGCCGATGCCTTGTGCGGCGCCCGTGACGACGATGACCTTGCCAGAGAATCGTTGCATGATCACGCCGCCTTTGCCGTGACGTTGGGGGTGAACTTCTCGTAGTGGAAGCTGCGCGGCTTCACGCCTTCGTCGTCGAAGTACTTGCGCACCGCGTCGACCATCGGCGGCGGCCCGCACAGATACACGTCGACGTCGCCGTCGTTCAGCGCATCGGCCGGGATGTGCTGCGTGACCCAGCCCTTGCGCGCATGGCTCGACGCCGCATCCGCGACGACCGTCGCGAAGCTGAAGTTCGGCAACTTCGCCGCGTAGGCTTCGATCGCGTCGACCAGCACCAGGTCGAGATCGCGCGTCACGCCGTAGATCAGGTGCACCTTCTGCCGCGACCCGGTGCGCGCCAGCACCTCGAGCATCGACAGGAATGGCGCAAGCCCGGTGCCGCCCGCGAGGAACAGCAGCGGCCGCTGCACGTCGCGCAGGTAGAAGCTGCCGAGCGGCCCGTGCAGTTCCAGCTTGTCGCCGGGCTGCGCCGATTCGAGCCACGTACTCATCACGCCGCCGGGGATCTTCTTGATCAGGAAGCTGACCTTCGCATCGGCCGGCGCCGACGAAAACGAGTAGGACCGGTGCTGCCCGCTCGCGGGCACGACGATGTTCACGTACTGGCCTGGCAGGAACACGGGTGCGGCCGCGCCGACGTCGAGTTCGAGCACGACGGCTGCGTCGTTGTGCTGCTCGACCTTCGTCACCGTGGCGGCAAAGCCGCTCTGGCCCGTCTTGCATGCGACCGACGACGTCGGCACCGCGATCACGCAATCGCCTTGCGGCACCATCTGGCAGGTCAGCACGAGGCCGCTGTCCCTTTCGTCTTCGGTGAGCGCATCGTCGATGTAGTCGTCACCGAGATCGTAGCGGCCGCTTTCGGCGCGGCACTTGCAGGTGCCGCACACGCCGTCGGAGCAATCCATCGGCAGGTTGATCTTCGCGCGGAAGGCCGCGTCGAGCACCTTCTCGCCGGCCTTGCAGTCGATGAAGCGGGTTACCCCGTCCTCGAAGTTCAGTGCAATCTTGTAGCTGGACATGGCGTCACCTCCCCTTCCTTTCATGACAAAGCAACGGGTGTCAGACGTGATAGACGTCGAGCACCTGCCGGATGTAGTCGTTCTTCAGCACGATCTTCTTGTACGAGATCAGCAGTGCGTCGCCCGCACGGCGCAACGTGACGAACATCGTGCCGAAGAAGTGATCGGTCACGCGGTAGCGGTGGTTCAGCGTGTGAAAGTTGTAGCGCACGTCCACCTCGTCGTCGCGTTCGGCCAGCACCTCGACGTTCGTCACGTTGTGGCTGGTACGCGGCTCGGGCGTCGATGCGCCGCTGCGCTCGGTCTTGATCCGGAACACGCGATCCTCGAGGCCGCCGCGGTCCGGGTAGTACATCAGCGAGATCTGGCTCTGGTGATCCTCGGTCAGCCGATCGTCGTCGTCCCACGCGGGCATCCAGTACGTGACGTCTTCCGTGTAGCAGGTGAGCCACTCGTCCCACCGGCGATCGTCGAGCAGGCGCGCTTCGCGATACAGCGCGGCGCAAATGGTCCGGTAATCGAAGCTCATGCCGCCACCTCCCCGCGTTCCTTCTTCAGCGCATCGCGCATCACGTTCACCCAGTGTTCGTGCTGGCACACGAACAGCCCTTCGTCCTCGCTGCGCTCACCGGAAATGCGCGGGTTCAGCCCCATCTTCCGCGCGTTCTCGTCCGGCCCGTCGACCCACAGCGGCGCGCCGCGCGACAGGTCGTTCCACATCGCCGTGATGCCCGCGTAGCCGGCCTGGCACGCGCGGAATTCCTCGAGGTCGTCGGCGGTACCCATGCCGGTCACGTTGAAGAAATCCTCGTACTGGCGAATGCGCGTCGTGCGGTCGGCTTCGCTCTCGCCCTTCGGCGCGAAGCAGAAGATCGTGACTTCGGTCTTGTCGACGCCCAGCGGCCGCACCACGCGGATCTGCGTGCTGAACTGGTCCATCAGGAACACGTTCGGGTACACGCACAGGTTGCGGGTCTGGTTGACGATGAAGTCGGCCTGCACGTCGCCGACACGTGCCTTGATCTCTTCACGGTGCCGATACACCGGCCGCACTTCCGGGTTCATCGTCTGCGTCCACAGCAGGATGTGGCCGTTGTCGAAGCCGTACACGCCCGCGACCGACTTGCTCCAGCTGTTCGCATCGACGGCCTTGGTGCCGTCTTGCTTGCGGCGGCCCATCGTCGCCGCGTAGTTCCAGTGCACGGTGCTGACGTGGTAGCCGTCGCAGCCGTTCTCCATCTGCATCTTCCAGTTGCCTTCGTAGATGTAGGACGAGTTGCCGCGCAGCACTTCGAGCCCGTTCGGCGCCTGGTCGACGATCTGGTCGATGATCACGCGCGCTTCGCCGAGGTAGTCCTCGAGCGGCAGCACGTCGGCGCTGAGGCTGCCGAACAGGAAGCCGCGATAGTTCGCGAAGCGCGCGACCTTCTTCAGGTCGTGCGAGCCGTGCGTGTTGAACTGCACCGGATATTCGGTCGTCTTCTCGTCCTTCACCTTCAGCAGCTTGCCGGTGTTCGAGAAGGTCCAGCCGTGGAACGGGCACGTGAAGCTGCCCTTGTTGCCGTGCTTGCGGCGGCACAGCATCGCGCCCTTGTGCGCGCAGGCATTGATCACCGCGTGCAGCTCACCGGTCTTGTCGCGCGTGATCACGATCGGCTGGCGGCCGATCCACGTCGTGTAGTAATCGTTGTTGTCCGGGATCTGGCTTTCGTGCGCCAGGTACACCCAGTTGCCCTCGAAGATGTGCTTCATCTCGAGTTCGTACAGCTCGGCGTTCGTGAAGATGTCGCGACGGCAGCGGAATACGCCGGCTTCCTTGTCGTCCTGCACGGCGGTGGCGAGCAGGTGATCCAGGTCGGTGGGCTGGTCGATCGTGGCGGACATGTTGGCTCCTCCCATGCGCGTGCCGCGTCCTGCAAGCACGCTCGCATCGGTAATCGGTTGAATCTCGGGGAACCCGGCCGGCGGCGGCGCACTCGCACCGCGCCGGCGGGCGGTTACGCCGTCGCGGCTGCGCGCGGGCGGTGGACGATCTGGTTGTCCTTGCCCTGCACCAGCGGCGTCAGCACGAAGTTGAACTCGATGTCCTGGTATGCGTCGGCCTTCAAGCCGAGCGCCGTGCCGCCGGTCTTGTCGACCACGGGCGGGATCAGCTCCTCGCGCGTCGCGTACGCGAAGTCATCCCAGATCAGCGGATCGCCGGCGATGTTGAACTGCGTCGTCAGCTTGCGGTGGTCGCGGCTGTCGACGAAGAAGTGCACGTGCGCCGGGCGGTTGCCGTGGCGGCCGAGGCCGTTCAGCAGTTGTTGCGTCGCGCCCTGCGGCGGGCAGCCGTAGCCGACCGGCATCAGCGTGCGGAATTCGTACTTGCCGTCGGCCCCCGTCTTCACCGCGCCACGCAGGTTGAAATCGCTCTGCTTGCCGGTCGGGTCGAAGTGCGAATAGAAGCCGTGCGAGTTCGCGTGCCAGCATTCGACCACCGCGCCCGCGATCGGCTTGCCGTCGAGGCCCGTCACCGTGCCGTGGATCACGAGCGGGCCTGCGCCGTCGTCCGCGTCGAGGTCGATCTTCGACACGCCGTCGCGCACCGGTGCGCCCGCGACATACAGCGGCCCTTCGATCGTGCGCGGCGTGCCGCCGTCGAGGCCGGCCGCCTTGTCCGCGGCGTCCATCCGGATGTCGAGATACTTCTCGAGGCCGAGGCCGGCCGCGAGCAGCGCCGCTTCGCCGTCCTGGCCGAGCTTGTTCAGGTAGTTGACGCCGGCCCACACTTCGTCGGGCGTGATGTCGAGATCGTCGATCGCCTTGAACAGGTCGCCGAGCAGCCGCAGCACGACCTGCTGCGTGCGCGCGTTGCCGCCCTTCGCGCCGTTCGCGCCCGCGTTCGACGCGGCCTTCAGCAGTTCCTGCACTTCCCGGGTATCGAAAACTTTGACGCTCATGATGGTGTCTCCACGTGTATTAGGGGGAACGACGGCCTTTGCCTGGCTCGGGTTATCTATCGCGCGACTTTCGTCAGCCCGTCGCGGGTGAAACGCCTGACCTTGTCCTCGTCGAGCTCGATGCCGAGGCCAGGGCCGTCCGGCACGGTCAGTTCGAAGTCGCTGTAATCGAGCGGCTGCGTCAGTATCTCTTCGGTGATCAGCAGCGGCCCGAACAGTTCGGTGCCCCACTGCAGGTTCGCGAAACTCGCGAACAGGTGTGCAGAGGCCACCGTGCCGAACGCGCCTTCGAGCATCGTGCCGCCGTACAGCTCGATGCCGGCCGCATCCGCGATCGCGGCGACACGCTGCGCGGCGAACAGGCCACCGCTCTGTTCGATCTTGATCGCGAACACGTCCGCGCCGTGATGCTTCGCGATATCGAATGCGCTGTCGGGGCCCTGCAGGATTTCATCGGCCATCAGCGCGACCGGGAAGCGGCGCATCAGGCGCGCCAGCGCCGCGGCCGAGGCCACCGGCTGCTCGACCAGTTCGCAGCCGGCATCGGCCAGCGCCGGAATCGCACGCGCGGCTTGTGTTTCGCTCCAAGCCATGTTCACGTCGACGCGCACCGAGGCGCGATCGCCGACGGCCCTCTTGATCTCGGCTACGTGGCGGATATCCGTATCGGGCGCCTTCGCGCCGATCTTCAGCTTGAACACGTTGTGGCGACGCTGGTCGAGCATCCGCTCGGCTTCGGCGATGTCGGTGGCCGTGTCGCCCGACGCGAGCGTCCACGCAACCGGCAGGCGATCGCGGCGGCGGCCGCCGAGCAGCTCGCTCACCGGCACGCCGAGCCGCTTGCCGTGCGCGTCGAGCAGCGCGGTTTCGAGCGCGCTCTTCGCGAAGTGGTTGACCTTCGCGAGCTTGCCGAGGAACGCCATCAGCGTCTGGATGCGCGTTGCGTCCTTGCCGACGATTGCCGGCGCGAGATACGTGTCGATCGCCAGTTTCATCGCCTCGGGGCTTTCCGGGCCGTACGCCATGCCGGCGATCGTCGTGCCTTCGCCGAGCCCCGTCACGCCATCGCTGCAGAACACCTTCACGAGCATCAGCGTCTGGCCGTACATCGTGGCCACCGACAGCTTGTGCGGGCGGATCGTCGGCAGGTCAACGAGGCGGGTTTCGATGCGTTCGATGGTGACGGAGGACATGGGGCACGCCGTGGGGGTGAAGTTCTTGAGGCGATTTATACGTCTCGGCCGGATCGAGCGTCCAATACTTTTAGGCGGGCTTTTCAATACCTGAGAGGTATTGAAATCGCGGGTTATCACTGGAATTCCGCGACATGTCATACCCTCAATGACAGCCAGAATGGTCTGGAAGCCATGCTGGATCTGGGGAAAGCAGCCGCTCGGGACGCGGGGTGCCGGACGCAGGAACGGTGCCGGCCGTCGCGCCGGCCACGGCATCAAAGCGCGACTTCACCGGGCCGCATCAGGGTTTTCCTGATGGGTCGCAAGGGTTTCAGTGCGGTGATCCAAATGGCAGCACCGGTGCATCGGCTCGCGAACGTTGCGATAGTGACGCAGCAGGCCGTGACCATTTTCATTGCCGACGAAATGGCAATCGATCCGACAACGCAGGTACTGACCGCGGCCGGGTACTACGACGGCGTGGCCCCGGCAGCCGCACCGGCGCGCGGCCACGAACGCGACAGCCGAGTCGATCGCGTCCGGTCGCGATCGACTCGCCGAGCGTCCTGGCCGATCACGCGTCACGACGCGCCGTCGCCACCTGGGTAGCCGGCCAGCCGCCCCTCCACCCCGTACCCGTCGTCCGGCGCCGGCAACCGCCCGAGCACCCGCTCGACCTCCCGCGCGACCGCGATGAGTTCGCGATCGGCGCCGGCCGCCCCATCCAGTGCGAGACCCACCGGCAGCCCGGCCGCCGTCAGGCCGGCCGGGACGGTCATGCCCGGTACGCCGGCATTGCTGCCCGGCTCGGTATTCCGGATGTAGGTCGAGAACACCGAAGCGGTTTCGCCGTTGAGGATCATCGCGTCGCCCGACGGAATCGGGCAGGCCGCGGCGATCGTGGTCGGAAAGACCAGCGCATCGGCGCCGCTGTCGGCGAGGCACTGCCGATACGCGGCACGCGATCGTGTCCGGCGGTCGAGCGCGGTGCGATAAGCCGCTTCGCCAATACCGTCCGGGCCGGTGATATGACGGGCGATCTTCGCGACGTCCGGGCTTCCCACGTTCGCGACGATATCGTCGACCGACAGGTCGTAGCCGTTCTCGACCAGGTACGCGTGCATCGACGAACGGAATTCATACATCGCGATGACGGCCGGTTCGTCGTCGAAGAACCCCGGATAGTCGTTCAGGTCAAGGTCGACGCACTCGAATCCCGCCTGCGCCAGCTTCGCCACCGCGGCATTCGCCACCGCGTCGACATCCGGTGCGAGGCCGCGCCAGAACGTCGTGCTCGGGACCGCCAGGCGCACCGGGCGCGTCGCGCTGCGCGTCGGCATCGCCGTCGGCGCGCCGGTGCCGGTGCCCGACAGAATCGCGTCGAGCAGCGCGATGTCCTCGACCGACCGCGCGATCGGCCCGACGGTGTCGCGCGTGCGCGAAATCGGCGCCACGCCAGCCGACGGGTAGCGCCCCACGGTCGGGCGAAGGCCGACGGCGCCGCACAGCGCCGCCGGAATCCGCACCGAGCCGCCGGTGTCCGTCCCGAGTGCGGCAGGCACCACGCCCGCGCCGACCAGTGCGCCCGAGCCGCTGCTGCTGCCGCCCGGGATCCGGTTGAAGTCGTACGGGTTGCGTACCGCGCCCGTCACGCGGTTGTTGCCCGATACGCCGAAGGCCAGCTCGTGCAGGTTCGCCTTGCCCGCGATCAGCGCCCCGTGCGCCAGCAGCCGCGCGACGACCGGCGCGTGCTGCGGCGGCACGCGGTTGTGCAGCGCCAGCGTGCCGTTGCCGGTCGGCAGGCAGGCGGTGTCGATGTTGTCCTTGATCGCGATCGGCAGGCCCAGCAGCACGGGCGGGGCGGCCGACGTCGCGAAGTCGCGGTCGCAGCGGGCCGCTTCGGCGAGCAGCCGCGCGTCGTCGACGCAGGTAAAGCCGTTCAGGTAGCGCCAGCGTGCGTGCCGCTCGATCAGGGCGTACGCGTATTCGACACAGGAAAACTCCCGGCGCAGGATCGCGTTCCGGGCTTCGGTGAGCGTCAGGGTTCCCAGGGTGGGCATCGTCGTCGTTCCTCGTCATGGGGGATCGACACACGGTAGGGCGAGCCGATTTTGACGCCCATCATCACAATGGATGACCCCGGCCGACGGCCGCACGGCCACGCTGCCGCTTACGCCAGCGCGGCCGCCAGGCTCGCGCGGTTGGCGACGCCCTTCTTCGCCATCACGCGCCGCAGATGCGTGCGGACCGTCGACAGCCCGATGCCGAGCGTGCGCGCGACGTCCTTGTCGGGATAGCCGGCGGCGACGAGCCGCGCGACGTCGCTCTCGCGCTCGGTCAGCCCCGCGCACGCATGGCGCCGTCGCAGCAGCGCGCGCCGGAAAAACGGCTCGATGCCGTTCAGCAGCAGCTTGTCGCGCTCGGTGAAATCGGGCCGCCCCTGCGCCCGCCAGATCCGCAGGTCGCCCACGTGGGTCGCGCCGTCGAACGCGTAGACATTGATGCCGTGGTGCATGCCGTCGCGGCACAGGAAATCGTTGTAGAACTCGGTCTGCTCCAGCTCGCGCCGGCTCACCACCTCGTCGACGCAGGTCGCCACGCGGCGCGCGCACAGTTGCGACGTGACCGGATCGATATGCTGGAACCACGCTTCGTACCGGGCGATCTGCAACGGATCGACGTTGTACGAGAACCCGTTGCGCCACAGGCCGGTTTGTTCGTCGCAGTCGAACGACGCGGCGAAATCGGCGCGGAGCAGTTGCGTGATCGCGGGCAGCACGACCGTCCTCACGTCGACGACCGGCCCCAGCGCTTCCAGGCGGGCGACGATGTCGCCGAACAGCCGGAGTTCTTCCGGCGTGATATCGGACGCGGAAAGGTTCATGACGGACGGTTCCTCGATAAGCCGCTGGAGAACACCCGCATCGAGCGCTTCGACGGGCGCTGTCGCGACGAAGGCCCGAACGAGCACCGGTTCGTCACGATGCGCCATGTTACTCGGCTGATCGATGCGGCGCGTCTCTCGCGTCGAATCCGACAGCGAGCGGGCTCATGCTTCGCACGGCCCGCCGACACCCGGGCAGTTCGCCCCGGCGCACGACGCATGGCAGCCGGCTTCCCGGGAAGAACCACGGCCGGCCAACTGCGGCACGGCGGGCCGCGGCGTCATGGCGCAGACGTGAAGGCCCGCTCAGCGGCCGGCAGCCGCCATCGACGCCTGCCATTGCGCGGCCACGCCGGCGTAATCCCTGACCTTGAAAGCAGAGCCGTCCTGAACGTGAACCCAGCCGAGCGTGCGCTCGGCGAGCGGCTTGTCGGGGTCGTCCGGCGCGATCTTGACGATCGCCTGCGCACGTATGTGAACGAGACCGTCCGGATAGTCGGACGACGGGTTCGCCAGCGTCACCGTCACGAACGGCCCGAGATCCTGCAGCAGTCGAGCGGGCGGCGGATTGTCGGCCATCAGCAACGCACCGCCCTTCACGCGGTCGTCCACGCGAATGGCCGTGCCGCCCGGCCGGCGCTGCGCCGCGGTCGGTTGCGACATCCACAGCACGTGATCCGGGTTGAGATAGACCACATCGGGGTCGCCCATCGCGTCGCGGGTTTCAATCCGGGGTATCGGCATACACGGTCTCCAGTCGAATATCGGGCACCGAATGCGGGTGCGTCGGCAACATGATGATGCCGCATTATGTCGGCTTGCCGCGTGTCTTGCGGCGATTTGAAGACCGCTTCGATCGAACGGTTCAAGCGACGCGTGCGCGTGAACGCACTGTGCCCGGGGTGGATCGAAACGCCGTTCCATCATCGCGGCACCTGGCCGTCGCAAGACGCGCAACTGGCCTTTGCCGCATCGACACCGGCAGGACGCCGAGGAGAGGCCAACGATCGGCGCGTTCCTCGCGTCGGACGATCCCAGCTATGTGTCAGGGCATGCGCTCGTCGCCGACGGCGGTTACCCGGTTGCATGACCGGCGACGCGCGAGGCTGGGCCGTGGCCGCCTGCGCCACATGCAACATGCCGCCCGCCGCAACCCGGCATCGGCTACGCCACCGCCTGCCTCGCATGCAGCCGCAACGCGAGCCACGCGATCCCGACCGCAACCGCGCCGACCACGCCGCCGAACGTGCCGACCCACGCCAGCCCGAAGTCGCTGGCGATATGGTTGCCGATCAGCGCGCCGGCGCCGATGCCGACGTTGTACAGCCCGGAGAAAATCGACACCGCGAGGTCGGTTCCCTCCGGCGCCAGCTTCAGCACCCATGCCTGCATCGCCAGCCCGAAGCAGACGATCGCCCCGCCCCAGACCAGCGTATGCACGGACAGCGTGACGATATTGAGCGCGCACGGGAACAGGATCAGCAGGCATCCCGCCAGCGCGACGATCGACCCGAGCAGGAAATCGTCCGGCCGGTGCGGATAGATACGGTTGAAGCAGATCGCGGCCGGTATGCCGGCGATGCCGAACAGGATCAGCACATACGTGATCCGGCTGCTGCTCGCATGGTTGACGCCCTGGACGAAGGGCTCGATGTACGTGTACGACGTGAAATGCGCGGACACGACGAGCACGGTGATCGCGTACAGCGCCACCAGCGCGGGCTTGCGCAGGAACACGCCGACGCTGCTGAGCGACCCGGCGCCCTGGCTCGGCAATACCGGCAACGTCGCGCGCAGCAGCAGCAACGCGACGCCCGCCGCGCCGGCGATGATCAGGAACGTGACCCGCCAGCCGAACGTCTCGCCGACCACCCGCCCGAGCGGAATGCCGGCCACCATCGCGATCGCCGTGCCCATCGCCAGCAGGCTGAGCGCACGGCTTTTCCGGTCGCTCGGCGCGAGCCGCACGGCCAGCGGCACGGAAATCGACCAGAACACCGCATGCGCGCACGCGATGCCCAGCCGGCCGACCATCAGCACCGCGAAATTCCACGCGACGCCGGTCACCACATGACTGCCGATGAACACCAGCAGCGCCCCCATCAGCAGCTTGCGGCGCTCGACATGGCGCGTGGCCAGCGTCAACGGCAGCGACACGACGGCCACGGCCCACGCGTAGATCGTCAGCATCAGGCCGACGTCGGTCGGCTGCATGTGCAGGCTGTCGCCGATCGCGCTGAGCAGCGCGACGGGCACGAATTCGGTGGTATTGAAGATGAAGGCGGTGAGTGCCAGGGTCAGTACACCCCACCACGAGTGCTTGGAACTGACGGCGTCCGGTGTGGCCATACCTGGAATCGACGAGACGAGGGTTGGGGGCGCGCGGCGCGGAGAACCCGGCCCGGCGATCGCGGCGATTGTACCAGCGGCGCACGACACGGCGCGGCGCGAGGTGGTACGAGACGGCCGCGGGACATGGTCATGACATGGCCGTGCGCCGATAATGTGCGGACACGCTTCTCGCGACCCGTTCGCCCGAACCCTTTCCAGCCAGGAGATTCCCGTGCGCATTGAAACGTCTTTTCTGTTCGATCTCGACGGTACGCTCGTCGACAGCGTCTATCAGCACGTGCTCGCGTGGAAGGAAGCGCTCGATGCCGAAGGCATCGAACTGTCCGTGTGGCGCATCCACCGCAAGATCGGCATGAGCGGCGGCCTGTTCCTGAACCAGCTGCTGCGCGAGACGGCGGGCGATATCGACGCCGAGCGCGTCGAACGGCTCGCCCGGCTGCATGCGGCCGCGTACCAGCGGCTGCGCGCGCAGGTTCGTCCGCTGCCGGGTGCCCGCGAACTGCTGGCCGCGCTGTCGTCGGCGGGGATTCGCTGGGCGATCGCGACCAGCGGGCGGATGGAAACGGCCGCCATCAATCTCGCGGCGCTCGGCGTCGATCCGGCGAAGAGCGTCGTGGTCACGCGCGACCAGGTCAAGTATGCGAAGCCGGACCCCGACCTGTTCCTGACGGCCGCCGCGCAATTGAACGTGCCGATCGAACACACGGTCGTGGTCGGCGACAGCATCTGGGACATGCTGGCCGCTGCCCGCTGCCGCTCGCTCGGCGTCGGGCTGCTGTCGGGCGGATACGGCAGCGATGAACTCGAACGAGCGGGCGCGCTGCGGGTGTACGACGATCCGGCCGATCTGCTGCGGCATCTCGACGAGATTGCGGCGCGGCCCTGAAACGCCTGCTCCGCCGGCGGCCCCTGCGCCGTATCACCGTCGGTTTCGTCAAGCCGCGAACGACCGGCCACACCCCCGCCAGACCGGCGCGCGGCGGCCGCGCGACTCAATCGTCATCGATGTGCTTGTCGACCAGATAGCGGCCGCGCTCGACGCCCGCGCGCAGCGCTTCGCTCTCGGTCATCCAGTCGGGGCCGTCGGCCGCCGGCACGAGCAGCTCGCGGCGCTCGTCGCCGACATACACCTGCACCTCGCCGCGCCACGTGCCGCTGTCGTTGCGCCGCGCCCACACGCGTATCTCGTGCCCGCGATACGGGTCGCGGATCTGGGCATCCTGTCGATTTTGCACGGCGGCCTCCTGTGCCTGTCTGCGCTGACGATGCAAAAAATGCGCGCCGCGTAATCGCCGCGCACCCGTCGGCCCGGTGCGCATGCGCCGTGCCCGGTACCCGCCAGCCGGCACGCCGCTTGCGCGACGATGGCGCGTCGAACCGCCGCCGGCACGCGCCGCGAGCCGGCGAAGCGGTTCACGACCCTGCGACCGGACGACGATCGGCGCACCGGCGCCTTCCCGTCTCGCGGATCGAACGTCCCGACCCTTCGCCAAGGAGCCTCGTGTGAATCAAACGACCGATCTGCTCTCCTATCTCGTCACGAACCAGCTGGCCGCGCGCATGCGTTCCGGCGCATGGCCCACGACCGATCAGGTCGTCGATGCGCAGCGCGCCTGGCTCGCGTGCCATCACGCCGAATGCGGATGGCTTGCGCGGGTCAGGATCGCGGACGCGTCCGCGACGATCGCGCAAGGAATCTACGACATCGCGGTCGCGAACCGCGATCCCGACAGCGGCAAGCACGAGCGGCTCGACGCCGATTCGCCGGAACTGCGCGCGCTGCGCGAACGCTGCGATGCGCTGTTGCGGCGCATCGACGACGACCGTGACATCGGCCCGCGATGACCGCGCGATTCCCGATCGTGTAAAAACGACAGTCCGTTGTCGTCGGCATCCCGCGCAGGCCCCGCCGCACGGGAAACCACCCGGCAGGCACGTGCGTTGCGGCGAACCGGCGTCACCGACCGCCGCCCCTGTGCCCCGCGCCATGAACGCCACGCCGATCTTCGCTCCGCATATCCAGTTCTGCGACGCCCGCCTCGTCGGGCCGCTCGACGCATGGCCGCAGACGTTCGCGCATGCCGCGGGCATGGGCTTCGATCACGTGCTGGTCGGCGCCTTCTGGGCCGCGAGCGTCGCCGGCTATCCGCGCCACGTGGCCGATTTTCGGCGTCCGGCCCAATCGTTCGCGACACGCGCGGGCGCGCTCGAAACCTTCTCGCGGCTCGCGCAGCTCGCAAAGGGCCACGGGCTGCGCCTGCTGCTCGAAGTCGTGCCGGACCGCATCGCACGCGAGAATCCGCTGCGCACCGAGCACCCGGACTGGTACGTCGAACGCACGCACGACGATGCGCTGATCGATCCGCGCGGCGCCGCGCACGCGCAGGATGTCGCTCACGCGAACCTCGGCGACGACGCGGCGCGCGACGCGCTGTCCGCGTGGTGGTGCACGCACCTCGCCGCGTTCGCCGATGCGGGCGCGGCCGGTTTCCTCATCGACGCGCCGCATCATTTGCCGGCCGACTGGTGGCCCGGCTGGCGCGCGGCGCTGCGTCGCGCGCGCCCTGACGTGGCGGTGCTCGCCGGCGTGCCCGGCCATGCGCGCGACGCGCTCGCGCGGCTCGAAGGCGCCGGGTTCGACGCGGTGTTTTCATCGGTGCGCTGGTGGGACCTGCGCGCCCCGTGGTTCGTCGACGAACATCGGCTGCTGCGACGCATCGGCTCGCCGATCGCGTTTCCGGATGCGTTCGACGGCGCGCGCCTCGCCGACGACTGGCCCGACGCGCCGGATGACACCGTCGCTCGCGCGTATCGCCGTGCACTGTGGACGGCCGCGGCCGTCGGCACCGGCTGGCTCGTGCCGATGGGCTTCGAGCGCGGCGTCACGGTGCCGCTGATGGCGCGCGACGCCGATGCCACACGCTTCCACGCCGCGTTCGACGGCGCGCGCTTCGACCTGTCGGGCGCGATTGCCGATGCGAACGCGTGGCGTCGCGCCATGCCCGTCGCGGCCGCGCGCGGCGAGATCGTCCAGCTGAGCGCGCCTGGCGCACCGGCGACCGCGCTGCTGCGCGGCGCCGGCCCGTCGCTCGAACACGACGAAGCGGCGCTGCTGATCGCGTTGAATCCCGATCTCGACGCGGCGGTGACGGTCGATCCCGCGACGATCCTGCCCGGCGTGCCGGGCGGATTCACGCGCGTCGCCACATCCGGCGGCGCGCAAACCCGCCCGCCGGCCGCACTCCAGCCGTTCACGCTCGCACCCGGCGCCTGCGCGCTGCTGCATGCGTGGCAGGCGCCGCCTGTCACGACACGCCAGGACGCCGCACTCGAGCGCGCGGCGCTGTCCGCCGCGCTCGCGGCCGACCGCATCCCGATCGAGCGCGTCGAACCGTCGGTCGACGGCGGCCGCTTCGCGGTCAAGCGCGTGATCGGCGAAACGCTCGTCGTCCACGCATCGATCTTCACCGACGGGCACGCGCATCTCGCGGCCGCGCTGCAGTGGCGCGCCGCCGGCGACGACGACTGGCGCGAAATCCCGTTCGAAGCCGAACCGAACGACGGCTGGCACGCGCGCGTCTCGCTCGACCGGCTCGGCCGCCATGAATTTCGCGTGCTCGCCTGGCGCGACGACTGGGCGTCGCTCGTCGACGATGTCGCGAAGAAACACGCGGCCGGCCAGGACGTGACGCTCGAACTGCGCGAAGCGCAGCTGCTGCTCGCCACCGCGCTCAAGCTCGCCGACCCGCTCGATGCGCGCGCGCTCACGCGGATGGAACGGCTCGCCGCCGAATTCAGGGATGCGCCGGCCGACGCGCGGCTCGCGCAGCTCGGCGCGGCGCCGCTCGCCGACGCGTTCGCGGCGCTGCGCTACCGTCCGTTCGTCACGCACGACACGACGACCTTCCCGGTCGACGTCGAGCGCCGCGCGGCGCGCTTCTCCAGCTGGTACGAGATGTTTCCGCGCTCGGCGAGCGACGATCCGCACCGGCACGGCACGTTCGACGACGTGATCGCGCACCTGCCGCGCATCCGCGACATGGGTTTCGACGTGCTGTATTTCCCGCC
Source organism: Burkholderia mycopellens (assembly GCF_964265025.1). Classification (NCBI taxonomy): domain Bacteria; kingdom Pseudomonadati; phylum Pseudomonadota; class Betaproteobacteria; order Burkholderiales; family Burkholderiaceae; genus Burkholderia; species Burkholderia mycopellens. Next base: position 696,075 of record NZ_OZ183804.1, read on the forward strand.
GATCCACCCGATCGGCACGACCGCGCGCAAGGGACGCAACAACAGCCTGAAGGCCGGCCCCGACGACGTCGGCAGCCCTTACGCGATCGGCTCGCCGGACGGCGGCCACACGGCCGTGCATCCGCAGCTCGGCACGCTCGACGCGTTCCGCGCGCTGGTCGATGCCGCGCGCGGCCACGGGCTCGAGATCGCGCTCGATTTCGCGATCCAGTGCTCGCCCGACCATCCGTGGCTCGCTGCGCATCCGGGCTGGTTCGCGTGGCGGCCGGACGGCTCGCTGCGCTTCGCGGAGAATCCGCCGAAGCGCTACCAGGACATCGTGAACCCCGATTTCTACGCGCCGGACGCGCTGCCCGACCTGTGGCTCGCGCTGCGCGACGCGGTGCTGTTCTGGGTCGACGCGGGCGTGCGGATCTTCCGCGTCGACAATCCGCACACGAAGCCGCTGCCGTTCTGGGCGTGGATGATCGGCGACGTGCGCGGCCGGCACCCGGACGTCGTGTTCCTGTCCGAAGCGTTCACGCGGCCGGCGATGATGTATCGGCTCGCGAAAGTCGGCTTCTCGCAGTCGTACACGTACTTCACGTGGCGCGAGTCGAAGCGCGAATTCATCGACTACCTGACCGAGCTGACGACCGGCCCCGCGCGCGAATTCTTCCGGCCGAACTTCTTCGTCAACACGCCCGACATCAACCCGCGCCACCTGCAGAACGCGCCGCGCACGCAGTTCGTGATCCGCGCGGCGCTCGCGGCGACGCTGGCCGGATCGTGGGGCCTGTACTCGGGCTTCGAGCTCGGCGAATCGGCGTCGCTGCCGGACAGCGAGGAATACGCGAACGCGGAGAAATACGAGCTGCGCGCACGCGACTGGAGCAAGGCCGCGCATATCGGCGCCGAGGTCGCGCGGCTGAACCGCGCGCGGCGCGCCCACCCTGCGCTGCAGACACATCTCGGCCTCACGTTCGCCGATGCCGACAACGACTCGGTGCTCGTGTTCGTGAAGGCGACGCCCGCATTCGACAGCGTGGTCGTCGTCGCGATCAGCATCGACCCGTGGCATCCGCAGGTCGCGAACTTCACGCTCGATGCGTCGCTGTGGCGCGGCTTCGGGCTCGTCGACGGCGAACCGCTCGACGCGCTCGAGCAGGACGCCGCGCATGCGGAAACCTGGCGCGAGCATCGCCAGTACGTGTCGCTCGATCCGCACGTGCGGCCGTATGCGATCTGGCGGCTCACGCCGTCTCCAGGCGCCGCGCGGGCGGCGGCGCGCGAACCGGGCGAGGCCCGGCCACCTTCGGGAGTGCACGGATGATGAAACGCGAAGATTCCCTCGACGACGTACGCCGCGCGCAATTCCCGTCGCTCGCGCCGGCCGGCACGCCGCGCCGGCGCCGTGCGCGCCGCCGCGCGCCGGCGCTCTGCGCGGACGATCCGCTGTGGTACAAGGACGCGATCATCTACCAGGTGCACGTGAAGTCGTTCTACGACTCGAACAACGACGGCATCGGCGATTTCCCCGGCCTGATCGCGAAGCTCGACTACATCGCCGAACTCGGCGTCGACACGGTCTGGCTGCTGCCGTTCTACCCGTCGCCGCGCCGCGACGACGGCTACGACATCGCCGACTACCGCGACGTGCATCCGGACTACGGCACGCTCGCCGACGTGCGGCGCTTCATCCGCGAAGCGCATGCGCGCGGCATTCGCGTGATCACCGAGCTCGTGATCAACCACACGTCGGACCAGCATCCGTGGTTCCAGCGCGCGCGCCGCGCGAAACCGGGCTCGAATCACCGCGACTACTACATGTGGTCCGACACCGACACGAAATACGCGGGCACGCGGATCATCTTCCTCGATACGGAAACGTCGAACTGGACGTACGACCCGGTCGCCGGCCAGTACTACTGGCACCGCTTCTATTCGCACCAGCCCGACCTGAATTTCGACAACCCGTCCGTCGTGCGCGAAGTGATGCAGGTGATGCGCTTCTGGCTCGACCTCGGCATCGACGGGCTGCGGCTCGACGCGGTACCTTATCTCGTCGCGCGCGAGGGCACCAACAACGAAAACCTGCCCGAGACGCACGCGATCCTGAAACGGATCCGCGCGACGATCGACGCCGAGTATCCGAACCGGATGCTGCTCGCCGAAGCGAACCAGTGGCCCGAAGACGTGCAGGAATATTTCGGCGACGAGGACGAATGCCACATGGCGTTCCATTTCCCGCTGATGCCGCGCATCTACATGTCGATCGCGAGCGAGGACCGCTTCCCGATCGTCGACATCATGCGGCAGACGCCGGAACTCGCACCGAGCAACCAGTGGGCCGTGTTCCTGCGCAATCACGACGAACTGACGCTCGAGATGGTCACCGACTCCGAGCGCGACCTGCTGTGGCAGACCTATGCGAGCGACCGGCGCGCGCGGCTGAACCTCGGCATCCGGCGCCGGCTCGCCCCGTTGATGGAACGCGACCGGCGCCGCATCGAGCTGATCAACTCGCTGCTGCTGTCGATGCCGGGCACGCCGGTGATCTATTACGGCGACGAGCTCGGGATGGGCGACAACATCCACCTCGGCGACCGCGACGGCGTGCGCACGCCAATGCAGTGGTCGTCCGACCGCAACGGCGGCTTCTCGCGCGCCGACCCCGAACTGCTCGTGCTGCCGCCGGTGATGGGGCCGCTGTACGGCTATGACGCCGTCAACGTCGAAGCGCAGACGCGCGACCCGCATTCGCTGCTGAACTGGACGCGCCGCATCCTGTCGACCCGCCGCGCATCGCAGGCGTTCGGGCGCGGCACGATCCGCTTCCTGCGCCCGGAGAACCGCAAGGTGCTCGCGTACCTGCGCGAGCTGGACGGGCACGATCCGGTGCTGTGCGTCGCGAACCTGTCGCGCGCGTCGCAGGCCGTCGAGCTCGACCTGTCCGAATTCGCGGGGCGCGTGCCGATCGAGATGACGTCGGATTCGCCGTTTCCGCCGATCGGCCAGCTCCCGTATCTCCTCACCTTCCCGCCGTATGGCTTCCTGTGGTTCGTCCTGGCCGAGCACGGCCGCGAGCCGTCGTGGCGGCACCCCCAGGCGGAGCCGTTGCCCGAATACGTGACGCTCGTGATGCGGCGCGGCGATGCGCGGCCGGACGTCGAACAGCTGCCCGTGCTCGCGCACGATGCGCTGCCGTCGTGGCTCGCGCGGCGGCGCTGGTTCGCCTCGAAGGATCGCGCGGTCGGCACGGCCCGGCTGAAGGTCGTCACGCCGGTGCCGGGCGAACCGTTCCAGTATGCGGAGGCCTGGGTCGAATCCGGCGAGCCGGGTGACGTCGAACGCTACGTCGTGCCGCTCGCGACCGCATGGGGGGGTGAAACCTCGCAGCCGCTGTTCGCGCAGCTCGCGCTGGCGCGCGTGCGGCGCGGCCATACGGTCGGCTACCTGACCGACGCGTTCGCGCTGCCGGCGTTCGCGCGCGGCATGCTGCGCAAGCTGCGCGACGCTGCGGTGGTGCCGACCTCCGACGGCGGCCGGCTCGCGTTCCTGCCGGAAGACGCGCTCGCCGCACTCGATCCCGGCGACGACGCCGAAGTGCGCTGGCTCGCGGCCGAGCAGAGCAACAGCTCGCTCGTGATCGGCGACGCGATCGTGCTGAAGCTGGTCCGCAAGGTCGCGCACGGCGTGCATCCGGAAGCGGAAATGAGCCGGCACTTGACGCGGATCGGCTACCCGAACACCGCGACGCTCGCGGGCGAAGTCGTGCACGTCGATCCGGACGGCACACCGCACACGGTCGCGATCCTGCAGCGCTATGTCGACAACCAGGGCGACGCGTGGACGCGTTCGTTCGACTTCCTGCGGCGCGCGGTGGACGAGCTCGCGCTGCCGGCCGCGGACGACGACGAGACCGCCGAAACAGACGAGGTACCCGACGCGCTGCTCGGCTACGCGGCCTTCGCGGGGATCATCGGCACGCGGCTCGGCCAGCTGCACGTCGCGCTCGCGCAGCCCTCCGACGATCCCGCGTTCGCGCCGGAGCATGCGACGCCCGAACACGTCGAAGGCTGGTGCGCGGACGCGATCGCGTCGTTCGAGCACGCGCTCGACGTGCTGCACACGCGGCTCGATGCGCTCGATCCCGCGATGCGCGCGGCGGCCGACACGCTGCTCGCATCGCGCGACGCGGCCGTGCGCGCGCTCGGCGAACTCGTGCCGCGCACGCTCGATGCGCAATGCATGCGGATCCACGGCGATTTCCATCTGGGCCAGGTGCTCGACGTGCAAGGCGACGCGCTGCTGATCGACTTCGAAGGCGAGCCGGCGCGCTCGCTCGAGCGCCGCCGCGCGAAATCGCATCCGCTGCGCGACGTGGCCGGCCTGCTGCGTTCGCTGTCGTACGTGAGCGCGATCGCGCAATTCGCGATCGAGAAGGCGCCGCCGCAGGCGGCCGGCCGCAAGCGCGCGCTGTTCGACCGCTTCGGGCAGGCCGCCGCCGACCGCTTCGTCGAATGCTATCGCGCCGCCGCCGAACGGGCGCCCGCGCGTTTCGTCGACCCGCGCTACGCCGATCGCCTGCTCGCGCTGTTCCTGATCGACAAGGCGTCGTACGAGCTGCGCTACGAAGCCGCGAACCGGCCCGACTGGCTGAGCGTGCCGGTCGGCGGGCTCGCCGCGCTGGTCGAACGGCTGCTCGATGACGGCGCCGCATCCGACGACGGAGGCACGTCATGACCGAGACGCTGTTCGAACGATCCGATATCGATGCGCTGCTCGCCGGCCGCCATCCCGATCCGTTCGCGTGCCTCGGCCCGCACGGGCAAACCGGCCGGGTCGTCGTGCGCGCGCTGCTGCCCGGCGCGAAAAGCGTGCATGCGCTGTCGCCGGAAGGCGCCGACCTCGGCACGCTCGCGTGCGTCGATCGGGCCGGCTGCTTCGCGGGGACGATCCCGCGCAACGGCGGCGCGCCCCACTACCGGCTCGCGATCGAGTGGCCTGGCGCGCGGCAGGTGATCGACGATGCGTATGCGTTCGGCACGCTGCTCGACGACGCGGTGCTCGCGCGCTTCTCGGCCGGCGACCCGGCCGCCGTGCTCGACTGCCTCGGCGCGACGCCCGCGCGCATCGGCGACACCGACGGCGTGCGCTTCGCGGTCTGGGCGCCGAACGCGCAGCGCGTGTCGGTGGTCGGCGATTTCAACGGATGGGACGGCCGCCGCCATCCGATGCGGCTGCGGCGGCCGTCGGGCGTGTGGGAGCTGTTCGTGCCGGGCATCGGCGCGGGCGAGCGCTACAAGTACGAGCTGCGCGCGGCCGACGGGCGCGTGCTGCCGCACAAGGCCGATCCCTGTGCGCGCGCGACCGAAGCGCCGCCGCGCACGGCGTCGGTCGTCGCCGACGTCGCGGCGCTCGACGCGTTCGCCTGGCACGACGACGGCTGGATGCGCGCGCGGCCGCACGCCGACCGCTACCGCGTGCCGTGGTCGATCTACGAGGTGCATCCGGAGTCGTGGCAGCGCGTGCCCGAGGAGATGAACCGCAGCGCGACGTGGGACGAGCTCGCCGAGCGGCTGATTCCGTACGTGCAGGGGATGGGCTTCACACACGTCGAGTTCATGCCGATCGCCGAATACCCGTTCGGCGGCTCGTGGGGCTACCAGCCGCTTGCGCAGTTCGCGCCGTCCGCGCGTTTCGGGCCGGTCGACGGCTTCGCGCGCTTCGTCGACCGCGCGCATGCGGCCGGCATCGGCGTGCTGGTCGACTGGGTGCCCGCGCATTTCCCCGACGATCCGCATGGCCTCGCGCAATTCGACGGCACGGCGCTGTACGAACACGCCGACCCGCGCGAAGGGCTGCATCCCGACTGGCACACCTGCGTGTTCAACGTCGGGCGCACGGAAGTCGGCGCGTTCCTCGCCGCGTCGGCGCTCGCCTGGGCGCGCCGGTATCACGTCGACGGCATCCGCGTCGACGCGGTCGCGTCGATGCTGTACCGCGACTATTCGCGCGCCGAGGGCGAATGGGTGCCGAACGTGCACGGCGGCCGCGAGAACCTCGAATCGGTCGCATTCCTGCGCCTGCTGAACGACACGCTGCACGGTGCGGCCGCACCGGCCGGTGTCGTCACCGTCGCGGAGGAATCGACCGCGTGGCCCGGCGTCACGGCGCCGACCGTCAATGGCGGGCTCGGCTTCGACTTCAAGTGGAACATGGGCTGGATGCACGACACGCTCGCGTATCTGCGCGAGGACCCGATCCACCGCCGCTATCACCACGACCGGATGACGTTCGGGCTGATCTACGCGTTCTCCGAGCGCTTCGTGCTGCCGCTGTCGCACGACGAGGTCGTGCACGGCAAGGGCTCGCTCGTCGCGAAGATGCCCGGCGACGCGTGGCAGCGGCTCGCGACGCTGCGCGCGTACTTCGGCTTCATGTGGGCGCATCCCGGCAAGAAGCTGCTGTTCATGGGCAGCGAGTTCGCGCAATGGGCCGAATTCGCGCACGACGCGACGCCGCACTGGGACCTGCTCGACGCGCCCGCGCATCGCGGCGTGCAGCGGCTCGTGCGCGACCTGAACCGCGCGTATGCGGCCGAACCCGCGCTGCATGCGCTCGACTGCTACGCAGCCGGCTTCGCGTGGCTGATCGGCGACGACCGCGACAACAGCGTGTTCGCGTTCGTGCGCCGCGACGACGCCGGACACGTCGTGGTCGCCGTCTGCAATTTCACGCCGGTGCCGCGCGCAAGCTACCGCGTCGGCCTGCCCGCGCCCGGACCGTGGCGCGAACTGATGAACACCGATGCCGCGCCGTACGGCGGCACCAACGCCGGCAACGACGGCGCCGTGTGGGCCGAAGCCGTGCCCGCGCACGGCGAAGCGTGGTCGGCGACCCTGCGCCTGCCGCCGCTCTCGACGCTGTGGCTGCGCCCTGCCTGATTGCCCGCGCCCCCGACACGGAGATCCGCCTCATGCCGACCGCCCTGCCCGCCCGTCTCGAATCCGGCCGCAGCTATCCGCTCGGCGCGACCTGGGACGGCCTCGGGACCAACTTCGCGGTGTTTTCCGCGCACGCGCAGCGCATCCAGCTGTGCGTGTTCGATCCGACCGGTCGCAAGGAGCTCGCGCGCCTCGACCTGCCCGAATGCACCGACGAGGTGTGGCACGGCTACCTGCCCAACGCGCATCCGGGCACCGTGTACGGGTTCCGCGCGGACGGCCCGTACCAGCCGCAGCACGGCCATCGCTTCAACTCGACCAAGCTGCTGCTCGACCCGTACGCGCGCAAGCTGGTCGGCCAGTTCCGCTGGTCGGACGCGCTGTTCGGCTATCGCGTCCATTCGAACCGCGCGGACCTGTCGATGGACCGCCGCGACTCGGCGCCCGCGATGCCGAAGTGCGTGGTGGTCGACGAGGCGTTCGATTGGCGCGACGACCGGCGCCCGCGCGTGTCGTGGCGCAACACGGTGATCTACGAAACCCACGTGCGCGGCGCGTCGATGCGTCGCGCCGGGTTGCGCCCGCCCGAACGCGGCACGTTCGCGGCGCTCGCGCATCCGGCGTTCATCGATCACCTGCTGTCGATCGGCGTGACGACGGTGGAGCTGCTGCCCGTCCACGCGTTCCTGCAGCAACGCGCGCTCGTGAACCGCGGGCTGCGCAACTACTGGGGCTACGACACGGCCGCGTTCTTCGCGCCGGAGCCCGCCTATCTCGCGACGCGGCGGCTCGACGAGATGCGCATCGCGATCCGCCAGCTGCATGCGGCCGGCATCGAGGTCGTGCTCGACGTCGTCTACAACCATACGTGCGAGGGCAACGAGCTCGGCCCGACGCTGTCGTGGCGCGGCCTCGACAACGCAAGCTACTACCGGCTGATGCCGGACGACCGCCGCTTCCATGTCGACGAGACCGGCTGCGGCAACACGCTGAACCTGTCGCATCCGCGCGTCGTGCAGATGGTGATGGATTCGCTGCGCTACTGGGCCACCGCGTTCAACATCGGCGGCTTCCGCTTCGACCTCGGCGTGACGCTCGGCCGCGAGGAACACGGCTTCGATCCCGGCGCGGGGTTTTTCGACGCGCTGCGGCAGGACCCGGTGCTCGCGCAGCGCAAGCTGATCACGGAGCCGTGGGATCTCGGCCCCGGCGGCTACCAGCTCGGCCGCCACCCGCCCGGCTTCGCCGAATGGAACGACCGCTTTCGCGACACCGTGCGGCGCTTCTGGCGCGGCGATGCGGGCCAGCGGCCGGAGCTCGCCGCGCGGCTCGCGGGGTCGGCCGACCTGTTCAACCGCCAGCGGCGCCACACGTGGGCCTCGGTCAATTTCATCACCGCGCACGACGGCTTCACGCTCGCCGATCTCGTGTCGTATTCGGCGAAACACAACGATGCGAACGGCGAGGACAACCGCGACGGCCGCGACGACAACTGCAGCGCGAACTGGGGGGCCGAAGGGCCGACCGACGACGCGGCGATCCGCGACGTGCGCGCGCGCGTCGCGCGCTCGATGCTCGCGACGCTGTTCACCGCGCTCGGCACGCCGATGCTGGTGGCCGGCGACGAATTCGGCCGCACGCAGCACGGCAACAACAACGCGTACTGCCAGGACAACGAGCTGTCGTGGCTCGACTGGGATCTGGCACGCAGCGACGAAGCCGTGACGCTGATGCGCTTCGTGTCGCGGCTCGCCGCGCTGCGGCGCATGTACCCGGTGATGTCCGCGCCGCGTTATCCGTCGGGCGACCACGACGCCGCGCCGGGCATGGCGGAGATCGACTGGTTCGACGAGCGCGGCGTCGCGATGACGGTGCCCGCGTGGCAGGACCGCGAGCGCCGCGCGCTGACGATGCGGCGCGTCGGCACGGGCCGCACCGGGCGCACCGAGGCGCTGCTCGTGATGCTGAACGCGTCGTCCGAGACGGTCGTGTTCGCGCCGCCCGCCCCGGCGCTCGACTATCGCGTGCTGGTCGACACGGCCACGCCGGACGCCGGCCCGCGCACGTGGCCGGCCGACGGGCTCGACGTCGCCGCGCACGCGGCCGCGATCGCGGTGGCCGCCGTGCCGCCCGACCTGTCCTCGGGAGACTCGCCATGAGATCACGCTCCGCCCATCCATCCGGCCCGCACGCGTTCGACATGTCGTTCGGCGCGACCTGCGTCGACGGCGGCCGCACGCGCTTCCGGCTGTGGGCGCCCGCGAGCCGCACGGCCGCCGTCGAGATCGAGGGCGAAAACACGCCCGCGATCGCGATGACCGCGGTCGGCGACGGCTGGTTCGAGGTCGTCGCGCCCTGCGGCCCCGGCACGCTGTATCGCTACCGGGTCGACGGCGATCTCTCGGTGCCCGATCCCGCGTCGCGCTTCCAGCCGGGCGGCGTGGCAGGCCCGAGCCAGGTCGTCGATCCGGCTGCGTACCGCTGGCGCCACGACGCATGGCGCGGCCGCCCGTGGCACGAGACGGTGCTGTACGAGCTGCATGTCGGCGCATGCGGCGGCTACGCGAGCGTCGAGCGGCGCCTGCCGGAGATCGCCGCGCTCGGCGTGACCGCGGTCGAGCTGATGCCCGTCAACGCGTTCCCCGGCATGCGCAACTGGGGCTACGACGGCGTGCTGCCGTTCGCGCCCGATGCGTCGTACGGGCGGCCCGACGAACTGAAGGCGCTGGTCGATGCCGCGCACGGGCTCGAGTTGCAGGTGTTCCTCGACGTCGTCTACAACCACTTCGGCCCGGAAGGCAACCTGCTGCCGCGCTATGCGCCCGCGTTCTTCCGCACCGACCGGCAGACCGCGTGGGGGCCGGCCATCGACTTTTCGTGCGCGCAAACGAGCGCGTTCTTCATCGAGAACGCGCTGTACTGGCTCGACGAATTCTGTTTCGACGGATTGCGCATCGACGCCGCGCACGCGATCGACGACGACGCGTGGCTGCGCGAACTCGCGCGCCGCGTGCGCGCGTATGCGGGCGACACGCGTCATGTGCACCTCGTGCTCGAGAACGAACGCAACGCGGCAAGCCTGCTCGGGCCCGGCGATTTCGACGCGCAATGGAACGACGACTTCCACAACAGCGCGCACGTGCTGCTGACCGGCGAGCGCGACGGCTACTACCGCGCGTACGCCGACGCGCCGCTGCGCCATCTCGCGCGCACGCTCGGCGAAGGCTTCGCGTACCAGGGCGAACCGTCGCCGCTGCACGACGGCGCCGCGCGCGGCGAACCGAGCGCCCACCTGCCGCCGACCGCGTTCGTCGCCTTCCTGCAGAACCACGACCAGGTCGGCAATCGCGCGTTCGGCGAACGGCTGCGCACGCTCGCGAACGAAGATGCGGTGCGCGCGGCGACCGCGCTGCTGCTGCTCGCGCCGTCGATCCCGCTGCTGTTCATGGGCGAGGAGGACGGCAGCACGCAGCCGTTCCAGTTCTTCACCGACTATCGCGGCGCGCTCGCCGACGCGGTGCGCGAAGGCCGGCGCCGCGAATTCGCGGCTTTTCCGGCCTTCGCCGACGCCGCGCATCGCAGCGCGATTCCCGATCCGAACGACATCGCGACGTTCGTGCGTTCGACGCTGCACGGCAGTCGCGACGAAACCACGCCCGACGCCGACGCATGGCGGCGCTTCTACCGCAGCGCGCTGGCCGTGCGCGCGGCGCTCGTGACGCCGAACCTGCCCGGCGCGCGCGCGCTCGGCGTCGACCTGCTCGCGGGCGACGGCGACCCGCAGGCGCTCGTCGCCCGCTGGCGCCTCGGCGACGGCAGCACGCTGACGATCGCGTTGAACCTCGGCTCGCACGACGCGGTGCTGCCCGCGCTGCCGGTCGGCAAGATCGTGTTCGAGACGCCGCCGCGCGCCCGCGACCGGCTGCGCGACCTGCGGCTGCCGCCGCGCGCGGGCATCGCGTGGCGCGACGGCAACGTCAACCACGATGCGCGACAGCACCGCGCGAACGGACAGGGCCGATCATGACGACCGACGTGTCGATCGCCGAACTCGCGCGCGCGGCCGGCCTGGAATCCGATTGGACCGATGCGGGCGGCATCGCGCGGCGGGTGGACGACGGCGCGCTCGCCGCGCTCGTCGACGCGCTCGGCTGGCCGTGCGGCACGGCGAGCCAGCGGGTGGCAAGCGCCGCCGCGCTCGCCAACGCGAACGCGGCACCGCCGCGCGTCGTCACCGGCGACGCGGGCCGGCCGCTGACCCTGCCGGCCGCGGTCGCGCCGCCGGGCGCGCGCTTCCGGATCACGCTCGAAACAGGCGGGCATGTCGACGGGCGCGTCGGCGGCGCGGGCGAACACGGCACGCTGCCGCCGCTGGCGATACCCGGCTATCACGCGCTCGACGTCGGCGACCAGCGCATCGGGCTCACGATCGCGCCGCCGCGCCCGCCACCGTTCGACCCGCGCGCGGCGGACGCGGGCGGCCACTGGGGCATCGCGGCGCAGCTCTACAGCCTGCGCCGCGCCGGCGACGACGGCGCGGGCGACTACACCGCGCTGGCGCGACTGGCCGCGCATGCGGCACGGCACGGCGCGCAGGCGGTGGCGATCAGCCCGACACACGCCGGCTTTCCGGCGCTGCCCGCGCACGACAGCCCGTATTCGCCGTCGTCACGGCGCTGGCACAACGTCGCGTATCTCGATTGCGACGCGGTGCCGGGCGCCGCTGCCGCGCATCGCGCGCCCGGTGCGGCGGCCGACGCGCCGCTGATCGACTGGCCGCGGGTGCTGCCGCTGAAGCTGCGCCACCTGCGTGCGTGCTTCGACGCGTGGCGAGCCAGCGACGACCCGTCACGCGGCGCGTTCCAGCGGTTTCGCGCGGCGGGCGGCGCGGCACTCGAGGCGCATGCGCGTTTCGACGCGCTGCAGGCGTTCTGCATCGAACGCGGCGTCGGCGCGGACTGGCGGCGTTGGCCCGCGCCGTGGCGCGAGCCGGGATCCGCTGAAGTCGACGCGTTCGCGCACACCCACGCCGACACGGTCGCGTTCCACACGTTCCTGCAATGGTGCGCGTCGCGCGCGCTCCGCGACGCGCAGCACGCGGCACGCGGCGCGGGCATGGCCGTCGGGCTGATCGCCGATCTCGCGGTGGGCTCCGACCGCGCGGGCAGCGACGCGTGGGCGCATGGCGCGACGCTGCTGCGCGGCGTGTCGCTCGGTGCGCCGCCCGATTTGTTCAACGCGGCCGGCCAGGCGTGGGGCGTGACGACCTGGACGCCCGCCGCATTGCGCGCGAACGGCTTCGTGCCGTTCGTCGAGCTGTTGCGCGCGGCGTTCGCGCATGCGGGCGGCATCCGCATCGATCACGTGCTCGGCTTCGCGCGGATGTGGATCGTGCCGGACGGCGGCTCGCCGCGCGACGGCGCGTACCTGCGCTATCCGGTCGACGATCTCGTGCGGCTCGTCGCGCTCGAGGCGGCGCGTCATCGCGCGCTCGCGATCGGCGAGGATCTCGGCACGGTGCCGGCGGGCTTGCGCGAGCGGCTCGGCGCGCAGGGCATCGCCGGGATGCGCGTGCTGTGGTTCGAGCGCGATGCCGGCGGCGCGTTCCGGCCGCCGGCGGAATGGGATCGCGACGCGATCGCGATGTCGTCGACGCACGATCTGCCGACCGTGGCCGGCTGGTGGCGCGGCGTCGATCTGGCATGGCGCCGGATCGCGGCCGAGGCCGCGGCAGGGCAGTCCGACGGTGCGGCGGCGCGCGACGCGGCGCCGCCCGCGCCGGACGAGGCAAGCACGCACGATCCGCACCACATCGCGCCCCGCCCGGCCACCGCGCCCGACCCTGCGCCGCGTCCGGAACCCCGCCCTGCCACAGCGCCGCCCGCCGTCGATCCCGACGTCCTCGCCGCGCATGCGGCGCGCGCCACCGAACGCGCGGCGCTGTGGCGCGCGCTGCAGCACGCAGGCTGTGCGCCGGCCGGCGCCATCGCCCCGCGCGCCGACGCGCCCCCCGTCGCCGCGATCCTCGCGTACGTCGCGCGCAGCCCGTCGCCGCTCGCAATCGTGCCGCTCGAGGATCTGCTCGCGCTGGACATGCAGCCGAACCTGCCGGGGCCGCCCTGCGGGCACCCGAACTGGCGGCAGCGCCTGCCGCGCGCGATCGATACGCTGTTCGACGCCGATGTGCGCGAGCGCATCGCGGCCGTCGTGCGTGCGCGCCGTACGCGGGAGCCCGGCTCATGACACCACGCGCGACGCTGCGCCTGCAGTTGCATGCGGGCTTCACGTTCGACGACGCGGCCGCACACGCCGGCTACTTCGCGCGGCTCGGCGTGAGCCACCTGTACCTGTCGCCGGTCGCGACGGCCGAACCCGGTTCGCGACACGGCTACGACACCGTGGATTACGGCACGCTCAACGCCGAACTCGGCGGCGAAGCCGGTTTCGTCCGGCTCGTCGCCGCGCTGCGCGCGCACGGGCTGGGCGTGATCGTCGACATCGTGCCGAACCACATGGGCGTCGGCGGCTCGTCGAACGGCTGGTGGAACGACGTGCTCGAATGGGGGCCCGCGAGCCCGTACGCACGCCACTTCGACATCGACTGGCATCCGCCGGACGCGGCGCTCGACGGCAAGGTCCTGTTGCCCTGCCTCGGCACGCCGTACGGCGAGGCACTCGCGGCCGGCGACATCACGCTCGACGTCGATCCGGCCGCCGGACGCTTCTTCGTGTCGTGCCCCGGGCGACGGCTACCGGTGGCCGCCGCCACCTATGCGGACATCCTGCGCATCGCGAATCGCGCGGACCTGAACGCGCTCGCCGAACGCTTCGACGCCGCGCCGCACCGCGACAGCGCACGACTGGCCGCCGCGCACGCGGCGCTGCGCGATCACGCGGCCGCGCACGGCCCGCATGCGCTCGACGCGGTGCTGCGCGGCGCCGATCCGCGCCGCGCGCGCTCGCGCGCGTGCCTGCACCGGCTGCTCGAACGCCAGCACTACCGGCTCGCCTGGTGGCGCACGGCCGCCGACGAGCTGAATTGGCGGCGCTTCTTCGACATCGCGACGCTCGCGGCCGTCCGTGTCGACGACGACGCGGTGTTCGATGCCGTCCATGCGCTTCCGCTCCGGCTGCATGCGGCCGGCTGCATCGACGGCCTGCGCGTCGATCACGTCGACGGCCTCGCCGATCCGCGCGCGTATTGCCGGCGGCTGCATGAGCGACTTGCCGCGCAACGCGACGCGCGGCCGTACGTCGTCGTCGAGAAGATCCTCGCGCCCGGCGAGACGCTGCGCGCCGACTGGGCCGTCGACGGCACGACCGGCTACGACTTCATGAACGACGTCGGCGCGCTGCTGCACGATCCGGCCGGCGCCGCGCCGCTGGCCGCGCACTGGGCGCACGTGTCGGGTTCGTCGCGCACCTTCGCGCAGGAAGCGCTCGACGGCAAGCGCCGCGTGCTGATGCGCATGCTCGCCGGCGAGCATGCGCGTGCCGCGCGGGCGTTGCATGGCATCGCACGGGCGGCGCCCGCGACGCGCGACGTCAGCCTGATCGCGATTCGGCGCGTACTGGGCGAACTTGCGGTGCAACTGCCGGTGTACCGGCTGTATCCGGCGCGCGACGAAGCGCCCGCCGACGCCGATCGCCGCGTGCTCGGGCATGCGTACGAACGCGCATGCACGGCCGTCGATCCGGCCGACCGGTTCGCGCTCGATCACGTCGCCACCTGGCTCGGGTTGCCGGTCGCACGCGTGCCGCGCGCGGACCCCGCCGCGCTGCACGCGGCGCGCGTCGCGTTCGCGCAGCTCACCGCGCCACTCGCCGCGAAGGGCGTCGAGGATACGGCCCACTATCGTTACGGCCGGCTGCTGTCGCGCAACGAGGTCGGCGCCGACGCCGGTGACTTCAGCCTGTCGCGCGGCGCGTTCCATGCGCGCAACCGGCGCCGCGCGCGCACCGTGCCGCACGGGCTCGTCGCCACCGCCACGCACGACCACAAACGCGGCGAGGATGCGCGTGCGCGGCTGGCCGTGCTCAGCGAATTGCCCGACGCGTGGCGCGCGGCGTCGCTCGACTGGTCCGCGCTCAACCGGCCGCATCGCGGCGGCGCGCATCGCGATCTCGCGTGGACGCCGGGGCCGGCCGCCGAGGCGATGCTGTATCAGACGCTCGTCGGCTGCTGGCCGCCCGGACTCGCGCCCGACGATGCGACGGGGCTCGCGGCGCTGGCCGAACGCGTCGCGCAGTGGCAGACGAAGGCGCTGCGCGAGGCGAAGCGGCACACCGACTGGCTCGCGCCCGATATGCGCTACGAGCGCGATTGCGCGGCATTCGTCCGCGCGATCCTGACGCCGCGCGGCGCCGGCGATTTCGCGCACCGGCTGCATGCGTTCGTCGCGCGGATCGCGCCGGCCGGCGTCATCAACAGCCTGACGCAGGCCGTGCTGCGGATGGCGTCGCCCGGCGTGCCCGACCTGTATCAAGGGACCGAATCATGGGATCACTCGCTCGTCGATCCGGACAACCGGCGCGACGTGCCGTTCGCGGCGCTCGCGGCCGAACGGGTCGACGGGCCGGTCGCGTCGTACCTGCCGGCGTGGCCCGATGCGCGCGTGAAGCGGGCGCTGGTCGAGCGCATGCTCGCGCTGCGCGCGCGGTGGCCAGCGGCATTCGCGGACGGCGCGTATGTGCCGCTGCGCGTGCGCGGCCCGCTCGGGCGTCATGCGGTGGCGTTCGCGCGGTGCAACGATGAGGCCGCCGTGGTGGTGGTCGCGACGCGGCTCGCGTGCCCGCTGCTCGGCGAAACGCCGGAATTGCCGCGTGTGGCGCCCGCGCGATGGGGCGATACGGCGGTCGTGCTGCCGCGCGATATCGACGGGCCATGGACGGATTGCCTGAATACGCGGGACACGATCGACCTGACGGGACGCACGCTGCCACTCGCCCGCTGCCTGGCCGCGCTGCCCGTCGCGGTGCTCGTCGCCGCGCGCCCGCCCGTCACGCATCGGTGACGTCGGGCTCGCTCGCGTCGTTGCGCTGCACGCACCGCACGACCGACAGCCCCTCGGCGGTCAGCGCCGGCCGGCGCTCGCCCGACGCGTCGTCGTACTGCATCACGACCAGGTGCCGTGCGACCAGCGCGACGACATCCTCGCGGTCGCTCTGGATTTGCTCCGGTGCACGATGCACCAGTAACAGCGTGGCGAATTCATGGGCGGACAGCATGCTCGTTCCCCGTTGGCGGCTGCGCGCGGTGCGCGCCGGCACGAAGACCCTCATGCAGGGACCGTGCCGGTTTGCGCGGCGCGCCCGCCGCCCGGGCCACGTGCGCGCGACGCGATCCGGCACCCGGCGGCGGCCAGCGGCGGGTGCAAAGTTTTCAATGTCGTGTAACGACGAGCGCGGGTCGGAGCACGGCGCGCCGGACACGCCAGTCGGGTCAGGACCGCCGCGACCCGGACAGGCCCGCCGGCGCGCGGAAATCGCCGCTGTGCAGCACCACGCCGCCGTTGCCGTCGGCCAGTACTTCCGCGCAGACGGCTTCGATCCGCGCGCGGCCATGCTCGAACGCATCGCGCAGATCGGCCTCCAGCGCGGACTGCGCGCCGAAATGGTCTTCCAGCGCTTCGACCGTGATCGCGCAGGTTTGCGGTTCGCCATCGACGTCGACGACGAAACACACCTGCAGCGCCGCGCCGTCGAACACGGGCGACTCGTCGACCAGCGTCACGCGACGGGTGGAATCGGCCGGCATCGTCTCAGGCGCCCCGCGCCGCGACACGATCGGCCCGCGCGCCGTCGGCCGCGAGCACGCGCCGCGGCGCGACGCGTTCGGCTTCGTCGAAGCCGTCGACCGCGAGGATCGTGGCCTTGCAATGATCCAACCTGCCGCTCATGAGCGCCTCCTTCAGCGTGGCGGCACGCGTCGTGTCGTGCCGTGCCGTGCTAGTCGTGCCGCAAGCGGCGTGCCTGCAAACCCGTTCGAGTGCGATTACCGGCAGGCCGATCGACGCGGTTACTGCAGACGACACGCGGCGTCGAGCATCGCGTCGGTCAGCTCGATCGTCAGCGTCGCGTGTTCGCCGGGCACGCGGTCGAGCAGGTCCTGCACCGTGTCGTGCAGGATCGCGTGCACGCGCATCCGCGTACCTTCGTCGAGATTCGCGTAGCGCTCCATCGTGTCGCAGTCGAGCACGAGCACGACCGAATGCCCGTCGGTCTCGGGTGGCGGGTCGGCCGCCGGCGCCCACGCCGCCTGAAACATGATGCTGCCCGTTGCGACGTCGACATGGACCGTCGTATCGAGATCGTCGGCGTCGTTGTCGATCTCGTCGTTCTCCAGCCAGATCCTGGAATGCGATTGCATGATGTCCTCCTGCGTGATGGCGAGATGGCGGGATGGCATGTCCTGCCCGTGTACTCCAGCAACACCCGTGCCGCCCTCGGCACGGGTTCATCGCATGGGTGATGCGCGTCGCGCGGCACGCGGTTTGCGGCGCCAACGCCCGTATTACGTCCCCGCGAACCCCATGGAGCCCACACAATGTCTTCTGCCATCGCTTCCCGCACGCACGGCAAGCGCCTGACGCGGCATCGCCCCGCGACACCGCAAGCGCGAGTTCAACGGCGTCATGCAAAAAAGCACTGTGCTCGACGTCGAGCCTGGCATCCTCAAGTCCGGCGATCCGGCCGCGATCGCTGCGTCGCTGAAGCATTCGGCCGAACACGGCCGCCGCCGCGCGTCGCCGTTCCTGTCGGCGATGTCGATGCCGAACGTCGACATGAATCGCGCGGGCCGCAACCTGCCGAAAACGCGCCGCACGACACGCGAACGCGCAAGGCGGCAACCGCGCGAAGCGTTCGGCCTCGAGCCCTGACGGCGCGCGGGCACGCAATCGGCCTGCCGGGACGGCGGACATGCACGAGACGCTCTGGTACCTGATCGTCGGCGCGGTGCTGATGGGCATGGGCGTCGCGACGTCCGCGCTGCGCCATCTGCCGTGCAGCGCCGCGATGATCTACCTGGCGCTCGGCGTCGCGCTCGGCCCGTCGGGCGCCGGCCTGCTGCAGCTCGACATCGGCCGCGATGCGCGGCTGCTGCGCGAGATCATCGAGATCGCGTTGCTCGTTTCGCTGTTCGCGATCGGGCTGCGGCTGCGCGTGCCGCTCACCGACCGGCTGTGGCACGTGCCGTGCCGCCTCGGCCTGCTCGCGATGGGCATCACCGTGCCGCTGCTCGCCGCGTGCGCGATGCTCGCACTCGGGCTCGACTGGGGCCCCGCGCTGCTGCTCGCGGCGATCCTCGCGCCGACCGACCCCGTGCTCGCGCACGACGTGCAGGTGCACGACCCGGGCGATCGCGACCTCGTGCGCTTCGCGCTGTCCGGCGAAGGCGGCCTGAACGACGGCATTGCGCTGCCGTTCGCGCTGGCCGGGCTCGCGCTGTGCGGCGCACCCGACGCGACGCACGGATGGCCGCCGCTATCGGGCGCGTTCGCGCTCGCCGCGCTATGGGGCATCGCCGGTGCGGCCGCGATCGGCGGCGGCCTCGGCTGGATCACGACGAAGACGATCGGCTGGCTGCGCACGCGTCACGCCCAGGCGCTCGGCCTCGAAGGCTTCTTCGCGCTCGCGCTGATCGTGCTGTCGTTCGGCGCCGCGCAGTTCGCGCATGCGTTCGGGTTCATCGCGGCGTTCGCGGCCGGGGTCGCGATGCGTCGTGTCGAACATCGCGCGAGCGGCAACCGCACGCCGCGCGAAGTGATCGGCCAGATCGATTCGGCCGACGTCGTCGCCACCGAGAAGCATCCGGAGAAAGCGCATGCGTACATGGCCGAATCGGTGCTCGGCTTCACGGTCGAACTCGAACGGATCGCGGAGGCCGTCGTGATGATGATGATCGGCAGCGTGCTCACGACGCTGCCGGGCCCGCTGCTCACGTGGGGCGCGGCCGCGCTGGCCGTCTTGCTGTTCGTCGCCGTGCGGCCGCTCGCGGTGCTCGTCACGCTCGCCGGTTCGCGCGCAACGCATGCCCAGCGGCGGCTGATGGCATGGTTCGGCATCCGGGGAATCGGCTCGTTCTACTACCTGTTGTTCGCGCTCGAACACGGGCCCGCCGACACGGTGCGCCCGCTCGCGGCACCCGTGCTGGCCGTCGTGTCGGCATCGGTGATCGCGCACGGGATCACCGCCACGCCGCTGATGAACTGGTATCACCGTCTGCAACATCGGCGCTGATGGATTCGTGACGATGCGCGCGGCCACGCAATCGAACCGCCACGCGGGTGGCGGCGCCGGCGTATTTGAACGAAGAATCGGCATCGACATGCGCTCGCCGCGTTCGGGGATGCAACGGCCACGCGGATCGCCCCGCCGCGCTCTCGCATGCGCCTCTCGTGTCAGCGTGCGCGCAGCGCCGCGTCGAGTTCGGCGCGCGTCACGTCGAGCGCGACGTTGCATTCGATCGCCGCATCCTCGACGCACGGCTTGCGCTCGTCCACCGCGCGCCGCGCGCTGTCACACAGCTGCGTGCGCACGCGCAGCCGGTCGGCCGCGCCAAGCGATGCGTAACGCGTGATCACGTCCGGATCGAACCGCAGATCGACCGCGCAACGCCATTCGCGCGCGCGCTCGTCGGCCGGCACGCGCACCCACGACACCCGGATCGTCAGCCGCCCGGACACGTCGTCCGCATGCACGACGACGGCCGACTCCGACGGGAAACCGTTCGCGAGCGCGTGCTCGAGTTCCGCGATGCGCTGCGACCGGTCGGGCGCGCCGCTCATCGTCGCACGACGCCCAGCAGCAGCGTGACCAGGAAGATCACGACGAAGATGTAGAACAGGATCTTCGCGATCTCGGCCGCGCCGGCCGCGATACCGCCGAAGCCGAACACGGCAGCCACGATCGCGATGATGAAGAAGATGACGGCATATCGAAGCATGGAGACCTCCTGGATGGCTGCTGTTGTCAGTACACGTCGTCGCCGTTCACGCATCGCGCTTGTGCTCCGGTTTGCCGTGTCTCGGCGTCGACGCCATTTTTTCGAGTTCCTTTTCGCTCATCGACCTGGCCATCGATTTGGCCGGCGGCTTGAGGTCCTTCACTTTCGTCTTGCCGCGTTTGGCCGACAGCGCGGCCCCCGCGGCACGCTGCTGAGCTTGCGATTTTGCTGGCATGGTTGCGCTCCTGTCGTGGGCGCGCGCGTCGACGCGACGGTCGGCGCGCGCACGCGATGGGCTCGCCCGGGCAGCCGTCATGCGGCATCGCGGCGGCGCAGGTCGGCCGGTGGAATCTTCATCGCCTGGCGATACTTCGTCACCGTGCGCCGTGCAAGCAGGATGCCGCGACCCGCGAGGTTGTGCGTGAGCGCGACATCGGACAGCGGATCGGTGTGACGCTCGGCCGCGATCATGTCGCGGATCAGGACCTTCGCGGCCGCCGCCGAGCACACGCCCTTGCCGGCCGCCTCGAGCTTGCGCGGGAAGAAATGCTTGAACTCGAACGTGCCGTGCGGCGTGGCCATGTACTTGTTGCCCGTCGCGCGCGACACGGTCGATTCGTGCAGGTCGAGTTCCTCGGCGATGTCGCGCAGCACGAGCGGCTTCATCGCAATCTCGCCGTAGCGGAAGAAATCGCGCTGTCGCGCGACGATGCATTCGCCGACGCGCTGGATCGTGTCGAAGCGCTTCTGCACGTTGCGGATCAGCCAGCGCGCTTCCTGCAACTGCTGGCCGAGCGGCGAATCGCGCTCGCCGCTCGACTGCGCGAACAGCGTCGCATAGCGTTCGTGCAGCCGGGCGCGCGGCAGCACGGCCGGGTTGATCGTCACGATCCAGTCGTCGCGCACCTGGCGCACGATCACGTCGGGCACCACGTAGTCGCCGCGCGTGCTGCCGTAATGATTGCCGGGGCGCGGGTCGAGCCCGCGCACCAGCGCGCAGGCTGCCTGCAGCGTCTGCGGGTTGCAGCCGATCCGCCGCTGGATCTCGGCCGTCTCGCGACGCGCCAGCCGCTCGAGATGCTCGCGCGCGATCGCTTTCGCTTCCGCGAGCGCCGGCGTGCCGGCCGGGATCGCGTCGAGCTGCAGCACGAGACACTCGGACAGCGAGCGCGCGGCGATGCCGGGCCGGTCGAGCATCTGCACGAGCCGCAGCGCGATCGCGAGATCCTGCTCCGACAACAGCAGCGCGGGGTCCGCCGCGACCAGCAGCTCGGCCAGCTCCTGGCGCAGGTAGCCGTCGTCGTCGAGCGCGTCGATCACGATGCGCGCGGCTTCGCGGTCACGCCGGTTCAGCGGATAGAGCCGCAACGCATCATGCAGCTGCTGATGCAGCGACGGTTCCGCGGCCAGCCATTCGCCGGGCGACAGGCCGCCCGACTCGTCGCCCTGGCGGCTCGTGCCGCGCATCGTGGGCGCGGCCGTCAACGACACTTCGGACACCTCCGGCACTTCGGGTGCCTCGCCGTCCGGCTGGCGAGCGTCGTCAGCCTGGGGCGCCGCTTCGGGCGCGGCGGCCTCGGCCTGCGGCCCCGGTGCGTCGGCGGCAGGCTCCTCGTCGCCTTGGCCATCCTCGAGAAACGGATTCTGATCGAGCGCCTGCCGCAGTTCCTGTTGAAATTCGAGCGAGGACAACTGCAGCAACCGCAGCGACTGCTGAAGCCTCGGCGTAAGTGCCAGATGCTGTCGCATCTGCAGCGCAAGCGAGACGGACATCGATGATCCTCCTGACGTTTAGCGGGTTTCGCTTCGTATTCAGCCAGGATTTACGCAGTATCCGTGCCAGGCGGGCCGATCGCCGATCGTCGCGGTTCGCGCGGGTTCATACCCCGTCTTGCATCCCGTCAGCGCGGCTTTTTTTACAAGCCGGCGGCAAGTTTTGGGCACGCATTTCGCGCACCTCGCCGCCATGCGCAAGCCGTGAGTCGAATCGGTACTGCATCGGCGGCGGCGTGCCCGGCCGCGGCGAGCGCCGCGCGAACACAGCCGCGATTGACCGGCCGCGCGCACCGGACGGCATGCGGTTTGCTGAATCCGCGGAAAAATCACCCCATCCACCCGCAAGGAGAACGCCATGCATCGCGTCAACGAAATCATGTCGCAGGACGTCGTGCGCATCGCGCCGACCGATTCGATCCGCCATGCCGCGCAACTGATGGAGCGCTACGACATCGGCGCCCTCCCGGTGTGCGACAACAACCGGCTGGTCGGGATGGTGACGGACCGCGACCTCGCGGTGCGCGCGATCTCGGTCGGCAAGCCGCCGGAGACGCGGATTCAGGAAGTCGCGTCGGGCCCGATCGAATGGTGTTTCGAAGACGATTCGCTGGACGAGATCCAGCATTACATGGCCGACGCGCAGTTGCGGCGCCTGCCGGTCGTCGATCACGACAAGCGGCTGGTCGGCATGCTGTCGCTCGCGGACATCGCGACGCGCTCGGCCGGCCCGGCGCGCGACGACGTCGCGAACACGCTCGAAGGCGTGTCGCAGCCGAAGCGGACGTGACGGAGCGTCGATGGCTGCGCGCGATGCGGCCTGCACGCCTCCGGTCGAGGTCGGCACCGCATCACCGACCCAGGCCGTCGTGGCAGCGGAAGGATGGATGGCCGCAGCGTCAGACGTCGTGCTTCGTCACGCGCACGATCTTGTCCGCCAGTTCTCGCACGTCGACCGGCTTGCACAGATAGCCGTCGAACCCGGCCTCGAGCGCCCGGCGTTCGTCGGCCAGGCCCGCATGCGCGGTCACGGCCAGCACCCGCACCGCGGGCGGCGCACCGCCGCCGTTCATGCCGGCGTGCCGCAACGCGTCGAGCAGCCAGAAGCCGTCGCCGTCGGGCATCGCGAGATCGGACAGCACGACGGTCGGCCGCAGGTCGGCGGCCACCGCGAGCGCTTCGCGGCCCGTCGATGCGATCGCGACGGCCGCGCCGAACGTCGTCAGCGCGGCAGTGAGGCTCTCGCGCGTGGTCGCATCGTCGTCGACGATCAGGATGCGTTGCGTATCGAGCATCGGCGGGTCGCGATGGTCGTCCGCGCGCGCATTCCCCCACGCCATCGCGCCGATCGGCTGCCAGCCGACCGGTAGCGTCACCGTAAACGTCGCGCCGCGATTGCGGCCTGCACTCTTGACCGTCACGCTGCCACCGTGCAGCTCGGCGATATGCCGCACGATCGACAGGCCGAGGCCGAGCCCGCGCCGCGACGACGCGGGCGAATCGTCCGCGCGGCGGAACATGTCGAACACGTGGGGCAGGAACGCCGGCACGATGCCCTGCCCCGTGTCGGAGACGGTCAGCACCACCCGGGCGTCGTCGCGCACGAGCCCGACCGTCACGCTGCCGCCGGCCGGCGTGAACTTGAGCGCGTTCGACACGAGGTTCGACAGCATCTGCCGCAATCGCTCGGCATCGCCCGACACGACGCAGGTCGACGCCGCACAGTCGAATTCGAGCATGATGCCGGCCGCCGACGCGGCCGTCTGGAACGCGCCGACCGAATCGGAGAACAGCCGCACGACGTCCACCGGCATCGCGTCGAGCTGCAGCTTGCCGGTCGCGAGCGACGACGCGTCGAGGATGTCGCCGACCATGCGCGTGAGCGAGCGCGCGCTGCGGTCGATCGCATCGATCGCCTGCCGCTGCAGCGCGTTGTCGCCCGCATTGCGCAGCACCTCGACCCAGCCGTAGATCACGTTCAGCGGCGTGCGCAGTTCGTGCGACACCGTCGCGAGCAACTCGTCCTTCAGGCGGTTCGATGTCGCGGCCTGGTCGCGCGCCACGCGCGCGCCCTGCAGCGACCGTTGCGCGCGCAAGTCGCGACGGCGCTGCGCGCCGGCTTCGCGCAGCGTCAGCGAAAACGCGACGCAGGCGCGCGCGTCGCCGCGCACCGGGCACGCCGACACGGTCGCACGAAAGCGCCGGCCGTCACGCCGCACGCACAGCAGGTCGATCGGCCCGACCGCTTCGTGCATGTCGTCGAACGCTTGGGCGAGCGGCTTGCGCTTCAGCCAGCGCATCGCGACCAGCGATTCGAATGCACGGCCGCGCGCATGGTCCTCGTCGTAGCCGAACATGCGCTGCGCGGCCGGGTTCCAGCTGACGATGCGGCCGTCGGTGTCGATGCCGACGATCGCATCCGGCGACGCGTCGACCACGGCGCGCTGCAACCGCGACGCATCGGCCTGCGAGCGATCCGCACCGGCGTCGCGCAGCAACAGCACGGCGCCGTCGACATTGCCGTCCGCATCGCCGAGCGGCCCGGCGACCTCGACGATCGGCACCCGCTCGCCGCCCGCCGCCTGCAGCCAGTGGCGATCGGACACGACACCCGCGCCGCCGCGCGCGAGATCGAGCGGTGTCGATTGAACGCGCCGGCCGTCGCGATCGACGATCCGCAGCACGTCGCGCGCGGCCTGTCCCGTCGCGTCGTCCGGACGGCAACCGACGAGCGCGGCCGCGGCTGCGTTGATGTAGGTGAGCCGCCCGTTCGTATCGGTGGCGATCACGCCATGCGGCAAGGCCTGCAGCACGGCTTCGAGCCGCCGGCGGGCAGCCGCTTCGCGGCGCAGCGCCGCATCGTTCGTGAAGCGCGCATGGCGCAGCATCGACGCGACCGCGCAGGCCAGCGCGCCGACCAGCACGAACGTGCCGAGCCGCACGAGCCGCTCGGGCAGCGGCTCCGAATAGGCCGCCGGATCGGACAGGAACAGCGTCCACACGAGCAGGCCGCTGACCACGGTCGAGACGACGCCGAACAGGAACGATGTCGCCCATGCGGCGCCCGCGAGCAGCGGGTAGTACAGCACGAGCGGCAGGTTCACGCCGCCGAAGCGGATCGCGAGCGCCTGCAGCACGGTCGCGATCGCGACCAGCATCACGGCCGTGACGAAGTTGCCTGCCCGCATCCGCGACAGATCGAACATCGGTCGCGCTGCTGGTGGCGTGTGCGGTCGGCGCGGCATCAGGATTCCGGTTTGTCCGCTTCGTCTTCGAGCTGCGCGAGCCGGTTGTAGATCGTCTTCAGGCTGACGTCGAGCACCTCGGCCGCCTGCGCCTTCACGCCACCGCATTGCGCGATCGTGCCGAGGATCAGCCGCCGGTCGACTTCCTCGAGCGGCGTGCCGAACGGCACGGTCACGCGATCCTCGTGCGAATCGGCCAGGTTCGACAGTTCGTCCATGATCGGCGGCGGCAGCGAATCGATCACGTCGGCATCGCTGAAGATGCTCGCGCGCTGCACGAAGTTGCGCAGCTCGCGCACGTTGCCCGGCCATGCATAGGTCTTCAGCGCTTCGCGCGCGGCCGGCGCGAAGCGCAGGTTCCGGCCGCTTTCGGCGTTGAACTGCTGCAGGAACGCATCGGCCAGCATCGGGATGTCGTCGCCGCGCTCGCGCAGCGACGGCAGCGGAATCGGGAACACGTTGATCCGGTGGAACAGGTCGGGCCGCAGCTTGCCGTCGGCCATCGCGGCTTCCGGATCGCGGTTGGTCGCCGCGACGATGCGCACGTCGACGTCGATCTCGCGCGTCGAGCCGAGCCGCGTGACGCGCCCCGTCTCGAGCACGCGCAGCAGCTTGACCTGCGACTCCAGCGGCATCTCGGTGATCTCGTCGAGAAACAGCGTGCCGCCGTCCGCGCGTTCGAAGAAGCCCTTGTGCTGGCGCTCCGCGCCCGTGAAGCTGCCGCGGTCGTGGCCGAACATCTCGCTCTCGACGAGGTTCGCGGCAATCGCGCCGCAATTCACCGCGAGGAACGGGCCGCGGCGGCGCAGGCTCAGGTCGTGCACCGTCTGTGCGGCCAGCTCCTTGCCGGTGCCCGATTCCCCCGTCAGCAGTACCGACGCCTCGGTGCGCGCGACCCGGCCGATCGCGTCGTAGACCGCCTGCATCGCGGGCGAACTGCCGAGCATGCGGCCGAAGCGGCCGAGCCGCTGCAATTCCGAGCGCAGCTCGGCGATCTCCTCGTGCAGCGCCGTGGTGCGCGGCACGCGCGCGAAGATGCTGTTCAGCCGCTGCATGTTGAGCGGCTTCACCAGATAGTCGGTCGCACCGCGCCGCAACGCGTCGATCGCGGTTTCGAGGCTTGCGTGGCCGGTGGTCAGCACCATTTCGCAGTGCGAACGCTTGGGCAGCGAATCGAACAGGTCCATCCCGTTGCCGTCGGGCAGCACGAGATCGCACAGCACGAGATCGGGGGTATGGGTCGTGACGAGCGTGCGCGCTTCTTCGAGCGTCGCGGCCGTGTCGCAGGCGAGCTGCTGCGTGCGCGCGAGCGTCGCAAGCATCGTCCGCGTGTCGGCGTCATCTTCGACGATCAGGACGTAGGGCATCGTGCCTCCTTGTGAAGCGGCCCGGCACGCGTCTCCGCCGGGACCGCGGCGGGTTGCAGCGAAGTCCGGCCATCGGTCACACCACGATACGGCATGATCGATGCTCTCGTGCCGACTGGCTGTCCTCCCGTGAAAAGCAGTCCATCTCAGTATAAGAGCCGCATGTCGCGCATTCGCCGATGATCGAATAAATCTATCCGCGCACGTCACCTGCATTGCCAGATTCAATGCGCCGCAATCGGTAAGAACGCCATCGTTTTCGAGCGGATCATGCGGCGCGAAGCCGTCTCGATCGCGTCTTTTGCACACTTCGACGTCCTATGCGGTCAAACTTTCCGGTCTGACTTTTCGCATGTCGAAATCCGTCGATGACGACAGGGGTGATGCGATAGCTTGTGTTCGATCAGACCCTGCTGCGTCACGCGCGTCGCATCGAGCCCCCCGCGCGACGGCGGCAGCGAGTCAGTCAGTTGGACGCTGCCTGACTGCCGCCGTCGCGCGTTTTCGAAATCGCTTCGACGAGCTTCAGTTCGTCGTCGATCGACAGCGTCGTGTCGGTCACTTCTCCACCAAACGGTGCGAGCGCCGTACTCAGCGCCTCGATATCGAGTTGCGTCGCGGCCAGCCCGAGCGACACGGTGCCCGGGCGCGCCTTGCGCGCGACGCGGTCGATCAGCGCGTCGTCCACCGGCTTCTCGCGCCATGCATCGAGCGACGATTCGATATGCTCGACCACGCTGTCGAGCAGCGATCCGGGCGGCGTGCGCCCGGGGTCGACTGCATGCGCGCGCAACTGCCCATCGGCCGCGCACTCGACGATCGCCGCACCCGACAGCACGACGACGTGCCGGTCGCGCAACGTATCGAGTTCGGCGAGCGCGCGATGCGCGGCCGCGAGGTCGGGATAGGACAACACGATCAGCGTATTCATCAGCCACTCCATGAAATCAGGCGGCCGCGTTCGGATGCGCCGCGCTCAATGCGGTAGCCCGAACGCGGCCTTCAGGCTCGCGACGATCATCTGCATCGCGATCGCCGCGAGAATCATCCCCATCAGCCGTTGTGTCACCGCCGTCACGCGCGGCGACAGGTAATGGCCGATCAGCGGCGCCGACCACAACGAAACGGCCAGCAGCACGAGAAACGCGGCAAGCCCGAGCGCGAACGCGAATGCCTGCCCGGTCGATAGCGCGCTGTGCCCGAGCACGATCATCGTCGCGATCGTGCCGGGGCCGACGAGCAGCGGGATCGTCAGCGGATAGATCGCGACGCTCTCGTCCGCGGCCGGCACGGCGCCTTCGTGATCGCCCGGCGCATGCTGGCGGCTCGGTGCGCCGTGCAGCATCGACAGCGCGATCAGCAGCACCAGCAGCCCGCCCGCGAGGCGGAAGTCGTCGATCGTCAGGCCGAACCCATGCAGGATCGCGCCACCCGCGACGGCCGACACGATGCAGCCGACCGTCACGCCGATCGCAGCCGTCAGCGCGATCCTGCGGCGCACGCCGTCCGCCGCGCCTTCCGTCAGCGACAGGAACACCGGGATGTTCGCGATCGGGTTCATGATCGCGAACAGCGCCGCGAACACCTTGATGGAAAAGGTCAGGTCGAAGGCCACAGGTTCGCTCCCGGTTCGCGCGTCGACGCGCATGTCGAATCGCACGCAGGTTCCGCTTCGTTTCCGATGCACGGCGCGCGCCGTGCTGCTACGATCGTCGCACCGCGTTCACGCACGACGGAGGGCCCCGACCGATGCAAGCCACCGACACCTTCATGGATCACGAGATTCGCGTCGATGCGACGCGCAACGCGAACGGCGCTTGGGTCGCGCAGGTGCGGATCTTCCGCGACGGCGCGCCGGTCGACCTGTCGGCGCCCGAGCTCGTCACCCCCGAATGGCTCACGTGCGACGAAGCACTGCGCGGCGGCATCGACCAGGGCCGCGTGATGATCAAGACACGCGACCGCTAGCGGCAACCGGTTCATCGGCGCGCGTCGCGCGGCGCGTTTCACGCATCGAAATCCAGATCGCCGATCAGGATCTCGCGATCGCGCTGGGTTCGCGTGCTGAAATCGACCGGCAATTCCAACTGCCAGCGTTCGATCGTGACCGGCAGCGCCGCGAGATAGCGGTCGAAGCGGCTGCGGTCGGGCTCGGCCAGCAACGCATCGATCGCATCGTCACGCCACGCGAGCCGCGCGTTCAGCCGGTTCGGCAATCCGACCGTCGACGTGAGGCCGATCACCTCGACACAGGTCGGGCTGCCCTGCCCGTCATGCGGCACGACATCCACCCTCACTTCGCCAGGCCGATACAGGCCGAGCACACGCGCCGCGATGCGCGGCGCAAACTCGGTTTCGAAACGTGCACGGACATCGGGATTCATCTCGCCTCCGGGTTCGAATCATGTCGTCATGCCGCTGTCACGCGGCTGCAATCTGCTGCTCGAATGCCGCTTCCGCCTGCAGGCTGTCGAGATCGCGGCCGATCGTCGCGACCGCGAGCCGCGTGTTGCCGCGCCAGTACGCGATCGAGCAATCGTGCGCGCCGAGGTCGCCATCGATCTCGACACGATCGAATTGCTCCGCATGCCCGACGTAGTTGATCGTCAGGTCGTAATGCTGGCTCCAGAAGAACGGCACCGCATCGAACGGCCGCTGCTGCCCGAGCATGTTGCGCGCGGCGGCGATGCCCTGCCGCTCGGCGACCACCCAGTGCTCGACGCGAATCCGCTCGCCCGTCAGCGGATCGGGCCAGCGCGCGATGTCGCCGGCCGCGTAGATGCCGGGCGCACTCGTCTGAAGGAAGCGGTCGACCGTCACGCCGCGCTCGACGGCCAGCCCCGCGTCCTGCGCGAGCGCCACGTTCGGACGAACGCCGATGCCGACCACCACGAGATCGGCCGGCAGCACGTCGCCCGTCGACAGCGTCACGCTGTCCGGCGTGATCTGCGCGGGTGTCGCGCCGAGATGGAACACGACGCCGTGCGACTCGTGCAGCGCCTGGATCGTGCTGCCGAGCGCTTCGCCGAGCACGTGCGCCATCGGATGCGCATCGGGCGCGACGACCTGCACGTCGAGCCCGCGCGTGCGCAACGCGGCGGCCGCTTCGAGCCCGATGAAGCTCGCGCCGACCACGACGCAGCGGCGCGCCGCTTTCAGCTTGCCGATCAGCGCGTCGCAATCGGCACGCGAGCGCAGCACGCACACGTGCGGCAGGTCCGCGCCGGGCACCGTCAGCCGGTTCGGCTCGGCCCCCGTTGCAAGCAGCAGCGCACCGTAGCCGACGCGGCTGCCGTCGGCCAGTTCGACCGCCTGCCGCGCGGGATCGATCCGCGCGACGCGCGTGCCGCACCGCACGTCGATGCGATGGTCGGCATAAAACGACGGCGCACGCAGCGGCAGCCAGTCGGCGTCGGCCGTGCCGGCGAGATAGTCCTTCGACAGGTTCGGCCGGTCGTACGGCGGATCGGAATCGGCGGTCAGCAGCGTAACGGGATGCGGATAGCCTTCCTGCCGCAGCGTCACCGCGGCCGCGATCGCCGCGGCGCCGCCGCCGACGATCACCACCGACGCGGGCAATCCGGCCGCATTCAGCACAGGCGGCGCGGCGGCCGGCCGCGCGTCGAGCACGACGGCGCGGCCGTCGCGGCGTTCGACGCGCCAGCACGGCAGCCCGTCGAGCGCCGGCGCGCGCAGCAGTTCGCCGCTGCGCAGGCAAAACGCCGCGTGATGCCACGGGCAGCGGATCGTGTCGCCCTCGAGCAGGCCGTCGGCCAATGGCGCACCGTAGTGCGGGCACTGCGCGCCCACGGCATACAGTTCGTCGGCGCGGCGCACGAGCAGCACCGCCGCATCGCCGACATGGCCCTCGATCATGGCACCGTCGGCGAGATCGTCGAGCGCGATGCCTTGCGTGAGATCGGGACGTGAAGGCGAGGAATCGCTTCCGGACATGACATCGCTCCCGCAGAGTCAGGTAACGATCCCATTATCGGCGTCCCCCATGAAAAGAACAGGTACAGACGTCCCCGCAGCGCACGCAAACACGCACTGTAGCTTGCGTGCGATCCATGACGGGCGTAGAACGTCACCAACGTTGCGGCGCAACACACCCGCTGCCTGCCGCGCACGTCGCGCGTCCTGCGCAATCCGCGTGCCGCCTTCACCCCGTCACCAGGAGTGCTACCCGATGGCCACCGTCCTGTGCGTGCTCTACCCCGACCCCGTGGACGGCTATCCGCCGCGCTACGTGCGCGACGCCATTCCGGTCATCACGCGCTACGCGGACGGACAAACGGCGCCGACGCCGGCCGGCCCGCCCGGCTTCCGGCCCGGCGAACTCGTCGGCTCGGTGTCCGGCGCGCTCGGGTTGCGCGGCTATCTGGAGGCCCACGGCCACACGCTGATCGTCACGAGCGACAAGGACGGCCCCGACTCCGAATTCGAGCGCCGGCTGCCCGAAGCCGACGTGGTGATCTCGCAGCCGTTCTGGCCCGCGTACCTGACGGCCGAACGGATCGCCCGCGCGCCGAAGCTGAAGCTCGCGTTGACGGCCGGCATCGGCTCCGATCACGTCGATCTCGATGCCGCCGCGCGCGCCCGCATCACCGTCGCCGAAGTCACCGGCTCGAACAGCATCAGCGTGGCCGAGCACGTGGTGATGACGACGCTCGCGCTGGTGCGCAACTTCTTGCCGTCGCATGCGGTCGCGCAGCAAGGCGGCTGGAACATCGCCGATTGCGTGTCGCGCAGCTACGACGTCGAGGGCATGCATTTCGGCACGGTCGGCGCGGGGCGCATCGGGCTCGCCGTGCTGCGCCGGCTGAAGCCGTTCGGCCTGCACCTGCACTACACGCAGCGCCACCGGCTCGACGCATCGGTCGAGCAGGCACTCGGGCTCACGTATCACGCCGATGCCGCGGCGCTCGCGGGCGCCGTCGACATCGTCAACCTGCAGATCCCGCTGTACCCGTCGACCGAGCACCTGTTCGACGCGGCGATGATCGCGCGCATGAAGCGCGGCGCGTACCTGATCAACACCGCGCGCGCGAAGCTGGTCGACCGCGACGCGGTCGTGAATGCCCTCACGTCCGGGCATCTCGCGGGCTACGGCGGCGATGTGTGGTTTCCTCAGCCGGCGCCGGCCGATCACCCGTGGCGCACGATGCCGTTCAACGGAATGACGCCGCACATCTCCGGCACGTCGCTGTCCGCGCAGGCACGCTACGCGGCCGGCACGCTGGAAATCCTGCAATGCTGGTTCGACGGCAAGCCGATTCGCCGTGAATACCTGATCGTCGACGGCGGCACGCTCGCGGGAACGGGCGCGCAGTCGTACCGGCTGACGTGATGCCGCGCGCGACACGCGACTCGCGGCGGACCGTTCAGTCGAGGCAGTGGGCGGCGAGCTTGCCGACCGTGATCACCGCCTGCTCGATCTCCGGCGACCACGGGCTGCTGTAGTTCAGCCGGATGAAGTTCCGATAGCTGTCCGTGATCGAGAACATGTAGCCGGGCCCGATCGTGATCCCCTGCTCCAGCGCGAGCTGGTACAGCCGCATCGCATCGACCTGCGCGGGCAGCTCGACCCACAGCACGTACCCGCCGGCCGGGCTCGAGATGCGCGTGCCTTCCGGGAAGAACCGCGACACCATCGTACGCATCAGGTTCGCCTGCTGCGCATATGCCTTGCGAATCCGCCTCAGGTGATGCTCGTAGCCGTCGCGTTCGAGAAACTCCGCGATCGCGAGCTGCGGCAGCGACGGCGTCGCGAGCGTGTTCAGGAATTTCAGCTTCTCGACCTGCTCGCGATACCGCCCGGGCAGCGCCCAGCCGATCCGGTACGCGGCCGTCAGGCTCTTCGAGAACGACGCGCAATGCAGCACGATGTCGTGGCGGTCGAACGACTTCAGCGTGCTCGGATGCATGTTGCCGAAGTACAGTTCGTTGTACACGCCATTCTCGATGATCGGCAGATCGGCCTTCGCGGCGAACTCGACCAGCTCGCGCTTGCGCTCGTCCGGCATCTGGAAGCCGAGCGGGTTCTGGAAGTTCGGCATCACCATGCAGGCGGCGATCGGCTGCGACTTCGCAATCGCCGCCAGCGCCGCGATGTCGATCCCGTATTCCGGATGCGTCGCCACCTCGATCGCCTTCATCCCCATCCGCTCGATCGCGTGCAGCATCGCGTAGAACGTCGGCGATTCCACCGCGATCGTGTCGCCCGGCTTCGCGACGGCCTGCAGGCACAGGTTGATCGCCTCCGTCGCGCCGACCGTCACGATGATCTCGTTCGGATCCACCGACATCCCGTTTTCCAGGTAGCGTCGCGCGATCTGCCGGATCAGCCGCGGATGCCCCGGCGGCAACCCGTCCGTCACGCCCCACAGCGACTTGTCGCGGCCGGCCGCATACGCGTAGCGGTTCAGCTTCTCGAACGGGAACAGGCTCGGGTCCGGATACGGCGAGCCGAGCGGCACCGCATCGTCGGCGCCGATCGAGCGCAGCGTCGACAGCACCAGCCGGCTCACGTCGACCGACGACGAGATCGCGATCGGCTTCGACGGCCGCAACTCGCGCACCGGCGCATGGCCGTCGTCGCGCCGCAGGTTCACGAAATAGCCCGACTGCGGCCGGCTTTCGAGCAACCCGCGGCTTTCCAGCAGCAGGTACGCGTGCAGCACGGTCGTGATGCTGATCCGGTGCTGCTGGCTCGCCTGCCGCACCGACGGCACACGATCGCCGTGTCGATATACCCCTTGCCGAATGAGTCGCTCTATGTCGTTTGCAAATTTCTCGTAGAGCTTCATCCGCCTCGCCCCGCCAGCGGTGAACCGGCCTGCGATGCACGGGCGGCATGGCCGCGCCGGTGCACGAAGCCGGATAGCCGGGCCCGGGCGCGGGCGTCCCGGTGCGAACCTCGTCCGTTATCGAAATTGAAGGCGGATAGCAATGCGAATCTCATCAAGACAAGGTTCGGCATCCTACTGCGTCATTTCGACGAATGTAAGTGACAGTTTGGCGAGGAAACGCGAAATCCGGCCGGCGTGGTGAACAGATTCGAACGCGACGGCGCGGCCCCGCGCGATCGCGCGGCAACCGTTCGCCGGGCGCGGTGCCGGCGCGCGTCATCGCGGCTTGCCGATGACCGTCGGGCAGCGATCGCGCGAGGCCCGGTCATGCGCGGGCCCCGCGTTCACTCAAGCGTCGTCGACGTTATCCGCGTAGTGATCGATCGCGACCTTGCACGCGTCGAACACCACCGTCAGCGATGCGGCGTCGTTCGACTCGACCCACTGGCGGATCTGCAGGAATTGCCCGGTGCCGAGATCGGCGATGCGGGCCGGATCGTCGGTCGTCACATCGACGATCGCGATCGCGCGGTTGCGGTTGCCGGGCAGCGGCGACAGCGTCGCCGCGATGTCGAAGCGCCGGTACGATTGATCGATGCGCATGCGGTTCTCCCTTTGCGGTTCGACAGCGACACGCTCAATCGAGCGTCTGGCGGAATACCTTGCCGCCGAATCCCGTCACGACGTTGTCGACCGAGAACGGCGTGTCCTCCTTCGCTTCCAGGATGATCGCGACGCTGCCGGGCACGAGCCGAGCGGCAATCGTCTCGACGAACGTGCCGTCGAGCAGCGCATTGCCGGCCGCTTGCGCGAGCACGCCGGCCCCCGCGCCGGCCGCCATGCCGGTGACCACGCCGAGCGGCCCGGCGAGCAGGCCGAGCAAACCGCCTGCGATCGCGCCGATCACGCCGCCCTTGAACGGCCGCGATTCGGCATGGAGTACCGCGAGCTTGCCGGTCACGTCCTTCTCGACGACGACGCCGTTCTCGATGTGGAATCCTTCGTTCTTCTCCGACAGCGCCTCGAAATCGTTCGCGGCCTGGCGGGCCGTATCGACGCTGCCGAACACGGCGACGATCAGTTGATGGGTCATTCGACACCTCGCTCGCTTGGATGGTCAGTGGCGGGCCGCACCGCATACGGCACGCCGGGGTTCGCTTCAGATGCCGGTGGCCGCCGCGCGTGCCCGCGCCGCATCGGCATAGGCATGCGCAGCCGCCCGCTGCAGCCTGGCGACGGAAGGCGCGCGTGCGAGCGCCGGATCGGCATCGCGCGTGTCGCGCGCCAGCCGGTAGGCGTCCGACGCCGCGTGCTGCAGTTCGATCGCCTGTTTCGTTGCATCGAAATACGTGGTCATCCGGCATCCTCTTTCTTGCAGGAACAGCGAACATGCTTGCGGCCCGCCGCCCGCGCTTCACCTGCGCACATGCGCATCGTCCTCGACATCGTCGACGTCGGCCGGGAAGCGGTGCTGGCCGAAACTCAGGATCAGCACGCCCACCGCGAGCAGCACGATCCCGAACGTCGTCATCAACATCCGCTCGGGGCTGTCGGTTGCACCGCGCAGGATCAGGTCGCGCGCGAGCGACGTCATCGCGATGAACAACGGAAACCGCACAGGCAACCGGCCGAGCCGCAGGTAGCGCACGTCCATCGCGAGCACTTCCAGATACAGGAACATCAGCAGCAGGTCGGTCAGCGACACCTCGCCCGCGAGCACGACCTTCCACGCCTCCTGCGTCATCGCGAACGCGGTCGCGAGCCCGATCACGATCAGCCCGGCCAGTTCGGCCGCGTGAAGGAAATGGCCGAAGCGGCGGCGAATGCGCTCGGCCGGCGAGCTGGAAAGGGTGGTCGTATTCAAGGTGACAATCGCGGTGATGAGGCTGGAACGGCGCCGGGCGGCGGGAACGTCGCGTCGCGCGCGGCGGCAGGCACGGTACCGTGCGCGTCGGGCCTATCCGGCGCGTGCGGGCCGGCCGCGCCGATCGCCTGCTCGACCGCCGATAGCGTCCGGCGGCAGCACACGTGGAACGCATCGCCCGCGTCGGTGCAGGCGACGTCGTCGTGGTCGCGGCACAGCAGCAGGCGGCAGCCGAGATACCGCTCGAGACCGTCGATCCGTTCGCTCACCTGCGCTTCGTCGAGCTGCAGTTCGGACGCCGCACCGGACAGGCCGCCATGCTCGACCACCGCGACATACACATGCATCGCTTCCAGCAGGTTCATGATGACGCTCCTCGTCGGCGGGCGCAGCGGGACCTAATCTACTGCACGCGGCACGCGCGCTCAAGAGCACAGCGCCGCATGCACCAGGAGTACAGCTGCGCGTGCGCCGCCCAAATTCCGGCCCTGTTTGACGCATTCGCATGACAGTTTGGCGATACGTGTTCCAAAGACTGGCCGAAGCTGCTAGATTGCTTGCTCGACGACGTTACGCGGTGCGAGCCGGTCACGCGCCGTGCGGCCGGCCGCCACCGCTGCGGCCCGTTGCGCGATGCCCGCGCAACGTCGTCCATCCGCATGACACAGTTCAACCGTTCGCCTTCGCGCGCCACGGCACTTCCGTCCCGACATGACTGACCGGCAAGCCACGATGCAGACACCTCCCCCGCTCTCCCAGGCCGTTCACAGCACGATCACGCGCAGCGCGATCTTCCTCGTGGCGACGATCAATCCCGGCGCCGATCACGCCGACACGATCCGTTCATGGTGCGGCGACATCGCCGCGCTCGTGCGCTCGGTCGGCAAGCGCGTGCCGGGCGGCAACCTCACCTGCGTGTGCGGCTTCGGCGCCGACGCATGGGATGCGCTGTTCGGCAACCCGCGCCCCGCCGCGCTGCATCCGTTCCGCGAATTCGGTGCGGGGCAGCGCGTCGCGGTCGCGACGCCGGGCGACATCCTGTTGCACATTCGCGCCGAAGCGATGGACCTGTGCTTCGAACTCGCGACGCAACTGCTCGGCGCGCTCGGCGATGCCGTCACGGTCGTCGACGAGGTGCACGGCTTCCGCAATTTCGACCAGCGCGCGATGATCGGTTTCGTCGACGGCACCGAGAACCCGGAAGGCCGCGAGGCGGTCGATTTCACGGTGATCGGCGACGAAGACGCGGAATTCGCGGGCGGTAGCTACGTGATCGTGCAGAAGTACCTGCACGACATGGCCGGCTGGAATGCGCTCGCGGTCGAGACGCAGGAGCGCATCATCGGCCGCACCAAATTGTCCGACATCGAGCTTGCGCCGGACGTGAAGCCGTCGTGCTCGCACAGCTCGCTGACCACGCTCGACGAGAACGGCCAGGAAGTGAAGATCCTGCGCGACAACATGCCGTTCGGGCGCCCGGGCGCGGGCGAATTCGGCACCTACTTCATCGGCTACGCGCGCACGCCGGCGCCGATCGAGCAGATGCTCGAGAACATGTTCGTCGGCCGCCCGCCCGGCAACTACGACCGCCTGCTCGACTACAGCCGCGCCGTCACCGGCTCGCTGTTCTTCGTGCCGTCCGCCGACCTGCTCGAGGCGCTCGCCGATCGCGCGGCGCCGGCCGCGGATGCCGCGGCGCCGGAGCCCGCTTCGTCCGCGCCGCATCGCGACGGCTCGCTGAAAATCGGCTCGCTGAAAGGCGTGCCGTCGTAAGGCAACGCGCCAATGACAGCCCGGCGCGCAACCCGCGCCGGACGTGCCCGAAATGGCCGCGGTTCAGTCCGCCGGGGCGCTCGCGCGAAGCGCGCGCGGCGCACGGGCCGCCGCGCCGCCCTGCCACTGCGCCCGGCGTTCCATCCGCGCGAATCAGCCGACCAGGATATAGAGCCAGTTCTTCGGCAGCGCCCCGCCGGGGCCGTTGCTGCATGCCAGCAGCCGCTCCCCGGATTGCGGGTGCATGATGCCGGTACGGAATGTCTCGATGGCCTTGCGCTCCAGACGGTCGAACGCGTTCCCGACCAGGTTGTGCGCTTCCAGATAGATCGGGCACATCAGTTTGAAATCAGGCTTGGTGGCGCGGTGTTTCGCCAGCCGGGTGTACAGGTCACTGGTAATGCCGATATAGAACTTGCTGTACTCCGGCTTTGCGGCAAACGCGTTCAATACCTGCTTCAAATGCCCGATGACCGCCTCGTGATTGATGACGCCCGTCTTCAGCAAGTATTTGTCTTCGGGCGAGACGAGTTGTAGTGCCATGAACGACCTCCACGTGTTGTGAAGCTTCAATAGGCTGCGTCTATGATTCATCCGGGCGTGGCCCCGCCAGCTGCACGCCGCCCAGCCCCGGTTTCCGGAAACCCTGCCGGATGAATGTTCGCAAGAATGCACGACGCGCGATGCGCCGTCGAGAGCAAGTGGTTCGGCGCGTGATCGCGCGCGGCCCGAGCGGCGTGAGCGACGTCCGGAACCCGCGTATCGCAATCCGGTCGCGGCATGCCGCACGCGCCTGCCCCCTCTCCCCGTACGCGACTTGCATAACAGTTGCGCCACCGCACGGTGTCGTTTCGATTTGTGCTGCAGCGGTGTCGATCGAGCCTGCTAATATGCATTTTCACCCGCGATCGGCAGGCCTGGCATCAGGCGCAGTCCGTCAGCCGATCGGCCCACCATGAAGTGTTTTCGCTGACGTGAGGCAACCAGAACCCATGAACAACCTGCACCGCGAACTCGCCCCGATCTCGTCTTCCGCCTGGGAACAAATCGAGGAGGAAGTGGCACGCACCTTCAAACGATCGGTGGCCGGCCGCCGCGTCGTCGACGTCGACGGCCCCGAAGGCCCCGAGCTGTCGGCCGTCGGCACCGGGCATCTCGTCGAGGTCGCCGCGCCGCGCGAGCTGGTGACTGCGCGGCTGCGCGAAGTCCGCACGATCGTCGAACTGACGGTGCCGTTCGAGCTGAGCCGCGATGCGATCGACAGCGTCGAGCGCGGCGCGCGCGACGCCGACTGGCAACCGGCGAAGGAAGCCGCGCAGCGGCTCGCATTCGCCGAGGACAACGCGATTTTCGACGGCTACCAGGCAGCCGGCATCGTCGGCATCCGCGAAGGCACGTCGAACCGCAAGCTCACGCTGCCGGCGGACGTCGGCGCCTACCCCGACGCGATCAGCGACGCGCTCGAGGCGCTGCGGCTTGCCGGCGTCGACGGCCCGTACTCGGTCGTGCTCGGCTCGGATGCATACACGGCGCTCAGCGAAGCGCGCGACCAGGGCTATCCGGTCCTCGGCCATATCAAGCGGATCGTCAGCGGCGAGATCATCTGGGCGCCGGCGATCAGCGGCGGCTGCGTGCTGTCCACGCGCGGCGGCGATTACGAGCTGCACCTCGGGGAAGACGTATCGATCGGCTACACGAGTCATACCGACAAGGTCGTCCGCCTGTACCTGCGCGAAACGTTCACGTTCCTGATGCTGACGAGCGAAGCATCGGTGGCCGTGGCGCCGCAGGGCAACACGGCGGCCTGACCGCGGTTGCCTGCGCGCGATGCCCGCCGGGCGTCGCGCGCGAGCGGCCGCACCGCCGGCCGCATGTTCGTCGCCGATCAAACCCATCTTGCATGGAGTGTGTGATGAGCGAGTCGAATGAGGCAGTGCAGGCGCTGCAGGCGTCGGTCGACCGCCTGAAGCAGGCGGTCGATGCGAACGCGAGCAGCCAGGCCGGCGACACCGCCGTGCTGTTCACCGTCTTGTCGCTGGTCCTGGCGGAGTTGCCGCCCGACACGCGCAACCTGATCGAGGATTCGTTCTCCGTCTGGGCCAACGGCCTGCCGGATGCGGCACTGTCGACGGACGTGAAGCGGATCGCCCGGCAACGGCTGGCGATGACACTTCCGGACTGACCACGGCACGCCACGGTTGCGCCGTGTCCGGCCCGGACCGTGCAACCTGCCCTCGCCTCCGGCCGCCACACACGCATCGTCTGCGGTGCGTGCGGGGTTGCGCTTGGCCGGTCGCGGCACACCTCCGCTGCGGCGCTTGCGCCGCGCACGCCCTCCCGCATCGCCGCCTCCCCGCCGGCAACCGGCGCCCTGCGCGCCGATGCCGCACCGCGATCCGATCGCGCCCAGCCCGCTCCCGCGTCCTGCCATCACACGCCGCGCATGCCCGTGCCGCCGCGTGCCCGCCCGTCTGTACTCCTTGCCGCCCGGACACGCGCGCATGCGAGGGTGCAATTCGCGGCCGGGCCGCGGCGGAACTGTGTCTTGGATGGCCTGCGCCGATTCGCTATTTTGAACGCAGTCGAAGCGATGCCGTGGGCTCCACCCGGCACGCACGCTTGCCGCCCTGACCGCGACCGTGCACGACGCCGGCGCGCGCTGCGTGACAGCACCGGCGCCGCCCGCGCGCCGCCGTGCCGCGCGTCGTGCGTTCGCGGTCGGGAAGCGCCCAAGCGCCGCACCGCATCGGGACGTCACCCTTCGACCCACTTTCACCGACAGGAGCCAGACCACCATGCCCGCACTTTGCGATATCTGTCACGCCCGGCCGGCCGTCGCGCGCGCAACCGTGATGCAGGACGGCGAGCGCAAGACGATCTCGATTTGCGATTACCACTTCCGCCAGCTGATGCGACATCAGAGCATGCTGAACCCGTTCGATTCGCTGCTGGGCGGTGGCGGCTCACCGTCGCTGTTCGGCGGGCTCGACGACGAAGCGCCGCTCGCCGCCGAGGTGCCGCGCGAGTCGGTCGATCCGACCGACGCATTCAGCGAGCAGACGCTGGAGCTGCTGCAGCGCGCGGCCGAGAAGGCACACGAGCTGCGCCGCAGCGAACTCGACTCCGAACACCTGCTCTACGCGCTTGCGGACACCGACGTGTGCGCCGCACTGCTGAAGGAACTGAAGCTGTCGCCGCAGGACATCAAGTCGTATATCGACGAGCATGCGCACACCGGCACGGCCGCCCCCGATGCGCCGCTCGACAAGCTGTCGATCTCGCCGCGCGTGAAGAAAGCCGTGCAATACGCGTTCCAGGCGTCGCGCGATCTCGGCCACTCGTATATCGGCCCCGAGCACCTGCTGATCGGGCTCGCGTCGGTGCCGGACAGCATCGCCGGCACGCTGCTGAAGAAATACGGCGTGACGCCCGAGGCGCTGCGCCAGAAAGTCGTGAAGGTGGTCGGCAAAGGCGCGGAAGACGGCCGCGTCGATGCGCCGACCGGCACGCCGAACCTCGACAAGTTCGGCCGCGACCTCACCGCGATCGCGCGCCAGGGCAAGCTCGACCCGGTGCTCGGCCGCGCGCAGGAAATCGAAAGCACGATCGAGGTGCTCGCGCGCCGCAAGAAGAACAACCCGGTGTTGATCGGCGAGCCGGGCGTCGGCAAGACGGCGATCGTCGAAGGGCTCGCTCAGCGGATCGTCAACGGCGACGTGCCCGAGGTGCTGCGCGGCAAGCGGCTCGTCGAAGTCAACATCAACTCGATGGTGGCCGGCGCGAAGTATCGCGGCGAATTCGAGGAGCGCGCGAAGCAGCTGATCGACGAAGTCACCGCGAAGCAGGACGAACTGATCCTGTTCATCGACGAGCTGCACACGATCGTCGGCGCGGGCCAGGGCGGCGGCGAAGGCGGCCTCGATATCGCGAACGTGCTGAAGCCCGCGCTTGCGCGCGGCGAGCTGAGCCTGATCGGCGCGACGACACTCAACGAATACCAGAAGTACATCGAGAAGGACGCCGCGCTCGAACGGCGCTTCCAGCCGGTGTTCGTGCCGGAGCCGAGCGTCGAGCAGACGATCGTGATCCTGCGCGGGCTGCGCGACAGCCTCGAGGCGCACCACCAGGTGACGTTCGCCGACGACGCATTCGTCGCGGCCGCGGAATTCGCCGATCGCTACATCACGTCGCGCTTCCTCCCCGACAAGGCGATCGACCTGATCGACCAGGCCGCCGCGCGCGTGCGGATCAGCGCCACGTCGCGCCCGGCCGACATCCAGGAAGGCGAAGCGCAGATCGCGCAGCTCAAGCGCGAGCAGGACTACGCAACGTCGCGCAAGCGCTTCGACGAAGCGAAGCAGTTCGAGGAGCAGATCAACGCGAAGCAGAAGACGGTCGATGAAAAGATGGAGGCGTGGCAGCGCAAGACCGGCTCCGAGACGCTGGAGGTGACGGTCGAATCGGTCGCCGAGGTCGTGTCGCGGCTGACCGGCATTCCCGTGTCCGAACTCACGCAGGAAGAACGCCAGAAGCTGCTGAAGATGGAAGAGCAACTGCGCGAGCGCGTGGTCGGTCAGAGCGATGCGGTGGTGGCCG
This sequence comes from Burkholderia mycopellens, assembly GCF_964265025.1. Classification (NCBI taxonomy): domain Bacteria; kingdom Pseudomonadati; phylum Pseudomonadota; class Betaproteobacteria; order Burkholderiales; family Burkholderiaceae; genus Burkholderia; species Burkholderia mycopellens. The sequence continues at coordinate 737,419 of NZ_OZ183804.1, forward strand.
TGAGCGACGCCGTGCGGCTGTCGCGCGCGGGGCTCGGCCAGACGCACCGGCCGATCGCGACGTTCCTGTTCCTCGGGCCGACGGGCGTCGGCAAGACCGAGCTCGCGAAGGCGCTCGCCGAGACCGTGTTCGGCGACGAGCAGGCGATCATCCGCATCGACATGTCCGAGTACATGGAGCGGCACGCGGTCGCGCGGCTGATCGGCGCGCCGCCCGGCTACGTCGGATACGACGAAGGCGGCCAGCTCACCGAACGCGTGCGGCGCCGCCCGTACAGCGTGATCCTGCTCGACGAGATCGAGAAGGCGCATCCGGACGTCTACAACGTGCTGCTGCAGGTGTTCGACGACGGCCGCCTGACCGACGGCAAGGGCCGCGTGGTCGACTTCAGCAACACGATCATCATCGCGACGAGCAACCTCGGCGCCGCGATCATCATGGACAACCTCACGCAGCCGGAAGCCGCGCGCAAGACCGACAAGGCGATCCGCGAGGAGCTGATGCAGGTGCTGAAGGGCCATTTCCGCCCCGAGTTCCTGAACCGGATCGACGAGGTGATCGTCTTCCATGCGCTGTCGAAGGAGAACATCCGCGCGATCGTGCAGATCCAGCTCGACCGTGTGGTGCGCACGGCCGCCGCGCAGGACATCACGCTCGTGATGGGCGATGCGCTCGTCGAGCACCTGACCGAAGCCGGCTACCAGCCGGAGTTCGGCGCACGCGAGCTGAAGCGCCAGATCCGTCAGACCATCGAGACCCAGCTCGCGAAGGAGATCCTCGCCGACCGGCTGAAGTCCGGCGACCGCGTCGAAGTCGACTACGACAAGGACAGCGACGAAGTGAAGTTCAACAGCCTCGCCGCGCCGGAAGCGAAGGACACGAAGGACGCCAAGGACGCGAAGCAGGACGCCGGCGGCAACGCGAAACCGAACGGCAAGGCGGCCAAGGCAGGCGACGATGCGAAGACGGGCGACACGCCTGCCGACACGCCGCCGCCCGCACCCGCCGCGAAACCGTCCGGCAAGAAGTCGACCGGCGCGAAGAAGGCGGCGCACTGAAACCCCGCGTGCCCCGCACGCCCGGAGCACGCATGACCGGCTCCGTCCACCGGACGGAGCCGCCCCACGCCGCGACACGGCGCAAACCGAGCCGCCCGCATCGGGACCGGCTGATGGAGATTCACATGACAAATCGACGCGAAGTGCCAGGCATCAGGAAGTACGACGGGCCCGCAGGTGGTTGGGGCGCGCTTCGCGCGACAGCCGATGCGGTGCGCACGCAGATGGAAACCATCGAGGCGCCGATCGTGCTGATGCGGACCAACCAGCCCGACGGCTTCGACTGCCCCGGCTGTGCGTGGCCCGACAAGGAACACAAGTCGACGTTCCAGTTCTGCGAGAACGGCGCGAAGGCCGTCACGTGGGAAGCGACGACCAAGCGCGTGACGCCCGAGTTCTTCGCGGCGAACACCGTGTCGTCGCTGCTGCGCATGTCGGACTACGAGCTGGAGAACATGGGCCGGCTCACGCATCCGCTCGTCTACGATCGCGCGACCGACACGTTCCGTGCGATCGAATGGGACGATGCGTTCGCGCGCATCGGTGAAGTGCTGCGCGCGCTGCCGCCCGACCAAGTCGAGTTCTACACGTCCGGCCGCGCATCGAACGAAGCCGCGTACCTGTACCAGCTGTTCGCGCGCGAGCTCGGCACCAACAACTTCCCCGACTGCTCGAACATGTGCCACGAGCCGACCAGCGTCGGCCTGCCGCAGTCGATCGGCATCGGCAAGGGCACCGTATCGCTGGAGGACTTCGACCACTGCGAGCTGATCATCTCGATCGGCCACAACCCCGGCACGAACCACCCGCGGATGATGGGCACGCTGCACGAGTGTTCGCGCCGCAACGTGCCGATCATCGTGTTCAACCCGCTGCGCGAGCGCGCGCTCGAACGCTTCGCCGATCCGCAGGACATGATCGAGATGGCGTCGTTCGGCTCGACGCGGATCGCGTCGACGTACTACCAGGTCGACGCCGGCGGCGACGCGGCCGCGCTGAAGGGCATCATGAAGGCGCTGCTGCAGCTGGAAGCCGAACGCGGCGACGTGCTCGACCGCGAATTCATCGCGCAGCACACCGACGGCTTCGATGCGTTCTCGGCCGACCTCGTCGCCACGTCGTGGGACGACATCGAGCGCGCAAGCGGACTCAGCCAGGCGCAGCTCGAACAGGTGGCGCTCGCCTACGCCAAGTCGAACGCGACGATCGTCACGTACGGGATGGGCGTCACGCAGCACAACAAGGGCACGGCAACCGTGCGCCTGATCGCCGACCTGCTGCTGATGCGCGGCAACATCGGCAAGCCCGGCGCCGGCGTGTGCCCGCTGCGCGGCCATTCGAACGTCCAGGGCAACCGCACGGTCGGCATCACCGAGAAGCCGTCGGCCGAGTTCCTGAAGAAGATCGAGGACGTGTGCGGCTTCACGCCGCCCGCGCATCACGGGCATGACGCCGTGCAGGCGATGCAGGCAATGATCGACGGCACCGCGAAGGCGCTGCTGTGCCTCGGCGGCAACTTCGCGGTCGCGCTGCCCGATCCGGAGCAGTCGTTCCCGGCGATGGCGAAGCTCGACCTGAGCGTGCATCTCGGCACCAAGCTGAACCGCTCGCACCTGCTGGTGGCGAAGGAAACCTTCATCCTGCCGGTGCTCGGCCGCACCGAGCTCGACATGCAGGCCAGCGGCCGGCAGTCGATCACCGTCGAGGATTCGATGTCGATGGTGCACGCGTCGGCCGGCAAGCTCAAGCCGGCGTCCGACCAGTTGCGCTCGGAGCCCGCGATCGTCGCCGGGATCGCGCATGCGACGCTGCCGGCGAGCAAGGTCGCATGGCTCGACCTGATCGCCGACTACGACCGTATCCGCGACCTGATCGACCGCACGGTGCCCGGTTTCGAGGCGTTCAACGAGCGCATCCGCACGCCGGGCGGCTTCCGCCTGCCGCTGCCGCCCACCGAGCGCGTGTGGCCGACGCCGACCGGCAAGGCGATGTTCTCGGTCTACAAGGGCGTGAAGGAGGATGCCGACGTGCTCGGCGCCGAGCAGGTGCTGCGGCTGATCACGCTGCGCAGCCACGACCAGTACAACACGACGATCTACGGGCTCGACGACCGCTATCGCGGCGTGTTCGGGCGGCGCGACGTGCTGTTCATGAACCCGGCGGATCTCGCGAAGTACGGGCTCGAACACGGCGACCTCGTCGACATCGAGACGATCACCGCGTCCGGCCGCACGCTGCGTCTCGAGAAGATCACCGCGATCGAGTACGACATCGCGCCGGGGTCGGTCGGCGCGTACTACCCGGAAGCGAACGTGCTCGTGCCGCTCGACTACATCGACAAGGAAAGCGGCACGCCGTCGTACAAGTCGGTGCCGGTGCGGGTCGCGCGCTCGGCGGTCGTGTGATGCGCGGGCAGGCTCGCGGCGCGTCGCCGGCCGCGTGCCTGCCCTCGTCATGCCGAAACGCTTCCACGGGCCGCCGCACCACCACCGATGCGGCGGCCCGGCGCTTCCTTCCCCGCGTCGAAAACGCCCCGCTTACCGCGCCGCCGTCGGCGGCATCGTCGCGCCCGTCTGCCGGCGCCGATACGCGCTGTCGCGCGTCGCGAGCCAGTAGTACAGCGGCGACGTCAGCGCGAGCCCCACGAGCCACGACAGGTCCGCGCCGCCGAGATGCGCGGGAATCGGGCCCGCATACATCGGCGTGTTCATGAACGGAATCTGCACGAGGATGCCGATCGCATACGCGAGCAGCGCCTGCGGGTTGAAGCGGCCGTAGATCCCGCCATCGGCCATGAAGATCGACTGGATGTCGTACTTGCCCTTGTGGATCACGTAGAAGTCGATCAGGTTGATCGCCGTCCACGGCACCAGCACGACCAGCAGTGCGAGCACCAGATCCACCAGATTGCCGACGAAGTTCGTCGACGCGCCGATCGCCGCGTAGCAGCACGCGACGAAGATCACGACCGACACCACCGCACGCGCCTTGGCGGTCGGAATCCACTTGTACGCGAACGTCTGCACCGACGTGATCACCGCGAGCACCGCGCCGTACAGGTTCAGCGCGTTGTGGCTGATCACGCTCAGCAGGAACAGCACGAGCATCAGCGGGCCGAGCGGGCCGGTCGCCTGCTTGACCGCATCCATCGCGTCCGCGCCGGCCGGCACCGCGAGCACCGCGACCGCGCCGAAGATGAACGCGAGCGTCGAGCCGATCGTGCAGCCGAGATAGGTCGCCCAGAACGTCGACGCCACGCCGACGTTTTCCGGCAGATAGCGAGAATAGTCCGACACGTACGGCGCGAACGCGATCTGCCACAACGCCGACAGCGACACCGTCGCGAGCCATCCGGCGAAGTTGAAGCCGCCGCGCGTCAGGAAATCGTCGGTGCTCACGTGCGTGAGGATCATCCAGAAGCCGACCAGGATCCCGATGCCGAGCACCCATGTACCGATCCGGTTCAGGATGTGGATGAACCGGTAGCCGACGATGCCGATCAACCCCGAGCCCACCGCGCCGATCATGATGCCGACGGGCACCGGCACCGACGACGCGATGCCGTGCACCGACTTGCCGGCAAGCACGATGTTCGATGCGAAGAAGCCGACGTACATCACGGCCGCGATCACGGTCACGAGCAGCGCGCCCCACGAACCGAACTGCGCGCGGCTCTGGATCATCTGCGGGATGCCCATCTGCGGCCCCTGCGCCGAATGCAGCGCCATCAGCACGCCGCCGACCGCCTGACCGACGACGATCGCGACGATGCCCCACATCAGGTTCAGGTGGAAGAGCTGCACGCCGAGCGCACCGGTCACGATCGGCAGCGGCGCGATGTTGCCGCCGAACCAGAGCGTAAACAGGTCGCGCACCTTGCCGTGGCGCTCCGCGGGCGGCACGTAGCCGATCGTGTGCTTCTCTATCATCGGGGACGCGTTGCGGTCCACGTTCGTCATGGTGAGGTCTCCTGTCCTGCGCGGCGATGCGCGCTTGCCGTGTCAGCCGGCGCGCGTTGGGGTACGCGCCTGCAATCGGGTCCGGATACGCGAGCGACGCCGCACCGCTTGCATGCGCGGCGGTGTCGAACGAAGCGGACGATGCGCATGCGGGGACGGATGCCTTGTCTCGCCAGTGCGTGCGCGGCCTCGCCGTGATCCAGGTTGGAGACGATGGTGCGCCACGACCCTCGCGGCCGGAAAATACTAAAAATATTTCCGGGACATACGAAAAAGCTCTGCAGCGGGAATACCGGCGCCGGGGGGCTTTCAGGTAAGGTGCTACGCAAAACCATGGACAGATTGCGCCCGCGGCGGCACGCCGGGGCCGTGCATCAGAGGTGCTTGTGGCTCACTACACTTTGCGGCAACTGAAATACTTCGTGACGACGGTGGAATCGGGCAGCGTCGCCGAGGCCTCGCGCCAGCTCTTCATCGCGCAGCCGTCGATCTCCAGCGCGATCAAGGGGCTCGAGGAAAGCTTCGGCGTGAAGCTGTTCATCCGCCATCACGCGCAGGGCGTGTCGTTGACCCCGAGCGGCACGCGCTTCTACCGGAAAGCGCAGGAGCTGCTGCGCATCGCGCACGAGTTCGAACAGAACGCGCTTGCCGACAACGACGTGATCACCGGGCAAATCGACATCGGCTGCTTCGAGACGGTCGCGCCGCTCTATCTGCCGCAACTGATCGCGGGCTTTCGCGAGCGCTACCCGGGCGTCAACATCCGGCTGCGCGACGGCGACCAGCAGGAACTCGTGCAGGGCCTGACGTCCGGCACGTTCGATCTCGCGCTCATGTACGACCACGATCTCGACGGCACGATCGAGACCGAGCCGCTGATGCCGCCGCAACAGCCCTACGTGCTGCTGCCGGAGCACCACCGGTTCGCGGGCCAGACGCACGTATCGCTGCGCGACCTCTGTGTCGAGCCGATGATCCTGCTCGACGTGCAGCCGAGCCGCACGTATTTCGTCAGCCTCTTTCATGAGCTTGGGCTCACGCCGAACATCGTGTTCGGGTCGCCGTCGATCGAGATGGTGCGCGGGATGGTCGGCCAGGGATTCGGCTTCTCGCTGCTCGTCACGCGCCCGCATTCCGAATACACGTACGACGGCCAGCGGGTCGTGACGATCGGCCTCAGCGAAACGGTGAGCCCGTCGGGGCTCGTGAGCGCGCGGCTGAAACGCGGACAACTCACGAAGCAGGCGCAATCGTTTGTCGATTTCTGCCGCGAGCGGCTCGCGCGGATCGTCGCGGAATCGGCGCGGTAAGGCACAGGAAAACGCACGCGCCGCGGGATGCGGTGCGTGCGGGTCGGCCGCTCGGCGGTTCAGGCGGCCGCAGCGAGATGCGCGGCCAGGCGCCCCAGCATCGCGTCGCAGCCGTGGAGCTGGTCGAGCGTGACGAACTCGTCAGGCTTGTGCCCCTGGTCCATGCTGCCGGGCCCGCACACCACGGCCGGAATGCCGGCCTGGCCGAACAGCCCGCCCTCGGTACCGAACGCCACCGTGCCGAATGCGTCGGAGCCGGTCAGCATCGCGAGCAGGCATGCGGCCTCGCTGTCCGGCGCGGTCGCGAGCCCCGGATACGCGCCCAGCGGCTGCAGCCGGATGTCGGTATCGGGCTGCACCGCACGCATCCTCGGCAACAGTTCGGATTCCGCATAGGCCTGCAGCTTCCTCGGCACGTCGTGCGCATCGAAATCCGGCAGCGCGCGCACCTCGAAATCGAATTCGCAGTCGGCCGGCACGATGTTCAGCGCGCGGCCGCCCTTGATCAGCCCCGTCTGCACGGTCGAGAACGGCGGGTCGAATCGTGCGTCGTGCCGTTCGGGCCGCGCGAGCGCCGCACCGATCTCGCCGAGCCGGCCGATCAGCTTCGCCGCGTAGTCGATCGCGTTGACGCCCGACGGCGCGTACGCCGAGTGGCACGCGGCGCCCTTCACGTGGCAGCGCATCGCGAGCTTGCCCTTGTGACCGAGTACCGGCTTCAGTTCGGTCGGCTCGCCGATCAGGCACAGGCGCGGCCGGTGCTCGCGCGCGGCCAGTTCCGCGAGCATCGGCCGCACGCCGAGACAGCCGACTTCCTCGTCATACGAGAACGCGAGATGCACGGGCACGCTCAGCGGCCGTGCGACGAATGTCGGTACGGCCGCGAGCACCGACGCGATGAAGCCCTTCATGTCGGCCGTGCCGCGCCCGTACAGCCGGCCGTCGCGCTCGATCAGCCGGAACGGCTCGACCGTCCACGCCTGCCCGTCGACCGGCACCACGTCGGTATGGCCAGACAGCGCGATGCCGCCGCGATCGCGCGGCCCGATCGTCGCGTACAGGCTCGCCTTCGTGCGTTCCGCGTTGTAGAACAGCTCGCTCTGGACGCCGAAGCCCGCGAGATAGTCGCGGACAAAGCCGATCATCTCGAGGTTCGAATCGCGGCTGACCGTCGCGAAACCGATCAGCCGTTCGAGCAGCGCACGGCTCGACGGTTCACTCATCGCCCGGCACTCCGTAGCGTGGTGCGGCGGTCGGGTTCAGCGCGCGCGTCTGGTAGTCCTGCATCTGCGGCCGATAAGCCCGCCACAGCGCATCGAGCTGCCCGATCGGATCGGCATCGGCCCAGTCGACGCGCAGGTCGACGATCGGCCAGGTCACGTCGCCGGCCACCTTCAGCGCCGCCGAATGCACCGGCCCCGCCTCGCCGCCGGCCGCCATCGCCGCATGCATCGCGGCCAGCAGGCGCTCGGCGAGCAGGCCTGGCGCCTGTTCGAAGGCACGCACCATCGCGTCGATCACGGCCGACGCAGCCAGCAGGTTGCCGGCCGCCACGCATTGCTCGCCCTGCACCGCGTGATGCGTGCCGAGCGCTTCCTTGCCGGTGAAGCACGCTGTCTGCCCCTGCCCGTCGATCACCGTGACCTGCCGGTACTGGCTCCAGCCGTTCGCGCTGAGCGCACGGTCGAGCGCCGCGCCGGGCGCCAGCTGTTCGTGCTCGACCAGGTCGAGGATCTGGGGCCCAAGCGCCGGCAGCGTGATGTTCTGCGTCGCGACGGCGCCGACGCCTGCGCGCACCCACGGGCAGCGCGCGCCCACCGCGATGCTCGACGAGCTGATCGCGATGCCGAGCTGGCCCGTCTCCGGGCAACGCCCGACGATCGAGAAAGTCATGTCGCCTCCTATGCGCGGTTCGGTTGCCAGTGGTCCGGGATCACGGCGATCACGTCGATTTCCATCAGCCATTGCGGCTGGCCGAGCGCGGACACGACGAGCCCCGTCGAGATCGGGAACACGCCCTTCAGCCACTTGCCGACTTCCTGGTACACCGGCTCGCGATAGCGCGGGTCGATCAGGTAGGTCGTCGTCTTCACGATGTGCGTGAGGTCGCTGCCGGCTTCCTCCAGCAACTGCCTGACGTTCTTCATCGCCTGCCCGGCCTGCGCGCGCGCGTCGCCGAGGCCGATCAGGTTGCCGTCGAAATCGGTGCCGACCTGGCCGCGCACGTAGACGGTATTGCCCGCCCGCACGGCCTGGCACAGGTCGTTGTCGAGCGTCTGGTTCGGATAGGTATCCTTCGTGTTGAACATGCGGATACGGGTATGGGTGGGTTGGCTCATCGAAATCCTTCAGTCGTCAGAGGTCACGCCGCCGCACCGGATGCACACGCGGTGCGGCAGGCGGCATGGGTTCGGTCAGTTCACCGCGACGGCAAGCGGCTGCGCGCCGGCGTGCGCCGCGACGCCGTCCTGCTCCGCGTGCGAGGCCGAGCGGTGCTGCGATGCATGGTGATATGCGAGGTAGGTGCGCTGGATCGCGATGTGATCGGCGATATGCCGCGCGTCATGCCACACGCCCCAGATGAAGCTGGAGCCGCGCCGCGACAGCCACGGCAGCCCGAGGAAATAGAGGCCCGGCTCCTTCGACACGCCGCGCTGGTGCTGCGGCTTGCCGTTGTCGGCGAACGCGTCGACCTTCAGCCAGCCGTAGTCGACCGCATAGCCGGTCGCCCAGATGATCGACGTGACGCCCGCGCCGGCAAGGTCGAGCGCGAGGATCGGATGCGCGACGCAGTCGGGGTTCGGCAGGATGCGGCGCGCATCGGGCTCTTCCGGCAGGTCGAGGCCGTTGCGTGCCGCATAGGCATCGGCGGCGTCGAGCAGCGACAGGTAGTTCTCGTCGCCGCGTGCGAGATTGATCGCCAGGTCGCGCTCGAACACGGCCACGCCGCCGTCGAACGACTTCGTCAGCCCGACGAGCGTCACGCCCTGGTTCGCCAGCTTCCGGAAATCCACGGTATGGCCGCCGCGCGCGCCGCTCACCGCGATCGTCACGTGTTCGCGGCCGGGCGTCGCGACTTCCTTGTCCCATTCGCCGAGCACGCCGAGCCACCAGCAGAAGTCGCGGCCGCGATACGCACGCGGCGGGCGATCGTGCGGGCCGACCGACAGGTACACCTGCCGGCCCGCGCGCTGCAGCTCGTCGGCGATCTGCACGCCCGACGATCCCGCGCCGACCACCAGCACCGCCCCGTCCGGAAGCTGGCCCGGGTTGCGATAGTCGGCGGAATGGAGCTGCACGAGGCGCGCATCGTCCGGCGCGATCGGCGGAATCACCGGACGCTGGAACGGCCCGGTCGCGACGACCACGCGGTTCGCCTCGATCGTGCCGTCGGACGTCTCGACGATGAAACCCGGCTTGCCCGTATTTCGCACGACCTTCGTCACCTCGACGCCGGTGCGAATCGGCGCGTCGATCTTGCGCGCATACGCTTCGAAGTAGTCCGCGACCTGGTCTTTCGACGCGAACGCGTCGGGATCGAGGCCGTCGAATTCGAGGCCGGGGAAGCGGTCGTGCCACGCGGGGCCGTTCGCGACCAGCGAATCCCAGCGCCCCGTGCGCCAGCGTTCGGCGATGCGGCTGCGCTCCAGCACGAGATGCGGTACGCCCAGCCTGCCCAGGTGCTCGCTCATGGCCACGCCGGCCTGACCGGCGCCGACGACGAGCGTATCGATTGAGGTTGTTTCGACTGCCACGGCTGTCTCCTTCTGAAGTGCGGCTCAGTGCGACGTTCTTGCTACCGCACGAGTTGGAATGGAGACATTCTGCTGACGCACCGCCGGCGGCGAAACGATGATTTTTGTCGTTGTTGATGAACAAAAAGCTGGGGGTGAAGCGCGATTGACCGCGCCGGGCGGCGCCCATTGCAGGCGCCCGCCGTCCCCGCCGCCCGGATGGCGGGCCCCGCCTGCCGGCCCGGCGCGCATGTCCCGCGCCGGGCGTCGTCGCGCCTACGCCTGCGGATTCACGTTGCGGAAACGCGGGCCGTAAAACACCGGCTTCGACAGATCCGTATAGTTTCGCAGGTACGCGAACTCGTCCGGATACAGCGTGTCCAGCCGCGCGAGCGCGGCCGGCGGCACCGGGTGGCGCAGGATGTTGAAGCACGACAGCACCCGCAGATCCACCATGCCGTGCACCGCCGCGCCGAGCGACTTCCACGAGCCTATGCCATCCGGTTTATTTTTGCCATCCTAATCAACAGGACCGTTTTTATTGCGCAGGCGATCTTTCAACGACACCTCTGCGAGTGCAGCGCGATCGCTCATCGCGTAGAACGCCAGCATGCTGACGAGCATCGAAACAGCCACGCCGCTCGTGTCCCAGCGCAGCCCCATGCCGAACCCCAATGCCTTGATCGCGCTCATGCCGAGCGCCATGACGAGCAACATCGCCGCCAATTCAAGCGCGACCCGAACCGGAGCCCGAACCCGCGCGCGTACCGTGCTGCGCCGATGCCCGGCCTTGCGGTCGACCTCGCGCCGGATCAACAGCGCCAGCATGGCCAGCATCGACATCGGAAACCATTGGAGATGGAGCACGAGCGAATCCCACATGGCGCCGGCATCGAGCGTTCCGCCGCAGACGTCGAGGATGGCATCCAGCGGGGAGCGCATCGCATCGAGCGTCAAGCCCGTGCAGATCGCGGCCATGCACCACAGCATCGACCGGCGCGCACACCTGCCGGGCGCGCCGCTGCTCGTCGAGTAGCCGGCGATGCCGCAGGCAATCGCGCCGATGCCGTTCCATATCCAGCTGGAAGGGGCCCCGTGCAGCCGGGTCGGCAAGTCGCACGTCAGGAAACCGAGGAACGCGAACGCCAGCCCGCCGCGCACGCGTTCGGACCTCGAAAGCATGGCGATTCGCGCGGGCCCGATCCCGGCGCCCGCGCGGATCGCGTCCGTCGCCGTCGACGGACGCGTGGCCGTGCCGGCCGGTGGCGCAGTCGGAGCAGTCATGGCGGTTCAGGCGGGATCTCTCATCACCGCATACCACGAGCACACCACGCCGGCCGGCGCGACGCCGCCGTCGCCGCTCGCATGCGGAACCGTACGGACGATCGAACCGGTCAGCGCCGGACGCTGATCGACGCCATTGGGCCAGGGCGCGCTCACGTACCCGACATAGTCGTAGACCCATTCCTCGCCGCTAACCACGCCGCGCCCCTGGAATCGCACCGTGCCGGGGTTCCCGTAGCTGATCCAGCCGTTGAGCTGCAGTTCCCATCCCGAGCCGAAAATGCGCCCCTTGAAAATGCCCGCCGGCGCCTGCGCGATCTCGATCGTGCCGAGGCCGAATTCAAGGTCGTTGAATGCGGTCGCAGGATCGGGATCGTTCAGGAAACTGCGATAGGTCCACAGCCCCGCCAGGCTGCCGGTTTCGGGTGTGTAGCTCATGCCCGCGTCTCCCCTTCATGTCCACGTTGTCGACGTGCCGCGGTGACCCGGCGCCGGGCAACGGCGCCGGTTCGTCACGCGCTGCGGCTACCGGACCTCGAGCCGGAACAGTTTCCGTGCGGGTTGCGGAGCCGCACCGGCGACGGCTTGCGACGCGGGGGGTGACGCGGGTGGCGTCTGAAGGCGCACGCCGTCACGCGTATGGATCTCGACGTCGTACTGCGCATCCTGCACCACGCTTTCCGCGAACTGGTCCAGCGGAAAGAACGCCTTCACTTCGACGTGCGTCTGGCAGTTCGCGCAGGACTGCACGCTCCAGCGGCTCAGCACGGCCTCCGTGCCGAGCAGGTGCCGCTCGCCGTCCACGTTGACGTACGCGGACACGAGGAACGACCCGGCAATCGGCGCACGATTCAGCCCGGAGACGCGCACGACCTTGCTGCTGTTGCCGGCCTGCACCGTCGACGCCGCCAGCGAGAGCGCCGGCAGGTTTTCCAGCGAACCGGGGCCGTACGTGTAGCCGAGCTGCTCCTCGATGTTGATGCAGTCGAGCGACGTATAGGCACGCTCCTTGCCGTTCTCGCTCTTCTTGAACGGATCGAGCGGCGATTCGAGCGTGAGCCACGCGTTGGGCACCGTGCCCGGCGTCGGCCCTTGCGAATCGACGGAGTTGGTGCCCGGATATTCGGCGATGACGTCGAGGTGCTGCGTGAAGCCATGCCGCTTCTGCCACAGCCAGAACACGCGATCGATGAAGCAGTGGTGGAAATAGAAGATCGGGTCGAGGCCCGCCGTGTCGTTTTCGCCCATGTCGCCGTTGGCGCCCGGAATCGGCGAGAAATCGCCCTTGTTCGGGCCGTGCGGCACGTCGAACCCGCCGACGGCAAGATGAATCTTGTTGTGCGGCGACTCGAGCGGGACGACGGGAATCGCGCCGTCCGGAAGATTTTCGTTCCATTGGGCCGCGGACGTCGTGTTGGAAAACACCGTGTAGTTCGGCGCGTCCAGGCACTGCTCGTACTTGCGCTTCACGTTCGTGTCCACCACCTTGCCCTTCACGACGATGTACGACGTGAGCCAGTCCACGATGTTACGGTTCAGTATGACGACGTTCTCCTGGGGGTCGGGGAACTTGGCGTTGTGCTTCTCGGTGGCGGCCTTGTCCTTCTCGGTCCCCACGAGCCCCGACAACGGGTAGCGAACCGTGACGTAGGGCAGCGGCTTGCTGTAATTAGGATCGTCGCCGTTGATGTTGTCGGTGATCGCCCTGTTGAACGAGAAGGAGGCCAGCGGGTTCGGAATTTTTTCGCCGTCGAGCTCGAAATCCGGGTCGGTCAGTGCCCACGGAATGCCTTTCGTCAGCGACTCTTCGCTGGTTTCGTCCCAGAAGGGCAGCATCACCTGCTCGCAACCGGGGATGCTCTGCAGCGCCTGTTCCAGCCGCAACAGGTAGGCGCGGTGCCAGGTGGGGAACAGCACGTTGCCGTGGTTGCAATAGCCGCCCCAGTAAGACGCCGATCCCCAGCCGGCGCCGCGGAACGGCTCGCCGTGGAAGCCGCCGATCATGAAGAACGAGTTCGGATCGTCGGGCGGCAATTCCTTGATGCCTTTCCACGCGCGCATCACGTCTTCCAGCGGCTTTTTGTTGCCTTTCCGATATTCGGCTTGCAACGATTCGATCGACGGACGAACTCTGACTCCAGGTGCGTTATTCATGATGTGCCCAATCCCCTTCGTGGATAGCGTTACGGTTTGGCCGCCAGATTTTGAACGTAAGCAGGTAATTCAAAAATCAGTCGAACTCACGCTCAATTGAATTCGTTTTATTAAAATAGCGCTTGGCATTTGAAATGCATTGACCGCCGGGCCATGGGCAGGCCCGCGTGGTCACCTGATCGCCTCCATGGGTGGCGTGGACACGCGCATCAGGCGCAGCAAGGCCTCCGAAAAGGGGCTGCGCTTTCAGATCGTAGGGATGCCGTGGTGAATCGATGCCGATTCGGCAGGCACGAATGCCTGGCGAAGCAGTCGAGATACCCCGATAGCGTTTTATCCTGATTTGTTATGAGTAAATAAAGCAGATGCCGTTGGTTTCCGCAAGGAACAGGCAGGCCGGATTATCAAAAAAACTGTCGCCGGACGTGGTTATTGGCTCGTTTTATTTTCATGAATAATCACGTGCATTTGCGACGAGATTGTGAAATCCCGGCGCCGGATAATCACAGGTGCATAGCGGAGTTTATTAATGCAATCGGCCGACGGTTACCTTACGATCGCCGGCTGCCGCTCGGCCGGTGCAATCGTTTCCAGCCGGGAGCGCATCTCGAGTCGGGCTACGTGACGGCGCCGCGAACCTGCGTCGCCGGCGCGTTCGGTTCGCGTCGCGCGAGCGGATGAAAACTCGCGGAGGACAAGGAAGATTGCATCGCTGCATTTGGACGACGAGATCCCGAGCAAGTCGCATCTCAGCCATTCGACATCCTCCTTGCGCCCCCTCCGCGACAATTCTCGACCGAGCCGTTCGAACCGGCGCCCGCGCGCGCAGCGGGCACCGGATTCAACGGATCGTGCGGGCTACACGTTGGTCCATGCACCGGTGCCATGCCGATACTGCATCACGCCACCGTGGATCCGCACCCGCAGGTTGCCGTCCGGCACCTGCACCCAATCGAGCATGTCGAGGCTCTGCATCAGCCCGACGAAGAAATCCTGCAGCTCTTGCGTCTGGCTGGCTTGCCAGAGGTCGATGCGGCCAAGGCATGCACGCAGATCGCCGCTTTGCTGCATGATCGTCTCGACCTGTCCGGCCACGTTCTCCGCCGGATCGTAGACCCATGAGCCGTCGGCGCTGAGGATCGACAAGTGGACTGCGCGCACCTGCGTGGGCTGAGCCGGCGCCTGCTCGACGAGCGCGATGCAGCTCGTCATCGCACCGAAATCGATTTCCGTCGCATCTCCCCAGGTGCGCTCGCCAACCGCCAGCGGCGCGGGACCGTGTACGTTGTGAATGATGTAGGACATGGGTTCCTCACGTGATGGATAGGACTGCAGATAGCGGGCCTCGACGGATTCTGGACAGCGAACGTGCGTCGGTTCCGCCGCTCACATCCCGCATCGGGCCCGACGGCCCGGCGGGTCGTGTCGATCGATGCGCCGTCGGTGCGCATGCGGCAGGCAATTGCCTGCGACGCTCCACATCGGCGCGATCATCCGCGCCACGCGGACGGTCACGCGTGCATCGACTCGATGCCTGTCGTTGCGCGCCTGCCGGCCGTCGTCGACGCTGCCGCATCGTTCGGCGCACCCTACGCGCCCTTCTTGTCCAGCAGCGCCTGATACTTCTGCAGGCTCTCGTCGATCCTGTCGAGTGCGACATTGGCGGCCTCCCCTTCGATCGCTTCCGCGGCACCCGCGACGATCGCCGCGGTCGCCACGAACAGGTCGGTCAACAACAGGCCCACCGCATCCATCGCCATGCCGGCCACGTTCTCGTCGACGGTCTTCTGCGCCAGGTCCTTCATCAGCACGCTCTTGCCCGCGATCGCCAGCGACGTCGTCGCCTCGAAATAGTTGGCCGCCGCCTGCGCGACCATGCCGCCCGCCTGCGTGATCATCATGTTCGGGCCGACGGCAATCTGCGTCGTCGCATAGGACGCCGCCTCCGCATTGATCGCCTGCACGGTCCGCAGCGCCGAGCCGCCGCCCCCGGCCGCATCCGCGACCTGGTTCGGTGCTTTCAATGCATCGGTGAACCGGCGCAGCCGGTTCACCGGCCACGCGCGCGCGCCGGCTTTGGGTGTCGCGGCATGCGGCGCGGCATCGGCCGTCGTCGCGGCTTCGGCGGCGGCGTCCGCGACATCGTCCGGCGTCTGCGTCGTGCCGTCACCGCGTCCGCCCAAAAGACCTTTCATGTTCATGATTCAGGTATCCCGAGAGTCGTCACGTCCTAATGCGTGGAGCCCGTCTGCGGCCCGGCCGCCGGAACCTGCGGCGCGCCGCCGGCCCCACCGCCCGATGCGCTCTTCGGCGATGCTTCGACGGACAGGATCATGGCCACCGCCTTCGACACGACGGCGTTCGAAATCTGGTTCAGCGCGGCCTGCTGCTGCGTCATGTTCTGCGCCGAGATGCCGACGGCCTGGCTGAACATCTGGTAAAGCGTGCCCAGCGCCTGGGCCGGCGATCCCGCGACGACGTTGACGTTGGTCTGCGTCACCGCATCGGTAATCTGCTCATTGACTTTGTCTGCCACGAGGCCTCCTCGGAACCCGGCTCCGGCATGCGATTGAAGGAACGGACGGGCCGGCAGGCCAGCGACGCCGCACATGCCGTTAGGAACGCTGCGTGCCCGCGTTCGTGAACGCGCTTACGCGAGTTCCTCGCGCAACTTCTTGCGCAACAACTCGACACGCTTTCGGGCAAGCGGCTCGTTGATCCCAAGTGTCGCCGCGATGTGCAGATAGGGCCGGTCTTCCTCGAACTTGAGCGTGAACAGCATCTGCTGCTGAGGGGGCAGCGCGGACAGCGCCTGCTGGAGACGCAGCAGTTGCTGTCGAAGCAGCATTTGCTGCTCCACCGACGGCGCGTGACCGGCCAGCTCGACGGTGTGATCGTCGTCCCAGTCCGGGTCGAATTCGAGCATGCCGCTTTCGCGCAGCCGGCGCCGTGCGCCATCGAGGAATGCGTGGTTCAGCACCAGAAAGAGAAAACCGGCCAGGTTCTGAACGCGCTCGGGCGAGCGCTGCAGGTAAATGTGCACCTTGAGTGCGGTATCGGAGAGCAGTTCGTCGGCGCGGTGAATATCGCCCTTGCACAACAGGCGCGCGCGGCGCCGCAATTTCCCCTGCATTTCCCGCCAGGTGCGATCGAGTTGCTGCGCCGGAGACTCGGGCGCCGGCGCAGCGTGCTGGTTCGAGGTTGTCATCCCGTGCCTTCCTGTTTTTATGGAAAACACAGAATCGATTCGACTCCGCGAATGGCGCTGTTACCCGCGTAACACCGTTATAACGATAATCGGATCGGGTAAATTTTCTTGATTATTATGAACGGAAATTTCAATTCTCCGGCATAGCCCGATCCGTTGTTTCAGGTGCGTCGCCGGGCCTGAATAACGGCATTGCGATGAAAAAGAACGACTGCCGCCGCGCATTGTTCGTGCGCCGGCATGCAGCTACCCATGTCGATCGACCAGGCGCCGTTGCCGCCGAAGTGCCGCCCCGTCCGGACTGCTTGCCGATTATCTCGACACTTTCATTATTCATTTTTCACGCAATGCCGAAGGCAGCGTTTTTCGCTAGGTGGCCGTATCGTCAAACAACCTCGCGCGGAAAACATGCCTGCCCCTGCTAACGCTCAAACGCTGCGCAATATACCGATACTCACCGACCTCCCGGAAAGCCTGATCGCTCATATCGAGCGGCATGTCACGCCCTGGCCCGAACACGGCAATCGCCTGTTGTTCTTCAAGGGTGATCCGGGAGATTTCATCGCATTCGTGCACCGCGGACGCGTCTACAAGACGCTGCACGAACCCGGTGGACGCGAGATCATTCTCGGCCACTCGATGCCGGGCGAACTCATCGGCGAAACCACGCTGATTCGCGCGCACCGGCGCAACTTCACCGCCCAGTTGAGCGCCGACTGCCGCATTTCGCTGCTGCATCGCCCGTACTTCGCGCCGCTGCTGACCAACCCGGAATTCATGGGTCGCATCCACGAGCAGCTGTGCCAGCATATCCACCAGCTGAGCGACTTCGTCGAGTCGGCATGCCTGTACCGGCTCGAAGCCAGGCTCGCGCGCCATCTGCTGAACCGCATGCAAGGGAACGATCTCGAGGTGCCGCTGCCGGAGAACCAGAGCGTCCTCGCGGCGATGCTCAACGTCAGCCGGCCGCGACTGAACAGCAGCCTGCAGAAGATGCAGCGCGACGGCCTGATTCGGCTTCACGAACACGGCGTCACGATCCAGAAGCCGGAGCAGCTTCGGACCATCGTCGACGCCAATTGACGGCCGGGCACGCACGGGCGTCGTGCGGTGCCGCGGCGCGGGGAAATCGCGTGCGCCGGGTCGGGCGCCGCGCGGGGAGGATCAGCCGCGCCAGTGGCCGATCGCGTTCATCAGCTGCGCGACGGCAGCCAGCTGCGACGCAAAGCTGTCGTTCGCCGACCGTGCGGCGCCGGCCGCCGCCGCTGCCGGCGAGCCGGCATAGAGCTGCATGACGCCGACCGTCGTCGCGGCGAGATTGGACATCGCCTGGTTCGCCTGCATCTGCACCGCGTTGTGCAACAGGATCGCGGATGCATGGCTGTTCGACTGCATGAGCGTGCCCAAGGCCACGGCGGGCGCCTCGCCCACCACCTTGACGTTGGCTTGCGTGACCGCATCGGTCACCGCGGCGGAAACCTGTTCCGGCATGTCGTTGCTCCTGGTTGGCTCGCCGCTGCGGTGCAGTCACGGCGAAAGCATCAGAGGGTCGGCCGGCGACGCACGCCGCACCGGGTTGTCGATACGTCGCAAGCGCCGACACGACATCGGGCGCCGGGCGGTAGCCTCCGATCAGGGCCACCGCCCGGCGTCGACGCCAGGCTGCGCGTCAGGCAAGCGCCTTGCCGAGCGCGAGCACGTCGGCCAGCACGGAAAGCACGCCGTTCGAGCCGATTTCCGTCGAGGCGGCGCCCGCGCTCGCCGGCCCGAGCGTGTACAGCTGCATCGTGCCCACGTTCGTCGAGGTCGGCAGCTGCACCGCCGACTGCGACTGCTGCTGCACGGCGTTCTCGAACAGCACGCTGAGCGAATGGCTCTGAGCCTGGTACAGCGAGCCCGTTGCCATCGCAGGTGCTTCGCCGACCACCTTGACGTTGGCTTGCGTGACCGCGTCGGTGATCGCGGCGTTCACCGCGCACGTCTTGCAGTTGCAGGCGTCTTTCGGGTCCTTTACGTCGTTTGCGTCGTTTGGCATCGTATTTCTCCTGGTTCGCGAACAGGCGCCGCATTGAATCGGCTCCACCCGTTCTGTCTGTTGCTCCGGAATACCGCGCGGCACCCCTGTTCAGGCGCCGGCGGCCGTACTGCGGATCCGCGGCACGTCGGCGGCTTCGGCGGTGCGCGCCGCTTGCGCCGCCGCTCGACCACGGCGTTGCGATGGCGCGTCAGGCCTTGACTGCCTTCCCGATCGCGATCACGTCGGCCAGAATGGAGATGATCCCGTTCGCCCCGATTTCCGTGGCGGCCGCGCCCGCGCTTTCCGGCCCGATCGTATAGAGCTGCATCGTCCCTACGTTCGTCGACGTCTGCGACTGGATTGCGGCCTGCGACTGCTGCTGCACCGCGTTCTCGAACAGGATGCTGAGCGAATGGCTCTGGGCCTGGTACAACGAGCCCATCGCCATTGCCGGCGCTTCCGCGACCACCTTGACGTTGACCTGTGTGACCGCATCGGTAATCGCGGGATTGACCTGGCACACTTGACACGTATCAGTCATTTGTTGCTCCTTGGTTCACGTAGTTGAGAGGTCGCACATCGGGGCCGGCCGGTTTGGCTGTCTGCCGAATCACCCGCGTGCTACTCCATGGACGCTTGGCCGGCGGTATCGTGAACGGCAGCTGCGACGACAGCGGTCGGTTCGGACGGTTCGGACGGGGCGGCGTCAGCGCTTCGCAACCGCGCCTCCATCGCATCGAGCCTGGCGTCGAGCCGTTCGGCGAGCGAATCGACGTATTGCCGAAAGCATGCGTCGATTTCCTGCCGGATCAGGCCCGTCAACTGTTCGCCGATCATCGCCAGCGCCTCGCGGGTGCTGTCCTGGATCTCGGCCGCGCCGGATGCCTGCGCGTCGTCCGGAGGCGCGTGCGCGTCGAGCACGCCGGACACTTTCCGCTGTTCCGACGCCAGCATGCCGAGGGTCGTCTCGTTCTGCGCGTCGATCGTCTGCAGGATGCCGCGCATCTTCTCGTACGCCTTCTGCTGGTTGAGCTGCAGGAAATGCTTGACCTGCTCACGCGCCTCCTGCCGGGTTTTCAAGCGCGGCAATGGCGGGTTCGCGGCGGCCGCCGGCGCGGCCGTGTTGGCAGCCGGCGCCGGCGGGTTCCCGTGCCTGCCCGGCAGTTGCTCCAGCAGCGCCTGTTCTTCGGCCGGCGCGAGGGGCCGCCCCAGTCGCTTCTCCGCGAACTGCCGCAGCAGCGGGTCGAGTGCTTCGTGGCTCATGGTTTCCTCTCCTCGATGTCGGCCCGCGGCGCCGGTGCGTGCGGTCGGGGTGCGGACGGACGCAGCGACGAGGCGCCCTGGTCGGCAGGCTGCAATGGATATCGCATGGTGTTCTCCCGGGAATGGACGTGCGACGGCCTCGCCGGAAAGTTCGGCAGGACCGCTGTATGGACGAACCGTGAGACGCGTCTGTGAAATCGGTCGCCGCGCGCGAATGACATTGCCGGGATCACGCCGCCTCGTCCGCGGCAACCGGGCCGATGCAGGCTCGGCAAGATCCATTCGAACCGGCTCCCGGACCACGGCGCCGACAGTGACGGCCGCGCGTCGTGTCGAACCCGAGTTCGAACGGGCAATTGAGCGTAGCGGTCGAGAAGATGGCCGGTTCTACGTTTCCATCACGATGCACGGTGCGGCACCGCGACGATTCGGAGGCGCCTCCTGCAGCCGCACCTGTCCCCGACAATTCTTGACTGTGTCCGCGCCGACGATTTGGTAGGATGCACGTCGCCTCTGGATGGGCGGCAGCCCGACACTCAGCCGTCCCTTTTTTGCCGCGCGACCGGCTCAGCCCACCCTCGCGCTCCGGTGCCCCGAACCGCACCCCGGCCCCCGTCAAACCCGCAACACCCCGGCGTCGCCCCACCCGACCCGTTGCAGCAACCGTTGGAGTGGCGCCTCGTGCGCCAGCAAGCATGAAGAACTCGAAGCCGTCCACCCGCCCTCCGCGCGAGAAAGACCGCACGCCGCTGGTACGTGCCGGCGCGCTGCTGCTGATGGCCGGCCTGCTGTACCTGCTGTGGCCGTCGGCCGAAACCGCGTACCTTGCGATGGAGTCGGTCATACGCTGACGCGGCACGGCCCTCCCCGCACTACGCTATACTCACGCAATGGAAACCCAACCTGCCTCGCCGAACGTGCATTGCTGGTGGCGCGCCTGACCCAGGCGGCCCGTTTCCTTTTGCATGTCCCAAACGTGATGCCGCCAGCGATGGCGGCATTTGCGTTTCTGCGCAGACACCATGGCTGGCGGCTTCGATAACCCGGAGCAACGACCAACATGACCCACCCGACCCGACCGACCATCCTCACCGGCGACCGCACGACCGGCCCGCTGCACCTCGGCCACTACATCGGTTCGCTGCGCGCCCGCGTGCACATGCAGCACGAAGCGAAGCAATTCCTGCTGCTCGCCGACACGCAAGCGCTGACCGACAACATGGGCCGCCGCCAGCGCGTCACCGAGAACGTGATCGAAGTCGCGCTCGACTATCTCGCGGTCGGCATCGATCCGGCGATCTCGACGATCGTCGTGCAGTCGCAGGTGCCGGAACTCGCCGAGCTGTCGCAATACCTGCTGAACCTCGTCACGGTCGCGCGCCTCGAACGCAATCCGACCATCAAGGAAGAGATCCGCCTGCGCGGTTTCGAGCGCGACATCCCGGCCGGCTTCCTGACCTACCCGGTGAGCCAGGCGGCCGACATCACCGCGTTCAAGGCGACGCACGTGCCCGTCGGCGACGACCAGTTGCCGATGATCGAGCAGACCAACGAACTCGTGCGCCGCTTCAACGCGACCGTCGAGCAACCCGTGCTGGTCGAATGCGAGGCTGTGCTGTCGCCGGTCACGCGGCTGCCGGGGATCGACGGGAAGGCAAAGATGAGCAAGTCGCTCGGCAACGCGATCACGCTCGGCTCGACGCCGGACGAGATCACGCAGGCCGTGAAGGACATGTACACGGACCCGAACCACCTGCGCGTGAGCGATCCCGGCCAGGTCGAGGGCAACGTCGTGTTCACGTTCCTCGATGCGTTCGAGCCCGACGTGCAGAAGGTGGACGAGTTGAAGGCGCACTACCGTCGCGGCGGGCTCGGCGACAGCGTCGTCAAGCGCGTGCTGAACGACCGGCTGCAGGCGTTGATCGAGCCGATCCGCGCACGCCGTCGCGAATTCGAGGCCGACAAGGCCGAAGTGATGGCGATCCTCAAGCGCGGCACGTTGCACGCACGTGACGTGGCCGGCGCGACGCTCGCGGAGGTGAAAGGCGCGATGGGGTTGAACTACTTCGATTGAGCGGCGCAGGCAGCGAGCACGCGAATGCGCTCCGCGCGCCGGGCGGTATCGGGCCGGCGCACGGCGATCACCGCATTACGTGCGCAAGCGAGCGTAGATGCACGCGCCGCTTCATCACGATGCATGCGCCGGCACGGACGCGTGGCACACCGCCTCGACCCGATTGCCGGCTGGGTCGACGAGAAACGCGCCGTAGTAGTCGCCGTGGTAATGCGGCCGCAAGCCGGGCTCGCCGTCGGACTGCCCGCCCGTCGCAAGTCCCGCTTCGAAAAACGCATCCACCTGCTCGCGGCTCGCGGCCTTGAAGCACCAGTGCCGCTTGCTCGCGCCGATTTCAGCGGGATCCAGATAGACCGCCACGCAAGTCGACGCGGTGTCGTTCGCATTGCAGCGTTCGCCATAGCCGAGCGCGGTCGGCCGGTCATAGACCTTGGCTGCGCCCAGCGCGGCCATGATGGCATCGTAGAACGGGCGCGCCAGTTCGATATCCGGCACGCCGATCGACACGTGATCAAGCAGTTGCATCGCATCTCCTCCGTCGAAGGGCACACGAGTCTACCTGAGCGCGGCATTTCGCACCGGAGTCACCCTGCCGCTCGCGCGGCGATACGTGAGCGCCCGACACCGTCACGTGCGATGTCGATCACGCCGACGGCGGATGCGGACCGAATGCGGGTGGCGCATCCGGCACCGCACGCAGGCGCGCAGCTGGATGCACCCTGCGTCGCCGGTCGCGGTGCGCCGAGCGTCCCACGCGGCGCGGCGCGTTGCGTCACTTCATCTGCATCAGCTGAATCAGGTTCCCGCACGTATCGTCGATGACCGCGACGCGCACGGGCCCCGCATCCATCGGCTCCAGCGTGAACCGGACATCGAGATCCGTGAGCCGCGCGAACTCCGCATCGAGATCGTCGACCTGGAACGATGCCGCCGGGACGCCGTCCTCGTACAACGCCTGCTTGTAAGGCCCGACCGCGCGATGGTTGCTCGGCTCGAGCAGCAGTTCCGTGCCGTCCGGCTGGTCCTTCGACACCACGGTCAGCCAGCGGTACTCGCCCACCGGCACGTTGTTCTTCAGCTTGAAACCGAGCTTGTCGGTATAGAACGTCAACGCCTTGCCCTGGTCGTCGACAAAGATACTCGTCACGTAGATTCGCATGTCAGCCTCTCCTGAACAGGCAAGCGCCATTCTAGCGCCCGACGCGATCCACGCCTTCCGCGCCTGCGCGCCCCCGCTCACGTGATCTGGTACGTCGACGCCGGCACGAATTCCTCCGGCAGCGGGCGATCGCCCAGTTCGAGCACCGACCGCTCGATCGTGCGCGTCATCGCATCGAGCGCCAGCGCGTTCGGCGCGAGGCCGAACGGCTCGGCCACTTCGCTCGCGATCGCCTCGAGCGCGATCAGCGTGTACGAGATGAATACGCAGATCAGCGGCGTGAAGAACTCCGTCGAATCGACGAGGCCGAACGGCAGCAGCACGCAGTACGCATACACGGTGCGATGCAGCAGCACGCTGTACGAGAACGGAATCGGCGTCGACAGGATGCGTTCGCAACCGCCGATCGATTTGCCGACCTCGTCGAGCTGCGTCTCGAACATCCAGCAGGTCGCGTCGCTGCCGGGCGCGCGGCCCAGCGCGCGGACGACGCCACCGCGCAGCTCGTCGAGGATCGCGACGGGCTTGAAGCATTTGCCGCCAAGCTCGGCCGTGCGTTGCGCACCGAGAATGCGCTGCAGGTCCGCGGTCGGATCGGTATGACGAAGCTGATGCTTCAGCGCATAGGTGAGCGCGATCAGCAGGTCGGCGAGCCGGTGGCGCTCGGCGTCGCTCACGCTGTCGGGCAGGTAGCGATTCAACTGCGACGTCAGCGCGCGCGCCGCAATCAGCAGGCTGCCCCAAAGATGCCGCGCCTCTTTGAAGCGCTCGAAGCTCGCGTTGTTGCGAAACCCGAGGAAGATCGCGAGCGCGAGCCCGAACAGCGTGAACGGCGCGGTGTTGAGCGGGATCTTCTCGCCGAAGATGCGCCCGTTCGTGAAGACCGCCAGCGTGCTGACGATCGCCATGAACACGAGTTGCGGAATGATCGATTGCAGCACGGAGCCGTTCCAGACGAACAGCATCCTGAGCCAGTTTTGTTGTGGTCGGACGATCATGGTGTTTTCTCGACTGCCAGGGGATGCATCAAACGGCACGCCGGCGCCCAATGTGCAACGGCCCGCGCGTGGCGGGCCGCTGTCGGGAGCATGCCGGGCACGGGTGCCGCGCTACGCGTGATGATACGCCCGCGCCCGCTGCCCCCGCTGCGCCCGTCACATCGGGCGGCGTTCAGCGATAGCCGCTCAGTGATAGCCGATATCGCCCTCGCGCACCTTGCCGCGGAACACGCGGTACTGCATCGCGTTGTACACGAGGATGATCGGCAGCACGATCACGGTGCCGACGAGCGCGAACAGCTGGCTCGAATGGCTCGACGACGCATCCCAGATCGACAGCGACGGCGGCACGATGTTCGGCCAGATGCTGATCACGAGCCCCGTGTAGCCGAGGAACACGAGCGCGAGCGTCAACAGGAACGGCGTGGCCTCGTGCTCGCGTTTCACCGTGTGGAAGATGCCCCACACGCACGCGAGCACAAGGACCGGCACCGGCAGGAACCAGCCGAGGTCGCCGCTGCCGAACCAGCGATGCGCGACGGCCGGCAGCCCGATCACGGTCCACAGGCTGACCACGCCCATCACGGCGAGCAGCACGCCCGCGAGCGGTTTCATCAGGAGCCGCATCTTGCGCTGCAGTTCGCCGTCGACCTTCAGGATCAGCCAGCCGCAGCCGAGCGTCGCATACGTGACGAGCACGCCGATCCCGCACAGCAGGCTGAACGGCGACAGCCAGTCGAACGGCCCCCCCGCGAACTGGTGGTTCTCGATCTTGATGCCTTGCAGCAGCGAACCGAGCACGATCCCCTGGCAGAACGCGGCGAGCGCCGAGCCGCCGATGAACGCGAGATCCCACATGTGTTGCGTGCGCGTGGCCTTCGCGCGCAGCTCGAACGCCGCGCCCCGGAAGATCAGCCCGACCAGCATCAGCACCAGCGGCAGGTAGTTCGCCGGCAGCAGCGTCGAATACACGACCGGGAATGCGCCGTAGAGCCCCGCGCCGCCGAGCACCAGGAACGTCTCGTTGCCGTCCCACACCGGCGCGACGGTGTCGAGCATCACCTGGCGCTCGGCCTTCGCGTCGAAGAACGGAAACAGCAGGCCGATACCGAGATCGAAGCCGTCCAGCATCACGTAGATGAATACGCCGAGGCCGATGATCGCGGCCCACACGACAGGAAGATCGATTTGCATGGCTTACTCCGCTTCGGTGACGTTCAGCGGCGTGGACAGCGCGCTCTTGCGCAGCCCCGGATGCCGGTGCAGCTCGATATACCCGGCCTGGGCGGCCGGCCCGCGCTTCATCAGTTTCATCATGTAATAGATACCCGTTCCGAACACCAGGAAATACACGACCACGAAGATCAGCAGCGACACGCCAACCTGCTGCGCGCTGAGCGGCGCCACCGAATCGACGGTGCGCAGCACGCCGTACACGGTCCATGGCTGCCGCCCGACCTCGGTGGTGATCCAGCCGGCCAGCAGCGCGAGGATGCCCGACGGCCCCATCGCCACCACGAACCACTGGAACCAGCGCGTTTCATACAGGCGCCCGCCCTTTCTCAGCAGCAGCCCGAGCAGCGCGGTGAGCAGCATCAGCATCCCGAGGCCCGCCATGATCCGGAACGTCCAGAACACGATCGGCGAATACGGGCGGTCCTGCGGCGGGAATTCCTTCAGGCCGCGAATCTCGCCGTCCCAGCTGTGCGTGAGGATCAGGCTGCCGAGGTGCGGCACCTGGATCGCATAGCGCGTGGTTTCGGCCTGCATGTCGGGCAACCCGACGAGGTTCAACGCGGTGCCGCCCTTCTCGGTTTCCCACAGCCCTTCGATCGCCGCGATCTTCGCCGGCTGGTATTCGCGCGTGTTCAGCCCGTGCGCATCGCCGACGACGATCTGGATCGGCGCGAGCACCAGCAGCATCCACAGCGCCATCGAGAAGCTGCGCTTCACCGGCTCGTCGCGACGCCCCTTGAGCAGGTGCCACGCGCCGCACGCGGCGACGATAAAGCCGGCGACGATGAACGCCGCGATCGTCATGTGCACGAGCCGGTACGGGAACGACGGGTTGAAGACGACCTTGAACCAGTCGACCGGCACGACGAGGCCGTTCTCGATCTTGTAGCCCTGCGGCGTCTGCATGAAGCTGTTCGACGCGAGGATCCAGAACGTCGAGATCAGCGTGCCGACCGCGACCATCAGCGTCGCGAAGAAGTGGGCGCGCGGGCTGACGCGTTGCCAGCCGAACAGCATCACGCCGAGGAAGCCGGCTTCGAGGAAGAACGCCGTCAACACTTCATAGGTGAGCAGCGGGCCCGTGATGTTGCCCGCGACGCGCGAGAAGCCGGCCCAGTTGGTGCCGAACTCGTACGCCATCACGACGCCGGAGACCACGCCCATCCCGAAGCCGATCGCGAAGATCTTCGACCAGAACTGGAACATGGATTTGTAGGCGGCATCGCCGGTGACGAGGTAGCGCCATTCCAGCACTGCCAGGAAGCTCGCCATACCGATGCTGATCGCGGGAAACACGATGTGGAACGACACCGTGAACGCGAATTGCAAGCGGGCGAGATGGAACGCATCGAAGATTTCCATGACCGTAATTTGCTCGTGGTTGTGAGGACGTACGCTCGAAGCAGGAAATCGCGCGACGGCTTGGCGACAACACATGCGAACACCAACGGTCACTCGCATGGCATCGAAGCGTGAATGACGATATCGCGTTTGCAACGATACTCGCAATCGTTCGAGCGTGCGTCGAAACTGTGCTGCTTGCACTGCCGAAGATGTGTGTACGGAAAACACATTTCGTGCCTGCGGGACGGTCAGCTGTACTGCTTTCCGCGTGGCGGCGCTGTATATCCGGCGTGCCCGTCATCCCCGCTAACATCCGCTGCAACGCCTGCCCACGGCCACGCCGAGCCCCTCGGCCACGCCCGCCCGGCAGCATCGAATCCCCTGGTCCGGCGCACGCGCCCGACCCGGCCGGGCCGCCGGCCGATCCGCCTGGAGAAAACCGCATGGAGTCCTGCATCCGCCGCGACGATCCGACCGGCAGCACCGCGTGTCATGTGACACGTCACCGTGCCGGCGACGCACGCGACACCGTCGACCGTGTCGTCGACGAAACGCCGGTTGCATTGGTGTTCAACGGGATTGCGCACACGGTCATGATGGCGACCCCGATCGACCTCGACGTGTTCGGCCTCGGCTTCGCGCTGAGCGAAGGCATCGTCGAGCGCGCGTCGGACGTTTTCGACATCGAAAGCGAATGCCGGGCCGGCAGCGCCGAAGTGCGGCTTACCGTATCGCAGCAGGCGTTCATGGCGATGAAGGCGCACCGGCGCGCACTGGCCGGCCGCACCGGCTGCGGCGTATGCGGGATCGAAAGCATCGCGCAGCTCGACCTGCACCCGCCGCGCATCGCCGCCGCCGGCATGGCCGCCGGGATCGGCGCGGCATCGATCGCGCGCGCCGCGCGCACGTTGCCGGCCCATCAGACGCTGATGCGCGAGACGGGCGGCATCCATGCGGCCGCCTGGTGCGACCGCGACGGCGACGTGCTCGACGTGTTCGAGGACGTCGGCCGCCACAACGCGCTCGACAAGCTGATCGGCCGGCTCGCGCGGCGTCGTGCGAACATTCACGACGGCTTCGTGTTCCTGTCGAGCCGCGCAAGCTACGAACTGGTGCGCAAGGCCGCCCGGGTCGGCATCCCGATGGTCGCGACGATCTCGGCGCCGACATCGCTCGCCATTGACGTCGCCCGCGAAGCCGGCGTGCGGCTGCTCGGCTTCTGCCGCAACGACGGCTTCGTCGAATACGTGTCGCCCGACATCGCTCCCCTCTCTCATCCCGACCAACCGGCGCATCCGGCGCTTTCCTGATGAAACCCCTGACCGATTTCGATACCGCGCAGCAGCATTTCGCGAGCGCGTTCGCGCCGCTCGCGGCCACCACGTCCATCCCGGTCGCGCAAGCCGCCGGCCACGTGCTGGCCGCGCCGCTCACCGCCGTGCTCGACCAGCCGCCGGCCGACCAGAGCGCGATGGACGGCTACGCCGTGCGTCACGCGGATCTCGCGCAAGGCGAACCGCTGCACGTCGCGCAGCGCTGCTATGCGGGCGACACGCCGGCGCCGCTGGCCCCTCGCACGGCCGCGCGGATCTTCACCGGCAGCGTGATACCGCCGGGCGCGGACACCGTCGTGATGCAGGAGCACGCACGCGAGCAGGACGGTTGGGTCGCATTCGACGCGCCGCAGCGCAGCGGCTCGCACATCCGCCGCCGGGGCGAGGAAGTGCGCGCCGGCGACCTGCTCGTGCCGGCCGGCGTGCGCCTGGGCGCGATGCATGTCGGCGTCGCCGCCGCGCAGGGATTCGCGCGCGTCGACGTGCGCCCCGCGGTGCGTGTCGGCATCCTGACGACCGGCGACGAGCTCGTCGCGTGCGGGCAGCCGCGGGCGCCGCAACAGATTTACAACAGTAACGCGCCGATGCTCGCCGCGCTGGTCTCGGGAACCGGCGCCGATGTCGCGATGAGCCTGCATGCGGCCGACACCGCGGCGGCCGTCGATCGCGCGCTGCGCGATCTGCACGCGGGGTGCGACCTGGTGATCTGCGTCGGTGGCGCATCGGTCGGCGACAAGGATCTGCTGCGCCCCTCGCTGGACGCGCTCGGCGCATCGTTCATCGTCGCCGGCGTGCGCATGAAGCCGGGCAAGCCGGTTGCACTCGCACGGCTCGACACGCGGCCGGTGGTGCTGCTGCCCGGCAATCCGGGCGCCGCGATGACGGCGTTCGCGCTGTTCGTCGCGCCGCTGATCCGCCGCCTGCAGGGGCGCGACATACGCGTACCGGTCGTGCCGTCGCTGCCGATCGACGCCGACTTCGAAGCGGATGCGCAGCGCGAACGCTTCGTGCGCGTGCACTGCACCGTCGGCCTCGACGGCACGCCCGCCCTCGATACGCTGCGCCAGCAAGGCTCCGGCACGCTGCAGTCGCTCGTGCAGGCGAGCGGGCTGGCCCGGTTGCCGGCCGGGCAGCGCATCGCGTGCGGCGACGCGGTACCGTATTACGATTTCGCGCACTGGCTCGCATGAGCGCGACACCGGACATTCGCCCGATCCGCGCCGTTCGCCGCGCGGGCCACGCAGGCCGCCCGGCGAACTGTATTCCTGCAATTCGGGCGCGATTGTGTCCCTGCCGGAAAAACCCGGCGGACTATCCTCACGAAGAGGCTCGTCACGCGCCGTGCGCCTGCCCATCCGCACACGCACGGCCGACCGGCGACGCCCCACCGCTTACTTCCTGCAGGCCGACGAACCGATCGTGAATGCCATCGTTTCCGCCGCACCGGCCGCTGCCGCACTTTCCGGCGGCGCATCGCCCGGCGCTTTCCCCCGCACGTCCGACACGCTCGGCCGCCCGCTGCGCGACCTGCGCCTGTCCGTGATCGATCAATGCAATTTCCGCTGCGGCTACTGCATGCCGCGCGAAAGCTTCGGCGCCGACTACGCATTCATGCCGTCGTCCGAGCGGCTGTCGTTCGCGCAACTGGAAAAGATCGCCCGCGCGTTCACGTCGCTCGGCGTCGAAAAGATCCGCATCACGGGCGGCGAGCCGCTGCTGCGCCGCAACCTCGAAGCGCTGATCGAACGCCTCGCCGTGCTGACGACCGTCGATGGCAAGCCCGTCGAAATCGCGCTGACGACCAACGGCTCGCTGCTGGCCGCGAAGGCGCGCACGCTGCGCGACGCGGGCCTGTCGCGCGTGACGGTCAGCCTCGATGCGCTCGACGATGCGGTGTTCCGCCGGATGAGCGACGCCGACGTGCCCGTGTCGCGCGTGCTGGCCGGCATCGAGGCCGCGCAGGCCGCCGGGCTCGCGCCGGTCAAGGTCAACGCGGTGATCGAGCGCGGCGCGAACGACGACCAGATCCTGCCGCTCGTGCGGCACTTCCGGCAGTCGGGCGTGGCCGTGCGTTTCATCGAATACATGGATGTCGGCGGCGCGAGCTTCTGGTCCGGCGACAAGGTCGTGCCGGCCGCTCGCATGCGCGAGTTGATCGACGAACACTACCCGCTCGTGCTCGTCGGCGAACCGGGGCACGACGCGACCGCGATCCGTTGCGCGCACATCGACGGTGCGGGCGAAGTCGGCTTCATCGCCAGTGTGTCGCATCCGTTCTGCGGCACCTGCTCGCGCGCCCGCGTGTCGGCCGACGGACAGCTCTACACGTGCCTGTTCGCGACGCAAGGCGCCGACCTGCGGCCGTGGCTCGACGACACGGCGTCGATCGCCGACCTCGCCGCCGCCGTGCGCGAGCGCTGGACGCACCGCGACGACCGCTACTCCGAGCGCCGGGCCGCACGACCGGCCCGTGCGCCGGGCAAGACCTATCCGACCGTGCGCATGTCGCTGGTCGGCGGCTGAGGGGCCGCCGCGCGACACCGGACGCCCCGCTTACAGGAGAACCGTCATGACGACCTTCACCGAATCCCGCGCCGGGCTGCCGGACGATCCGTTGCACGCCGGCAGCCCCGCTCCCGACGGCACGACCGACCCGCACCCCGAGCCGCCACCGTCGATTGCCGCCGGCTTTGAAGTGCGCGTGCAGCACGCGTCGATCGATGCCGGTGCCGAGCTCGCGCCGATCGTTCGCAATCCGAATGTCGGCGCGGTCGTGAATTTCCTCGGCGTCGTGCGCAACGAAGGCGACGTCGACGACGTGATCGCGCTCGAGGTCGAGCACTATCCGACGATGACCGAACAGGCGCTGTGGAGCATCGTCGAGGAAGCCAGCGCACGCTGGCGGCTCGAAGCGATCAAGATCGTGCATCGGGTCGGGCGCATTCCGCTCGGCCAGGCGGTCGTGCTGGTCGTGGTGGCCGCCGCGCATCGAGGGTCCGCGTTCGACGCGTGCGAATTCCTGATGGACTTCCTGAAGACCCACGCACCGTTCTGGAAGAAGGAGATCCGCCACGACGGCGTATCCGGCTGGGTCGAGGCGAAAGCGCACGACGACCAGGCGATGCGGCGCTGGGGCTGAGCGGGCGCGCCGCGCCCTTTCCGATTCCGCCGATTCCATTCAAGACATCGCGATGAAACTGACGATCAAATACTTTGCAAGCATTCGCGAACAACTCGATCTCGACGAGGAAATCGTCGAGATCGATGCGCGCGAGCTCACCGTCGACGCGCTGCGCGACACGCTGGCCGCACGCGACGCGCGCAGCGCGGAAGCGCTGCGGACGGACCGGCCCGTGCGCGCGGCCGTCAATCTCGAGATGGTGACGGGGGGATTCGTCGTGCGGGAGGATAGCGAGGTGGCGTTTTTTCCGCCGGTGACGGGCGGCTGACATCACGATGTGCCGGAGTGAACCTGGCATGACATCGATCGCCCGTTGCGATTCGCGCGCGTCGACGTCGCTTATCGGCCGCGCGCGGCCGGCATCGCGGCCCGGCTCGACAGATTCGAGCGGCGCGATGAGCGGGTAACGCGACGGCGGCCCCTACCGTCAAGAAAAAAGCCGGCCCAAGGCCGGCTTCGTCGTCGAAACGCAAGATGCCGCGCTCGCCTGCTCACCGCATGCACGCCGAGGCTAGCTTGCCGACCGTGATCACCGCCTGCTCGATCTCCGGCGACCACGGGCTGCTGTAGTTCAGCCGGATGAAATTCCGGTAGCTGTCCGTGATCGAGAACATGTAGCCGGGCCCGATCGTGATCCCCTGCTCCAGCGCGAGCTGGTACAGCCGCATCGCATCGACCTGCGCGGGCAGTTCGACCCACAGCACGTACCCGCCGGCCGGGCTCGAGATGCGCGTGCCTTCCGGGAAGAACCGCGACACCATCGCGCGCATCAGGTTCGCCTGCTGCGCATACGCCTTGCGAATCCGCCTCAGGTGATGCTCGTAGCCGTCGCGTTCGAGAAACTCCGCGATCGCGAGCTGCGGCAACGACGGCGTCGCGAGCGTGTTCAGGAATTTCAGCTTCTCGACCTGGTCGCGATAGCGGCCCGGCAGCGCCCAGCCGATCCGGTACGCAGCCGTCAGGCTCTTCGAGAACGACGAACAATGCAGCACGATCCCGCTGCGGTCGTAGGACTTCAGCGAGCTCGGATGCGCGTCGCCGAAATACAGTTCGTTGTACACGCCATTTTCGATCAGCGGCATCCCGGCCTTCGCGGCGAACTCGACCAGCTCGCGCTTGCGCTCGTCCGGCATCTGGAAGCCGAGCGGGTTCTGGAAGTTCGGCATCACCATGCACGCGGCGATCGGCTGCGACTTCGCAATCGCCGCCAGCGCCGCGATGTCGATCCCGTATTCCGGATGCGTCGCCACCTCGATCGCCTTCATCCCCATCCGCTCGATCGCGTGCAGCATCGCGTAGAACGTCGGCGATTCCACCGCGATCGTATCGCCCGGCTTCGCGACGGCCTGCAGGCACAGGTTGATCGCCTCCGTCGCGCCGACCGTCACGATGATCTCGTTCGGGTCCACCGACATCCCGTTTTCCAGGTAGCGACGCGCGATCTGCCGGATCAGCCGCGGATGCCCCGGCGGCAACCCGTCCGTCACGCCCCACAGCGACTTGTCGCGGCCGGCCGCATACGCGTAGCGGTTCAGCTTCTCGAACGGGAACAGGCTCGGGTCCGGATACGGCGAGCCGAGCGGCACCGCGTCGTCGGCGCCGATCGAGCGCAGCGTCGACAGCACCAGCCGGCTCACGTCGACCGACGACGAGATCGCGATCGGCTTCGACGGCCGCAGCTCGCGCACCGGCGCATGGCCGTCGTCGCGCCGCAGGTTCACGAAATAGCCCGACTGCGGCCGGCTTTCGAGCAACCCGCGGCTTTCCAGCAGCAGATACGCGTGCAGCACGGTCGTGATGCTGATCCGGTGCTGCTGGCTCGCCTGCCGCACCGACGGAATCCGGTCGCCGTGCCGGTACACGCCCTGGCGGATCAGGCGCTCGATGTCGTCCGCGAGTTTTTCATAGAGCTTCATCGCGCGCCTCCCGCCGGCCTGCGCCGCCGTGCCGCCCTGCCGCGCGCGTCCGGCACGCACGTGTTCTGCCCGCCGACCGGGCCGTCGTGATTCCTGATCTTTCCCTCCGGTTTTGCCTTTTCCATCGCACTGGCTCGCTCTTGAAGATGCGCCAACAGGGTTCCGGTACAACGGGATCTGCGGCACTGTGCACTTGATGATGGAATCTTAAGAGCAGAACAGTTGGCGGCGAGTACACACATCGACCACGCGGACAAGAGTACAGTTCGGCGCGAATCGCGTATCGCGAGAAAACTGTACGTCTTATGAAATGGCCGGACGGACGGAAGCCTTGCGCGGCATGGCCGGATCGTCCTGGAACGCCCGCCGCACGGCCTGTCGCCCGGCTGCATCAATTGGGGTGCAATACTGTGCGTCCGCACGGTTTTCACTACCGGAGTCAGACCATGCAGTACACGATCGAACAGGCATCCGCCGTCGGCGGCATGATCCGCACCGCCTGGAACGTACATAAACGGCGCCAGAACGACACGTCCGCCATGGAGACCGCGGATGACTGATCGCGCCCTCGTCGACCAGCTCGTCGCGCGGCTGACCGGCCGCGCCGACCACCCTCACTTCACCGGCACGCCGATCGACCTGTCGACGCTCGACGCGCACGGGCTCGGCGCAGTCTGGCCCGCATTGCGTCGGGTCGAGCACGAGATCCTGGTGCGCGACCAGGCGTTCGACGATCCGCGCGCCACATTCGCGCGCTGGCTGCACGATCAAATCGATGCGCTCGGACTCGTGCCGCTCGTCGACGCCGATGCCGCGCTCGAACTGTTCCGCGACATCCCGGCCGGCGAGTGGAAACGCGCGCTGGAGGAGCTACCGTGCCTCGACACCATGCCGTCGCCGGCGCTGCAAGCCGAACTCGCGCGCATTGCGGGCGAACCGGAGGAAGGCGACGTGCGCTCGGGATCCAGCACGTATGGCGTGTATGCGCTCGACCGGTTCGCCGGCCGCCGCGACTTCTCGGCGCGACGCGACGTGTATGCCCAAGCGCTGGCGGATTCGCCATTTCGCGTGCGCGAACTCGACGTGCTGCCCGAACTCGGGCCGACCGCGCTGCTCGCGCTGGCCGCGACGAACGACGGCTACTTCGCGCCGAGGCGGCTGTGGCTCGACTTCAGCGATCCCGCTGTCACGCTCGCGGAAGACGCCGCGTATGTCGCGTTCGCGCGCGACGCATTGACCGAGGCCGCGCGGCAGGTCGCGGCGCTCCATGCGGGTACCGTGCCCTACGAGGCCGATCGCGCGTTCACGACCGACGACGCGCAGGTCGTCGCGCGCGCCGCGCGCGTGGCCGCCTATCGCGACGAAGCGTGGCTGCGCCCGCTGATCGGGCCGTTGCTGACCGGCGTGTGCGTCGCGCCGACGGCCGCGAAGACCGCGCCGTCGCAGTCGCTTGCGATCGCGCTCGGCCACGCGATCGAGACGATCCCGACACCCGAGAGCGTGCGTGCGCTACGCGATGCGCTCGCCATCGTGCGTCATGCCGGCGTGCAGAAGAAACTCGCGCGCAACCTGAAGCCGGCCGAACGCGCGCTCGGCGAGCGGCCGCACACCGCGCTGCGCATGACGCTCGACGCGAAGCCCGACAAGAAGCAGCTTGCGATGCTCGCCACGTGCATGGAACCCGGCTTCTGGCAGTCGATGACGCTCGGCCATGCCGAATGGCGCGAGCGCCTCGTCGATGCGCCGGCCGGCGCGGCGTTCGCCACACGCATGATCTGGCACGCGCGCGGCCCCGATGGGTCGACGCATTCGTTCATGCCGGACATCGCTAAAGGCAAGGTCGTGCTGCGCGACGTGGCCGGACACGCGATCGACCTCGCCGACGATAGCGAGATCAGGCTATGGCACCCGTTGCTGGCCGACGCGGACGAGCGACTCGCGTGGCAACGCGCGATCGTCGGCCGCACGCTGCGGCAACCGGTCAGGCAGGCCTTCCGCGAATACTACGTGCCTGCCGACGGCGACGCGCGGGCCAGCGAGTCCGCGATGTTCGAAGGCCACGTGCTGTCGAGCCGGCCGCTGATTGGCGTCGCACGCCGCGAAGGCTGGGCGATCCGCGCGTACGACGACGGGCTCGTCCGCGAATTCGGCGACGTGCGCGCGACCTTCTTCGTCGATGCGCGGCTCTATCCGGGCTCGGAAAGCCACGGCACGTCGCGCCGGCTGCACTTCGAACGGCGGCACGACCGGCGCTGGGTGCCGCTGCCGATCGGCGAGATCGATCGTGTGGTGTTCTCGGAAGTGGCGCGTGCCGTCGACCTGCTCGTGAGCGTCGCCGCATTCGCGCTCGACGACGACGCGACGCGCGCGGCCGCCGCCGCACTCACGGTCGACCCGGTGCGCCAGCGCGAACGCGAAGCGGAACGCTGGCAGCGCCTGAACCGGTTGTCGGAGATGCCGCTGGGTACGATGGCGCGGCATCGCCGGCACGTGCTATCGCTGGTGTTCGCCGAGCCGTTGGCGCAAGGGAAGATGACGATCGACGAACGCCATGTGCGCGTCGGCGCGTGGTCGGTGCATTGCGCGACCGGGCGCGTGATGCGCGACGGCGAACCTGTCGAACCCGCGATCGAGCCGCCGCCGTCGCCGCTGCGCGCGGTGCCGTGGCTGCCTTACGACGAAGCGCTGCTGCAGCGGATCGTCGATGTGGTAGCGGGGTTGCTCGACTGAATCCGTTAATGAGCATAGCCGCCGATATCCATTTCTCAACGCGCAACAATATATCGACTCGCTTCCACTAGCCTTATTCGTTCTGCATATACCGATTGGGCGGCTATGATAACGTTTTGCTTTCACTTTCTTTGCTCGCCATCACGACATGCCTGCCTACACCAAGCCAAGATGGTTACGGGATCTGCTGCGTTTCCTCCCGTTGAAAAGCCAATTCGTGCTCTCGGGAAACGTACGCGATTTGCAGGCATGCGAGGTTGCCCCCGAAGTGGTGACGGCACAGTCGCTGGTGAGTACGCTCGGAGACAATCTCCGGGAGTCAGGCTATGCGCAGTTGGTCGCTTGGAGCCCGATTTCAGGCTTCACGGTACCCGACAGCCGGGTGCCCCCGACGGAGCCTGCCGATGCAACCCTGCGACGTCTTGGCTTGACACCGGTCGATGGCGTGGCGCCGGGCGGCATCGACGCGCTCACCGCATGCCTTGAACGCCTGGCCACGCTGCCCGGCCCGCCGATTGCCCTCGTCGTCGATTTTGCTTCTCGACTGGCGATTCGCGCCGAAACCCTGAACCCGACGGAACACACCCTGTTCACGCGCGCACTGGTGCTGGCGCATATGGCTGCACCACGCCCTTGGGGAGAACTGCGACGTCCATTTTTCAATACCGTGATCTGGATCGTCGACAAGGAAGGCGATCTGCCAGACTGGTTGCTGATCGACAACCCTCGGATACGGCATATTCCCGTGTCAAAACCCGACAGTGCCGCACGTCGGGCGTTGGCCGGCGCATTGCTGCGCGGCGTGCCGGGTGCCCAGACCACTACACCGGACAGTCTTGCCGACGCAGAATCCGCATTCGTTGACGGGTCCGAGGGATTACTGCTGGCCGACATGAATGCGATCGCCACGCTCGCCCGCGTCGAACAGGTTCCCCTCGATAAAATTGCCGACGCCGTGCGACGTTATAAAGTGGGAGTCACCGAGGATCCGTGGCAGCAAATCGATCGAGACAAGATCCGTCACGCCGACGCCTTCATCCGCCGGCGAGTCAAAGGGCAAGCGCATGCAGTCACGCACATGCTCGACCTCGTCAAACGTGCGATGACGGGTGTGGGCTCTCAGCGGAAAGGAAACCGGCCGCGTGGTGTCGCGTTCCTCGCCGGCCCAACCGGCGTCGGGAAAACCGAACTCGCCAAGACGATCACGAGCCTGCTGTTCGGCGACGAAAGTGCCTACATCCGCTTCGACATGTCCGAGTTCAGTGCGGAGCACGCCGATCAGCGGCTCATCGGCGCTCCACCCGGCTACGTCGGCTACGACGTCGGCGGAGAATTGACGAATGCGATTCGCGAACGCCCGTTCAGCGTGGTGCTCTTCGACGAAATTGAAAAGGCGCATCCGCGCATTCTCGACAAGTTTCTACAAATTCTCGATGACGGCGTGCTGACGTCGGGACGCGGTGATCGCGTGTACTTTTCCGAAGCGTTAATCGTTTTCACGTCGAACCTCGGAATTTATCGCCAGGACGAATCGGGTCAGCGTGTGGCAAATATCCAGCCAGGAAACGACTTTGCGGAAATCCAGAAGAAAGTACTCGGGGAAATCAATCAGCATTTCAAGCTGGTCCTAAACCGGCCGGAAATCCTTAACCGCATCGGCGAGAACATCATCGTCTTCGACTTCATTCGCGAGGACGTCGCGACGGACATTTTCGAGCAGATGGTCCATGCCGTCCTCGACGACGTCGCCTCCCAAGGCATCGTCGTTGATCTGGACTCCAGTTCCAAGATAGCGCTCCAGGCGAAATGCCTCGGCGATCTATCCAACGGCGGCCGCGGCATCCGAAACCAGATCGAAGCGCACCTGCTTAATCCGCTGGCACGCGGCCTGTTCGATCAGGATGCGAACGCCGGTGATCGGTTTGTCATCTCGGGCATCGACTGCGGCTCGTTCGACTTGCAAAAGCGCTAGGCCATGGATATTCGCGTTTCGCGCTTGCACTTTCCCGTGACGACACTCGGGCCTGGGCAGCGGATCGGCATCTGGTTTCAAGGTTGCACGATCCGATGCCCCGGGTGCATTTCGATGGATACATGGGCAAACGCCGGAGGTGAAACCGACGTAGGCGCCGTCTTGTCGCAGGTCCAAACCTGGTTGCCTGAATCCACCGGCATCACGATCTCGGGTGGAGAGCCGTTCGATCAGCCCGACGCGCTGATCGCGCTGTTGCGTGGCCTGCGGCAGCTATCAGCCGGCGACGTACTGGTCTATAGCGGCCACACGATCGAATCGGTGGCTGATACGCTCGCCCGAGCCGACGGCTTGATCGATGCGCTGATCTCGGATCCGTTCGACATCGACGCCCCGCAGACGCACCCTTTGCGCGGCAGCGACAATCAACGGCTGCATTGCCTCACCGCACTCGGCCACGCTCGTTTTGCACACTACGAACACGCGCCACGAAACGGTAAGGCGCTCGACGTCATGTTCGACGAGGATGGCAGCGTCTGGTTCGCGGGGATACCAGACCGTGACGATTTTCAACGATTGAGAGACCTATTGAACGATCAGGGCCATCACGTCCGGATCAGTGCGAATAAGGCACGAAATAGATAAGACAGGAAATGTCAGCCATGATGCGTTTTTGCCCAAATTGCCGAACCGAGCGGTCGGTCGACGAGTGGTTCTGTGCCGGCACGGTCGGCGATGCCGTTTGCAACTGGGACTTATCAGGCGTGCCGATACGGGCAAACGGCTGGCGCCCCCAGGATGTGATCACTGTCGAGAATGTCAGCCAGCAAGCGGCTTCAGACGCACTCGAATCCGCCGTGTCGACATCATTGTCGTGCACGAACGGCCATCCGATGAACGACGGCGATCTCATGTGCCTCGAATGCGGCGCAGATCCGGCCGTGCCCGCTGGCGCGCAGACTCTCGACATCGACGTCGAGATTTCGGCAGATCGCTCGACCGAGGAATCGCAGCCTGCACCCGCCGAAGAAACGCAGATCGACGGCTGGAGACTATTGCGTCAGATTTCCAGCACGGACGGCGTGCGCGAACGCTACGTGGCCCAGCAGGACGAGACCGGCAGGCAGGCGATCCTAACGCTTTATCGACCGGGCGCAGAACCAGACCCAGCGGTCTACGACGTGGTTCGCCGCCTACCGCGCGAGCATGTGCCGGACATCATCGCCACCGGACGCTGGGATCAACGTGCTTACGAAGTCGCCGAGGAGATGAGCGGTGGAACGCTGGCTGACCTCGGCATGGCCGTACGCGATATCGCGACGATCCGTCATGTCGTCGATGAACTTGGCCGAGCCCTGCAGGCGTTTTCGGAAGCGGGACTCCGACATCGAGACCTCCGGCCCGGAACACTGCTTGTGCGCAGCCGCGAACCGCTGGACCTCGTCATTAGCGGCTTTGGCTCGGCACGGCTTTCCGAATTCGATCTCGATATCGTCTCACCTCTCGAAACGACGCGCTATATGGCACCGGAAGCCATTGCCGGCGGTGTTGCGGCGGCGTCCGACTGGTGGAGCCTCGGCATGATCCTGCTCGAGCAACTGACCGACGGCCGCTGCTTCGAGGGCATCAACCCGCGCGCGTTTCTGATTCATGTGCTGGCCAACGGTGTCACTCTGCCGGACGATCTGGATCCGTCACTCCACCTCTTGCTGCGGGGCTTGCTGGCACGCGACCGACATCAACGCTGGCAATGGCCGCAAGTCAAAGCCTGGCTGGATGGCAAACCGGAAGATGCTCCGTCGGCGGCGACTGTCGATTCCGACGGTGACGAAGGCGCCAGCATCGCGCTGGGCGCTCGGCAATATCGCAAACCAACGGTCTTCGCGCTCGCCGCTGCGGAGCGAGAGAATTGGGAGGTGGCACGCGATCACCTTCATCGTGGCGTTGTGCTGACATGGGCAGAACAGGCCGGCGCCGACGCAAAAGCGCTAGCCGGCCTGCGTCAGGTTGCTCAACTCGACGGTGTTGATGACGATTGCCGTCTGATGATCGCGCTCAAGCTGTTGAATCCCGACATGCCGCTTATCCTGCGCGGCGAGATCGTCACGCCTGGTTGGCTGCTGCAAAACCCGCTCGAAGGTTACGACCTGGTGACCGGGCCGGTTCCGGCATTCCTGGAACGACTGGACACGGAAAGCTGGCTGTCCAGACTGCGCTCTCGCGCGAATGAAGTGCGACACCGCGCCGCTCATCTTGGCGTCGAACTTGACGAGGACATGGTGCGCATCGCACTGCTTTCCACCTCGCGTGCCCAATTGGCAGCGCAATGGGAAGAGCGACGCCTGTTGTTGCCGGATTCGGACCATCACGGCCTGCTGTCACTGTCGGAGCGCCGCGTCCTCAGCGAGGAAGACCTGATCGTTCTGTTGAGCGCGACAATTTCGCAGTTTCGTTCGGTCGACGAGATCCTCAACCAGGCGGCAGCCATTGCGGAGCGAGAGCAGATTCTAATGTTTGACCGTCAGGCTGCCCGGACCGCTCTAGCGTTGCCGCGCGTCGAACTGTTCCACGCCGTTGATGAGCGAATCGCCGGGTTCGCGCGGACCGGAAACCAGACAATCGACGAATGGGCGGAGCAGTTCAGATTAGAACGTCGTCTACCCCTGCACGACGTAGTCGTCCTCCTGTCCGTGCCTGCCGAGCAGTGGCTGGAACCGCAGAAGCAGCAATACGTATCGCAGATACTCGACTTCTTCGAGAAAAAGGTTGCCACTGCCGTATTGCGTGGTCCGCTGGTACGGATGACCATCGGCAAAACCACGGGTCGTATCGATCTTCACGAACTGAACGGCGAGCGATTCGCCAGCACCGCGCTGCTCGACCACCTGCTCCAGCGTAACGTACAGATGGTCTCGGTGGATCCGGCCGTGTTTGGTACAGGCGGAACGCTCGAAGGCCGGTTGAACACGCTGTACCGGCAGACCTCGCTCTACAAGCGCGATACCGGCATCGACGGCCTCTATCTCGGCTTCCCGTTCCTGCTTTACAAGGATCATCGCAGTACGACGCGCCCTCGCATCGCTCCCATCCTGTTGTGGCCAGTCAAACTGCTGATGGAACTCGGCACGCGAGGCCAGGTCGCGATGGCTTTTGATGGCGAACGCGAGGAGGTTCGCCTGAATCCGGCGCTCGAGGGCTTGCTGGGACGCGAGGCAGTCAAGGCGTGGCGCGTCGCAGCCGACGAGGTGCTCGGACGTTCCGCGTTGAAAGCGGCCGACGTGGTCGATGCTTTCGGCCTGCTGGCCGACGTGGAAAGTCGGAAACTCGGCGCGCTACCGTTGCCGACCCTCGACATGCCCCTCGGCACTACACGCATCGCCTGCTCCGGCGTGCTCTTTCACGTCGACTTCGCCGGTCAGGCCATCGGCGAGGATCTGCGTCAGCTCAAGCAATTGTCGCCTTCCGGTACCGCGCTCGAATCGATGTTGCGGCTCAAGGACAAATCCGCCTACGATGCATCCGAAGCAGTCACAACCGAACTCAACCGATTCCTGACGGTAGCAAGCGATCCATCGCAAGAAGCGGCGATCCTGCAGGCGCGTCAGGGCCCCGGACTGCTGGTTGAAGGACCGCCCGGTACCGGCAAGAGCCAGACAATCGTCAACATGGTGGCCGACGCCATCGGGCAAGGTCGAAGCCTGCTGATCGTCTGCCAGAAGCACGCCGCATTGGAAGTCGTTCGCAAGCGCCTCGTCGCGGAAGGCCTGGGCGATCGCATCGTCATGCTCAACGACGTCAACAAGGACCGCGAGCCAACAATCCGAGCAGTTCGCGAGCAACTGGACGCGATCTTTCGCGGCGCCGTGTTCGATCACGGATTGATTCGCCAGCGTGAACGCATGGCTGCGAGAATCGAGACCCTCGAGGGCGAACTTGATCGCCAGCATGCAGCACTGCATCGCGTCGACGAATCAACCGGTCTCAGCTATCGGGCACTGCTCGGCGAGTTGATCCAGCTCGAAGCCGGCACTCCGCCTGTCAGCGTGCCGCAGTTGCGTACAAGGCTTGCCACGCTCGATATTTCGGCACTGACTACGCTCGAAGAACACTGCGCACCGCTCGCCCGTTACTGGTTGCCGTCGAAGTTCGAGGGCAGCCCACTGGTGCAATTGCAGTCCTTCGCGACGGATGTCGCCACGCTCGAAACATTCAACGCGCTTTTCGCGGATTTTTGCGAGGCGGAGCGCCTGCGAATCGAGACGCTCGCAGCGCATCCCGCGCGATTCGATGTCGACGACCCCGCCCCGTATCGTGCGTGGCTCGATGCCAACGCTGGCCGCCTTGTCGCGCTGGACGATACGCAACGCAAGCGGCTTGCACAATGGTTGCCATTGTTTCGACCGGCAGATCATGCCGATGCTGAAGGCCATCGGCATTACACAGCACTCGGCGGCCTGCATCGCGATTTGCTGGCCGTCGACACCAGCGGCTTCGACACCGCCCTGTCGGATACCGTTGCACGCTTGCCGAATCCTGAGCTCAGCAAGCTCGAGACTCAGGCGACGTTGGCGACTCGCGCACCGTCTCTGTTGAGTCGCCTCAACCCGGCCACTTATCTGCGGCGTAGCCGTCTGATGAAGTTCGTCACCGGCTGCGGTGCTCCCGCGACAGACGAGACGCTTCGCAAACTGCTGGCCGCTACCCGACTCGAAAAGGCCTGGA
Source organism: Burkholderia mycopellens (assembly GCF_964265025.1). NCBI lineage: Bacteria > Pseudomonadati > Pseudomonadota > Betaproteobacteria > Burkholderiales > Burkholderiaceae > Burkholderia > Burkholderia mycopellens. The sequence goes on from NZ_OZ183804.1 coordinate 780,072, forward strand.
GGCCGCTACGCGACACATTGAACACGATCAGCCGGGCATTGCATCTCGAGACGGTTGAACCTACCTGCGGGCCGGGACTCGCCGACGCATGCCTGACCCGCCTGCGGCAGCTCGAGGAAATCCGCGAACTCGCGCAGCATCTTGCGATCGCGCCACGCGGCGACGAGTTCGACTCGGCCGTAATGACTGGAGATCGAGCACCCGTCAAACAGTTGCTCGACGGCTTCGAGACCGCGTTTGTACGGCACAACGCACGTCAGCACAGTCTTCGGGCGCTGAGGCCGCTCGACGAGTGGCTCTCGACAGAACTTGTCTCCGCCTGTCGGCAGGCGATTGCCGACAACATCAGTTATCAGGCACCATTGAACCGAATCAGCGATGCATTGCCAACATTAGCGGCGTACCAGCAATTCCGGACCCGAGCGCGGCATGTCTCACCCGAGGCACTCGACGTATTTGCCATCATGCGCGACCACGAAGACGCTCTGATGCGTCTGCCACCCGAACACCTCGACGACGCAGTGCGGCGCATGATCAACCGCGAAGCGCGACTCGGATGGAAACGGCGCATGGAGCAGGACAATCCCGAGTTGCTGCTCGACCAAAGTGAAACGGCCGCAAAAATCGATGCGCTCGCGGCTGCAGATGGGGAGATGCGTCGCCTGAACCGCGAGATGCTTCGCAACGGTGTCGACCGCGGTAGGCTGGGTTCGGCACGTGATTGGGAAGACGTGACGCGTTTGACCGGTCGGCGCTCTCGGCGTCTGCGTGAATTCATCGAACTCGGTACGGGGCTGGGCCTGATGGCGCTGCGGCCGGTCTGGCTGATGAACCCCGACGTCGCCAGCCGCGTACTGCCGCTGAAATCGGGGCTGTTCGATTCCGTCGTCTACGACGAGGCATCGCAGATGCCGGTGGAATACGCAATCCCCACGCTGTTCCGCGGCAACTTGTCGATTGTCAGTGGCGACGAAAAGCAAATGCCGCCGACGGCGTTCTTTTCGAGCCGAGCAGATAGCGACGAAGCGGAAATCTTCGACGGCGAGCAACCCGACGAAGCGGCGACGGAAGACGAACGTGAGCGCTTCGAGGACACATGGAACCGACGCGAAATCAAGGACTGTCCCGACCTGCTGCAACTGGCACGGAGCGCGCTACCCGTGTCGACGCTGCAGATTCACTATCGTTCGTCGTATCGAGAGTTGATCGGCTATTCAAACGCAGCGTTCTATGAGAACAACCTCAGCGTGCCTGTTCGCCATCCGGATGCCACGGTGCGTGAGGTTAAGCCCCTCGAACTCATCCAGGTCAACGGTCTTTACGAGCAGCAGACCAACAGCGACGAAGCGGATCGCGTGGTCGCCTATCTGGCGCAACTGTGGCAACAACCCTACGCGCACCGCCCTTCCGTCGGCGTAGTCACGTTCAACCGCAAACAAGCAGACCTCATTCTGGAACGCATGGAGCAGCGCGCGGAAGAAGACGAGGCATTCCGCGACGCCTATCGTGAAGAGCTCGACAGAACCGATCGTGGCGAGGACATGGCCGTATTCGTCAAGAACGTCGAGAATGTCCAAGGGGACGAGCGCGACATCATTGTTTTTTCGACGACCTTTGGGCGAAACGGCCAAGGAACCTTCCGACGCATGTTTGGCGTACTTGGGCAGAGCGGCGGCGAGCGACGTCTCAATGTGGCAGTGACGCGCGCCCGCCATAAAGTCGTGCTCATCACGTCGATGCCGATCCGCGAGATCTCCGATATGCTCACAACGCAGCGCAAGCCAGCGATTCCGCGCGACTATCTTCAGGGTTATATGGAATACGCACGTGCGATGTCGAACGGTGAACTGCCTGCCGGCCGTGCATTGCTTGGCCGCATGAGTAGCGAACGAGCGCATGCAAAGTTGCGGCAAACGGGTATCGTCGACGGATTCGCGGAAGATGTGCTTGCGTATCTGAAGAACCTCGGTCTATCACCGGTGCCCGCACAGGAAGGCGATGCTTTCGGACTTGATTTTGCGATCGCAAATCCAGAAACCGGCCTTTATGCGATCGGCATCGAGTGCGATGCACCACGTCACCCCCTGCTCGAACATGCGCGTGCCCGGGAAATCTGGCGGCCGTCCGTGCTGGGACGGGCGATTCCGACTCTGCATCGCGTGTCGTCGCAGGCCTGGTACCACGATCCGGAAACGGAAAAGGCACGCCTGAAAACAGCCATAGCGCTGGCCCTGAACCAGGAGGAGGTGGCATGAGCGGCCCGAAAGTTGTTCGGATCGTGACGCGCGAGGAAAGCATCGCAATCTGCGAGGGACATCTGCAGCGCCTTGACCAGGCAATCGCCACATGGATTGCCGAAGGCGAACATATCGGTAAGCTGTCTGGCGAGGAGATCGCCGCGACCCGGGCTCGCCGTGACGCGCTGGGAGCATTGATCGCCGCCGACGCGTTTATGGACTTGCAAAAGAAAGTGCCTGACGAGATTGCGTTCCTGAAGGCGGATCTCGCTCGGCGCCAACAGGCGGCAATAGAGCAGGCCGAGCAGGCAGCGAAACGCCGGCGGCAAGGACGGCACAGCGCGGCGACATTGCTCGACGCACTCGAAGCGAAAGGCGTCGAGATTCCGGCTGAACTCCATAAGCAGCTCGATCGCTTGCGCTCGGGCAACATACTCGAGAATGCCGATGCCCTGCTAGCGCAAGGATTCGCTCTTCTGACGCCTGCGGTGGAACGAACGCTCAACGATGCGCAACGGGCTCTAGCGAATCGCCTCATGCCGGCGGAAACGTCGGCAGCCTTCCAAACGTGGACGGCGACGCAAACGGCTGCGCCTCGTGATCCGTCGATCGACCGTCTCGATCGACAAATCGGCGAAGCACGGGTATTCCTGGAACCACAAGCGGTCGCCGGATTCTCGTCGCGCCTGGATGCCCTCGAAGACGAGTCAAGCGACGCGCGAAGAAGCCTGTTGCTCGACAGCCTGATCCTCGACCTGTCGAGCGCCATCGAGGCGGCTCGCGCACGTCGCACGGCTATCTCGGCACTGGAAGAATTAACGGCGGAGATTCGGGCTTACAACACGGCAGACGCTGCAATTTTTGTCGAACGTGCTCGACAATGCGATATTGGCACCTCGCCTGACGTCGTCGCCGAGCTGACCCGATCCGGGCAGGAACTTGTAGTTCGGGCGCGACAGCAACTAGCAGCGGAGGCTCGGCGCAATGCAATCCTGAGCGGCTTGGCGCGACTCGGCTACGAAGTACATGAGGGTATGACAACGGCATGGGCGAAGGACGGCCGGATCGTTGTCAAGAAACCTTCCCTACCGGATTATGGTGTTGAAATCGGCGGTCAGGCTCAAGCGGGTCGCCTGCAGGTTCGGGCCGTATCCCTCGTCGCGAATCGCGACGTTGCCCGCGATAAAGATGTCGAAACGCTCTGGTGTGGCGAGTTTGGCCGGTTGCAGGCGTTGCTGGCGCAACACGGCGATGACTTGCTGATCGAACGGGCAATGGGTGTTGGCGAGGTACCGCTCAAGGTTGTTTCCGAGATGGACCATGCGTCCAGCCCCGGAGCAGCCATGCGCACGCTGAGGTAAATCGTGCGTCAGAAAGTCTTCCGGGCGCGGCGTGTGCCGCGCGCCGGGAGCTTCGGTGCCGACGTGATTCTATTTCACATCTTCGGGAAGCAAAGGCTTCGAACCCAGCGAACCCATGAACTGGCCGATTCTCTCGCCGTATGCGCGACGCAAACAATCGAGGTCTTTTCCACATTGATGCCGCGTATCGACCCAGTCTGACTCGGATTGCCGAAGATACTCCGGATCCGAGACGGTTTGCAGTGCGGCCGCATACAGTTGTGCCAACCTCCGGTCCATTGCGGCCAAACCCGGGTCATGACAGATAGCCGATTCGTCATCGTGCGATGCCCGTGAACAGTCGAAACTGGTCGCGAAATTTTGCGTTTGCACGGCACGGCCAGCCGGCGCGTCCGACGCACTGCGGTTCTGTTCAGATTTTTCGAATGATGGACGCTCAGAACTCGGCATGCTGGATGCCGATCGAGCCGACGCATGCACCTCCTGCTGCAAATTCTCGTTTGTCGCTTCCGTTGAATCTACAGAAGAAAGACCCTCCACTGCTTGGCCCTTGTGAGGCACTTCGGTTCGGGTAGCTTGTATGTCCGAATCCGACATGCTGTTAACCACCAACCCGAATAAAAACAGACCGACGCCACATAACAAGACCTTTCCTGACCGAACAAAATTTCTAGAATCCGGCTCATTGTTCTTATAGCCAGTCTTGAACCTCCGATCGACCTTGCGCGTGTCAATAAAGCCGCCAATACCGATCAATGATGCAACCAAACCTATACCAACCAGGCTGTTACCTATCATTGCCATGTACTTTCCCCGATGCGAAGTTTTTTGTATTTTTGAACGTGACCACCAGCATCTGCATCAAAAGTGATTCGAGCAGATCCGTGTAGCCATTCTAAATCGTTGCAGACCCAATGCTGTCGTTACCCCTTAGCCCCCTATCGTTCGATCAAAATAGGATTTTATTCCATAGCCTCTAGAAAGATAGTTAATACAGTCCTCCGTCGAATTCAACGATTCTGATAAATCACCCGGCCGAACAGATAGCGGGCAAGCCATTTGGTAAATTCCGCATCGCGGTTGCGAATAATCGGCCCCGACAGGCTCTTGGAAAACGGTGTCGAATTGTGTCCGCAACTCACACCTTCACCTCACGCCAGCCACATGGCGATGTTCACGTTCACGAAGCAGTCCGCTCGCTGCACCGCATCAAGCATGCGTGCCGCCTACCGCGCCGCCTGCTGCCGCTGCACCTCCTGCGCTTTCATCTGCATATACGCGCCGCGCTCGACCTCGTGCAGTTGCTGCGGATACTGCTCGGTCGCGTCGAACCAGCGCGCGAGGCGCTGGTCGAGCGGCTTGTCGAGCGTCGCGAGATAGGTATCGATCGCGAGGTAGTAGCGCATCGTGTTGCGCTCCAGCAGCCCGCGCACGCCGCCGATGTACTGCGGCTGCGCGGCCGATCCGCCACCGATGTTCGTAAAGCCGACCTTGTCGCTGCCGACGGTCGCCAGGTAGGTCTTCATCGCCATGCGGCCCACGGTGCCGAAGCCATAGGAATACGTCAGGTGCAGGAACGTGCGCGACGCGCCGACCGGCACGGCTTCCAGCGCGATCCGGTAATCCTTCGTGCCCATCGGGCCGCTGTCGGCGGTCAGGTCGACCTGGAAATAGTCGGGCGACGCGGCCGCCACGCGATAGCGGAACTGCACGCGATAGGTGTCCGACAGCTTCTGCTGGATCTTGCGGCCGAGGTTCACGTCGAGCACCGGGCCGTTGCCGCCGGTCGACGCATGGCAATACTTCGTGTTCAGGTGCAGGATCAGCACCGCACACCAGTTCGCGGGGCCCTGCGCGGGATCGTCGAGCTGGCCGCTCACGACCGCGTACGGATAGTCGACCACCGCGTAGATGTCGCCCTTCAGCGACGACGACGCTTCCGCCGATTCGAGGACCAGCGGCCGGTGAAACGCATTGTCCTTCAGTTGCGCGCCGAGGCTGCGGTAACGCTCGAGCAGCGTCGCCGCATCGTCCGCGCTGAACGACTGCGCGCTCCAGCCGACGCATAAGGCCGCGACGAGCGCGTGCCAGGCGCGGCGAGCAAGCCGCGTGCCGCGCGGATCTCCGGATGTCTTCATTCTTGTGCTCCCGCCTGGCGCGCGAGGGTCGCGCACATGTTTCACAGAATACGCCTGGCCGCAGCGCAACAATGCACGCGAATGGGCCGTTATCGGCTCCGCTTCACCGGCACCGGCAACTGCGCGGCGGTGATCCGGATCAGTGCCGACAGCCATTCGCGATCGTCCCAGCGCTCGCCGGCGATGACGAGGTGCGGCTTCGCGCCCGGATACGGCGAACCCTCTTCGCACGTACCGAGCAATGCGCGGCCTTCGGCCGTCGGCTTGATGAACAGCCGATCGTCGCAGACGAGCGCGACCATCTTGCCGTCGCAATAGATGCCGTACTCGCCGAACATCTTGCGCGCCGATACCGTGCCGGCCGCCGCCATCTGCTCGACGATGAAATCGACCGTACTTTGGCTCGATGCCATCCGCCGCTCCTTTCAAAAAGTTTATGACTGTCGTGTGCGACGGACCGTTCCGCACGATGGGTGAATCCCGCTGCGGTGCGGCATTCATTCGTCGGCGGAACGCGGATTCACGCGCGGGCGGCAAGGCTTGCCGGCCCATGGCGCCCTGCGCTCTGCGCCGTGACAGTTGCATGACGGTGCAACATCCAGTCCGCGCTGAAAACTGCGCCGCTTGTTTTCCGTCCGGCCGAAACCGCACGCATTCGCCAGCGCCGCACCACGGCCGCTCCACGTTCGAGCGTGGCGCGGAAACGCGCGCGGCAGAACACGCACCGACAGCAGACATGCCCCGCACGCGACCGCAGCAGCCGCCCGACCGGAACGATGCCGTTACTTGTCCGCCGCAAACGCGCTCGACATCTGCCGTGCCCGCTTCACGTCGTCGCCGTGCAGATAAATCGACGTCGTCGAGATCGATGCATGCCGCAAGTTGTCGCGCACGGTCGTCAATTCGGCGCCGCGCGCCAGCGCATGCGTCGCGTGCGTATGACGCATCCAGTGCGGGCTTGCCTGCCGCAACTTCTGCGCGAGTGCGGGGTTGTCGGCATCGACTTGATCGGCCGTCTGCGCGAAGAAACGCTGCATCACCTTCCACAGCCGCACGCTCGTGATCGCGGCCGCGCCGTCTTCCGCGAGGCTCGGGATCAGCGGCGTGTCGGGCCGCCAGCGTGACGGCGTGACCGGCAGCCGGCGTGCGACCAGGAAACGGTCGAGCGCCGTGCGCGCGAGCGGCGGCAACGCGACGCGTGCGGCCTTGCTGCCCTTGCCGATCACCTTCAGCCACGCGTCGCCGTGCGCATCGGTCTCGATGTCGCCGAGCGTCGCGCCGACCAGTTCGCTCGCACGCAGCCCGGTCGCATAGCCGAAATCGAGAATGAAGCGCAGCCGTTGCGCGGCGGCCGGCGTCCAGCCCGACTGCGGCGCGGCCGTCGTGCCCTTGCGGAACTCGAGCCCGTCGGCGATCGTGCGCACGAGCAGCCACTCGCCTTCGGTGAACGCATGCGACGTGTCGAGTGCGTTCGCGCCGCGCGTGTCGCGCACCTTGACGCCCGCGAACGGATTCGCGAGCAGGTAGCGCTGCTCGATCAGCCAGCGGAACAGCGCGCCGAGCACCGACAGCGTGTACGCGGCCGAGCGTGCGGACAGCGCGCCCGAGAACGGCCGCCAGTCCGGCGCGCCGCGCGGCCGCACGGGCCCGACCCAGCGTTCGTGTGGCGTCGGGCGCCGCACGAACGCGCGATACGCGAGCGCATCCTCGGTCGTCAGCGACGACAGCGCGCGGCCGCGCTCGACGATCGCCCACAGGATCAGCCGCTCGGCCTCCTTCCGGTATGCACGCCGCGTCGCGGCCGATTCGTGCAGCGACAGCCACGCGTGCACGGCCGCGTAGTCGTTGTCCGCATCGAGCGTGCTGGTCGCGCGCGGCGCGCGGAACGTGCCGGCCGAGCCGTCGACCTCATGCGGCAGCTTCAGGTGCTCCCACGGCACGATGCTGCCGCGCGGCGTCGCCGCGATCAGCGCGCGCGCCCGTTCGGTCAGTTCCGGATGCGCGGCGAAAAACGCCTCGACGTGCCGCGCGCCCGCCACGCCGAGGCCCGCGATCGCGCGCCACCACTGGCGCCGGCGCGGAATCCGCACCGTGAGATCGGCGAGCGTCGCGATCCCGTGCGCACGCAACGCGACGACCGCGCGCGCGGGCAGCCACAGGCCGACGTCGTCGCTGATCTGCGGGACCGGCGTGCGCGCGTGACGCAGCTGGCCGATCGCTTCCGCGGCAGCCTTCGCCTCCTGCAAACGCTCACCGTCGGCATGACCGAGCCGCTCCGCGAGATCGGGCCGGCCGACCTGCCGCGCGACGCGCATGAGGCGGCGCCGGATGCCGCCGATCACGCCGCGCGCCGACCGTCCTTCGCCAAGCCGATCGGGCAGATAGCGCTCGACGGCCTGGCGCACGGTCATGCCCGCGTACCACGCGCGCAGCGCGGCCAGTTCGTCGGCGTCGGGAAAGCCTGCGGGCGCAGGCGCGGCATCGGAGGCAGGCGGTGAGATGAGACGCGGTTTCATAGGCGCCAGTTTGACAGAAGCGCGTGCGGCCGCAAACGTCGCGCGTGGCGCGCCGGGCGGGATACACGTGCACGAGCGAGACGCTCGACACGGCCTGTTATGCTGCGCACTGCATTCGTGCGTCATCCGTCCGCCGCTTCCTCGCATCACGTTGCGGCGGGCGGGATCCGCATTGATTTGCGCTGGACGTTCCGGCCATCCGTATCGGTACCCGCAGCGGGATATCGAAGGTCGCGCGGTTCGTTCAGTGCATTTCCGGCCGTCGGTCAATCACACCTTTACCAACAAGAACCGCCATTTCATGACATCCCGCCTGCTTGCCGCGCTCGTTGCCGCGGCCTTGAGCTGCACCGCCCTGCCCGCCGCCTTCGCACGCACCTACGTCGCGCCGACGGCGTCGCTCGGAACAGGGGCTTACGTTCACCAGTTCGTGTTGCGCGACTCCGTCACGCGCGAGCCGCTGCCGAATGCGCGCTACCGGCTGTTCCTGCCCGGTCAGGTCATCGCGGGGCTGCCTGTCAAGCCGGAGCAGCATGACAGCGTGATCTTCGGCACGACCGACGCGGCCGGGCGCACCGTCCGGGTCCGGCTGCCGAAACGGCATCCGGAGAAGCAATGGGTGTTCAACCCAATCGTCGGCGACGGAGATCTGGGCGAATCGTTCCGGCTGGTCGACCCGGGCGGCACGGCGTCGCTCGGCCATTTCCCGTACGTGCTGGACGTGGAGAACGAATATCTGGCGTGCGGCTATTCGGATGCGAACGGCTACACCTACTACGCGCAAACCCACACGCCGCGAAACGTCAATCTTTACGCCGGCACGCTGGCCGGGTCGGCCGACGCCGACTGGTGCGCGGGCCCGGGCCTGACCATCGCGAACAGCGCGAACGCCCCGGGCGCGCCTGACCTGTACACGCAGTACCTCGGCAGCCTGGTCGCCAACGGCGACCGGATCAGCAGCGAACTTCGGCAGCAGATCGTCGCCAAGCTGCTGTCGCTTGCGATCGCCGAACACGACGAGGGCCGCGTGGCCGCCGCGCTCGATCTCGACAGGATTCCAGACGATCGCCTGAACGACATCGGCTATCGGCTCGCCGACGCCGGCGTCGCGGTCGAGCGCGGGCTCGCGATGATCGACGCGCATCTCGCGGAATCGCCGAACGATGCGTATGCGCTCGACAGCAAGGGCTGGGCGCTGTACCGGCTCGGCCGCAACGACGAAGCGCTCACGTGGTTCGATCGCTCGATCGCGATCTTCGCGAAGGATGGCGACACGGACAAGGATGCGAGCGAAGCCTATGCTACCGGGCTGACGCACAAGGGCGAAGTGCTGTGGAAACTGGGCCGCCGGGATGAAGCGCGCGAAGCGTTCGCGCAGGCGCGGAAGGTTCAGCCGAAGAACGGGGAACTGGCGGAAACGTTGAAGCGGCTGAACGTGCAGGCGAGCCCGGACAGCGCGGCGCCGCCCGGTACGAGCGGCACGTAACGGCACGCGCCGCGAGCCGTGATCGTCGGGACAACGCCGGTCACGGCTGGCATGGATCGTCGCGGGACAGCATGTAGACGTTCCCGGACGCGTTCACCCTCCATCGCGTGAGCGTTGGCGGCAAGGCGCTGCTTCGTGCCTGCGCGCATTCCTATGCAACGTAACGCGTCACTCCTCGCCTTTCGCGCCCGGATTGAGCATCACGACAAAGCCCGCCACGCCGACGATCAGCGCGATCGCGCCGCCGCGCAGCGCCGTCGTGTTGTCGAACAGCAACCCCGACACGACGGCCATCATCCCCGCGAGCGACACGAACACGGCGATCGCCGCGACGACGATCCGGTACTGGCGGCGTATCATCGCGCGCGCCCGGCCGGTCAAGCGGCGGCAGCCGTAGCCGCGACGTCGTCATCGTCGCCGCGAATCAGCAGCACCGGGCACGTCGAGCCGCGCACGAAGCGCTCGGCGACACTGCCGAGCAGCACGCGCCGGATACCGCGCCGCCCGTGCGTGCCGACCACCGCGAGATCGATCCCGCCTTCCTTCACGTAGCGCTGCAGGCGTTCCGCGATGTCCTCGCCGATGCTCTCGGTCTCGACGAGTTCGGCCTCGCCCTTCGCGCCGGCCAGCGCGATGACCTGTTCGGCTTCGCGCAACACCTTGCGCCCGTCGTCGCGCAGTTCCTCGACCAGCGCGTGCGGGTCGAGACGGCCCGCGTAGTTAAAGAGCACCGACATGTCGACGACGTACACGGCACTGACGTGCGTGTCGCCTGCCAGCGCGACCTTCACTGCCTCGGCCAGCGCCTGTTTCGACGAAGCGCTGCCGTCGACGGCCACCATGATCTTCTTGTACATGCGAACCTCACTGGGGTGAATGGCCGCGCGTCCGATCGCACGCGGCCTGTCACCATCATCGGCGGACGGCGGGCTCGAATGTTGATGGCGATCAAGGTCGAGCGGGAGCCGCATGTGCGGCAAAGCGACGCGACGGGCAGCCAATACATGTCGCTCGCGGCAAGGTCGCAAACCCGGCTGACCAAGCGCCCGAAACAGCCGGATCGAGCGCTCATCGTGCCGAAGGCGCTATCATCGAATGTGCGACTTTCGTCCGGCCCTTATTTGCCGGCCCACTTTCAACTCGCTCAACCGACATGACAACGACTACCGAACGCGTGGACGGCGCCGCCCAGCATCTCGTCGCCGCCCGCCATGCCGGCTCGCCCGGCCCGCTGCTGCCCGATGCGCTGCGCCCCGAGAACGTCGAGACCGCCCTCGCGATCCAGCAGCGCGTGGCCGACCTGCTCGGCGAACCCATCGGCGGCTGGAAATGTGCGCTGCCGCCGCCTGACCGCGTGATCCTCGCGCCGATTTTCGCGTCGACGATCCGCGAGGCCGATGCGCCGTACCGCGTCGTCGGCGGGCCGATCGTGCGGATCGAACCGGAGATCGCGTTCGTGCTCGATCGCGACCTGCCCGCGCGCGGCGAGCCGTACGGCGAACAGGACGTGCGCGACGCGATCCGCGAAGTGCGCATCGTGCTCGAAGTGCTCGGCTGCCGCTATGCGGAGCCCACGCGCGCGTCGAAGTTCGAGCTGCTGGCCGACGGGCAATTCAACCAGGGGCTGTGCGTCGGCCCGGTCGTGCCCGACGGGCTGAACGTGCCGCTCGAGACGCTGGCGCTGTCGTTCGAGGGCGCGCTGAACCGCGCGATCGACGGCCGCCATCCGGATGGCGATCCGCTGAAACCGCTGGTGTGGCTCGTCAATTTCCTCGCCTCGCGCGGCGACGCCGTGCGCGCCGGGCAGATCGTGACGACCGGTTCGTACGCGGGCGCGATCGACGTGCCGCTCGGCGATGCGCTGACGGTGCGGTTCGGCGAACTCGGCAGCCTGTCGGTGACGTTGACGGCGTGATGCGCGGGGCACGCGGGCACGGCTGGGCGGGCTGGTCGTTGCCCGTTGCCCGTTGCCCGTTGCCCGTTGCCCGTTGCCCGTTGCCCGTTGCCCGTTGCCCGTTGCCCGTTGCCCGTTGCCCGTTGCCCGCAGGGTGACGGCAGCACCCGTCGCGTGGCTCACTTTGTGGCCGGTGTCAGGTGCTTCGCTACCCACGCTTCCGTGACGGCAGCGTCATCGCGGCCACGCCCGCGACGACGCATCCGAGTCCCACCCACGCCGATGCCGACAGCGATTCGCCGAGCAGCGCCATGAACGTGTAGGACGCGCCCCATAACGTCGAGAGCGCGAGGAGCAGGAGCCGATCCGCGACGGCGGGCGGGCTGCGGCGCATGACGGGCTGCTGCATGGCGGGGAGGCACGTTCGCGGTTCATGACGGAGTTGGAATCGGACCGTTCGGCACGGGCCGCATAGGCAGATGATGCCGATCACCTGGCGCGCACGCTTCAGCGTGACGCGAGATGTGGATTGCCGGTTGATCGGCCGGATCGATGCCGATGCCGGACGATCGTTCGCCTGTCCCTGGACGACATGACCTTCAGGACAAACCGCGGCAACGGACACCGAGGGCTTCAATGGATGAAACGACAGGCGCGATCAAGCGCGCCGCCAGCTACCGCGCAGCAAGCGAGCAAGACATCGACGCGCTCGTCGAACTGGTCAATGCGGCGTACCGACCGACGACGGCTGCCGCCGGATGGACCCATGAATCCGCATTGATCGACGGCCCGCGAATAACGCCGTTACTGCTCGCCGCGACGCTGCGGGCACCGGACGCCGTCCTGCTCGTCGCCGAGATCGACGGCGGCATCGCCGGCTGCATCGAAGTCAGGAAAGACGGAGACGCGGCCTATATCGGCACCTTGGCCGTCGCACCGTCGATGCAGGATCGTGGCCTCGGAAAGGCGTTGCTCAACGAAGCCGAGCAATTCGCCGTTCGCCGCTGGAAGATCGGTACGGCCGTGATGGTCGTCCTGTCGGCCCGCCACGAATTGATCGACTTCTACTTGCGTCGCGGCTATATGCGAACGGGCGAGCGGACGGGCTACCCGTTCGATGCCGGCGTCGGCCGGCCGCGAGACGAAAACCTGACCATCGAGACGTTGACCAGGAACATCGCTCGCGACTGATACCGCGTGCCTCGCCACCAAGCCCCCTCGCAACGACACGCCCCGTATCCCGCCCGTCCCGGCGTGATAACGTTGCACATCATCGCGCGCGCAAGCCCGAACCCCGGGCATGCGCACCGCTTCCACGCCGATACCGACCATGTCGCTGACACCGCTTCCCGCCCTGCTCGACGAAACACTGCGCACCGTCGCGCGCCGCTACCGGCTGCCGCCGCTCGACAGCGCGTCGTCGCCGGCCGACGCCGCCAACCCGGCCGCCACGCTCGCGATCGTGATCGAGGAAGCGCGCAGGATGCGAAGCGACGGACAGACGCCCGACGCGGTACTGCGGCAGCGCTTCGTCGACGCCCTCGCGCAGATGATCCGGGATGCAATGGACACGCGCGCCGGCGATCCCGCCTTTCAGGCCGCGGTGCTGCGGCACGATGCGCCGAGCGTGCGCGAATATGCGTCGTTGTCCGCGCGCGCCGAGCAGGACCGCCGCGCGCTGCACTCGGCCGTCAACGCGATCGCGCACCCGGCCAAGCTCGAGCGCAGCGCCCGCCCGTGGCAACGCGACGGGCTCGCGCGGCTGCATGCGGCCGCCGCCGCTGCGTCGTGGGCCGAACTGCCCGACACGCTGCGGCAACTGCTCGCGCTACCCGACATGGCGACCGACGCCGCGTTCGAGCAGGACATCGTCAAGCTGAAAGACAGCGCAGCGCTCGAGCGCATGCTGCGCGTCGACGCACTGGCGTCGGACGAACACGTGCGTCGCTACCGTGCGCTCTGGGTACGCCAGGGCCCGCTCGAAGGCAGCACCGTCGCCGTCGCGCAGGGCGTCGCGTCGCAGCAGCGCGGCGCGGCCGTCGAAGCGCTGGCCGCACAAGCGCTCGACGCGCTGGCCCGCCGGCTCGACGCCGTCGACGCACACCGCACGTACCGGGTGGTGACGTCGATGCGTGTACCGTCATCGATACCGGGCCGCCACGATCGCGCGAAAACCGAATGGGACGCGATCCTGCTCGAACGCCCGCGCGGCGATGACCCGGCGCCCGCGTGGAACGTGCGTTTCCTCGTCGAAGCGAAGGCGTCCGCGGATGCCGCGACGACCGACCTGCCGCGGCTGCTGCGCGGCCTGAACCTGCTCGCGCAGGCCGACCCCGGCACGATCTATTCGTTCGAGACGCACCAGGGCACGGTGCGCGTGCACGGCGCGTCGCTGCACGCGCTGACGACCGACGAAGCGACGCTGCCACGGGAAGTGCTCTATTGCTGCGATGCCTCCGCCGACGCGACGCCGCGCCTGCTGGGCGCCGCAAGCCGGATGCAGCTGCTGTCGGCGCAAGCCAGCCTCGAATACGCGAGCGCGCTCGCGCAGCGGCCGGATGCCGATCCGGGCGGCCTCGGCGTCGTCTGGCACGCGCTGCTGACGCTGCCGCAATGGCACGCCGTGCTGCACCAGTACCCGTCGTTGCGGCAGGTCCGCGAGCTGATGGTGGCGATCGACGACTTGCGGGCCGCGATCGACGATGTGGCCGACGACGGCGTCGCCAGCAGCGCGTACGCGTAACACGGGAGCCGCACCGGCCATCGACACGACTTGCCGACCGGCGCGCACCGGTCCGGTCACCGATGCGCCCGGCCGCGGCCCGTACCTGCGAAATTCGTGCATCCAGTGCGGTACGATACGCGCCGGGGCAAAAACGCCTCACCTGAGAGACCCGGCCGCTGCGGCCCCACACCCGGCACAAGAAAAACATGCCCAAACACCCATTGCTGCACCGACGCCTGTTCGCCGCGCTGGCGGCCGGCCTGTTCTGGATTCCGGCCGCCCATGCCAGCGGCGACGACGGCTGCTATGCGCCGACCACGCTCCGCCAGACCGCCTACTCCTGCGCCAACGTGCCGATGCTGAGCCCCGCGAACGACACGCGCATCAACGCGATGCTGATGATGGTCGACAGCGCCAAGGTCGCGCAGGCGTTTCCGGATCCGAAGACGATCCCGGCGAAAGACCGGATCAACCAGATCATCGTGCCATTCCCGATGGACTTCTCCGGATGGATCTATATCGGGCAGAAGGCGCCCGATAAAGATGGCAACGCAACGGATGCCGAAACGCCGTCGAACCAGTACGCCGACGGCGAAGGCAGCATCTGCCGCAGCATGACCTCGGGCGCCGACGCGTTCAACGACGCCCTGGGCAGTGCCGGAGGCCTCCCCGCCGATGAAGCCGCGCGCCTGCGCGCGGCGCGCGCCGACATCGCGCAGAAAACCTGCGCCGCCGGCGGCGCAAGCGCCGCCTGGACGAAACCGCCGGTCAAGTCGCCGCTCGGCCAGCAGTTCGCCGCGTACCTCGACGGCACGAACGCGTTCTACCGCGCCGACTTCCTCACCGCGACCAAGGCCTTCGCGAGCGCATCGCACAGCGCGAACCCGTGGCTGAAGGAAACCGGCCTCTATATGGCCGGGCGCGCGCAGTTGAACGCCGCGCAGGCCAACGTGTTCGGCAACGACAGCCCCACGCCGTCGCGCGACCGCGTGGAGAAGGTGTCGCTCGACGCCGCGAATACGGTGTTTCGCACCTACCTGAAGGTGTATCCGCAGGGGCGCTATGCGACCTCCGCGACGGGGCTGCTGCGGCGTGTCGCGTGGCTCGGCGGCAACGTGACGCAGCAGGCCGACCTGTACGGCCACGCGCTCGCGCGCTGGTCGCCGGCGACGTCGAACGTGCCGCTGATCCAGCTGGCGAACGAACTCGACAGCAAGCTGCTGTTCGGGTCGGAATTCGACGCGCGCCAGATCCAGTCGCCGACCGTGCTCGCGACCGTCGACCTGCTGCGCATGCGCACGTCGGACAGCAGCGATTCGAGCCGCAAGCCCCTGACGCTGGACGACCTGCAGGCGCAGAAGCCGCGCTTCGCGAACGCGCCCGCGCTCTACGACTACCTGCTCGCAACCTGGTATGTCCAGCTCGGCCGCAAGCCGGACGCCGCGCTCGCGTTGCTGCCGCAGACCCCGGCCGAGCCGCTCGACTACTTCGGCCTGAGCCAGCAGGCGCTGCGCGGGTTCGCGCTGGAGGACAGCGGCCAGACCGACAAGGCGCGCCAGCTGTGGCGCGACCTGATCCCGCTCGCCAAATTCCGCTTCCAGCGCGAAGCGCTGGAACTCGCGCTCGCGATCAACCTGGAGCAGGCCGGGCTCGTCAACGACGCGTTCGCCGACGATTCGCCGGTGCAGAACGCCGCGATTCGCGCGGTGCTGCTGCAACGCTCGGCGAATGCGGACCTGCTGCGCGCGCAGGCGCAAAACCAGGCGGCCGGCGGCGCGCTGCGCGACACCGCGCTGTACACGCTGCTGTACAAGGAACTCACGCGTTCGCACTACGGCGAGTTCATCGCGGACGCCGCGCTCGTGTCCGGCAAGCCTGCCGATCCGTTGAAGCCGTTCGTCGCAGCCGGTGCGAAAAACGAAGACGGTTATACGTGCCCGTCCGCGAACGACATCGCCGCGGCGCTCCAGCAGAATCCCGCCGATGCGAAGGGGCTGAACTGTCTCGCCGATTTCGTGCGCCTGCACCCGCCCGCTGCCGGCCTCGAAAGCGATCCGGTGCCGCCGTGGCTGCGCAATGCGTCGGCGGCCTCCGCCACGCGCATCCCGCCGACGCTCGGCGGTGCGCCGTCGCAGTTCCCGGGCAAGCCGTACGAGCGGATGTCGAGCTACGTGACGGTGATGGCCGATGCACAGGCGAACCCGAACGACCGCGCCTACGCGTACTACCGTGCGATCAAGTGCTATGCGCCGGCCGGCTATAACGAATGCGGCGGCAAGGACGTGCCGAAGAACACGCGCAAGCGCTGGTTCGATGCGCTGAAGGCCAGCTACCCGGGCAGCCCATGGGCGCAGAAACTTCGCTACTACTGGTGAGCACCGCGTGACGCGTATCGCGTGCCTGGCGTGCATCGCGCTGCTGCTGGCCGGACGCGTCGCACTGGCCGGCACCGTCGATGCCGCACGGTACGACGCGTTCTGGCTATGGGCGGGCGTGAAGCCGCAGGCGGTCGTGCACGGCGCACGCAACCTCTACGTGCTGCAGGGGCAGATCGAGGCATCGCCGCGGGACGAGTCGCAGGTCCGCGTGATCGCGCAGGGCGTCGCACTGCCGCCCGCCCCGCAGGCGCGCGTGTGGCTCGTCTATCGTGCGCATACGCTGCGCTGGACGCCGCGCGTCACGCAGATCATGCTCGCGCAGCTCACGCGCTGGCGCGCATCGGGCCGCACGATTACCGGCATCCAGATCGACTTCGATGCGCGCACGCGCCACCTGCAGGATTACCTCGAATTCCTGCGGTCGCTGCGCGAGACGCTGCCCGCCGATTGCCGGCTGAGCATCACGGGTCTGCTCGACTGGAGCAGCCGCATCGATACCGACCAGGTCAACCAGCTCAGGGGGATCGTCGACGAAGTGGTCGTGCAGACCTACCAGGGCCGCAGCACGATCCCCGACTACGCGGACTACCTGCCGCGCGTCGCGCGGCTGCAGTTGCCGTTTCGCATCGGCATCATCCAGGGCGGCGAATGGGACGCGCCGCCGTACCTCGCGACGAACCCGTGGTTCCGCGGCTACGTCGTGTTCCTGCGCAACGGCTAGCTCGGAGAAAGCCCGGACGGTGCCGGACATGATGGCACGCGATAAGGGCGTTGGGGCAAACGAAGCGTGACGCCGATCGCCGCCGGGCTTACGCGGCACCCGCGATCGCGCCGCCGAGCCCGGCGAGCGCAATCACGAGCAGCGCGCCCGCCGACGACGCCGTGATCCAGCGCTGCTTGCGATGAATCAGCGGATGGTTGATCGCGGCCATGTAGGCGGTCAGGATCGTGAAATCGACCGCGATCCACAGCGCGGCCAGGATGGCCAGGCTCACGCGCGAATCCGGCGTGATGGCGACGAACTGCGGAAAGAACGCGACGAAGAACAGCAGGTCCTTCGGATTCGCGATGCCGACCAGAAAGCCGCGCACGGCACCCGGCAAGCGCCGCGCCCGCGATGCCGGTTCGCCTTGCGCCGCGTCATTGCCCTCGCGCGCACGGCCGGCGCGCCATTCGCCGAGCAGCGTCCGGACGGCCAGCACCGCGATGAAGAGGCAACCCGCCACGTGCAACCCCGTGAGCAGGCGCTCGCTGACGAGCACGACGCCGAACACCATCAGCATCGCCCCCGCGATCATCACGAGGCTCGCGGCATTCGCGCCCACCGCGGTCAGCATCCCCTGGCGGAAGCCGCGCCGCGCGACGGTGCCGACCACGAGCATGACGACCGGGCCGGGCGTCGCGATGAGCAGCACGATCGCGGCGAGATAGGCGAACAGCAGCGGGTAATGGAGTGCCATGACAAAAAGTTGTTGAATGGATTGACGCGTGCGCCCGGCGGGGTGGCATCATCGGGATTCAGCGCGGTGGATTGCAGGGTTTAATGAAGTATTACGTGCCCGGCCCGCAGCTGAAAAACGGAAAATCCTGCCGGATGACATGAGTTTTATTCATATTCGAAACCCGTGAAGGCCAAACCGCTCCCCCCTGTCTACGCGCTGCGTGCGTTCGAAAGCGCGGCGCGCACCGGCTCGTTCACGCTGGCCGCCGAGGAACTGAGCCTCACGCAAAGCGCGGTGAGCAAGCACGTCAGGACACTCGAGTCCTACTTCGGCCGGAAACTGTTCGTCCGGCGCGGCCCGAAAATGACCGTGACGGCGGAAGCACACATCCTCGCGTCAGGCCTGCGGCGCGGCTTCCGGCAGATCGAGGAAGCGTGCGTGCTGTTCCAGTCGCAACGCGACGTGCTGAAGCTCAAGGCGCCGTCCACGCTCACGATGCGCTGGCTGCTCGACGCGCTGGCCGCGTTCCGCGACACGCGGCCGGCGTTCGAGGTGCAGATCGCGAGCGTGTGGATGGATGTCGATACCGTCGATTTTTTCAGCGAATCCTACGATTGCGCGATCCTGCTCGGCGCAGGCAGGTTCGGCGAGGCCACGCAGTGCGTGAAGCTGTTCGACGAATGGCTGATTCCGGTGTGCTCGCGGGCGACCGCGACGGTTGCGCGCACGAATCCGGCGGCGTGCGAGCTGATCCACCCGTCGCCCGATCGGCGCGACTGGCGCCGCTGGCTCAAGGGCAGCGGCCATGATCTCGACGTGGACATCACGCGCGGGCAGGTGTTCGACATGCTCGAACAGGGGATCGCGGCGGCCATCGCCGGCCACGGCCTCTCGATCGGCGATCTCGCGCTGTGTGCGACGGCCATCGACGAAAAGCAGCTCGTGCTGCCGTTCAAGACGGCCGTCAATACCGGCGACGCGTACTATCTCGTGTGGCCGGAAGACTCCGCCAAGGCCGCGCAGGTACGCGAACTGCTCGCGTTCCTGGAGAGCCGGATGCCGCGCCTGACGTTTCCGGGCATCCGCTTCAACGGCCCGGGTTGACCGCTGCGGGCGGCGATCCCGCCGCGTTGCCGACGGCGCGACTGGCGCAACCTCGCGCCACCGGCCCGCAACGACAGCGCAGGCCCGCCGAGGCAGGCCCGCGCCGACGACATTACGCCTGCACGAAAGCCAGCAGGTCGGCGTTGAGGACGTCCGCGTTGACCGTCAGCATCCCGTGCGAGTAGCCCGGGTACGTCTTCAGCGTGCCGTTCTTCAGCAGCTTGATCGACTTCAGCGCGGCATCCGCGATCGGCACGATCTGGTCGTCTTCGCCATGCAGCACGAGCGTCGGGACGGAGATCGACTTCAGGTCTTCGGTCTGGTCCGTTTCCGAAAACGCCTTGATGCCTTCGTAATGCGCTTTGGCGCTGCCTTCCATCCCCTGCCGCCACCAGTTGCGGATCACGCCCTGATGCACGGTTGCGCCTTCGCGGTTGAACCCGTAGAACGGGCCGCTCGGCACATCGAGGAAGAACTGCGCGCGATTGTCGGCGAGCGCTTTCCGGAAACCGTCGAACACCTCGAGCGGCAAGCCTTCGGGGTTCGATTCGGTTTTCAGCATCAGCGGCGGCACCGCGCTGACCAGCACCGCCTTCGCGACGCGGCCGGCCGGCTCGCCGTGCTTCGCGACATAGCGCGCCACTTCGCCGCCGCCGGTCGAGTGACCGATGTGCACCGCATTGCGCAGGTCGAGCGCTTCGACGACCGCGAACGCGTCTGCCGCGTAGTGATCCATGTCATGGCCGTCCGACACCTGCGCCGACCGGCCGTGGCCACGACGGTCGTGCGCCACGACGCGATAGCCCTTCTGGACGAAGAACAGCATCTGCGCGTCCCAGTCGTCCGCGGACAACGGCCAGCCATGATGGAAGACGATGGGCTGCGCGTCCTTCGGGCCCCAGTCCTTGTAGAAAATCTCGACGTGATCCTTCGTTGTGACGGTTGGCATCGCGATGGACTCCTGTAAGGTGGATGAACTCGGCGCAGTGGCCGGCAGCCATTATCGGACAGGTTTGTTAAACGATGATGCGACGATGCAAATGATCGTCGACACTTTCGATAACGTGGACGGCCCCGCGACGGGCGAACGATCGTGCGCCGCCGCCCGTCAACCATCCGTCGACAGCGTGACGGCCTCCCACGCCCGGATTTCCTCGTCCAGCGCCGCCAGCTTGCCGCGCACGAGTCGCAGCGCATCGCTGCCGAGCAGCAGGTGCGTGGGCGGATGTTCCGCCGCGATCGCCGCGAGCATCGCCCGTGCCGCCTTCGCGGGATCGCCCGGCTGCTTGCCGCTCTTCTCCTCGCGCGCCTGGCGGATCGGGTCGAAGATCGCGTCGTAGTCCGCGATCGAGCGTGGCGTGCGCAGCATCGAGCGGCCGGCCCAGTCGGTGCGGAACGATCCTGGCGCCACGGCCGTCACGGCGATGCCGAACGGCGCGAGCTCCTTGCCGGCGACTTCGGAAATGCCTTCCAGCGCGAACTTGCTGCCGCAGTAGTAAGCGATGCCCGGCATCGTGATGTGGCCGCCCATCGACGTGATGTTCAGGATGCGGCCGCGCCGCCGCTCGCGCATGTACGGCACGACCGCCTTCATCATCGCGACCGCGCCGAACACGTTCACGTCGAACTGCCGGCGCAGCTCCGCGAGCGGCGCTTCTTCCATGATCCCTTCGTGCCCGTAGCCGGCGTTGTTCACCAGCACGTCGACGGGGCCGACGTTCGCCTCGATTTCCGCGACGACGCCGTCGATGCAATCGAAGTCGGTTACGTCGAGCACCCGCGCGAATGCCCGCGCGGACAGCGCGTCGAAATCCCGCGCCGCCTGCGCGCCTCGCACGGTGCCGACCACCGTGTGACCCGCCGCGAGCGCCTCCTGCGCGAGCGCGCGGCCCAAGCCGCTGCTGACGCCGGTGATGAGGATGAGATTGCCGTTTGCCATGTGAGCTTCTCCCGAATGTCGATAGGAGCGTGCATACTAGTCTGGCAAACCACGTCGAATAAGTCTGATTCCGCTGATTTTCTTGCACAAAACTATGAGCGCCAACCCTGCCTCCGCCCGAGCCCCATCGCTGCCGACGCGCGACCGGAAGCGCCTGGTGGCGCTGCTGCGCGCGCTGGCGCCCGACGAAGGCTACAACCTGACGGCGCTGCCGAGCGTGCGCATCCTGCGTTCGAACCGCGCGCTGTCGCGCACGCCGGTGCTGTACGACCCGGGCATCGTGATCGTGTGCCAGGGCCGCAAGCGCGGCTACTTCGGCGGCGAATGCTACCTGTACGACGAACACCACTACCTGGCCGTGTCCGTGCCGGTGCCGTTCAGCATGGAAACCGACGCCACGCCCGAGCGCCCGCTGCTCGCGCTGTACCTGCACCTCGATTTCACGATGGCCGCCGAACTCGCGGCGCAGATCGACCGCGCAGGCACGGCAGAGCCGGTGCAGGCGCCCAGGAGCATGATGTCGACGCCGATGGATGCAACGATGCACGCGTCGGTGCTGCGTTTCGTCGACGCGATGCACCGGCCGCTCGACGCCGCGGTGCTCGGCCCGGCATTGCTGCGCGAGCTGTATTTCCGCGTGCTCACCGGCGCGCAGGGCAGCGCGATGCGCAGCGCGCTGGCGATGCGCGGGCAGTTCGGCCGGATCGGCCGGTCACTGCGCGTGATCCACGCCGATTACGCGCAGCCGCTCGACGTGCCGCAACTGGCCAACGAAGCCGGCATGAGCGTGCCGAGCTTTCACAGCCACTTCAAGGCGATCACGCAGGTCTCGCCGATGCAGTACCTGAAGTCGACGCGGCTGCATCAGGCGCGCTTGCTGATGGTGCGCGAGGATCTGACGGCCGAGGCAGCCGGCTATGCAGTCGGTTATGGGAGCCCGTCGCAGTTCAGCCGCGAATTCAAGCGCCTGTTCGGCCTGACGCCGGCGAAGGAAACGCAGCGCATGCGCGCAAGCTTCGCCATTCCGGCGGCATTCGAGGATGCGGCGTTCGTGTCGTCGCATTGAGGTGCGTCGACACCTGCGGTCACGCATGCCGTCACGCATGCCGTCAGCGCGCGGCGGCGCGCACCAGCCCGGCGAGCGAATTCAGGATGAAGGCCGTCACGCCCCAGATGTCCTGCGCCTGCTCCGCCCAGTACCATGCGCCCGTGCGTTCGCCGTCCGTGTATTGCCGCGGCAGATCCGGATTCAGCAGCGCGGAGAACGGAAACTCGAAGATCTCCGCGACTTCCGCGGGCGCCGCCTCCCATGTCGCCGTGTCCGGCACGATGCCGATCACAGGGAAGATCGCGTGATTGCGCTTTCTGGTTTTGTGGATCGGCAAGCTGCCGGCCACGCGAACCGCGCCCGGCGCGAGGTGGATTTCCTCGAACGCCTCGCGCAATGCCGTCGCGCCGATATCGCGGTCGGACTCGGCCGGGCGTCCGCCCGGGAAACTCACATGCGACGAGTATTCGCTGAGATCCGACGCGCGCCTGGTCAGCAGGATCGTCGGCTCGTGCCGCGCGACGATCGCGACCAGCACCGCCGAGAATTTCCACTGCCTGTCGTTGTCCGCGAGGAGTTGCTTCGCTGTCGGCCAATCGGTGCCGGCCGGGATGCCGCAGCGTTCCACGCCGCGGACGATCGCGTCCAGCAGCGCCTGCGGCGAGCCGGTTTCCGCATGCGCGCCGACCCGCCCGCCGCTGGCGTTCGAGGCGCTTCCGTCGGGTTCCATGTCTTCCTCCTGCGTGCGGCAACCGGCACGCGCCGAACCACACGGAGCCCGACACGTGTTGCATGGGCACGGCGTCGTGGTGGTCAATCCGATGAGCCCGTGTTCGCAGGCGATCGCACATGACACGCGCGGGAGCGTGAATGCCTGTTCCAGCGCGAAACTATCCGTCAACGTTCGGAGGGTCGAATGCCGGAACCGGATCGCCGTCGATCAACGGTTCATGCCGATCATGCACGAAAAATGAAGTTCCGATTCGATCGTGCGCGCACGCAGGTCGGGTCCGCCCTCAAGCGGCGGAGGTCGGCTCGCCCCGCGCGTCGATGCGGGTCGATGCGGTACCGATCAACCCGGCCGCCGCGATTGTCGCAGCTGTCACGACCATCATCGCGCCCCACCCGACCCGCGCGTTGAGCAACCCTGCCGCCGCCGCACCGCCGGCACCGGCCGCGTAGTAAAGCGTCAGGTACGCTGCGCTCAATGCCCCGGCCCGGGCCGGCTGAATCGCGACCACACGTGCCTGGTTCGCGACCTGCGCGGCAAAGCAACCGGCATCGAACATCGCCAGCCCCACGCCCAGCCATCCGGGACGACCGAGCGCAACGGCAAGCAGCAAGGCCGACACGGCCGCCACGAAGAGCCCGCCCCGGATGACCGCGCGATCGCCGAATCGATCGGCGAGTTTTCCGGCCACGCGCGTCACGCCGAGACCCAGCACGCCCGCGAGACTGTACGCGCCGATCGCCGCGGCGCCGAGGCGATACGGCGGCTCGGCCAGGCGAAGCGCGAGCCCCACCCAGACCAGGTTGAACGCGAAGAACCAGAGCATGCCGGCGCAGGTACGGCGCCTCAATTGCGCGCTATCGCGCAGCAGCCGCGCAACGGCACCGAGCGCGTTCGCGCGGCCGGGCAGCCCTTCCGGCCGGCCGCCGGGCAACAGCGCGGCAGCGCCTATGGCGGCCAGCGCAACGCACCCGGCCAGCACGAGCAATGCGCCGCGCCATCCGCACCATTGCGACAGCACGCCGCCCACGAAACGGCTCAGCAGGATCCCGGCGGAAATGCCCGCCGACACGGCCCCCATCGCCACGCCACACCGCTGCGGATCCGCATGTTTGCCGGCGACGGCGCTGCATTGCGCCGCCACCGTCGTCGCCGCGCCCACCAGCAAGAAGCAGGCGTCGAGCGCGAGCGGCCCGGGCGACCACGACGCGCACGCCAGCAACCACGCGAGCGCCCCCATCTGCGTCGAGACCAGCACGCGCGGACTGAACCGGTCGACCAGCGGCACCAGCCATGCAAGACCGACCAGGTAACCGAGCATCGTCACGGACGAGAGGGCCGCCATGCGCGACGCAGCCACGCCGAACTCGCTCGCGATGGCCGACAGCGACGGCTGCAACGCATAGCCGTTCGCGATTGCCACGCCGGCCGCCAGTGCCAGCACCACCGTCACGGTGCGCGACAGCGGCACGCGGTTGCCGGCGACGGTCACGCAGCGGCCCTGACCGCGATCGCCTCGACTTCCACCAGGATCTCCGGATCGACGAATGGAAGCGCATGCACGAGCGAAAACGCCGGCCGGATATCGCCGTAGATTTCGCCATGTGCGCGCGCCGCGGCTTCCCAGTTGTCGAAGTCCGCCACCACCAAGCGGCTCTGGACAACGTCCGACAACGAGAACCCGCTGTCCGCAAGCACACGGTCGATCGTCGCCAGCGCATCGCGTGTCTGCGCGTACACGTCCGCGCCTTTGCCGGCCGTCCCCGAAATGTAGATGGTGTTGTCGACGACCACGGCGCGCGAGTAGCCGACCTTGGGCTCCCACGGGGAGCCGGTGCTGATCCGTTTACGCATCTTGAAGATCCCTCCAGTCAGGTTGACGAACATCGCTTACTACTTGGGTAGTACTTTCGAGCGATTGTATACTACCCCAGTAGTTAATCAAGTCCCATGCAGGTCGTCATGGGCGCAGGAGCCGATATACATGAGCGAGAACACGGAACTGATCACGTCGTTGATCCGGCTTGGATTCACCCAGTACGAGGCGCAGGCCTACGCGGCCCTCGTCGGGCAGGCCGCGCTGACGGGCGCGGAAGTCGGCCGGCGCGCCGGCATGCCGCCATCGAAGATCTACGAAACCCTGGGTCGCCTGGAAACGCGCGGTGCGGTGCTCGTGAACCGGTCGGAACCCGTCCGCTATGCGGCCGTGCCCCACCGGTCGTTGCTCGAGGATTTGCGCACGCGCTTCAATGCGGATCTCGAACTGGCCGCGGGCGCGCTCGATCGGCTGCCGGTTCAACAAGAGCCGGGGCTCGTCTGGTCGTTGAGTGGGCGGGAAGCGATCGCCAGCGCATTCGCGCGCGTCATCGTCAATGCGAAAACGCAGATCTTCGCGGGTGTCTGGGATGAAGAGATCGACGATCTCGGGCCGCTGCTCGAGGCCGCCGCGGCGCGGGGCGTCGACACACACGTGGCGATTTACGGCAATCGCACGCTCAACGGGCCGCGCCACTACGACATGGCCAAATGCGGCGCCAGCGCGAGGCTCAGGCTGTCCGGCCGCCGGCTCGCCGTCGCGGTGGCGGACAACACCGAGGCAGTGGTGGCGGAATTCGGCGATCATTCACCCGATCACGCCACCTTGACGACCAATCCGGTCATCGCGCTGCTCGCGGTCGAGTACATCAAGGCGGACGTGAGCGGGCGCGTGTTGATCGACGCAATGAGTCCGGCGGAGTACAGGAAAATCCTGAAGCATCCCGACATGCAGGCGATGCTTGCGCCGCTCGACAAGCCGAGCTGACCCATGCGACGCTGCACGGTTGCCGGTGCATCGAGCCGCGCGCACCCTCCCCAGGTACGGTAATCCTCCCATGACCTCCTATGCCTTCCGCCTGCTGAATGTCTTCGCCGAATCCACGTTCGGCGGCAACCCGCTTTGCGTATTCGAAGATGCGCGCGGCATGGACGACGCGACCATGCGGGCACTCGCGGTGCAGTTCAACCTGTCCGAAACGACCTTCGTGCTGCCGTCGGAGCGCGCGCATGCGCGGGTTCGCATCTTCACGCCGGGCCATGAAATGGCCTTTGCGGGCCATCCGACGCTCGGCACCGCGCATGTCGTGCGCGACCTGCTGGGTACGGGCAATGATCTCGCGCTCGAATTCAAGGCCGGCGTGGTCGACGTCAACGCGCGCGACGACGTGTGGACGTTCACCGCGCCGCACGCAGGCATGCCGAAGACGGCGCCGTGCGCATTGCCCGGCGCCCGGATGGCGGCTGTGCTGGGATTGATGGAAGACGATCTGCTCGCCACGTCGATCTGGGTCGACACCGGCGCCGACCAGTTGCTGGTCGCGCTCAAGGATCCTGCCGCCGTGCGCCGCGCGCAGCCCGACAGTGCATGTCTCGACATCTGGCCGACCAGCAGCCTCGGCCGCAAGACCGCCTATGTGTTCGCGTTCGATGCCGAGCGCCCGGGGACGGTGGTGTCGCGCTACTTCTTTGTGAAGCAGGGCAGCGTCTCGGAAGATCCGGGCACGGGGTCTGCGTGCGCGAACCTGGGCGGGTGGCTGCTTGCGATGAAGCGCGACCTGCCTGCCGAGTTTCAGGTCGCGCAGGGTGAAGCCGTCGGCCGGCCTTGCCTGCTGCGGTTGTCGGTCAGCGCAGCCGGTGAAATCCGCGTCGGCGGGCGCGTGATCGAACTCGGGCGCGGCGTCGTCAACGTGTAGCGGCCGCGTTTGCTATGCTGCGCGCATCGCCAGCCCGAGCCGATTGCCGCCCATGAACGACCTCGCCCCCGACCTTGCGCGCACACTGAACGACGCCTGCGACGCCTGCTTCGGCACGACCGCCGTCTGGCCGCTCATCGAGCACGCGTATGGCGAGCCGCAACGCTACTACCACACGCTCGAGCACCTGGCCGAGCTGTTCGCGCATCTCGCGCCGTATCGCGCGGAGCCGCTGTGGCCGGCGATCGAGCTCGCGGTATGGGCGCACGACTTCGTGTACGCGACGACGCTGCCCGATTATGCGGACAACGAAGCACGCAGCGCACGATGGCTCGTGCAGGTCACGAACGCACACTGCGGCGAATCCTGGTTGCATGCGCACGCATCGCACGTGTGCGTTGCGCACGATCTCGTGCTCGCGACGAAGTCGCACCGGCTGCCCGATACGTTCGCGTCCGACCCGGACCTGCAGCGCGCCGGGCGGATTTTTCTCGACGCCGATCTGGCGATCCTCGCGGCCGCGCCCGACCGGCTGCGCGAATACGACCGCGCAATTGCTCTCGAATGGGCGCAGGATCCCGATGCGCCATCCGCGGCGTTCCGCGCGGGCCGCAGGCAGGCGCTCGAACATCTGCGCGCGCAGGCCCCGCTGTTTCAATCGGCGGAATTCGCACCGCTCACACCGCACGCGCTGCGCAATCTCGATACGTTGATCGACGCATACGCGTGAGCGTCGGGCGCGCCTGCGTGAACCCGCACGCCTTGCCGCCGCCGGATCGGGCGAACTGACGTCCAAGTCACCGAACCGTTCGGGATCCTCTCCGAAAACGAACTCTACTAGATACTGACTGGCCCGGTTTGCTGAGGGCTGGTCAGTTGCGTTGGTAATGTGCCTGGCGCTGGTCTGGAGTATTGCGCTCAAATTGGCCACAATGAACGGCTCAGGTCACGTGCGTAACATGCTCTCCCCCGCTTTCGACATCGACGAAGGCAAACTCGCGCGCCGTGTGCTTTCGACGCCGCCGGCGGACTGCCGGCGGCGCAAGCCTTCACCGAACAAGCATTGCACAAATGCGGAAGCAGGTCACTCGTTCGCCGTTAAGCGGGAAGGTCGTCGCACTCGCATCCCTCCTCGGCGATCTCAACGACGTCGTAGCTCATCCATTCTCGTATCGCATGGACTACACGGTCCGTTACGCGACAGGCTGCGTTAGCGTCACCGGAATCGCCAGAATGAATCCCGACGATATCCCACGACTCTCCGCCGAAGAAAGCAACTGCGCTACCGCTCTGGCCCGGCGTCGTAGAAATGCGATAGCGTAGCGTCCGGGCGGTGACCGCCGTTAGCTTTCCGGAAGCCGTCCACAGCGTACCAAGCGGCTTGTCCATGGGATAGCCTGAGATCACGACGTCAAGATTCTCGAGCCCGTCATCGCCAACGTTGCGAAGCCGAAAGTTCGCAAAACCGGGAGAAACGTCTCCGCTGAGCGTGATGAGTGCGTAATCATAGTCCGCAAACTCGCTTTTCTGTGGATACTCGTCGTCGATATTGAAGCTCGTCATGTCGTAACCGCCAAACGGATCGAGCACGCCATTCTTGCCGGGATAGAAACGAGCAGAGACTGCGCGCCCGCCCTCGTCCTCCATGTAAAGAACATGAGCCGCGGTGAGCACATGACGACCGCCGAGGAGAGTGCCGGTACCGTAACCGTAATTGCCCGACGGAAACTTCACAACAAGCTGGCCAATGGCATTCCAGGGGGCGGTCTTTGTGTCGTTAACTCGCTTACGGGTATCGGGTGGAAAGACCTTCCCGACCTTCATCCGAGCTACCACTGGTAGCAGCTCGGATTGGGCCTCGACCCGCCCCGCCACGAGGGCGTCAAAAGCTGCGGATGCTTGTTCCAGCGGCACCGGCTCGAGCACGACCACGCCATCAGGTTGCTGAACAACGTTGACCTGTTCGGTCAGCGTTGTCT
Organism: Burkholderia mycopellens; assembly: GCF_964265025.1. Classification (NCBI taxonomy): domain Bacteria; kingdom Pseudomonadati; phylum Pseudomonadota; class Betaproteobacteria; order Burkholderiales; family Burkholderiaceae; genus Burkholderia; species Burkholderia mycopellens. Next base: position 808,780 of record NZ_OZ183804.1, read on the forward strand.
GATTGAGTAACTCGAGCATGGTCGCCATTTGATCCGGTGTCCAACGTCCCTGTTCAACGTTGTTGAAGTACTGCCGCACCTTTTCGTTCTTCGCCGCCAGCTCCTTCCCGATGCGGGACTGTAGTCCATCACTCTTTTGCGCTGTGATACACCCGTCTTGCTTCAGCTGGAGATCGGAGAAGTATTTCGTCGTGCTCGCATTGCAAGGCAACGCAAGCGACATGTTTCCGTTGAAGGCCACCAGCGTATTGCCTTCAAACGTAATCTCCTGGTCATACTTGATAGATTGCTGGAAGGTGTTCTCGCCAAACGACATGTTGAGGCTCACTTTCCACGGCAACAGATCGCCTCCAAGCGAATCTTTACCCGCAGGGGGTTCTTGAGGCTTGGGATTCGGCTCGAAACGGAACAAACCCTCACCACTCGTGATCTGCGCGTTGATGGCTTCAAACAATGCCTTGCTTGATTCGAGCAATGCGCGCCCAAACTCCTTTCCGCCGCCGCCTTCGATATACGTGATCTTGACGATATTCTCTTTTCTCAGGCTCTGGACAATTTTGTCCAGATCCGCACCTCCGAGATTCAGCCACCCAAGTTTCAGCGACGCACTCACCTTCTTTCTTGTGTAGCTCCACACTTGTGAGAGGTCGGCCTCGATGCGGGCGACCCATTTGTCGGCCCTGAGCTCCGCCGTACCGTAAAAGTTCACACCGATGTCTGGACTGCTTTGACGGTCGAGACTGCCCTCGTTCGCCACGAGTTCGCTGAAGAGGCTATTGCCCGACCCGATGTTGAAACCGAATTGCGTGCCGATCTGAAATCTGGACGGGAAAGTGACGCTGCTGCCGCCCCCCTTTTCGACGACGTTGCCGGCTAGAATCGGTTGAACTTCAACCTCCTGAAGAACGAGCGGGACCAGGACAACTTCGTCTTTCGGCTTCAACTGGAAGACCCGGCGAATTTCCTTGGTAATTGCATCGCGCTGTTTTTTCGTGATGTCCGCCACGGCCTGGCCGCTGACTGTAGCGCCGACGATGCTCTCGTATTTCCCTTTCCCGACATCGATGTAATAGGGCTTCGCATTGATTCCCCAGTATTTGACACTGAAGTCAAGCAACGTTTCATTGGCGATGGCATCGATACGGGCGGGAAAGTAATGAAACATATTGCTCTCGTCCGTGTCTTGATAAGCTATCACGCCGTCTGCTGCGCAGGATTTGTTCAAGCGTCCAGGCATTTCAACCTCGCTATGTGGAAGACCGTATATGAGCACCATGCATTTGAGATGTGAGATGGGGCTCGGTGTACTGCGGCTTGGGAAATGGATCAAGGTAGTGTCATCGCGCCTCCTTCAGTAAGCGTGCCAACCTGGCAGTTACCCGCTGCGGCGTGATCCCGATCGACCGCATTGGGTGCGGAGGATGAGGCATAGGATCGCAATTGCCGGCGGGACATGCCGAACGTCGCCTGGAGCATGTCGCGCGGCCATGCATGTGCGATCGCGTAGCTGACTGCGGCGCGACGTAGGGCTAAATAGACACCCCAGGCTGACGGAACCTCTATCTGGCCGTTGGCGTCGGCTTGTAGCCTCCACGGTTTGTAAGCGGCGTGTGGAATGATTACGCCTGTCTGGCTGCAGAACCGGGCGGGGGCGGCGGGCAGATAGACGCGCCTTCCACCGACGCGTGCGACGAGGTCGAACATGGTCTCGAATCCAGCCGATTTCGCAAGCGATGCCAGGATCAACGGGAGGTAGTCCAACACGAGTTCGTGGTGCCTCTGGCAAAACAGAACCGAGGTCTCGCGCAGGTTGCCCCCGAAGAAGGCGTCACCGCTGAAAAGTCGCGCGAGAAGTGCCTCTTCCCCGTTCAGCTCGTGGCTCAAATCGTCGCCCGCACGGATTGCTCTCATGGCTCGCTCGTTCTTGTCTGATGAAAACAGACTACCGAGTTTCCGGGAAGCGATGTAGGGGGAACGCCGCCCCTAGACGTAGAGAGGTGGCCGCGCAAATTCGGACAATCGGATAAGTGGTTTGGCCGAGGCCTGAGCCAGCGATAATGCTGGTAAAGGAACCAAGGAAATGACGAAGAGAACCGGACGCACGCACTCAGCGGCGCTCAAAGCGAAGGTGGCGCTGGCAGCGGTTAAAGGCGAGCACACGCTGGCCGAACTGGCGCAGCAGTTCGAGGGGTAATCGTACTTTTCGAGCAAAAAATGGCGGTGGCCAAGCACGGAATTGCTTCCGGCAACGCTCTGTGCTTTGTGTGCTTGCTGCCACCGCGACGGTAGCCAACGCATTGACTGACAACGACTTTCGTAACCGAACCGCCAGAAATTGCACGGAAAGTATGATTACCCCACACAGGCGTCCGGAACTTCATAGGCCTTGGCTGCGGCGACGGCCTGTGCGATCTGCTCCCTGAGCGTGTCGAGAGGAATGACCGCCGGCTTGACTAGTGACCCCTGCATTGCTTTTCCACGGCGTTGCATGTGTTGGGATTTTGACAGCTTCTGGAGCGAAGCAGCCGCTCCACTGTCGGCTGTGCGGGTTGATCACCGACGGCTTCTGGCCGGCAAGCACCCTGCCCTTTCAAGTTACCGAATTACGTCAAATTAATTCGTAGTCTGCGTTATGTGCCGCAATGTCTTTGGCAGCATGACAAGCGGACGAGACCGTATGCGCTCTTGACCTCGTCTCCGTCTGGTCCAATCGAATAACGACCGATACCGCCCATTGGCGCGGCAGTCTTTCCCTGCCCATAAACCCATGTACAATCGCGCGCCATGAACGCACTTCGCCGCTTCCTGCTCCGGCAAGGCGTCGCGCGACAGCTTCTGTGGGGGTTCCTCCTTGTAACGCTGCTGTCCCGGGCGCTGATGTCGAGCGCCCTAATGCTCGATCCGGATGGTCCGGATGCAGGCTCGGTGGTGCTGTGTTCGGGCCGCGGCCCGCTGATTGTCAACGTGGCTGCACTCGCTGCCCGATTCGATGCGGATGCGCCGATCACACCGGCCAACGATGCGTTCGTGCTCGCCGGCGCGCTGAAGCATGATGCCCATGCCGGCAACGCAGCGTCGTCCGCCGGCGGCGACGGCCTCTGCGCATTCGGTGCGGCGCTGTTCACGGCGCTCGCGTCGGTCGCGCTACTGGCTCTGTTGTTTCCCGTCGCGGCACCTCCACGGTTCCGGATTCATTTCGACTTCCCTCGCGTGGTGCGGTCAATATTCGACGATCGCCCGCCCTGCCGCGCCCCTCCTCTGTTCTGCTGATCGATTTGCCTGATGGTCCGCGTACGTCGACGTGCGCGGATCGTCACGTCGTTCGTTTCACATCATCCGATTCAAGCGATCACCCGACAGCGCCCGCCGCTCCGGCGACGTCGCCATGCGCGCCATGACCGTCCGCGCATGACGTGTCGTCGTCCGTTCCGCCGGCGTGCGCACGCGAGTGTGCCGCGCGTCGACGGCGGCCGGCCCCGAGCCGGCCAGACCGATCGACGAGCACGAGGAACTGACACCATGTCGACCACCGCCTTGCGGGCCCTCTCGCCCGCCCAATCCGCCCGCGCCGGCTACCGGACGCTCTGGCGCCGGCACTTCCATGCCGACCTGTTCAACACGTTGCCCACTTCCGTCATGAAGCGACTTTTTCGGATCCAGTCGTTCGCGGGACGAATGGCATGCGGCATCGCGCTCGCCGTGGCCACCGCGAATGCATGCGCTGCCGACGCCCCACCCTCGGCCGCCACGCAGATCGCGCAACTGCTCTCCCGCACCTACGACGGCCCCGACAGGCATGTCGTGACCGAGGCCGTCGCCCTTGCCGGCAAGTTCGCGCCGATTGGACACAGCGCGACATGGCCGGCCGTGCGCTGCTGCGCGTCGTGAACGACCACTGGACGATCGTCGCCTGCGGCGGCGCTGCGTTGAAGGATCCCGCGTGGCTGAAGGATGCCGGCGTGCCGTCATCGGATGTGCACGTGCTGCTGTCCCGTCTCGCGGATGCCGAGCGGCCGATGCGTCCGGTCACGGTCGCGCGTTTCGACCGATTCCGCATGCCTTCCGACGTGTCGTCCGCATCGGGTGCCGCCCCGCATTGACGTCACGTCCCGGCGTGCCGTGGCCGCGGCACGCCGGGAATCCTCCCGATTCCAATCAACCGAACCAGAGCTTTTTGATGAGCATCCGACACACCCGGAAAGCGTGGCTTGCTCCCGCATGCATCGCGATCGCGATGACCGCGCAGGCCGAGCCCGCCGCACAACCTGACGCCGAGCGCGACGACGGCGAGCCTGTCGATACGCGCGGCGGCCGCACCCACGCCGCACCGAAAACCGGTCCGACCACGACCACGACCACGACCGGGACCGCGACCGCGACCGCGACCGCGACCGCGACCGCGACCGGCGACTCTACCTTCATACTCGGCACCATCGACGTAAGCGGCACGCGTACCGGCGCATTGACGTCGAGGAACATCCTGACCTCGGTCGACCGCGTCGACGCCGAGCATCTGGAGAACCAGAACGCACGCAGTCCATGGGAGCTGTTCGGCCAGTTACCGGGCGTGCTGCTGACTGATTTCAACCAGGGCACCACTTCAGGCAAGCTGTCTTTTCGCGGCTTCAACGGCGAGGGCGAGATCAATGCGGTCAAGCTGCTGATCGATGGCGTGCCGTCGAACAGCAACGACGGCAACATGCCGTTCATGGATGCCGTGTTTCCGCTCGAAATCGACTCGCTCGAGACGGTGCGCGGCACCAACGACCCGCGCTACGGGCTGCACGCGATCGCCGGCAACGCGTCGATCGCGACACTCACGGGTGGCACCTACGCGCGCGGCCGGATCGGCTATGGCAGCTACGACACGTTCGATGCGGAAACGGTCGCCGGCCATGAAACCGACACGTTCTCGCAGAACTACGCGTTCGGCTACCGCCAGTCGGACGGCTATCGCGATCACTCGGGATCGGACAAGGTTGGCGTGGCCGGCAAGTGGTTCTACAGCCCGACAGCCGACGTACGCGTCGGTTTCTCCGCACGCTACGCGCGCGTGTCGGCCGACGAGCCGGGCTACCTGAGCGGTGCGGACGCCCGCGCGAATCCGCGCACCTCGTATGCGTTCAACTCGACCGATCAGGCAACTCGCGAAACGGGGCAGTACGCGCTGTACACCGACGTGAATCTGACGAATCGGCTGTCGTGGTCGACGATCGCATACCTGAACACGTTTCGCGAGCGCCGCTGGGTCACGTTCTCTTCGGCGACCAGCCAGCAGGAGCGTTTTTCCGACGAGCGACATCTCGGCTTCCTGAGCACCCTGACGTTCCGTCCGCGCGTGAACGGGCTACGCGATTTTGCGCTGGAGGCCGGCGTGAGCGGCGAGTGGCAGGACGATGTCAGCCGGCGCTGGCTCACCGACCACCACGCGCGCACATCGCAAACCCGCGATCAGGCGTTCTCGTACGACACCTGGGGCGCTTACGTGCAGGCCGTCGTGAAGCCGGTCGAAGCCCTGAAGATCGTGCCGGCCTATCGCGTCGACGTGTTGAGCGGGCATCTCACCAACAACCTGAGCGGCGCGCGCTACAACATGAACGGCTATGGCGTGATCGGCCAGCCGAAAATCAGCGCGGTCTATACGCCGTGGCACGGCTACAGCGTGTACGGCAACTACGGTCGTTCATTCCAGGTCGGCGTCGGTGCCGGCGCGTACAAGATCCCGCCGCGCACCGGCGATCTCGCGCCGTCGATCAACGACGGCTGGGAACTGGGCGTGAAATTCCAGCCGGCGGACTGGCTTGACGGCCGCGTTGCCTACTGGGAACAGCTCGCGACCAACGAGGTGCGCCGCAAGCTGAACGACCCGACCGGCGACTACGACAATCTCGGCAAGACGAAGCGCCACGGGGTCGATCTGCAGGCCAACCTGCGGGTGGCGCGGGATGTCGGGCTGTGGTTCGGGTACACGTACCAGATGGCGCGCATCGTCGATCCGGGGCCTGCGAGCCCGGCGAGCGCCGGCAAGCAGGTCGATCACGTGCCGAACCATCTGTTGTCGGCCGGGATCGACTGGCGGGCAACGCCCGAACTCGACGTGTCGGCATGGGGCAATGCCCAGAGCGCGTACTACCTCGAGCAAACCAACTCGACCGGCCGCTTCGGCGCGGCGGTGACCGTCAACGCGCGAGCCGCCTATCGCGTATCGAAGCGGGCAACCGTCGAGCTGCAGGTGACGAACCTGTTCAACCGGTTCAACGAATACGTCTGGTACGACGGCTCGCAGACACTGCACTCGCCCGCGCCCGGCCGGGCCGCGTTCGCGTCGCTGACCGTGCGCTACTGAAACGTCACGGCATGCGTTCAATCGAAAAAGGGAATTTCCGCATGGTTACGATGGCATGGCACTACACGGTCATGTTGCACTTCGAGTCCATCATCATGAGCGAAGTCATCATGCCGAAAGCGCTCGACATGGCACCGGAAGCGAAACCTGTCGCGTGGTTTTCACGCAATCCCTACTGGGAGAAAACGGCCAACGGACGGGCGATCGACCCGGGCACCGGTGATCGCGTGACATTGACGATGTGGCAAACGCGCCAGGCCGGCGGTGGACTCGTCCGCTTCGGGATCGACGCGACGAAGCTGCTTCACGATCAGGCACTCTGGCGGCGGGCGCGGATCGAGGACACGGCACGCGACGCGCTCGTCGCAGCAGGCGTGCGTCAAGGCGCGGATCCGCTCGAATGGTACGGATCGGTCAAACCCGTTCCGGTCGAGCGGCTCGTCATCGAGTCGCTCGACGATACGTACCGCTGGCAGACGTTCAAATGGTAGAAGCATGCCGGTGCGTATCGGCACCGGCATGCTCGTTTGCCGCGCTTACTTCGCCATCGTTCCCGGCGCCTTCACCGTGCACTGCGCGGTGACTTTCTCGCCGTCGCCGAACGTGAAGGTGAGCGGCAGCGTCGTACCGACCTTCAGTGGATGCGTCGGTTGCTCGAGCATCACGTGATAGCCGCCCGGCGCGAACGACAGCGTGCCGCCGGCCGGTACCGTCGCCTTGTCGACCATCACCATGGTCGACGTGCTGCCGTTCGATTGCGTCTGGTGCAGCATCGCCATGCCGAAAGCATCGCTGTCGACGCCAGTCAGGTCGATCGGGTTGCCGCTGCTGTTCTTCACGTTGAAGAAGCCGCCCGACGGCAAATTGCCGGGCATCCCGCGAATCCAGCAGTCGGAGACGGCGACCGATTGTGCGGGCGCCGCATGCACGACCGGCGACAATGCGGCGACGGACAGGAAAGCGAGCGCAGCAAGCGTTGCTTTCGTGATATTCATCGTCGATCCTCTGTCATGAATGGTTGGATAACGAAGGGGCCCCTCCCCCAGCTTTGTTCCGTGGGCAAACGTATCGTCAGGACGCGCCCGCCGTCGGCGCGGTATGGCCCAGCAACGCTGCAAGCGCCAGGACCGCGACCATGACGACGGCCTCGACGGCAAGCGCCCTGTCGAAGCGGTGTTGCGCGGCCGGATAACCCGTATCGTGCCGTTCGGCACGCAAGCGCAGATCGGGCAATACGACCAGGCGGTTCCAGCCGCCGAGCAACGCCGCGAATGCGACGCACGTGAGCTTCGCCGCGAGCACGCGGCCCCAGGCTATGCCAAACAGCGCCGCGCCGGTGTGCGCCGTATCCTGCAGCACGTTGTAGAGCCCCGTGACGAGCACGACAGCGAATGCACCGGTCGCGAGATGGGAGAGCGCCGAGCAAAACGCAGCCGTCTGCTGCGCCGATCTGCGTTGGCTCGTACGCCGTGCCATCGCGCAGCCTGACTTGGAGCGTCGCTACAGGCGGCCACTGCCCGCTCCGGCACGATCCGGACGACACTCCGTCAATGAATGGCAATTCGCTGCCAAACAGGGGGCAAGGAAAGCGTGCCTTCAGCCTTGGCGATACCGGTACGCCTGACGCACCTGTCGGCGTCCGGGAAGGCAGCGGGGAATCCGATTCCCCGCCGCGCTTCGATACTGCTCAGGCGAGTTCTACCGGACCGTGGTCGTCGCAATGATCGCCATGCGGGTGATGAAGATGGCCGTTGACCAGGTAGTCGACGTGATCGCCATGCGGTACCCGCTCGTGTCCACAGCCGGGGCCGTGGATGTGGCCCGGTTCATGGCCGCCGCAACCCGGCGTGCACTGGTCGGGATTGTTTGCACTGACCTCGACCTTGTGTTCGTCGACATGATCGCCATGCGGATGATGTAAATGGCCATCGTGCAGATAGTCTACGTGGTCGCCGTGCTTGATTGCGGTGTGTCCGCAGCCCGGGCCATGCTGATGGTCATGGTGAGCATGATGAGGTTCGTTGCATGGGTTCATGCTTGTCTCCTTTGTCCGCACGGGAACATTCGATGACCACCTGTCGATGCCCCATCGAAAGCGGCTTCGACGGGGGAACCAGCCTGGCCCGGCTCTGCGCCATCAGGAAGCGAAACCGGAACGCGTGGCACGCCTCCCAACAATACTCCCGGCCGACCATGAGGGCCAGTCGGCATGGCTGCGTCGAGCGAAACTCACCGACCTGCAACAAACAGGGTCATTGTGCACGACGAATGCAATGTTATATCATCTCCATCTTGGCGTGACGCGTACGTCCTGTTCGCTCACGCCGGCAAGAGGCTTCCCGTAGACGGGAAATGGCGCCCCAGAAATGATATGTTATAACGTTTCAAATCATTTCGACGTGCCTTTCAGCGTGCTCTCGCGGGAAAAAAAACGACCCACATCCCGAACCGCACAATGAAAATCAACCGCCTGCTACTGTCTCAGGCCGCCATCCTGGCGTTCGCCGCGTTCCTCCAGGCTGAAGCTTTCGCCGCCGATGCCGGCGCGACCCTTGCCGGCACCGTCGCCGATACGCAAGGTCACGCGCTCGTACACGCCCGGATCACGCTCCAGGATGCTGACGGCCACGCAGTCGCGCACGCGCAGTCCGGTGCCGACGGCCACTTCCGGTTCGACAATGTCGCGCCCGGCACCTATGTGGCAGTCGTCGACGCGCCCGGATACACGACCGGCACGAGCATCTCGACAGTCGCAGCAGGCAAGGCACCCGCCCCGGTCGACGTGACGCTCGGCAAGGACGCCGGCACGCTGGACGTGACGGTGAACGCGAAACGGCTCGATCGCGCGCGCAACGGGCTGCTTCCGGAAGTCGGCGCCAGCGTCTACCGGTTCTCGCGGGCCGACATCGAGACACTGCCTCAAGGCGAGAACACGCCGCTCAATCAGGTGCTGCTGCAAGCGCCGGGCGTTGCCTACGATTCGTTCGGACAACTGCATGTTCGTGGCGATCACGCGAATCTGCAATACCGGCTGAACGGCATCATCATTCCCGAGCCGATCAGCGGCTTCGGCCAGTCGCTCGACTCGCGGATCATCGACCAGGTGAACCTCGTCACCGGCGCGCTGCCCGCGCAATACGGCTACCGGACGGCCGGCGTCGTCGACATTCGCACGAAATCCGGTGACACCGGCAACGGCGGCACGATCGACGTCTACGGCGGCAGTCATCAGACGATCCAGACGAGCGCCGACGTATTCGGTTCGAACGGCCCGCTCAGCTATTACTTTTCCGGCACGCTCGGCGAAAACAATCTCGGCATCGAGGCGCCGACATCGAACGGAAATCCGCTGCACGACCACACGCGGCAAGGCAACGCGTTCGGCTACCTGTCGTATCTGCTGAATCCATTCACGCGCGCGAGCCTGATGTTCGGCACAACGAGCAATCGCTTCGAGATCCCGAATACCCCCGGCATCGCGCCCGCGTTCACGCTCAACGGGAACTCGACATTCGACTCGGCCGCGCTCAACGAGACGCAGGCGGAACTGAACAACTTCGCCGTGCTCGCCTTGCAAGGCACGAACGGCGGCGCGCTCGACTATCAGGTTGCGCTCTTCACGCGCTACACACGCACGAAATTCAATCCCGATCCGGTCGGCGATCTGATCTTCAACGGCGTCGCGTCCGACGACTTCCACAGCAACCGCGCGAACGGTGCCCAGGCGGACTTCACCTATCGACTGAACGACAGCCATACACTGCGTGCCGGCCTGATGTTCGAGCGCGAGCACGCGGTCTTCAACAACAACGTCGCCGTATTTCCCGTCGACGCCAACGGCAATCAGCTGTCGGATCAGCCGACCACGATTTCTGATTCGAACGACAAGTCGGGCTACCTATATAGCCTCTACGCGCAGGACGAGTGGAAGATCACGCCAAAGCTGACGCTGAACTACGGCCTGCGTGTCGATCGCATGAACGAATACGTGCAGGCCGGGCAGTTGAGTCCGCGTATCGGCCTTGTCTATCAGCCAACGGAATCGACGACGCTGCACGCAGGCTACGCGCGTTATTTCACGCCTCCGGCGTTCGAACTCGTGTCCGATTCGACGATCGGCACCTTCAATGGCACGACGAACCAGAGCCCCAGCGCGCAGAACGATCCCGTGAAACCCGAGCGCAGCCACTATTTCGACATCGGCATCACGCAGCGGCTCACACCCGCGCTCACGGTCGGGCTCGACGCGTACTACAAGAAGGTGTCCGATCTGCTCGACGAGGGCCAGTTCGGCACCGCACTGATCTTCACGCCGTTCAACTACCAGTACGGTCGCGTATACGGCCTCGAATTCACGTCGAGCTACAAGCAGGGCAACGTTTCCGCGTATATGAACGTCGCGTATAGCCGCGCACAGGGCAAGAACATCGAGTCCGCGCAATTCAACTTCGGTCCCGACGAGCTCGCTTACATCGCGAACAATTGGGTGTATCTCGATCACGACCAGCGCATCACGGCATCGTTCGGCGGTGCGTATACGCTCGGCAAGACGACCTTCAGCGCCGACGGCATCGTTGGAAGCGGCCTGCGGAGCGGCTTTGCGAATACCGATCGCCTGCCATGGTACGCACAGGTCAATCTCGGCGTGCTCGAGCACTTCGAGGAACCGATCGTCGGCAAATTCGACGCGCGCGTCTCGCTCATCAATACGTTCGGCCGCGTCTATGAACTGCGGGACGGCTCGGGCATCGGCGTCGGCGCGCCGCAATTCGGACCGCGGCGCGCGATCTACGCCGGCCTGACCAAACACTTCTGAGCTCCAGATCACACGAGGTAACACACGATGAATGAATGGGCAGGTTTCACGGATGCGTTGCGCATCGGCGGCTGGGTCGTTTATCCGCTCAGCGCGCTCGCGATCATCGCACTTGCGATCACGCTCGACCGTGCATACGTGTTCTGGCGCTTCACGAGCGGGCGCGGCAGCGCTGCCCGCGCCCTGCCGGAGCGGCACGTGACACGTCGACTCGCCGCGATCTTCGATCAAGGTACAACGCCGCTCTGGCACGTCGAAGCAAAGCTCGATGCCGCCGCGCAGCAGGTCGAGCGCGACATGAGCCGCGGCCTCTGGCTGCTCGAAACGATCGTCACGGCCGCACCGCTGCTCGGCCTGCTCGGCACGATCGTCGGGATGATGCGCTCGTTCCGGCTGATTGGCGGCGACGGGCTCGTGAGCCCCGCCGGCGTGTCGGGCGGCATCGCGCAAGCGCTCGTCGCGACTGCGATCGGCCTCGTCATCGCGCTCGTGTCGCTGTTCGCATTCAACTATTTTTCGCGACGCGTCGACAGATTGATGGACGATCTCGAATCGTTCGCGAACGAACGGCTCGCCGAAATGCGGCTGGCGCGCGAACAGGCGGGGACGGCGTCATGAAGCTGCGCCGCTCGCGCACATCAAGGCGCGGCCGTATCGAGATCATTCCAATGATCGACGTGATGTTTTTCCTGCTCGCGACATTCATGCTGACCTCGCTCGCGATGCAGCGTCTCGACGCGGTCGGGATCAATTTGCCGCGTGGACACGCACAGCAGTTGCAGGCGGATCGGCCATTGACGCTGGCGATAAGCCGGACGAACCAGATCTTCGTCAATCAGCAACCGGTGTCGCTCGACCGCGTGAACGGTACCGTCGCCCATCTGCTCGGCCGGAATCACGATATTGTGATCGCGGCGGACGACGGCGCAACGCATGGCATCGTCGTGCAGGTGATGCTGGAAGCCCGGCGGGCCGGGGCCGAGCATTTTCTCATCGCGGTTCATCGTGACTAGGAACGCGCTCGAATCAGGTTCGGCGCCCGATCGTGACGGGCGTCGGTTCGCGGGAACGATCGCGCTCGCCAGCGTGATCTGGGGTGCGTTTCTCGTGAGTTCGACGCGGCTATTCTCCGGCGACGAACCGGCTCCGCACACCCCGGATTCAATTCAGATGCAGCTGGTCGAACTGCCGCCAAGCGCGCCACCCACGACGCATGCGGCATCGAAAGCGGCACCCATCGAACACACCGTATCGAAGCCTGTGCCGCTACGGCCAGCGCAGGCGCTCGCGCCGGTTCGGCCTGCTGCCGCCGCGAAGCGGTTCGATCCGGCTTCATCGCACGACGCGCTGCCAACGCAACAACCGGTTGCGTCAACGGAGACACACACCGCGCATGCGGCACTCGACGATGCGCGGCCTGCCTCTGCGACGAAAGCGGACACCGCCACGACTCATTCTGCCTCGGCGGGCAATGCGCAGGCACGTCTGATTTCGCAGCCGCTGCCCGAACTACCCGACGATCTGCGCGAGCAGGGATATCAGGCGATGGCGGTCGCGCGCTTTCTTGTCCACGCAGACGGCACGTTCGATATCGATCTTGTCAAACCGACGCAGAATCCTCGACTCAATCAAATCCTGCTCGAGACGCTGCGCCGATGGCGCTTTTTCCCCGCGATGGAAAACGGGCATCCTGTCGAGAGCCAACAGGACGTGCGCGTGCATTTCAATGTGAATTGAGCGATTGGGGTTACCCGCGCGAAGCAGGGGTACGCGCAAACCCTCGCAGTAATGGCAATGCGCAGCGCGTTGTCGCGGCGATCCGGGCCGACAGTCGATATTCGAGTGTGAATCCTGTCGGCTCCGGCCGCCACCAGGTAACGGAGCCGCCCCGAGAGGATGCCGAGCGCCTGACGACGGGCGCACCCGGCAAGTGGTTCGGCAAAGGACCGTTGCTTTTGGGGCTGAGCGCCAGCCCTTGTCGCAGCCAGACCGGCCTCCAGCGGCAAAGTGCACGAAAATCGGGAGAACCCCTGATGTGCATCAATCTGGTTGTCACCACACGGATTACCGAGAACCAGCGCCATTCTGACGTGACCGTCCCCGCCCTCACCTCCCAGCCGCCCCGCCGACAAGCTCCTTGATCACGATCAATCGTCGGCAGGATGCGTCGCAGTAAATATTGGCCGTGGCCTTTGCCCGCGACTCGGCTCCGTACTGCACGGGCCTGTACACGGGCGCCCCCAACCGCGACTAAAACCGATGAACACAGCATCGATCGCCAGTGCATCCAGCCGACAGCTTCCCGGACGCGTCGTCGCAGTCCGCGGTGCAGTGGTCGATATCGCGTTCCCGTCCGGCATGCTGCCGCCGGTGGATACCGCGATCTCGATCGAAATCGATGGCGGGAGTTCGATCGTCGCGGAAGTCCAGGCCCACCTCGATGACCGGACGGTCCGCGCACTGGCGATGCAGTCGACCAACGGATTGCCGAGAGGCGCGTCGGCGCAAGCGTCCTGTCAGCCGATTGCGGTTCCGGTCGGCAAAGCCGTACTCGGACGCCTGATCGACGTGATGGGTACGCCGGGCGACCAGCGCGAACCGCTTCCGGTCGATGTCCAGCGCCGTCCCATTCATCAACCGCCACCGGCATTGTCCTCACAGGACAGCGCAACCGGCATCTTCGCGACTGGCATCAAGGTCGTCGATCTTCTCGCCCCGCTCGCCCGGGGCGGCAAAGCGGCGATGTTCGGCGGCGCCGGCGTGGGCAAGACCGTCCTCGTCATGGAGCTGATTCATGCGATGGTCGAGCGCTACCAGGGCATATCGGTGTTCGCCGGCGTCGGGGAGCGCTCGCGAGAAGGCCATGAACTGCTGGTGGACATGCAGCATTCCGGCGTGCTGCCAAAGACCGTGCTCGTGTACGGTCAGATGAACGAACCCCCGGGGGCGCGCTGGCGCGTTCCGCTGACCGCCTTGACGGTTGCAGAATATTTTCGCGACGAACAGCGCCAGAACGTGCTGCTCCTGATGGACAACGTATTCCGCTTCGTCCAAGCCGGCGCCGAAGTATCGGGTTTGCTCGGGCGGCTCCCGTCACGCGTCGGCTATCAGCCGACTCTGGCGAGCGAAGTGGCGGCGTTGCAGGAGCGTATTGTTTCTGTCGGCGGCGTCTCGATCACGGCGATCGAGGCGGTCTACGTTCCGGCGGACGATTTCACGGACCCCGCCGTCACGACCATCGCCGCGCACGTCGACAGCATGGTCGTCTTGTCGCGCACGATGGCCGCCGAAGGCATGTATCCGGCGATCGATCCGATCACCTCGTCGTCGATCCTGCTCGATCCGCTGGTGGTCGGCGCCGAACACGTTCAGGTCGCAACCGACGTGCGGCGTACGATCGAGCATTACCGCGAGCTGCAGGATGTCATTTCGCTGCTAGGCATCGAGGAACTGGGCACGGACGACCGCCGGATCGTCGGACGGGCCCGCCGTCTGCAGCGGTTTCTGACCCAGCCGTTCGCCGTCACCGAAGCGTTCACGGGTGTGCCGGGCCGCTCCGTCGCGATCGACGACACCATTGCCGGATGCCGCGCCATACTCGACGGCGAATGCGACGCGTGGCGGGAACAATCGCTGTACATGATCGGGACGCTTGACGAAGCCCGCGAGCGGGAGCGGGAAACAACATGAGCGCCGCTCTCCACATGACCATCGCGACGCCGGCCGGGATGCTGGTCGATACACCGGATGTCGTCGCCTTCCGTGCGGAGGATGCGACCGGCAGTTTCGGTGTTCTGCCCGGGCATACCGATTTTCTGACCGTGCTGTCACCCTGTGTCGTGCGTTGGCGTACGGCAGACGGCACGCGCCGGTTTTGCGCGGTAAGCAGCGGCGTATTGCGGGTCGTCAACGGCACGGACATCAGTATCGCGTGCCGTGACGGCGAACTCGGCGATGCGCTCGAGACACTGCAAGCACGCGTGCGGGAAACCCGAGAATCGCGTCTCGATGCGGCGCGCAGAGTGCGCGTCGAGCAAACGCGCCTCAATGCTCAAGCGATTCGGCAGATACTGAAGTATCTGCGTCCCGGTGCGCCGGATACGGCAGCCTGCCCTGACGGTATCGACGAGGGCGCCGGACATGAGCGGTGAACCCCGAAAGGATGCGCCTGCCCGATCCGGCCCGGAGGCGAAAACCCACGAGCCCGACGCGCCGGTACTCGAACAGACCGCTCAACGCGCCGTCCAGCGCGACAGACAGGCGCGTGACGTGCCGGAGCCGACACTGGGCTCCCGACTCGGGCAGATCGGCATGCTTGGCTGGATGATCGTGATCCCGGCGTTGCTGGCGTTATGGCTAGGGCATTGGCTCGACCGGCATTTTCATACCGGCGTGTTCTTCTCCGCGCCACTGCTGATGCTTGGCGCGGCGTTCGGTCTGTGGTCCGCATGGCGCTGGATGCATCGCCAGGGCCCAGGGAGCTGAAACATGATACCGATCCAGACGTGGTCCCTTCCCGTCCAGACTGCCGTCGGCGGAATGGCCGGCGGGATCGTCGGCGTTGCCTTTTTCGCGTCGCTACTCGTCAACGTGCGCTGGTATGCACGGGATGCGATCAGCATCGCCATCATCATGCATCTCGTGCGCTTCGGTACGCTCGCCCTAGTGCTATTTGGCCTCGCGCAAATCGGATACGGCGCGTTGCTGAGCAGCCTCGTCGGCATCATGCTCGCTCGCCGCGTGATGATCCGGTTGCCTGGAGGTTCGTCATGATGCATTCACCGCTCATGACCGAACCGCTGTTTCGCATCGGGGAGGTACCCGTCTCGACGCCGGTGGCAACCACCTGGGTGCTGATGGCGCTCATTGCCGTCGCCGCGGTCGCGATGCGCCGGCGACTGTCGCTGACGCCCGGCAAACTCCAGACAGCGGCCGAGTTGTTCGTCTCGACACTCGACAGCCAGTTGCAGGACACGATGCAAGTTGAACCCGCGCGTTGCAGAGCGTTGCTCGGAACGTTGTTCCTGTTCATCCTGACGTGCAACTGGTCCGGCGTGATCCCGGGTGTCGAGCCCCCTACCGCCCATCTTGAAACCGACGCCGCCCTCGCCGGCATCGTCTTCGTGTCGACGGTGCTTTACGGCATCCGCGAGCGCGGGCTCGCCCGGTATCTCGCGTCGTTCGCACAACCGACCTGGATCATGATTCCGCTCAATCTGGTCGAGCAGATAACCCGTACCTTTTCACTGATCGTGCGCCTGTTCGGCAACGTCATGAGCGGCGTGTTCGTGATCGGCATCGTACTGTCGCTCGCGGGCCTGCTGGTTCCGATTCCGCTCATGGCGCTCGACCTGCTGACAGGCGCGGTTCAGGCATACATCTTCACGGTACTCGCGGCGGTCTTCATCGGCGCCGCGCTCGGCGGCGAAGGCGCGCCCGCATCGCATCCACCGCAAGGAGCATCATGAACAACTGGATTCAACTGGCAAGCATCGTCGCGGCTGCGATCGCCGTTTCCTTCGGCGCAATCGGCCCGGCACTGGCCGAGGGCCGCGCCGTCGCTGCCGCGATGGATGCATTGGCGCGCCAACCGGAATCGGCCGGTACGATTTCACGAACGTTATTTGTCGGCCTGGCGATGATCGAAACCATGGCGATCTACTGTCTCGTGGTCGCCCTGCTCGTTCTGTTTGCCAATCCGTTTACCAAGTAAGCATTGACCATGCGAATCGACTGGTGGACACTCGGCTTCCAGACGGTCAACGTCCTCGTCCTGATCTGGCTGCTGTCGCGCTTTCTGTTCAAGCCGGTTGCCAGGATCATGGCCGATCGTCAGCAAGCCGCCGCGCGTCTTCTGCAGGACGCATCGGACGCTCGCGACGCGGCGCAGCAGGATCGCGACAAGGCGGCGAGAGATGTTGCCGAGCAAGAGGCCACTCGCCTGAAACGATCGAGTGCGGCCACCGTCGAGGTCGAGCACCTTAAGGCATCGCTGCTCGCCGACGCACATGCCGAGGCCGATGCGCTGAGAAAAGCCGCCGAGGCTGAAATCGAAGCGATGAAAAAAGACGCACTGCGTGACAATGCGGCGCGGGCCAGCCAGTTTGCGATCGACATCGCGGCCCGATTGCTCACGACACTCCCGGCCGGCTCGCTGGTGGAAGGCTTCATCGAGCCACTCGCCGAAGCCGTCCGGGCACTGCCTGCGGAGGACCGCGCACGCCTCGGCCGCGACGGCGAAATACTGCGCCTGATCGCCCCGCGTACGTTGCACGACGACGAGCTGGCCCGCTGTCGCTCGATGCTCGCAACGGCGCTGGGTCACGACACGCCGATACACACCGACGTCGATCCGGCCTTGATCGCGGGACTCGAACTCGTCGCGCCGCACGTCATCGTGCGAAACAGCTTTCGACATAGTCTGGAATCCCTGAAAAGCGACCTCATTTCCCATGGCGACGAACGAAACGCGTGACGGCACAGCCGACGCATGGCTGGCGCACGGCAGGACCGTGCTGGCGGCGCTGAATCTCGCACCGCAGGCGGAGTCGGTCGGGCGCGTCGAGCACATCGCTGACGGCATTGCACGGGTGAGCGGCCTTCCGCATGTTCGCCTGAACGAGTTGCTGCGGTTCGACGGGGGGCAGTTCGGATTCGCGCTCAAGCTGGACGTCGACACGCTCAGTTGCGTGTTACTCGACGCCGAAAGCGGCGTTGCGGCCGGCACGCGCGTCTCGGGTACCGGCCGCGTCGTCGAGGTGCCGGTGGGCTCGAACCTGCTCGGGCGCGTCGTCGATCCGCTCGGGAGGCCGCTCGATCGCGGCCAACCGCCGAAATGTTCGTCGTCCCTTCCGATCGAACGCGCCGCGCCGTCGATCATCGAACGCGCAGCGGTCTCTCAACCTGTCGAAACAGGCATCCTCTTGATCGACGCGCTTTTCGCGATCGGCCGCGGACAGCGCGAGCTGATCATCGGCGATCGGGCAACGGGCAAGACGTCCATCGCGGTCGACGCGATCGTCAACCAGAAGCATTCCGACGTGATCTGCGTGTACGTGGCGATTGGCCAGCGGGCCACCGCAGTCGAACGCGTCATCGATGCGGTTCGACGGAACGGCGCACCGGAGCGCTGTATCTTCGTCGTCGCATCGGCGGCCGATCCGCCCGGTCTGCAATGGATCGCACCGTTCGCAGCGTTCAGCATCGCGGAATACTTCCGCGACCGGGGTCAGCACGCACTCGTGGTCATCGACGATCTGACGAAGCACGCCGCAACCCATCGTGAGCTGGCACTCCTGGCACGAGATCCGCCCGGACGAGAGGCCTATCCTGGCGATATCTTCTACCTGCATGCCCGCCTGCTCGAGCGGGCCGCCAAGCTTTCCGCGGAGCGCGGCGGCGGCTCGTTGACCGCGCTGCCCATTGCGGAAACCGATGCCGGGAATCTCGCGGCGTACATTCCAACCAATCTGATCTCGATTACCGACGGGCAGATCGTGCTCGACGCCCACCTGTTCGCGGCCAACCAGCGCCCCGCCATCGATGTCGGGCTCAGCATCAGCCGGGTCGGCGGCAAGGCCCAGCTGCCGGCACTGAGAGCTGCGTCGGGACGATTGCGGCTCGATTACGCGCAGTTTCTCGAGCTCGAGATGTTCACGCGCTTCGGCGGGCTCAGCGATACCCGAATCAAGGCGCAAATCGATCGTGGGGAACGCATTCGCGCATTGATTGCGCAACCGCGATTCGCGCCGCTACGCCCGGTAGGCGAGATCGCATTGCTGTTTGCACTGGCCGACGGCGTATTCGATGCATGCGCACCGTCGGCGATCGCTGCGGTGCGAGTCGCTCTTCCCGCCCGCCTCGATTCGACCGGTATCGCGACCAAGCTCGGTCCCGTGCTCGTTGCCGGCCACAACGTGTCATCCGATGATCGCGCCGAACTCGTTCGCATCGTCCGCGATCTCATCCCGCAATCGGCGGAACTCCGGAGCGACCGATGAGCAATCGGCTCGGCGACGTTCAGAACCGACTGGGTACGGTCCGCGAACTGGAATCCGTGGTGAGCGCGATGCGCGGCATCGCGGCGACACGCACGCGAGAAGCGCTCGCGCGCCTGCCGGGAATCCGCGCATGCGCCGATCTGATCGGCCTTGCGATCGCTGATGCAATGAGCATTGCCGTACTACAGCCACCCGAGCGCTCGGGGTTGCCGCTTCCGGACGACACCCATGTCTATATCGTTATCGGCCCGGAACACGGCTTCGTCGGCACCTACAATCAACGTGTGCTTCAGGCAATCCACCGGCCGGGAACCGGATCCGTCGAGTATTTCATCGTGGGCGATCGCGCACGAAGTGCGGCCGACGAGCTCGGTCTCCCGATGACCTGGTCATCGGAAATGATCGTTCACGCCGATGCCGCATCCGAGCTCGCAGAGAAGATTGTCAATGCGCTGTATCGTCGCCTGCGTCACGGCAACGCGTCGCATGTCACGCTCGTGCACGGTGTACCGCAAGCGATCAGCGAAGCGGTCGTCCAGACGACATCGCTGCTGCCCTTCGATTTCCAGCGATTCAAACAGGTCACGCGCCCCTTTCCGCCGGTTGTCACGCTCCCGCTACCGCAACTGCAGGAAAGACTGGCCGAGGAATATGTCTACACGCAGGTTTGCGAGGCTATCATCCTGTCGTTCGCGGCGGAGAACGAAGCGCGCATGCGCGCAATGATCGCGGCGAAACGCAATATCGACGACACCGCGCAACACCTGAGCCGGGACTATCACCGCTTGAGGCAGGAGCAAATCACTGCCGAAATCGTCGAACTATCGACCGTCGACGGGGGCGTCGCGTCATGATTCGCGACGGGATTGCCTTTGCCGGTTCGAGGTCGCGGTCAACTTCCGGAGAAACCATCCGAACGTCATTCCCTGTGTCAGCACGGAGAACACAACAACGACATAGGTGACGGTCACGACCAACTCACGCTGCGGCCCATGTGGAAGCAATAGCGCGAGCGCGATCGAGATGGCACCGCGGAGGCCGCCCCAGATCAGCAGCGTGGTTGTGCCTTTCGGAAACCGGATACGGAGATTGATTGCCCAGAGCGGAATGGCCACGCTCACCGCTCGCCCGACGAGCACACAGACGATGGCAACGAGACCCGCTATCAGATACGGTCCGGTCTGATGGACCGAAACAACTTCAAGGCCAATCAGAAGAAAGAGCACGCTGTTCATCATCTCATCGACGACCTCCCAGAATATGCCCAGATAATCGCCGGCCTGTCCGGCCGCCGCCGTCATTCCCCCTTTGTTACCAACGAACAGTCCGGCCACCACCACGGCGATAGGGCCCGATGCCCGTGCAACCTCCGCCAGTGCATACGATCCCATGCAGAGCGCGATGGATAGCAAGATCTCGACGTGGTGATTGTCGATGCTGCCGACGAGGCGGAACACGAGCCAACCGGTCAACCATCCCGCCAATGCGCCTCCAACGGCCTGTTGAAGAAACGAAAATGCGACGGTGACCGGCTCTGGATCATGAGCACCGGTCGCTATACCCAGTAGCGTCAGAAAGACGATCGCACCCACACCGTCGTTAAAGAGACTTTCCCCGGTAATCCGGGTTTCCAGCTCCTTCGGCGCACCCGCCTTCTTGATGATGCTCATCACGGCAATCGGATCAGTGGGGGATATGAGCGCCCCGAACAGCAATGCATACATGAAGCTGATACGAACACCCACCCACGACGACGCGTACCAGAACGCGACGCCCACAACGGCGGTGGAAATCAGTGTGCCGACGGTCGAGAGCACACCGACTGTCCACTTGACCTGACGTAGGTCACCAAAGTCGACGTGCAATGCGCCGGCGAACAGCAGAAATGGCAGAAAGCCGTGAAACAGGAGTTCGCTGAAGTCGATCTCCGGGATCAGTCGCGCATACCGCGCGACGTCGATTTCCCCGATTTCTCCCAGCGTGACGAGCAGGACGGTCACGACGAGCGCGATCGTCATCACCCCGATAGTCGGCGGCAAACGAAAAGCGCGGTGGTTGACGTAGCTACCTAGTGCAGCCAGGACAATCAAGGCAGTCAGCGCTTGAAAAAACGTCATGTTTACCTATCCGAGGTCCTGCTGAAAGTTGGCCGCCCCACCCCATGACCGCATGTCTTACGCAGGGCACCGGGCGACGAATCCCCTGAGTTGAATCGCGTTCAAGATTTGACGCATTCGTCAGATCGTACCGCGGCGCGAAGGAGCATACATCACCCGTATCGGGCGCCAGTCAGGGTTAGTGTCCATCGTGACATCGGCCGAAGCCGGGCGGTATACCCGGGCGCGAAAATCATCGCGCCCCAAGACAATCGGCCACACTCATTCCGGCTTCTTAAGCACAATTTAATTCTCGCGACCTACGGTGGAATCGTCGCGTCACGAAATTGCCCTACCGACGGTTTCGCCAACCGGTTCGGCTCCGCGCGACAGGAGCGTAGTCATGGCAAGCATCGGATTCACGCGTATCACGGTCGCCAGTGTCGCAATTGCAGCGTTGTCGGCAAGTTGCATGTCGAAGGCATCGCTTGCCCCGTCGCAGACAACGCGGGCTCCTCCACTCGCTCTCTCCACAACTTCAGACATGGCGGCCTATCCGGGCATCGTGTCTGACTTCGAGAACATAGCGAGGGTAGACGGGCCTGTCGTCGTAGCGGTCAACGCATCTCCACTCGATACTGCCTCAGGTGTGAAGCAACTATGGCCTCCGCCAAGCGTTGGAAACGATCCGTTCCTTCGCTTCTTCAGGGAATTCTCTCCCGTACCAGGCGACGATCGCGGGGCCCTCACACGGCAACACGCCAGCGGCTTCATTATCTCGCCGGACGGGGACATCCTCACAGATGCCAGCGACATTGCCGGTGCCTCTAGAATCACCGTCTCCCTCGTCGACGGGCGAACCTATCGAGCCAGAGTAGTCGGTAGCGACCCGGCAAGCGGCGTCGCGCTGCTTCACATTCCCGCGAAAGGGTTGCCGGTTGCCAGAATCGGATCGCCCTCGACGCTCAAAGCCGGCGAATGGGTCGCATCGATGGGTTCCCCATACGGACTCGGAAACTCGATCGTGAGAGGCATCGTAAGCAATACCTCCCGTCTGCTTCCTGACCAATCCTACGCTCCATTGATCCAGACCGATCTCACGGAGAACGCCGGCGATGGCGGCAGTCCGCTCCTGAACCTCAACGGTGAAGTCGTCGGTATCGAAACGCCGCTTCCGGACGACGGCCGCGCGTACCAAGGTCTCGCCTTCGCGATACCGATCGACGAAGCCATGAAGGTCGAACGCCAGCTGAAGATGCACGGCAAGGCCACCCATGGGCACATCGGTGTCGCAGTGCAAAACGTGACGGATCCGCTCGCCCGGTCGTTCGGGTTGCCGCGGCCGAATGGCGCGCTCGTCACGTCGGTCGACTCGGGTGGTCCTGCAGCAAAGGCAGGCTTGCGGGCAGGCGACGTCATCGTTTGGATCAACGGCGCGGCCGTTCCGGATTCGACACATTTACCGGCGGCAGTGGCCGATCTGAGCCCTGGCGCCACGATCGATCTCGGCTACTGGCGCAATGGCGCTGTCCATCACGCGACGGTGGTTCCATCGTCGATGGACTCCCACGACCTTCCCGTCAACACGGCGAATCGCGCGTCCTACGGCACGTACGGACTGGGGGTACGCAATCTGAGTGGTAACGAAAAGCGGGCTGCAGGTGTCCAGGGTGGCGTACGCGTCGAGCAAAGTAGCGGGCCGGCTGCGCTCGCCGGAATCGAACCGGGCGACATCATTCTGAGGATCAACAGCACCCCGGTGACGAGTACAGCTCAGTTCTTCAAGAACATCGTACGTTCCGCTCATAGCGTAGCGCTCCTGGTCGACCGGAACGGCGCGCGAATGTTCGTCTCCATGGGTGTGAGCTGAAGACGATTCGGAGCAAACACGTCGACACGGAGCACTGCAGGAGTGCAATCATGAAGTCCTCATCCAGAATGGCACTCGGCGTCACTGCCGTGGCGATTGCGGTTTTCGCCCGAAGCGGGTTGGCCGCTGAGCAGACGTCGCTTCCACCTCCCGAAAATTCGGGCAAGGTTACCTACCTGTCCGGAGGAATCGGAAGTGACCAATCAGCCGCGATCAAACAGGAGATCGGCAAATATTCGCTCTCGCTTGAGTTCGCGGGGCACACGCGCAGCGGGAACGAATATTTGGCAGATATCCCGGTGCAGATCGTCGACGCACATGGCAAGACCGTGCTCTCGACGGTGACTGCCGGACCTTTTCTGCTCGTATCGATGCCGGCCGGGCACTATGCCGTAACGGCCACGTATCACGGGAAAGTCATGCGTCGGAGCGTCTCAATACAGGCGTCGTCGCATGCGCATGCGGTGTTCGTCTGGACCATGTGAATCGACACGAGGCGCCGCGCTACCCTGTTCGGCCACCGTTTCAGTCACGGCAGCCGCCGTGACGGCACGTGCGCCTTTTGTCTTGAAGGAGTGGACATGGACGAGAAGCCGATCGAGGCTACGGGCCCCGACGTCAATCGCCGTCGTTGGCTCATCGCGACAACCGTCGCGGGTGGCGTCGGCTCAATAGCAGCGGTCATTCCGTTTGTGGATTCGCTGACCCCGCCCGCCAGCGCGCTCGCGGCAGGCGCCCCGGTCAAGGTCGACATCAGTCAGTTGTCGGAGGGCGGGATGTTGACAGCTGCATGGCGAGGCAAACCGGTGTTCATTGTCAACCGATCGCCGGCCATGCTCGCAAGCGTCATCAAGGCGACCCCACTGGTCGCTGATCCGGACTCGCTCCACACGTTCTCGATGCCGCTGCCGAACTATTGCAAAAACCCGTTTCGCTCGCGGCCCGAGCATCGGAACATTCTCGTCGTGGTCGGCGTTTGCACGCATCTCGGTTGTACACCGACCCCCAGGTTTCAATCCGGGCCTCAGCCGAACCTTCCCGACAACTGGCCAGGTGGCTTCCTGTGTCCATGCCACGGATCAACCTACGATCTGGCCGGACGTGTATTCCGCGACAAGCCGGCCCCGCAGAACCTCGACGTTCCGCGCTACATGTTCCTGTCACCAACCGAATTGCTGATCGGTCAGGACGAACATGGCGCAGCATAGCCTCGACAATCCGCGGAGCTGCCCATTTCCGCGCTCAACGACCACGGTTGAAGCGTAAGGGTGGCTCATTTCCCATCAGGTACGCCTGGGGCGTCAGGGGTCATCGGTGGTCAGCGGGAAAATAGCGTGTCGACAACGCTTCGTACAGCGGCGGAGCAAAGAATCGCGACACGCGGCTGGCGATCAGCGCCGTGGCCATCAACGAGATGACCAGCGCGTGGCCGTTGATCATCTCGATGACGATCACGAACGCGGTGATCGGGCTCTGCGTGACCGCGGCAAGATAGCCGACCATGCCAAGCGCGATCAGCATCTGCAGCTGCATGCCCGAGAACAGCGTATGCAGCGTGTTGCCGATCCCTGCACCGATCGCGAGCGACGGTGCAAACAAGCCACCCGGCGCACCAGGCAGGTACGAGCCAATCATCGAAACCATCTTGAACACCGGGTACAGGACGCTCACGTTCGCATGGCTTTCGAGCATGCCGCGGGCTTCCGCGTATCCGCTGCCGAACGTATGGCCGTGCGTCGCCACGCCGACGACTGCAACAACCAGCCCGCACGCTGCGCCGAACAGCACGGGCTGGCCGGCACGAAAATCCTGAAGCCCTCGCGGCATCCAGCGTCGCGTGTTGAGTAACAGCCAGCAGAAGATTCCGCCCATGACGCCGGCGATCACGCCGATGAGGACGACCGCAAGCACCAGCGACTCAGGCAGGCGCGCGCCGACATCGATCGTGCCGAAATAAACGTAGTTACCCTGAATGCCGAGCGACACGATACCGGCGAAGATGATCGCCGTGATCAGCACGCCGCTCGTCCTTTGTTCGAAACTACGCGTGAGTTCCTCGATCGCGAACACGACGCCGGCGAGCGGTGCATTGAACGCGGCGGAAAGGCCCGCTGCCGCGCCCGCGAGGGCCAGCCGGTGCTCGAGGACGCCCGGGCGAATCGCACGGAACCGCTGGGGATAGAACTTCCGCAGGTTGAACATGAGTGCGGCGCCGACGTGAATCGTCGGACCTTCGCGACCGATCGTGAACCCACCGAGAATGGCCAGGAACGAGACAAGTATCTTCCCGATCAGGATCCGGACCTTGAGCAACCGCGCCCCCGTGTTGCCTGGAGCATGCAGCATGGCAATCACCTGCGGAATGCCGCTCCCCTCCGCACCATCGAAGAATCGCCGTGTCAGCCAGACCGTCACCGCACCGATCGTCGGCGTGACGATCAGCGGCAACCAGGCATGTTCGGCGGCGTAGTCCAGAAACACTGCGTAGCCGAAATCGATCAGCTTCGCGTAAAGCACCGCTACGAGGCCGACAGCCACCGCACCCAGCCAGAACACGCCATAGTGAAGCCACAGACGCCGCGCATGCAGCAACGCGCGTCGATCTGCGAGCGCGGAAATACGGATCATCGGTCTCCCCCTACCCACTCGTCAGTCTTGTTCATTGTCAAACGATGCCCCGATCGTTCAGGTTCGCCGCGGCGGCAGCTTCATGCCGAAAGCGATCGCCAGCCATACTGCAACCACGTCGGCACACACCAGAAACACCGTGTTCGGGCCACCTTGCTTCAGCAGCCAGCCGCCCGCGATGCCGCCGAGCGCGAGGCCGATCGACTGCGTGGTGTTGTCGACGCCCGTGGCCGCGAGCGACGCGGTCACGCGCAATTCGGGCGCAGTCATGCGGGAAGGCACGGTGGGCAACTGGGACATCGTTGACGCGATTTACCGAACAGATCCAGCAACAGACAAAAAAAACCCAGCTGGGCAGCCGGGTTCAAGAAGCTCGCCCCGGCCTTTCATACCGGGACGGCCGGACGTCGAGTGACGTGAGCTGATGGAGCACATCTGAATTCACAATTTCGCAGAATTTCCGCATCGTAACACGACAACTAGTCACGATGTGACATTTCTCCTACTCTAGTAAAGGAGATTATCTTCCCGATCCGGGTGAACCCGAAAATCTTACGATTCACCCTTCAGCTCATTTACAGAACTCCGTCGCCCGTCAAAAAGGAGCCGCT
Source organism: Burkholderia mycopellens (assembly GCF_964265025.1). NCBI lineage: Bacteria > Pseudomonadati > Pseudomonadota > Betaproteobacteria > Burkholderiales > Burkholderiaceae > Burkholderia > Burkholderia mycopellens. The sequence goes on from NZ_OZ183804.1 coordinate 835,147, forward strand.
CGATTCACTGTGCTTCCCGCAGCGATGCCGCGCCCCGTTCCGTTGATCCGCGACCCATTCCGTTCGATCGAACGCCCTCTTCGGGAGACCCGTGATGAAAGGCTTGATGCGATATGCGGTGGTGTTGGCCCTTGTCCTGTTCGGTGGGTGCCATTCCGCGACAAAGACGTCCAGCACTGCCGGCATGATGAATCAGGAGGCCGCAAATGGTCAGGCGATCGGGACGCCGTCGACCATGGCTGACGAATTGAACAACCCCAACAGCCCGCTCGCGAAACGCAGTATCTATTTCGATTTCGACAGCTATGAAGTGAAGCCTGAATACCAGTCGCTGCTGCAGGCGCACGCCGACTATCTGCGTCTTCATCCCGCGCGACACGTCCTGATCCAGGGGAATACCGACGAACGCGGCACCAGCGAGTACAACCTCGCGTTGGGCGAGCGCCGGTCGCAGGCCGTGCTTCGCACACTTGAAACGCTCGGCGTGCCCGATTCGCAGATCGAGGCAGTCAGCTTCGGCAAGGAAAAGCCGGTTGCATTGGGCCACGACGAAGCATCGTGGGCACAGAATCGTCGCGCGGATATCGTTTATCGATGACGCGCCAGCGTGGCGGGAGCCCGCTCCCGCCACGCATTGACCGGCGGAAACGGTTCGTCGCCAATATCGCGGTCACAAGCCCATGAAGTACGTCCGGACGTCCATCTCGGCGGACCATGACTGCACATCGGAGCGTTCATCGAACTCGACCGGCTTCCCCCGGTAAAGGCAACAGTATCCATTCGCCGTTCTGTAGACGATGACCCACTCGCGATCGTCGCTCGCCTCGTCTTCCAGGTTGCCGGCCAGCACCTCCTTCCATTCATCAAGATGCAGGGCCACCGCAAGGCGCCGACGCAGAACCGCCAGCTCAACGCTGAGTTTCATGCTGCCCCTCCTTGCCGGCAGGCGCTTCGGCCCGCGTCGGCGCGTGGCTGTCACCGTGCTGTTTCCCTGACCGCCGGCTGCGCTCCGTTTCGCGCCGATTCTCGGGAAAGATCCTGATGCTGCTCGCCACCGCGTCTGCGATGTGTTCCTTGGCAATGACCCCGACCACCTCCATTGCGCCCTCTTCTTCGGGCCGGGTCACGACCACCGCCATGGTCGCGTGCTTCTGGCGCAGCTTGCTGATCACATCGAATGCCGCTTCACCCGGCGCGACCACAATGAAATTGCGTTGAGCGAGCGCACCGAGCGTCACCGAAAGATGATCGTGCGAAATGGCCCGGCGCAATCCGGTGTTGATGCGAAGCACGCCCTCGATCCGGCCCGATCGCGTGACGACCACGTGGCGGAACGGGGGGCCGTCCAGATTGCCCAGAATGTCGCGGAACAGTACCTCGGCGTCCTGCACGAGCACGTCCGTCTCCATCACTTGCGCCGCGTTCTGGACGAGAAACATGTTGGCATGCAAGGCGTTCGGAATCACGTGGCCGCGACGCACGAGCTTGAGCGTATAGATGCTTTCGCGGCAAAGCAGGCGCCGGGTCGCGAGGCTGACCGCAACGGCGATGATCATGGGCAGCACGATGTCGTAGTCGCGGGTCATCTCGAAGATCATCGCGACCGCTGTCATCGCCGCGCCGGTTCCGCCGCCCACCATCGCCCCCATTCCGACCATCGCGAACGCAGGCGCGCTGACGGGTGCCGCGGGCAGCACCGCCTGGACGAATGCGGCAAACGCCGCCCCCAACGCCGCACCGATGAACAGCGACGGCGAGAACACGCCGCCCGATGATCCCGAGCCCAGGCTGATCGATGTCGCGAGGGTCTTGCAAAGCGCCAGCGTGATCAGGAACAGGCAGCCGCCGAGTTGTCCGTAAAGCAGCGCCTGAATCGTTGCATATCCCACACCTTCGACGTAGTAATGCCCGGCGAAGTGCATCAGCAGGTAGATCGTGACCCCGACGAGCGACATCCCCAGCGCGTGACGCGCATAGCGGCCCGGAATACGCTCGAAGACATCCTCCGCAAAATGCAGTCCATGGGTCAGCAGTGCGGCACCGGTACCCGTGACAATGCCGAGCGCCGCGTACAGCAGGAGTGTCAGCACACTGCCCGGACGATCGGGAATCGCGCCGAGCTGGGCCGGTACCAGAAACGCCGGCGCACTGCCGAAGAACAACCGTCCGACGAACGTCGCCGTGCCGGTCGCCAGCGCGACGGGAAGGAACGTGTTCACGCTGATTTCGGGCATCATCAGTTCGGTCGCGAACAGGACACCCCCGATCGGCGTATTGAACGTGGCGGCGATCCCGGCACCCGCGCCCGCGGCCACGAGCGTGATGCGCTGGCCGGCGGTCATCCTGACCGCTTGCCCGAGCGTCGAGCCGAGCGCCGAACCGATCTGGATGATCGGCCCCTCTCTACCTACCGCCGCGCCGGTGCCGATGGCGAACGCGGATGCCAGCGATTTCACGATCGCGACCACCGGGCGAATCACCCCGCGCTTGAAGTAGATCGCGTCCATCACCTCGGGCACGCCGTGCCCCTTCGCCTCCGGCGCAAAGGTGCAGACGAGCCACGTCACGACGAGGCCACCGACCACCGGCACCAGTATGACGAACGCCCCCCAGACGGAAGGCGGCGTGAACTCGCTCGCGTTGTACGAGGCAGACAATCGGCCGAGGAAAAAGGCGTTATGCACGAAGCCGATCAAGCCGCGAAATGCCACGGCGCCGATTCCGGTGACGACGCCGACCACGATCCCCAGGCAACTCAGGCGATACATGTCGATCGGCGACGCGTCGTCTTCCGTTTGTGACGAACGCTGGACGCGACCGGTTTCCACGCGAAGCGATGCGAGTTCGCCGGCCGCGCTGTCCTCTCCTCCTGTCGATCCCGATGTCATGACGCCCGCCTGTGTCGAGTGTGTCGATCCGTCAACTGGTCTCGTTCATGCGCCCCATCATCTCCGACGTCTCGCCGGCATCGAGCGCACTGCGCATGGCCAGCGCAAGCACCACCACGCTCCAGACGGCGACCAGCAGAATGTCCCAGCCGAATCCGATGACGCCCAGGCCGCCGCCGATACCGCCCAGCCACGACAACAGCCACAGCCCGCCGAACCACGGGAGCAACCACGCGATGTGCTGCCAGCCGAAGTCTCGCGCGCTACGGCGCAACACGACATGATGGTGAAGCGCGTAGAGGACGAAGCCGATCGCCACCAGCGAGAACAGGAAGTTGTTGGTCTTGAAGCCGGTCCAGTAGATGACGAGGTTGCTGCACACGAATGCGAGCGGCGCGATCAACCCGGCCCCGCTCATGCGGAACGGCCGCTGCAGTTCCGGCACGTTGCGTCGCAGGACGAGTAGCGCGATCGGCCCCAGCCCGTACGTGAGCACGGTGATCGACGTGATATAGCTCACCATCTGCTGCCACGCAGGGAACGGCATCAGGAACAGCACGCCGACCGCCCACATGATCAGTACGGCAACCCAGGGAATCTTGTTGGCATTCAACCGCGTCAGCATGCGTGGGCCAGCGTCCAGTTCGCCGGCTGCGAACAGGATGCGCGAGCCGCCGGTGACGTACATCAGGCCGGTTCCCCCTGGCGAGACGTAGGCGTCGATGTAAAGCAGCGTGGCCATCCATCCCATGCCGAGGGTCGTTGCGAGCCCCGCGAACGGTCCCATTTCACCCTTGAAGCTGAGGTTGTTCCAACCGGCGGCAAGATCGGCCGGCGCAAGCGCGTAGATGAACGCGACCTGCAACAGGATGTAGATGACGGCGGCCAACAGTACCGCGCCGATCACGGCCAACGGGATGTTTCGATGCGGATTGGCGCTTTCGCCGCCCAGGTCGATCGCCGTTCGAAAGCCCAGATAGCTGAAGACGATGCCGGCGGCCGGCAGCGCGGTGAACATGCCGGACACGTGGTAGCTGCCGGGCGCCGCCTGCATGACTCCCCAGTGCGTACTCGCACCCAGCAAGCCTGCAATCGTCAGAAGCGGCACGAGTATCTTCCACCACGTGATGGTCGAGTTCACGCCCAACAGCCAGCGGATCACCATCAGGTTCAGCAATGCCATGACGCCGAGCAGGCCGGCGCAGGCGACGAAGCCGGCAGCCGTCAGCAAGCCCGCGCTTCCGGGCTGGATGAACCACGGGAGATAGTTGTTCGCGTACGTGACGATCGCCTCCGCCTCGACCGCCGGAACCGGCACGTACGCCAGGAACAGGAGGCCGCACCAGATGCGGCCCAGTCCGACGCCATGACTCGCATGGCTCATGTGCACCAGCGCTCCGCTACGCGGAAACATCGCCGCGAGCTCGGCGAAACACAGTGCGATCAGCATGATGATGACCGCGCCGAGTACCCAGCTGCCGATGCTCAGCGGGCCGGCGATGCGCGATGCGTGATAGGCGCCGAACAACCAGCCGGAACCGACCATGCTGGTCGTGCTGGCGAACAACAGCCCGATGATTCCGGCGTCACGCCGGAGCTTGCCTTCCAGATTGAGGCTCGAGGTCGTGCTCATATGCCACTCCTTGCAAACGACCTCCCCCTGCTGCGTGTGTGTTCGTTCTCCCACCCTGCCGGTTCTTGTGACGGCCGATGTGTGTCGGCCGTTCGGGGAACCCGTTGCGCGCGCCTCGCTGTCGCGCGCTCAGTTGATATCGGTGACGTCCTGGAAAGCCCAGCCGAACGCCTGAATTTCCGACTTGTGCAAAGCCGCAACCTTGCGCAAGCATTCCGCCCCTTTTTCTGTCAGATGGATCTCCACTTGCCGTCGATCCTGCTCGCTCGTCTGGCGCCGGACGAGCCCGGCCGCTTCACAGCGGGTGACGAGCGCCACCGTGCCATGCGAGGACGCCTGCAACCGCTCGGCAATCTCGCCGACTGTCGCCCACGAGCGGTCCGGGAACGCACAGGTGTGCAACATCAGCATGTATTGCAACGGCGTCAGCCCCTCGGCACGCAGGATTTCCTCCGAGAAACGCAGAAAACGCCGCAGCCGGTAGCGAAATTCGGATAGCTGCTCGAGGTCGTGTTTCGTGGCGCTTGCGCCGGCCTTTCGATTGCTTGCTGCCATCACGAACTCCAGGAACACCGGGAGTTTTCTGGAATCATGTCATCACGTGACCTAAAATATAGGCGCGTGTGACGGGTAGTGCAAAGTGCTTTCATCGGTCGCTGCTCCGGTCACTGTGTGGATTGACCCCATCAACCTGAATCGGTGAGGAGAAGTGGAAGGCATTTCGCTACCGCTGCTGGTCGCCCTGGTCGTCGTACAGCCCGGCCATTCGACAAGCTCACGTGCGGGAACGGCCAGCCACGTCGTTGTCCCGGCGCGGAATATACTGCATGTGGGCAACCCTTGGGCGTGGCCAAGCCTCACACCCAACGTCAGTCGTCCGGTGGCAAGCAATCCGACGTCCACCCCGGTCTACATCCCCAGCGTGACGTATCACCCCGACGGTTGGGGCGCACACTCCAGGTTGGCGGGTGATCGATTTCGGTGGTGACCGGTCGATCCGGGATTCCGCCAATCTTCCGCCGCAAGTGTCTTTCTCGTCGCGCCATTTCGCGACGCTCCCCCGACCGCACCGGATTTTGTGGAGGCTCGAATTCTTGAGGGAATCGAGTCATGAACAAGAAGGCAAGCATATTTTCCCCGGAAGTGCGGGAGCGCGCAGTGCGTCTGGTACGCGAACAGCGTAGCGAACACCCGTCGATGTGGGCGGCAGTCGAATCGATTGCACCGATGATCGGCTGTACGCCGCAGACGCTGCTGGATCGGGTCAAACGCGACGAGCGATGGCGTGAACACGGCCGAGCGTGAGCGTATCAAGGCGCTAGAGCGCGAGGTTAAGGAACTGCGCCGGACCAACGAGATTCTCAAGCTGGCGAGCGCGTTTTTCGCCCAGGCGGAGCTCGACCGCCGTTTCAAGTCCTGAAGGCCTTCATTGATCAGCATCGAAACACCTTCGGGGTCGAGCCGATCTGTAAGGTCTTGCGGATTGCCCCGTCGGGCTACCGACGCCATGCTGCGCAGCTTCGCGATCCGTCCAAACGCTGCGTCCGCGCCAAACGTGATGAGATTCTGCAACCGGAGATCAAGCGTGTCCGGCAGGCCAACATGCAGGTCTATGGCGTACCGAAGGTCTGGAAGCAGATGAACCGGAAAGGTATCGTGATCGCACGCAGCATGTACAGCGAACGTTTGGCCGAAGCGGGTATCGAGCCGTCCGTCGGCAGTCGTGGCGACAGCTACGATAACGCACTGGCTGAAACGATCAACAGCCTGTACAAGACGGAACTGAATCATCGTCGTGCCCCATGGAAAACGAGGGAATCCCTCGAACTGGCGACGCTGGAATGGGTGGCCTGGTACAACCATCATCGACTGATGGAACCGCTCGGCTATATCCCGCCCGTCGAGGCTGAGGCAAACTACGACAGGCAACTCAGAAATGCCGCTGACGTGCCGGTATTAAATTAAACCAACGGGCCTCCACGATTCCCGGAGCGATTCACTCGGTTGAGGAATGGATGAAACGATTGATTGTGTTGCCGCTGTTGGTTGTGGTCGCTGTGTTGGCGCTCTGGGCGGGACTTCGAAAATCTGGCGGAGAAAAAGCCGCGGCAACCACGGTTGGTACAGGGGCTAGCGTCGCCGTGGCAGCACCAGTCCCTAATCAACCGTTTCGAGCGCAAGTCGTTGGGCTCGCATGGCTCAATCCGCTACAACGGCGCGACTATCCGACCGAATGGCAGCTGCTTTGGACGATGGGTCTCGTTCAGCCCAACGAGCACGATGACATGGTCAAGGAGGATCCGAAAGGCTTCACCACCGTGCAGCCGGTCGCCGGCGTAGCCTATGGCAATAATGGCCGCGAGACGTTTGATGGGTTTTATGAGAAATACATCGATCAACTTCTCGTTTTATTCGGCGAAATTTATGTGATGAGCCCGGTATATTTCTACAACGTCCACTCAAAAGACCGAAAGGGATGGCGGGAGCTGGCTGGAACCCACATCGAGTTTGCGATTCCGGAAAAACGCCTTGATCCGGAGGAGTCTCGAAAGTACTTGGTCAAGCAGTTCGTGTCGATGTTTGAGATTGGCAACCAGGATGCACCAAATTTGTGGAGCAAGGATACTCCGCCAGACGTTCACATCACGCCCGGTGGTCCGAACGCGGGCTTCACTTCGCTCAATCGCGCACTCGACTATCTGCAAGCACACCCCGACCAGAGCGTATGGGTGATGAACTGGGATGCGCCGAGCTTCCCGCCGAAAGACAACCAGATGAACGAGAACATGGTTCTGCTCGTTCTCACCGGACCGGACTTCAAGACCGAGCGTGAACCGCTCGCATGGATCGGGCGCGTAGCTGTCGGCAACGTGAACGACTTCGAGAAAAAAGCTGGCACGACGCGCGCAGTTGAGGCCTGGAAATCGACCATCGACCAGGCAGCCCACAATTCTGGAGTGGCAACCGCCGATCTGCACTACGTCATCCACGACGCGGGCAAGGGCAGCGACATTGCGTCTGCTCGGCTTGGTGCGTTGTCACAGACGTTGACCGAGGTGCTGCCCGAGTACGACTTCAAGAAGCAGACGTTCAACACGCCGGCGCTGCTTGGCGAGATGGGTGCCGGTACCGCGCTGACCGATGTGGCACTGGCAATCGGTCGCGCGAACCATCTCGGCGGTAATACGCTCGTGGCCGGAACGAACGATGCCGAACACCCGATGGCCGTTGTCGTTGTTCCTCCTGAGAGGTTGAATCCGGTTGACCCAAAGAAGCCATGGTTCCGCGCGGCTGGCGAGGGTAGTGCTTATCTGCCCTGGTGGGGAAAGCGGCGCGATGTCGATTACAGTCAGACCGGACAAGGATACAGCTTCTAAGTAGCCCAAAGAGACGGGACATGGACCAACATGGACGATGCGCGTTGCGCGCGTCGTCCTTTTTTGTCGTGAGGGCTGTTATGGAACTGGGGGCATACAAACCCTCGCGCCATCAGCAATTGTTAGGGTGGGGCATCGGGTTAATCGTCGCTGGGATAGGCCTTTTCTCTGTTCTTATTGTGTTTCTGGCGATTGGTGCATTTGACCAGTGGCATATTCAAACCGATGCGCAATTAAACTTCGTTTTCTCTGTGCCGGCTCTTATCGTTGTGATCGGACTCACCCTGGTAATCGTGGGTTTGGTCAAAGCGTTCAAAGCATTGAGAGCACGCAAATGAAGCGATATGGCGACCGCACGCGAATGGTCGGCACGATGGAAAATCGATGTGACGGTGCGGCAGAGTCTACGTCGGACTCGAACCAGGAGCAGGAGCGTTCATGCGCGGTGTAATTCGGGTTGGAGACGTACACAGTCACGGCGGGCGCGTCGAGTCAGGCGCGACCAACAGCGAAGTCATGGGGCGGCCGGTCGCTCGAGTCGGCGACCGCTGCACCTGCCCGATCCACGGCGAGTGCGTGATTGTCGAAGGTGATGCGGACTTTAACGTCGAGGGGTCCTTCGCATCGTTCGACGGCCACAAAACCTCATGCGGTGCAGTGCTGATCACGTCTCTCCCTACGTCCGGACGCACGTAGGCTCACCACACTAGCGCCGACCGCCTGTTCCGGTCGCAACGACCCGGTGTTCGCTCCAGTCAGTCTGTCGTCGCCCCAAACGGCGCCCGTGTTGAATCCTCTGCGCGTTCGGCGTCCCGCTCATCCGTGCTCCGCCCCTCGTCTTCTGTCACCCGCGGAGAGAGCACCGACGTCAGGGCATTCAACCTGCTCGCATTGAGTGGATTTCCCCCCCTTCTCGTCAGTGCGACCTTTTTTGCACGTCGACACCGTTCCGCCCCCATATTGCACCTCCACCTCCCACACCAAGTGTCACCCCCAAAACACCATGTGATTGCATTTTCACATTTTATGTGATTCCATTATCACATCTCGCACGCCGCCGCCCCTGCACGCGGCGCATCCCATACCAAGGAAGACACGCAGATGGAGACAATCGCCGTCATCGGCAGCAACATGGTCGACCTCGTGACTTATGTCACACGCATGCCCGCCCGCGGCGAAACGCTCGAAGCGCCGAACTTCGCGCTCGGCTGCGGCGGCAAGGGAGCGAACCAAGCCGTCGCGGCCGCCCGCCTCGGCGCGCGCGTCGTGATGGTCACGAAGGTCGGCGACGACGTCTTCGCCGACAACACGATCCGCAACTTCGAGCGCGAAGGGATCGATACCACGCACGTGCGCAAGGTCGCCGGCGTGCCGAGCGGCGTCGCGCCGATCTTCGTCGAACCCGATTCGAGCAACAGCATCCTGATCGTCAAGGGCGCGAACCGCCACCTGACGCCGGCCGACATCGATGCAGCCGCACCGCAGCTCGCCGAATGTGCACTGATCGTGCTGCAGCTCGAAATCGAGCTCGCCACCGTCTATCACGCGATCGAATTCGGCGCGCGGCACGGCATCCCCGTGCTGCTGAACCCCGCGCCCGCGGTGGCCGATCTCGATTTCGAGCGGATCCGCACCGTCGAATTCTTCGTGCCGAACGAAACCGAGCTCGCGATCGTGTCGGGCATGCCGGTCGATTCGCGCGACACCGCGGCGCGCGCCGCCGAAGCGCTGGTCGCACGCGGGCTCAAGCACGTGCTCGTCACGCTCGGCAGCCACGGTTCGCTGCTGGTATCGCGCGACGGCGTGCGGCACGTGCCGGGCGTACCGGTCGACGCGCGCGACACGACCGGCGCGGGCGACGCGTATATCGGCTGCTTCGCGCGCTGCTACGCCGCGTCGCGCGACGCGCTCGACGCGATGCGTTACGCGTCCGCGTACGCCGCGCATTCGGTCACGGGCCTCGGCACGCAGAAGTCGTACGCCGACACCGCGACGTTCGAACGCTTCCTCCGCGACGCCGGCATGTGAACGGCGCCTTCATCGACGAGACAATTGGGAAGGAGACACCCATGGGCCGAGCCAGAATCGAACACACACCCGACGGCTATTACCTGAACCGCACGCCGCTCTTCGCGTTCACGCTGCTGTGCTGCCTGTTCGCGCTGTGGGGCACCGCGGCGAACCTGAACGACGTGCTGATCGCGCAGTTCAAGAAGTCGTTCTTTCTATCCGATTTCGAATCGGCGTTCGTGCAATCCGCGTTTTATCTCGGCTACTTCTTCCTCGCGATTCCGGCCGCGACCGTCGTGAAGAAGTTCAGCTACAAGACGACGATCCTGGTCGGCCTGCTGCTCTACACGACCGGTTGCCTGCTGTTCTTCCCGGCCGCGTCGATGGCGAAGTACGGGATGTTCCTCGTCGCGCTGTTCGTGATCGCGGCCGGCCTGTCGTTTCTCGAGACCGCATCGAACTCGTATTCGACGCTGATGGGCCCGCGCGACACCAGCACGCGGCGGCTGAACATCTCGCAGACGTTCTACCCGTTCGGCGCGATGGCCGGCGTCTACATGGGCAGCTTCCTGATCTTCAAGGAAGGCGATGCGTCGCACGCGCAGCTCGCGGCGATGTCGGCGGCCGAAGCCCGCGTGCACCAGCTCGCGATGATCCAGGCCACGCTCGAGCCGTACAAATGGCTGATCGTCGTGCTCGTCGCCGTGTTCATCGTGTTCGCGCTCACGCCCTACCCGGCCTGCAAGGGCAACGGCCCCAGCGTGGCCACGCACCGGATCGACGCGCGCGGCACGCTTGCGCGCCTGTTCGGCAACCGGCGTTTCGTTGCGGGCGTCGTCGCGCAATTCCTGTATGTCGGCGCGCAGGTCGGCGTGTGGAGCTTCACGATCCGGCTGGCGATGCAGATCGGCGGCCTCACGGAGCGCGGTGCGTCGCATTACCTGCTTGCCACGTTCTTCGCGTTCTTCGTCGGCAAGCTGGTCGCCACGCTCGTGATGAAGCGCGTCGGCCCGGCCAAGGTGCTGATCGTCTACGGCATCCTGTGCATCGCGCTGCTCGCGTACACGATCGGCGTGCACAACATCACGGCCGTCTATGCGGCCGTGGGCGTGAGCGTGTTCCTCGGCCCGTGCTGGCCGACGATCTACGGCCTCACGATCGACGGGCTCGGCAAGGACACCGAATACGGCGGCTCGATCCTCGTGATGAGCATCGTCGGCGGCGCGGTCGTGCCGCTGATCCAGGGGCTGATTTCCGATCACACGGGCGGCAACATGCAGCTCGCGTTCGTCGTGCCGCTCGCGTGCTTCGCCGTGATCGTCTACTACGGCTTCTACTGCCTGCGCCACCTGCCGGCCGCGACGCCCGGCGCGGCCGCCGACGGCAACGCGCTCGCGCGCTACGCCGCCCCCCGCAACACGTCGGGAGCGTGAGCATGCAAGGTGAAATCGACCTGCGGCGCGACGACTTCCGCGACACGCCGCACACGCTGTACCGCACCGACGGGCTCACCGTCACCGCGTTCGCGTATCCGTCCGGCGTCGAGGCGCTGAAGCTCGAGAACCGCCGCGGCCACCTCGTCGTGCTGCCGTATCTCGGCCAGATGATCTGGGCCGCCGTGTTCGACGGCCGCGACCTGACGATGAAGCACATGTTCCGGCAGCCGAAGCGCGCGGCATCGATCATCGATACGTACGGCTGCTTCATGTTCCACAGCGGGCTGCTGCGCAACGGCTGCCCGGGGCCGGACGACACGCATGCGCTGCACGGCGAGATGCCGTGCGCGCCGATGGATCGCGCGAGCCTCGTCGTCGGCGCGGATGCGCGCGGCGCGTTCGTCGAAGTGACCGGCGAATACGAATACGTCCAGGGTTTCGGCAACCACTATCTGGCGCGCCCGTCGGTAAGGTTCGCCGAGCACGACGCGCGGATGACGATCACGATGGACGTCACGAATCTCGGCGGCGCGCCGATGGACCTGATGTACATGGCGCACCTGAACCATGCGTACGTGCCGGGCGGCCGCTTTGTGCAGTCGCTGCCGCGCGGCGGGGTGCGGCTGCGCGACAGCGTGCCCGCGCACGTGAAGCCGACCGCCGCGTGGCGCGACTATACGGCCACGCTCGCGCGCGAACCGGAACGGCTTCACACGCTCGATGCGCCCGCGCTGTACGACCCGGAGATCGTGTTCTTCATGAACGACGTGGCAACGGATGCCAACGACGTCGCGCATTTCCTGCTCGAGCATCCGGATGGCGGCGCGTTCCACACGGCATACCGCCCCGCGCAATTCCCGCATGCGACGCGCTGGATCCTGCACAACGCGGACCAACAGGTCGCCGCGTTTGCGCTCCCGTCGACCTGCGAGCCGGAAGGTTACGAAGCCGAACGCCGCAAGGGCCATGTGGCGACGCTCGCGCCGGGTGCGACGCGCCGCTTCGAAGTCGTCACCGGCTACCTGAGCGCGGCGGAAGCGCGCAATGCGTGAAGCGATGCGCGGCCGTGCGGCGTCAGGTCACGAGCGCGATCCCGTGTTCGCGGATCGCCGTTTCGTAGCGGCGGCTCAGTTGCCCGTCGGAGATCACGTAGTTGAAGTCGGTCAGTTCGGCGAAATAGGCCGCGCGCACTTCGTCGAACTTCGTGTGGTCGACCAGCAGGAAGCGGTTCTGCGCGCGCGCCATCACCTTCTTCTTCGCGTCGACCTCGTGGAAGTTGAAGCACGTGACGCCGCAGCGTTCGCTCACGCCGGCCGCGGAGATGAACGCCTTCGACACGCGCACCGTGTCGAGAATGCCCGTCTCGGCGACCGACTCGAACACCATGTTCTTGCGGTGGTACGCGCCGCCGCACAGGATCACGCTGCAATGCGGTTTCTGCTGCAGCTTCGCGAACACGTTCAGCGAATTGCAGACCGCCGTGAATTCGAGGTCGTCCGGAATGAAGTCGACGACGAACGGCGTGGTCGAGCCGCAGTCGACGAAGATCGTGTCGCCGGTCGTCACGAACTGCGCGGCCAGCTTGCCGATGCGGCGCTTCTCTTCGGTCTGCCGGTTGTTCTCGGCGCTGACCACATACTCGCCGATATCGCTGCGCTGCGCGGCGAAGTGGCGCGTCACGTAACCGCCGATCAGGCTCAAGCCGTGCGGGTTGTCCGCAAGATCGCGGCGGATCGTCATTTCGGAGACGCCGAACAACTCGGCGACTTCCCTCAGATGAATCGCGTTCTGCCCTTGCAGCACGTTCATCAGTGTCTTGATCCGTTCGCCTTTCTTCGTTTCCATGCCAGTATCCTGCGTGCCCGTCGCATCCGTCGCTTGTCGTGCCGGGCGCACAGGCCCGGCCGGAATGTCGTATTTGTAACAAACCGATGTGAAAACATCAACTTTACGTGTGCCCGTCCGGCACACGCTTCGTGGAGTCCTGAAACATGCCGCTTTCCAACGCCCAGCTCGCTCAAACCATCGATCACACGCTGCTCGCGCCCGACGCGAGCGACGCGCAGATCCGCGAACTCTGCCGCCAGGCGGCCGAGCATCGCTTTTACTCGGTCTGCGTGAATTCGGCGAACGTGCCGCTCGCCGCGCGCGAGCTGTCCGGCACCGGCGTGCTCGTCTGTGCCGTGGTCGGCTTTCCGCTCGGCGCGGGGCTGTCGGCCGCCAAGGCATTTGAAGCAACCGCCGCGATCGCGGCGGGCGCCGGCGAGATCGACATGGTGATCAACGTCGGCGCGCTGAAAAGCGGCCGCGCCGACGACGTGAAGGCCGACATCGACGCCGTGCACCGCGCGTGCGGCGCGGTACCGCTCAAGGTGATCCTCGAAACGGGGCTGCTGACCGACGACGAGAAGGTGCGCGTGTGCGAGATGTGCCGCGATCTCGGCGTCGCGTTCGTGAAGACGTCGACGGGGTTCGGCCACGGCGGCGCGACGCTCGCGGATGTCGCGCTGATGCGCCGCACGGTCGGCCCCGTGCTCGGCGTGAAGGCATCGGGCGGCGTGCGCGACCGCGCGGCCGCGCTGGCGATGCTCGAGGCCGGCGCGACGCGGCTCGGCACGAGCTCGGGGGTGGCAATCGTGACCGATCAGGGTGGCAGCGACGCCGGGTACTGACGCGTGAACACCGGCTTTCGCCCGCGCGCGCCGCAAGCGAAGGCCGGTTGCCCGAACCAGCGCCCGGACAACGCCGCACCGTCGGCGAAACCGGCGCCGCGGATCGGCCGCCTGAACGGCGCGCCCCGCCCCGGCCCGCCGTTCAGGCGGCGATATCCGTCTTGAATGCGTCCGGCGCGTGCCTGCGCAGGATCTCGAGGCATTTTTTCCGGTCGTCGAGTCGCATTTCGACGAAAGGCAGCCTGACCTTGCGTACCTTGCTTCCGCCCGACCGCGTCGCGACACGATAAAGCACGATCAGCGAGAAGGGGCCGCGCGTCACTTCGACGACATCGCGATACGGCACGGAGATCCGTTGTACCTTGAAGGTGTCGGCGAAGAACACGGCGCGCGTCATGACGAACATGTACCCGAGGCCGCCCAGCGCGCCGATGAACGGCATGATGAACGTCGTGAAGCTGAAAAACGGATCCGCGCTGGCGGCCCAGATGCAGCCGCCGCCGATCACGACCAGCGCGAACACCAGCATCGGCAGCGCAAAACGGCTGCCGCGCACGATCAACTCGGGTTCGGATTGCTGCGCCAGATCATTCATGTTTGCCTCCCGGCGTGGACGTGTGTGGGTTCTTGAATTCGTCTCGCGATGCGCGGCCCTGCGATGCCGATGCACCTGACACGTGGCACGGCGCCGGCAATTCTACTCGCGATCGATGCGGCCGCCACCGCGCCCGGTTCGGCAGCGCGACGCCACCCCGCGTCTTCCCCCCGCGCGGCAACCCCGGCACAATGCCGCTCATGCGCCACGACAACGCCTTCGTTTACCCGTCCGCCGGCCTGATCGGCCGGCTTGCCAACCGGATCGTCGCGAGCGGCCCGCTGCTGCGCGCGCGCCGCGCGCTGCTGTCGCGGCTGCCGTTCCTTCAGCTCGCGAGCGACGTCGAGAACGTCGTGTATTGCACGTGGGTCGTCGATGTCGCGGCCGTCGCGCACCTGGTGCCGCGCGGCGTCACGCTCGCGAACCGCGACGGCCGCACGCTGTTGACGACGCTCACCTATGCGCACCGGCACTTCGGCCCGCGCGTCGCAGGCCCGCTGCGTCGCATGTTTCCGTCGCCGCTGCAGAGCAACTGGCGGCTCTACGTCGATGCGCTGCCGGGCGGGACGCCGGCCGAACGCACGGTGTTGTTCGTGAAGAACGTGTTCGACCACCCGCTCTATGCGCTCGGCAGCCGCCTCTTCAGCGATGCACTGCCGTCGCATCTCGCGCGGCGCTTCACGCATGCCGTGCGCGACGGACGCTACGACACGCGGCTGGCGGGCGGCGGCGGCAGCGCGCCCGACTTCCACTGCACTGCCGAAGCATCGAACGATCGAGCGCTGCCCGACGCGTTCGCGCCGTTCTTCAAGGACTGGCGCGATGCCGTCGCCTCCCTGTCGCTGCAGCACGCGGCGGTCGCCCATGTCGCGGACTGCGACCGCCTTGCGTACGCGTCGATCGACCTGCCGATCGACGTCGACGCGGTCCGGCCGCTGAAGACGGTCGGGCCCGCGGGCGGCGGCGACTTCCTCGCGCGCATCGGCGCCACCGGCGAACCGATGTGCTTCGTCGTGCCCGACGTCGCGTTCCGCGTGCTCTCCGAGCGGCTGCTGTAGCGCGGCGCTCAGCCCGTCCGCCGCGCGGTCTCGTATGCATCCGCGTCGTCTTCTTCGCCAAGCCTCCCCGCATAATCACGCGCAAACTGCACGGCGATGCGGCCCGAGCGCGCGCCGCGTTCGAGCGCCCACTGCAGCGCGGGCTCGCGCGCCGCGCGGATCCGCGCGGCATCGAAACCTGCCGCGCCGAGACGGCTCTCGACGACGGCCAGGTATTCGTCCTGCGTGAAGCCGTAGAACGTCACCCAGATCCCGAAGCGCTCCGACAGCGAGATCCGCTCCTCGACCGCATCGCCGGGATGCAACTCGCCATTCTCCGCGCGGGACACGTTCGCGTTGTCGCTCGCCTGCTCGGGCATCAGGTGGCGGCGATTGGACGTCGCGTACACCAGCACGTTCGACAGGTCGCTCGCGACCGATCCGTCGAGCACGGTCTTCAGCCCCTTGTAGCCGGTCTCGCCCGCCTCGAACGACAGGTCGTCGCAAAACACGATGTAGCGCTCGGGCCGCGCACGCACCAGCTCGACGATCGCCGGCAGGTCGTTCAGCCCTTCCTTGCTGACCTCGATCAGCCGCAACCCGTGCGCCGCGAACGCGTGCAGGCACGCCTTCACGATCGACGACTTGCCGGTGCCGCGCGCGCCGGTCAGCAACACGTGATTGGCCGCGAACCCGCGCACGAACTGCCGCGTGTTCCGTTCGACGATCGCCGCCTGCCGGCCGACATTGCGCAGCGCGTCGAACGCGACGAGCGCGGGCGACGGGATCGGCTCGAGCGGCGCCGCCCGATGCCCGCCGCCGAAGCCGCGCCAGCGGAACGCGACGGCCGTATCGAAATCGACGGCCGCCGGCCGCCCGGTGGGCGCCATCGCTTCGAGCGCGGCCGCGATCCGTTCGAGCTGGCGCGCGAGCGACGCCACGGCAATGGGTGCGCGCCCGTCCGGCAGCGCGGCGATCAGGTCCTGCATGTCGCGCTCGCCGCTCATTGCCGGACGCCCCGCGACGCGCCCGCCTGAAACGGGAACCGCTGCGCGATCGCCACGCCGAACAGCGCGACGCCGCCGCCGACCAGGTGATAAAGCCGCAGCGATTCGCCAAGCAGCACGATTGCGCCGCCGGCCGTCATCACCGGCAGCAGGTTCATGAACATCGCGCAGCGGCTCGGGCCGAGCAGCCGCACGCCCTGCATCCACAGATACGGCAGCACCACCGACGCCAGCACGCCGGCATACAGGATCAGCGGCACACTCGCACGCGTGGGCCACGCCGCCTGCGCGGGCAGCCGCAGCAGCATCGGCACCATGAACACGAGCGCGGCGAGCGCCTGCACGTAGGTCGACTGCCACGCCGGCAGCACGCCGATGCGCCAGCGCTTGAGCAATACGCCGTAGAGCGCATACGCGGCCGACGCGGCCAGCATCAGCAGGTCGCCCGCCTGCACGCCGCGCGCGGCGATCGTCGTCGGATGCCCTTCTGCAATCAGGTAGATGACGCCCGCGAGCGACAGCACCCCGCCGCCGACCATGCCGGCACCCGGCGGATCGCCGAGCAGCAGCGAGCTGAGCGCCATCGTCATCAGCGGCACGAGCGCCGTGATGATCGCCATGTTGGTGGCGCTGGTCGTTTTCGCGGCCTCGTAGGACAGGCTCTGGAACAGCGCCATCGCGAGAAAGCCGAGCACCGCGAGCTTCGGCAGGTTCGCGACGAGCGCCGCGCGGTTGCGCCACGCGGGGCGCAGCGTGAACACGCTCATCAGCGCGACGGCGAGCAGCAGCCGGTAGAAGGTGATCGCCGACGGGTCGATCGTCGACGCCGACAGCTTCGACACGACCACGTTGCCGGCCCACAGCGCGATCGCGCAGAAAGGAAACAGAAAAGGAGACTTGTTCATCGCATTTGACGGATTAATATCCTGACAGGGGTGTGGCGTGGAGGGGAACGCCATCGTGCCCGCTCGTCCAACTGCCTGTCTCACGCCAAAATGTCACGACTTGTCGCCAATCGGACACTCGAGTCCACCCCGCCCGGTGCTCACCTGCGCTTCGAATCGACGCCGATGCCCGTATCGGCGATGGCGGCGACGTACGCGCACGGCACGTCGATCGCGCCGCACCGGCATCGCCGCGCGCAGCTGCTCTATGCGATCGAGGGCGTGATGCACGTGCAGTCCGAAGGCGCGTCGTGGGTCGTGCCGCCGACGCGCGGCGTGTGGCTCGAAGCCGGTCTCGACCACACGGTGCAGATGAGCGGCGACGTGCAGATGCGCACCGTCTTCGTCGAGCCGGGCGCGGTCGAGCACCTGTCCGCGCGAAGCTGCGTCGTGGAAGTGCATCCGCTGCTGCGCGAGCTGATCCTCGCCGCGGTCGACATCCCGCTCGACTATGCGCCGGGCTCGCGCCACGATCACCTGATGCACCTGCTGCTCGCCGAGGTGACGGTCGCGCCGCTGCTGCCGCTGTACCTGCCGTGGCCGCACGACCCGCGCCTGCGCACGATCTGCGACGCGCTCGTCGCCGCGCCCGACGACCTGCGCACGATCGCCGAATGGGCCGACCTGCTCGGGTTGTCGGTCCGCACGCTCCATCGCGCGTTCCGGCGCGAGACGGGGCTCAGCTTCCGCCGCTGGCGCGAACAGGCGCGGCTGCTGCTCGCGCTCAAGCGCCTCGCGCACGGCGAGAAGGTGCTGACCGTCGCGATGGATCACGGCTACAGCAGCCAGAGCGCGTTCTCCGCGATGTTCAAGCGGCATTTCGGTGTGTCGCCGTCGGCGTTTTATGCGTAGGGCGTGCGCGTGCGCGGCACGTGCATCGTGGACGATAGAATCGCGACCATGCATCCGACCAGCCCGCACCGTTTGTCTGCATCGACGCACGAATCCCATCCCGTGAATATGCTCACGTGGGAACACGCGCCGATCGTCGATACCTTCGCCGTTCAGGCCGGCTACGGCCATCTGCTCGTGTTGACGATGGACGGTTCGCTGCACGGCATCGATCTCGATACGGGGCGCCGCACGCCGCTGTGTTCGGTGCCGTTGCCGCCACTCCCGCCACCGACGGGTCACACCGCATTCGGTACGCCCGCCTATCGCCTGCACGCTTCGCCTGACGGCCGGTACGCGGCGATCGTGACCGACTACGGGCGGCGCGGTCTCGTCGTCGACGTCGCCACCGGCTCACCGACGATGCAGCTCGACGGCGGCGACTACTATCCGCATACCGTCCCGTTCAGCGCATGCTTCCTCCGTCATCGCGATCGCACGATCTTCGTGCACCGCACCGCCTGGAACCGGCTCGATGCGGCCAACCCGGCCACCGGCGCATCGCTGACCGCGCGCGACATCGCGCCGTATACGAACAACGACCGGCCCGTGCATTACCTCGACTACTTCCACGGCCGCCTCGTGCCGAGCCCCGACAGCAGCCGGCTGTTCGATGACGGATGGGTCTGGCATCCCGTTTCGATCCCGCGCGCATGGTCGGTCGCCGCCTGGCTCGACGCCAATCCCTTCGAAAGCGAAGACGGCGCATCGGTGGTCAGCCTGACCCGGCGCGACGACTGGGACACGCCGGCCTGCTGGATCGACAGCCGGCATATCGCGTACTGGGGGCTCGCGGACTGGGACGAGGACGAATTCGCCGAAACCGGGCAAGACGCCGGCGTGCGCATCCTGGATGTGACCGAAGCCCTTCAATCGAACGACCGGCGCATCCCGATGGCGACCGAACCCGACCGGATCGGCGGCCTGTTCAGCGATGGCGCATCGCTGTATGTCGCGACGCCCGCCGGCACGACGATCTGGCGCATCGCCTCGGGTGCGCCGCTCGGCACGCTTCCGGGCTTCGTCGCACGGCGGCACGATCCGGTACGCGGCTCGCTGATCGCATTCGACGCCGGCACGATCGCCGAATACCGGTTGCCCGGGCAGGCCTCACCCACCGCCTGACGCGCGCCGTCACCGCGCCGCAATCCCCACGATGAAAAGCACGCACGCGGCCGCCGACGCCACCATGCGCACGTGATTCCACCTCGTCCAGTCGTGCACGTAGCGCGCCCACAGCGCCGCGCCTTGTGGCGTCGACGAATCGGCCGCGGCGAGCGCATCGTTGAGCGGCACGTTGACCGCCATCGTCACCGCGAACATGCCGAATACGTACAGCATGCCGCCCGCGACCGCCGCCGTCGCGCCCGGCTGCTCGCGATCGAACAGCGCGATCACGACCAGCGCGAGTGCCATCAGCGTCGTGACGAGAAACAGCGGCATGAACGGCGAACGCACGATGTCGACGTTGATCGCGTTCATCGCGGCCACGCCGGCCTGCGGCGCGATCCGTCCGAGCGACGTCATCACGAAAGTCGAGAACGCGAAATACACGCCGGCCATCAACCCGCAGCCGATGGCCGAGCCCCACAGCAATGCGGCGGTCGCGAACGCGATCATGATCGTGCGCCCCACACGCCGGTCGCGGCCGTCGCGCGCGCATAGTCGGCGAAATCGCGTGCCGGCCGCCCGAGCGTTTCTTCGATGCCGTGCGTCACCGCGCTGTTGCGCCCGTCGAGCACCACGCTGAACAGATCGTCGAGCAGCGCGACGACCGGCTCGGGCACGCCAACCTCGCGCAGTCCGGCAACGAACGCTTCGGCCGGGATCTCGCGATAGACGATCGGCCGGCCAGCGGCACGCGCGATTTCGGCGACCGCCTCGGCAAACGTCAGCGCGCGCGGGCCCGTGACCTCGATCACGCGGTTCGCGAAGCGCGCATCGGTGAGCGCGGCCACGGCGACGTCCGCGATGTCGTCCGCATCGGCGAACGGCTCACGCACCGCGCCAGCCGGCAGCGCGACTTCACCGGCCAGCACGCCGTCGATCAGGTAGCCCTCGGAGAAGTTCTGGTTGAACCAGCTCGCGCGCACCACGCCCCACTCCACACCCGACGCCTGCAGCGCGGCCTCGGCGGCCTGCGCGCCGGGCTCGCCGCGCCCGGACAGCAGCACCACGCGCTCGACGCCGCTTTCCCGCGCGAGCCGTGCGAATGCGGTGATCGCATCCACCGCGCCTTCGACGGCCAGGTCGGGCTGGTACGTCACGTACGCGGCCGATACGCCTTCGAGCGCGGCGGGCCACGTCGCGGGCGCCGTCCAGTCGAAGCAGGCAGCCGACGTGCGCGATACGGGCCGGGTTGCGATGCCGCGCGCGCGCAGCCGTGCATCGACGCGGATGCCCGTCTTGCCCGAACCGCCGACGATGAGGGTGGGAAGTGCCGACATGACCGTCTCCTTTGATTGAAATACGAGAATATCTCGCGTTTCAAAAACACGATAGACTCTCGCATTAGCAACGTCAAGTTTTCCGGAGGCGGCATGGGCCGACAAAAATCAGGGCAGAACGACGCGCCCGAAGCAGCGGCTGACCCGGCGACTACGCCGGCGCGCGCGCGGCTGGTGCCGACGCAGCAGCGCAGCCGCGAGCGATTCGAGCGCATCCTCGCGTGCGCGTCGGAGGTGATGATCGAGAAAGGCTGCGACGCGTTCCGGATGAGCGACATCGTCGAACGCACCGGCATCTCGTTCGGTTCGCTGTACCAGTACTTTCCGGACAAGGCGGCCGTGATCGGCACGCTCGCGGAGCGCTACAACGAAGCCGGGCATGTCTGCGTGCGGCGCGACCTCGCCAAGATGAAGACGCTCGACGATCTGCACGCCACGCTCGCCCGCATCACCGACAGTTACTACCGGATGTTCGTCGACGAGCCGCTGATGCGCGACATCTGGCGGGCCACGCAGGCCGACCGCGCGCTGCAGGCGCTCGACCGGGCGGACGGGGCGTTTCTGGCGGGGTTGTTCGCGGATGCGCTGGCCGACGTGGCGCCCGGCACGACCCGCTCGCAACGCAGCGCCTTCGCCGAGTTGATGATGATCCAGATCGCGGCGGCCGTGCGCCATGCGATCACGCTGCCGCCGAAGGCGGCGCGGCAGATCCTTGCGATGTTCAAGCGGACATTGCCGAAAGATTTATCGGTGCTTGATAACCAGGATGCGCTTGCCCCCTCGAACCGGGACATTCGGATTTCACACCAGAATTAAAATATTCGTTAATACAATTACACAAATTCACTTGGGCGCAATCCGAGACTCCGGCGCCCGAATCCCCGATTTTCCATCCAGATCTCCACTCAAGGCCCGCTGCTCCCGAGAGCCCGGATCTTTCGCCTGTCGCGCGGGGCCATTCATTTCGTGACGCGATGCTCGTTTCGCCTTGGTGAACGTCCCGATGCTTTATTCAGCGCGCCGAAAACCCGATTTCACCGAAGTCAACAAATCACAAGATGGTTAACCAAAATCGGCCAATTCAATGAAATGCCGATGATTAATGGAATCGATTTCAACAAATAATTCAAATTTCCGACCCGCCCGACCATTTACTTTCCAATTTTTGTTCCGTTAAGATTGCGGCACCTTTTTAAACCAACCCGATCGGTCGATTAATTTCAGGAAACAATAAATCTGAATTAAATAATCCTATTGTTGCTTATTTATAAAATCAAATGAGACGCAATAAATCCACAAAAACCGGCAAGTCATCATGTGATTGACCGGGTTCTCCGTGCGTCGCCCGGCGACCTGTGCCTGTCGCCCCGACCACGTCTCCTTGCCATCGCGATTCAGGTTGCGCGGGACAGGCCCGACCCCATGGCCCGCCCCGCGCCGCACCGCTATCGCGGACTTCAAACTCACACTCTTGCGAGCGCTGACGATGGACGACTTTTGCCGCGCGAACCTGCCCCCTGCCGAAGATTGGCCGACGTTTGTCTTTGAGTTGCCGGGGCTGCAGTTTCCGCCGTTTCTCAATTGCGCCGCCGCGCTGCTGGATACCGCCGTCGAGGAACGGGGCTGGGGCGATCGCGTTGCGATCAGGACCGAGTCGGGCATCACATGGACATATCGCGAACTGCGCGATGCCAGCAACCGGATCGCCAACATGCTGGCCGACGATGCGGGCCTGGTAGCCGGCAACCGGGTGCTGTTGCACGGCACCAATCACCCGATGCTGGCCGCCGCGTGGTTCGGCGTGGTCAAGGCCGGCGGCGTGGCCGTCGCGACGATGCCGAAGCTGCGCGCGGGAGAACTGTCGACCATCATCGGGCGAGCCCGGGTCACGCACGTCATCTGCGAAGCCGGGCTGTCCGCCGAGCTCGACGCGGCGATGGCGCGCATGCAGTGGCGCGGCGACGTCCGGCGCTACGAGACAAACGACACGCATCCGCACGCGGGCTGGCTCGGCGGCTATTCGGCAACATTCGCGGCCGCCGGCACGCGCGCGGACGATCCTTGCCTCATCGCGTTCACGTCGGGGACGACCGGGGAACCGAAGGCCACCGTCCATTTTCATCGCGACGTGATGGCGGCCTGCCACTGCTTTCCGCAGCATGTGCTCAAGCCCGGCGCCGATGACGTCTTCTGCGGGTCGCCGCCGCTCGCGTTTACGTTCGGCCTCGGCGCGCTGCTGCTGTTTCCGATCAGTGTCGGCGCGAGCGTCGTGCTGTTGCAGAAAGCGAGCCCGGAACGGCTGCTGGCCGCTGTCGGCCGGCATCGGGTCAGCATCCTGTTTACGGCGCCGGCGGCCTATCGGGCCATGCTCGACCATCTCGACGGGCACGACGTATCGTCCCTGCGCAAATGCGTGTCGGCGGGCGAGGCGCTCCCGTCGTGGACGCGCGCCGCATGGCACACGCGCACCGGCCTGCACCTGATCGACGGAATCGGGTCGACCGAGATGCTGCATATCTTCGCGTCCACCGGCGACGCCGGCACGAAGGACGGCGCAATCGGCCAGGCGGTGCCCGGTTACCGCCTGGCCGTGGTGGACGAGCACGGCCAACGCCTGCCGCCCTACGAAATCGGCTATCTGGCCGTGCAGGGACCGACCGGGTGCCGCTACCTGAATGACGCGCGGCAACGCGACTACGTCAAGCACGGCTGGAACCTGACGGGCGACAGCGCCTACCTCGACGACGACGGCTATCTGTTCTACCAGGCACGCGCGGACGACATGATCATCAGCTCCGGCTACACGGTGTCTCCCGGCGAAGTGGAGCAGGTGCTGCTGCGCCATCCCGATATCGCCGAGTGCGGCGTCGTCGGGCAGATCGACGAATGGGGCGGCACGCTCATCTGCGCGCATGTGGTGCTGCGACCGGGCGTCGGCGGCTCGGAGGCGTTGACGACGCAACTGCAGCAGCACGTCAAGAACGTGATCGCACCGTACAAATGCCCGCATCGCGTGACCTATCACGCCGGCGGTTTGCCGCGTAACGAATCGGGCAAATTGCGCCGCGCCGTACTCCGGCAGGCGGGTCATGGCGCGACGCGCCCCCAGAATCAAACAGTCCAGAACGAACACGCCCTATGAAAATTCTCGGAGCCTCGGTGGCCATTCCGGACCCGGCGACCACCGCGCAATCCTGCGCCAACGATTACGCGATCAAGGCAGCCAGGCAGGCACTGCGGCAAGCCGGTTGCCTGCCGTCGGAACTGGACCTTATCGTCAGCCTGTCGATTTCTCCCAGCCGGATGGCGGACGCGCCGGCGATCGCCGGGCCGCGGCTGGCGCATCCGGTGCAGCGCGACCTGCGTGCGCGACATGCGGCCGTGTTCGATCTGCTCGACGCGGACTGGACGCTCGCACTCGATCTCGCGCACAGCCATTGCAAACAGCTCGGCTATCGACGCGCGCTCGTCGTTCGCGCGGAGGCGCTCGCGGACGTCGAACAGGTGGCCACGAGCGGTTTCGCCGACGGCGCGGGAGCGATCGTGCTGACGCCTGCCGGCCAGGACCGCGACCATGCCAGCTGCTACGCGGACCTCGACGCGCCGCCGTTCGCGACGCTCGACGCCCTTCCCGCCCGGCGCGTGAACGGCGCCCTGTCGCTGGCCCGCTTCGAGAGCCGGTTCGATCCCGCAACCGGCCGGTTCGACGCCGAACCGGCCAATGCGGCCACCGCGGTGCGCGCGCTGGCCGACGCCATGCAGAGCCGCATCGGCCGGCGCGCCACCCCGCTGTTTTGCGAATCGTGGCTGAGCGGATGGCCATCGATCGCCATCGGCGCGGGTCGCGATTTCCACGTCGATGTCGTCGCCGGTTCGGCGGACATCCCGAACCCGTTCCAGTTGCCCGCGTGGCTTTCGTCCCGCGTCGCACATTCGATGTCGTTGCGTGACGACGAACGTACGGTGGTCGCGATGACGCTGGATCCGTTCCGGCCGCGCATCGCCTGCAGCATGATGGAGGTCTGACAGTGCACAACGTCCGAATCGCAAGTCTCGCCTGCCGCCTGCCGGCACGCCAGGTACCCAACGACGATCCCGTGTTCGCGGGCGTCGAGCCCATTCCGTCGGAATGGTGGCAATTCTGGGGCATCGAGTCGCGCTACATGATCGATCCCGATGCCGGCGAATCCGAGCTGGCGCTGGCCGAGCGCACGGCCCGCGACGCGCTCGCCCGTGCCGGCGTGGAGGCCGCCGAACTCGATCTGGTGCTGTTCAACATGACATCGCCGTTCGTCTCGCTGCCCGACGGCCGGCGCCGCTTCGCACCACGGCTTGCGCGTGTGCTGCGCGACCGGCTCGGCGCCACGCGCGCGCTCGACGCCGACGTCGAGATGGAATGCGCGAGCTTCGTGCTGCAACTGCAGATCGCCGCCAACCTCATCAAGCAGGGACGGGTGAAGCGTGCGCTGGTGTGTTCGACGGAGCGCATGTCGGCCGTGGTCGACTACACCAGTAAATCGTCGACGAACTTCGGCGATGGCGCGGCCGCGGCCGTGCTCGTCGCCGAGCCGGCCGATCCCGGCGGCGCCGATTGGCTGGATGCCGCGTATCGCAGCGATGCAACGCACTACGACCTCGTGACGATGCAGTGGCGTCACGCCCGGGCTGCGACAGACGACGACGCGGCAGCCGGCGCCGACAACCCGTTCGGCGTGTATTTCACGCTCAAGCCCGAAGCGCAGGAGGCGATCGCCCGCTTCATGCCCGTGGCCATTCCCGATATCGTCGAGCGGCTGTTGCACCGCAGCGGTACGGACATCGCGGATGTCGATGCGATGGTGTTCCATCAGCCGTCGGCGCTGCTCGTGCGCGCATGGGCACAGCGGCTCGGGCTCAAGCCCGACCAATACGTGATTCGCGTGGCCGATTGCGCGTGCCTCGTGTCGGCCGCCGTGCCGTATGCGCTGTACGAGTCGATCCGGGAAGGCGTGATCCGGCCGGGATCGTTGGTCGTGATCGCCGGCGCCGGCGCAGGCTGGGGCTTCGGCGCGCAATTGTGGCGCTGGGGCGAAACCGTCGTGACCGATGCGGGCGATGCCGTCGCCGCCGTGACGGAGCAGGAGATGCAAACATGACCGCCAGACTCGTCATCGCCGGAATGGGCCACGCGCTGCCGGAGCGGATCGTCGGCAACGACGAAGTCGCCGGCATGATCGACACCAGCGACGCGTTCATTCGCGAACGAACCGGCGTCGTGGCGCGTCGCTATCTCGCCCCCGACCAGCATCTGGCGGATCTCGCGTGCCCGGCCGCGGAACGGGCGATGGCCGACGCCGGCGTCACGGCGCACGACGTCGATCTGCTGATCGTCAATACGCTGTCGCCGGATCATCACGATCCGTCGCAGGCGTGCTACATCCAGCCTCGGCTCGGATTGCGGGAGATTCCGTGCTTCGATATCCGCGCGCAATGCAGCGGCGGGCTCTACGGGATCGAGATCGCGCGCCATTTCCTCGCGAGCGGCCTGTATCGCAACGTGCTGCTGATCTGCGCCGAGGCCCTGTCGCGGCGAATCGACACCAGCAATGCGGGCCGCAATCTGTCGATCCTGCTGAGCGACGGCGCCGCCGCGCTGCTGCTGCAAGCGACGGACCACCCGGCGCACGGGCTGATCGACCTGACGCTCGGCGCCGACGGCACCCAGTTCGACCTGCTCAGCACCGAAGCGCCCGGCGCGCGGCGCCCGCGTTTCATCGACGCAGACGACATCGCGGCCGGCCGGCACCATTTCCGGATGAAAGGCGCGCCGATGTTCGAAGACGCCACGCGGCGCATCGTCGACGCGTGCCGGCAGATGCTCGACAAGCACCGGCTGACGCTGTCGGATATCGGCCTGGTCGTGCCGCACCAGCCGAACCTGCGCATCCTCGACGCGGTCATCGGGCAACTCGGGCTGCCCCGCGAGCGGTGCATGATTTCCGTCGAGCAGCTGGGCAACATGGCCAGTGCGGCGTTTCCGGTCGCGCTCGCCCTCGCGCGCGAGCAAGGCCGCATGCCGGTCGGGCAGCTCAACCTCTTCGTGACCTACGGCGCGGGCGCGACGTGGGCCTGTGCGCTCTATCGGAGCTGAACGGCATGCTGAACGCTTCCACGGGATGGATCGAGCCGCGGCTGGCCCTTATCGGCACGGCTGACGTGCCGCTGTACGTGATCGTCAACGACGAGGCCGCGACGCTGATCGAGGGCGGCCTGAGCGGCATGACCGAACTCGTGTGGCAGCAGCTTCACGCGCTGCTGCGCGACTTCGGCGGCATCCGGCATTTGCGCTACTGGCTGATCACCCACTCGCATTACGACCATTGCAGCCTGCTGATGACGCTCAAGTCGCGCATGCCGTGGCTCCATGTATCCGGTTCTCCCGACGCGTTCGATGCGTTCCAGAGCCCGTCGGCCTGCCGAACCATTCGTCAGCTCGACACGCACGCGTCGATGTCGTGGCAGCCCGCCGCCGACGCCGATTTCACCGAGTTGTCCGACCTGCCGTTCTACCCGGTCAATCCGGGCACACAGCTCGACATCGGCGCCGGGATGCAGATTCGCACGATCGCGCTGCCGGGCCACAGCCGTTGCCAGTTCGGCTACTACTGTCCGCAGCTGGACATCGGTTTCGTGTCGGATGCGCTCGGCGAGTATCACGGCGCCACCAGCTGGCTGCCGCTGGTCTTCCAGGACCTGTTTGCCTATCGGCACTCGCTGCAGGTCATCGAGCAACTGCAGCCGCCGCGGCTCGCGTTGGGACACCACGGCATCCTCACCGGCGAGCTCGCCCGATCGGCCGTTCGGCACGCGCGCGCATGCCTCGATGCGCGTGAGGCCGACGCACGCGCGGTTCGCGGCAACGCCGCCGCCACGCACGCGCTGGCCCACCACTGGACGGCACGTTATGCGGCCAGGAGCGAACGGGTGGTGCCGCATTTCCTGCATCTCAAAAGCATGATGCACATGATCGATCTGATCCATCGCGCCGAATAGCCTCCTCGGATTCCCGCCGCGGCAACGCGTGAGCGCCGCCCGGCGTCAGGCCGCTGCTCGCTGTTTTCATTCCTCTTCCGACGACAACATGACCACTGCGATTTTGCCGACCACGCTTAGCGAATTGCTTCAGAACCGGGCCGCCACACTCGGCGACAAGACCGCCTATGTGTTCCTGAGCGGCCCGCCCGAACAGGAGCAGACCGAATCGATGACCTTCGCGGAACTCGACGCACGTGCGCGCCGGGTGGCCGCGCTGCTGCGGCAGAACGCGATCGACATCGGCGACCGGGTCCTGCTGCTGTGCCGGCCGGGGCTCGACTATGTCAGCGCCTTCATGGGGTGCCTGTACGCGGGCGCCATCGCCGTTCCCGCCTACCCGCCGCGCAACAGGCAGCACATGGTGCGGATTGCCGGCATCGTCGAGAACGCAGGCGCGGACACGATCCTGTGTTCGGCCGAGGACCACGCGCGCTGCGCGACCTGGCTCGCCGATACCGACGTATCCGGCAGCACGCTGCTCGACGTCGGGGCCGCGCAGGCGCTGGATCCCGTACATTCGCCCGCCCGCGTGCAGCCGTCCCAGATCGCCTTCCTGCAATACACGTCGGGCACCACCGGCAGCCCCAAGGGCGTGATGGTGTCGCACGGCAACCTGATGCATAACCTGGGGCTGATGCGCGAATGGTTCGCCTATGACGAGCAGAGCACGATCGTCAGCTGGCTGCCGCCCTACCACGACATGGGCCTGATCGGCGTGATACTGACGTCGCTCTACGGCGGCTTCCGGAGCGTGCTGATGGCCCCGGAACGCTTCATCCAGCATCCGTACCTGTGGTTGCGCGCGATCAGCCAGTACCGTGCGGACCTGACGGGCGCGCCGGATTTTGCTTACCGGATGGCCTGCCGGCGGATCTCCGACGAACAGTTGGCGACGCTCGACCTGTCGTGTGTTCGTACCGCGTATAACGGTGCGGAATCCGTGCGCGCGAGCACCCTGTCGGATTTTGCGCAGCGCTTTGCCGCCGCGGGCTTCGACGCCGGAAGTTTTCGACCGTGCTACGGGCTGGCGGAGGGCACGCTGTACGTCGCCGGTCGCATGAAGCAGTATCCGATCCGGACGCTATGCGTCGACCAGGCTGCCCTCCAGCGGCAATCCGTGGTGCTGCGCGACACATTCCTGGGCGTGTCGCGGCAGCCGCTGGATCGTCCGGGCGAACGGGTCCTGGTCAGCGTGGGCCGCACCGACGGCGAACAACACGTGATCGTGCGCGACCTCGAGACGAACGAGCGTTGCGCCGATCGGACCATCGGCGAAATCTGCGTGGCCGGCCCGAGCGTCGCCGCCGGCTACTGGCATCTGGACGAGCAGACGCATTCGACCTTCCAGCACCGTCTGGCGGGCCAGCGGGACCAGGTGTTCATGCGCACCGGCGATCTCGGCTTCATTCTGGATGACGAACTTTACGTCACCGGCCGGCTCAAGGACATGGTGATCCTGGCCGGCCGCAACTACTACTCGGAAGACATCGAGTACGCGCTGATCGTCGGCGTGCCGGAACTCGTGCCGAACGGCTGCGCGGCCTTCATGGACGACCAGGTCGACGCGGAACGTCTGATCGTCGTCGCGGAAGTCGAGCGCACGCAGCGCAAGGGCAATCTCGACAGCCTCATCGACGCGATTCGCCAGGCGATCTGGAATCGCCTCGACATCGGCCCGAGCGCGATCGTACTGGTGTCGCCCGGCAGCGTGCCGAAAACGTCGAGCGGCAAGGTGCGCCGCAGCACGTGCCGCACGCAACTGCACGACGGCGCGCTGACGATCCTCGCGCAGTGGGACGTCGAGGGCGGCGTACAACCGCCCGCGACCGACCGCCGGCAACCCGCGCGCCCGGCAGCGGTTGCCGACAAGCCGGCGGCCAACGATCGCCGGCGCGACGACAGCGCCACCGTCGACGAACTGAACGACTGGCTCAGGCACTATGCCCGCACGCGGATCGATTCGCGAACCATCGACGAGCGTCGCACCATTCCGCCGCACATCGTGCTCGATTTCGGGAATCGGGGCCTGCTCGGCATGCCGATCGACCGTTCGCACGGCGGCCTCGGCCTCGGCCTGCGCGACATGTCGCGCGTGATGGCGCAGTTGGCCACGATCGATTCGACCCTGGCTTTCTTCGTCGCCCTGAACAACACGCTCGGGATCCTGCCGATCATGCACCATGCGCAGCCGCCCTTGCGCGAGGAACTGCTGCCGAGCCTCGCGAGCGGCCGGATGCTCGCCGCGTTCGCGATCACGGAGCCGGCCGCGGGCTCGCATGTGCGCGCCATTGCCTCCCGCGCGCAGCGCATCGCGTCCGGCGACTGGCTGGTCACGGGGAACAAGTGCTGGAGCGGCTCATCCGCCTGGGCGGGGATCATCAACGTGTTCGCGAAGCAGGCCGACGGCGCCGGCATGGTCGGCCTGGCGGTGCGCCCCGGCACGCCGGGCGTGCGGATCGGCGCCGAGGAACTGACGATGGGCGTGCGCGGCATGATCCAGAATTCGCTGCATCTGGATCGCGCGCGAATCAGCGACGCATACCGGCTCGGCGACATCGGCCAGGGGATGCACGTGGCGCAGCACGCGATGAACGTTGCGCGCCTTGGCATCGCTGCCGTCAGCGTGGGCGGAATGAAACGCTGTGCGCAGCTGATGCATCGCTACGGCGCGCGGCGCCAGGTCGGCACCGGCCTCCTGCTGGACAACCCGCTGAGCCGCCTGCGCCTGGGCGAGCTGCGGGACCGCATCGACGGGCTCGACGCGCTGGTCGAGCACCTGTCCACCGAACTGGATCTCGGCATCGCGCCGCCTGAAGATTGCCTCCTGATTGCGAAGATTCTCGGCTCCGAGCTGCTGTCGCAATCCGCTGACGAGATGATGCAGTTCCTGGGTGGCCGGGGTTATATCGAGACCAACCTGGCGCCGCAGATCTTCCGGGACGCGCGCCTGACCCGCATCTTCGAGGGGCCGACCGAAACGCTGCTGGTTCACCTGGGCAGTCGTCTGCTCAACGGGAGCGACGATCTGCTGCGCTATCTGGAGAGTGCGCTGAGCGCCGGTGCGCTGGCCAGGGAACTGCGCGAGCTGGGCGCGCAGCTGGCGCAGGACGGGCTCGCCAATGCGGCGAAACTCGACGGCGCCGCGCACGCCGCCGTCTGGGTCAATTATTGGCTCGGCACGATCGCGCAATGGGGATTGCTGCTGGCGGTGATCGAACGCGCGGCGGCGCAGCAGCGCATCGGCGACGGCACGCTGCGCTGGGCGCAGCGCCAGTACGAACTCGCGATCGAGGCGGCGCAACGGCAGGTCGGCCTGCGATCCGCGTTGCCCACGACGGCGGAACTGAACGACTGGGCCGCGCGCACCGGGTTCGAGATCGGCTCGATCGAGCAAACGATCCCGGGCGCAAGCCAACGCATCGATCCGTTGCTGGACGCCGATACCGGCGCGCATTCGGTCTCCCGCGCGCCCGATGCGCCCGATGCGCCCGCCGGCGA
Source organism: Burkholderia mycopellens (assembly GCF_964265025.1). Taxonomy (NCBI): domain Bacteria; kingdom Pseudomonadati; phylum Pseudomonadota; class Betaproteobacteria; order Burkholderiales; family Burkholderiaceae; genus Burkholderia; species Burkholderia mycopellens. The sequence goes on from NZ_OZ183804.1 coordinate 866,656, forward strand.
AGACGCCAGTTCGGCCGCCGCCCCGATCGTGAACGAGCCGGCAAGCCTGCTCGATCGCCAGCAGGTGCACGCCGTCGAACAATGGCTCATCGCGTGGCTGGGCGAGCGCCTCAAGCACCGCACGCTTCGATTGACGCGCGAGTCGACGTTCGCCGAGATCGGCTTCGACTCGATCCTCGCCGTCGAAATGACGCTCGTACTCAGCGAGGCGTTCCGCGTCACCGTCGATCCGTCCGCGGTCTGGGACTACCCGTCCATTCGCGCGCTGGCCGCCCATCTCGCGCCACGAACTCACGGCGCCGCGCCGGCGGTTGCCGTGGCGCACGCCGATCCGGATGCATCGTCACGCATTGCAGCCCAACCTTCGACCCTGTGAGACCGTCCAACATGCACGCCCGATTCGACCTTGGTGATTCCTCCACCGCACTGGCCCGGCAGCTCGAACACTATCTCGGCGCCTATCCCGACGAAACCCGTACCTTGCTCGGCCTGTCGGCCGGCACCACGATCGGCGTCGAGGTGCTCGACATGGAACTGCCGGTCAAGCTCGAGCAACACACAGATGCAGCCACGCTGCGCATCGGCCGGCACGACGCTCAGCGCGTGATGGCCTATACGCGCAGTTGCAACTGGGCGAACGGCATCGTGCTGGTGCCGACGCTGGCGCGCCTGGTGTTTGCCGGCGCGTTCCGCGGCCTGAAGGCCGGAGCGCCCCGCGCGATGCGCGCGTTCGCGACGTCCCGCCAGCCCGACCCGACCCGTAACCTGGGGATTCTGTGGGGCGCCTTCAACCTGTTGAGCCTGGCCGGCTGGCTGACCCTCGATCGCGGCGACGAAGACGCCGAATATGCGCTCACGCCGGCCGGCGAATATGTCGTGGCATGCGTCGAGCGCACCCGGCCGCTGTTCGAGCAACTGGCGAATGCCACGTCGGTGCTCCAGCATCTGCACGCCCTGTGTCATCGAACGCGCGCGGCGGCCGGCGACAGCATGCTGTATGCCCAGCTCGCGCGGATCTGCGTAGCGGGTTGGCCGGAGCTGCCGCGCCCGGCCTCCGATCTGGAGCGTCAGGTGAACGGGCAACTGCGCACGGCGATGGACGGCCTGTTGCTCGGCCCGACCTGGGTCGCACTCGATATGCCGGTGTTCGACAGGCAGCCGGACGGCCAGTACTCGCAATCGGCGCCCGGCATCCTCGGCAAGCTCGACAGCGAGCCCGACGGCGTCCCGGTCGGCGCCTGGACGCAGGCTGATCCTGTCGTGCTGCACGCGGCCTGGGCGCTGATGTGCAAGTTCGGCATGGCGGAAATCGATCGGGAAAAGGTGCGCCTCACCGAGTCGGGCCGGATTCACCGTCCGATTGCCGCCCCTTACGCGGGGTTGCCCGCGTCCTATCTGCGTTCGTATGCGCTGCTCGACGAACTGCTGTTCGGCAACCCCGATCCGCTCGATATCGATAGCGACGGCCACATCGATCGCGTGATGAACGTGTATGCGTCGAGCGGCGCCGGGTCCGGGCCGGCGTCACAGGAAATCACGACGAAAATCCTGCGCAAGTTGTTCGACGAGACGCCGCTGGATCGCCAGCCATCCGGCATCGCCGACATGGGCTGCGGCGACGGCAGCGCGCTGAAGCGCCTGGCGCAGTACGTCATTGCGTCGACGCGGCGCGGCCGGCACCTCGACGCCTATCCGCTGCTCGTGATCGGCGCGGACTACAACGAATCCGCGCGCGGCCGCGCAGCCGCCACGCTGTCTGCGCTGCGAGACATCTCCGGCGTGCAGGTACGCGTGATCGCCGCCGACATTTCCCGGCCCGACCGCTACGACGAAGCCGTGGCCGAAAGCGGCCTGACCGTCACGCAGCCGGACGGCAGCGTGCGCCCAGCGCAACTGAGCGACTTGTTGCATACCTTCATGTTCCTGGTCCACAACCGACGGTTGAGCATCCGTCGCAAGGACGCCGCCGAGGCGATCCTCGAGCGCCATCTGCGCACCGTCGATCGAGCACGCCTGCGCGCGGTTGTCGATCAGCACTATGCAGGCGCGCTGACGGTATCGGATCAGGCCGATCTGCCGATCTCGCTCGACCAGATCAAGCGTGCGTTCAAGGTGGCGTATAGCGATGCGGAAGGCCTCGTTCCCGGTTACGTGGCGGCTGCGGATCTCATCGATTTCCTGACCCGCTGGAAGCGCCACGCGAAGCATGGCTTTCTCATCGTGGAAGGGCACAGTCCGTGGGCGGAAAATCTTTGCGCGCGTGCGCCGGGCGGGCCGGACACGTGGTTGCGCACCGAGCAGCTTCCGTCGGTGTTCAACTGGGGCATGCATTTCGTGTCGCGTCAGTTCATGGCGCCGTTCAACGAATTCACACTCGCGTTGACCCTGGCCGGCCTGCGCCCCGACAGCCCGATTTATGGGCGGATTCATCCGGAGGGGTTCCCGGGGCCGGATCTGCTGAGCGATTATCGGTTCTTCAGTATCGCAAACTATGTTGCCGATACCGGCACGGATCGCTAGCGCGGTGGCGGCGCTCGAATTTTCGTTCGAAGGCCGCTTCCAGCTTCCTGCTTTGATGCGTCGGGCGCCACGGTGGCCGGCGCCCGGTCACGCGGCGCCGGCCCGTTCCGGTCAGCGCTTCGCCGGCACCGGCGGCTCGCCCGCCGTCGTCGCGTTGCGCGCCCAGTCCGCGAACTCGGTGTCGTAGCGATTGCCGATGTACGCGACATAGTTTGCGTAGCCGTCGTAATCGCCCACCCGGAAGCGCGCCACGATCGTGTCGACATCCGCGCGATGGCGCTCGAACATGAAGCGCGTCGCCATGTAGCCCCACCGGTACGCGCGCGTGACGTAGTCACTCGACGAGTAACGCGTGCCGAGCACGTCCGAGAACCGGTACGCGCTCGTGCGCACCGCGTCGATCGATTCCTGGTTGTCGTTCTTTCTCGACAGATACTCGGCGACGCCTTCGATCCACCATACGGTCGGCTTCGCGGTGCTCACCGAGAAGTCGCCCGCCATGTCGTAGCGGCCGTCGAGATAGTGCGTGAACTCGTGCTCGAGGTTCCACACCTTGAACTCGGGCCGCAGCCAGGATGCCTCGTGCGCGATGAAGCGCGCCTGGTTGCCGGGTGCCGACGGATCGCCCTCGAGATACATGCCACCGTTGTCGGTGCTGATGCCGTAGATCACCGACGCGTATTTTCGATAGTTCGCGTAGTCATCGAAAATGACGAGTTCAATCGTGTCGTTGCGATCGCCCGCGACCGGCTTGCGCCCGGTCCTCATCATCCGGTGGAAGTAGTCGTCCTGCTGCGCGACCGCCGTGCAGACCGACCGCAACTGCGGCATCGTCATGTCCTGCGCGAGAATGCGCACGCCCGCGTTGCACGCGTAGCGATTCGAGAGCACCGTGTCGGCCAGCCGCTTCTTGTAGTCGCAGGTGCCGTAGTCCGCGCAGTTGCCCGGATCGCCGTAGTCGGCCGCTTCCGCCGCCGCGAGCCAGAGATCGCTGTCCGCGCCCGTCATGCTCGTGGACGCGAGCATGTCCTGGATCATTTTCTTCACGCGCGGCTTCTGCGTCGGATAGCGGAGGAAGCGAAACGTTTCGCGCGCCGCGTCGGCCAGCTGATAGGCGGCGCTCGTGTTCGACAGGCTCGCGCGGTTCGCGGTGACGAAGCGGTTGAGCGTCTCCGGGAGCGTCGCGTCGCTGTCGAGCATCGGCTGCGCGCCGCTGCGCTGGTGCGCGTAGAAGAACACCGTGAGCAAGCCGGTGAAGCCGCCCGCCGCACTGCGCTGCAGCAGCGGCGCCGCCGCCTGCGGATTCGCCGCGCTCACGGTGTAGGACGCGATGCGGTTCTTCAGCGTCGGCAGGTAGTACGCTTCGTCCCGCATGTTCGTGATGAGCTTCATCAGCTCGTTCGCGGTGCTCGGCGCACGCGAATTGTCGCGATAGAGCGCATCGCCCTCCAGGCTTTGCTTGATATACGGGCGCAGCGACGCCGCGAGATTCGGAATCGGGTTCGCAATGCCCGATACATCATATTGGTAATAAGCGGCGCGCAGATAAATCAGCAAATTGACCAGGATCAAATTGCTCGCGTCGTATTTATAGATTTCCTGTACGAAACGACCCGCAACAGCGTGCACGTTTTCGGCATTGAAGATCTGTGTGGCCTGGGTTTTATCGACCGAGAACAGGCCGTAATGGCATTCGTAATCGGGAAGATTCGCGATGTAATCGGCGAGTGCCGCGCCGCGATACTGGGCCATCACCGACATGTCGCGGCAATCGGCGCCCGACGTGCTGCGCTTGCTGCGCGCGGCCGGCTGCTTGAGCGGCGAAGGCCTGGTCAACGCGGCACGATCCTGCTCGCTGAGCGGCAGGTTGTACTGCGCCTGCTCGGGCGACACGGGCAGATTCTGCGGCACGCGAGGCATGCGCGCCTGCTTGGGTTGCGTCGGTTGCGTCGGCTGCCCCGGCTCGGTATTGGCCGACGCGGTGCCGGCCAGTCCGGCGAATACCGACCACGCGACGATGGCCGACCAGCGGCGGCTTTTTTGAAGCACGTCGTTTATTGCCACTTTATTTTCTCTCGATTGTTTTTGAGCAACCAAGATATAACATTACAGATTGAAACGTCAATTTAATCGACATGAAAGAATGCAGTGTTAATTAGTTTTATTATTCAGCGACTAAAATCGATTTACGAAACAATTCAACCGTCCGGCACGGCCCGCCTACATCCGGTCGAGCGACAACGCGCATGCGTCACTGCCCGGCGGACAGTATTCGGCGAGCCTCGCGACAAACATGCACTGAAGCCAGGCGTCACCATCGAATGAAAAACGCGGGTGGCGAACCGCACCGGATGAATACACCATCCGGCACGACTCGCCACCCGCGTTGAAGACTTTCCAGCCCGCCGCTTACTTGCTGTAGTCGTACACCCCACGCCCCGTCTTGCGCCCGAGCCTTCCGGCCGTCACCATCTCGCGCAGCAGCGGGCATGCACGATACTTCGGATCGCCGAAGTCCTTCACGAACACGTCCATCACCGCGAGGCACACGTCGAGGCCGACGAGGTCGGCCAGCGCGAGCGGCCCGATCGGGTGGTTCGCGCCGAGCTTCATCCCCGCGTCGATCTCCTCGGCCGACGCGATGCCTTCAGCCAGCACGAAGAACGCCTCGTTGATCATCGGCACGAGAATCCGGTTCACGACGAAGCCCGGCGAATTGCGCACGCCGATCGGCGACTTGTCGAAACGCTCGGTCAGCTCGCGCACCGCCGACGCGGTCGCGTCGCTCGTCTGCAGCCCGCGGATGATCTCGACGAGCGGCATCAGCGGCACCGGGTTGAAGAAGTGCATGCCGACGAAGCGCGCCGGGTCGGCCAACGGCGCCGCGAGCGCGGTGATCGAGATCGACGACGTGTTGGTCGCGATGATCGCTTCGGGCCGCGCGACGGCCTCGATCTGCTTCAGGATGCGGCCCTTCAGCTCGACGTTCTCGGTCGCGGCTTCGATCACGATATCGGCCGCTGCAAGCTTCGCGTAGTCGGTCGACGTCGTGATGCGCGCCAGCGCCGCATCGCGCGTGGCCGCGTCGAGCTTGTCCTTCGACACGAGCCGCTCGAGGCTGCCCTTCAGCGTCGCGATGCCCTTCTCGAGCGCGGCGTCGCTGACGTCGATCATCACGACATTGAGTCCTGCAACGGCGGCGGTCTGCGCAATGCCGTTGCCCATGGTTCCGGCGCCCACGACGCCGACAATTTCGATGGCCATGAAATTTCCTGTGTGTTCGGGTGCCCAGCGTTCGATTATCAGATGTTCTCGAAGATCGCCGCAATCCCCTGGCCGCCGCCGATACACATCGTCACGAGCGCGTAACGCCCGCCGATGCGCTTCAGTTCGTACAGCGCCTTGACCGTGATCAGCGCACCGGTCGCGCCGATCGGGTGACCGAGCGAGATGCCCGAGCCGTTCGGGTTGACCTTCGCCGGATCGAGGCCGAGTTCCTGCGTGACCGCGCACGCCTGGGCCGCGAACGCCTCGTTCGCCTCGATCACGTCGAGATCGCCGATCTTCAGGCCCGCGCGTTCGAGCGCCTTCTGCGTGGCCGGCACGGGGCCGATCCCCATGTAGGCCGGATCGACGCCCGCGTGTGCGTACGCGACGAGGCGGGCGAGCGGCTTCACGCCCTGCGCGCGCGCGGCGTCGGCGCTCATCATCAGCACGGCCGCGGCCGCATCGTTGATGCCCGATGCGTTGCCCGCCGTCACGGTGCCGTTCTCCTTCGCGAACACCGGCCGCAGCTTCGTGAAATCGTCCGCGCTCGCGTCGTGACGCACGTGCTCGTCGGTGTCGAACGCCACCTCGCCCTTCTTCGTGCGAATCGAAATCGGCAGGATCTGGTCCTTGAAGCGCCCTTCCGCGATCGCGCGCGCCGCGCGACGATGCGATTCGAGCGCCAGCGCATCCTGCGCGTCGCGCGAGATGCCGTACTTCGCCGCGACGTTCTCGGCCGTCACACCCATGTGGATCGTCTGGAACGGGTCGTGCAGCGCGCCGAGCATCATGTCGACGAGCTTGCCGTCGCCCATGCGCTGGCCGAAGCGCGCGGCCGGCACGGTGTACGGTGCGCGGCTCATGCTTTCCGAGCCGCCGCCGATCGCGACGTCGGCGTCGCCGAGCATGATCGTCTGCGCGGCCGACACGATCGCCTGCAGGCCCGAACCGCACAGGCGGTTCACCGTCAGCGCGGGCGTGTGCTGCGCCACGCCGCCATTGATCGCCGCGACGCGCGCGAGATACATGTCCTTCGGCTCGGTGTTCACGACGTGGCCGAACACGACATGCCCGACCGCGTCGCCCGGCACGTTCGCGCGCGACAGCACTTCTGCGACCACCTTCGCACCGAGGTCGGTCGGCGAGAAATCCTTCAGGCTGCCGCCGAAATCACCGATCGCGGTACGGACACCGCTTACCACCACGACTTCTTTCGCTGCATTGCTCATCGTCTCACTCCGGTTCGTTCGCGCCCGCAGGCGCGGGGATGCGTTGCGTTACATGTTCGGGTAATTCGGCCCGCCACCGCCTTCCGGCGTGACCCACACGATGTTCTGCGTCGGGTCCTTGATGTCGCAGGTCTTGCAGTGCACGCAGTTCTGCGCGTTGATCACCAGGCGGTCGCTGCCGTCGTCGTTCTTCACGAACTCGTACACCGCCGCCGGGCAGAAGCGCCCCTCCGGCCCCGCGTAGGTACGCAGGTTCACGTTCACCGGCACGTTCGCATCCTTCAGCGTCAGGTGCGCCGGCTGATTCTCCTCGTGGTTGGTGTTCGAGATGAACACCGACGACAGCCGGTCGAACGTCAGCTTGCCGTCCGGCTTCGGATACTCGATCGGCTGGCATTGCGACGCCGGTTTCAGCATCTCGTGGTCCGCGTGCTTGTGGTGCAGCGTCCACGGCACGTTGCCGCCCATCACCTTCTGCTCGAGCCCCACCATCAGCGTGCCGAGGTACAGCCCCTTCGCCATCCACTGCTTGAAGTTGCGCGCGCGGTACAGCTCCGTATACAGCCACGATTGCTTGAAAGCGTCCGGGTACGCGTTGAGCTCGTCGCCCTGGCGGCCGGCCTGCACCGCGTCGAACGCCGCGTCGGCCGCCAGCATGCCGGTCTTGATCGCCGCGTGGCTGCCCTTGATCCGCGATGCGTTCAGGAAGCCTGCGTCGTCGCCGATCAGCGCGCCGCCCGGGAACACCGTCTTCGGCAGCGACAGCAGCCCGCCGGCCGTGATCGCGCGCGCGCCGTACGACACGCGCTTGCCGCCTTCCAGGAACGCGCGGATCGACGGGTGCGTCTTGTAGCGCTGGAATTCCTCGAACGGCGACAGGTACGGGTTCGTGTAGCCAAGGCCCACCACGAAGCCGACCACGACCTGGTTGTTGTCCATGTGATACAGGAACGAGCCGCCGTAGGTATCCGACTTCAGCGGCCAGCCGGCCGTGTGGATCACGAGGCCCGGCTTGTGCTTGGCCGGGTCGATCTCCCACAGCTCCTTGATGCCGATCCCGTACGCCTGCGGATCCGCGTTCGCGTCGAGCTTGAACTTCGCGATCAGCTGGCGGCCGAGGTGGCCGCGGCAGCCTTCGGCGAACAGCGTGTACTTCGCGTGCAGCTCCATGCCGAGCTGGAAGTTCTCGGTCGGCTCGCCGTCCTTGCCCACGCCCATGTTGCCGGTCGCGACGCCCTTCACGGAACCGTCGTCGTTGTAGAGGATCTCCGCGGCCGGGAAGCCTGGGAAGATCTCGACGCCCAGCGCCTCGGCCTGCGCCCCCAGCCAGCGCGTGACGTTGCCCAGCGAAATCACGTAGTTGCCGTGGTTCTGGAAATTGGCGGGCAGCGCCCAGTTCGGCGTGGTGACCGCGCTTTTCTCGGACAGGAACAGGAAGCGGTCTTCCGTCACCTCGACGTCGAGCGGCGCGCCGCGTTCCTTCCAGTCGGGGAACAGCTCGGTGATCGCGCGCGGATCCATCACCGCGCCCGACAGGATGTGCGCGCCGATCTCGGAACCTTTCTCGAGCACGCACACGCCGATCTCGGTGCCTTTCTCGGCAGCCAGCTGCTTGAGCCGGATCGCCGCCGACAGCCCGGCGGGGCCGCCGCCGACGATCACGACGTCGTATTCCATCGATTCGCGCGGGCCGTACTGCGCGAGCAAGCTCTGTGTGGTCAAAATCCTGTCTCCTCCTGCGTCCCGACCGTCAGCCGATCAGAACTGGTCTTCCGTCAACGCGAGCACGCCCTCGTTGCCCTTCGTGCCGACGATCGACGCTTCGAGCGCGCCGGCCTGCACCAGCACGTGCTCCGCGTAGCATTGCGCGATCGCGATCTTCGCATCGAAGAATGCCGGGTCGCTCGCGCGCTTCGCCTGCGCCGCCACCAGCGCGCGGCCCATCTGCCACCCGCACAGCACCACGCCCGCCAGCTTCAGGTACGGCACGCTGCCCGCGAACACCGCGTTCGGGTCCTGCTTCACGTTCGCCACCACGTAATCCACCACCGACGACAGTGCCTTCGCGCCCTTCTCCAGTTGCGCCTTCACCGACGCGGCCGCCGCGCCGTCCAGCTTGCCCAGCGCCGCCACCGTCTCGCCGATCTCCGCGATCAGCGCCTTCGCCACCGCGCCGCCGTCGCGCATCGTCTTGCGGCCCACCAGGTCGTTCGCCTGGATCGCCGTCGTGCCTTCGTAGATCGCCAGGATACGTGCATCGCGGTAATACTGCGCCGCGCCCGTCTCCTCGATGAAACCCATCCCGCCGTGCACCTGCACGCCCAGGCTCGCCACGTCGTTCACCATCTCCGTGCTCCAGCCCTTCACCACCGGCACCAGATACTCGTAGATTGCCTGATGATGCGCACGCGTCGCCTCGTCCGAATGGCGGTGGGCAATGTCGCTGTGCGCGGCGGCCACGTACGCCAGCGCCCGCGCGCCTTCGGTCAGCGCGCGCATCGTGCCGAGCATGCGGCGCACGTCCGGGTGATGGATGATCGTCACCGACTGCCTGGCCGAACCGTCCACCGGGCGGCTCTGCACGCGCTCCTTCGCGAATTCCGCCGCCTTCTGGTAGGCGCGGTCGGCCACGCCGATCCCCTGCATCCCGACGCCGAAACGCGCCGCGTTCATCATGATGAACATGTATTCGAGGCCGCGGTTTTCCTCGCCGACCAGGTAGCCGATCGCGCCGCCGTGGTCGCCATATTGCAGCACCGCCGTCGGGCTCGCCTTGATCCCGAGCTTGTGCTCGATCGACACGCAGTGCACGTCGTTGCGCGCGCCCAGCGAGCCGTCGTCGTTGACCATGAACTTCGGCACGATGAACAGCGAGATGCCCTTCACGCCTTCCGGCGCGTTCGGCGTGCGCGCCAGCACCAGGTGGACGATGTTGTCCGCCATGTCGTGCTCGCCCCACGTGATGAAGATCTTCGTGCCGAACACCTTGTACGTGCCGTCGCCCTGCGGCTCCGCGCGCGAGCGCACCAGCGCGAGATCGGAGCCCGCCTGCGGCTCGGTCAGGTTCATCGTGCCGGTCCATTCGCCCGAGATCAGCTTCGGCACGTAGCGCTGCTTCTGCTCGTCGGTGCCGGCCGTCAGCAGCGCCTCGATCGCGCCGTCGGTGAGCAGCGGACACAGCGCGAACGACAGGTTCGATGCGTTCAGCATCTCGATGCACGGCGTCGCGATCAGCTTCGGCAGCCCCTGGCCGTCGTATTCGGCCGGATGCTGCAGCCCCTGCCAGCCGCCTTCGACGAACTGGCGGAACGCTTCGCCGAAGCCCGGCGTCGCGGTCACGACGCCGTCCTTCCAGCTGCTCGGGTTGCGGTCGCCTTCGACGTTCAGCGGGGCCAGCACCTCGCCGCAGAATTTCGCGGATTCGTCGAGCACGGCCTGCGCCGTGTCGTAGCCGGCATCCTCGAAGCCAGGCAACTGCGCAACGGCGTCGATGCCGGCCAGTTCCTTCAGCACGAACAGCATGTCCTTGACGGGGGCGTGATAGCTCATGGTCGATGTTCCAATCAGACGGGTATGTGGGGCGCTATGGGGCTCGATGCGGGAAAACCGGCTCAGGCCCGGGCGACGACGTGAGGCATCGTAATGCCAGGGCGGGCGATTCTTATTGTCATATCCGGCCCATGTGGTGACAAAATCGGCCACGGGATTTGGGGGGTGGGCGGGGAAAGGCCGGATGGATGGGGGTTTGGGCAGGAATGGATTTGGCGGTTTCGCGGAATGAGCGAGCAATCGGCATGCCACACGGGGTGGTCGAGGGGGCCAGATTGGGCAGAGCCTTTCGGACCGTCAGGTTCCCTTGTTCCGCGGCATGTGCGCTGCACCGGCGCGCAATTCAGGCGCGAAGCGGGGAAACACCCGGCGTCGAAACGATCACATCCGGCTTGGAGAAGGCGCCCTCAAATTCCCCGCTGCACATTCAGGCACGTCTAATCGGCGTAGTAGAGCGTTGAGCGGGCAATGACCCGATTTCCCCCGGGCGGGCACGCGCACATCACGATGTCGCCGTCGAGTACACCGTGGGTGTCGCCCACTCCCCATGTGTTCGCTGTACCGAAAATTGAACCGATCTGACCACAGCGACCGCAGGACGCCCGCGCCATGTGATAGGTATACGGCTGTCCGTTGTCCAAATCCAAATCGTCACCATCCAGAACTTGACCGCCGGTCGTCGTTAGATTGCCTTTCAGCGCCATCATTTTTAGCATTCCCAGCTTCCTCCCATTCTTCGATAAAGCACTTAACAGCGGTTCAGAAACGCCTGTAGCAGATGCAAGCCATCTCGAGCCAAGCGCTATAGCCAACACAAGAAGCAGAGTGGCCCGACTGACGAGCATTTGTGGTCCAATGCTTCACTGCGGGAAACTTCCGCAGACCCTTCGCGCAGACCACCTACTTGTCCCGCATCGCATCCGGCGGTGTGGAAAATGTCCTGTCCAGTAGATATTTTCGGCGGGTTTGAAGAGGGGTGCCACGCGCCAGATTGGCACATTGAGGACACCAGTGCCCCCGCAATATAACCAGGGGTTTTGTTGACCAGACGTGTCCCAGCCCACATTGCCACTCCAGAAAATGCTGTGCCGAGACGTACTGATCGAAAAGGCAGTGCCCCCACGTTCCGCTGCAATTTCACACATCTTGTCGATACCCAGCCGTCGACGTTCCCGAAAACAGCGCTGGCACCAGCGCTTCTTCGCGGAGATCGCGGGGGACTCCCATTCGTGTCCGCTCGCACCGCGCCAGCGCGACCGCTGAAACTGATTGTCGCAGGAGGTTGAAAGACGCGCGCCGCCGCGGCTTGCCGCCAGCGCACGCATATCGCCTATCGTGTCGCGTACGCGTTCGCAAAAACACTGCCTGCACCACCTTCCGCCACGGATGTTCGCCGGTGCGGTTGACCAGCGATGATCCGCTGCGCACTCGAACAACAGCGGAGTGGCAGCATTCACATCATCCGACGACAGGCAGCGTCCGCCGCGGGCGGTCGCAATGGCATGCATATGCTCAATCGTCAGCGTCGAACGACCTTGCTGTTTCGGCGATGTCGCCATGGTTGCTCTCGTCAATCAAAAAATCGGCATCGCAAAATCAGGTGTCACTGGTCGCAATCGGGATCGGATAACGCAATTGATCAGCCTTCATCCTGCGTGCCCGACAGCGTCGAGGCTTTTGGCTTCGGCGCTGGCGCCGCAGGTGCGCTCTGCTGGGGCGCGGATCGGGTGACAGGCTGATCCCTGGCGTCAACCAGGATCAGCGCGTTGTCGCGCACTTCGATCTTCACCGGATCCGTCTTTTTCCACTGTTTCTTCGGCACGGCCAGCTTCCAGACCGCGCCATCCCCCGGCTCACGGAAGAACGCCACGACGCCGACCACCTGCGCGTCTGGATTCATCGGCTCGACCACGCTGGCGCTCGCGCCTGGCCGCAGCACCACATCCTTGGTCGCGAGCAGGTCCGCCTTGAGCGCATCGAGGTCGTTGGTTTGCAGCTGGGTGTAGTCGAGCTGCTCGAAGGTCTTCGCGTCCTTCAACTGATAGAGCCGCACGACCGTCGACAATGGCTGCCCTCCGGCATTAGCGTTGAGGGACGACCGGGCGACGAGATCGAGATTCATCGCCTTCACCTGCGTCGTGAACGCCCATTTCGCCGCGTCCACCGTACTGTCCTTCACGGCCTGCCCGACGCCGCAACCGGCGGTTGAAAGGATGACCAAGGCTGCCGCCACCCCGACCAGGCTTTTCCCCGTCGGTGTCCTGAGAAGGTTCATCTGCTGCTTGTCCATGTTCAGTGTCCTGCGTCGCGTTGTCCTGCCAAATGGTGTTTCGGGCTCATGCAGCGCCTGTCGCCCCGCTCCAGCGCCCCAATTGCACCCATGTCACGCGCGGGCGTCCGTGCTGCGCCCTGGGTGGTGAGCCCAGTTGTGTAGTCAGTCCCAGATTCGCCTGACCGGGCATCAACAGTGGTTCCGGCATCAGGTCGGGATGCACCTGCATCTCCAACAACGCTTCGCTCTCGTAGCCGAGGTAAAAGCGCAGCAACGCGGTGATCTGTCGATACGCCGGTCGTCCCGGCACGAGCGCCGCGACCGCTTCGCGCGTGTGCGGCGTAATTACGATACGCACGGTGTTCGCCCGATCGTAGAACCCGCGTCCGAGCAAGCATTGCTCGCCAAGCGCGGCAGGTTCGAAGTCGTTGACGGTACGCCAGACCGGATAAAACTCCTCTACGTCGATGGCGGCGTCCGGTATCGCATGTTTCAGTACGCCGGCGAGCCCTTCAGCCGTGCGCGTCTTCTGTGCGGCCAGCCCGAGCATCGACAGGAGCGTGCGCGCACCGACACCCGGGGGCAGCCCCCAGTCCGGCGCTCGGGTCTCCGGCGACCGGAACCCAAGGCCGACAAAGCTGAGCACGCCACGCGACACGGTATCGAAGCCATCAGGCCGAAAACCGGCTGGATACCTATACTTGCGCCAGATCCGGTAGAGCTGCGCCGTAATACGATGATGAAATAGGTCCAGGAACGCGGACAGCGGCTCGGCGCCATCCCGGTTTTGCGCGACCTCGTACACGAAGTACGCCGGCATGCGCGCATCGACGCCGTACAAACCGAGGAATGTGGTACGCACGGCGGCCTGCGTAGTCGGATTATCGGCATCGAATTCGACCGTGTCGATTTCGCGCGCAGGAAACCCCAATTGGGCCCGCGATCGGAACCGAATCGGATCCGTCACGGGTGAATCGGTACTCCCCAGCGGAGCAGCGTCGGGCGCGGCCATCTCGATCAGCGCGCAGAAGCGATAGAAATTCATCCGGTGCGCCTGCTCCAGCAGCGCCGGCAGCAAAGCCCGGTCCGCCTGGGTCGGCGGCAAACTCGTCAGACTACGTTCGGACGGTTTCGTGAGTGCGTTCAAAACGGCGCTCCTTCACCCTTGGTATCGGGCCATTCGAGCCGCTGACCAGTCGGCTGCGACACGATGACGAGCTTCGTGTACAGGTTGACTGTCGCGTACAGGCCAAGAAACCGGTTGAGCATCGCACCGAACAGTTCAAGATCGCCGTTGCCAGCGAAGTGCGTGCTGTCGACCGTCACCGCGATCTCGACGCCGCGCATCAACCCGCCCTTCACGAGTTTCTGCAACTGACGGTGACGCACGTCGGTAATCGCTTCGATGCGGCGACGGTTCAATTCGCCGTCGGTCCAGTCGTACAGGGCAAGCGAGCCGCGCAGGATTTCCGCATCGAGCAGTGACAGATAGTTGGGCGCCAGATGCGACAGAACGCGCCACTGGAAGCGGTCTCCGGTCGGCGGGTATACCGGCAGTGTCGGCGCAGTCAGGTTGCGCACCGAAGCGATGTTGGTGAACCCTGCCCGCATGCGCGTGATGCTGGCATCCCGCAGCGCCTTGCGCGGCAGCATGCCGTTGGTGCCCGTGACCGCCAGCGACAGCGTTTCCTGCGGCAGCGTGTGTTCGGTTTCCCATGCATGGCCACCGAGTACCACCCACGTGTCAAACCGTCCAGACGGCGCGCGCCGCACACGCGTATGGAAATAGCGCTCCGGCATCGCATGGCGCAGCATGCCGCCGCGATGGCGAAACGCCGCGAATGGCACATATTCGAAACGCCGGCCGCGCTCGATACCGTGCACCGCATCGACCGAGTAGATGTCGACCAGCGGGCCGTGCTGCTCACGCGCCCGCACCCGGTATTCGGTTTCAAATTGCGTGACCTTGACCGGATCGGCCTGGACCGGAAACAGGTTGATGATCGGCGTGCAGTACAACCGCACGTTTTCCGCGTTGAAGCGCATGTCGTCATGCCACTGCCTTGCCAGCACGATTTCAACGTCGACGTATGGAGCGAATACGGGAAGCGCCTGGATGTCGAGCCCGAGCAGGTCGACGAACATGAACTTCTCGGGGAACGTGAAATACTCCAGCAGCAACTGATAACCGCCGAACGCGTTATCGGCTTTCGGCCACAGGCGCTCGTTGCCCGCGAAGCCGGCCGCCTCCATCCGCAGCCCCGGCATATCCTGGGGCGCGCCGGGACGATCCTCCGGGAAACCCGGGACGCGCACCTGCATCGCGAGCGGCTTCGCTGTCAGCGCTGCATGCAGTGCGAGGGCAACCGGTCGATCCGCGTCGAGATACAGACGCAGGCGCGGCACGCGCAGTCGCTCGCGCTGAGCTTGCGGCTGGATCGCCAGGCGAAACCGGATCACGGAACGACCGTCTTCACGCGCCCATGCTCCCGCCTCTGTGAGCGTGATCGGATACAGGTCAATCGGCTGCGTGGTGCGGTAGACGCATTCAACATACGTGGCAGCACCCTCCTCATGGCCTGTCGCAATCGGCCCGGACGTCACCTCGAGCCCGGCTCCGAGCGTCTCGTGCTTTTGCAAGACACCCCTGTCCGGTGTGAGTTCGAGGATCGACAGCGACGGAATCATGCGCAGGTAGTGCGGCCAGAGCATGCTGACGAGCCCTTCGGTCAGCTCGGGCAGTTCGTCATCAAGCTTATGACGCAGGCGCCCCATCAGGAACGCGAAACCTTCCAGCAGTCGTTCCACGTGGGGGTCGCGTTCGCCCCCGCGATCCAGCCCCAGCTCGCGCGCCCGATCGGGGAAGGCGTGCGCAAACTCGCGGCCGGCCTCGCGCAAATAGCGCATTTCCGCCTCGTAATAGCGCAGGATCTCGTTATCCTTGATCGGATTTGTCATTGTGTGTCCTGTTGTGTCATTTCGGCAGCGGCCCACCCGGGATAGGCACGGATGCATGTCGAGCCGCGGCGAGTGCGCCCGGCGGCAGCGGCGGCGGCTGCGAGGCGGACCCGCCCGCTCGCGGAGTAGCCGTTCTCGGCACAAAAATCCTGGACGGCAACGCGAACCCGCGCAGCGACAGCAGCTCGAGCGGCCCCTTGCCCACGTCGGTACGCATCAGGTAGGTCAGCGGATACGTGAGCGACGCCGGAGCGGATGTCAGTGGAGCCTGCGCTGTTAACGAATCGCTATCGTCAACCTTTGCGGCAACTGCTTTCGATTGAGGTGCCTGCGGCTCGGCTTGCAATGTAATCAAGTAAGTGGCCGTATCCACCGGGCTCACGTGTGCTCGCTCCAGCATGCGCACCAGCGCCCAGCGGCCGCCGAACTCCATATTCAGGCTCGTGCCAGCCCGCTCGGTCTGCCATTCGAGACGCGTGCCGGCCTTCTGCGGCTCGTTCGACGGCCACGTGAACGTCTGCCAGGTTTCCTGCTGGTTGTAGTAATGCAGTTTTTGACCGTCGACCGTCAGACGCGTGTCGGTCACACCCAGGCTGGGTACGGGCTTGAGGTCGAACGCATACTGTGGTTCACCCTGTGCCAGCAGGTGATTGGCGATCCGTTGCAGCATGTTGATGGCGTTGAGGAAAGCCGGATCAATGGTCCGCGCCGCACTACTCGCCCCGGAGCCGCTCGATGCCGGCACCCACTGGTCGCCCTGCAATGTCAGCACGCCCGCCAGTTGTGCGGCGAGGAACGTGCCAACCAAGCCGCCCTGCGGACGCAGAAAACGCGACAACTCCGGCAACGACGCGTCGTTGTTGGTATTCGCGAACGGATAGCGGCCGGCGAACGACCGGTTCCACGCGGCGACAACCGTTTGGCGCCACGCGTCGTTCAGGCTCGCCTGAGCAGGCTCAAGAACCGCCTGCGTGGCTTGCGCAACCGGCTGCACGAACAGCGACTGCCCCATCCCGGCCCACTGCTCGCCAAGGCTGGCGGCGACAAGCTGCGCATAGGCCAGCGTCTCGGCCAGCTCCGAGCTCTTGCCTTGGAAGAGTGATTGCGCGACCTGCCGGGATTCGCTATCAGCATCCGGACTGTCAGCAATTTGCTGCAGCTTCAATCGCAGCATCGTGATGCGCTCGGTGAATCGCTGCAGGCTCAGATCACTCGCGGCACCTGCTGTTGCCGCGTTACCCGAGTTGACCAGGCGCAATACTGGGCCGAACGACATGCCCAACGGTCCGGCCGGATCGGGAGCGACATGCTGTGGGGCGCTGTCGTTGCTGCTCGCAAAGATGTTCTGCGCTTTGTTCACCAGCGTGTCGGACAGCGATGTCTTTGTGACACCGGCGCCGCCCTGATACTCGAGCGACTTCATCAGCGCGATCACGGGCGACTGCCGGGAATCGGCAATCAGCTTCAACTGCGCGACAGCAGCCGGCAACGTCCGTGCCGGCTCGCACGTGGTGCTGTTCATGAAGGTTTGCCAGCGGTCTGCATAGTCCGCGAAATACCGCGTGCGCAAGGAGGCTCGAAGCGCCTCGGGTGTCGAGGTCGACGCGTTACGACTGGCGGCGGTGGAGCCGAGTACCCAATCCGAGGTTACGCCGTTACGTTTCGCCATGTCGTCGATCGCCGCCTCGACCGTACCATCCCAAGCCTGACGCGTGTACGCACCGGGCACGCTGGCAGTGGTCTTCAACAACCCGCGCGTATCGGTCCCGTCAGTGAGGGTCGCCAGTGTCTGATCTGGATATTTATGCGTGACGGAGTCGAGGATGCCCTGATAGATCGCGTCTTCCGAGTTCTTGACGCCGATCACTGCGAGCAGCGTCTGGCGAGCGCCCGCGACGAGTTCATCACGCGGGGTAATGCGCCAGTCGGGGTGTGCTCCCAGATGCTGGGCATAGAACGCCAGCAACCGCCGAGACAGGTCGAGCTTTTCGCCCGGAGACAGTCCGATACCGCCGTTCCAGTGACGGACGAGCTGCGGCGTCATGAAGGCCGCATCGGCCCGCTGCGGATCCGCCATCATGAGGTACGTCTTGAGCGCGGCGTGACCGTCGCGCGCGAGGCGGTTCACCTGATCATCGACGTGGGCGGTCGGCATCTGGGTGAGGTCGATCAACTGGCCTTCGATGTCCTGCTGAACAGGCGCGACCAGTTGAGGACGCGCTTCGCGCGCATACGGCGCCCACAACGCGGTAAGCACGTCCTGATCGTGATTCAGGCCGAAGCGAGAAAACAGCGTCGGATGCTGGATGCGCGCTTCGTAGAACTCGATGCGTTGCTGGAGCGCGAGCAAGGCTCTCAGACGGGTCGCCGAACTGTTGGCGCCGCTGAATGTCCGGAGCGCGTCGCTCGTGAGCGCCAGGCCGCGTGCGTTCGTCAGCCCGGAGACAAGCATGCCGGCGCCCCACAGTCCGACGGCCGCCAGCGCGATCATCGAAAGCACGGTGATCGGATGCGTCGCCGCGCGGCGCCCCGGCGTACGTTTGGCCGCGTCGGTCAGATACTGCCATAACGGGAAATGGAGACTGTCCGTGCCCGTGGTCGCTGTCCCGGCCGCCGGCCACGGTGCGAAGAACGCTCCGGCCACCGGCAGCGGGCGACGTTGCCAGTCGGAGAGATTCGCGATCCATCGGGCCAGCGGCGCGCTCCGGGTGTCGAGCCGGGTCGACAGATCCGAAGCGTAACGGTCGGTACTATTACGCGCCAGTTGGTCGACGCTGCGGTCGGCCAAGCGGTTGCGAAGTTCGAGCAGCGCGGCCTCAATGGCCGGCGCATCGGTAGCTTGCGACAGCTCGCAGCCGGTGACGGCCGTGTCTGCACGATGAACAGAGTCCGAGCCGGCAAGATCGAGAACGAACACTGGTGCGGACCAGCGCAGCAGGTGCGTGACACGCGCAAGGTAGATACCCCAAGGGCTCGTGCCACGGACTGTGTCGGGCAGCCGTGTCGACTCGTCGAGCGTCAGCAGGATCGCATCGAGCGGGCGAGCGCGACGAAGGCGACGAATCTGCTTCAGCCACACTTCATCCGGGCGACCATCCGGCCCAGCACGTCCCCAGAGCAGTACTGCGTCGTCCGTGAGGAGCCAGCCGCGCTCCCTGAGCTCGGGCAACAGCCCGCAAATGGTCATGTCGTCGCCGGTGACGAGCAACCACGGCAAGCGATAACGCCAACGCAAGCCGAATCGTGAACGAAGCGCTTCGGATAGGCCAGCTGAAAAACTGGCCTTCCTGTCCGTCGCTTCGACAGTTGCGTCGCCTTGCCGAATGCCGGGCCAAGCCGCAAGACGGCGATCTGCTGGGCCGTGGCGGGTATGCCACATCAGGAAGACGCAAAGGAGCGCCAGAAGCGTACAGATGGGCAGTATCGGCCACGACAGTTGCCGAACGGCAGCGGGGCTGACCACCCCAACCTCCCGGAGAATCCACAGGACCAAGGTAGCAAGCGCAGCGATCAGCGCCACGAATAGGAAATCAAGCCAGAATTTACGGTCCATTAGAGGCGGGTTTGAAGAGAGGGACGTAGGACCGGACGAGCAACCGCCAGGATACTGTGAGCTTCGTTGTGTCTGGCCACAAGTTGCGGACCACCGAACGACTGCGCAAAGTCGATTGCGCATGCCAGTGCGAACCAGTCAGCCGCGATACCCGCGTCGCCGACGAGGCGATCGACATTGTGTTCACCCGACACTTGTTGACCTTCCACAAGGGCGATCTTTTCCGTACGTATCGCGGAAAGCAAAGCCTGTTGTCCGATCTTGTCGAAGCCGGCATACCACAGATGTTGAATGTCCCCCGGTTTCGTTTTGCCCCATTTCAATGCGAGCGACAACGATTGCTGGAGCGAGGCGATCGTCCCCTGTCTAGGGCGGTGGATATGTGCAGAGGCCGTCAGTCGATGACGCTGTTCAATGTCGTGCGGAACCATTAGCAGAGCAATTGCGGCCTCGCTACTGCCAGTCGGCGGAGATTGAGTCACGAGATTGTGCAGTTGGGCGCTAACCAGCAGCGTCGCATAATCGCGATCACCGCCGGCAGGCCTATCCAACCATCGGTCGAGCGACATCAGACCGGGCATGGTCGGCTCGGCATCGAACGTGAACGCACGTAATGCGCGGTCGCGCCAGAAGCATTGAAAATGCTCGCGAATGTCCTCATCGAACGACGGGGCATCGACAAAAAGCGCAACTTTCAGTGGCAGTCCAACAGGTAGTGCGTTGATCTGCGCCTTGAGCGCATCGAGTATCGCGGGCAGGAGGTCAAACAACAAGGTACGCTGTCGATCGGCATCATATTCGCGTGGTTCGGTCCCAATGGAAAATTCGGGTGCGAGAAACCAACGCGCTGCGACAGCGGCGGATTTGTCCGGCGTTTGTTGAGGCATCAGAACGACTTCACCCGCGGCAACTTTTGAGACCGGACCGCGTACGTCTTCCACGGGAAAGCGGCAGATGCTGCCCAGCACCGCAACCGGCCGGCTTTCCTCGTCAAATACGTCCACGACAACTTGATCGCGCTGACTATTCCACGACTTGATGGAGCGCACTTTCCCCGCGTAACGAAGGAACGGGACAAGGGTCACGATGCCAGCCACTATCAGCGGAACAATCGCTGCAGCGATCCAGAAGACGGGCGTCCCGGTGGGAAGCCGTTTGGGCCAAAACAGCAGCGCAACAGTGCTGCCCCCCACGGCGCAGGCGACGAAGATAATCGACCATAGCGGCAGCGAAGGGGGCTGCGGATACGTTTCGATGCGCGGGGGAAGAGCGTCGACATCAATAGCCATATACGTCGAAATGGTTGGGTTCAAGACTTGGCATAGATCGACCGCTCACGGGCTTCCCCATTTGTTTCACAGTCGACTCCGTCCGGAGGAGTACCGGCGTTTTGGTAATCGCCGCCTTGTTCGTATTCCGGATCATCCTCAAGCCAATCGGCCATCTTGAGCAGTTGCTTCCAGAAGGCACGATCGGCAAAGCTGTCGGCACGCCCGATCGGCAGGTCATAGGCAAGAACGCGTTCGACAAGAATGCCTTTTTTGTACATCAGAATCGTACTGTGATTGGTCGGCGTGGCGATCGTCGCCTTGAATTCCTCATCCACTTCTGCCGGCGTCTGCGGCCGGGAACGCGTCTGGCTGGAGGCGTCGTAAGGTGAGGTCGCTTCGGGAACAGACTTCGGCTTGTCCTGGTAAAGTTCCCTGTAGTACTCGTAATCTTCAGAGTCCGCGAGCTTCACATTGTTTTCCAGTTCGTGGTTCTCGTCGAATTTATCCATATCGTCTGCCGATACCGGACATGGGACCTTAGGAGCGTTGACGTTTACCGTCGCTTTTGGATCGATGGAAGTCAGCTCGTCACTAATGCCCATGATTTTTGGAGGTTTGGGATTCCACGGTCCTCCCCCCTTGGATGGGTATCGAGGGGTATCCGCGTTGGGTGTACCGCCCACTTCAGACGAGCGCATGAATTGGCGCTGATAGAGCACGCCCTTGTACTTGGCGAAAGGGTCAACCTTTGCGAACGAGTGAGGCTGATCCGGATCAGGCAGGTTCTTGTCCATGCCTTTCCAGCCGATGCTTTGAAGCGGTGTCGAGCCCATCACCCGATCATGTGGCGAGAAGTAAATGAACACGCGCCCATGGTTGTGATGGCTCGAAATCTTGTCTCCCTGGACAGGTTCCTCGGTCGGGATGGACGGATTCCATTTGATCTTGCTATCAGCCGGATCTTCGAGCACCAACGGGGCATCGCTAGCTGGACCGTTCTGTTGCGGGTTCGTTGACGTCGTGCCAGTATCGGAGTACTTCATAACCTCGGCCGTATTGAGCCAACCGCCAACACCTTCGAGCTGCTCGGCGGTTACCTTGGCATTCGCATCAGCCTGGGATTGCTGAAAGCGATCGAGCATGTTGAAGAACGTCTTGACGCGCGCCTTCGTCGTAGGAGCCTTGCTACCCATCTGGACATCATCCATAGCAGTCTCATTGAGACGATATGGCGAGTTGCACAGGAGCAGTGTGTCCGGGACCTTTTTAACGTAAAACATCGCAAGCGAGGCAATCATAGTGCCTTGGCTGTGGCTGACAACAGCGATCGTATCGTGAGGATGTTTTGCGTAAATGGTATCGATCAGCTTCGCAAGCCGTTTCGACGCGTTCACGTAGTAGGTGCGCGGAGGACAGGCATTGAGCGGACGATCGCGTTCGGGATTAATGACCGGACTGCCGATGTTGACACCCCAGAGCTTCGGATCAAAGCCGTCATACCACGACATGCTCAACGCTGTTGTGCCGTTCTGGAAAGGGCCACCGCCCCAATAGTACGTGTTGCCCCTGACATTGGGCTTCGGCGGATGATACGAGTCGGGCCGGTATGAATAAGCCGGGTACGCGTATGGAAGTTTGTTATTAGCTGAAGGCACAGCAACCCGAGTTTTGAGCGGAATCCGCCACGGGAACGTTCCTTCATCAGTTTTCTCTTTAGGCGCTCGATACCCCCAGTAAAATCTAATAATTGGACTGTTTTTTAAATCCAAAGATTTCATAGGGCGCGAGTCATCACTGGAGGATTCATTTTTTCTTAAATCCACTCGCCCGAGACGCTCATTGAGACCAGCCACAACACCAGCCTCAGCCACATCAAACCACTCACCCTCTGAGTTGACACCATGAACAAAGATGACAATACACGGCATTGGACGCGGAGCTGGAACCAATGTCGTATTAGCATCGCCCGGGACACATACCGACTCAGCCACAAATCTGGGTTTCATTTCTTTCACAATAAAGTTATTCATTGGGCGAAATTAGATCTTTAGGCGTTACCGGACACGTCCAATGAGTAGCCCCAGACGGTGACTTCATGTTTAACGGAATTTGGCGGCGCGAAACAGGCTTTCCATAATGGTACATGGCCGGAACTGCATCACTATAATGCGAAATAACCGGATTCATATCCTGATTAATATTCAAAACAAAATCAGATCGATCGGAGTAGCTATTCGGATCATCGTGATTAATTTTCGTAACATAAAGATCATTTTCACTTTGAATTACCGCATAATCACGATCATCGTTACCCACCAAAAACCACTGAAACGTTCGCCCCCCATCATGGGAATAATTAATACGCATCAACTCCCCCCTCACCCCGGAAAATGAAAGAGATGGAATGGCAATGTATTTTGCACTTGAACGAACGGCATAATATCCACCATATAGCCCATTCCCCATAGATCCAGTGGATGAGACGAAAGTATGGACGCCTCGCCCTATGTCGTTATAGTAGACATCTCCATCTAGGTAGCCATCACATTTTTGTGGGCTGCGAATACTAATGTAGCGATCTCCATCAATTCGATAAACCACATATTCGTGCCAATCAGCCTTGGACGGTGCGCTCGCGGTCGACTGCGCGGAGTTGGCACATGCCACCAAAAGAAACGGCATCGCCAACGCAGCCAGGATGGCTCGTATTTTCCCAATGACTAAGCCTCCGAAATTCACACGATCTTTAATGAGTTTTATCACGGCTTCTCCTTTCCAAGCAGTTCAATTCCGACCACCTCGGCCATCTCGCTTTGTGCAATGCCCGTTTCACCCTTGTCATTGCTCCCGCCTTCAATCACTGTGCCGCTCTCCTCATGGATGCGGTAGCGCTGGCCCTTTGTAACATCATCCGGATGGCCATCGCAGTGAAGTACAAATTTGCGCGAATTAGGTTCTGTGTTGGCAAGCGGCGGATACCTCATTTTTGGGCGAAATTTAATCTTTAGACGTTGTCGGGCACGTCCAATGAGTCGCCCCAGACGGCGACTTCATGTTTAACGGAATTTGGCGACGGGCAATAGGCTTTCCGTATCTCGAAAAAGGCATGGCCGTATTATCATAGTGCGAAATTTCAGGATCCATTTCTCGATTAATATCAAGAACGAAACCAGATCTATCCGAATAATCACTCGGATTATTTCGATCAAATTGCGTAAAATACAAATAATTTTCAGCCTGAATCAACGCATAATCTTTGCTATCGCTTCCCAGTAAAAACCACTGAAACGTTCGCCCTCCATCATGGGAATAGTTGATATGCAACAACCCTCCCCTCCTCTCCGACTCCGATCTTGAAGGAATGGCAATGTATTTTGGGCTTGAACGAACGGCATAATATCCACCATATAGACCATTTCCCATAGATCCGGTGGATGAGACGAAAGTATGGACGCCACGCCGCACGTCGTTATAGTAGACATCACCATCTAGATAGCCATCACATTTTTGTGGGCTGAGAATACTAATGTAGCGATCTCCATCAATTCGATAAACCACATATTCGTGCCAATCAGCCTTGGACGGTGCGCTCGCGGTCGACTGCACGGAGTTGGCACATGCCACCAAAAGAAACGGCATCGCCAACGCAGCCAGGATGGTCCGTATTTTCCCAATGACTAAGTCTCCGAAACGTACACGATCTTTAATGAGTTTTATCACGACTTCTCCTTTCCAAGCAGTTCAATTCTGACCACCTCTGCGATCTCACTTTGTGCAATGCCCGTTTCACCCTTGTCATTGCTCCCGCCTTCAATCACTGTGCCGCTCTCCTCATGGATGCGGTAGCGCTGGCCCTTTGTAACATCATCCGGATGGCCATCGCAGTGAAGTACAAATTTGCGCGAATTAGGTTCTGCGTTGGCAAGCGGCGGATACCTCATTTTTTGGCGAAATTTAATCTTTAGACGTTGTCGGACACGTCCAATGAGTCGCCCCAGACGGCGACTTCATACTTAGCGGTATTTGATGACGAACGACGGTTTTGCCATATATTTCGATCGGCACCGACGTGTTGTCATAGTGCGAAGTCTCCGGATCCATGTCCTGGTCAATATCCAAAACGGCACCAGGTCGATCAGAGTAATTACTCGAGGATTTTTGATCAAACACCGTCAAATATAGATAATTTCCTTTCTGAATAATCGAGTAATCGGGCCGATCATCATATCCCGCCAAAAACCACTTAAACGTACGCCCCCCGTCATGAGAGTAATTTATGCGCAACAACATGCCTCGTCTTTCAGAGAAAGCAAACGATGGTATGGCAATAAAATTCGGGGTGGATTGAATTGCGTAATATCCACGGTAGAGTCCATTATTCATCCCACCCGTGAACGAAACCATTGTTCGAACATTTTGACGGGCGTCATAGTAAAAAATTTGCCCATCCATTTGCCCGCCGATGCAAGGATGCTTGCTACGGATCGTAATGTAACGGCTATCATCGATCCGATAGACTTCATATTCATGGAAGTCGGCCTTGGAAGACGCCCCCGCGACCGGTTGGGCAGTATTGGCGCACGCGGCAAAAAAGAACAACAACGCAAGCGCGGCCAGGGAAAATCGCATTCTTCCAGCGATTGTGCTTCCGTCTCGCGCACGACTTTTAATGAATTGGATCACAATTTACCCTTGCCAAGCAGTTCAATTCGGACGACTTCGGCAATCTCGCTTTGCGCAAGGCTCGTTTCCCCCTTCTCGTTGCTCACCCCTTCGATCACCGCGCCGTTTTCCTTATGGATGCGGTAGCGTTGCCCCCTGATAACGTCTTCCGGATGGCCGTCATAGTGGAGCATGAATTTGCGCGAATTAGGTCCCGCATTGGAAAGCGGCGGATACAACTCATGTAGGCTCGCAGGTCCTTGAGCAGAGGTGCCAGAGCGTTTGAAAATAATCGACCCCGGGCACCCCAATTCGATATTGCCCCCCGACAGCTTGATATAAGCGCCGCCGGAGGAGATGACGACCGCGTTTCGCGAGAACGCATGAAGTTCCCCATCGACGCTGACGAGTTTCATGTCCTTAGCCGACGTCATCAGCACTTGGCCGGAATGTGCGACGGCCTGAATGTCGCTTTTCGCGGCGATGACCTTGACCCCTTCATTCTGCGCAAAGATCGATGCCGCGTTTGCGGCAGACAGTGAAATGTTCTTTCCTGCACCCATATCGACATTCTCGAGCGCAGTTGCCGTGAGACTCGTCTTCGCCGACAACTGCAGGTGATCGCCACTGGTAACAGCCACGCCAGCCGGCGCCGTCGCCAACAGGACGGCACGTTGGAGGCGGTCCAATCTTTCAGAAAGTAACTGACGCTGTTGCTCGACTGCGTTGACCTGCGTCTGGGCAGCTTGCGCGGCTTTCTCGAGGCTTCGCATCAATTGCAAGGCCTCTTTCAACTGCGTCGACGCCGCCTGCATATCGAGTTGCTTGCCTTCCGCATTGGGCTGATCATCTGCGGAAATCAGCAAACCTTTGCCCCCGCGGATTGCGCCGTAACCAGAAGTACGGAGTTCGAAGCCTTCGCCTCTATAATCGAGCTTCTGATTAACCAGATAGCCGAGATCGAGATGACTCGTCCCTGAATGCTCGGTGCTAAGCTTGACTCCCTCCTGCCCCGCCCAATCCTCCATCCGCAGTTTGTTGTTCGCTTGCGTCCGGATCATGTTGCGGGACTGCCAACGGCGATCGCTCGTCACTAAGTCCCGAGCCTGGCTGTGGTGGTGGAAGCCGATGATCTCCGGCTTGTCCGGATCTGCATCGCGAAACGCGATCACGGCCTCGTCGTTGTCCAGCGCCGGAAAGTGAAAACCGGTCTGCAGCTTGCCCGCGAAAGGTTTAGCGAGTCGCAATGGCACGCTCTCTCCGCCCGCCGGCCATTCGGCGAAATCCACGTCAAATCGCACGGTGTAATAGCCAGCCGCGTTCAAATACGCATATTTGTACTGGTCTGGTGACGTCACCCGCGCACTCAACGTCCCGGCGATCTTCGGCCACTTTGCCTCGTCGAGCTTCAGGCGGAAACGCCGGTTCGCCGGGATAGCTTGATAGGAATTCGTATAGGCCCGGTCCCGTGCGCCCGTATGGATCACTTCGACGATCACCTGCCCATCCGGTGCGTCGGGCAGTACGGTATCCAGGTTCAGCACACGCCCCGGCTGAAGCGCCCGCACATTGCTTTCGCCTTCATAGACAACCTGCCACGCAATCGCTGCTTCGTGGCGCAGTTGCGCCTCCCACTTCGCGCCGTCCTGGTCAAGATGGTGTGTACCGTATACATACGGCTGGCCGTAGGTGGTCGGATCTTGCGGCGCGACGTTCGCCTCGTCCTTGAATCGCTCCCACGCCTGCTCGGGGTTATAGTCCGCCACCAGGAACGACTGCGGAACCGTAGTGGCATGCGTCCTGAGCGCTGTCACGGATTCGGTGCCACTCGCCTCAAGGCCGGCCACTTCGCGATACGGGACCGTCAGGTGCGGGTCCCACAGGTAATGGTCGACGTCGTCGGCAAACACCACCTGATCACCGTGTTCAGTCTCGGCGATATAGCTGTAGATCCCAGCCTTCTGCATCAGCATCTGCACGTAGGCCAGGTCGTCGAGTTTGTACTGGAAGCGAAACAGGTGCTTCGGATACTCGCGGCGCAGGCAGAACGCGAACTGATGACCTTCCAGGCCGTGGCTGCGCAGCACTGCCTCGATGATCTGCGGGGTGGTCTGGTGTTGGTAGATGCGATTGGTAGTCACCGCCTCAAGACGAGCAAAGTGCGACTTGAGCACAATCTCGTACTTGGTAAAGTCCGCAGTCGTCTGCAGCGTCGAGAAACGCGCGATGAAGCCCGAGAACTTCCGGAGCATGCCATCGTCGGGAACGATCGTGCAGGCCGCGTCGCGATTCAGGTAGTCGGTGCGCACGAGCGGCAGCGGATGCGTGAGCACCACGCGCACCTCGGTGGGCTCCCCCATCCGTTCGGTGGCGTGCACGGAGACGATAGACAGCGCAGCCGCAGAAGCGGTGCCCGGCACCTCAAAGTAATACGCTTGACGCCCCGGAATTGCAGTCAGATTCGATACGAATCGTTTCGCACCGTCAAACAGGTCTGCCATTTCTTGTAGCCCCATATCAAGATAGCACTGCTATGTACCACCATCGCGCGCAGAGCCGAATCAAAAACAATAACCACACACACCCTGACTCCGGAAGAGCTCACTTCCATTATTCAGGTGAATTGTTGTATTTGGTTGAAGCCAGGCGATTGTTGACGTATACCGCTGTTTTTGAGATGTTTTCCGTGCTATATGTCGCAATCCGCTGATGTCCGGCCAGACTAAATGCGATGCGCAATGAGTGCAGGATTTCAAAACAATCAATCCACCGACACTGCCGTAGCTTCAGATACGCTTGCAGCCGCTCAGTCGAACGCGATTATTTGCGTGGATCCGGATTTGCTTGATTGGTGTCTGGCAGACCTGGACGAACAGCTTGGCCGCCAGCTCGACGCCATCCTGCACCACTCAGCTTTTCAGGCGCTCGAATCGGTCTGGCGGGGTCTGCAATTCCTGGTCGATCGCACCGATTTTCGTCAAAACGTCAAAATCGAAGTGCTGGACGTGTCAAAGGAAGCACTCCATCACGATTTCGAAGACACGCCCGATATCATCCAGAGCGGATTGTTCCGGCTGACATACGTCGGCGAGTACGATATGCCAGGCGGTCAGCCTATCGCCGCGATTATCTCCGCATTCGAATTCGACCACCGCGCCCCGGATATCGCACTGTTGCGCAATATCTCAAAAGTCGCCGCAGCCGCCCATATGCCCTTCATCGGCGCGGCCTCGCCAGCCTTCTTCGATAAACCTTCGATGGAAGCTGTTGCAGGCATCCGCGATCTCCCAATTTGGTTCGAACGGGCCGAATACCTGAAATGGAAAGGTTTTCGCGAGACCGAGGATGCGCGCTACGTCGCACTGACCATGCCGCGGTTCCTCGCCCGATTGCCCTACGGGTTCGACACGATACCGGTACGCACTTTCAATTACACAGAGAACGTGCGGGAAGCTGGCCGAAACGCTTATCTATGGACGAGCGCGGCATTCGCCTTCGCGGTCAATATCGTACGCAGCTTCGTGCGCAATGGGTGGTGCGTGCAGATTCGCGGCCCGCAAGCGGGGGGCCTGATCGACGATATCCCCGTGCATCAATACGATCTCGGCACCGGACAACTCGGCAAAATTTCGACCGAAGCGTTGATTTCAGAAACACGCGAGAATGAATTTGCCGATATTGGATTAGTCCCACTCTCCTACACCGGCAATCACGACCAGACTTGTTTTTTCTCGGCACATTCAGCCCAGCGACCACGAACGTACGATGCACGCGACGCATCGGCGAATAGCCGGATCAACGCGCGTCTGCCGTATATTTTCCTGCTGTCGCGCATCGCGCATTACCTGAAGCTGATCCAGCGCGAAAACATCGGCACGACACGGGACAGTCGATTGCTCGAGCTTGAGCTGAACACCTGGATCAAATCGCTTGTCACGGAAATGACCGACCCAGGCGACGATCTTCAGGCCGCGCACCCACTGCGCGAGGCCAAGGTGACGGTCGAGGACATCGAAGACAACCCTGGTTTCTTTCGCATCAAGCTGTTCATCGTCCCGCATTTTCAGATCGAAGGTGTCGATATCAACCTCTCGCTGGTTTCGCAGATGCCCAAAGCGAAGCAGTGACATGCATTTCGATGCGCACAACCACACCGCTACTTTCATACCAGACCAATCTAGAAAAAGATGAAGATAACCAGACCGCTGTGGGCCAAGGGGATTTTCATGACGCCGCAGCACTTCCAGCAGCAGGCGCTATGGGAACAGTACGCTCACGACCGGGTCGCGCGGATTGCGAGCCCCGACGCCTGGGGCACGGTCGATGTGGCACTCGACGATCAGGCGCTGAGCGTCAACCGCCTGCAGTGCACGGCACTCGCGCTGCGCCTCCCGGACGGGACACTGATCGACAGCGAAACGGCCGACTGGCTGCCGGCGGCCCGCAGTCTCGACGACGTACCCACCACGGTCGACACCGTGACCGTGCTCGCCGGCGTGGTGCTGATGGATGCCCAGGGCGGAAACTGTGTCGAACCCGGCGAAAAGCCTGCCCGCCCGCGTCGCGTGACCCGCGAATACAAGCCCGTCGCCGATCTGAACGGCGACGGGCAGGAAGAAATCAGCGTCGAGCGCAATATGGTCGCGCTGCTGTTCGACTTCGAGCAGGCCGGAGACTACGTGACGTGCCCGATCGCGCGACTCGTACGCACGCCGCAGGGTCGCTTCGAACCCGACACGACATTCGTCCCGCCATGCCTGTTCCTGTCGGCGAGCGATCGCCTCGTGCATCGTGCGCAGCGCATCTCTGAAATTCTGTCTGCCAAGAGCGCCAGCCTTGCGGTGCGTCGCAAAGAGCGTTCGGACCAGATCGCCGACTTCGCCGTGTCCGACGTGGCGCTGTTCTGGCTGCTCCACAGCGTCAACAGCACCTGGCCCGAACTCGCGCGCCTCGTTCAGGCGCCGGACCAGCATCCGGAACGGCTCTACGCAGTACTCGCCCGTCTGGCCGGCTCGTTGCTGACGTTCTCCACAACCGAGTCGCTCCAGGCGATCCCGCTGTACGATCACCACGCACCGGAGCCGATGTTTGCCGAGCTCGAATCGTTGATTCGCACGCTGGTCGATGCCGTTATTCCTTCTCGAGTCGTGCCGATCACGCTGGAGCGCGTGCGCGCCACCACGTGGTTGGGTCGAATCAACGACGAGCGGCTGACCGAAGGCGCGGAATACTATCTGTCGGTTCAGGCGGCGATGCCGGCTCACGCCCTCATCGAGCATCTGCCACGCCTCTGCAAGGTAGGCGCCCCGGACGAGGTCGAACAGATCGTCAATTCCGCGTTGCCGGGCATCGTGTTGCGGCCGATGTCGCGACTGCCGGCAGCGATTCCCGTGCGGATCGAAAACCAGTATTTCGCGCTGGACAGCAATGACGCCGCGTTCAAGCGGATGATCGACGCGCACGCGTGCCAGATCTATGTCCCGGCATCGATTCCCGAGGCATCGCTCGAACTGTACGCAGTGCTGCCGTCATGAATACGATGATCCTCGCCGATTCCCTGCTGCTTCCCGTCGCGCTACGCGACACGGCGCGCACGGTTACCGCGTTGGCCAGCGGGCAACTATCGTTCGAGGCGCTGCGCGATCAATGCAACGCACAGATCACCCACATGCGCTCGGAACTGAGTTCACGCGGCATCGCGGATCACGCAATCAGCGATGCCGTCTATGCGCAGTGCGCGCTGCTCGACGAGGCGGCATTGACGCACCTCACGGGAGTTGCACGCGAAAATTGGGAGAAGCGGCCGCTCCAGGAGGAGCATTTTTCGAGAAACGATGCCGGTGACGAGTTGATCCGGCGTATCGAAGGCCGTTTGCGCGAGCCTCAACCGACAGGGGTGCTGCTCGCGATATTCGCCGCGGTGCTATCGCTTGGATTCGTCGGGCGGTTTGCGGTCGACGGGAGTACCGCGCGTGCATCGCTTATTCGCAAACTCAACGCACGACTGGGGCGCACAAGTGCCGCGGAAGACAACCGCGTAGTGCCTGCTCCGATCGTGGTGAATCGTGGCAGTACTCGGCCGCTGCGCATTTCTCCACTGGCCTGGGTGGCGATCGCATGCGTCGCGGTCGGCGTCGTCTGGTTTGCGGTCGATCGATGGTTCATTGCCTCGATTGCCCAGCTCGCGCGATAAGGGAGACAGACGATGTGGGTGGGTCCTGGCTTATTCGAGCGGATCACGGGGCACTTCGCGGACGGTTCGGCAGTGGACGACTTTGCCGCAGCGGTGCAGGTCTTCCTCTCCGTTCGCGACAACATCGAGCGCATCCTGAACAGCCGGCGCGGATCGCTCGCGCATCTTCCTGACTACGGGCTCGACGACCTGTCGGAGATCTATCGGCACCTGCCGTCTTCGGCACACAAACTTCAGCGCGCGATCGAGGCCACCCTGCTCACCTACGAACCGCGTCTGAAGCGGGTGGAAATCGAAATTCATGCCCCCGAGCCCGGTATGTTGATCAGCTTCACAATGGCCTGTCATTTGCATCGGGAAGGGCTCGTACGCTTCGGCACGAACTTCATGCCGGACGGCAAAACCCGGCTGCGCATGCTACAGGCAGCACTCGATCGATACTGAACGACAGTGAGGATTATATGAGCTGGATCATGATGGCCCTGAAGGGCAATATGACCACAACGGGCGGCGTCGTTCTGGACGGCGATGGGGCCATGCTCGAAGACGGCGTGCCGCTCGCAACGCATTTGGGCCTCGCCTCATGCGCCCGCTGCGGTCATAACGGACAGATATTCGGTACAGCGTTGAGCTGGGGGCTAACGAGTACACGCGGCGTACGCAACAACGATGTCGTGATGTGTCAGTGTCCTCCCGGGACGAATCGCGTTATCGCCCGCTCGTCCATCTACGACGAGTAAGCGACGCTCTACATTCGACCTTGTCTAGTCGACGATCTGCTCCACACATGCGGCCCTATTCCGATCGGCCAAGTGATCTTTGGATCTGCCCAACCTCACTTTCTGCTCCATCTTCCCGGACGAATCGAGCAGTAACAGCCATTGACGGAATCTCCGAATCCCAGCTGTCAGTGCAGCTGGCGTCATGCCAACTTGCCGCGCAGCATGTGCTATCGAACAGTCACCGGCGAGCCACTGAAACACAGCGGTCATGGCCTCACGCTCCATTGCTCGATTGAGCCCCGTGCCTGGCATTCGCGTATGGGGCTGTCACGATGGCCAACGCGCTCAAGAAAACCGTGACGGGCATGCCTGCCCAGTTGTGGCGATCATTGACCTGGGATCGGGGAAAGGAACTGCCCGATCATGCTCGCTTCACAATCGAGTCTGGTGTGAAGGTCTTCTTCGCCCCCCGAACAGCCCATGGCAACGTGGCACGAACGAAAACACGAACGGTCTTCTACGACAATACTTCCCGAAGGGCACGGATCTGTCCCGGTGGAGCGCTCGAGAAATTCAAGCCGTTGCTAATACGCTGAACACCAGGCCCCGGAAAACACTCGGCTGGAAAACACCTGCCGAAGCTCTGGACGAGTATCTCAGGTTTATTCAACAATCTAGCCGGTTGAATTCGCCCTGCACACGCGTGGCCCGTTTTCCGGAAAGTCGGAGGGGCTCGCGTGGATCGGCAACGAGCGTTGCAAAAGGCCGGCGGTGCCCCCTTCGACCCGATTCGCCTCCTACTTCATCGCCACCAGCGGCCCGACAAACGCCTCGAAGTGCGGCAACCAAATGGGTATCGCCTCCTTGACCGAAAACATCCCGTGCCCGTTCTTGCCAAACGGCGGCTCGACAATCATCTGCCCGCGCCCACCTGCCCCTTGAAACGCGGCAAACCAGGTCGCCACAACCTCCGGCGCGAAATACTTGTCGTTCTGTACGTAATGCCAGAGCACCGGCACGCGCGTCGTACTCGCAAAATGCCCGATCGTGTCCGCCATCTGCTTCGGATCGCACGGCATCCCGGGATGAGTCGTCGGGTTCCCCCCACGCCCGCCCGAGAAGTTCACCACCGCGACTACCCCCTGCGGCGCGTAGCTGGCCGCCGCCAGCGAAGCAAAACCGCCCGCCGATTGCCCAACCAGCACGACGCGGTTTCGATCCACCTGCGGCAACGTCTGCCCATACCGCACCGCCGCCAACACATCGCGCGCGGCCTGCTGGCCGGCACCAAGATAATCGGGATGCCTGCACGAACCCGCATCCTCTTCATCGACCCCGCCCGTCGCCCCGTACCCGCGGCGGATCGGCACGATGACCGCGAAACCGAGTTGCACGAACGTCCGGATCTGCGGCAACGCGCGGTAGCGGCCCACCTTCGGCCGGTCGCGCGGATCGGGCGGGCTGCCGTGGCTCAGCACGATCAGCGGAAAAGGCCCCGGGCCGTCCGGCATGTAGGTGGTGGCAACGATGTCGCGTGTGCCCGCCCCTTCGTCGACCGGGATCTTGACGACGGTTTCATGCAGATCCGGCGCGATGGACGTGTCTTCGACCGCCGTCGCCGCGCAGCCGACGACGGAAGCGACCAACGCGCCCGAGATCAGCACGCGACACAGGCGGATGGCGATCCGGTTTCGACGAACGACGATGCTCATGGGTGATCTCTCCACGAATCCGCAGCCGACGCGACGGCCCACGCTGCCGCGACACATACGGCGAAGGCATCAGTGTATCCGGGCGGCGGCGCGGCCGGGCCAGTCGCACGCGCACAGCCCGCCGCACCGGCATCGCGATCGTCACCCGCCATCACCACCGGTAACTCACCTCCCCCGTCACCATCAACCGCGAGCCATAGAAACACCCGCCCGCCGAAAAACACGACGACACATAAGTCCGGTCGAACAGGTTGTTCACGTGCGCTGCAACGCGCCACCCCTTCCACGCGGGCCGTTCAACGCCAAGGTCATACGAC
Source organism: Burkholderia mycopellens (assembly GCF_964265025.1). NCBI lineage: Bacteria > Pseudomonadati > Pseudomonadota > Betaproteobacteria > Burkholderiales > Burkholderiaceae > Burkholderia > Burkholderia mycopellens. The sequence goes on from NZ_OZ183804.1 coordinate 900,881, forward strand.
AGCCCGAGATCGAACAGCACGACAGCCGGCACATCGAACGTATTGACGTTGTCGCCCGCGCTGCGCCCGACATAACGCATACCTCCACCCACCCTCAACCCGCGCAACCCGGGCCGCTCCACCGCATAATCCAGCCACAGCGACGCGAGATGCCGCGGCACCGCCGCCACGCGCTTGCCGACGACGGTCGGATCCGTATCGGCCTGCACCGTCGTGTCGAGATACGTATACGCGGCAATCACATCCAGTTGCTTCCACACGCGCGCACGCCCTTCCAGCTCGATCCCGCGCGATCGCACCTCCCCCGTCTGCACACTGAAGAACGGATGCTCGGGATCCGCAGTCAGCACATTGCGCTGGCGAATATCGAACGCCGCGATCGACGCGTTCTGCCGCCGATCCGGCGACTGATAACGCAGCCCGACCTCGAACTGCTTCGCCTTCGTCGGCGTGAACGGCTGGCCATCGAGGCGCGTGCCGAGTGCCGGCTCAAACGACGTCGAATAGCTCATGTACGGCGCGAAGCCGCTATCGAACAGATAGACCGCGCCCGCACGCCCGGTGAACGCCCGCGTGCTTTGCCGCACGCTCGCGGATCGCAGCAGGTCATCGGTCGTCGTGCGCGACCACTCCTCGCGCCCGCCGAGCGTAAAGACCCACCGATCCCAGCGCACCTGATCCTGCAGATAGACGCCGATCCGGTCAGGCGTCTGGCGCGTCTGCTGCGCGACCGGCGGCACCGCATACGGCTGCCCGTAATCGGGCGCGCGCGTATCGAGCGGCGGCGCCGCACCGAAACCCGACCCGACGAGGTTCGCCACCGCATGCTCATACGACAGCCCGGCCAGCACCGTATGCTCGAGCGGCCCCGTCATCACGCGCATCTCGGCCTGGTTGTCGAGCGCGAGATGGTTCACGTGCTCGCGCGACCACGACAGCGAACGATTCAGCACGCCCGGCGCCAGATACGGCGCAATGAAGTTGACGGCCGCACCCGCGAAGTCGACATCGAGATGCGTATAGCGCACGTTCTGCCGGACCTTCCACGTCGAATCGAAACGATGCTCGAACGCATAACCGATCATCGCCTGCGTGCGGTCATACGTGTCGAAACCGGGCAGCCCCGGAAAAAAGTGCGTCGGAATCCGCCTTCCCGCATCCGGCCAAAGCGTGCCGAGGGCCGGCAGCCAGCCCGCGAATTTGTTATGCGGATCGCGCTGGAACGACCCCAGCAGCGTGAAACGCGTATCGGCGTTCGGCTGCCACGTCAGCGACGGCGCGACGACGATCCGCTGCTGTCGCGAATAATCGATCTGCTCGTCGGCCCGGCGTGCGAGGCCGTCGATCCGGTAGCGCCACGTGCCGTCCTGCGTCACGGGTCCGCTGAAATCGAATGCAAGCTGCCCGCGATCGCGGTTGCCGGTCTGCACGGCAAGCAGGCGCTGCGCATCGCGCGTCGGCCGCTTGCTGACCATGTCGACGATGCCGCCGGGGCTCGCCTGTCCGTACAGCACCGACGCCGGGCCGCGCAACACGTCGATGCGTTCGAGCGTCCACGGATCGACGACGCTCGCGGCCCAGTTCACGCCTTTGGGCAGCGGCAGGCCGTCGAGCATCTGTGGATTGATCGCCGCCGCCGCGAACCCGCCGAAGCCGCGCAGGAACACGCTTTCGAGCACGCCGCCGGGGCGCGAGTCCGCATAGGCGCCCGGCGTATAGCGCAGGCTGTCGCCGACGCTGTGCACGTCCTGACGGTCCATCTGCTCGCGCGTGACGACCGACAGGCCCTGCGGCACCTCGACGATCGCCGTGTCGGTCTTGGTGCCCGCGCGCGACACGTCGGCCGCGATGCCCTGCACGGGGCCGACGCCCGTCTCGCGCCGCCCGTCGACGACGATCGGCGCGAGCATCGGCGCATTCGCGGGCTCGCCCGCATCCGGCGCATCCTGCGCCGCGGCCGTGCAGGCCAGTGCGGCCGCCCAGCCCGGCACGCGCCGCAACGCCGCGCGCGGCAACGGAAATCCTGGCCGCGCACGGCGGCCGGTGTGTGATCGATTCATCTCGGGTTATCCGGAAAGCGGAGACGGACGTCGGCGGATACACCGCGCCCTCGGGTAGGAAGACGGGCCGCTCTTGCAACGGCGACCTCGACTGAACAGCGAATGGGAATCATTTACGCCGGCGCGGCGCGGGTAAATGCCGGTGGACGCAATCGACGAATGTGCGGCGCGCATCGATCGGCCGAAGATTTATTCGTCTGACGTTAACAAAATGTCACGTTTGAATATCGTTATCCTGAACGACCAAACGAATGATCGGATGATAGGATAGCGACACCCTCAAGTTTCAAGCGAAACACGCAATGTCAAGCCTGCCCCCGGCCACCCGACACTCGCTCGTCGATTCGGCGATCGAGATCCTCAAATCCAATATCACTTCCGGCATCTGGCGCGTCGGTCAGCGCATTCCGACCGAGCTCGATCTCGCGAAGCAGCTCGAGGTCGGGCGCAACACGGTGCGCGAGGCAGTCCGCACGCTCGCGTATTCCGGCGTGCTCGAAGTGCGCCAGGGCGACGGCACCTATGTGCGCCGCAACGTCGATCCGGCGGAGACGATGCGCGACGTCGATCGCGCCGCGCGCAGCGACCATCTCGAGCTGCAGTGCATGCTCGAAACGGAATGCGCGCGCTACGCGGCGCGCCGGCGCACCGAAGAGGATCTCGCGACGCTGCGCAAGCTGCTGAAGGCACGCGGCGAGCGCGAAGCGACGCGCGACGTGAAGAAGTTCGTCGAGCGCGACCGCGCGTTTCACATCGCCGTGGCCGCCGCATCGCACAATCACGCGCTGGAAGCGCTGTATCGCTACTTCTCGGGCTCGATCCTCGCGAACGTCGAAGACATCCTCGTCGAACTCGACGAGGCCGAGATTCCCGAGCCGGACATGCGGGCGCACCAGGCGGTGCTCGACGCGATCGAACAACGCGACGAGAACAAGGCGGTGCGCGCGACGCTCGCGATCCTCAAACCCCAGATGACCTGGCTCGAGACCCGCGAGCCGCCCGCCGCCTGACGCGCCCGGCCCGCGCTACGCCGCGACGGCCTCGATCACGTCGATCTGCCCGTCCGGCGCGGCGCGCACCCCGGCGGGCCGCCAGCCGGCGGCGCCGAGCAACGCGTCGTATTCGTCGCGCGTGCGCTCGCGGCCACTGCCCCAGCACATCATGTGGATGTCGTAGAGCTTCGAGAAATGCGCGACGCCCGGCGCCGGCACGACCCGTTCGATCACGAACACGCGCGCGCCGTCCCGGGCGCTTTCGCGCGCCCGCTTGAGGATCGCCACGCACTCGTCGTCGTTCCAGTCATGCAGGATCAGCTTCAGCAGATAGACGTCGGCCGCCGGCACCGCATCGAACATGTTGCCGCCCGCCTTGCTGCAGCGTGTGCTCACGCCCATCCGCTGCGCCCAGTCATCCGCATCGCCGTCGATCACTTCGGGCAGGTCGAACACGACGCCGGTCAGTGACGGAAAACGCCGCAGCAGGCTGCACAGCATGTGCCCCTGGCCGCCGCCGATGTCGCACGCATGCGTGCCCGGCGCGAAGGTGACGTCGCGCAGCGCATCGACGACCTGTTCCGACTGCACGGTCGAGAAGCTCGACATCGCGCGCTTGAAATCGGTGCGGTAACGTTCGTGGTCCTTCGCATAGTCGAACGCCATCGCGCCGAACTCGCGAATGAAGCCATTCTGCTGTCCCTCGCGCACCATGTCGGGCAGGTGCGCCCAGATCGCGTAGTGCTCGGGGCCTTCCTGCAGCAGCACGAAATCGCGCAGCGTGCTCGGGGCGTCCGCATGCAGCAGCGCCCCCGACGCGGTGGCCCGGAAGCCGCGCCGCGTGTCCTCGTCGAGCAGGCCAAGCGACGCAAGCGCGCGCAGCAACCGATACAGCAGCGGCTCGTCGACGTCGAGCTTCGCTGCGAGCGCGGCCGACGACACCGGCGCGTCCGTCGTGACCGCATCGAACACGCCGAGCCGCGTGCCCGCATACAGGATCCGGCTGCGCCAGCGTCCGAACAGCGTGTCCAGCACCTGTTTTGCCGCATTTTCCATAAAGTACTCCTGAACATTAATCGACCGCGCCGGCGCGTGACGCACCGGGCGATCGCATCGTCAATGAAGCATGCGGATCACTGCTCGTGCAGGAACTCCCGGATCGGGTAGCCGACGTGGCGCTGCGCATCGAGCGTGTAGCCGAGGATGCGGTCGCCGCGTTTGAGCTCCGTGATGTTGTGCACGCTGCCCTTCGGCCCGAGCACGCGCACGTGCCAGTCGTCCTGCGCGATGATGTTGATCGCGCGATTGGCGGCATTCTTCGCCTCGATCAGCAGCAGCGGACGCGTCTCGACCTTCGCGCGCCCGACCACGACGCGGCGCGCCTTGCCCTGCACGTTGACGGCGAGGATCTCCGCGCCCGATTCGAGCTCGGCGAGATAGCGCGTGCGGTTGTCCGGCGCGACGACGTACGAATGAAGCGCGGCCGCGTTCACGCGGAACGGGCGCGTCGGCATGTACGGCAGCGGGTGCGTCTCGCTGCTGATGAGGATCATGCCGGTCGAATACGAGCCGACGAGGATGCCCTCGTCCTGCTCGAAGCGCGAGCAGGTATCGACGCACACGCGTTCGCCCGGCCCCAGGTGCGTGAGCCCGACGATCTCGATTTCCTCGAGCTGCAGATCCTCAACCGTGTCGCTGCAGATCGACACGAGTTGCGTGGCCTGCCCGACCTGCGTCGGCGTGAGCAGCACGCCTTCGGGGCCGCGCTGCAGCACGTTCAGCGTGACCTCCGCATCCTCGAGGTCGGCGACGACGGTGATCAGCTCGCCCGTCGCTTGATCGGCGGCCGCCAGCAGGATCTCGAGCGGGATCTTGCTCGGGTCCTGCAGGAACTCGACGAGCAGCCACGGCGTGGACGTCGACAGCTCGCACGCACGGGTGAGCGTCGCCTCGCCCGTCACCTCGATGAACACGCCGATCTCGACGCCGTCCGGCACCGCGAAATCGACCGGCAGGCCATCCTTCACGAGGACGATCTGCACCTGCTCGAGCAGCGCGGCATCGGCCGGCTGCCGATCGACGACCGCGACCTTGCGCGCGCTCGGCGGCAGCCGGCCAGCCTGCTGCGCATCCTTCACGACGAATGCGGACACGCCGACATGCAGCGCTTCCTCGGTGATCTCGTCCGCGAGCTCGCCGATGTTGCGCAGGTCAATCCAGGAAAGCTTCTTCAAGGCCAATCTCCTTCGAAAGGGGATAACGCAGGTTGAATGACAGGATGAAACTAGCGGCTGACGGAAACGGCCAAACGCGACGCGGCGGCCCTCATCCGGCAATCCACCCAGCCGGCGCCCGGTTCGAAGCCGGCAAGCCGGACACCGGGCGCGACATCGGCGAGACCGACGCGCGCGCCGTCGTCGGTCCGGAACTGCACCGCACGGTCGCCGCGCATCACGACGCGCGTGTTCGCGCCGGATGCGCTGCGCGTGTGCAGCGCGACGAGCGGCGCGGATTCGATCCGCACGCGGCCGACCACGATCGCGCGCGTGTCGCCTGCCGCGCCGACCGTCAGGATCCGCTCGCCGGAACGCAGCAGCGAAAGCTGGCGCGCGCGGTCGCCGCCACAGAACACGAACGATTCGGCCGAGCCCGCGTCGATGCCGAACGTGAGCGGCTGGCCAGGCGGGTGCGCGGCGCCGGCCGCGACGACGAGCAGCATGCTGGTCGCGCTCGCGCCGGCCAGCACGCACTCTTCGCCGTCCAGCTGCGAACAGCCGTCGATCACCGCATGCAGCCCGGCGCCGAGCGGCTCGACACGCTGCACCTCGAACGCTTTCAGCTTCAGCGGCTCGCGCGGGCGCAGCTCGCCGCAGGCAGCCAGCACGCCGCGCAATGCGGCCGCATCGCGCGGCGCGAACGCGATGTCGACCGGCGACTGCGCATGCTTGCGCGCGAGGTAGGCGGCGCCGTGCGGATCGGCCAGCGACACGACGATGCGGCACGCGGCATCGCGGACACTCGCGAGCAGGCGCTCGAGCGGCACGGTGGTCGCGAGCGCGTAGTCGAGCAGCACGAGCGCGTGCCGCGCGATCGCGATGCGCGCGGCGTCGAAATCGGCCGCGCCGTCGATCCTCACGCGAACGCCCGCGAGCGGCGCATGCGCGTCGTCGACCAGCGTCGCGACGCCCGCCGTCGAAACGGCCAGTTGCGCGACCGCGCCGGGCGCGCACGTGTCGCGCTCGGCCTCGGCCACTACGAAGCGGCACGCGCCGGCCCTCGCTGCGTCGGCCGCGACGGCGCCTGCCTGCGCGCCGAACGCGCGCAGGTCGATCCACGGATAGCGATACATGGAAACCCTCGATGATCGAAAGAAACCGGGCGCGACGGCCCGGCGCACCGGCTCAGGCGGCCAGGTGCGCGGCGCGGCGCTCGACGCCGTGCACGGCATCGGACAGGCGGCGGATCAGCGGTGCGGCTTTCGGCGCGGCGAACACGTTGCGGCCGGCTGCAATGCCGAGCGCCCCCGCGTGCATCACGCGCGACGTGAACGCGACGAACTCGTCTTCCGGCAGCTTCGCGCCGCCCGCGACCAGCACCGGCAGCGACGAGCCGGCGATGATGTCGGCCATGCTCGCGGCGTCGCCGCTGTACGGCAGCTTGACGATGTCGGCGCCGAGATCCGCCGCGACGTTCGCCGCGTGGGCAATCAGTTCGGTCTGCGGACGATCGCCGAGGCCCGGGCCGCGCGGATAGATCATCGCGAGCAGCGGCAGCGACCAGCGCGCGCACTCGGTCGCGATGCGGCTCAGGTCGAGCAGTTGCTGGCTTTCCGTTTTCGAGCCGAGATTCACGTGCACGCTGACCGCGTCCGCGCCGCTCGCCAGCGCATCCTCGACGCTCGCGAACAGCGTCTTCGCGTTCGCATCCTCCGCGTAGCGCGTGCAGCCGTTCAGGTGCACGACGAGCGCGAGATCGCTCAGCACGTCGGGCGACAGGAAGCGCGCGCGGCCGCGATGCACGACGATCGCGTCGCCGCCGTGCGCGGCGATATCGCCGACCAGTTGCCGCAACTGCTGCGGATGGGCGATCGGCCCGTCCGCGAGCGAATGGTCGAGCGGCACCATCAGACACTTGCCCGACGCGGCGCGCACCACCCGCCGCATCCTGAGCGCCTTGCCAGAAACCGATAGAAGAGCGTCCATCCTTGATTCCTCGCCGGAAATGGAGAGGCCGGCCCGTGCACTTCAGCCTGCCCCCGGAGTGCCCGCTTGCGGGCGGAACTGGAGCAACAACCGAGCAACGCTTGCAGCAAATCTTGCATCGTGTAAGACTTGCATAGACCCAATCATCCTATGATTGGATCATCCTTGCAAGTACATTGCGAGCGATCCCGCTTCCCGACCGGGGGACGCATTCGACGCGGCATCGGGTCCCCTTTGCAGACAACGGCAGCACATCAACCTGTGAGGTGTCTATGAAGTTCGGCGTGTCCTTTTTGCCCGATACCGGCCCGGCCGACCGCCCGGCGGCCGACTACTATGCGCACGCGCTGAAGCTCAGCGCGCTGGCGGACCGGCTCGGCTACACGTACGTGAAGATGACCGAGCACTACCTGAAGCCGTACGGCGGCTACAGCCCGTCGCCGCTGATGTTCCTCGCGGCCGCGGCCGCGCAGACGAAGTCGATCCGCCTGATGACGGGCGGCATCCAGGCGTCGTTCCATCATCCGATCCAGCTCGCGGCCGAGGCCGCGCAGCTCGACGCGATCTCGAACGGGCGGCTCGAGCTGGGCTTCGCGCGCGCGTTCCTGCCGTACGAATTCGATGCGTTCGGCATCGATCTCGATTCGAGCAAGGCACGTTTCCAGCAGACGATCGACGCGACGGTGCGCCTGCTCGGCGAGGAATCGGTCAGCGAGGACACGCCGTTTTTCCGCTATCGCGATGCGCAGTCGCTGCCGCGCCCGACGCAGCAGCCGCGGCCGCCCGTCTGGGTCGCCGCGCTGCTCACGCCGTCCAGCTTCGAGTGGATCGGCGAACGCGGCTTCAACCTGCTGATGGCTGCGCCGCCGCGCAAGGCCGCGCTCGCGAAGACGCAGGAGATGGTGGCGCTCTATCGCGAGACGTTCGAGCGCCATCACGGCCACACCGGCCGCCGGCCGCAGGTCGCGATCAGCATCCCGCTGATGATCGGCACGTCGGACGCGCACGCGCTGGCGCTCGCGGAGCCGCGCCTGCGCCATCACTGGCGCCATTTCGCGGAAGCCGCGAAATCGTGGGACCAGGTGCAGTCGTCTGCCTACCAGGGCTACAACGAGGCGATGAAGAACAAGATGGGCGGGATGGACACGGCCGACCTCGACGCGACCGCCGTGCTCGGCACGCCCGACACCGTGCGCCAGCGCATTCGCGCGCTGGAAGCCGATCTCGGGCTCGACGCGATCCTGTGGCACATCGACTATGGCGCGCAGCCGTACGAGCTGATGAGCAACAACCTGGAGGTGTTCGCCCGCGACGTGCTGCCGGGACTATGACGCCATGCCGATCCCTTCCGGACCCACCGCGAACTCGCCCATGACACCCTCCCTGTCACTCGACACGATCGTCGTCGGCGCCGGCATCGGCGGCCTGGCCGCCGCGCTCGCGCTGCGCCGTGCCGGCCATCGGGTCACCGTCCTCGAGCAGAGCCGGGCGTTCCGTGAAGTCGGCGCGGGGCTGCAGGTCGTGCCGAACGCCACGCGCGCGCTGCGCGCGCTCGGCGTGCTCGACCGGCAGCGGCTGGCCGCCGTCGCGCCGACCGCGACGATCCGCCGCCGCTGGCAGGACGGCAGCCTGCTCGGCGCCTTCCCGCTCGGCGACGACGTCGAGGCCGCCTTCAACGCGCCTTACTGGAACGCGCATCGCGCCGACCTGCATGCCGCGCTGCTCGACGCCGTGCGCGACCCGTATACAGCCGGCCCGCCCGTCGCCGTGCTCGGCGGCATCGCGGTGCGCGGGCTCGACGCGTGCGGGCCGGACGGCGCGACGCTCGTCGATGCGGCGGGCACGCGCTGGCGCGCGGATCTCGTCGTCGCGGCCGACGGCATTCATTCGACGCTGCGCCACGCGCTGCTCGGCGACGACGCGCCGCACTACAGCGGCGACGACGCGTATCGCGCGCTGATCGACGTCGATGCGATCGATCCGCGCTCGCCCGTGTTCGAGATCGTCAAGGAACCGCAGGTGACGATCTGGCTCGGGCCCGGTCGGCACGCGATCCATTACTGGGTGCGCGACCGCCGGCTGCTGAACCTCGTCGTGATCGTGCCGGGCGACGGCAGCACGCGCGAATCGTGGAGCAGCAAGGGCGACCGCGCGACGCTCGAGGCCGAGCTCGACGGCTGGGATCCGCGCCTCGTCGGGCTGATCCGCTGCGCGTCGGACCTGAGCCGCTGGTCGCTGCACGACCGCCAGCCGCTCACGCGCTGGGTGTGGGACAGCGTGTGCCTGCTCGGCGACGCGTGCCATCCGATGCTGCCCTACCAGTCGCAGGGCGCCGCGCAGGCGCTCGAGGACGCGGTCGTGCTCGGCCGGTGCGTGACGGGGCTCGCGGCGAAGGAGGCGCTCGGCGCCGCGCTGGTCGAGTACCAGCGCTTGCGGATCGACCGCAGCGCACGGATCCAGCTTGCGTCGGCCGGCAACGGCGGCGTGTTCCACCTGCCCGACGGCCCCGAGCAACAGGCGCGCGACGCCGAGCTCAAGTCGCGCCGCGCCGACTTCAAGTCCTACCACTGGACCTGGGCCGACGCGTACCAGCTTTGACGCCCGCCCCGGCGCCGTGTGGCGCGCGCCGCGCGGCGCCGGGGCCCTCGTGACAGGACCGCATCATGATGAACACCGTGGACATTGCGCAGCAACTGAAACAGGCGATGCGCGGCGTAGCCGCCACCGTCACGATCGTCACGACCGGTGGCGACGGCGCCGCGGCCGCACCGTGCGCGCTGACCGCCAGCTCGTTCACGTCGGTCGCGCTCGATCCGCCGACCGTGCTGGTGTGCATCAACCGGCGCGCCAGCATTCACGCGTCGATCACCGGCCACCGGCGCTTCTGCGTGAACGCGCTGCGAAGCTGCCACGTGCCGCTCGCGCTCGCATGCAGCACGACGGGCTCCGACGCGCGTTTCGCGCACGACGCGTGGCGCACCGACGCGGCGACCGGCCTGCCCTACCTCCAGAACGCGCAGACGTCGTTCTTCTGCGACACGCTCGAACAGGTCGAGGTCGGCTCGCATTCGATCCTGGTCGGACGGGTCACGCGCGTCGCGATGTGCGACGACGTGAACCCGCTGATGTACGTGAACGGCGCATTCGCCGCCGTCCGCTCGCTGTCGCCCGATGCCGGCGCCGGCCAGTGACACCCCGATGCGTGCGCCACGCGTGATGCCGCGCGCAATCGTTGCGTGCGTTGCAGTCACGCTGCGCGCGCCTATCCCGCATTACCATTGCGCCGCATGCACGCGATGACACGGAGAAGCCGATGGCACCCGACCTGAACCTGCTGATTTCGCTCGACGCGCTGCTCGAAGAGGGGAGCGTCGTCGGCGCCGCACGCCGCATGAACCTGAGCCCGCCCGCGATGAGCCGCACGCTCGCGCGCATTCGCGAAACGGTCGGCGACCCGATCTTCGTGCAAGCGGGCCGCAAGATGGTGCCGACGCCGCGCGCGCTCGAGCTGCGCGGCGTCGTCCGCGAAACCGTGGAGCGCGCGTCGCAGTTGCTCGCCCCGTCCGCGGAAATCGATCTCGGCACGCTCGACAAGCAGTTCAACGTGCGCGCGAACGACATCTTCGTCGGCCTGCACAGCAGCCGCCTGCTCGAGGAGATGGCGCGCGGGATGCCGCGCGCGATGCTGCGCTTCACGCCCGAGGAAGACGACATCGACGACGATGCATTGCGCAGCGGCCGCATCGACCTGTTCATCAGCGCATCGCGCCGCCTGGGGCCGGAAATTCGCGTGCAGCCGCTGTTCACGACGACCTTCGTCGGCCTCGCGCGCGACGACCACCCGATCTTCGACGACGACATCACGCCCGAGCGCTTCGCGCGCTGGCCGCATATCGGCGTCTCGCGGCGCGGCAAGTCGGCGGGGCCGATCGACGACGCGCTCGCCGCGCGCGGCCTCGCGCGGCACGTGCTGCTCGTCGTGCCGACGCCGTATGCGGCGATCTTCGCGCTGCAGGCGTCGGACCTGATCCTGCCGCTGCCCGAACATCTCGCGCGCGGCGCGGTGCAGGCCGGGCTCGGCGTGCGCGCGTTCGAACTGCCGGTGCCGCTCGAAACCGTGCTGATCACGCAGGCGTGGCATCCGCGCTTCCAGAGCGACCCCGCGCACCAGTGGTTGCGGCGTGTCGTGCGCGGGCTGTGCACGGGCCAGCCGGTGCTGCACCCGGCGCACGCATGACGCATGCGTCGCACGCACTCGTCGAGTGCAAAGACATCACTGTTCGGCATGCATGGCTCGACCGTAGACTGGCTTCGTCCTTTCTCATGGAGCAAGCGCAGTGCATGACGCAGCCGATCAGACGCGCGCCGTCGCGGCGCCGCCCCGCCGCCTGAATCGCGCGGCCGCGGCGCTGATCGCGCGCATCGACATTTTCACGCCGCGCGGCGCGTATGTCGCGCGCTCGGTCATTGCCGCCGCGCTCGCGCTCGGCGTCGCGTACCTGCTCGAACTGGAAACCCCGTACTCGGCGGCGTCGACGGTGCTGCTCGTGATCAACCCCGTGCAGGGCGCCGTGATCGGCAAGGGCGTGTGGCGCGTGGTCGGCACCATCGCGGGGATGGTCGTCGCGTTCGTGCTGATGGGCTGCTTCGCGCAGCAGCCGCTGCTGTTCATCCTCGGCTTCGCGTTCTGGCTCGGCCTCTGCGTTGCAGGCATGACGCTGCTGCGGCACTTCCGCGCGTCGGGCACCGTGGTGGCCGGCTACACGATCGGCCTCGCGACCTACGGCGCGATGCAGCATCCCGAGCTGACCTTCGAGCACGTGATCGGGCGCGGCTCGACGGTCGCGATCGGCGTGCTGTGCCTGAGCCTCGTGTCGATGCTGCTCGGCACGCGCGACGTGCACGCCAAACTCGAAGCGCTGGTGACGCGCGTCACGGCCGACGTCGCACGGGCCATCGCCGCGCAGCGCAACGGCCTCGCGGCGGCGCCCGCCGACGACAAGCGGCACGCGCTGTTCGCCGGCATCTACGGCATCGACGATCTGCTCGCGCTCGGCAAGGCCGAATCGGAAGATCTCGCGCAGCGCGCGGCTGCCGTGCGGCACGGGATGGCGTCGCTGTTCGGCGCGCTCGCGGGCGGCACGCCGCCGCTGCCGGCCGACAGTCCCGGCGCGCAAGCGGTCGCGTCGCTGCAGCCGCGCCTCGCGGCCGCGTGGCAGGCCGCCGCCGATGCATTGGGCGCCGGCCCCGGCGGCGCGGCGCACGCGCTTGCGCTGCTGGGCGACGCGCGCGAACGCTTGCGCGACGCGCTCGACGGCATCGCGCTCGGCGATCCGCGCGACGAGGCGGCGTGGCTGATTGCCGGCGAGCGGCTGATCGAACAGATCGACGACTACCGCGCGGCGCTCGACGGGCTCGTCGAATTGCAGCGCCCGCGGCCGGGCGACCGGCCCGCCCGGGTGCGCTTTCACCGCGACACGGGCGCCGCGCTGCGCAACGGCGTGCGCTCGGCCTGCGCGATCGCGCTCTCCGGCGCGTTCTGGCTCGCGACCGGCTGGAACCAGGGCGACATGATGCTGCTCGTCGTCGCGCCGTACTGCGCGCTGCTCGCGACCGCCGGCAACCCGGCCGCCGGCGCGCAGGCGTTCATCAAGGGCACGGTACTGGCGGTGCCGGCCGCGTTCGTGTGCGCGTTCGGCATCCTGCCGCGCATCGAAGGCTTTCCGCTGCTCGTCGTGGCACTCGCGCTGTTCTGGATGCCCGGCATCTACGCGACGAGCGTGCCGAAGACCTCGCTTGCGGGGCTCGCGTATCTGGTCGCGTTCAACACGCTGACCGGCGCGACCAATCCGTTCCGCCCCGACGTTGCGCTGTTCCTGAACCAGTCGGTCGCGTGGGTGCTCGCCACCTTCCTCACGCTGCTCACGTTCCGGCTGATCCTGCCGCGCAACCTGGCCACCGACGCCACGCGGATGCGCCGCACGATCCGCGACGACACGCTCGCGCTCGTGGCCGGCAAGCGCGTCACGGCGGCGGGCTGGCAGCAGCGCCAGCAGCACCGCATCGCGCAGCTCGGCGCGCTGCTCGCGAGCCAGCCGGCCGCGATGACGCAGGCGAGCATCGAGGCGCTCGCGGCGCTGCACGTCGGCAAGGAACTGCTGCGGATCCGTCGCGGCGCCGCGCGCGACGGGCTGCCCGACGCCGCGCGCCGCCGCGTGCGCGCCGGGCTCGCCGGCCTCGCGCGGCATGCCGCCGCCCCCACGCGCGCGGCCCGGCATGCACGGCGCGCCGCGCACGCCCTCGCCGGCCTCGCCGCCGCCCAGCCGGGCAACGCCGAACTGAAGTGGCTGATGGCCGCCTTCGCCGACGTCCACGTGCTGCTGCACACGTACGCCGCCTATTTCACCGCCGTTCCGGAGCGCGCCCGCGATGCTCAGTGAATTCCCGCTGGCCGGCATCTACCTGCCGCCCTTCTTCGTCTATGCGTGCGCGACCGTGCCGCTTTACATGGCCGTGCGCGCGCTGCTCGCCCGGCTCGGCGTGCTGCGCCGCGTGTGGCACCCGGCGCTGTTCGAGTTCGCGATTTCGCTCGTGCTGGTCGCCACGCTGATCCTCTACTTCTAGCCCCTCGTCGGAACGTCTCGCGTCATGTCGCTCAAACCCTTCATCCGCTCCCTGCTGACGCTCGCCACGGTGGCCGTCGCGATCGTGCTCGTCGCCGCGCTCTGGCATGCGTACGTGCTCGCGCCGTGGACGCGCGACGCGCGTGTCAGCGCGCACGTCGTGCGGATCGCGCCCGAAGTGTCGGGCACCGTCGTCGAAGTCGCCGTGGTCGACAACCAGCGTGTCGCGAAAGGCGACGTGCTGTACCGGATCGATCCGCAGCGCTTCGCGCTCGCGGTGGAGCAGGCCGAAGCGCAGGTCGCCGCGACCGCCGAGGCGATGCGCCAGAAGCGCGACGAAGCGCAGCGGCGCACCGGCCTCGACGATCTCGTGCCGCGCGAGGACATCCAGCGCTCGAGCCGCGCGGTGGCGATCGCGCAGGCCGAGCACCGCAAGGCGCTGGCGGCGCTCGACGTCGCCCGGCTCGACCTCGAACGCACGACGCTGCGCTCGCCGGTCGACGGTTACGTGACGCAGCTGCGCCTGCGTCACGGCGACTACGCGGTCGAGGGCAAACCCGGCATCTCGGTGCTCGACGCGCACAGCTTCTGGATCACCGGCTATTTCGAGGAAACCAAGCTGCGCCGCATCGCGACGGGTGCGCCCGCAACGATCCGGTTGATGGGCTTCGATCCGCTGCTGAGCGGGCACGTGACGAGCATCGGCCGCGGCATCGCGGACGAGAACGGCACGCTCGACGAACTCGGCCTGCCCGCGGTCAATCCGACCTTCAGCTGGGTGCGGCTCGCGCAGCGCATCCCGGTGCGCATCGAGATTGACCGGGTGCCGGCCGGCGTGCTGCTGGCGGCAGGCATGACGTGCAGCGTCGAAGTCGGCGAACGCGGACGCGAGCGTACGCCGCGCGGCCGGCTCGCGTCGTGGCTGCACGCGTGGATGTGATGATGGCGACGATGCGATTCCCGCTCCCTGCGCTGCGTGCGACACGCTGCGCGCGCGCCTTCATCGCGGCCTGCACGTGCGCGCTGGCCGCCTGCACGACCGTCGGCCCCGATTACGTGGCGCCGCAGCCCGCGCACCCGCCCGGCTGGAGCGCGCCGCGTGACACGGTCACCACCGATCCCGCGCAGTTGCAGAACTGGTGGCGCACGTTCGGCGACGCACGGCTCGATGCGCTGGTCGACCAGGCGATCGCGCACAACCAGGATCTCGCGATCGCGCGCCAGCGGCTGCTGCAGGCGCGCGCCGAACGCGACCAGATCGCGAGCCGCCTCGGCCCGACCGTCACCGCGGGCGGCAATGCCGATGCGTTACGTTCGTCACGGGCGCTCGACTGGCCGCCCGGGATCGGCCAGTCGCGCACCTACCGGCTCGGCTTCGATGCGTCGTGGGAACTCGACCTGTTCGGCGGCACGCGACGCGCGGTCGAATCGGCCGACGCGCGGATCGATGCGCTCGACGACGATCGCCACGCGATCCTCGTGAGCCTGCTGGCCGAACTCGCGTCGGATTACGCGGCGCTGCGCGCGACCCAGGAGCGGCTGCGGATCGCGACGGACAACGTCGCGAGCCTCGACGCCACGCGACGGCTGACCGAGCAGTCGAACCGGCGCGGCCTCGGCACGTCGTTCGCGGTCGCGCAGGCGCGTGCCGAGCTGCAGCTCGCGCAGGCGACCTTGCCGCCGCTGCATCAGGACGTCGCGCGGCTCGCCCATGCGATCGGCGTGCTCGTCGGCGGTTTCCCGGAAACGCTGCGCGACACGCTGAGCGCGCCCGGCGCGACACTGCCGGTCGCGCCCGCATTGCCCGTCACGTTGCCGTCGGACGTGATCCGCGAACGCCCCGACATTCGCGCCGCCGAACGGCGGCTTGCCGCCGCGACCGCGCAGATCGGCGTCGCGCGCGCCGAGCAGTTTCCGCATTTTGCGATCCCGCTGAGCCTCGGCACGACGGCAAGCCTCGTGCAGGACCTGTTCACGGGCGCGAGCGTCGCCTGGTCGGTCGCACTGGACGGCACGCAGACGCTGTACGACGGCGGCCGCGCGAAAGCCGGCGTCGACGCCGCGCGCGCGGCCGCCGAGGCTGCCCGGCTGGCATACGAGCAGCGCATCCGCAGCGCGTTTCGCGATGTCGAGGACGCGCTGGTGGCGATCGGCGCCGCGCGCGACCGGCAGGCCATGCTCGCCGCGGCAGTCGACAGCAGCCAGGATGCGCAGTCGCGCGCGACACGGCTATACCGCAACGGCCTCGGCGAATACCTGTCGGTGCTGACGGCGCAGCGTGCGACGTACCGCGCACGCGATGCGCTCGCACTCAGCCGGCTCGCGCAAGTGCAAGGCGCGATCGCGCTCTACAAGTCGCTCGGCGTCGGCTGGCGCGATGCGCCGCCGGTCGCGCAGGCCGGCGCGCCGCCAGCGAATGCGAATTGAACGCCGCCACCCGGCGCCCCGACGCTTCGGCGTCGCTCACCCACCGGAGCCATCCCGATGCCCGCTCTCAATCCGAATGATTTCGCGTTACACGACATCCATCGCTTTCCGGTCTGCGTGTTTCGCGCCGAACACGCGACGCCGGGCTACGCGCCCCGCTGGGAAGGCGAGATCGACACGCTGATGCGCCATGGCGAGCCGTTCGTGATCGTCTACGTCGAGCTCGATACCGACGAGAGCCACGACGACCGCAAGCATCGTGCGGTCTGGCTCAAGCAGAACAAGGCGGCGCTGGGCGCCGTCTGCAAGGCACTCGTCAGCGTCGAACCCGATCCCGACCGACGCGCGGAAGTCGCGGCGCAGGGCGAAGTCGCCGTCAAGGCATTCGGGATTCCGCATCATGCGGTGGCGTCGTTCGAGCAAGCCGTCTCGCTCGCCACGCGACTCACGCGGCAGCCTTCGGAGAACGAAGCACGGCAGGCCGGACAACAGGCATGACGCGGCCGGTGCGCCACGCCGCGTTGAACTCACCACCGACACGAGGGCCGGCATGCGCTATCCCACCCTGACGATCACCGGCTCGCACACGCTTGCGTCATGTCCGTCGCGGCTCCCCGATCCCGGCGAAATCCTGTTGTGGCGACTGCGCGGCGAATGGCAGTTCGTCACCAGCGAGCGAGGCCATCTCTACCTGTCGAAGACCGAACTGCGGCGTGCCCGGACGCATCCGAATCGCGCGCACGGCCGCCGCTTCGCGATCGGCCGGTCGGCGCTACGCGTGATCCTGGGGACGCTGGCCGGCCGCGCGGCCGACGAGCTGACGCTGATCGACCGCGACGCCGACCATATCGCGGTCGCGGGCTGCGACGGGCTGGACGGGCTCGACGTCGTGGTCGGCCATGCCGGGATCTGGATCGTCATCGCGATCGCCCGTGGCCCGATCGGGCTCGGCATGGCGCAGACCGGCGCGCTCGCCGATCCGGCATCGCGCGACCAGCTGCGGCTGGACAGCATCTCGAACGCGTGCGGGACCGGGCACGGCGCCACGCTCGATGCGCTGGCGCCGCTCGCGGGGGCATTCCGCGAGGTCGATACGCCGCATGCCGGCCGCTGGCGCCTGCTCGATATCCCGCTCTCCGGCCTGGCCTGCGCGGCAACCCTGGCCGCTCGCCGGATGGATCGCATCCATGCGGTGGGCTGGCGCGGCGAGCGGAAGGACTGGCTGGCCGATCGTGATCGGCATCTGCGGGCGGCAAAGGTGCGCGCGGCGGCCGCCTCGGTCGCGGCCTGACCGGCCGGCCCCGAAGCCCTCGCGTCGCACGCCTGCACGACGGCCGCCGTCGGCATCTCCGACGGGTGTCGTTCATGGGAGCGCACGAAGGTTGCCGGTTATGGGAGCCGGCGGCTTCAAAGCAAGGTAGCAGCTCCGCCGCTTCCGCCTTCCTCCCGCATGGCTTTCTCCTCCATCAAACCTCCATCTTTCCGCACAAAAAACTCCATCGGGCGCACGCACACTGCGATCCGACAATGCGGGCCGTTGGGTGCCTGCGTCTCATGGAGTCCACATGAAAAATCAGAAACGAGCCTGCTACGGCGCCGTGTGCGCGCTGGTGGCGGCGATGCTGGCGGGCTGCGGGCCCTCCGAACAGCAGGCCGCCGCGCCGGCCACCCCGGTTGCGGCGATGACGCTGGCCGGCGCCCCCCTCGACCTGACCGAAGACCTGCCGGGCCGCGTCGCGGCCATCCGGATCGCCGAGATCCGGCCGCAGGTCAGCGGCATCGTGCAGCGGCGGCTGTTCGAGCAGGGCACGGAAGTGCGCGCCGGCCAGCCGCTGTTCCAGATCAACCCGGCGCCGTTCAAGGCCGACATGGACACGGCCGCGGCGGCCCTGCAACGCGCGGAAGCCGCGCTCGAGCGGGCCAAGGTTCAGACCACCCGTCTTAAACCGCTGGTCGAGGCCGACGCGATCAGCCGTCAGGTGTACGACGATTCGGTATCGCAACGCGATCAGGCCGCCGCCGACGTCGCGCAGGCCCGCGCGACGCTCGCCCGCCGCCAGCTCGACCTGAAGTTCGCGACCGTCGAGGCGCCGATCACGGGCCGCATCGACCAGGCCCTCGTGACCGAAGGTGCGCTGGTCGCGAGCAGCGACAGCCAGCCGATGGCGCGCATCCAGCAGATCGACCAGGTCTACGTGGACGTGCGCCAGCCGGCTGCGTCGCTCGAATCGCTGCGCGGCGCGCTTACGGCCCAGCCGGACACGGCGGGCAACGGGCTGCCGGTCGACGTGCTGCGCGACGACGATTCGCGCTACGACGTGAAGGGCCGCATGCTGTTCTCCGGCGTCAACGTCGACCCCGGCACCGGCGACGTGCTGCTGCGCGTGCTGGTCGACAACCCGAAACGCGAGCTGCTGCCGGGCATGTACGTGCGTGCCCGCATCCCGCGCGGGCATTTCGACAACGCGCTGACCGTGCCGCAGCAGGCCATCGTCCGCGCAGGCGGCAAGCCGCAGGTGTGGGTGCTCGACGCGAAGAGCCAGGCGCACCTGAAGGCCGTCGAATTGGGTGAGCTGACGAACCGCAGCTACCGCATCAAATCGGGGCTGCAGGCGGGCCAGAAGGTCGTCGTCGAAGGCATGGAGCGCCTGAGCGACGGCGCGGCCGTGACGGCGACCGCCTGGAAGGCGCCTGAATCGGTCAAGACCGCTTCGTCGCACTGAGTCACGGGGAGCCTCCAGTCATGTCCCAATTCTTCATCCGGCGCCCGGTGTTCGCGTGGGTAATCGCCCTCTTCATCATCCTGCTGGGCCTGATCGCCATCCCCGAACTGCCGGTTGCGCGCTATCCGTCGGTCGCGCCGCCGACCGTCACCATTACCGCCACCTACCCGGGCGCCACGCCGCAGACGATGAACGACAGCGTGCTGAGCCTCATCGAGCGCGAGCTGTCCGGCGTGCGGAACCTGCTGTACTTCGAATCGGCGTCGGATACCTCCGGCCAGGCGAAGATCACCGCGACCTTCAAGCCCGGCACCGATTCGGCGATGGCGCAGGTCGAGGTGCAGAACAAGCTCAAGTCGGTCGAGCCGCGCCTGCCGCCCGTCGTGCGGCAAAACGGCGTGATCGTGGAATCCGCCTCCACGGGCTTCCTGTTGTTCGTCGGCCTGAAGTCGGACAGCGGCCGCTACGATGAAAACGCGCTGGCCGACTACATGGCGCGCAACATCGTCGAGGACCTGCGACGTGTCGAAGGCGTCGGCAAGGTGCAGCTGTTCGGCTCCGAACAGGCGATGCGCATCTGGGTCGATCCGCAGAAGCTGATCACCTACGGCCTGTCGATGAACGACCTGACGACGGCCGTCAGCCAGCAGAACGTGCAGATCGCCCCGGGCAGCCTCGGTGCGGCGCCCGCGCTGCCGGGCCAGCGCGTCACGGTGCCGCTCACCGCGCAAGGCCAGCTCACGACGCCGGAGCAGTTCGCGAAGATCGTGCTGCGCGCGAATGCGAACGGCTCGAAGGTCGTGCTCGGCGATGTCGCGCGGGTCGAACTCGGCCCGCAGGCGTTCACCTTCGTCAACAGCGAGAACGGCAAGCCCGCCACCTTCGCCGGCGTGCAGCTGGCGCCGGGCGCCAATGCGGTGAAGACCGCCGAGGCCGTGCGCGAGCAGCTCGACATGATCGCCAAGACCATGCCGGCCGGCATGACCTACTCGATCCCGTTCGATACCGCGCCGTTCGTGAAGATCTCGATCGAGAAGGTGATTCACACGCTGATCGAGGCGATGGTGCTCGTGTTCCTGGTGATGTACCTGTTCCTGCAGAACGTGCGCTACACGCTGATCCCGGCGATCGTCGCGCCGGTGGCGATGCTCGGCACCTTCACGGTCATGCTGATGACAGGCTTCTCGATCAACGTGCTGACGATGTTCGGCATGGTGCTCGCGATCGGCATCATCGTCGACGATGCGATCGTCGTCGTGGAGAACGTCGAACGCCTGATGGTGGAAGAAGGCCTGTCGCCGAAGGACGCGACGATCAAGGCCATGAAGGAAATCACCGGCGCGATCATCGGGATCACGCTGGTGCTGACGGCCGTGTTCCTGCCGATGGCGTTGTCGAGCGGTTCGGTCGGGGTGATCTATCAGCAGTTCACGATGTCGATGGCCGTGTCGATCATGTTCTCGGCCCTGCTCGCGCTGACGCTGACGCCGGCCCTGTGCGCGACGATGCTCAAGCCGGTCGAGCATGGCCACCACGAGAAGCGCGGCTTCTTCGGCTGGTTCAACCGCCGCTTCGACCGCCTCACGCAATGGTACGAGACGCGCGTCGGCCGGCTGGTCGGCCGCACGGGCCGCGTGATGCTGCTGTTCGTCGCGATTTCCGCCGCGCTGGTGTTCGGCTTCCGCATGCTGCCGTCGTCGTTCCTGCCCGAGGAAGACCAGGGCTACTTCATGACCGGCTTCCTGCTCCCGGCGGATTCGACCGTCGAGCGCACCGGCGACGTGGTCAAGACGCTCGAGAAGCATCTCGCATCGCGTCCGGGCATCGAATCGAGCATCTCGATCATCGGCTACGGCTTCTCCGGCCTCGGCTCCAACGCGGCACTGAACTACGCGGTGCTCAAGGACTGGGACAAGCGCGGAGACGCAACCGCGATGGACGAAGCGATGCGCGCGCAGGCCGCGATGGGCGGCGTGACGGAAGGCACGGTCATGAGCCTGTTGCCGCCCGCGATCGACGGGCTGGGCACCAGCTCGGGCTTCACGATGCGCCTGCAGGATCGCGCGAACCAGGGCTACGCCGCGCTCAAGGCGGCCGAAACCAGGCTGCTCGAACTCGCCGCACAAAGCAAGGTGGTGACCGGCGTCTATCCGGACAGCCTGCCGGCCGGCACGAGCGTGAAGCTGGACATCGACCGCGACAAGGCCGAAGCGCTCGGCGTGTCGTTCACGACCATCAGCGACACGCTGTCGGCCGCGATGGGCTCGACCTACGTGAACGACTTCCCGAACGCGGGCCGCATGCAGCAGGTGATCATCCAGGCCGATGCGCCGGCGCGCATGCAGATCGAGAACGTGATGAAGCTCTACGTGCGCAACGCGACCGGCGGCATGGTGCCGCTGTCCGAAGTGGTGCGTCCGGTCTGGTCGGAAACCCCGCTGCAGATGGTGCGCTACCAGGGTTATCCGTCCGCCCGTATCTCCGGCGGCTCGGCCCCCGGCTACTCCAGCGGCGCGGCAATGGCCGAGATGGAGCGTCTGGCCGCGCAGTTGCCGCCGGGCTTCACGGTGGCGTGGACCGGCCAGTCGCTGCAGGAGCGCGAGTCGGCATCGCAGGCGCCGATGCTGATGGCGCTGTCGATGGTCGTCGTGTTCCTGGTGCTCGCGGCGCTCTACGAGAGCTGGGCGATTCCGTTGTCGGTGATGCTGGTGGTGCCGCTCGGCCTGATCGGCGCACTCGGCGCCGTGATGCTCCGCGGGCTGCCGAACGACGTGTTCTTCAAGGTCGGGATGATCACCGTGATCGGCCTGTCGGCGAAGAACGCGATCCTGATCGTGGAGGTCGCGAAGCAGTTGCGCGAGGAAGGCATGGGGCTGATCGAGTCGGCCGTGCAGGCATCGAAGCTGCGTCTGCGCCCGATCCTGATGACCTCGCTCGCGTTCGGCCTCGGCGTCGTACCGCTGATGATCGCGACCGGCGCGAGCGCCGAAACGCAGCATGCGATCGGCACCGGCGTGTTCGGCGGCATGGTGACCGCCACCGTGCTGGCCATTTTCTTCGTTCCGGTTTTCTATGTGTTCGTGATGAGCATCCAGGAACGCCTCTCGGCATGGCGCGCATCCGGCAAGCAGCCCGCCGCCGTGACCCACGAACATGAAGGTTGATGCCATGCGATTACTCATTCTTTCCGCAGCGGTTGCCGCCGCCCTCGCGCTGTCGGCGTGCTCGATGGCGCCGAAGCTGGTCAGGCCCGAGATGCCGGTGCCGACCGCCTATACGACCGCTGCCGCGGCCGACCCGCACGCGAACGCGGCCGATCTCGGCTGGCGCACGATGTTCGGCGACCGTCGCCTGCAGCGCCTGATCGAGCTCGCGCTCGAGAACAACCGCGACCTGCGCCTGGCCGCGCTGAACGTCCAGGCCGCGGAAGCGCAGTACGGCATCCAGCGTTCCGCGCGCCTGCCGTCGATCGGCGCCGGCGCGAGCTTCACGCGCCAGCGCACGGCGGCCGACTCGCAATCGAACCCGCCGCTGCTCGAAAACACGCAGAACCAGTACGGTGTGAACGTCGGCGTCAGCGCGTTCGAGATCGACCTGTTCGGCCGCGTGAAGTCGCTGTCCGATGCGGCGTTCGCACGCTACCTCGCGACCGATCACGGCCGCCGCGCCGTGCAGATCGCGCTCGTCGGCTCCGTGGCCAACGCGTATTTCGCCGAGCGCCTCGCGCAGGAACAACGCGCGCTGTCCGAACGCACGCTGGGCGACTGGCGCCAGTCGCTCGATCTCGCACGCAGGCTCAAGCTCGCCGACCAGGCCAGCGGCGTCGACATCGCGCAGGCCGAAGGTCAGGTCGCGAGCGCCAGCGCCGATCTCGAGGCGCGTTCGCGCGCCGTCGAGCAGGCGAACAACGCGCTGCGACTGCTGGTGGGCACCGACCTGCCGAAGACCCTGCCCGACCCGCTGTCGCTGGAACGCCAGCCGGTGATGACGCAACTGCCGGCCGGCCTGCCGTCGGAGTTGCTGTACCGCCGGCCGGACATCCAGCAGGCCGAGCAGAACCTCGTCGCCGCCAACGCCGATATCGGCGCGGCGCGCGCGGCGTTCTTCCCGCGCCTGTCGCTGACCTCGTCGATCGGCTTCCTCAGCCCGGGGCTGGGCAGCCTGTTCGACGGCGGCCAGCGCGTGTGGAGCTTCGCGCCGCAGGTCACGCTGCCGATTTTCCAGGGCGGCCGGCTGCGCTCCGAGCTGAATCTCGCGGAAGTGCGCAAGTCCAGCGCGGTCGTCGAGTACGAACGCGCGATCCAGACCGCGTTCCGCGAAGTGGCCGACGGCCTCGCCGGGCGCGAGACCTTCAGCCGCCAGATCGACGCGCAGACGAAGGTCGTCAAAAGCGCCGAGCGCCGCACCGATCTCGTGAACCTGCGCTATCGCGCCGGCATCGAGGATCGGCTGGAGCTGCTCGACTCGCAGCGGCAGCTGTATGCCGCGCGCCAGGCGTTGCTGGATCTGCGCAACGCCGAACTGAACAACGCGGTCGCGCTCTACAAGGCGCTCGGTGGCGGGCTGATCGACACCGACGTGCCGCCCGCCGACAACGTGGCGAACAACTGAGCCATGCGCCGTCGCCGATCCGTTCGCGACGACTGAAAGCACGGTGAAGTCCGGCGGCGCACGTGCCGCGCCGCCGGCCCGCCTACCGGTCACGCTCACTTCCAGTGAACCCGATGAACCCTCTGATACTCATTGCCGAAGACGATCCGGAGATCGCCGACATACTCGACGCCTACCTCGCCCACGACGGCTTTCGCACCTACCGCGTCGGCCACGGCCAGGCCGTGCTCGACGTGCAGCCCGTGTTGAAGCCCGACCTGATCCTGCTCGACGTCAGGATGCCGGAGAAGGACGGCTGGGAAGTCCTGGTCGAACTGCGACGCCGCGGCGACACGCCGATCGTCATCATCACGGCGCTCGACCGCGAGATCGATCGCTTGCAGGGGCTGCGCTTCGGCGCCGACGACTACATCACGAAGCCGTTCAATCCGGCCGAGGTGGTCGCGCGCATCCGTGCGATCCTGCGTCGCGTCGAAACGGCCGCGTCGGGACGCTTCATCAAGGTCGGCAACCTTGAAATCGACACGCAAAGCTACTTGACCACGGTCCGCACGGACGCCGGAGAAACCGGCGTGTCGCTGACGCTGACCGAATTCCGGCTGCTCGCGCACCTGGCCGGCTCGCCGAACCGCGTGTTCACGCGCAGCGAACTGATCGACGCCTGCCTCGCCGACGTCGATGCGCTGGAGCGTACCGTCGACAGCCATATCAGCCGGCTGCGCAAGAAGCTCGAATGCGCGGGCGCGTCGGGGATGCCGGAGGTGATGCGCGGCGTCGGCTACCGGCTGCGCAGCACGCAGTGAACGCGCGTCATGGATCGCGGCGGCGTGTGGCGCGAATCTTCGGCATCCTGACGGTTGCTGTGGGGCTGACGATCGCCGATGCAACGTTCGTCGGGTACGGCCTGATTCATGCGGTCTGGTTTCCCGCGACGAACGGCGCGCTCGCAGCCGTGATTCGCGAGACACCGGACTACCTGGTACTCGCCGCGTTGCTGTTGGCCGGATTGGTCGCGTCGGTCGTCGATCTGGTCAAACTGCTGCGCGCGCCGCGCACCCGTCGATGAACACGCGAGTCCGGTCACGTCGCGTATGGGAGCCATCCATGGGAACTCGAGAAGGTAGCCGATTATGGGAACCGGCTACCTTGAAGCGACGCACGACGCCCGACGCGTTACGCGCGCCGCCGGTAAGTGCCCGGCGTGCTCCCCGTCCAGTGCCGGAACGCGCGATGGAACGCGCTCGGATCGTCGAAGCCGATGTCGGCGCCGATCGCCGCGATCGTGTCGGGCGTGTCGGTCAGCCGCTGGATCGCGATGTCGCGCCGCAGTTCGTCCTTGAGCACCTGGAACGTCGTCCCCTCGGCAGCCAGGTGGCGGCTCAGCGTGCGCACCGAGCAATGCAGGTGCTCGGCCGCCTGGTCGATCGCCGGCAGGTCGGGCAACGCTTCCGACAGGTACTGCCGCACGCGATGGCACACCAGCTGTTCGCTGAACGACTCGAAGATCCAGTCGCCCGGTGCGCGCGCAAGGAACTTGCGCAGGTTGCGCTTGCTCTGCCGGATCGGCGCATCGAGGTAGTCCGCGCTGAAGCGCATCAGCGTGCGCTCGCAATCGAACTGCACGGAACCGGTGAAGAAGTACAGGTGATCGACCGCATGGCGCGGCCGCGGGCACGCGAACTCGATCCGCAGCAGCGGGATCTTCTGCCCGATCAGCCAGGAGCACACGCCATGCACGAGCTTGAGCATCAATTCCTGGCCGAGCGCGCCGATCGGGCCGATGGCGTCGTTCGGGCGCAGCAGCACCTGCGCGACGAGGCCGTCGCGCTTCGATTCGACGAAGAAATCGTCGAGCAGGATATGGAAGAATTGCCCGAAACGATGCAGCGCCGTTTCGAGGTTGCGCGCATCGAGCAGGCTCAGGCACAGGTACTTCAGCGTGCCGCCGCGCAGCGGGCGCGAGAAGATGCCGGGCATCTCGTCGTCGAGGTCGATCGCGAGCGTGCGGTACAGCGTCGAGAACTGCTCCTCCGTCACGCGCGCATGCGGCTCGCCGAGCAGCTCGATCGGGATGCCGGCCCCGCGCAGGTAGCGCTCGACGATGTCGCGCTGCACGCCCGCGCTCGCGAGGAAGCCATTGACGAGCGAGATCGGCACCGTCGCGCTCGGCGACGGCAGCGCACGCCCGGGCTGGGCGGAAAGTGAATCTGAACCGGTCATCGCGTCCCCGTCGATCGAACCGCTCGCATTGTACTTGAGCGGCCCACGCGGAGCCTTCCGGGCCCTCGGCGCGCCGGGTGCTGCGCGGCGCGCCGACGCCATCAGTCGGTGCGGCTGAGTTCCCGGCGCAGGATCTTGCCGACGGTCGACTTGGGCAGCCGGTCGACGAAGCGAATGAGCTTCGGCACCTTGTAGCCCGCGAGGCTCTGGCGGCAATGCGCGACGAGTTGTTCCTCCGTCACGTCGGCATCCTGCGCCAGCACCACGAACAGCTTCACGGCCTCGCCCGTGCGCGCGTCCGGCACGCCGATGCAGGCGCATTCGGCGACGCCCGGCACCGCGGTCGCGACGGCTTCCACTTCGTTCGGGTACACGTTGAAGCCCGACACGATGATCATGTCCTTCTTGCGGTCGACGATCCGCAGGAAACCGGCTTCATCGAACACGCCGACGTCGCCGGTGCGGAAATAGCCGTCCGCCGTGAACGCGGCTGCGTTCGCGTCCGGTTTCCGCCAGTAGCCGCCCATCACCTGCGGCCCCTTCACGCAGATCTCGCCCGCGCCGCCGATCGCCACCTCGTTGTCCTGGTCGTCGAGCAGCTTCACGTCGGTCGACGGCAGCGGCACGCCGGTGGTGCCCGTGAACGCGTCGATCGACTGCGGGTTGAACGACACGACCGGCGACGTTTCCGACAGCCCGTAGCCCTCGCGGATGAAGTTGCCCGTCACCGCTTGCCAGCGCGACGAGATCACGTCGATCACGGCCGCGCCGC
This sequence comes from Burkholderia mycopellens, assembly GCF_964265025.1. Taxonomy (NCBI): domain Bacteria; kingdom Pseudomonadati; phylum Pseudomonadota; class Betaproteobacteria; order Burkholderiales; family Burkholderiaceae; genus Burkholderia; species Burkholderia mycopellens. Next base: position 927,511 of record NZ_OZ183804.1, read on the forward strand.
CGCCGGCCGACAGCTTCAGCCGCGACCAGTCGACTTCCGTCAGGCGCGGATGGCCGGCGAGCCCCGCGTACAGCGTGTTCACGCCGACGAACACCGTCGGCCGCGCGGCCTTCAGCACGTCGATGAAGCCGTCCATGTCGCGCGGGTTCGCAACCAGCCAGTTCTGCGCGCCGATCGCGAAGTAGGATAGGAAGTTCACCGTCAGCGCGAAGATGTGATACAGCGGGATCGCCGTGACGACGACCTCCTCGCCCGGCGCGCGCGCGGCCGGCACGATCGCCCCGAACTGCTCGATGTTCGCGACGAGGTTGCGGTGCGACAGCGCGGCGCCCTTCGACAGGCCGGTCGTGCCGCCGGTGTACTGCAGCAGCAGCAGGTCCGCGCCGCCGAGCGCGACAGGTTCGAGCGCGAGCGATTCCCCGGCGGCAATGGCATCCGCGAGCGGGATCGAACCGGGCGGCAGTGCGTCGCACGCGCCGGCCGGCGCATCGACGACGCCGAGATCGCCGCGCCCGACGCTCAGCACGGTGCGCACGCGCGTGCCGCCGACCACTTCGGCGAACGTGCCCATCGACCCGCCGCACACCACGGCGACTTCGACGCCCGCGTCATCGAGCTGATGCTCGAGTTCGCGCGCCGTATAGAGCGGGTTCACGTTGACCTGGATCGCGCCGATCTTCGCGACGGCGATGAAGACGACCGGAAACGCGAGCACGTTGGGCAGCATCACGGCCACGCGATCGCCCTTGCGGACGCCCACGACCTGCTGCAGATACGCGGCCAGCGCGGTCGACAGGCGGTCGACGTCGGCATAGGTGAGCGTGCGGCCATACGAGTGGAACGCCGGGCGATCGGCGAACCGGCGCATCGCGTCGTCCAGCAGCGCGCTGACGGAAGGAAAGCGATCGGGATCGATCTCGGCGGGGATCGCGCCATATGACGCGGTCCAGTGTCTCTTGATCATGTAGGTATCCTTGTGCGGCCGGCGCGCAGGCTTCGCGCATCGCGGGAACCGCTCCCGGATCGATGCTGGCGCCGCTCGGTCGACGCCCCGTGCCGCTTGGGCGCAGGTCGTCGCACGAAGGCCGACTATCGCCCGCCGGCCATGCTTTGCAAATGATCGATGCGGCCGTAAAGATGATCGAAACGGACACGCAAGCAAGGTCATCGGAAGATCCTGCGCGACAAGACCCGTATCGCGGCCACGCTGGCCTTTCTGAACGAAGTCGCGTAGCCTCCGCGATTCTTCACTGCGAAAGCGCATCACCTCGATCTTCTTGCTCCATGTTGACGCTATACAAGTACGCGCTCGGCCCGATCCTGCTGGCTCAGGCACGTTGGTTGCGCAGAACCGCGCTGCGCCTGCCCGAGGCCAACGGTCCCCGTACAGGGAGCGAGGGCGCGGATGATGGTTCGACGGCGCCCCTGCGCATCCTGGTGGTCGGCGATTCTTCGGCGGCGGGCGTGGGCGTGGACGAGCAGGAACAGGCACTGGCGCAGCCGGTTGCACGGCTCCTGGCACGCGCCACGGGCCGACGGGTCGAATGGCAACTGATCGCGAAGTCCGGCGTCAATACGGACGAGGCGTTGAAGCTGTCGATGAGCAGCACGATCGGGCCGGCCGACTACCTCGTCACGGCGCTCGGCACGAACGACGTCACGTCCCAGCGCAAGCCGGGGCAATTCATCCGCGACTATATCGCGCTCGCGGATCATCTCGGACTGCGAACCGGCGCCGCCGGCATCGTCGTGACAGGATTGCCGCCGTTGCGCATCCTGCCGGCCGCACCGCATCCGCTGCGGTGGTACCTCGGCCGCTACGCCATTCGACTCGACCGGATCTTGCAGCGCTGGGTCGACCTCCATCCCGCGCGACGTTACGTGTCGCTCGAGTGGGCCGCGAATCCCGCCGAGATGGCAATCGACCGGTACCATCCCGGGCCGAATCAATATCGTCGATGGGCCGAACTCGTCACCGACAGAATTCTGACGTTGCTCGGCGAGACGGGCGCACCCCTGCACACGGGGAAGTAGTCGACATCGGGCAAAACGGCGCGCCGGCGCCCTGCGCGGCAGACGGTCCGGCCCACGGGCGGCGGCCGGACTCAGGGTGAACCCCGTGGCGACCCGGCGCATTCGAGGGCAGAATCGCGTACCTGGAATCGGTATCGAATCGGACTCAGGACTCACCCATGCTGCGCGACGCGCCGTTGAAACCGGCCAAGATACGGCCCCCCGGCGATCGGTCGCCCGATGCCGCGCTGCCCGCCATGCTGCGCGAGAAGTGCTTCTCGCCGTCCAAGCTCGCGGTCCTGCTGCAGGTCGCATCGGACCTGGGGCTCGACGCCGCTGCCGTGCTGGCGGGGACCGATCTCGATCCCGCCGCGGTCGCCGATCCGTTCACGCTCACGTCGTCCCGGCAGTTCCTGACCGCCGCGGGCAACGCGATCCGCGCCTACGGCAAGCCGGATCTCGGCGTGCGGGTCGGGCACCGGCTGCACGCGTCGAGCTACGGGATGTACGGCTACGCGATGCTGTGCTCGGAATCGATGGCCCACGCGTTCGACTCGGCCGTCAAATACCACCAGCTCGCGAACCGCATGCTCGAAATCGGCTGGGTCGTGCAGGACGATACGGTTTCGTGGCTGTTTCCCGATCGGGAAACCATGCCGCTGCCCTGTCTCGACGAGCCGCTGTACCGCTTCCTGATCGACATGCAGTTCGCGCTGCACGTGACGATCATCAAGGACGTGATGGGCGCGTGGTGCGTGCCGGCGCGTGCGCAGTTCACGCAGCCGGAGCCGCCGCACGCGGCCATGCTGTCCGACGCGCTCGAATGCCCGCTCGCGTTCGACCAGCCGCGCAACGTGCTCAGCTACCCGGCCGCGTGGCTCACGCGCGCACCGCAGCTCGCGAACCCGATCACCGCCGCGCAGGTGTCGTCGCACTGCGCGCGGCTGCTCGACGAACTGCGCACCCAGTCGGGCGTCACGCGCCGCGTCTACCAGGAGCTCACGCGCATGCCGGGGCAGTTCCCGGACCTCGACGCGATCGCACGGACGCTGTGCATCACCGCGCGCACGCTGCGCCGCAAGCTCGAGGCCGAAGGCACGTCGTACAGTGAACTGCTGACGAGCGTGCGCAAGGCGCTGGCGATCGACTACCTGACCACGACCACGCTCAGCACCGAGGACATCGCGGCGACGCTCGGCTTCAGCGACGCGGTGGGGTTCCGTCACGCGTTCAAGCGCTGGACCGGCAGGACGCCGAGCGACGTGCGGCGCAAGCGCGGCGGTTGAACGCGGGCATCGACGATGGTCAGCGCCCGTCGCCGACAGCAGGCGCAGCCACCGCCAGCGCGAACTCGAACACCGCACCGCGCCCGGCCCGGTCGACCAGCCGGATGCTGCTGCCGTTGAGCGCCAGCATCCGGTGCACGATCAGCAGCCCGAGCCCGCCGCTCGTCACCGCGCCGCCGCTCATCGGCCGCTGCGGCCGCTGGAACAGCCCTTCGCGCCGGGCCGCCGGAATCCCTTCCCCGGTATCGGCGACGGTCACGAGCACGCGGTCGCCGCGCGGCTCCAGCGCGACCTCGACCTCGCCGTGCGCCGGCGTATGCCGCAGCGCGTTGTCGAGCAGGTTGGTCAGCACGCGCTCGATCATCCCGAGATCGGCCGACACGACCGGCACCCGCGGCGGAATCCGCGCATGCAGCGCGACGCCGCGCGCCTGCGCGGTCAGCTCGAATTTCTGGAACACGTCCTGCACGAGATCGACGAGCGAGAACGGCTCGCGCTCGGCCTGCACGCCGCCCGATTCGAGCCGTGCGAGCTCGAACAGCGCCTGCGCGAGCCGGCCGACCTTCGCGCTCTGCGCGAGCGCGATCGACAGGTAGCGCCGCCGTTCGGGTTCGGCGAGCGTGTCGGACTTCAGCGACAGCGTCTCAAGGTAGCCATGCAGCGACGTGAGCGGCGTGCGCAGGTCGTGCGAGATGTTCGTGATCAGTTCGCGCCGCTGCTGGTCCTGGTGCGTCAGCGCGCGCCACTGGTCGCCGATCCGGTCGGCCATCTGCGCGAACGCGGATTCGAGCACGACGATGTCGTCGCCACGGCGGCCCGGCGGCGAGCGCGGCACCGGCGGCTGCGTGTCGGGCGTGCCGTTCGCGTCGAAGCGGCGCATCGCATCCGTCAGCCGGCGCAGCGGGCGCGTGATGAAGCTGAACGCGGTGAGGCCCGCGAGCAAGCCGAGCAGCGCGACCAGCGCCATCGACCACAGTGTCGTGCGCAGTACGTTGCCGGCGTCGACCCGCGCGGCCAGCCGGTCGTGCGCCTCGCCGAGCAGCACCACGTAGATGTAGCCCGACGGCGGCTGCCCCGCGCGCTGCAGCGGCGCGGCGCTGAACACCTTGCGCGCGTCGGGGCTGCGCGGGTCGTCGCCGAGGATCGGCAGCGGCTCGCCCGCGATGAAGCGCTGCACGGGCGCGAGATCGACACGGTCGCGCTTCACGTGGCCGGGCGGCGCATCGTCGCCCTTGATGCGCCCCGCGTTGTCGAGCAGGTACACCTCGACGCTCGGGTTCACGCCCATCAACTGGCCGAACAGCGTGCGCACGGCATCCGGGCGCAGCCCGTTCGCATCCATCAGCGGCGCGCTGTGGGTCACGCTGTTGACGATATTGGCGGCCAGGTCGCGCGACAGCCCCTGCACGACTTCCTGCTCGCGCATGTCGTTCGCGCGGATCTGCAGCCACGCGGACGCGCCGGAGCACGCAAGCAGCAGCACCGAGAACACGAGCGACAGCCGCTGGGTGAGGGTGAGCTTCATCATGCGTCCCGCTGGCCCGGCGCGGCGAGCTTGTAGCCGCGGCCCCATACGGTGAGGATCCGCACGGGTTCGGCCGGATCGGCCTCGATCTTCGCGCGCAGCCGGTTGATGTGGGTATTGACCGTGTGTTCGTAGCCTTCGTGCTGGTAGCCCCACACGGCATTGAGCAGGTCCATCCGCGAGAACACCTTGCCCGGGTGCCGTGCGAAGAAATACAGCAGGTCGAATTCGCGCGGCGTGAGATCGATGCGCACGCCGTCCACGCTCGCCTCGCGCGCGATCGGGTCGATCGCCAGCCCCGCGACGTCGAGCGTGCCCGCGTCGATCCGCGAATCGCGCGCGAGCGCATCGACGCGCCGCAGCAGCGCCTTCACGCGCGCGACGAGTTCGAGCACCGAGAACGGCTTGGCCAGATAGTCGTCGGCGCCGAGCTCGAGGCCGAGGATCCGGTGCACCTCGCTCGACCGGGCGCTGGTGATGATGATCGGCGTGTAGCGCGTCATCGCGCGTGCGCGCCGGCAGATTTCGAGGCCGTCGACGCCCGGCAGCATCAGGTCGAGGATCAGCGCATCCCAGCCGCCCTGCTCGAGCAGGCGCAGGCCTTCGGCGCCGTCCGCGCTGTGCACGACCTCGTAGCGCTCGTCGCGCAGGTGCAGGCTCAGCACGTCGGCGATGTCGGCGTCGTCCTCGACGATCAGGATGCGTTTCGGTTGGTCCATGGCGGCGGGCGGCGGCACGTCGGTGCCGAGGTCGGGTATCGGTTCGGGCAAGCCCCGGTCCGGCCGGCCGGGTTCCCGGGGGGCAAATCGCGGCAACGGGCCGCGCTGCCGCCATTGTGCAAAATTTTGCGGCGGGAAGTGATCACAATTAATTTATATTTCCCGTCGCCCGACGCCCGTCGCCATGCGAAACCAACGCCGCGTGACCGCCGGCCGCGCTGTGATGCGCGACGATGCTGCCGTCACGCGTGACGGCGCGCACCGCATTCGCCGCAGAACAGGTCGTCGGCGGCCATCGGCTTGTGGCATTGCGCGCACGCCGTAGCGCCGTCCGCGGCAGGCGATTCCCCATCCGACGCCGGCAGCGAAGCTGCCCCCGCCGCGCTTGCCGTACCGGCGGCGTGCGAGTCGCGTGCTTTCGCGAGGTGATCGGCGGCGCGCTCGCGAGCCTGTTCGGCGTGGCGTTTCGCGTCCGCGACGTGCTGGCTCAGCTTCTCTTCGGTCGCGGAGAAATCGACGCCGCTGACCGTCTGCAGATAGATGAGGCACGTGCCGTTGACGAACGTCAGGAACGGAATCACGAGACCGATCGCGAACAGCAGGCCGTTGCCGAAGCCGTACGCACCCAGGTAGGCCATGCTGCGGTAGTCGAACCCGCCCCCCGCCGCATCCGCGCCAAGGCCGTAGGCGCCGGCGTGCCGGCCGAAGCCGCCCAGGCCGCCGAGCGTGCCCATCAGGCCGCCCAACGGGCTGGTGCCGGTTGCCGCCGAGATCGACGACGCGATCGCGGCGCCCGTGCCGAGAATGCCGAACACGATCGCGGACAGGACGCCGACGAGCAGCAGCAGCCCGAACATCCTGACGATCACGCTCAGCAGTTGACGGCGGCCGATCTGCAGCAGGCGCGCGGCGGTCTGCAGCGTCGAGTTGCCCTGCCAGATGGCGGGTGCCGCCAGCGGATAGCCGACGTACCCCATGCCGGCGAAGATCGCGCCCGTGAAGATCGCCGCGAGCGGATACGCGATCGCATACAGCAGCGGGCCGAGGCCCGGGATCTTGCAGACCAGGAACACGATCAGCAGCGCGAGCAGCAGCAGGACCCAGCCGAGCGCGAGCAGCACGCCGATCCCGAGGAGGCGGTGGACGCTGAACGTCGCCTGCAGCAGCGCGTCGACGAATCCGACCGACTCACCCTGCGCATCGCGCATCAGTACGATACCGACCGCGGAATAGCCGATCAGCGAGACCGCCAGGGTCGCAATGATGAACAGCAGGCCGAGCACGGGGCTGTGACTGACTACCTGGATCGTGAGCATGCCCATCAGCATGCTGGCGACGAGCGCGAAAGCGCACATGGCGAGTGCGCGCCAGTTCGTGACGGCCTCGGCAGCGCGCAGCAGTCCGAACTTCCCCGACACGGGGGCTTGATCGAGCGTTGACATCGTTGAATCTCCTTGCAGGCGCGGGCCGGTCAGTGGGATGCGGGGGCGTCGAGCAGCGCGACGACGGTGATGCCGTCGACCTGCGCGAGCTGGATGCTGGATTGCCGGACCGATCCCGGCTTGCCGTTCAGGTAGACCTGGCTTTTCAGCGTGTACGTGCCTTGCGGCGCCCCCGACGGCAGTTTCAGCGTGAAACTGTTGTCGAATTCGCCGCTGCCCGGCGTCGCGTTGACGATCTTCTCGCCGCGCTTGAACTGCTCGCCCGACGGCGCGTAAACGGTCACGACTTCCTTGATTTCCTGGACGGGCTCGTTGGTGCCGGACACCGCGCGAATCTGCGAGGCCAGCTTGATCGGCTCGCCGGTCTTGACGGCGGAGCGCGGCGTCACGACCGTGTTGTAGGCATCGATCTTCGCGTAGGGCGGCAGGTTGTTGCGGTTGTTCGCGCGATATTCGCGATCGACTTCGGCCGCCGTCTTCGTCTGCCGCGTCGCGACTTCGATCACGGCGCACGCGGCGAGTCCGGCAACCGCGCCGCCGATCGCGCCCTTGGTGCCGCCGATCAGCGCACCGACCAGCGCGCCGCCGGCGCCGAGCGCGGTACAACGCAGCACGGATTCAGACGAGATTCCGCCGGTCCCGTTCTGGGTGGCGCAGCCGCTGGCGAGCAAGGTGACCGCGCAGGCGGCGGCGAGGGTTTTCTGGATGGTCATGTCGGTATTCTCCGGCGCTTCATTCAAGTGTGCTGTTGTTGCGCAGTGCATCCATCTGCCGCGCCTTGGCCTTGCCGATGAGCGTCTTCGCCGGACGGTTGCCGGGCTCGATCGCAAGAACGCTTTCCGCTGTCGCAATGGCCTTGTCGTACTGGCCGCGCGACAGGTCGCCCTGCGCGCGCTTCAGCAGGCCATCGACGGCGGGCGCGGCAGGGTTGGCCGCCGTGGACGGGCGGACGGGCTGTGTCGGACGCGGCTTGCCGCGCGCTGCTTCCGCAACGGCGGCGGGTGGGGTTGGCGCGGGCGTGTCGTCCTGCAGTTTCGCGAAGGGCGACGGCTGCTGTGCGTTCGCCGATGCGGGCGGCGCGTTCGACGCCGGTGGCATTACGGGCGCCGGAGCCGTCGCGACAGTCGTGACGACGGCCGCGCCCGACGCAGGCGAGGTCATGGCTGCGGCGGTCGTTTCGGTCGGCGCGGACGCCGGTGCGTCGGTCGGCATCGTCGCAACGGCCGCGCCGGTGGTGACGGAACCCGGTTCCGCGAGGTCCGATGCGGCGTTGGCCGTGGTGGCCGGAACCGTGGATGAGGCGACCGGTTCCGGCGTTGCAGGTGGGCTCGCCTGGCGGCCGTGCCACCAGAATGCGCCGCCCGCGCAGGCAATGGCGACTGCGACGCCGGCTGCGATGACCTTGAGTTTGGCCGACGGATCGTCGGTCGTCGTCGCGGGCCGTGCGATCGGCCGGGGCACCACGCCGGACTCCGGGCGCTCGGGTTCGGCCGACGCCGACGTGACATTGGCATCCGGCACGTCGCGAGGCGGGGCAGCCGTATCGACCACGCTTGTTGCGTCGTCGGCGAGTGCCGCTTCGGCATTCGCCGATGCGCCCGCAGGCGCGGCTTGCGCATCCGTGACGCCAGGCAAGACAGGCAGCGCAGAGATTGCGTCGTCGCGATGGTCTGCCGCTGTCATGTGCGCGGCGGTGGCTGCGGCGTCATGCGATTGCAGCGGTGCGCCGGCGCGACCCGATACCGTATCGGCGGTGTTCGCGACGTGCGCGATGTCTTTTTCCGTGGCGTTCGCCGCCAATGATTCGACGCCGGTTTGCGGTTTTTGAGCATCGACGGCGCCGTGTGCAGGCGCGTGAGCGGATTCCGCAGCCGCGTATGCGGGTTGCAGTGCCGGCTCGGCCGGCGGCGCGGGCACCTCGGCCTCGATCGCGCCGGCGTCGTTGACCGATGCAACGGGCGTCCCGCACTTGTTGCAGAAACGCTGGTTCGGCGTCAGAACGGCGTGGCAGCTCCGACACGGTGCGCCGGCCGCTTCGGGCCGGACGGCCGCAACCGGCGTTCCGCATTGCTTGCAGAACTTGAGACCGCCGGGCAGATCGGTCCCGCAGTGGGTACACGCAGTCATAAATAAGTAATCCTCTTCTTTCGATCGATCGACGTGACGGCGCCGTGCGAGCATGCGCACGTGTGTCGGAATCGCGGGATGGCGGCGTGCCGGCCGCGTGCTACGAAGGCGAGCGACGCGGAACGGGCCGTTCAGCGCGGGATATCAGTCGGAATTGGGACGGCCGCGCGGGAAGGGTCGATGCAGAGAAGAAGAAATCCGGCCGACGTGAATTGGCACGTACGGCCCAACGGATCCGGATGCACCGGTATTGAATGGCGAGTTCAAGCTTTCCCCGTTTCAGTCGCCGGATCGAATCCGGCTGACTGTTTTCATTATTTAAATTGATCATACAAATGGTCTTCTGCAGCGGATATTACACTGAAATTACGAGGTTTTGCCATCCGTAAGGCACGCGGCGTAGCGCGCATTCGCATGCAAACCTGATCGGATGCACCGTGTGCACTATCGCCGGCCCGATGTGTATTCATCGCCGTGCGCCAGCTTGCGTTGACGCTCACTGGAGCGTGTCCTGGCCTGCGCCCGCCACCGTCTTGCAACCGGCGAGAACGGCGGTCCCGCCCATGAGAGGAGGCCCGGCTCCCTCACTTCGCATGCCGGGGTTCGGCACCCGTCGCCGCGGAAGCGGCGGAAGCCGCCGGCGGCACGCTCATGTACGCCGGCGCCGCCTTCGTCTTCTGCCGGACGCCCGGTGGTGGCGCCGTCGGGCGCTGCGTCATGTCGGCCAGCATCTGCCCGCACGGCAACGGGCGACTGTGGCCCGGCTGCAGCAACGCGAGCAGGCTGGCGAGCGGATTCAGCAAGCCCAGCCCGACCGCCGCACCGCCACGCGCGATCAATGCGCCAGCCTTCACCCCGACGTGCGGTTGCTTGAAGGACCCGGTGACATACAGCGGCGAGCGGAGCGATATCACCCGGAATCCCTTGGTATGGGGATGGATCGTCAGATTCATGGTCTCGTCCCGCAGGTTCACGTTGCCGTCCATGCCGATCACCGCATCCTCGGTGTCGAGCGCGAATACGCGCGAGTCGAGCACGCCGTTGGTGGCCACGAAGTCGGCCACGCCGCAGTTGATCCTGACGTCACGTGTGCCGAACAGTTTCTCGTACACCACGTTTGCGACGTTCAGCCCCGCCGCTTCCATCAGCAAGAGACTCACCGTGCCATCGGTCACCAATGTCTTCACCTCGCCGTTGGACGTCGCCGCGAGCGCCGCCGGCGAATTGCCGGTGGCCGATAACGCGGCATCGCCGTTGACCTCGCCGAGCGCCGTTTGCATCACCGGGAACGTCGGGAACAGTTGCTTGAGTTTCAGATGCCGCGCCTGCAGCGAGAACCGCCCCTTGAGCGGCGTGCCGCTACCGTCCAGGTGGATGTTCGAAGCAAGCGTACCGCCCGCGACGCCGAAGTTCAGCGGGTCGAGCGTCAGCACGCCGTCATGCATCACGATGTGGGTCGACAGGTCGGTGATCGGCAAGCTCGCGGTCTTGACGATGCGCCGCCCGGTCAACCGAACGTCGGCGTCGATCTTCTTCCAGCGGTCCGTGCGAAATGCCTCGACCGGCAACGCCTTGTTCGCGGGCTGCGCGACCGCGGCGCCCCGCCGCGCCTTGCTGGCATTCGTGTCGGCGCCGATGAGCGGCGCAAGGTCGGAGAACTGCAGCAGCCTGGACACCAGCGTACCGGACAAGAGCGGCCTCGGTTCGCGCGACACGTACACCAACGTGCCGCCGAGATCGCTGCCGCCGACGCGTCCCGTGAAATCCTCGTACTTGAAAACGTTGCCGGACGCCCGGAATTGGCCGACCAATCGGCCGTCGGTCGCATAAGGCGAGGTTTCGGGTAGCGTGATGCCCGTGACGTCATACAGGTGGGCCATGCTCGTGCCCGCGAGCCACAGCCTGAGATCGACCGCGGCCAGGTGAGACGGATCCGTCAGCGTGCCGACGAGCGCCAGGTGCGTATCGCCAAAGCGCACATCGGCCTGAACCGGAAACGGGCGTTGCGTGTCCTGCACGTCCAGCAAATTGCCGATCTTCCCCGTGCCGGCGACATTGCCCTGCTTGTAGGTCCCCTTGACGGTCCAGCCAATCGTGTAAGTCCCGACGCCGGGAGATCCGGCGGGCGCAGCGCCCGCCGATGCACGCATTGTCGCCGAGGCCGCGGCGGCAGCTGCGGGTGGGTTCGACGCCGCCGGTGGGCCGGATGCGGCCGGGGCGATGGCGGCGCCGGATGTCGTCGCGACGGCATGCGAAGCAGCGACCCATGCTTGCGAGGCCGCGGCCGATGCACGGGACGCCGCGTCGGCGCCCGACGCGGGCACCACCGGTTGCACCGAACGGGAGTGCGCCTGGGCCGCGAGCTTTCTTTGACCCGCCGGCCCGACGGTCTGTGCCGATTCGTGGTGCGCCAGCGCCTCCTGCTGCTTCATCACCGCGCCGAACGGGATCGGCTGGCCGAGCGTGTCGATCACCGCGCTCAGATCGAATTGCTTTTGCTGGTCGTAGTAGCCGAGATGGCCTTGGGCAAACGCGACCTCATGCAGGTCGAGCGTCCATCGGCCCGGCTGCGCGGGCTGCTTGAGCTTGAACGTCCAGTTGGCTCGACCGTCCTTCAGGCGCTCGAGGTCGACGGATGGATTGACCAGGTCGATTGCCGGTATCACGATGCGGCGAGCCATCAGCGGCAGCGCCTCGACCTCGAAACTGATCGCGTCCAGCGTGACGAAATACTGCGTGCGTGCCCAATCGGGATTGGAGATCGTGACGTTGCGTGCGATGAACCGCGGCCATGGCACCCAGGCGCGCCAGCCCCGCTCGCTCACGGGCCGACGCCACCCGATATGCAGATCGCCGTTGATCGCGAACTGCCGTCCGATCGCGTCCGACACCTTGTCATCGATCCAGGGCCGGGCTTGATTCCAGTCGAACGTCACGATGACGATCACCAGCGCGGCAAGCGCCAGGGTGACGATCACGGCAAGCCACGCGGCCGCCTTGCCGACGGTGTGGCCGATGTGCATGGCTCACTCCCCGAGTTTGCTGCCCAGTATCGCGCAATTCGTGTTCCTGAATATGCGTTGAACGGTGATGTCCGACGATATCGACCCGCAAGCGCGTCCGACCGGCCGGGCGCTCGCGCGCAGCGTCCCGCCGAGGGCGCTGGCCACCCACGACTTCATCGTGCGCGCGAAGGTGACGGTGTTCTCGCCGAAGCCCCTCTACCGCGACAGGTTCGTCGCCGGCGACGACGGCAGCCTGACGGGTATCGCGCGCACTGCGCCAGACGCTCATGAGGCTAACTAACAGGTCGAGGTGCACGTCGAACACACGCAGGTTCCAATGCGCCGTCTTTTTTGAATGTCCTCTGGCCCGCACATTCGCGTGCGTGCCCCGGTTCGGTCATGCACAGCGTCTCTCCACGCGGCGCGTCAGTGGAAATGCCCGCCGAACAGCCCGAGCAATCCTATGACGATCAGGTAGATTGCGACGATGTAGTTCAGCAGGCGCGGTACCACCAGAATGAGAATTCCGGCGATCAGCGAGACCAATGGGCTCAGGTTCGTGAATGCGTGCATGGCGTTGCCCTCTTGACAATAGATCGCGATATCGCTGAGTGAAGCGCCTCTCCTGAAACTGAAACGATGTCGCTTGAAAGTGCGTTTGCCGCCCATCGACATACGGCTACTCGGCAGGAGGCAAGCGCTTGACCCGAGTCATGCCGGCGACGGATCTCCGGGCGCCAGGCAAACACGCAGCCGGCGGCCACGGGCGTACTGCATCAGGTTGTGCTTCGTCGCTGCACGCGATTCCCCGCACCGGCGGAAGATTCTTTACCCGCGCAGGCAATCTGAACGACGGACACGTGTCGTGCAGCGTTCTCTTGCGGATCGGAGCGATTTCCGTGCCTGGCTCGGCGTGCGAGCGCCCGTGCAAATACCTCCAGGCGTTCGCGCGTCTCACGGCGCTTCGTCGTGCCGAAGCCGTCACGCGCCGCGGCGACGGGACAGAATTGACAAGCGCTTGAAAAATCGTCCGCGGATCGCGTGCCGGTCGTTGCGCAGTTGCGCAGTCGCGCCGCCGCCCGTCAGGATTCCGGCGAAGGGTCGGCCGGCTTGCGATCGCGATCGGCGTCCTGTGGTTCCTCCCCGGCGGCGACCCGCTTCGCCATGTCGAGGTAGGTCTGGGCCATCGCACGCAGTTCTTCCTCCGACGCGTCCTCGATCCCGATCAGCCGGTCGCTGGCCGCGTGCGTGACGGCGACGAGTTCGTCGAGCTTCAGGTGCATCGCGACACTGTCGCGATTCTGGTTGCGCTGCAGCAGAAACACCATCAGGAACGTGACGATCGTCGTCCCGGTATTGATGACGAGCTGCCATGCATCCGAATAGTGGAACAGCGGCCCGGTAACGAGCCACAGCAGCGTGACAGCCACGGCACTGCCGAATGCGATCGGCGAACCGGCCCACACGGTCACGTGCGACGCGAACCGTTCGAACGCGCGCGTGACGGGATGCCGGACCGCGACCGCCCGAGGGTCCGCCGAGGTCCGGTCGTGTGCGCCCGACCGGGCGCGGGATGGAGGGTTCGCTTCACGCATGGCCGCCTCGCGGAGAAGGATGTCGATCTCGGCGCACGCAATGGCACGCGCGCCGCCGATCAACGAGCAGCTTGCGTGCCCGGTCGACCGGCCCGCGCGAGCGGCCCGAACGCCGGTCGCGCGGGGTTCGCGCATCAGGCAGCCGGCTGCCCGACCCGCCCCGACGATCGCCTTCCCGTAGCGACGGCCAACGGCAGCGGCGGCCCTGCCCCTGGCTACACCCGCCCCGCCAGATGAAACCGCGACGCCGGATGCCACAACTGCACCGACGTCGCGACCTGCCCGCCGACCCACGTGCGCCGCCGCAGCAGCAGGCACGGTTCGCCGATTTCCATCACGAGGTGCCGGCGCACCTGCGCATCGGGTTTTTGCGCGTAGATACGGAATTCCGCGCGCTGGATCGGCGCGAGCCGCACCATGTAGTGGTTCGGCGTCTCGACCGTGAAATCCTGCTCGAGGTAAGCGGGAAACAGCGCGGGATTGACGTAGCGATCCTCGAACTGGATCGGCTCGCCCTCCTCGCAATGCACGATGCGCGAATGAAATACCGGCCCCGTACGCAGCCCGAGCGCTTCGACCGCTTCGGGATCGTCGCTGCTTTCGATCGACACCACGCGTGCACTGTGCCGATGGCCGCGCTCGGCGATCTCGTCCGCGATGTTGCGGATCTCGAGCACCGTCGATTCGTAATGACGGCGCTCGACGAAGGTGCCGGCGCCCTGGATGCGGGTCAGCACGCGCTCGGCAGTCAGCTCGCGCAGCGCACGCGACACCGTCATCCGCGCCACGCCGAACTCCTTCACCAGTTCGGCCTCGGTCGGAATCGCACCACCGGGCTTCCAGTCGCCGTTCGCGATCCGCTCGACCACGTAGCGCTTGATCTGCTGGTAGGCCGGCAGCGCGCGCGCCGGCACGTCGTCGCCCGGTGCGGCATCCGGCCGGGCAGCCGTGTATCGTTCCGCTTCGTTCATGCGCCCTCGATCGAATGAAGGTTGGATGACCTGCCGACCATCGCACCGCCGCTGCTTCACGCGAGCGACGGCGGTGCGCCCGCGACGATGGCCGCCGCGCTCGCGATGTCGTCCGCGAGCGGCCGGTCGTCGTGATACGCCGGCACGCGTTCGCGCACGTAACGCCACAGCGCGTCGGTCGGTGCCGCCGGCGACGCGCGGTTCTCCTGAAGATCGTACGCCTGCGCGGCGGCCAGCAACTCGATCGCGAGCACACGCGTGGTGTTCTCGATGATGTCGAGTGCCTTCAGCGCGGCCGGCGTCGCATGGCACAGGTGATCTTCCTGCAGGCCCGACGTGATGCCGCCGTCGAGGCTCGCGGGCGCGGCGAGCCGCTGGTTCTGCGCAACCAGCGCGACCGCGGTGTACTGCGCGATCATGAACCCGGAACACGTGCCGCCCGGCGTCGCGAGGAACGCCGGCAGCCCGCTCACGAGCGGATTGACGAGACGGTCGAGCCGCCGCTCGGCAATCGCCGCAACCTGCGCCATCGCGGCCGCGAGGCTGTCCATCGCGAGCGCGATGCCCGCGCCGACCGCATGCGCCTGCGAATGGACGGCCGGCGCGTCGCGCGTGCCCGCGACGATCGGATTGTCGGTGACGGACGCGAGCTCGCGGTCGACGACTTCCGCCGTGACCGCCAGCACGTCGCGCGCCGCACCGTGCACGTGCGGAATCGTGCGCAGGCTGAGCGGATCCTGCGTATGCCGCCCGTTCGCCGCGGCGAGCATCGCGCTGTCGGCGAGCATCGCGCGCAGGCGCGCGCCGACGTGCCCGATGCCCGGCGAAATGCGCAGCGCCAGCGACGCCGGATCGAACGCGGCGAGCTGGCCGCCGAGATTCTCGAAGCTCGTCGCCGCGATCCAGTCGGCCCAGTCGAGCAGCCGCTCCGCGCGCGCAAGCGCGAGCGCGGCGAGCCCGGTGACACACGGCGTGCCGTTGACGAGGCTCAGCCCCTCCTTCGCACCGAGCACCAGCGGCTCACGGCCGATGCGGCGCAGCGCCTCGTCGCCGCGCACGCGTTCGCCGCGATGACGCGCATGGCCGTGGCCGATACAGACGAGCGCGACGTGCGCCATGTGGGTCAGGTAGCCGACCGAACCGTGCGCCGGCACTTCCGGCAGGCAATCGTGTTCGAGCAGCGCGACCAGCTGGTCGACGATGTCGGCGCGCACGCCCGAGTGCCCGTGCGCGTAGTTGTTGATCGCGGCGGCAATGATCGCGCGCGTTTCCGCCGCGCCGAGCGGTGCGCCGACGCCGACCGCATGGCTCATCAGGATGTTGCGCGACAACGCGCCCTGCTGCGCCGGCGACACGATCACGTCGCACAGCGCACCGACGCCCGTGTTGACGCCATACGCGCGAATGCCGCGCGCGACGATTTCCTCGACGAGCTCGCGCGCCGCGACGACGCGTCCGCGCGCCTCGTCGGTCAACGCGAGCGGCGCGCCGGCCGCCACTGCCGCAATCTGCCGCCAGTCGAGCGGCCGTTCCGAACGGAATACGGTCATGGCTGCCTCAGTTCGCGGCGCGGTCATGATGGCTCGACACGAACTGGCGGAAGCGTTCGGAGCACTGGCCGCCGAACAGTTCGCCGGGTGTCCCGTCCGCATCGACCTCGCCCTGATGCAGGAACATCACGCGGTTCGACACATGCCGCGCGAAACCCATTTCGTGCGTGACGACCAGCATCGTGCGCCCTTCCTCCGCCAGCGAGCGCATCACGCGCAGCACCTCGCCGACCAGCTCCGGATCGAGCGCCGACGTCGGTTCGTCGAACAGCATCACCTTCGGATGCATCGCGAGCGCGCGTGCGATCGCGACCCGCTGCTGCTGGCCGCCCGACAGATGAGCCGGATAGTAGCCGCGCTTGTCCGCGAGGCCGACGCGCGCAAGCAGCGCCTCGGCCTCCTCGACCGCTTCCGCGCGGCTACGCTTCTGCACGCGCAGCGGCCCTTCGACCAGGTTGTCGAGCACGGTCATGTGCGACCACAGGTTGAAGTTCTGGAACACCATCCCGAGCTGCGAGCGGATGCGATCGACCTGGCGCCGGTCGCCCGGATGCAGCTTGCCGTCGCGCGCGCGCTTCATCTTCAGTTCTTCGCCGGCGAGCGCGACCGTGCCGTCGTCGGGCGTTTCGAGCAGGTTCAGACAGCGCAGGAAGGTACTCTTGCCCGATCCGCTCGCACCGAGAATCGAGATGACGTCGCCTTCGTGCGCATCGAGCGAGATGCCCTTCAGCACGTGGTGATCGCCGAACGACTTGTGGATGTTCCTGACCGACAGGGCGACGGGAGCAGCTGTGTTCATCGAATTCTCCTGGAAGGAAGGACGCGGTCAGGATGCGACGCGGCGCGCATTACGTGCGCCGGCCGTGGGCGGGCCGGACGGCTTCGGCGCGCGCAGGTGGCCCGACAGCCGCCATTCGAGCGCGCCGAGCAGGCGCACGACGACGAAGTTCAGGCCCAGGTAGATGAGGGCCGCGCACACGAACACCTCGGTCGTCCGGTAGGTTTGCTGGATGATCTGCTGCGCGACGCCCGTCACCTCCCACACGGTCACGAGGCTGGCGAGCGCGGTCGACTTGACCAGCAGCACGGCCTCGGTCGAATACGCGGGCAGGCACTGGCGCAGCGCGATCGGGCCGATCACGCGGCGCAGCAGCGCGAAGCCCGACAGGCCGATCGAATAGCCCGCCTCGATCTGCCCGACCGGCACGGCCATCAGCCCGCCGCGCAGGATCTCGGCCGTGTAGCCGGCGGTGCAGAGCGCGAGCGACAGCACCGCGCACACGTACGGCTCGCGCAGCAGCGGCCACATGAAGCTCTCGCGGATCACGCCGAACTGGCCGAGCCCGTAGTACACGAGAAACATCTGGATCAGCAGCGGCGAGCCGCGAAACACGAGGATGTACGCACGCGCGAAGCGGTTCGGCAGCCAGCGCGGCGACACGCGCATCGTGACGATCACGAGCGACAGCAGGCCGCCCAGCACGAGCGACGCGAAGAACAGGCCGAGCGTGGTCGGTACCGCCGCGAGCAGCTGGCGCAGCGTATCGAACAGGAAGTCGAAATCGAGTGACATGGGCGCGCTCCGTCAGTTGCGTGCGAAGTTGCGGCGGAACGACCGGCCGACGATCGCTTCGGCCCGGTTGAACACGCGGTTCGACAGCCCCGTCATGACCAGGTAGAGCGCGCCGCCCGCGACGAAGAACACGAAATACTGATGGGTCGAATTCGCCGCGATCTGGCTCGTGCGCAGCAGCTCGGCGAGCCCGGTGACCGAGATCAGCGCCGAATCCTTCAGGCTCAGCTGCCACACGTTGCCGATGCCCGGCAGCGCGAAGCGCAGGACCTGCGGAATCAGGATGCGGCGCAACACCATGCCGCGCGGCATGCCGATCGCGCGCGCCGCTTCAAGCTCGCCCTTCGACACGGCGAGCACGGCCGCGCGATACACCTCGGCCTGGTACGCGCCGGAAATCATCCCCACCGCCAGCGCGCCGATCACGAACGGCGGCACGCCGATGAAGCCTTCCGCGCCGAACCACTGGCCGACGGCCGTGACGAGCGTCGAGCCGCCGAAATAGAACAGGTAGATGACCAGCAGCTCGGGCACGCCGCGAAACACCGTCGTGTACAGGTCGCCGAGCAGGCGGGCGCTGCGGTAGCGCGACAGCTTCGCGGCTGCGATAGCCGCGCCGATCACCGCGCCGACCGCGAGCGCGGCAAGCGTCAGCGCAACCGTCATCAGCGCGGCGAGCAGCAGCACGCCGCCCCAGCCTTCGGTTCCGAAGCCCAGCATTTCAAGGATCGCCATGCGTGCCTCCCGGCAAGCGTTGATAGGATCGGCAGGATGTGCGCCGCCGCGCGCGGCTCATGCCGCTTGCGCGGCGGCGGCCGGACGCGCGCTTACGGCGTGACGTCGGTCTTGAACCACTTGTCGGCGAGCTTCTTCACGGTGCCGTCCGCGAGCGCGGCGCCGATCGCCGTATCGAACTTCGTCTTCAGGTCGGCATCCTGCTTGCGGAAGGCCAGCCCTTCGCCCGGCCCCCAGATCGGCCCGCCGAGCTTCGGGCCCGCGAGCACGATCGATGCGTTGTCCTTCTTCGCGTTGTTCGCCGCGTAATACGTGACATCGTCGAACGATGCGTCGATACGGCCGGCGACGAGATCGAGATCGCGCTCGGGCGAGGTCTTGTACACGCGGATCGACGCGATGTCCTTGAAGCTGTCGTTGATGAACTTCGTATAGACGGTGCCCGACTGGATGCCGATCGTCTTGCCCTTCAGTTGCTTGCGCAGCGCGTCGACGGTGGGCTTGTCGGCGTTCGCGTCGCCCGACAGCTTGACGATCGGCGCGCCCGGCGCCGCCTTCGGCAGGATCTTCGTATCGGTGACGGCGAACGTCGCGGGCGTGGCCGCATAAGGACGCGAGAACAGCAGGATCTTCTCGCGATCCGGCGTGATCGAGATCGCATCCATCAGGACATCGAACTTGCCGGCCTGCAGCCCCGGAATCATCCCGTCCCAGTCCTGCGCGACCATGTTGCACTGCACCTTGATACGCTCGCACACGTTGGCGAGCAGTTCGGGCTCGAAGCCGCCGAGCTTGCCGCCCGGCAGCGTGAGGTTCCACGGCGCGTAGCCGCCTTCGAGCGCCACCGTCACGGTCTTCCATTCCTTCGCCTGCACCGGCGCCGAAAGCGTGGCCGCAGCCGCCGCAATGATGCCGATCGTCCTGACTGCCCACTTGATGCGCTTGCCGTTCACGAGATTTCTCCTTGCGTTGAAGTTCGTCATCCCCTCGGTCATGCAAGCCTCAGGAATTTGTCTATACAAGCATGCAAGAAGAAAAACGGAGCGACAAGCGTTGATCAAAAAAAACCGGGCAAACGCGGGAAATCCCCTAATAACAGGGGTTTTTCGTGCCTCTTCGCGGTGATTCTCGGCACGAGCTTGGTGCATTCCGTATGATCTTTCTGTCAGGATGACTAGACAAATTCATGATTCGACTGTTTCGCTAAACACGCCGAAATCGCCAGTCGAATGCCACGGTCATGCCTGCAAGCGCATCGCTCGAAAAAGCGCATCGGCGGAATCGGGCATGCGGGCCGGCCGCGTGCGCCGCCCGTCAGCGCCGCTTGGGCGCACGCCGGTCAAGCCGGCGCTACCCGCGCACCCGGCAACTGCGCGACGCGCATGCGCGCGCCGTCACCACGCGGCAAACACGTCCTGCGCGATCCCGAAGCCCGTGCTCATCCCGGCGCCGCTCGTCACGACGACGACGCGCGTGCCGTCATCCGGCGCCTCGATCACGCAATCGGCCTCGGCCGCGGACGGATAGCTACCGGTCCAGCGTTCGACGATGTCCAGTTCCGGTATATCGAGCGTCTCGTGCAGCAGGCGCAGGATCTGGGCGTCGATCTCCTGCGTCGCGAACGGCAGCGGTGCGGCGCCGTATTCATGCGAATCGCCCACCACGAGACTGCCGTCGGCGCTCTGCACCGCGATCAGGTGGATGCCGTAACCGAGGCACACCGGTTCCTCCGCCTTCAGGCGCGTGCGCAATGCGTCGGCGGCGGGCAGCGCCGCGAAACCCGAGTACCGCAGCAGGCTCAGGTCGCTCATCACCGCGGCGTGCAGCGCCACCGGGCGGCGCGGCCGCACGCGCAGCATCTGCAACTGGCACAGCCGGACTGCGTGCCGCGCGAACCAGTCGCCGTGCAGGTGACGGCTGTCTGCATTGCCGCAGACGATCACGCGCTCCGCGTGCAGCACGCCGCGCGACGTCCGCACGGTCGGCGTGCGCACTTCGTGCACCATCTCGCCGTAGCGGAAGCGCACGCCAAAGCGTTCCGCCAGCCACGACGCCAGCAACCCGATCGCGGTACGCGGCTCGATGCGCAGTTCATGCGGGCTGTGCAGCACGCCTTGCGCGCCGTCCAGCCGCAGCGCCGGCGCCACGGCCGCCGCTTCGCCGGGCGTCATGACCCGGCAGCCGTCGGCCATGCCGGTCTGCATGAAGGCATCGATCAGCTGCATCGCCTCGGGGCGGCGCGCAATCAGGTGCAGGCCCCGGTGAAGCACGTCGATGCCGGCTTGCGGCACGACGTCCGCCCAGACCTCGCGGCTCGCCCGCGCACGCCGCCAGCTATGTTCGGCATGCTGCCCGGTGACGGTGACGAAGCCGAAATTGCGGATCGACGCGCCCACGCATGCGGCATCGCGTTCGATCACGCAGACGCTCAACCCCTTGAGGGCGGCCGTATAGGCATGTGCGAGGCCGACGATGCCGGCGCCGACGATGACCACGTCATAAGAATCTGCTGCTGCGATGGCATTCACGATTACACGTTCCTTCTGTCGAGATGACACGCGCCGCTCGTTCGGGGCGGGCGTATCGATTACCACTTGCCGCCCCCGTGGGCAGATCCTCCGGGACCGGCGCCCGATTTCGCACTATCGCGACGCGAGATGACATTCGAATGAAAAAACACAAAACAGCATGAATTGGCATATTTTGCCATTTCGACACGCGGCGAAATCCGCTTCGCCGGTCAGCGCATAGCGGCACGCATCGTCGAACGGCACGCCGCGCGGCCAGCGCCCAGACCATCCCGCCGACGAAGCTGTCTCCGGCACCCACCGTGCTGCACACCGTCGTGAGCCTGCCGGGCAGGCGCAACGCACGCTCACGTGTGACGACTCACGCGCCGCGCGCGCCGAGCGTCACTGCAACGATGTCCGCCCGTCCTTGCGCGACGAGCTCGCCCGCCTTGTCGCATGCCGCCCCTTCGTCGAGCGGTTCGCCGGCCAGCGCGCTCGGTTCGCCGAGGCTGGGCGTCACGAAATGGACCCCGGCATCGAGCGCCGGGTTGCGCTCGATCAACGAAGCGGACGGGCAGGCTCTTACAGTGACTCATCCGTCGTTGCCGAGCCCCGCCATGGACGAGCAGCCGCTTTGCACCACCGTGCTCGCCGAGCGCTATGCGCAGCCCGGCGAAACGTCGCGCACGGCCGTCTTCCAGCGTGTCGCCCACGCACTGTCGCTCGCCGAGCCGCCCGCGCTGCGCGCGCGGGCCGAGCGCATGTTCTTCCTGAACCTGCAGCGCGGCGCGATCGGCGCCGGTCGCATCATGGCGAATGCCGGCTCGAAGGCCGGCGGGACGATGATCAACTGCTTCGTCCACCCGCTCGCGGTTCCGTTGGACCTGCCGCTGCAGGGTGTTGATGCCGCGCTCGCGCAGGCGCTCGACGACGCCCGGCTCACGCTGCTGATGGGCGGCGGCATCGGCTACGACTTCTCGCCGGTGCCGCCCGCCGGCGCATACGAACGCCGCCCGTCGCCCGAACGCGGCGTATGTGCGGCGATCGACCGATTCGATGCGATGTGCCGCGCACTAACGTTCACCGGCCCGCGCCGCGGCGCGCAGATGGGCGTCCTGCGCTGCGATCATCCGGACCTGCTTGCGTTCGTCACGGCCAAGCGCGGGCGATCGCGCTGGCCGACCTTCAACCTGTCGGTCGGCATCACGGACGCGTTCATGGAAGCGGTCACGCACGACCTGCCATGGGCGCTCGTCCACCACGCGCCGCGCCATGCAGCCGCCGTTGCGTCGCCCCGGCGGCCGGACGGGCGCTACCTTCATGCGACGGTTCCCGCTCGCAAGATGTGGCAAGCGATCGTCAACGCCGCACGCGACAGCGCCGAACCCGGGCTGCTGTTCCTCGACACGATCCGCGACGCGAATCCAATGCGCGAGCACGAGCGGATCGACGCGACCAACCCGTGCGGCGAACAGCCGCTGCCGCCCTACGGCAGCTGCGTGCTCGGGCCGATCGACCTGTCGCGGTTCGTGCGCCATCCGTTCGGAATCGACGGCGCGCCGTGCTTCGACTTCGCGACGCTTGCCGACGCGGTGCGCGTCCAGGTCCGCCTGCTCGACGATGTGCTCGACCTCACCGCGTGGCCGCTCGCCGCGCATGCACGTGAAGCGCAGCGGACGCGGCGCATCGGTGTCGGGGTGACGGGTCTGGGCGACGCGCTGACGATGCTGCGGCTGCGCTACGACAGCGTCGACGCGCGCGCCTGTGCGCGCAGCATCGCACTGACGATGCGCGAGCACGCGTTTGCCGCATCGGCCGCGCTGGCCGCCGAGCGCGGCGTGTTTCCCGCCTACGATCCGGACGCTTACCTGACCGGCCCCGCATACCGCACGCGGCTGCCGCTGAAGGTGCATCACGCGATCGCGCGGCACGGGCTGCGCAACAGCCATCTGCTGTCGTTCGCGCCGGCCGGCAGCGTGAGTCTCGCGTTCTGCGACAACTGCTCGAACGGCATCGAGCCGGCCGTCGGCTGGACGCAGCGCCGGATGGTCCGCACGGCCGACGGACAGGTGCACGCGTTCCGCGTGCAGAACCACGCTTACCGGCTCTTTCGCGCACTGCATGGCGACGGCGTCGCGCTGCCGGACTACTTCGCCACCGCGGCCGAGATCGCGCCGATCGATCACGTCGCGATGCTCGCGGCGCTTCAGCCCTGCGTCGACGCCGGCATCTCGAAGACGGTGACGACGGACAGCCAGTGTTCGCTGGCTCAGGTCGACGCATTGTTCTTCGCGGCGTGGCGCGACCGGCTCAAGGGCATCACGGTGTTTCGGCCCGACCCGGGGCTCGCGTCGGTCGTCACCGACGACACCGCGCAATTGCGCGACGGCGCGGTCTGCATCGGCTGTTGAGCGGCCCGATCGACGGCAGCCGGTCAGGCCGGCGCGTCCGTGGCCGTTGCCGGCTCCGCATCGGCGCGCGCAGGCCCGCGCTTATCGCCGCCATCGTCCGGCGGCGCGATGAGCGCCACCAGCGTGTCGTGATCGATCGACTCGTGCTGCAGCAGGCACAGCGCGATCCGTTCAAGCGCGTCGCGATGCGCGCCGAGCGTCGCCGCGACCCGCTCGTGCGCCTCTTCGAGCAACGCGCGCACTTCCTCGTCGATCAACTGCGCGGTGTGTTCGCTGCACCGGCCGTCGCCCGGCGTCCACACGCCGGGCGAGCCGCCCTGCGCCGTCGCGTCGTCGAGCGTCGCCAGGCCGAGCTTCGCGCTCATCCCGTACTGCATGACCATGTGGCGCGCCAGCGCGGTCGCCCGTTCCAGATCGTTCTGTGCGCCGGTCGACACGTCGCCGAACGCAATTTCCTCGGCCACCCGGCCGCCGAGCAGCACGTCGAGCCGGTCGAGCAGCTCGCTCTTGCGCAGCACGTAGCGATCCTCGGTCGGCACCTGCTGCGTGTAGCCGAGCGCCGCGATGCCGCGCGGGATGATCGACACCTTCTTCACCGGATCGCAACGCACGCGGCTTTGCGCGACGAGCGCGTGCCCCGCTTCGTGGTACGCGATGGTCCGCTTTTCCTCGTCGTTCATCACGCGGCTCTTGCGCTCCATGCCCGTCATCGCGCGATCGATCGCCTCGTCGAAGTCGGCCATGCCGATCGCCGGCTTGCCGAGTTCGGCCGCATGCAGCGCGGCCTCGTTGACGACGTTCGCGAGATCCGCGCCGACGAAGCCCGGTGTGCGCTGCGCGAGTTCGCCGAGATCGACGTCGGCCGCGAGCTTCACGCGCTTCACGTGCACGCCGAGGATCTGCCGCCGGCCGTTCACGTCGGGCCGGTCGATCGCGATGTGCCGGTCGAAGCGCCCGGGCCGCAGCAGCGCCGGATCGAGGATCTCGGGCCGGTTGGTCGCGGCCATGATGATCACGCCCGAATTGGCCTGGAAGCCGTCCATCTCGACGAGCAGCTGGTTGAGCGTCTGCTCGCGCTCGTCGTTGCCGGACATCAGGCCGACACCGCGCGCCTTGCCGAGCGCATCGAGCTCGTCGATGAACACGATGCACGGCGCCTTCTGCTGCGCCTGCTCGAACAGGTCGCGCACGCGGGCCGCGCCGACGCCGACGAACATCTCGACGAACGCCGAGCCGCTGATCGTGAAGAACGGCACGGCCGCCTCGCCGGCCACCGCGCGTGCGAGCAACGTCTTGCCGGTGCCGGGCGCGCCGACGATCAGCACGCCCTTCGGGATCTTGCCGCCGAGCCGCTGGTAGCGCTCGGGGTTGCGCAGGAACGCGACGATCTGCTGCAGCTCGGCTTTCGCCTCGTCGATGCCGGCGATGTCGTCGAACGTGATGCCGGTTTCCTGCTGCACGTATACGCGTGCCCGGCTTTTGCCCATGCCGCTCAGGTCCCGGACCCCGCCCGGCCTGCGCATCATGAAGCTCCAGAACGTCACGAGGACGATCACCGGCAATAGCCACCCGGCAAGCGTTTCGAGCCAGCCCGAATCCGGCGCGCCGCGATAGCGGATGCCGGCGGCCGTGAGGTCGGTGACGAGACGATCGTCGGCCACCCGGTTGGTCGTGAAGTGCCACGGCGGCCCCGCCTTCTTCACGGCGGCCGCGTCGGAGGCCGGCAGCGCCGCGCCGGCTTCGGGCATGCGCAGCGTGCCCGAGATCGAAGACTGGCCGACGTCGAGATCGTCGACGAGCCGCGCGTCGACCAGCCGGTGAAAGTCGCTGTACGAAATCGACGTCGTTGCCGGCTGGGCCATCAGCAGCTGATACGCCACCAGCACGGCAAACGCGAACGGGATCAGCAGACCGGAGTAATCGAATGTTTTTTTCATGGCGTCGATCCGGCACGGCGGGCGCGGGCCCGCGCATGCAACGTCAGGCAACGGTCAGCCGGTCGACGACCTCGCGCACGCCCCTGACCGACGCGGCCGCGCCGCAAGCGGCACGCCGTTCGGCGAGCGACGCGACCCTGCCCGTCAGCGTGACGATGCCGTCGGCGGCGGCGATCGAGATCCCCGCGGATTCGCGCTGCGCGCGCCGCGCGAGCGCTTCGGCGATCCGGGTGCCGACGTCCGGCACCGTAGGGTCGGCGCGCACGCGGATGCGATTCGCGACGCCGACGACGCCGATCATCCGGCTCACCATCGCTTCCGCCGCGCGGCTCTGGAACGCGTGATCCACTTCGCCGTCGAGCGTCACGCAGCCGTGATCGACCTCGACGCGAATCTTGCGATCGCGCAGCGCCTCCTGCCAGCCGAGCGCGAACGTGATCGCGATCGCCAGCTCCTGATCCGCGCACGCGTTTTCCGGCGGCGTGACGTTCAGTTCGAGCACCAGCGCGCGCGCATCCTCGACATGCAGCGCCGTTTTCTGCGCCTCGAGCTTCTGCGCCCAGCTGTCGACCGTGCCGCGCAGCGTCACGATCCGGTCGCGTACGTCGACGTCGATCCGGCGCGCATCGATCGCCGGATTCCAGAACAGCGCCTGCTCGACATCCTGCTTGAGTGCTGCATCGGACTTCATGTCGGTCTCCCGTCGGCCCGCGTGTCGATCGCGACACTTGCGATCGGTGACGGGCCGCACCGGATCCAGCATCGCGCAAGGCGGCGCCGGCGGCTTGACGAGGATCAAGCAACGGCGTGCCTGGGGCAGCCGCCGGCGGGCACGTTCAGGCCGTTTCTTCCGTTGATGCAGATCAACCGTGCGACGGAGCGGGACGCGATCATGACGTCAGACCCTGCGAAATCCGCCACGACCCGGCGCTTCGCATCCGTATGGCAGCCGGCGCCAGCCGCTTCCCGGGAGACCGTCATGAACCGAAAGCAGTATCGAATCGCGCTCGCGACGCTCAGCGTGTTCATCGCGCTCGCGTCGCTGGCCGGCATCATTCACGGGCTGCTGTTCGACGAACGCGTGTTCAGGTACTCGATCCTCACGCTGATCATGAGCATCCTCTCGTTCGTCGTCCTGCTGAATCTCGCCCCGGGCGATCGCCCGTGATACACGCGGCCCTGATGCATCGCCCATCATGAACGGCATCCTCCGCCTCGCATTCAAGCTGCTCGTGAACGACAGCGCGAAGTTCACCGCGCTCACCGTCGGCATCACGTTCTCGGTGCTGCTGATGATCGAGATGACGTCGCTGTTCGCCGGCATCCTGAACAAGTCGTCGGCGTCCGTGATCAACATCGGCGCGAAGGTGTGGGTGATGGACCCGGCCGTGCAGACGATCGCGAACAGCATCGGCATGCCCGACTACGTGCTCGACGCGGTGCGCAGCATCGACGGCGTCAAGTATGCGGTGCCGCTCTACTCCGGCGCCGCGCTCGTGAAGCTGCGCTCCGGCACCTACCAGGCCGTGACGGTAGTCGGCCTCGACGACGCAAGCCTGCTCGGCCGCCCGACGATGCTGCAGGGCCGGATCGAGGACATCTACGCGGAGAACGGCTTCATCGCGATCCAGGATCCGGAGTTTCCGAAGCTCGAGAATCCGTCGGTCGGCACCGATTTCGAATTGAACGACCACCGCGGCGTGATCGTCGGCATCGCGAAGGTCGCGGCCAGCGGCCTGTTCGGCACGCCGACGCTCTATACCACGTATGCCCGTGCGATCCAGTACATTCCGTCGCCGCGCTTCACCACGTCGTACATCCTCGTCGAGCCGAAGTCGGATGCGGACATCGCGCACATCAAGGCCGTCGTGACAGCGCTCGGCTATCGCGCGTACACACGCGACGAATTCATCGCGTAGATCGCACATTTCTACAAGTATCAGACCGGCCTCGGCACCAACATCCTGCTGATGACGATCATCAGCTTCATCATCGGCCTGTCGATTTCCGGCCAGACCTTCTATGCGTTCATCCTCGAGAACCTGGACAAGTTCGGCGCGCTGAAGGCGATCGGCGCGAAAAGCCGCGAGCTCGTCGCGATGATCCTGTTCCAGGCGACGTTTACCGCGCTGACCGGCTACGGGCTCGGCGTTGGCCTGTGCGTGCTCCTGATCAGCCTCGCGAAGCTGCAGATTCCCGACTACGCGGCGCTCGTCACCTACGGCAACCTGGCGCTCGCGTTCGGCATGGTGGTCGTGATCGCGGCGATCTCGAGCTATCTCGGCGTGCGGCGCGTGCTGCGCATCGAGCCGTTCGACATCTTCCGGGGCTGACGATGGCGAAGGTCGCGATCGACGCACACGGCGTCAGCAAATGGTTCGGCGAAGGCGACGCGCGCACGCAGGCGCTGCGCGACGTGTCGATGCAGGCGAACTTCGGCGAGATGCTGCTGATCGTCGGGCCGTCCGGCAGCGGCAAGACGACGCTGCTCAGCGTGATCTCGGGCATCCTGCGGCCGGAATCCGGCTCGGTATCGATCGACGGCGTCGACCTGTGGGCGCAGCCGAACGACGCGATCGCGGATTTCCGGCTGAACCGGATCGGCTTCGTTTTTCAGGACTACCACCTGTTTCCGCGGCTCACGACGGCCGAGAATGTCGCGATCCCGCTGATCCTGAAGCGCCGCCCGTGGGACGACGCGATCAAGGAGGCGCTCGGCTATCTCGAGGTCGTCGGGCTCGCGAACCGCGCGCACCTGCCGCCCGTCAAGCTGTCCGGCGGCGAGCAGCAGCGTGTGGCGATCGCGCGCGCGATCGTCAGCCAGCCCGACCTGCTGATCCTCGACGAGCCGACCGCGTCGCTCGACGGCGACACGGGCCGCATGATCATCGACTTCGTCAAGCACAAGGTGCTGAACGACACGCGCTGCATCGTGATCGTCACGCACGACGCGCGCATCTTCGAATACGCGGACCGCATCCTGCGGATGGAAGACGGCAGGCTGAACGGCATCGAGCGCGGAGGTGCGCGATGAAACACCGGTTCGTGTTCGCGGCGGCCGTGCTCGGCCTGCTCGCCAGCCTCGTCGCCGCCTGGCTCTACAGCCGCCAGGAACCGCCGCAGCCGCCGGTGTTCAAGCCGGCCGCCAATCCGTATGCACACGGCGTCTATGCGAACGGCATCGTCGAGAGCGAGCAGCCGGCCGGCGCGAACGTGAACGTCTACCCGGACGTGACGGGCGCGGTGACGCGCATCCTCGTGCACGACGGCGATCCGGTGAAGGCCGGCGATGCGCTGCTGACGATCGACGACTCGGTGCAGCGCGCCACCGCCGCGCAGCTCGCGGCGCAGGCCGACGCCGCCGCCGCGCTGCTCGACGAGCTGAAGGCGCAGCCCCGCCGCGAAGTGCTCGACGTGGCGAGTGCGCAGGCGACGGCCGCGCAGGCCAGCCTGAAGCTCGCGCAGGATCAGTACGACAAGCAGCGGCGCGCGTACGACATCGACCCGAAGGCCGTGAGCCGCGATGTGCTCGATACGGCCGCGAACTCGGTACGTGTCGCGGCGGCCAACCTCGACGTCGTGACGCGGCAATATCGCCTGACGAAAGCCGGCGCGTGGAGTTACGACGTACGCAACCAGGAAGCACAGGCCATCGCGCTGCGGCGTGCGGCCGACGCGGCCGCCGCGCTGCTCGCCCGCTATACGCTGCGCGCGCCGGCCGACGGCACCGTGCTCGCGATGAACGCGGCCGTCGGCTCCTACCTGACTTCGCAGGGGCTCTACGACACCTACACGCAGGGCAACGCGCCCGTCGCGGTGCTCGGCACGCCGGTCGACCGCCTGCAGGTGCGCTGCTACATCGACGAAATCCTGATCCACCAGCTGCCCGACCTGCACGCGCTGAAGGCGCACATGTTCGTGCGCGGCACGTCGGTCGAGGCCGACCTCCAGTTCGTCCGCGTGCAGCCGTACGTGACGCCAAAGATCGAACTGTCCGACCAGCGCACCGAGCGCGTCGACGTGCGCGTGCTGCCGGTCATTTTCCGTATCGTCCCGAACAAGGCTGTCCGGCTGTTTCCCGGGCAGATCGTCGATGTATACGTGGCCGGCAAATAATCGCCGCGCCCGCCGGATGCCGCGCGCGGCGGCCGCGCTCGCGGCCGTCGCGTCGCTGGCCGGATGCATGGTCGGGCCCGACTTCACGCGTCCGCCCACCCCGCACGTATCGCGCTTCGCCGCGACGGACGCCACGGCCGGCGCATGGACGGGCGGCGGGCAAACCCAGGCGCTGTCGGCCGCCGAGCCGCTCGCGCGCGACTGGTGGACGCGCTTCGGCAGCCGTGCGATCGACTCGACCGTCGGCGAGGCGCTGGCCGGCAGCCCGACGCTCGATCTCGCCGAGGCGACGCTGCGGCGCAGCGAACATGCGCTGCAGGCCGGCGAAGGCGTCTTCTTTCCGCAGGCCGATGCGCAGGCCGGCGCGTCGCGCCAGCGTGACGTGCCGCTGCGCACCGGGCAGGCCCTGCCGGCATCGATCTTCAATCTGTACACGCTGTCGGCGACGGTCAGCTACACGCTCGACCTGTGGGGCGGCGAGCGGCGCCAGGTCGAGGCGCTGGCGGCCGGTGTCGACGCGCAGCGCCAGGCGCTCGCGGGCGCGTACCTGATGCTGACCGCCAACGTCGTCAACACGATGATCGCGCGCGCCGCGTATCGCGACGAAGCCTCGGCCACGCGCGAAATGATCGGCCTGCTCGACGAGCAGATCCGCCTGACGCGCGCGCAGGTGACGGCCGGCGCGGCGCCCTACGCCGCCGTGCTCACGCTGGAATCGCAGCGGGCGTCGCTCGAGGCGACGCTGCCCGCGCTCGATCAGAAGCGCGCGCAGGCCGACGACCTGCTCGCGCTGCTCGCGGGCCGCTACCCCGTCGACTGGCAGACGCCCGACCTGTCGCTCGAGCGCATCGCGCTGCCGGCAAGCCTGCCGGATACCGCGCCGTCGTCGCTGGTGCGCCGCCGGCCGGAC
Source organism: Burkholderia mycopellens (assembly GCF_964265025.1). Taxonomy (NCBI): domain Bacteria; kingdom Pseudomonadati; phylum Pseudomonadota; class Betaproteobacteria; order Burkholderiales; family Burkholderiaceae; genus Burkholderia; species Burkholderia mycopellens. The sequence goes on from NZ_OZ183804.1 coordinate 957,936, forward strand.
ATCCTGCAGGCGGAAGCGCAACTGCACGTGGCCAGCGCGCAAGTCGGCGTCGCGACGGCCGCGCTTTATCCGAATCTCACGCTGTCCGCATCGGGCAGTTTCGACAGTATCGTCGCCGGCCAGTTGTTCGCGCCGGCCGGTCGTGCATGGAGCGTCGGCGCCGGGCTCACCGCGCCGCTCTTTCACGGCGGCACGCTGGTGAACGAGCGGCGCGCGGCGCAGGATGCGTATGACGAAGCCGACGCGACCTACCGGCAAGTGGTGCTGTCGGCGTTCTCGCAGGTCGCCGATACGTTGCGCGCGCTCGCGAACGACGCCGCGGCACTCGATGCACAGGCCCGCGCGATGGCCGCGGCCCGCGATGCGCTGACGCTCACGCAGGCCGGCTACGACGCAGGGATTACCGGCTATGTGCAGTTGCTGGTCGCCGACGTGCAATATCATCAGGCGCGCCTGGCGTGGCTGCAGGCGGTCGCGCAGCGGCTGCAGGACACGGTCGCGTTCTACGTCGCGCTCGGCGGCGGCTGGGGTGACGCGGGCTGATACGCGGCGGCACGGGCACGGGCGTCCGAAGTCAGCCCGTTTGCGTGTGCGTCACGATGTCGGGCCGCTGCCACGGCGGCAGCTCGGCCCAGCCGAGCGGGCCGTAGACGGTGCCGCCGGCAGCCTCGATCGTCTCGACGAATTCGGCGAGCGTCGCCCCCGCCGGCACGGCCAGCTTCATCGCGTCGACGAATTCCTCGCTGCGCAGCCACGGCACCGCGCCGTCGTTGATCTGCTCGACGCTCCAGTCCTGCCCGTGCCGGCCGGCTTCGGGCGGCAGCAGCCGCGGCGCGTCGAACGCCACGCGCAGCAGTTGCGCGCGCGAATCGCTGTAAGGCGGTTGCGCGACGTCCTGGTAGGGCACGTCGGCCCAGCTTTGGCCGCATTGCAGGTCGAGCGGCAGGCAGGTGAACCACGCCCAGGGTGCGCGGACGAAGCACAGCCGGTAGCCGGTTCGCGCGCCGTCCAGATTGGCGATCAGCGTCATGATGAATTCGTCCCGAAAGCGTCGTGATCCCGCTGCGCATTGCGTACGCGACGTACGCGGAAAAGCGGGGGCACGACATCGCGTTCGCGTACACGTTCACTATCATGCCACCGGCCGGCCCGGGCGTTGACCGACGTCAAGCCGGCACGGCAACGGCCGGAGCGCAAACCTCGCCCGACCGGGGCACCGATACGACAATCCCTGATTTCCATCAATCGCGTCACGCACATCCGCGCTGTAATCGACTCACTGCTCCGTCCACTCCCGTGAGGCGATCCATGAAACTGACTTTTCTCGGCGCGACCGAAACCGTGACCGGCTCGAAGTACCTGATCGAGCACGGCAACCGGCGCGTGCTGGTCGATTGCGGCCTGTTCCAGGGCACCAAGAACCTGCGGCTGCGCAACTGGAGCCCGTTGCCGGTCGCGCCCGACACGCTCGACGCGGTCGTGCTCACGCACGCGCATATCGACCATACCGGCTATCTTCCGGTGCTGGCGCGCGAAGGGTTTCGCGGGCCGGTGTACTGCACGGCGGCCACGGCCGAACTCTGCGACATCATGCTGCGCGACAGCGCGCGGCTGCAGGAGGAAGAAGCCGAGTTCGCGAACCGCCACGGCTACTCGAAGCATCATCCGGCGCAGCCGCTCTACACGCTGGACGATGCGCAGCGCGCGCTGCACCTGCTGAAGCCCGTCGCATTCGACGAATGCACGCCGCTCGGCGGCGGGCTGGCGTTCCGCCTGCTGCCGGCCGGGCACATTCTCGGCGCGGCGAGCGTCGTGATGCACTGGGATCACAAGGTGCTGGCCTTCTCGGGCGATCTCGGCCGCTATCACGACCCGATCATGCAGCCGCCGCTGGCGCCCGCGCATGCGGACTACCTGGTCGTCGAATCGACGTACGGCGACCGGCTGCATCCGGAATCGGACCCTGAGAACGAACTCGCCGCGCTGTTCGACAAGACCTTCGCGCGTGGCGGCGTCGTGGTGATGCCCTGCTTCACCGTCGGCCGCGCGCAGGAGATCCTGCACTACATCGCGCGCCTGAAGGCGTCCGGCCGGATGGCGCGCGTGCCGGTATTCGTCGACAGCCCGATGGCCACCGACGTGACCGAGATCTATCGCCACCATATTCTCGAACACCGGCTGACGCCATCCGAGGCGAACGCGCTCGGCCACGCGGCCACGATGATCCGCTCGGTCGAGCAGTCGAAGGCGATTGCCGACCATCAGGGCCCGATGGTCATCATCGCCGGCAGCGGGATGGCGACGGGCGGCCGCGTGCTGCACCACCTGAGCCGCTACGCGCCCGATGCGCGCAACACGATCGCGCTGGTCGGCTACCAGGCGGCCGGCACGCGCGGCGCGGCGCTGGCCGCGCACGAGCCGACCCTGAAGATTCACGGCGAGTACGTGCGCGTGCGCGCGCAGGTCGAGTCGATCACGGCGCTCTCCGCGCATGCCGACTACGAGGAGATTCTCCGCTGGCTCGGCACGATGCAGCGCGCGCCCGTGCGGACCTTCGTCACGCACGGCGAGCCGGCCGCGGCCGATGCGATGCGGCGGCGCATCGCGGAGCGGCTCCACTGGCCGTGCGAGGTGCCGGTGTACGCGCAGCGCGTCGATCTCGATACGGTCGAATCCGGCGACACGCGCGAGCCGGCCGCGCTTTCGTCCTGACGGCGTGACCCGCCGGGCGTGGCGGGAACCGGGCGTCACACATCGGTTCCCGCCACACGCCCCGGCCGTCAGCCGACTTCGATAATGACCTTCAGCGCCTGCGTCTGCGCCGCGCGGCCGAACGTGTCGTACGCGCGCTCGACGTCGTCGAGCGAGAACCGGTGCGTGATCAGGCGTTTCGGATCGAGGCGCCCGGCGCGCACGGTCTTCAGCAGCATCGGCGTGCTGACCGTGTCGACGAGCCGGGTCGTGATCGAGATGTTGCGATCCCACAGCTTCTCGAGGTGCAGGTCGGCCTTGACCCCGTGCACGCCGACGTTCGCGACCACGCCGCCCGGCGCCACCAGCGACGTGCACATCTCGAACGTCGCCGGAATCCCGACCGCCTCGATCGCGCAATCCACGCCGACGCCGTCGGTCAGCTTCATGACTTCCGCCACCGGGTCCCCGCTGCGGCCGTCCAGGCAATCGGTCGCGCCGAAGCGCCGCGCGACCTCCAGCCGGTTGCTGTCCGGATCGATCATGATGATCTGCGCGGGCGAGTAGAACTGCGCGGTCAGCAGTGCCGCCAGCCCGATCGGGCCCGCGCCGACGATCGCGACCGAGCAACCGGGCTGCACCTTGCCGTTCAGCACGCCGCATTCGAACCCGGTCGGCAGGATGTCCGACAGCATCACGAGCGCCTCCTCGTCCGCGCCCGGCGGAATCCGGTACAGGCTCGTCTGCGCATGCGGAATGCGCACGTACTCGGCCTGCGTGCCGTCGATCCGGTTTCCGAGGATCCAGCCGCCGGTCTCGCAGTGCGAATACAGGCCGCGCCGGCAATATTCGCAGCGGCCGCACGACGAGATGCAGGAAATCAGCACGTGGTCGCCCGGCTTCAGCGCGTCGACGGCGGCGCCGACCTGCTCGACGATCCCGACCCCTTCGTGGCCGAGAATGCGGCCGGGCTCACAGGTCGGCACGTCGCCCTTGAGGATGTGCAGGTCGGTGCCGCAGATCGTCGTGCGCGTCACGCGCACGAGCGCGTCGGTCGGCGACTGCAGTTCCGGCCTGGGCCGTTCCTCGAGCGCCTTGTGCCCGGGCCCGTGGTAGACGAGTGCTTTCATTGCGGTTCCTCCATCGAAAGAAAGGGTGGCAGGTTCGTTCATCAGGACTGCGGCGCATGCCGCACCTGTGCCAGCACCATTGCGAGTGCGCAGGATGCGACCCGGACGGCCGCGCCGTCGGCCCGCATCCGGATGCCGGTGCCCGTTCATGTCTCGAGCACGTAGGCGCCGGGCGCCGCGGCAAGCCCGGCGGCCGGCGTGCGGGCCGGCACGTCGCCCGACGAGCGCGCGCGCAGCCAGTCGCGCCAGCAGGTCCACCACGATCCGTCGACTGCGGGCGTGTCGCGCACGAACGCGCGCGGGCTGCGGTACGGCGCGCCGGGTTCGCGGGTCGCGCAGCGGTAGTGGCGGCCCGGATGACCGGGTTCCGACACGATGCCCGCGTTGTGGCCGCCCGCCGTCAACACGAAGGTCAACGCATGGTGCGTCAGCAGGTGGAGCTTGTAGACGGAGCGCCACGGCGACACGTGATCGCGCTCGGTGCCGACCACGAACGTCGGCACGTCGAGATCCGACAGCGCGACCGGCCGCCCGTCGACGCAGTAGCGGCCTGCCGCGAGATCGTTGTGGAGGAACAGCCGGGTCAGGTATTCCGCATGCATCCGGTACGGCATGCGCGTGGTGTCCGCATTCCACGACATCAGGTCGTTCGGCTTCGTACGCCGGCCGAGCAGGTATTCGCTCATCATCCGCGACCAGATCAGGTCGCGTGCGTTCAGCAGTTCGAACGCGGCGGACATCTGCGCGCCGTCCAGGTAGCCCTGCCGCCACATCAGCGCATCGAGTGCGGACAGTTCGCTCGCGTCGATGAACAGGCCGAGTTCGCCGGGTTCGCTGAAATCGGTCTCGGCCGCGAGCAACGTGACGGATCGCAGCGCCTCGTGTTGCCGCCCGTCGCGCGCGAGCGCCGCCGCGCCGATCGCCAGCAGCGTGCCGCCGAGGCAATAGCCGGCCGCGTGGACCGCCTCGCCGCAGATCGAGCCGACCGCGTCGAGCGCCGCGAGGCACCCGTCGCGCAGGTAATCGTCGAGCCCGAGATCGCGCGCTTCCGCGCCCGGGTTGCGCCACGACACCGCAAACACGGTGTAGCCCGCATCGACCAGGAAACGGATCAGCGAATCGTGCGGCTGCAGGTCGAGGATGTAGTACTTCATGATCCACGACGGCACGATCAGGATCGGCTCGCGCGCGACGCGCGGTGTCGTCGGGTCGTATTGCAGCAGCTCGCACAATGCGTTGCGCCACACGACCCGGCCCGGCGTGATCGCCACGTCGCGCCCCGGCAGGTACGCACGCACGTCGCGGCCACGCTTGCCGCCCGCGCGATCGAGCCACGCGTTCGCATCGTCGAGCCAGTGTCGTGCGCCCGCCGCGAGGTTCGCGCCGCCGCTGCGCATCGTCGCGTCGAGCGCGACCGGGTTGGTCGCCAGGAAGTTGCCGGGCGAGCACGCGTCGAGCCATTGACGCGCGACGAAACCGACCAGTTCCTCATGGTGCCGTTCGACACCCGGCACGCCGCGCGTCGCGTCGCACCACCAGCGCTGGACCGACAGGAACGCGTCGCGATACCCGCGAAACGGCCAGTCCGACCACGCCGGCGCGGCGAAACGCGGATCGGCGCCCCCCGCATGCACGGCCAGGCCGTCCGCGCCGGCGTCGTCCGCCGCGGCTTGCTCCGCCGCCGCGGGCGCGGGCGCCAGCCACGCCTGCGTCGCGAGTTCGAAGCACTTGCCCGGCGACACCGCCAGATGCGCGCCCCAGTCGAGCATGGCCAGCGCCAGCGACACGGGCGACAGCCCGAAGGTCATCGCGGCAACGTTCGCATGCGCGGCGCGGTTCCATCGCTCGGCGGGCGTTGCCTCGGTTGCCGCGCCTTCGCAGGCGCCGGCCTGCTGCCCGTCCCGATCCGGCGGCGGCCTCGAATCGCCCGGAAGCGGCGCACGGATGACGGACGCTTTCATCGCATGTACATGCCGCCGTTGACGTCGAATTCCGCACCGGTCGCGAAGGCGCCCGCATCGGAACAGAGGAAGGCGACGAGCGCGGCGATTTCGTCGGGATCGCCGAGGCGGCCGGCCGGAATCTGCGGCAGGATCTTCGTGTCGAGCACCTCCTTCGGCACCGACTCGAGCATCGCGGTGGCGAGGTAGCCGGGCGCCACCGTGTTGACCGTGATGCCGTGCCGCGCGAGCTCGAGCGCCAGCGACTTCGTGAAGCCGTGGATGCCGGCTTTCGCGGCCGCGTAGTTCGCCTGCCCGTACGCTCCGCGCTCCCCGTTCACGGACCCGATGTTCACGATCCGCCCGAAGCCGGCGTCGATCATGCCGGGCACGAACGGCTTCGTCATGTTGAACAGGCCGTCGAGATTGGTGCGCAGCACCGCATCCCACATGCTCTTGGTCATCTTCACGAAGGTGGCGTCGTGCGTGATGCCGGCGTTGTTGACGAGCACGTCGACGCGCCCGAATTCGGCCAGCACGCGTGCCGCGCAGTGCTGGCACGAGTCGTAGTCGGCCACGTCGACCTCGTACGCACGAAACGTGCGGCCCGCCTCGCGTTCTTGCGTGAGCCACGTCGCGACGTGGTCGTTGCGTTCGGTGTGCGACACCGCCACGGTCATGCCGGCGTCGTGCAGGCGGCGGCTGATCGCGGCGCCGAGGCCGCCCATCCCGCCGGTGACGAATGCAACCCGTTCAGCGCGCATGATCGTGCTCCTGCGCGACGTGGCTGCCGTCGAGACACCGGACGGCCGCGGCCCCGCCGCCCGCATCGACGGCTTCGGTGATGCCGAGCTCGAACGCGGCCATCCAGTCGCGCCACGGCATGCTCGCCTCGTTGACCACGGCGAGCCGCCCGAGATCGGGCAACCAGTCGGTCTGGCAGCGCGCCAGCGTGCCGGTGCCGTAATCGCGCAGCCACGTGCGCCAGGCACTCGCGCTCTCGAACTGCCCGCGCATGCACAGCTCGGTGGCGTCCTGCCAGATCGCGACGGTGGCGATCGTGTAGTCGCGCGTCACCTGCCGCGCCGCTTCGCCGAAGGACGTCCATTCGTGCGTCGCCGTGAGCGCCTGCTGCAGGTCGCGCACCGCGTCGCGGTCGCGCTCGATACGCCGCCCGGCCAGCGCGAGCCATTCATGCTGCCAGCCGCGGTTCAGCGCGGCCATGCGCAAGGCAAGATCGCAGCCCGCGCGGCAAGCGTCGTTCGGTGTCGTCAAAGCGTGGGGGCTCATCGTCTTCCCTCCTTCGATCCGGTCAATGGGTTGGCATCCGTGTCATGCCGCCTGCCCGGCATCGGCATCGCGACCGCTTCACTGTGCGACCGGTGCGCATGGCGCCCGTTGATCTGAGTCAAGCACGCGGAAACCCTGCTTCGTAGACTGGATTGCACTGGCGGATCATCCGTCGATGGAGCGATTCCGATGAGCTACAAAAGCCTAGTCGTGCATCTCGACACGAGCGACCGCGCGCATTCGCGCCTCGAGTTCGCGTTGCGTCTCGCCCGGCGCTTCGGTGCGCATCTCACCGGGCTGTTCGCGGTCTACACGCCGGAGCCGCATTCGTTCTACGTGATGGCCGGCTCCGCCGACTATTTCCGCGAACACCGCGAACAGCGCGACGAACGGCTCGCCGCGCTGGAGCGCCTGTTCCATGCGGAGGCTGCCCGCGCGAAAGTGCCGGCGGCCTGGGTTCGTGCAGACGAACGCGCGAATGTCGCCGTGCCGCGCGCCGCCCGTCTTGCCGACCTCGTGATTGCAGGCCAGAGCGACCCGAACGATCCCGAAACCTACATCGACGACCAGTTCGCGGAGAACCTCGTCCTGTCCGCCGGCCGCCCGGTGCTGTTCTGGCCGTACACCGGAGAATTCCCGTCGATCGGCGAACGGGTGTTCGTCGCGTGGGACGGCAGCCGCGAAGCCGCCCGTGCCGCACACGATGCGCTGCCCTTCCTCGAGCATGCGAAGCGCACGACCGTCGTCGCCGTGGTCGACGGCAATTCCGAAGCGGCGACCACGCGCATTCCGGCCGCCGATGCCGCGTTGATGCTGGCGCGCCATGCGCGCGACGTGAACGTGCTCGACATCGATACCGGCACCGGCGCGTCGATCGGCGACACGCTGCTGTCACGCGCATACGAAACGGGTTCGGACCTGCTCGTGATGGGCGCGTACGGCCATCCGCGCTGGCGCGAGCTGGTGATGGGCGGCGCCACCCGCACGGTGCTCGCGTCGATGACGCTCCCGGTGCTGATGTCGCACTGAGCCGGCCGATGCTCATGTTCGGGCTGCGCGCCGTCAATGCCGGCATCGGCGAGCACGCGGCCGCGTTGCGTGAACGGATCTGCGCATTGTTCGGCTGGCTCGGCATCGACATCGATGCGTGCGCGAACGCGGACCATGCGCAGGTCGTGTCGTCCGCGTCCAGCGCGGTCACGGTGGTCGTCGAGCCGACCCACGAAGCGTGGATCGGCGTGCTGCGCGGCAACCGCGACGCTTGATCCAGATCAGCGCGATCGGCGCGCACGCGCCGATGATGATGTCATCCGCTTCTGTTCAAGGGAAACGCCATGTACTCGAACATTCTGGTTGCGCTCGACGGCAGCGACACGTCGTCCCGTGCACTCGACGCCGCGCTGGGCCTCGCGTCGGAAACAGGTGCGCGGCTGACCCCCGTCTACGTCGTCGATTTCCTGGTGCCCGCCTACGACATGGTCGGATACGATCCGTCGATCCTGATCGATGCGTTCCGGGAAGAAGGGCTGCGCGTCACCGACGACGCAGCGCGTCGCATGAAGGCGCGCGACGTGGCCGGCACGCCGCAGATCGCCGACGTCGAGCCGGCCGGCGAAGATATCCCGCACCGGATCGTCAGTCTTGCCAATGAAATCGAGGCCGACCTGATCGTGATGGGCACGCATGGACGGCGCGGCGCCCAACGCCTGTTCCTCGGCAGCGTGGCCGAGCGCGTGCTGCGTCTGGCCACGTGCCCGGTACTGATGATTCCCGCGAGCTGCCCGTCCGGCAAACCCGCCGAGACCGTCGCGGCATCAACCGAAAAGGAGCCGTCATGAGCTACAAGACCCTGCTTGTCCACCTCGACGACAGCGAACGCTGCGCGACGCGCGTCGACCTCGCGCTCGAACTGGCGGGACGCTGGAACGCGCATTTGATCGGCCTCTACGTGGTCTGCCAGGATCTCTTCGAGCCGTTGCGGCGGCCCGACGAGCCGCTCAAGCTGGCCGTCTACGAGCGGCTGTGCGAACAGCGGCGCAAGGAAGCCGAGGAGACATTCCTGATGGCCGCCGAGCGCGCGGGACGCAGCGTCGAATGGCAGGCGCCGACCGGCGACGCGACGACGGTCGCCATCCTGCACGCACGTCACGCCGATCTGCTGGTGCTCGGCCAGGAAGACCCGGACGATCGCATGACCTACGTGGCACGCCATTTCGTCGAGGATCTCGTGATGGGCAGCGGCCGTCCGGCGCTCGTCGTGCCCTATGCGGGCGACGTGCGAACGATCGGCGAGAACGTGCTGATCGGCTGGGACGGCGGGCGCGAAGCCGCCCGCGCAATGGCCGATGCGCTGCCGCTGCTCGCCCGCGCGCGCTTCGTCAACGTCGAGACGGTCGTGCGCGGCCAACCCGACCCCGACCAGACGCCGGCGGGCGTCGACGTCGCCGCGTATCTCGAGCGGCACGGCGTTCGCGCGTCGTTCTCGACGACGCCGCGCGACCGGTCGGTCGGCGTCGGCGCGACGCTGCTGAACCGGGCGACCGACCTGCATGCGGACCTCCTCGTGATGGGCCTGTACAGCCATGCGCGCATGCACGAACGCGTGCTGGGCGGCGCGACGCGCACCATCCTCGAGACGATGACGGTGCCGGTGCTGCTGTCGCACTGACGCCGCACGCATGACGGCGGGGCAGCCGCCCGCGGCTGCCCTCTGCGGTCACAGCACGGCCGCACACGCGCCGTGCCCCTCCCGCACGACCAGCACCGGCCGGTCGGCGCTGCGCACCAGCGATTCGGCGACGCTGCCGAGCACCGCGCGGCGCACGCCGCGGCGTCCGTGCGTCCCCATCACGATCAGGTCCGCGTCGCATTCGGCGGCGGCTCGCGCCAGCACGGACGACACGTCCTCGCCGCACGCGTCGATCGTGTGCGCGGTGCCGCGGACGCCGCACAGGCGAAACGCGGCCTGCGCATCCGCCACCGCGATCGCGGCCTTGTCCGCATCCAGCCCCGTCGGGTCGCGCTGGTCGATATAGCCGCTGTCGACGTCGGCCACTCTTGGCGCGTCCGATACCACGCACACGGCGACGATCAGGCCCCCCGAATCGCGGGCGAGCGCGATCGCCTCGTCGAGCGCGAGCCGCGAACTGCGGCTGCCGTCGAGCGCCGCAAAGATCCTTGCATACATGGTGCCTCCCTGGTGGCGTCCGGTTTTTGACTGGAATGCCACACCAGTCTGGGCCCGGCGGGCGTGATCCGGTTGACGCCGGTCAAGCCTGCCCGGCCGCGGGCGTACGCATCGGTCCCGATTGGCGAAGACAGACAAAACGCGCACAATTTCGGGCGACATCGCAACTTCGGCCCGCCCCACGTTTCGTGCCTCGCGTCCGGCCCGACGCCCGCCCGCCGCCGGCGAAATCCGATCGGCTGTGCATGGACATCACGGCGGCCCCCGTCTATTCCGGCGGCTTCGGCGACGACGACGGCAGTTCGGCCCCCGACCTGCTCGCGCGAACGGGATGCACGATCATCGTGGCGTTGCCGCTTCACGCCATCCAGCAAGGAGATGGGCTGTCATGATCCGGGTACTCATCGCCGACGACCACGCCCTCGTCAGGGACGGCCTGCGGCACATCCTGCAGAGCGCGAGCGGGTTCGAAGTCGCGGGCGAAGCGCGCGACAGCGCGTCCACGATCGCGCTCGTGCGTGACACGGCCGCGAATGTGCTGGTGCTCGACCTGTCGATGCCCGGCCGAAACGGCGTCGAACTCATCAAGCAGATCAAGGACGAGAAACCGGCATTGCATATTCTCGTGCTCACGATGCACGCCGAGCAGCAATACGCGGTGCGCGCGTTCCGCGCCGGCGCATCCGGCTACATGACCAAGGAAAGCGCCAGCGCCGAGCTGGTCGCGGCGCTGGCCAAGATCGCGGCCGGCGGCGTTTACGTCAGCCTGACGATGGCCGAACAGTTTGCGCAGAGCCTGAACGAACCGACCGATCTCCTGCCGCACCAGCGGCTGTCCGACCGTGAATTCGACGTGTTCCGGCGGGTCACCGCCGGCGAGTCGATTTCCGAGATCGCGGAAGCGCTCTGCGTCAGCGTCAAGACGGTCAGCACCTACAAGACGCGGATTCTCGAGAAGATGCAGATGCCGAACGACACGGCGCTCGTGCGCTATGCGATGCGCCACAAGCTGTTCGACGACCCGGACGAACTCTGACGCGGCTCCGGCGCACGACCGCCGCGCCCTCGCGTCGACCGGGACAGAATGCCGCACCCGTGTAGGAAACCGCCTACAGCGCTTCCGCGTGACCTACTGCATCTTCAATGCCTGCTGATTTCCTTGACGCCGCGCAACATCCATACTCCAGATCAAGAAAAACAAGCACGCGCCTGGCGAAGCAACGGCGGCAATCGCCGCCGGGAAAGGTCTCACTTTTCGTCCGGCGCGGCTTTTCCGATGAGGGCGGCTTGCACCAGGGCCGCCGGCGTTATCACCAGCGCGACCGCGTCCCACGGCGGCCCGCCGCTGTCCCCAATGTACTGGAGTACTGGAGCCGATCATGCAAAGCCATGCCGAAGTTTCGCCGGCCATGCCGTTACGCCCGTTCATCCCGTTGCATCCCGTCGAACGGGCGGAACAACCGAAACGCGCCGCGTCCCGCTGTTCGACGTGTTCGTTGCGCACGGTCTGCCTGCCGCCTGATCTTTCGCCTGACGATTTCGCGCGGGTCGACGCGATGATCTGCACGACGCGGCACGTCAGGCGCGGCGAAACGCTGTTTCGCGCGGGCGACGCGTTCAACAGCATCTATGCGGTGAGAACCGGGTCGTTCAAGACCATCGTGATGCACCGCGACGGCGACGAGCAGATCACCGGCTTCCAGATCGTCGGCGAATCGCTCGGGCTCGACGGCGTGCACACCGGGCACCACAACGGCGATGCGATCGCGCTCGAGGACAGTACCGTCTGCATCATTCCGTTCGGCCAGCTCGAGCAGATCTGCCGCGAGGTGCGGCCGATGCAGCATCACGTGTACCAGATGATGAGCGGCGAAATCGTCCGCGAATCCTCACTGATGCTGCTGCTCGGCACGATGACCGCCGAGCAGCGCGTCGCCGCGTTCCTGCTGAACCTTTCCACGCGCTTCAAGGCGCGCGGCTACTCGGCCGCCGAATTCGTGCTGCGGATGACGCGCGACGAGATCGGCGAATACCTCGGGATGAAGCTCGAAACGGTCAGCCGCATGCTGTCGAAGTTCCAGCGCAACGGGCTCGTCGCCGCGCAGGGCAAGCAGATCCGCATCGTCGATTCGGAAGGCCTCGGGCGGATCTGACCTCGCCGCACGCGCGGCGGGCGCATCAGCCGCGCATGGCGAGCACCGCCGCCCCGGACAGACGCCCCGTGCGCAAGTCGTCGAGCGCGCGGTTCGCGTCGGTCAGCGCGTAGCGCACGGCCTCGACCCGCAACGGCATCGCATCGGCGATCCGCATGAATTCGACGGCATCCGCACGCGTCAGGTTGGCCACCGATGCGATGCGGCGCTCGCCCCACAGCCACGCGTACGGAAAGCCGGGAATGTCGCTCATGTGGATGCCGCCGCACACGACGATCCCGCCCTTGTCGAGCGCACGCAGCGCGGCCGGCACCAGCGCCCCCACCGGCGCGAAGATGAGCGCGGCATCGAGCGGCTCGGGCGGCGTTTCGTCGCTGCTGCCGGCCCATGCGGCGCCCAGTGAAAGCGCGAGCTGCTGGGCAACCGCATCGCCGGGCTTCGTCAGCGCGAACACCTTCCGTCCCTCGCCATGCGCGACCTGCGCGACGAGATGCGCCGCCGCGCCGAAACCGTAGATGCCGATGCGCCTCGCGTCGCCCGCCATGCGCAAGGTGCGATAGCCGATCAGGCCGGCGCACAGCAGCGGCGCGGCCTCGAGATCGGAATAGCGCCGCGGCAGATGCACGCAATACCGATGGTCGGCGACGGTGCGCTCCGCGTAGCCGCCGTCGATCGTATAGCCCGTGAATCCGGGGTTGTCACACAGATTTTCTCGGCCAGCCGCGCAATACGCGCAATGGCCGCACGTCGACCCGAGCCACGGAACACCGACGCGCTCGCCCGCCGCGAAGCCCGTCACGCCCGCGCCGAGCGCGCGCACCGTGCCGACGATCTCGTGCCCCGGGATCAGCGGCAGCTTCGGATGCGCGAGCTCGCCGTCGACGACGTGGAGATCCGTCCGGCATACGCCGCACGCATGTACGTCGATCAGCAACTGGCCCGCCGCCGGCAACGGGTCCGGCACGCGCGTCTCGCGCAAATGCGGTGTCGCGCCGTCAAACATCATCGCAAGCATGCTCGCCTCCCCGCGCAATCGTGTTCACGCGCTGCACGTTCCAAGGCTAATCGCCACGCGCCGCGTGTGCATGGCCCGGTGACGGGCGCTTGACGTGGGTCAACGACGCTCGGACGGTTGCTGACACGATGAAGTGGCATAACGCCCGCCTGTGGCGCCCAGGAGATGTTCGAATGATATCCGTTCCCCCATTGGCCGCAAGCGCCCACCCCGAGGACCGTCTGAGATCGCTGCTGGCCTACGCGGTGCTGGCCCCGTCCAGCCACAACTCGCAGCCGTGGCGGTTCATCGTCGACGGCCCCACGATCGCGGTCTGCGCGGATCGCGTACGCGCGTTGCCCGTCATCGATCCGTTCGATCGCGAGCTGATCATCAGCTGCGGCGCGGCCTTGCTCAACCTGCGCGTCGCACTCGATCACGCCGGGCTCGCCCACACGATCAGCACCTTTCCGTCCGACATCGATCCCGACCTGCTGGCGATGATCCGCGTGTGCGACGACGGCTACTCCGACGCGTCGCTCGGCGCGCTGTTCGATGCGATTCCGGAGCGCGTCACGACGCGCGCGCCGTTCAACTCGACGGCCGTGCCGGACGCGCTGCAGCGCGAGCTGATCGCGGCCGGCGTCGCGGAAGGCGCGGAAGTCACCTGTATCGATTCGATCGCGCATCGCGCACGGGTGGCCGCGCTGGTCGCGGAGGCCGATCAGCAGCAGTTCGCGGACCCGCGCTTCCGACGCGAACTGGCGAGCTGGATCGATCCGCGCCGGCACGTCGACGGCATGCCGGCGTTCGCGGCCGGCGTGCCGACGCTGCTGGACTTCGCGGCGCCCGTCGTGACGATGGCGGTGCGAACCTTCGATCTCGGCGACGGGCTGGCCGCGCTGCATCACCAGCTCGTCGGCGCCTCGCCGCTGATCGTCTGCCTGTCGACCCTGCGCGACGACCGCGACGCGTGGCTCGCCGCCGGCCAGGCGCTGGAGCGCGTCCTGCTCGTCGCGACGCGCGCTGGCTATACGGCGTCGTACCTGAACCAGCCGATCGAGACGGCCGGGCTGCGCGCCCACCTGCGCCACCTGCTCGGGCTGCACGGCGAGCCGCAGTTGCTGCTGCGCGTCGGGCGCGGCCCGCATGCGCCGCACTCGCCGCGCCGCCCGCTCGACGAAGTCGTCTCGTGAGCGCGCCCTGCGGCGCGTAATCGCCCTTCCGATCCGGACGAGGAAAGACAACATGAACCTCCCGCGCTACGCTGCCTTCTGCGCGATCGTCACGGCGGCCAACCTGGCCGCCGCGCAGACGGCCGTGCCCGAGCCGACCGATCTCGTCAATGCGCAGCACTGCATGTTTTGCCATACGGTCGACATGACGTTCCTCGGGCCGTCGTTCCGCGAGATCGCGCAGCGCTACCGCGGCGATCCGGCGGCGGCGCCGGAACTGGAGCGCAAGCTGCGCATCGGCGGCCGCGTGCACTGGGGCGACACGCCGATGCCGGCCGCCGAGGATCGCGGCGGCCCGCTGTCCGCCGACGACGCGCATCAGCTCGTGCAGTGGGTGCTGAGCCAGTAACCGGCCCGCCGCCCCGCAACGCATGTCGACCGCCATCAAACGCATTCCCGCCGGTCTCGCACGAGGCGACGCGCGCCGTGGTGCCGCGGCGGGCGCGACACCCGCGAATGCGCGCGGCAAACGCGCACGCACGCGGCCCGATGCGATCGTCCGCGGCGACGGCGTCCAGCGCATCCCGCGTCGCGCGCCGCGTCGCGCCCACAGCCCGGGCCGCGCGCCCGATGACGATGCCACCGTCCTGCAGCGCGCGGGCATGCGCGGCATCCGGCTGCAACTCGACTACTGGAAGGCCGAGGAACGCCTGCAGAAAGAACGCATCGGCCATGCCGTCGTGATCTACGGCAGCACGCGCATCGTTGCCCCTGCCGTCGCGAACGCGCGGCTGAACGAGGCCAATCGCCTGCTCGCGGCGCGTCCGCACGATGCCGGCCGGCGCCGTGCCGTCGCGGCGGCGAGCCGGCTCGTCGAGCACAGCGTGTATTACCGCGTCGCGCGCGAATTCGGGCGCATCGTCGGCCACGCCGACCGGTGCACGCGAGCCGCGCGGCTCGCCATCGTCACCGGCGGCGGCCCCGGCATCATGGAGGCCGCGAACCGCGGCGCGTACGAGCGCGGCGCGCCGAGCATCGGCTTCAACATCGAACTGCCGCGCGAACAGGCGCCGAATCCGTACATCACCCCCGATCTCCACTTCCGGTTTCACTATTTCGCGATCCGCAAGCTGCACCTGCTCGAACGCGCGAAGGCGGCGGTATTTTTCCCCGGCGGCTACGGCACGTTCGACGAGCTGTTCGAAGTCCTGACGCTGCTGCAAACGCGCAAGATCCCGCCGCTGCCGGTCATCCTCGTCGGCGAAGCGTACTGGAAGCGCGCGGTCGACCTGGAATTCCTCGCCGACGAAGGGATGATCGACCGCCGCGATCTCGACCTGTTCACGTACTGCGAATCCGCCCCCGACATCTGGCGCGCGATCGGCAGCTGGTATGCGCGGCGGCGCGCCGCGCGGCCGGTGCGCCGCCGCGTGCCGCCGAAACCGCGTGCCATGTAGGAATCCGCCGACGCCCGCCGCATGATTCCTACCGCAGCTTCGGGGTACGCCGATTGAATCGCCCAGGCACGGCGACGATACTGGATTCACGGATCACGGCTGCACGGTATCCGGATTCGAGGCCATCAGGAGAATCGTCATGTCACACGCTACCCATCTTCCCGACCCGGGCGATCAGGCCGGCCGGTCCTACGCACCCGCGCTCGACACGCAGGCGCTCGTCGCCCTCGCGCGCGACGCCGGCATGCTCGTGATCCTCGACGCCCAGATCGGGCGCGAGCGGTACGAAAGCGTGACGGGATCGGTCGCCACGCTGGCCCGCTTCGCGCAGGCGCTGCAACTGTCCGCGCTCAAGGCCGCTTGAGATCGACTGAAACCGGCTGAGACTGCCTGAGACCGCTTGAAGCCGCGCGTGACCGTGCCGCGCCGCCGCTTGCCGCACGAAACCGGGTGGACAGCCAGACACATAGATGCATGCGCATACGCATGCGGCGCGTATCGAATCGGATGACGAACGAAACGCCGCCGCCCGGGCGACACGCTCACGAGCGCCGCTGCCTCACACCGTGAACGTGTTCGACCTCCTCATCTCGACCCACGTCATCCCGGCCCGCAGCCCGTCGATCGCGGCTTCGCGCTCGGACGCATGGGTCCGGCTGTGCGAGAACGTACGCTCGCACGTGCCATCCTGCGACATGAGCGCGACATGGATCCTGCAACGGTAGCCGCCCGTTTCGGCGGCGACCGTCTCGATCGCCACCGACCAGCCGGTGTCATGTACCTCGCCTGACAGACTCATCTCGCTTCCCTCCTTCATCCACGCGGACTGCCTGTCCGGTGGACGCGCACCGCGCTTACTCGACAACCAGGTCGTCGATGACGGCACGCACCCCGCGCGCGGACCACGCGGCACCGCGCACGGCCTTGCGCTCGGAGAACGAGCCGACCTTGCCGGACAGGCGCACGGTGCCGTCGCGCACCTCGATCGCGATGTGCTTCGCCTCGCGCTCCGCATGGCGCATGATCGCGCGCTTGATGCTGCCGCCGATGTCGGCCGACCCGATCGCAGCCTGCACCACGATATGGTCGGTCACGCCCGTCACGCTGCGCATCTGCGAAATCGCCCGCACGGCCAGGTGGCTCTGGTACGCCCACTCGACCCTGCCGGACAGCGTGATCCAGCCATGTTCGACCTGCACCTTGACCGCGTCGTCGCTCAGTCCGACCGTCCAGTGCAGCACCGAACGCACCGCGTTCGCGATGTCCTCGTCGGTGCGGACGTCGTCGTCCGGCAGATGCACGGTCAGGTCGACGACGAGTGCCTTGACGCCGGCCACGCGATTCGCCGCGCGCTCGATCGCCAGCTTCTCCGCATAGCTCGGCGGGTGCCCCGACAGCGTCACGATCCGGTCGGCCACCTCGATACCGATTCGAGTCGCGTCGATCGCCGGGTCGGACTCCAGTTCATCCTGAACGTCCTGCTTCAACTGCTTGTCGGTCTTCATCGCCTGCACTCCTGTGAGCCGCGGCGAGCCTGTCCGCCGCACATCTCCAGATTTGCACACGCCCCGCCACGACTCGCTGATGCAGGTCAACGGACGCCGCTCATCGCGCGTCACACTTCGCAGCCGCCGGGCTCGGCACGGTCGTGCGCGGCTGGATCAACCCCCGCGCGCTTGCCGACGCGCTGCGGCTGAACGAGGACGAACTCCCGATCCTCGCGCAGACGATCGGCTTCCGGGCCGGCGGTGCGGGATCGCAGGCCTAAGCGTTCGGGCGGCCCGCCTCGAAGAAACGGCGCGCGGATCGCTCCGCGCGCCGTTATCTCCGTTCGGGCGGCGTGTGCCGGCATCGCCCGCTGCCTGCCACCCGATCAGCTGATCGTCAGTTTCTTCTGCGCGACCGGCGTCTTTTTCGGCAGCGTCAGCGACAGCACGCCGTCCTGGTAAGTCGCGGATGCGCGCGCGTCGTCGATCTCGCCCGACAGCGAGAACGAACGGCTGATCGCGCCGCTGTAGCGCTCGCGCCGGATCACGCGTTCGCCATCCTTCTGCTCCTGGTTGCGCTCGATCTTCGCGCTGATCGACACGGTGCTGCCCGTCACCTGGACGTCGATGTCGTCCTTGGCGACGCCCGGCAGTTCCGCATTGACCTTGTACGCATCGTCGCTTTCCGTCACGTCGATCTTCATCGCGGCAAGATCGGGCTCGTCCGTCAGCGTCATCCCGCGCAGCGGCCTGAACAGCCCCTGAAACAGATCGGCGACGGGTTCCATCGAAAACGGATCGTAACGCGTGACATTGCTCATGGTTCGTACTCCTCGAACGATAGACAGGCGGCCCGCGCGTTCGTCCCGCTCGCGCGAAGCCACGATGAAGACCGGATTGGCGCGGCGCCGTGCGCCGCGCAGCGGACGAACGATCATCAGGATTCCAGCGTAGCGGCCCGCATCGGCAGGCGCTTGACGCGCGTCAACGGCACCCGGCGCTCACGTGCAGAACCGGAAATAGCCGCTGTGGAGCAGGATCGGCCGGCCGCCCATCTCCTCGAGCAGGCACCGTGCGGCACGCTCGATCGCGGGACGATGGCGGGCAAACGCATCCATGAGATCGCTTTCGCGCGGCGACGCCGCGCGGAAGTGATCCTCCAGCGCCGCCGCGGTGATCGCGCAGTGCACGCGGCGGCCTTCGACCAGCGCCGGAAAGGTCAGCGCCGGATCCTGGCCGCAATACGTCGGAGGTTCGGAAGGAAAGGAGATCTGCATGATGGTCACCTGGGCAGGTTGCGCATGGGCAAGCGCCGGCCGGCGGCGCACCGCGCGCGCGGCGGCACTACGCCGCCGCCGCCGCGGCCGGTGCGGCGTCGCTGCCGCGCACGAGCAGGACCGGGCAGCTCGATCCGCGCAGGAACCGTTCGGCGACGCTGCCGAGGAACAACCGCCGGACCCCGCGCCGACCGTGCGTGCCGATCACGGCCAGATCGATCGACCGGTCGGCGACGTAGCGCTGCAGCCGTTCGGCGACACTCTCGCCGAGCTCGGTCTCGACGAGTTCAGCCTCGCCGTTGACCGCCGCGTGCGCGATGGTCCGTTCCGCGCGCCGCAGGACCGACACACCGTCGCGCCGGATCTCGGCGAGCAATGCATCCGGGTCCATGCGTCCGCCGAACGTGATCAGCAGCGACTTGTCGACGACGAAAACGGCGAACAGGCGGGCGCCGCACGATCGCGCCACTTTCAGGCCCTCGTCGAGCGCCCGTTGCGATGAAGGACTGCCGTCCACGGCGACCATGATGTTCGTGTACATACCGACCTCGCTGGATGAACCGACGCGCCGGCGGCGTTCGGCTTGGCTTTCATCATCGGCGTTCGCCGCAAGCGGGCGTTGACGGAAGTCAACGGTTCGAACTCACGCGGAAACCGGCAGGCGCGCCGGCGCGAGACGCCGGATCATCCCGGCGCGACCGGCGCCGGCGCATCCGGCGCGCTCGCCGGATTCACATACGCCCGAAAGCCTCGCTCGAGGTCGAGGATCCTCGCCGCGCACGCGTCGTACTGCCACCCCGGGCCGCCTTCGCTGTCGTACATGCCCTTGCACATCGCCTTGAGCCGGATCACCGAGGCGCCGCCCCCCGAGGCCGTGCGCGATGCCCACAAATAGACTTCGCCGGCCAGGAACGGGGGCGCCGTCTCGATCGTATCGGCATCGGCCCGCGTGATCCGGGTCGACGAATGGGCTTCGACGTAGCGGCGTGCAAGGCGCCATGCACCGTCGCATTCGGCAGGTGTCGAGCACGGCAGTGCCGCGGCCTGGCGCGTCGCGAACAATTGCGTTTCCGTCGATCGAAAGGCCGCGTTCCGTTCCGCACCGGCGCACGCGCCCAACGCAAGGAGCACGCCGACCGCCCACGCGACTTCGGCCAGCCGCGCCGGGTATCGCGCGGCACGCAACGCGTTCGGCGTGCCCGCTTCGGCGCGGGTAACGAGCCGGTGGCCAGCGGTGTCCCGGAAGAAGGCAAGCATGACGGTGTCCGTATCATGAACGTGACGACGCAAACGCCACGGAACATGCCGGCCTCGCGGATACCAGCATGCAGGAACACCCATCTTCGCGCTTGCCGGACCCTTCTCCTTGACACAAATCATCGAGCGAGCGCGAGCGCGCGAAATAGCCGCCGACTCGCCCGACGAAGTCGGCGGCGCGCGTCGTCGCTCACTCGAACCGGCAAGCCCCGCGCGGCAGCGCCGAGAGCGTGTCGCTCGACAGTTTCAGAATGCCGTCGAAATTGGCCTGATTGTCCGCCGGACAGAAATCCGCGAGCGTCATGCCGTCCGGACGCGTGTATTCGACATTGAACACGGCCTTGTTCTGCGCGATAAAGCTGGCGTAGCCGCCGCACTCATGGAACCTGTTGCATTGCTCGTTGAGCGCCCAGTCGGCCACTTTCGCCATCGCGGTCGCGATCTCCGAGCCGTTCTTCAGACCCATCGACATCCCGCGATCGTGCGCGGCGGCGATCAGCGCCGTGTTGTAGCGAAGCTGATCGTCGCGCGTCAGCGGAAAGCCCGTTTCCTGGCGATAGCTGTCGTCGAGGTCCGGCTCGATGCCGTCGCAGCCCTTGTTCTTCGCCTGGTCGAGACGCGCCAGCATCAGCGGCATCAGGATCGCGGTCTGGCGAATGTCCAGCCACCGTTCGTGATCCTCGTACCCTTCGACGGGGTTGCCGAGCACGCTGTCCGGAAACTTGCCGGCATCGCCACGGCTGTCTTCGCGCCCGCCCACCTCCATGTAGCAGACGACATAGATGCCCTTCGCCTTCAGGCGCTGGATCGTGCCGGCATCGGTCAGCTCCATGTCGACGTCGAACATCTTGCGCGGGTTGTTCGCGCCGTCCAGCACCGTCTCGTTGATGCGGTTGCCGTCGATCTGCCATTGCCAGCTCGTGCCGGGCACGAGCGGCTTCCACGCGGGGGCTTGCGACGCGCGCGCCGAGGCCGCCGCGACGGCGGTGCCGGGCGCGAGCGAATCCGAGTCGCCTCCGCACGCGGCGAGCAGCAGCATCAGCACGACTGAAGCGAACGATCTGGCGGACATGGCGAATCCTTTGCCTGTTGGGCGGCTTGTCAGGATGCGAGGAAGACACGTGCAGCGGGATGCGGGCGATGACTCTGCCGATGCTGCGGTGGCGCGGGAATGCGCGAAGCACGTGCGGATGGTAGGCGGGAACGCCGCGCCGATCTGTTCCAATTTGTCGATTTTTGTCGGCGCGGCGGGTGGCGGCAGGCCATGGCTGCCGTGGTACGAACTTCCTCACGCGCAACGGCTTCTCGATGCGACGAACGTGACGGTTGCCTGATCGATCCGTCTCTTCGCCTGCGCGACGGCCGCGATCCTGCCGATCCGTTCGCATTCGAGCGGCGGGTGCCGTTCAACGCATGCACGCGGCGATTCCTCCGGTTGCCGGCCGCGGCAGTCGGAGACCATGGGACACATCGTCGCCATGATACGGGCGGCCCGCATGGTCTCCACCCTGCCCGGCTTCGTTCAATTGCCGGGCGCCAGGTCCGCGGCAAACCGGTTCGTATAACCGAGCGTACCGACCCCGCCGATCGAATTGCACGTCGACGATGCGGCGCCCGGCGGACAATCGACGTCACGGTCGAACGACCAGAAATGGACACCCACGAGACCGTTCTGTTTCACGAACTGCGCAACGGTGTCTGCATCCGCCGGCGTAAAGGTTTCGCCGCTCACATCGTTGCCGCCGATCATCGGCGTCAGCTCGATCTGGCTGTACGGCACGCCCCAGTGGTCGTGCAGGTTCATCGCCGCCTGGATCGCCGATTGCCCCATCTGGCAGGTGCCGTTCGCGACCACGCAGTTCCCCGCCCCGGCCGACCCATAGTCCATCGTCATCAGGTCGATGGTGTAGTTCTTCAGGCCGACCGCCTGGATCGCCTGCATGACCCAGTCGCCATACACGTTGAAGCTGTCGGGGGCGTTGGCCCCCCAGGAACTGGCTGTGGTCGCGCCCTGCTGGGAAGGCGCCAGTGTCGCCAGCGTGAAGCTGAAGCGCAGGCCGGGATAATTCTGCTGGGCGACCGCCACGCGCTGGACGAGATCGTTGATCACCTGTTGTGTCTGCCCGCCCTCGATATCGAAATCGATTCCGATCAGGTTGCTCGAGGCATAACGGTTGATGAAGGCCGCCATGCCCGCATCCGTCCCGCACGTGAACATGCCGGCCGCGCCGCCGGTGGAAATCACGTAATTCACATTGGCCGCGGTGAAAAGCGGCACATTGGCGGCCGCCATCGCGCCGCCGTCGACGCCCGCCCAGTTCTCGCTGCCGCATTCCCCGGTCGCAAACGCGAGCGTCAGCGTACGGACACCGGCCGGCAGCACCGACAGCACCGGGCTCATCTGGCCCGTGACGTTCGACGAGATGACGTTCGTGTTCCAGTTCATCGAAATCGTCGCGTCCTTGTACGGGCTGTAAACGAACGCCGGCGCCGTGCCGGTGGCCGCCGCGCCCGCCGCGGCGGCGCCGGTGCCGAAAGACGACCATGCCAACAGAAGCGCCAGCGCGCCCTTCAAGGTCGATCGCTGGATGATTCCGGATGGGTTGCTCTTCATGTTCATGTCCTCATCGTGTTTGACGCATTGCCGGCACCTGTCCTTCACGCAAACCATGCCGGGGAATATTTCAGGAAGACCCGCTCCACCCATGGGGGCGCAGCGGTAATCCGCCATGTGACATCGACAGCAAACGCCTGCACAATTGATACGGACTGCAAAATCAACATCGTGCTCGAATCAGCCTTTTGTTACGCGCCCGGTGACCAGGTCATGGACTTTCACCGCCGTGTAACCGCCTGCCGCGCCGCTCGCAAAATCAATGGAAGGGCTGTGCGTCAGCGCGCCGTTGACCTGGTTCCGCGCGTCAATCAACGGTTTGACGTACCCGTTGGGCGCCTTCCCGGACATGACGGATCAGTACCGCTGCCGCATGGCCCGGCACCGTCGCTCCAGGCATCCAAAGCAAGGCGAATGAAAGCGAAACGTCTTGTGGCATGGGGCCCGTTTCATTTCTCGAACCCTGCCCGTTCGTCATTCCAATCTGGTTCATGGTTTCCCCTTTCGATTGACAAAGCTCCGCCCAGGTCGAATTCAAAGGAAATCAACCTTACAAATTGTCACTTGAAGACAAATTTCGATATTGATTCTGTTTTTATATCGCCAACGGAAAACACCACGACTTCATTCAATGGTGGTGAAGCAGGTCATCCGTCACTTTCGCGCAAGACCGGATGTCCGGAACGACGCGGTGCACGCGGTATCGTGAAGTCGTCACGCCGGCCTGAGATGGCGCCGGCCCCACGATGGCGAACGCCGATATTTCGACGGCCAATGTAGTGATGCTTCAATCCTGCATCCGCACTTCGATTTGTTATACTACATAATCATCCGGCATCAACCCTGGAATCGACTATTTCCACTCATGTCGAAACCCGAAATATTCAAGCGATTGCATTGCCGGATTGAAATTGTCGCCATTCGATAATTCAAAAAGATATCTCGCGGTCGTCTGGCTTATTATTCAAATCGATGAAATTCAGGCGCTGCGATCGTGCTTCATCGGATTGGCGAACGGCTCGCCAGGACATCGTGGTTGCCGTTCTCATCCTTGATGCATCCACCTAAACCGGAGGCAGATCATGACCGTCAATGTCGCCGCCCAGGAGTCGGCCCGCACCGCCGAACTGGTTACCCGGGTGTACGCGAGGCTCCTGCTGGTCGGCTTCGCGCTGGCGCCTGCTTCCCTGATCGCCTACCTGTACGTGTTCCAGGATCCCTCGCTGACGTTCGAGAATCACACCTTTCACGAACTGGCGATCGCGATCGCCACGCTCGAGGGCGCGTTCGTCACCTATGTCTGCTGGCGCTGCTATCGCCTGTCGGGCGAGCCGTTGCTCCGCTGGCTCACGCTGGGCTTTCTGGGCTTTTCCCTCATCTATGCGTTGCATGGCTTGTTCACCGGCATGGCGCATCACAACATCTGGCTGTTCCTGCTGTACGGGCCGGCGTCGCGCCTGACCATGTCGATCCTGATCCTGGTCGGGCAGTTCACCTACAGTCACAAGGCCGACAGCGCAGCAACCCGCGCCGATCCCCGCATCTGGTTACCCTGGCTCGCGCTGTTCGCGCTCGTCGACGTCGCGGTCGCCGTGATCGCCTTCTCGCCGGTGGCCGGCCACCTGTGGGTACGCGTGTCGATGGAGGGCGGCGCGATGCTGCTCTCGGTCGCAAACGTCGTTGCGCTGGTCATGCGCCGCATCCGCTCGCCGCTGATGACGATCTACGGCATTTCGGTGACGTCATTCGCGTTCTCGTCGCTCGCCTTCATCCTCGGGCGGCCGTGGAATCACATGTGGTGGCTGGCGCATGCCATTTTTGCGGCCGGCTTCTTCCTGCTCAGTTTCGGCGTGGTGCAGGCCTTTCATACAACCCGTTCGTTTTCGAAGATCTACAGCCAGGAAGAACTGTTTGCCCGGTTGAGGGACGCGATGGCCAGGACGGAGCGCGCCCTGCAGGCGCTTCAACGGACCAACGAAAAACTCGAACACCTGGCAGCCACGGACCCGCTCACGGGCGCGACCAACCGGCGGCAATTCATCGAAAGCGTGGAAGCGGAAATCAACCGGGCCAAGCGCAACGGCGCGCCGTTCTCGCTGCTCGCGCTCGATCTCGACCACTTCAAGGCGATCAACGACAGTTACGGGCATCAGGCAGGCGATCAGGTATTGCAACGCTTCGTCGACAAATGCGCCGATGCGATCCGGCCGTATGATGGCGTCGCGCGGGTGGGCGGGGAGGAATTCATGGTGCTGCTTCCGCAAGCCGCGCTGGACACCGCACTGTCGATCGGCGAGCGCATCCGCACGGCGATCGCGGGCGCGCCGTTCGAAGCCGGCATCGGCGAACCGATCAAGGTCACCGTGAGCGTCGGCGCGTCCGAATTCGGCCGGGACGGCGAGACGATCGACGCGATCCTGCGCAAGGCCGACGAACGCCTGTACCGCGCGAAGCATCAAGGTCGCAACCAGGTGGTCGCCGGCTAGCCGGTTGCCGTATCGGCATCGTCCGCGTCGCCTCCGGCAGGCGTTCTTCGATTCATGACGCCCGGCCATCGCCGGGCGCGTCATGTCGCAGCAGGTTCAGAACGGGCTGCGTGTCGTATCGCCCTGGGTGAACGTCGCGTCGACGACCTGATAGAACGCCATCGCCGTATCCGCGACTTCCCAGACCGCAAGGATGACGTGGTAACCGCTACGCACCGGCAACCGACATTGGTGAATGGTCGGCTGCTGCGGCACCAGGTTCGCGTTCGGGTTCCAGTAGGGCTGGCCGGGATTCTGGATCGTGCAGAACGGCGTGGGCTCGAACTGCGCGCGCGTCAGCTTTTCCGACGGGTTCCAGTCGGCGCGTGTAATGAAGTAGTTCCAGCGCCGCGTCTTGTGCACCGCGCTGAATTCCCATTTGAAATTCTGCAACGCGCCCGGCCGCAGCGGGATCTTCTGCCAGCGGCCCGGCGACTGCTCGTTCAGCACGGGCAGCGGGCCATTCGTGCTGGCACCGGCGATTTCGCCGTCCATCGGTGGGGCGGCATTCTTCGCGTCGTCCGGCGCAAACGGATCGGATAGCCCGCTTTGCGTCGCGGGGAAGAACTTGCCGTTCTCCATCGCGTTCGCGTGCCAGGCGTCGACATGACAGTTCGGATTCTGGCCCTGCGTGCACAGCACGATGCGCGAAGGCGGTTCGGTCAAGCGGCCGTGCGCGTGCGCACCGGCCGCCGCAACCAGCAGCGCCGCGGCGGCCAACGAGCATGGCATCACGGAAGCAACGTATCTGCGGATGTTCTTTTTCATGAGCCCTCATGGCATTGATGTCGGAACGGATAGGCGCATATCGAGCCTGCAGCAAGATCCCTGGCAGAGAATCCTGTCGACGCGTCGACGCGCACATTGATCGGCAAAAGCGGCAGCCCAATGAAATCGCGGCAAGCGATGATCAATCGCCACGCTTTCTGACAAATCGCTTTCACCAAACCGAACCTTATCCGCAAAAATAGAAAAAATAAACGTCCCGCATGGATAGTTTTTTAATTTCAATCAAAGGCTTGAATCGTTTTTCATTTCAATATTTTATGGCTCAAGTTCGATTGCGATATTGAATAAACCGCCAATTCATTTAGAGAAGTTTTCATAAAAACGGGGGATTCCGCTGCACGGTGTTCCAGCAGATCAAGCAGCAGCCGAGTGTGAGGAAAGCGTCATGAATGTCGGCACGTCGCTCGAAACGGATACGGAGGCGCCGGAAGTGGTGCGACCGGGCATGCGTGCGCTCAACGACCCGGCGAACCTTTCCGAGGCCGCTGCCGTGAGGTTCCCCGCACCCGGCGATACGGGCTGGCGCTTGCCCCGCTCGCGCTGCCGTTCCTGATTCCCGTTCAGCCGGCGGCCGCCGCGCCGCAAGCCACGGTGACGCAGCGGGCCACGGAGCCGTTGCCCGAGTATCCGGGCAAGGAAGTCGAGATGATCGTCGTGAACTATCCGCCCGGCAGCGTCGATCCCGTGCATCGTCACAACGCACACGCATTCGTCTACGTGCTCGACGGCAGCATCGTGATGGGCCTGAACGGCGGGAAAACGGTCACGCTCCATGCCGGCGACACGTTTCATGAAGGCCCGGACGACGTGCACACGGTCGGACGAAACGCCAGCCGCACGGGTCCGGAAAAATTCATCGTGTTCCTGATCAATGACAAGGGCGTGCCGGTCCCGACACCGGTGAAGCAGCGCGATCGCGACCGGGGCCCGGCAACGCCGGGCCGCCTCCCCGCGTCAGCCAACGCGACGAATCGGGTGCACCGTCACGGCAAGCGCGTGAAGTAAGCGCGCGCCAGCGCAACCCAGTACCGGACACCAGCCGGAATGATGTCGTCGTTGAAGTCGTATTTCGGGTGATGGAGCCCCGGTGCGACGTCGCCGGCCGGCGCATTGCCGATCAGCACGTAAGCGCCGGGGCGCTCCTCCAGCATGAAGCCGAAGTCCTCGGAGGTCATGTTCGGCGGCACGTCGCGCTCAAGGCGTTCGTCGCCGAACGTCTCGCGTATCACCGCTTCGCACAGTGCGGTCTCGGCCGGCGTGTTGACCGTTGCCGGGTAGTACTGAAAGAATTCCACGTCGACGCGTGCGCCATGGGCGCTTGCCAGCCCCTCGCACATGAGCCGGACGTCGCGCTGCAACTGTTGCTGCAACGCGGACGACAGCGTGCGAATCGTCCCGCGCAGCTCGGCGCTGTCCGGAATGACGTTGTCCGTCGTTCCCGCATGGACCATGCAGACGGAAATGACGGCGGGATCCACCGGATCCTTGTGCCGCGCGGCGATGGTCTGGCACTGCAGCACCATCGAGCACACGAGCGGCACGGGATCGATACCCAGGTGCGGCTGCGCCGCATGCGCACCCTTGCCGGTTACCGTGATCCTGAAGCGCGAGCCCGCGGCCATGATCGGGCCGGTACGCAGTCCGAAGTGCCCGGCCGGCAAACCGGGCCAGTTGTGCATGCCGAATACCGCTTCCGTCGGGTATTGCTCGAACAGCCCGTCGTCGATCATCTTGCGCGCGCCCGCGCCCCCTTCTTCTCCGGGCTGAAACACGAAATGGACGGTGCCCGGCAGTTGCGGCAGGTCCTTCAGCACGCGCGCGGCGCCGAGCAACATGACGGTATGGCCGTCATGGCCGCACGCGTGCATGATCCCGTGCGTGCACGATGCATGCGCAAAGTCGTTGGCCTCCTGGATCGGCAACGCGTCCAGATCCGCGCGAAGCACGATGCCGCGGCCCGGGTCCGCACCGGGCAGGCTCGCCACGACGCCGGTGCCGCCGAGGCCGCGCGACACCGCATAGCCGAGCGCTTCCAGCTCGCGGGCGACGACGTCGGCCGTCCGGTGTTCTTCGAACCGCAGCTCGGGATGCGCATGCAGGTCGCGCCGCAGCTTCGCCCAGTGCGCGTGATGCGCGTGCAGCGACGTATCGGGAATGACGGGGTTTTCCAATTTCGGCACCTTCGGAAAGAAAACGGCTTCCATGCTGTCGCGCCACCGCGTTCGCACGCGGCGGCCGCGTCAGTCGTAATAGCCGACGATCGACTTGATCTCCATGTACTCTTCCATCCCTTCGATCCCGTACTCGCGACCGTTGCCCGACTGCTTGTACCCGCCGAACGGCGCCTGCGGGTCCCACGCCGGATAGTTCAGGTGCACCTGCCCCGACCGGATGCGCGTGGCCACCGCGCGCACGCCGTCCTTGTCGGCGCCCTGTACATGTGCGCCGAGCCCGTAGACCGTGTCGTTCGCGATGGCGATCGCCTCTTCCACGGTGTCGTACGGCAGGATGGCGAGGACCGGACCGAAGATCTCCTGCTGCGCGATCGTCATGTCGGGTCGCACATCGGAAAAGATCGTCGGCCGCGCGTAAAAGCCCTTGTCGAACCCCGCGGGCCTTCCGGGACCGCCGGCGATCAGCTTGGCCGCTTCGTCGATGCCTATGTCGATCATCTGCGCGACCCGGCCGAACTGCGCACGATTGGCCAGCGGCCCATGCGTCGTCGCGTCGTCGAACGGATCGCCGACGATCAGCTGCTGCGCGGCCGCGACGGCCAGATCCTCGACCGCGCCGAGCCGGTTGCGCGGCACGATCATGCGGGTCGGCGCGCTGCACGACTGGCCCATGTTCCGGAACGCGGCGGCCACGCCCGGCGGGATGGCCAGCGACAGGTCCGCATCCGGCAATACGAGGTTCGGCGACTTGCCGCCCAGCTCCTGCGCGACGCGCTTGACGGTCGGGGCCGCGGCTTGCGCCACCAGCACGCCGGCGCGCGTCGACCCCGTGATCGACACCATGTCGACCTGCGGGTGCGACGCGAGCGATGCGCCCACCTCCGTGCCGCTGCCGCTCACCAGGTTGAACACGCCGGCAGGCACGCCCGCATCGGCGATCACTTCCGCAAACAGCAACGCGCTGAGCGGCGACAGCTCGCTGGGCTTCAGCACCACGGTGCAGCCCGCCGCGAGCGCCGGGCCGACCTTCGCGGTGATTTGATAGATCGGCCAGTTCCACGGCGTGATCAGCGCGCAGACGCCGATCGGCTCGCGCGCGACCGCGGTGGTCCCCCGCCGAGTGACGAACGGGTAGCTCGCCAGGTTGTCGCGCGCGACCCGGATATGTTCCGCCGCAAGCGGCACATGCGCGCCGCGCGCATAGGCGATCGGCGCGCCCATCTCCATCGCGAGCGCCAGCGCGAACGACTCCGCACGCTCGAGGATCAGCGCATGAATGCGGTCGAGCAGCGCGGCGCGTTGCTGCGGCGACGTCGCGGCCCAGCGCTCGAACGCGTTGCGCGCGGCCTGCACCGCGCGATCGGCGTCGCGCGCGCTGCCGAGCGGAATGTCGCACAGCGTGTCTTCAGTGGACGGGCAGACCACGGCGAACCGGTCGCCGCCGTCGGGCAAGACCCAGTCTCCATCGATGAAGAAGCGGTCGAGCCTTCCGGCTTGCATCAGGTGACGAACAGGCGAATTCATTGCAGGGTGTCCTTCAGTCGGTACCACGCGCCCACGAACGGCAAAAACCACGGTTTGCCGAAGTGGCCAGGAATGGCGGGCCAGTCGAAATCGCTCCACGGGTTGAGATCGGCCCGCCCGTCCATGATCTCCGCCATCAGCGTGCCCATCAGCGTGGCCATGTGCGTGCCGTGGCCGCTATAGCCCATCGAGTAATACACGCCTTGTCGCTGGCCCGCGCGCGGCAGGCGGTTGGCCGTCATGTCGACCATGCCGCCCCAGCAATAGTCGATGCGCACGCCGGCCAGCTCGGGAAACACGGCGGCCATCTGCTGTCGCAGGATCAGCCCGCTCTTTTCGTCCGAGCGGGGGTTCGACGCCGCGAAACGCGCCCGCCCGCCGAACAGCATCCGGTTGTCGGGCGTGACGCGAAAGAAATTGACGAAGTGCTTCGTGTCGGTGACCATCCGGCGCGTCGGCAGCAACCGGTCGAGCAGGTCGCGCGGCAACGGCTCGGTGACGATGATGAACGCGCCGACCGGCACGATCCTGCGGCGGATCCAGCCGAACGGCCCCACCTGCGAGATGCCGCTCGCGAGCAGCACCTGGCGCGCACGGATCTCGCCGAGCGGCGTATGCACCGCGTATGCGCCGCCCGCCTCCCGCTTCAAGCCGAGCACCGGCGCATGCTCCAGGATGTGCGCGCCGCGCGCTTGCGCGGCACGCGCCAGCCCGCGCACATAGCGGCCGACGTGCATCCCGGCGCTCTTCTCGAAGATCAATCCGCCGTGATAACGGTTCGAGCCGATCTCGTCACGCAGTTGCGCCTTCGTCACCACACGCGTGTCGGGGTCCACGCTCGCGGCGAGCAGCGCCTGGCTTCGCACCAGCTTGTCGAAGTGCTCCGGCTTCGCCGCGAGCTTGAGCTTGCCGCGGCGTACGAAATCGCAGTCGATCGACTCTTCCCTGACCAGCCGCTCGACCGTGTCGACACCCGCATCGAACGCGCGATACAACCGGTTGGCCAGTTCGGTGCCGATGCGCTGCGACAGTGACGCGTAATCCTGCGCGAAGCCGTTGTTGCACATGCCGCCGTTGCGTCCCGACGCTGCCTGCCCCACGGTGCCCGCCTCGCAGACGACGACCCGCGCGCCTTTTTTCGACAGCGCCAGCGCAGCCGCCGAGCCCGTGATCCCGCCGCCCACCACGACCACGTCGCAACTTCCGTCAGGCAGCTCCGGCGAGCTGCCCACGAATGGCTCGGACGTATCGAGCCAGTAGGAACTGAAACGCATCACACACTCCAAAGCTGGCGCATCGGGCCGGACAGCCGGCGGGCGTTCGCCGCGCCGGTCCGGCAAGTCGCGCGATCCGAACCGAAACGCTTCGTTCAAACGCCGCTGCCTTCCGCGTGACGGCCGTCGCCTAGAAATCGGCGACCTTGCCCCATGCGGACGCGTCGAACCGGCCCGGCCGATACGGCAGCGGGTCCACGATCGGTTGCGCACCGGTGGCGAGATCCGCGATCAGGTGCCCCGCGCCGGGGCCGATGCCGAAACCGTGCCCGGAAAAGCCGGCAGCCAGGATCAACCCCGGCACGCCCGGCACTTCGCCGATCCCCGGAACGCCGTCCGGCGTGCTGTCGACGAAGCCAGCCCACGCATGCGTGATCGTTGCGTCGCGAAGCTCGGGCAGCAGCTCGACGGCGCGGCGGTAGGTTTCGGCGACCGTCGGCATATCGGGTTTCGGATCGAGGATGCGCACCTGCTCCATCGGGGTCGGCGCGTCGAGCCGCCACCGCTTCAGCGTTTCGTGTCCGCCGCGCACGCCCTCCAGGCCGCCCGGAAGCAGGTTGCGCCAGCGCTTGGCGAACATCGGCACGAACTGCGGGGCGAATCGCAGGAACTGCGGCGTCACGTCCACGCGCGCGCGGCCGCTGATGGCCAGTGCGTAGCGTCCGTCGCTGCGGCGCGTCACGGACACCCCCGACGTGTACATCGCATCGGGCAGCGGATGCTCGACCGGCGACACGCTCAGGATCGACTGACGGATCGACGCCTGCGGAAAGCGGATGCCGAGCTGGCGGCAGAACGACGACGCCCACGCGCCGCCGGCAAGCACGACCGTCCGGGTCTTGATCACGCCGGCTTCGGTGACGACTCCTGCGACACGCCCGCCCTCGAGTTCGATCCCGCGCGCCGCGCATTGCTGGTGCACGCTGCCGCCCAGCTTCATCAGTGCGGCCGCCACGGCCGGCGCGGCCTTCCCCGGGTCGGCCGTGCCGTCGGTCGGCGAGAACACGCCGCCCTTCCATGGCCGCCCGGTTGCGCGCCCGCGCTCGCCGGCCTGCTTGCTGTCGAGCATGTACGTCGTCACGCCCGCGGTCTTCGCGAAGTCGCCCCAGCTGGCCCAGCGGGACAGCTCGGCCTCGTCATTGCTCAGGTACAGCAACCCGCAGCGATGAAAGCCCGTGTCTTCGCCGGACTCGGCGGCGAATCGCTCCCACAGATCGATGCTCTTGCTGGCCATCGGCAACTCGCGCTCGTCGCGGTTCTGCTGCCGGCACCAGCCCCAGTTGCGGCTCGACTGCTCGGCACCGATCCGGCCCTTCTCGACCAGCGCGACCGACACCCCGCGCCGGGCCAGGTAGTACGCGGTAAAGACGCCGATGATTCCGCCGCCGATCACGACGACGTCGGCCGAAGCCGGCAGCGTGGGCGAAGTTTCTATTTGGCGCAGCGGAGGGGACATGTTCAGTCTCGTTCGGTGGATACGTGGACGTTCTGCACGACGTAGAATTTCGCCACGCGCTCGCGGCTTTCCCACCCGATCGGTGCGCCGCGCGGCACGAACAGCGCATCGCCGGCGCCGAGCGACAGCACGCTGCCGTCGGGCGCGGCGAACCGTACGCTGCCGGCCAGCAGGAACATGAACTCGTTCACGCGATGCGGGCGAACGATGCGGTGATAGGGCGTGGAATCCCACGTGCCCGCGCAGTACTCGGCGCCGTCGTCGATGAACACGTTGTCGCTGCGGCATTGCGGTGCGGGCCCGAGCAGCACCTCCGCCGGCAGCGACGACGACGGCTTGAAGTCCGCGTCGGCACTCAGCGGAAAGCATCCTCGCTTCGTCGGTTTCGCGCACGCGGCCGCGCAGAACATGAGAAGCACGCGCGATGCCGCGCTGACGCGAAGCGCCGTGCCGCCGCCGATGACGGCCCCCTCTCCCGGCCCGAGCACCAACGGGGCGGCCCCGTCCGCTTCGAGCGTCAGTTCGCCTTCGACCACGACGAGGGTTTCAATGTGCGGATAGCTCGAGACGTCGAACTCGCCAACGAAGCGAATCCGCCCCGCGGCCATCGAGTCGGGCCCTTCCCAAGCGATCTCGCGATGTCGCGCGAAAGGATCGCGCTCGCCGAACGCGCGCATGTCGAACGCGGCTGAAGAAGGGCTGCCGTCGGCACGGTGCAACACGAAAACTGCGCTCATTCCTGCTCCTGTACTGTGCGCGCGGGCCGGGTGGAAAACCGCCGCGCGATATCGGAAATCGTCGTTTGCCGGCGCGTCGGCCGGCAACCCGCGGGCGGGCACGCCGCCCTTGCACCTACGCGACGTGACACGACGCTTCGCGGTGTTCGGTCCGCGGGCGAATCGCCTGCACGCGGGCCGGTGCGCCATCCGTGCGCGCGACCATGTAGTCGCGCGGCGTGATCCCGAGCACGCGCCGGAAATGCCGGCACAGATGGCTCTGATCGAAGAAGCCGACCTCGGTCGCCACGACCGACGGCGCCAGGCCGGCCCGCAGCAGGTCCTGCGCCCGTCGCACCCGCACGAGGCACAGATACCGGTGCGGCGACAACCCGACTTCGCTGCGAAAGCGCGCGGTGAAACGCGACACGCTCAATCCGGCCACGGCCGCGAGCGTGTCGAGGTTCAGCGGCTGCGCAAACGACGCATCGATCGTGCGGAGCACGTCGCCGATTGCCGGCGAGAGCGGGCAAACGAATCGTGCGTTCATGTCGAATCCTCCCGGGTCACGCGTTTCAATGCAGGAAATCCTGCATCCGGTAATACGCGCCGACGATGGGCAGGAACCACGCATGCCCGAAATGGCCCGGCATCGCCGGCCAGTCGAGCTCGCGCCACGGGTTCGACGCGGCTGCCCCGTACAGCACGTCGGCCATCACGCGGCCCATGTCCACCGACATCTGCACACCGTGGCCGCTGTAGCCCATCGAGTAATAGAGTCCGTCGTGCTGGCCCGCGCGCGGCAGCCGGTCGGCGGTGATGTCGACCAGCCCGCCCCAGCAGTAATCGAGCCGCACGTCGGCCAGTTCCGGAAAATATCCGGCCATGCCCGCGCGCAGGACGTCGCCGCTTTTCGCGTCGGAGCGCGGGCTCGACATCGCAAAACGCGCGCGGCCGCCGTACAGCAGCCGGTTGTCGGGCGTCACGCGGAAGTAGTTGCCGATCTGGCGCGACGTCACGTACGCGCGGCGGTGCGGAAACAACCGGTTCAGTTGCGCGTCGGGCAGCGGCTCGGTGACGACGATGAAACTGCCGACCGGCGCGATGCGTCGCCGGAACCATGCGAACGGGCCGTGCTGCGACGCGCCGGTGGCGACCAGCACGCGGTCGGCGACGAGTGTGCCGCGCGCACAGGTGATCGCGTGCCGCTCGCCCCCGAGCCGTTCGAGCCGCGTGACGGCCGCCTGCTCGTAGATGCGCGCGCCGGCCCGCACCGCCGCCTGCGCGAGGCCGACGCCGAACTTGCCCATGTGCATCTGCACGCCGCGGCGCTGCAACAGCCCGCCGTGGAAACCGTCGGACGCGACTTCCTCGCGGATCCGCGCCGGCTCGATCAGTTCGATGTCCGGATCGACGTCCCGCCGCAATGCATCGAACGTCTTCGCGAGCCCCGCGAAATGCTGCGGCTTCGCGGCGAGCTTCAGCTTGCCCGCGCGCCGGAAATCGCAGTCGATCGCGTGCTCGGCCACGATCGTCTCGACGCTCTTCACGGCGTTTTCGTACGCGCGATAGAACTGCTTGGCGGGTTCGGCGCCGATTCGCGCGGCCAGCGACGCGTAGTCCTGCGCCACGCCGGTGTTGCACTGGCCGCCGTTGCGGCCCGACGCTTCGCCTGCGATCTGCGCGGCTTCGAGCACGACCACCGAGACGCCGCGCTGCGCCAGCGCAAGCGCCGCGGACAGGCCGGTGAAGCCGCCGCCGATCACGGCCACGTCGGCGCGCCCTTCAACGGGCCCCTCGCAGCCGGCGCGAAACGCGGGGCGGGTATCCAGCCAGTACGATTCGAATTTCATCGGATCCTTCTCGAGCATTCGGCACCGACGATCGGCGACCGTCCGTTGCAAGCCATTTAATCACCATCGAAAAGCGCAGTTGCCGCGTATTCACGCATGGCGCGCGCACGATTCACCGTTTTGCACGACCGCCGCAGCACACTATGCGGAAGGCCGCTCGCCGGGCGCGGCGCACGCGATGCATGGGCGCCGCCGCGCGTTACAGGCGCACCGGCTGCACCGGCGCGTCCGCCCCGGCCGGCTCGGCCTGGAAGCGCGCGAGATCGTCCTCGCTGCGATGGCACAGCACCTGCGCGCCGTTCCCGAGCGTGCGCAGGACCGGCGCCGTGCGATTGCACACACCGTCCACCCGCATCGCGCAGCGCGACAGGAACGGGCACAGCTCCGCATCGTCCGCGCTCGCACCGATCGGCACGAGCGGCCGATGGCAACGCTCGGCCGCACCGTCGAGCCAGCCCGCGCGCAGTTCCGGCGCGGACGACACGAGCAGGTGCGAATACGGGTGATAGGGCGGCGCGCACAGCGCATCGCGGCTGCCGGTCTCGACCCGCCGGCCCGCGTACAGCACGACGATCTCGTCGCTGATCGCGCGCACCTTCGCGATGTCGTGCGTGATGAATATGTACGACACGCCGAGCTTCGCCTGCAGGTCGCGCAACAGGTCCATGATCGCGGCGCCCACCACCGTGTCGAGCGCCGACGTGACCTCGTCGCACAGGATCAGGTCGGGCTCGGCCGCGAGCGCGCGCGCGAGGTTCACGCGCTGCTTCTGGCCGCCGGACAGCTCGCCGGTGCGCCGCGCGGCGACCGTCTGCGGCAGCCGCACGAGTTCGAGCAGTTCCGCGACGCGCTGCCGCGCACGCGCCCCCTTGATCCCGTGATAGAACGCGAGCGGCCGCGCCAGCGTGCGCTCGACGGTATGCACCGGGTTGAGCGCGGTATCGGCGTTCTGGAACACGATCTGCACACGGCGGTGCTGCTCCTTGGTGCGCTTGCCGATATCGCGCGCGAGCGGCTCGCCGTCGAGCAGGATCTCGCCGCCCGTCGCCGGCACGAGGCCCGCGATCACCTTCGCGAGCGTCGTCTTGCCGGAGCCGGATTCGCCGATCACGCCGACCGTCTGCCCGCGCCCGATGCGCAGGTCGACTTCGTGCAGGATCACCTTCGCGGGCCAGCCCTTCGCGGTCCGGCCGCCATAGCCGGCGATCGCGCCGCGCAGGTCGAGCAGGTGCGCCGGCGCGGCGGGCGCCGCTTTCGCATCGTGCCCGGCATCGTCCGGCGTGACCGCCGCGATCAGGCTCTGCGTGTACGGGTGCGTCGGCGCATGCAGGATCTGTTCGGTCTCGCCCGCCTCGCGGATCACGCCGTCGCTCAGCACGACGATCCGGTCGGCCATCTGCGCGACGACCGCGAGATCGTGCGACACGTAGACCGCGCTCATCCCGTAGCGCCGGATCACGCTCTTGAAGGCCTGCAGCACGTCGATCTGCGTGGTCACGTCGAGCGCCGTGGTCGGTTCGTCGAGGATCACCAGCTCCGGATCGGTGATCAGCGCCATCGCGGCCATGAGCCGCTGCAACTGGCCGCCCGACACCTGGTGCGGATAGCGCCTGCCGATCGTCTCCGGCTCCGGCAGCGCGAGCGCGCGGAACAGCTCGACCGCCTTCGCTTGCGCGTCGCGCTTCGTCAGCGTCTTGTGGATCAGCGCGCTCTCGATCACCTGGTCGAGGATCGTGCGCGACGGATTGAATGCGGCAGCGGCGCTCTGCGCGATGTACGCGACCCTGCGGCCGCGCAGCGCGGCCAATGCAGGGGCGGACAACGTGCAGACGTCGGTGCCGCCGAGCTTCACGGAGCCGCCGGCGATCCGGCAGCCGGCGCGCGCATGGCCCATCAGCGACAGCGCGATCGTCGTCTTGCCCGACCCGGATTCGCCGATCAGCGCGAGCACTTCGCCGCGCCGGATCTCGAAGTCGACGCCGTGGACGATCGTCGTTTCCTCGCCGCCCGGCCGGCCGCCGACCACACGCAGCCCGCGCACCTCGACGAGCAGGTTCGATTCGTGTTGCATCAGTGCCCTCCCGCGGCGCCCGCAGCGCCCTTGCGGCGGCCGCGATGCGGCAGGCCGTCGATCAACAGGTTCACGCCCACCGTCAGGATCGCGATCGCGACCGCGGGCATGATCGCGACGGCCGAGCCGTCGCCGAGGCTCGCGATGTTCTCGCGCACGAGCGAGCCGAGATCCGCGTAAGGCGGCTGCACGCCGAGCCCCAGAAAGCTGAGGCCGCTCAGCAATAGCACGACGAACGTGAAGCGCAGCCCGGTGTCGGCGAGCATCGGGTGAATCATGTTCGGCAGCATCTCGACGCACGCGATGTACAGCGCGCTTTCGCCGCGCGCCCGCGCGACCTGGACGAATTCGAGCGTGCTGATGTTGACGGCCAGCGCGCGCGCGATCCGGTACGAGCCGGGCATGTAGCTGACCGCGGCGGTGAGGACCAGCAGCGGCAGCGACGAACCGAACGCGGCGACGAACATCAGCGCGAACATCTTCGACGGAATCGATGTGAGCGCATCGAGCAGCCGGCTCATCGTCTCGTCGACCGCGCGGCCCGACACGGTCGCGAGCAGCCCGAGCGTCGTGCCGGTCAGCGCGGCGAGCAACACGGCCGCGAGCGCGAGCAGCACGGTCAGCCGCGTGCCGTACAGGATCCGGCTCAGCATGTCGCGGCCGAGGAAATCCGAGCCGAACGGCAGCTTCGCGCCGAACGGCGCGAACACGTCCTGCGTGACGATCGTGCCGACGTCGTGCGGCGCGAGCAGCGGTGCGAACACCGCGATGAACAGCATCAGGCCGACCATCGACAGGCCGACGCGACCGCCGGCCGTCAGCTTCATGCGCGCGGCGCGGCGCTTGCGCGGCCGATCGGGGGCGGGCGCGGCGGGCGGCGGCGAGCCGCCCCACGGTGGGCGCTGCTCGCCGGACGGCGGCAGCGCGCTGCTGCGTTGAACGGGTTCGGTCGGTTGCATGGGCGGCATCTCGGTAGAAGGACGGCAACCTGTCAGGTGCGCAGTCGCGGGTTCGACACGATCGAGCACAGGTCGGCAAACAGCACGAGCGTCAGGTACGCGACGCAGAAGATCAGCGTGCACGCCTGGATCAGCGGGAAATCGCGGTTGCCGACGGCATCGACCATCAGGCTCGCGAGGCCCGGATAGTTGAAGATCGTCTCGACGACGATCACGCCGCCGAGCAGATACGACAGGCTCAACGCGACCGCGTTGGCGATCGGCCCGATCGCGTTCGGCAGCGCATGGCGCAGCACGACGCGCGCGGGGCTCGCCCCCTTGAGCACGGCCATTTCGACATACGACGCGCTCAGCTGCTCGATCACCGCGGCGCGCGTCATGCGCGCCATCTGCGCGATCACGACCGCGCACAGCGTCAGCACCGGCATCGCATACGCGCGCAGGAAGTCGTGCACGCTGTCGATCGGGCCGCTGTACGACAGCGCGGACAGCCAGTGCAGCTTCACGGCCAGCACGAGCACCGCGACCGTCGCGATCAGGAACTCCGGCGTCGCGACGAGCGACAGCGTGCCGAGGCTGATCACGCGATCGATCGCCGACTCGCGCTTGACCGCCGCGAGGATCCCGAGCAGCAGCGCGATCGGCACCGACACGGCCGTCGTGATCGCCGCGAGCGCGAGCGACTTCGGCAGGCGCCCGCCGATCATTTCGGATACCGGCATGTCGCCGGACAGCGAACGGCCGAAATCGCCGTGCAGCAGCCCCGCGAGCCAGTGCAGGTAGCGCACGTGGGCCGGCATGTCGAGGCCGAACTGCTGACGCAGCGCGGCGACCGTCTCCGGCGTCGCCGACTGGCCGAGCGCGGCCTGTGCGGCGTCGCCCGGCAGCAGGTTCGTGATCGTGAAGATGATCGCGGACACGATCAGCAGCGTCAGCGCGGTCACCGCGATGCGCCGGCCGATCAGCCCGAGCAGGATTCGGTTCATGGAGCGGCACTCCCGAAAAGGCCGCGCGCAGCCGGCGCGGTTTCCCGCACCGGTCGCGCCACGGCGGCAGGCGTCGGCATCAGGCGTTCCACCACACGTGCTCGGCGAACATGAAGCCCATCATCCCGCCGGTCGGCACCGAGCCGAGGCCCGCGAGCCGCTTGTCGTACCCGTCGAGGAAGCTGATGAACGCCGGAATGCCGACCCGGCCCTGCTGCGCGACGATCGCCTGCATCTCGCCGTACATCTGCTTGCGCTTCGCGTCGTCGGTCTCGGAGCGCGCGGCGAGCAGCAACTGGTCGAACTTCGTGTTCTTCCAGCCCGACTCGTTCCACGGCGCATCCGACTTGAAGAACTGCGTGAACAGCACGTCGGCGCTCGAGCGCGGGTTGATGTTGCCGAAGCCGAGCGGATGCTTCATCCAGTGGTTCGACCAGTAGCCGTCGGGCGACACGCGGTTCACCTGCAGGTTCAGTCCGATCTTCTGGCCGGCCTGCTGCAGCAGCACGGCCATCTCGATCGACCCGTTCGCATCCGACGTCGCGTAGATCGGCGGCAGCGCGGCGCCGAGCGCACCGGCCTTCTGGAACAGGAACTTCGCCTTGTCCGGATCGTGCGGGCGCTGCGGCAGCGACGCATTGAAGTAGCGATGCCCCGGCGGGATCGGCTGGTCGTTGCCGATCACCGCGTAGCCGCGGAACACCGCCGAGCGGATCTGCTCGCGATCGAACAGGTACTTCATCCCCTCGACGAAATCGGGATGGGCGGTGATCGGGTTTTCGCTGCGCATGATCAGGTCGGTATAGAGCCCCGACTTGGTTTCCTTCAGCGCATAGCCGGGCGTCGACGCGACCCGCTGCGTCGAGCGCGGGTCGATCGAGTTGATCAGGTGCACGTCGCCCGACAGCAGCGCGTTCAGGCGCGCGGCGCTGTCGCTGATGCCGATCAGCTCGATCTCGTCGAGGTACGGCATCCCGGGCTTGAAGTAGCTGTCGTTGCGCACGCCGACGGTCGATACCCCCGGCTTGAACGACTTGAGCTTGTACGGCCCGCAGCCGATGCCGGTCGAGAAGTCGGTCGTACCGTCCTTGACGATCACGAGCTGCGGCGTCGCGAGGATCACCGGCAGGTCGGCGTTCGCGCTGGCGAGCGTGAGCGTGACCTCGTCCGGACCGCTCGCCTTCACGTCGGCGAACTGGTCGGCGAGCGTCTTGACCTTCGATGCGGTGGCCGCGTTCTTGTGGCGCATCAGCGAGAACACGACGTCGGCCGGCCCGACCGGCTTCCCGTCGTGGAACGTGACGCCCTTGCGCAGCTTGACGATCCACGTCTTCGCGTCGGTCGTCTGCAGCGACTCGGCGAGATTCATCTGCGGCGTCAGGCTCGCATCGAGCTGCGTGAGGCCGCTGTAGAACATGAAGAAGCGAATGTAGTCGGCGCCGGTCGAGCCCTTGGCCGGATCGAGCGTATCGGCCGTCGAACTGGATTCGTTCGCGACCCGGATCTTGCCGCCGCGCTTCGGCGCCGGCGCGGCGAACGCCGACTGCGCATGCATCAGCAGCCCGCCGCCGCCGACGGCCATCATGCCGCTCGCCGCCATGACCCGCATCATGTCGCGGCGCGTGAAACCGCCCTTGTCGATATCGTCGTTCATCCGAACTGCTCCTGACTGTGGAAAGTGGGTCCTGGGGTCCAGCGTGGTTCGATCATCCCGTTGCGCCCGCCTGCTGGTGGCCGGCGCAACGTCTTGCACATGAAGTTCATTTAAGCATCGCCAAAATGCGGGTTGTCGCGATTCGGGGCGGCCGCACGACACGAATCAACCGTTTTGGGTAGGCTGCGCAGCATGAATTGCTGCGTGCGTATACGTCACGTCACGCCGCGTCACGCCACGCCCCGCCGCGTCACGCCGTTTGGCCGACACCGTGCCGCGATGGCCGTGCCGACCCGCGATGCCCCCGCGCCGCCGCGCCGGCCTCGCATGAAAGTTCAGACGATAGCCGGCGCCCGACGCGACCGATCCGGGCCCCGACCGCGACGCGGGCGGCTTGCCCGGCGCCGCGCCCGCGCGTATCGACCGCCGGGCGGCGACGCAGGCGATCCCGGCCGGTTCGACGGCGCGCCGCGCGGCCGATACGCCGCCTACAGCCCGAGCTGCGTCGCGAGATGGCCGATGTCCGACACCTCGTAGTAGTTGTAGAACGGCGTGCCCGGCTCGTGGCCGCGGTTGACGAACGCCTTGTGCTTGATCCCGAGATCCTCGGCCGTCATCAGGTCGTAGCGCAGGCTCGACGACACGTGCAGCACATCCTCCGGCTGGCAGCCGAGCTGGCCGAACATGTATTCGAAGCCCTGCATCCGCGGCTTGTACGACTGCGCCTGTTGCGCGGTGAACACCGCATGGCACGGCGCGCCGAGCTTGTCGACGTTGCTCATGATCTGGTCGTCCGATGCGTTCGACAGGATCACCAGCTTGTATTTTTGGGCCAGTCGCGACAGGCCCGCGGGCACGTCCGGATGCGGGCCCCAGGTCGGCACCGCCAGATAGAAGCTTTCCGCCTCGGCTTCGTCGAACGTCACGCCGAGCCTGTTGCAGGTGCGGCGGATCGCGTTGACGACGACATCCCGGTACGGCTTCCATGCACCGAGCACCTCGTCGAGGCGATAGGCGGCGAACGCGCGCACGAACGCCTCGAGCGCGACCGGCGACAGCCGGTCCGCGTAAACCTCGCGCGCCATTTCCGCCATCCGGAAGCGGGTGAGCGTGCCGTAGCAGTCGAACGTGATGAACTTCGGTTCAAATTGGATCATGGTGACGTCCTGTCGGTGTGAAGCCCCGGCAGGGCCGGGGACGGGCTGGGTTGTATGAAATTGAATCAGGGCAAAAAATCCGCCGCGCGTCGTTCGATGCCGCTCAAAGCGCAGAATCGCCGCGTGTTGCGCGCCTCGCACGGCACGATCTGCGGTGGCCTTCATGGGGCGCACGGGTGGATGCGTGATGCGTGGCCACTTCGGCGCCTTGCTTCAATCGTATTGCGTTCGAACCGCAGAAACTGCCGGAATGACGGGTCGGGCCGGCACGAACCGCGCGTTCCCGCGCGCCGCTCAGGCCGGTTTGCGTCGAACTCGCCCGACCGGCCGCGTGCACCGGAAAACAGGCGAATCGTCCTATCCGCACCGCCGTGTCGCTGGCACAGTGGGCGCATCGTTCCCACTCATCCGGAGTCCGGCGTGTCCGACCTCAATCCTTCCAGCACGCTTACCTATCGCCCGTTCGCCGAAGCCGACCTGCCCGCCGCGCATCGGCTGTCGGAGGCAGTCAAGTGGCCGCACCGGCTCGACGACTGGCGCTTCGTGTTCCAGCTCGGCGGCGGCTTCGTCGCCGAGGACGAAACCGGCATCGTCGGTACCGCACTGGGCTGGCGCTTCGGCGAAGCGCACGCGTCGCTCGGCATGGTCATCGTGTCGCCCGAGCGCCAGGGCCGCGGCATCGGGCGCGAACTGTTTTCCCGCGTGCTCGACAGCCTCGGCTCGCGAACCATTTTTCTGCATGCGACGCCGGCGGGCGAACCGCTGTACGCGAAGTTCGGATTCGAAGCGATCGATACGATCGATCAGCACCAGGGCGCCGCGTTCCAGCCGCCGCTGATATCGCTGCCGCCCGGCGAGCGCCTGCGGCCCCTCGGCGCAAACGACGGCCCGCGGCTTGC
The DNA here is from genome assembly GCF_964265025.1 of Burkholderia mycopellens. Classification (NCBI taxonomy): domain Bacteria; kingdom Pseudomonadati; phylum Pseudomonadota; class Betaproteobacteria; order Burkholderiales; family Burkholderiaceae; genus Burkholderia; species Burkholderia mycopellens. The sequence goes on from NZ_OZ183804.1 coordinate 1,000,625, forward strand.
CGCGCTCGCGTCGCGGGCCGCGGGCTATCGACGCGACGCGGTGATCGAGGCCCTGCTCGGCGTCGCGAACGGCATCGCACTCGACCGTGACGGCGAACTGCTCGGCTTCGCGCTGTTTCGCCGTTTCGGCCGCGGCCACGTGATCGGCCCGGTGGTCGCACCGGACACGCTGCGCGCACAGGCGCTGATCAGCCACTGGCTCGCGCTGCATGAAGGCATGTTCGTGCGGCTCGACGTGCCGGGCGACAGCGGGCTATCCGACTGGCTGCAAGGGCTCGGGCTGCCGCGCGTCGATACCGTCGTCGCGATGGCGCGCGGGGCGACGCCCGAACGCGACCCCGCGCTGCGCGCGTTCGCGATCGTCAGCCAGGCGCTCGGCTGAACGGCACGCCCGATGAGCTTCCTCTACAAGGCCGACCCGGTGCGCGGCACGCAATGGGCGCAGCGCTTCGCGCAACAGGCGCCCGACCTGGCGTTCCGGATCTGGCCGGACATCGGCGATCCGCACGACGTCCGCTACCTCGCCGCATGGCAACCGCCGGACGATCCGGCCGCGCTGCTGCCGAACCTCGAGGTCGTGTTCTCGGTCGGTGCAGGCATCGACCAGTTCGACCTGTCGCGCGTGCCGGCTCACATCCCGGTCGTGCGGATGATCGAGCCCGGCATCGTCGAAGGCATGGTCGAGTATGTGACGCAGGCCGTGCTGACGATCCACCGCGACCTGTTCGACTATGCGGCGCAACAACGCGCGCAGGTGTGGCGCGAGAAACCGGTGCGCGCGGCCGCGTCGCGGCGCGTCGGCGTGCTCGGGCTCGGCACGCTCGGCCAGGCCGTGCTCGATACGCTGCGGCGCTTCGGGTTCCCGTGTGCCGGCTGGAGCCGCACGCCGCGCACGCTCGACGGCATCGACTGCTACGCGGGCGACGCGGCGCTCGACGCGTTCCTGGCCCGCACCGACCTCCTGATCTGCCTGCTGCCGCTCACCGACAGCACCCGCGGCCTGCTGGGCACGCGCGTGTTCGATGCGCTGCCGGCCGGCGCGTCGCTCGTGCAGGCCGGGCGCGGGCCGCAGCTCGATGCGGCCGCCCTGCTCGCCGCGCTCGACAGCGGCCGGCTCGACAGCGCGATCCTCGACGTGACGGACCCCGAACCGTTGCCCGCCGGCCATCCGTTCTGGACGCATCCGCGGATCCGGATCACGCCGCACATCGCGAGCGCAACGCGGCCCGATACCGCGGTGGACGCCGTGCTCGCGAACCTCGCGCGGCATCGCGCGGGGCAGCCGATGATCGGCGTCGTCGATCGCGCGCGCGGCTACTGACGCGCGCCTCCGGTGCGGCGGGGTGCGCAGCAGAAAATGCCGAAGCACCCCGTGCAAACGCCGTATCCATACGTTTCGGGCAGCGAATTGAAGGCACAGGCGAATGGCTCGCCCGGTAGCATGAACTCACCGCTGACACCCGACGAGAGTCCCGCCTTCCCATGAACCACGCCACGCTGATCGAAGCCGATCGTCAACACCTGATCCACCCCGTCGTCAACTATCGTGCGCACGAGGCGCGCGGCGTCACCGTGCTCGAATCCGCCGAGGGCGTGTTCCTGCGCGACGCCGACGGCCATACGCTGCTCGACGCGTTCTCTGGCCTGTGGTGCGTGAACGTCGGCTACGGCCGCGCCAGCATCGTGAAGGCCGCCGCCGAGCAGATGGCGAAGCTGCCCTACGCGACCGGCTATTTCCATTTCGGGTCGCGGCCGGCGATCGAGCTTGCCGAACGGCTCGCGGCGCTCGCGCCGCCGTCGCTGAACCGTGTGTACTTCACGCTCGGCGGTTCGGATGCGATCGACTCCGCGGTGCGCTTCATCACGCACTATTTCAACGCGACCGGCCGGCCGTCGAAAAAGCAGATGATCGCGCTCGAACGCGGCTATCACGGTTCGTCGACGATCGGCGCCGGCCTCACCGCGCTGCCCGCGTTCCATCGCCATTTCGACCTGCCGCGCGCCGATCAGCACCACATCCCGTCGCCCTACCCGTACCGCCATCCGCTCGGCGACGATCCGCAGGCGCTGATCGCCGCGTCGGTCGCCGCGCTCGAAGCGAAGGTGGCCGAACTGGGCGCGGACAACGTCGCGGCATTCTTCTGCGAGCCCGTGCAGGGCTCCGGCGGCGTGATCGTGCCGCCGGCCGGCTGGCTGAAGGCGATGCGCGACGCGTGCCGGCGCCTCGGCATCCTGTTCGTCGCCGACGAGGTGATCACCGGCTTCGGCCGGACGGGCCCGCTGTTCGCGTGCGAAACCGAGCGCGTCGAACCCGACCTGATGACCGTCGCGAAAGGCTTGACCGCCGGCTATGCGCCGATGGGCGCGGTGCTGATGTCCGACGAAATCTACGAGGGGATCGCGGGCAGCCGCGCCGAATCGGCCGTGGTCGGCCACGGCTACACGTATTCCGCGCATCCGGTCAGCGCGGCGATCGGCCTCGAAGTGCTCAAGCTCTATCACGAAGGCGGGCTGCTCGCGAACGGCCAGGCGATGGCGCCCCGCTTTGCCGCCGGCCTCGACGCGCTGCGTGCGCATCCGCTCGTCGGCGACGCGCGCTCGGTCGGCCTGCTCGGCGCGCTCGAGCTGGTGGCCGACAAGGCACGCAAGACGCGCTTCGACCCGGCACTGAACGTGCCGGACAGGATTGCCGCCGCCGCGTATGCAAACGGCGTGGTGTTCCGTGCGTTCGGCGACGGCGTGCTCGGTTTCGCACCGGCGCTGAGCTTCACCGCGGGCGAGTTCGACCTGCTGTTCGAGCGCGTGCGCAAGACGCTCGACGACGTGCTGGCCGAACCCGGCGTGCAGCGCGCGCTCGACGCCGCACACGCGCAGCCGGCATGAGCGCGACAAGGGTAAGCGGGGCTTGTGACGGCCCCGGTTCGACTCTAAAGTAACCGGACATTCCATTTTTGCCCTCTCACGGACCATGACGGACAGCAAGCTGGATCGCATCGACCTGCGCATCCTCTCCCAGTTGCAAAAGCGCGGCCGCATGACCAACGTCGAACTGGCCGACGCGGTCGGGCTGTCGCCCAGTCCCTGCCTGATCCGCGTCAAGCGGCTCGAGAAGGCCGGCTACATCGGCGGTTACGGCGCGCACATCCAGCTCGAGAAACTCGGCGACGTGCAGGTCGTATTTACCGAGGTCACGCTGGCCGACCACCGGCGCGAGGACTTCGACCGTTTCGTCGCGGCGATCCGCAATGTCGACGAGATCGTCGAGTGCCATCTCGCAAGCGGCGGCTACGACTATCTGCTGAAGTTCATCACGCGCAGCGTCAGCCATTACCAGACGATCATCGAGGGCCTGCTCGAGCAGAACATCGGCATCGAGAAGTATTTCAGTTACGTGATCATCAAGTCGCCGTTCGTCAAACGGCACTATCCGCTCGAATCGCTGTTCGGCGACCGGCATTGACGGACAGCGTGCGGCATCCACGAACGCGGCAGCCATGCCGTCCGCGTGGAGTCGTCGCGCGCCCGCGCCGCCGCGCACCGCCGCCGAACCGCTTCATCCAAGGACCTGTCATGCCACTCACGCTGTCCCGCTCCGAACTCCTGCGCACCGCCAACCTGATCGACGGCGCCTGGCGCGATGCGCTCGACGGCCGCCGCTTCGCCGTCACCGATCCGGCAACGCTCGACACCGCCGCTGAAGCACCCGACAGCGGCGCCGCCGACGCCCGCGCGGCGACCGACGCGGCCGCGCGCGCGCTGCCCGCCTGGCGCGCGACGCCCGCTCGCGAACGGGCGGCGATCCTGCGCGCTTGGCACGCGGCGATCGTCGCGCATACCGAGGATCTCGCGAAGCTGATGTCCCGCGAACAGGGCAAGCCGCTCGCCGAAGCGCGCGGCGAAGTCGCCTACGGCGCGTCGTACGTGCTGTGGTTCGCCGAGGAAGCGACGCGCACGTACGGCGACCTGATTCCGCAGCAGCAGCGCGGCAAACGCCTCGCCGCGGTCAAGGAGCCGATCGGCATCGTCGCCGCGATCACGCCGTGGAATTTCCCGCTCGCGATGATCGCGCGCAAGATCGCGCCCGCACTCGCGGCCGGCTGCACCGTGGTCGCGAAGCCGGCGGAGGACACGCCGCTGACCGCGCTCGCGCTCGCGTTCCTCGCGCAGGAAGCGGGCGTGCCGGCCGGCGTGCTGAACATGATTTCCGCGTCGCGCGAGCGCGGCATCGATGCCGTGGCCGACTGGCTCGCCGACAGCCGCGTGCGCAAGATCACGTTCACCGGATCGACGCTCGTCGGCAAGCTGCTCGCGCGCGAATCGGCCGCGACGCTGAAGAAGCTGTCGCTGGAGCTCGGCGGCAACGCGCCGTTCATCGTGTTCGACGACGCGGAGCTCGACGCGGCAGTCGACGGGCTGATGGCGGCCAAGTTCCGCAACGGCGGCCAGACGTGCGTGTCGCCGAATCGCGTGTACGTGCAGGCCGGCGTCTACGATGCATTCGCCGCGAAGCTCGCGGCGCGCGTCGCCGCGTTGAAGGTCGCGCCGGCGACCGACCCGGCCGCGCAGATCGGTCCGATGATCAACGCGCGCGCGGTCGACAAGATCGCGCGCCACGTCGGCGACGCCATCGAGCGCGGCGCGCGCGTCCTGGCCGGCGGCAAGCGCCTGCCCGAACTCGGCCCGAACTTCTACGCGCCGACGGTGCTCGCCGACGCCACCGCCGCGATGCAACTGAACTGCGAGGAAACCTTCGGCCCGATCGCCGCGCTGTTTCGCTTCGATACCGAGGACGAAGCCGTCGCCGCCGCGAACGACACGCCGTTCGGGCTCGCCGCGTATTTCTACACGCAGGACGTGCGACGCATCGCGCGCGTGTCGGCACGGCTCGAAACGGGCATCGTCGGGATCAACGAAGGCGCGCTCGCGAGCGAGGCCGCACCGTTCGGCGGCGTGAAGGAATCGGGCTATGGCCGCGAAGGTTCGCGCTACGGCCTCGACGACTACCTGTCGATCAAGTACCTGTGCCAGGGCGGGCTCGACTGACATTGCGCGGATGCGTGCAACGCCGGCAAGGCAGGATCGCGGGAATCATGGACAATACTGCGCATCTGAGATGCGGAGGCTTGCCCGTGGGGATCAACTTCGATTTGAACGACTTGCAGGCGTTTCGCGCGGTCGTGGAAACGGGCAGTTTCCGCAAGGCCGCGGAGACGGTGAGCATTTCCCAGCCGGCGTTGAGTCGCCGGATCGACAAGCTCGAGGAGGCGCTCGGCGTGCGTCTCTTCGAGCGCACCACGCGCCGCGTCACGCTCACCACGGTCGGCCGCGTGTTCGCCCAGAGCGCCGAACAACTGCTCGACGATCTCGACGCCGCGCTGCTCGGCATTCGCGACGTGTCGTCGAGCCGCCTGGGCCATGTGACCATCGCGTGCGTGCCCTCGGTGGCCTACTACTTTCTGCCCGCGATCATCGCGCGCTATCATCAGCGCTTTCCGCGCATCCGGGTCAAGCTGCTGGACGCTGGCGCGAACGAGGTGCTGGGCGCCGTCATCAGCGGCGAGGCCGACTTCGGCGTGAGCTTCATCGGCAGCCAGGAAGCCGAGATCGAGTTCAAGGTGCTGCTCCAGGAGCGCTTCGTCGCGGCGTGCCGCCGAGACCATCCGCTCGCGCGCAAGAAGCGCGTGACCTGGAACGAACTGTACGAGCACGATTACGTGGCGGTGGACAAGACGTCCGGTAACCGTCTGCTGCTCGACCAGGCGCTGGCCGCCGTGGCGCCGCGCGGGCCGAGCGTGTGCGAAGCACGCCACGTGACGACCCTGCTCGGATTGATCGAGGCGGGGCTCGGCGTCGCCGCGGTGCCCTCGATGGCGATGCCCGGGCACGACCATCCCGTTCTCACGAGCGTGCCGCTCGTCGAGCCGGTCGTCAAACGGCGCGTGGGCATCGTCAAGCGGCGCGGACGTCCGCTCACGCCGGCCGCCGAAGCGTTTCATCGGATGATCGTCGACGCGAAGCGCGGCGGCATCGCGAGCAGCGGTGCAGCGGCATGACAACGACAGGAAAGACCCGAAGGAAGATCGTCCCGTGAGGTTGGCCAGGCTGCTCAAATCGCTCTATGTGCAGGTGCTGCTTGCGATGCTGCTCGGCGTGAGCGTCGGTCACGCATGGCCGGGCGCAGGCGCCATGCTCAAGCCCCTCAGCGATGCGTTCGTCGGCCTGGTGCGGATGACCATCGCGCCGATCGTCTTCTGCACGATCGTCTCGGGCATCACGTCACTCGCGGACGGGAAGGCAATCGGCCGCACGATCGTTCGGGCCATGGCGCTCTTCTATTCGCTGACCGCCGTCGCGCTCGCGATCGGGCTCGTCACCGCGTTCGTGCTGCGACCGGGCGCCGGCCTGCACATCGACGTGCACCATCTCGATTCGAGCATCCTCGCGCAGTACGCGAAGGACGCGCAGCCACGCGGGCTCGTGGCGTTCGGGTTGAGCGTGATTCCCGATACGATGCTTGGCGCGTTCGAGAAGGGCGAGGTGTTGCCGGTACTGCTGCTGTCGCTGCTGTTCGGTTTCTCGCTGAACGCGCACCGGACGGCCGGCCGGCCCGTTCTTGCGCTGATCGACGGGGTCGCCCAGGTCGTCTTCCGCGTGCTTGCGATGATCATGCGGCTCGCGCCGCTCGGCGCATTCGGCGCGATGGCGTTCACAGTGGGCCGCTTCGGTATCGGCTCGGTCGGCTCGCTGGCGAAGCTGATGCTGTCCTTCTACGCGGCATGCGCGCTGTTCGTCGCGTTGGTGCTCGCACCGCTCGCGCGCCTGCACGGCTTCGCGCTGTGGCGGCTGTTGCGCTACCTGCGCGAAGAGCTGCTCATCGTCCTCGCGACGTCCTCGTCGGAGCCCGTTCTGCCGCGCCTGATCGTCAAGCTGACGTCGCTCGGTTGCGACCGGGGCGTCGTCGGGCTCGTGCTGCCGGCGGGCTATTCGTTCAACCTGGACGGCACCGCGATCTACCTGACGCTTGCCGCGTTGTTTATCGCGCAGGCGTGCGACGTGCCGCTTTCCGCGTCGCAGATCGCGATGATGCTCGCCGTCATGCTGCTTACGTCCAAGGGCGCGGCGGGTGTTTCCGGTAGCGGACTGGTGGCGCTGGTCGCCACGCTCGCCGTCATGCCCGACCTGCCCGTTGCCGGGGTCGCCCTGCTGGTCGGCATCGATCGCTTCATGTCCGAGGCGCGCGCGCTGACGAGCGTGATCAGCAATGCCTGCGCGGTCATCTTCGTGTCGATGTGGGAACGCGCGTGCGATCGCGCGCTTCTTGCGCAGCGGCTCGCCGTGGCCGGTCCAGCCTTCCCGAACGGGGCCGATCAAGGCCGTGTCGCGGCCGATGCCAACGGTAACGGGAAGGCCGCCTGACGCACGCCTTCCCGTCGACCGGATTCAGTGAGCGGCAACGGAATCGAGTCCGGTCGACCTCACGTCCGCCTGCACCTCGGGCGACGCAAGATAGTCGAGCAGCGCCTTCGCTTCCTTCGGGTGCTGCGCACCGACGGGAATGCCGGCGGCGAAGCGCGTGACCGACTGCAGCGATTCGGGAATCTTGCCGACGAAGGTCGCGCCCTTGACCGGCAGCAACTCGCTCACCTGCTGGAAGCCGATTTCGTAGTCGCCGTTCGCCACGACCGACGCCACCGGGATCCGCGGAATCATCTTCGCCTTCGACTTCACCTGATCCTCGATGCCGAGCTTCCTGAACAGCTCGCGTTCGATGTACACGCCGCTCGCGCTGTCCGAATAGGCGATCGACCTGGCGTGCAGCAGCGCCTGCTTCAGCCCTTCGGCGGAGCTGATGTCGGGCTTTGCCGCACCGTCGCGCACGACCATGCCGATGCGCGAATCGGCCAGCTCGACGCGGGATCCGGGGATGACCTTGCCTTGCTTGATCAGGTCATCGAGTGCGTAGCCGACCATGATCACCGCGTCGGCGGGCTCGCCGCGCGCGAGCCGGTTCGGAATCGCTTCGGGCGACTTGCCCATCGACGGACCGAGCGCGGTATCGAGCGTATTGCCCGTCGTCGACTCGAACCGGGGGCCGAGCAGCTTGTAGGCGGCGGTGAAGCCGCCCGAGCTCATCACGTGCAGTTCGGCGGCCTGCACGTTGGTCGCCGCCGCGCTAGCGGCGACGAGCGCGGTCGCACAACATTTCAGAAGCAGGTTTTTCATGGTCATGGTCGTAGGGATTCGCGTGGGTTCGTAGGGTTTTCCGAGCCTGCCGGACGGGCCGGCCATCAATGCGCCGGCGTCAGCGTCGCGGCACGGGGGCGATAGAGCGCGAACGTCGCAAGCAGCGCGCACACCGCAGCGAAGCTCATCCAGTATCCCGGTGCGGCCTTGTCGCCCGTCATGTGAATGAGCGCGGTCGAGATGGCCGGCGTGAAGCCGCCGAACACGGCTGTCGCGAGGCTGTAGGCGAGCGAGAAGCCCGCGACGCGCACCTGCACCGGCATCACTTCCGTGAGCGCGACGACCATCGCGCCGTTGTAGATCCCGTACATGAACGAGAGCCAGAGGAGCACGAGCAGCATGTTGACGAACGACGGCGCGTGCGCGAGCAACGACAGCGCCGGGTAGGCGGTCACGATGGTGAGCACCGTCATGCCGACCAGAAGCGGCCGGCGGCCGATCCGGTCGGACAGCGCACCGCCGATCGGCAGCCACACGAAGTTCGACACGCCGACGCACAGCGTCACGAGCAGGCTGTCGGCGGTGCTCAGATGCAGCACCGTCTTGCCGAAGGTCGGCGCGTAGACCGTGATCAGATAGAAGCTCGTGGTGGTCATCGCGACCAGCATCATGCCGGCCACCACGACGCCCCAATTCCGAACCAGCGTACCGAACACTTCCTTCATGCCCGGACGATGCGTGCGCGCCTTGAACGCCTGGGTTTCCTCCAGATTGCGGCGCAGCATGAAGATGAACGGCACGATCATGCAGCCGACGAAGAACGGCGCGCGCCATCCCCATGCGGCGATGGCCGACGCGCTCAGCCATTGATTCAGTGCAAAGCCCAGGCCCGCCGCGACGACGATCGCGACCTGCTGGCTGGCGGACTGCCAGCTCGTGAAGAAGCCCTTGCGGCCGGGCGTCGCCAGCTCGGCGAGATATACCGATACCCCGCCCAGTTCCGCGCCGGCGGAGAAGCCCTGCAGCAGCCGGCCGAGCAGCACGAGCGCGGGTGCGAGCAGGCCGATCGTCGCGTAGCCCGGCACGAACGCGATCAGGATGGTGCCGCTCGCCATGATGGACAGCGTGACGATCAGGCCCTTGCGGCAGCCGACGTCGTCGATGTACGCGCCCAGCACGATGGCACCCAGCGGCCGCATCAGGAAGCCGGCGCCGAACACGGCGAAGGTCATCATCAGCGATGCGAACTCGCTTTGCGCGGGAAAGAAGACGTTGGCGATCTGCGTGGCGTAGAAGCCGAACAGGAAGAAGTCGAACTGCTCGAGAAAATTCCCGGCTGTGACGCGGAAGACCGCAGCGGCCTTCGAACGTTCGGTCGGAAGGCTGGACGAGGGGTGCATCGGGGTGTCTCCTGAAAATCCAGAAATACGCGGGGGGCGGACGATTGTCGTTTTCCGCCATGTTCGCTTGGCGTCAGGCAAACGATAAGTGCAATTTTTGGAAGGATTGATGTTGATTGGTTATCAATCGGCGCGCGGGCGGCGCACGTGGCGGGACAGGGTTCCGGACGACAGCCCATGAAAAAGGGCCGGTCAGTACCTCGACCGGCCCTGCCATCTACGATCACTGACGATCACTGCCCCGCAGCAGCCTCGATCGCGTCCGTGTCCCACTTCCCGCGTCGCGTTGCCTCGGCCAGCATCCCCAAGGTCAGCGGCCGTCGCTCCGGGTGCCGGAGGCGCTTCACGAGTAGCCCGATGAGTGACGACAGCAGTGCCTGGCCTTCGGGGCCAAAATAGCGCCGGTACGGGAATCCTCGGGCGTCGACGCCGAATGTCGCTGCCCACCGGTCGATGAACTCCACCCCGTCGAGGCCCGTGATGCCGAGATCCTGCTCGAGCCGGGATTCCGGTTGCACGCTCAGCTTGCTGCCGAACACCGGCCGCCCGAGTTCCTCGCGTGTGAAGGCTTCCAGGCGTTCCCAGGTATCGTCTTCCATGGCTCAGAGCACCCGGTCCTCGGGCTTCACGATTCGATTGTAGGTCGACACGGTGTTGTGCGTGATCAGGTAGGCGTCGAGCGCCAGGAATACCTCGCCCACCACGGGGATCGCCCGACCGACCCACGCACCGAGGCGGCGAGTGAAGGCGATCCGAATACCGGACAACCCGCCACCCGTGATCGTCGGCAGGCGAAACGGCAACGTTTGAGGGAGCAACTTCCGAGCGGCAACGGAGGCGCCGGACGTGCCCGGCGTAGCGCCGGCGAACTTGCCGGGGACTGGGACGTCGGCCTGATCGAGAAACATCGCTGACGCAGCGGCGAGATTGTCCAGGCCGAGTTGCTTGCGTGTCTCGTCGAACGCGACCAAGGCAAAGACGTCGACGGGCCGCAAATCCTGCCAGGTGCCGTAGGTGTACCTGTTTTCATTCATTCATTTTTCTCCTGATCCAGCAAGGGCGCTGCTCTCCCAGCGGGTACCCCCTGCGAAGGCGACACTTTACCGCATCGCCTGGAACGGCCCGGGGCCGGGCGCGAGCGGCACGTTCGAGAACGCGGGCTTGTCCGCAGGCCGAGCGTCCCCCCCGACGCCGCCCGACTTGCCGAGCCGCTTCAGCGCCGGCAGCGGGCCGCCCTCGCCGATCGCGATCGTGCCCGCAAGCGCCCGGGTTTCCCGGCCTCCGCCGGCCGCCACACCGTCGGGCCGCCGGATGGCCTTGCTCGATCTCCCCAGGCTCGGTCGCACACGTTTGCGCCCCGGCGCGCGATCGCACGCACGCGGCTGGCCGCCGTGCGGGCCTTGATTTTCAGTTAACCGTGCCGTTAACCCGGATTTGAACCGGGCCGGCGTCATTGCAGCCGGCTTCCCTTACGAGCGCGAGCATGCCCGCATTCACCTCGATCGAGAAAATTGCCGACTGGGCCGGACGTCACCCGCTTGTCGTCGGGGCGGCGGGCACGCTGATGTCGCTTGCCGCACTCGGGATCAGCGCGGCGACTCTGTGGGCCGGGCGAAACGAAGCCATCGAGCATGCGCATGAAACGTCGCGCAACGTGGCAGCCGTGCTGGTGAGCCAGATCGCACGCACCGTCGAAACGTCGAACAACGCGCTGCTCGCACTGGCCTCCGATCTCGGCAATCCCGCGGTGCGGCGCATGGATGCCGGGCTGCGACACGATCTGCTGTTCGAGCGCACCGCGGCCCAATATGTCACCGGCATGGGCGTGACCGACCAGCGCGGCCAGTTGATCGACGGATGCTGCGGCAAGACCCACCGTTGGGATTTCAGCGATCGCGACTACTTCAAGGTCCATCGCGATGCGGACAACGTCGGCCTCTACGTGTCCGAGGTCTATCGCGCGCGCTCGCGCGCCGGCAAGGAATCCATCGCGCTGTCGCGGCGCATCGAGCGGCCCGATCACACGTTCAACGGGATCGCGGTGGTCGCCATCGACCTCGCCTATTTCGATCAGCTGCTGTCCCGCCTCGATGTCGGGCCGAACGGGGTCAGCGCGATCCTGCGCGCGGACGGCTCGATCCTGTCGAGAAATCCGGCGTTGAACGACAACCAGATGAACAACCTGCGTCGCTCGAAATCATTCGAGCGGATGGTGAACAGTGAATCGGGCTTCTATCCCGCGCGCTCGAGCATCGACGGCACCGTGCGGCTGTATACCTACCAGCGGGTGCCGGGCACGCCGCTGATCGCCGTCGTCGCGCCGGCGGAGCGCGACGTGCTGGCGGGCATTACGCGCCTGTCGTGGACGGCCGGCGTATTGGCGACCGTGATCAGCGCGCTGTTTTGCGCGGTGGTATGGCTGCTTGCGTTTGCGCTGCAGGGCAACCTGCGCAAACAGACGCTGCTCACGGATCTCACGCGGACCGATCCGCTGACCGGCCTGTGCAACCGCCGCGCGCTCGATATCGCGCTGGCCGACGAATGGGAACGGCTGCAGCGGAGCAGCAACGGCAGCCTGTCGATCCTGTTCATCGACGCCGACCACTTCAAGCAGTACAACGACCGGTATGGGCATGCGGAAGGCGATACGGCGCTGCGCTTTCTCGCCGACTGCATCCGCACCCATACGCGTCGACGCGGCGATCTCGCCGCCCGGTATGGCGGCGAGGAGTTCGTCGCGGTATTGCCGGATACGGACGAACACGGCGCCGCGCGGGTCGCGGAGGCGATTCGCCGAGAAGTCGAACGCAACCGGCTCGACGGGTTTGCGCAACCTGTTCCAGCCTTCACCGTCAGCATCGGCTGCGCGACCGGCCATCGCGCGCGCCCCGCGTCCGTGCATGCGCTGTCGCGCCAGGCCGACATGGCACTTTATCGCGCGAAGCGCGAAGGCAGGAATCGGGTGTGTTGCGCGGAACCGGAGCAACTCGCTCGCCTGGCTTGACCGGCCACGGATCGGGTCTGCTTTGTTCGGCGGTTGACGACCCGCAAACGATAGTGTCATACGCCAGTCCTCAATTGTTCATGCGCCGTTCCGATAATCAGGAAAACTATTCGATGCCAATAAAACCGGACCTCACCTATGAATGATCGACGATTAACGGTTCGCGCGAAGCTGACCCTGGCTTTCTGCCTCCTGACCTGCATGGTTCTGCTCGTCTCCCTGCTCGGCATCGTATCGCTCGGCAATGCGAACGCGGCATTCGAAAATTTCGTCAATGGCACCAACACCCGCGCCACCCTGGCGGACAAGGTCCGCGTCGCGGTCGACCGGCGCGCGATCGCCGCCCGCAACCAGGTGCTTGCGACCGCGCCGCGCGACGCGGACATCGAGAAGGAAGCGGCGCTGCAGGCCGACCGCGAGGTCGGCGCGCTGCTCGGCGAACTGACGAATGCGGTCCGCGAGGGGAGCGGCGCATCCGACAAGTCCCGCGAGCTGGTCCGGCAAATCGGCGCGGTCGAAGCGCAGTACGGCCCCGTGGCGCGTGCCATCGTCGACGCGGCGGCGAATAATCGCCGCGATCAGGCTATCACGATGATCAACGAACAGTGTCGGCCGCTGCTGGCCAGGCTTGTCGCCGCCACCGACGCCTATGCGACGTACGCCCGCACGCAGGGCGCGCAACGCGTGACGGAATCGGGCGACCGCTATGCATCGCGACGACTGATGCTGATCGTCATGTGTATCGCAGCAGCAGCAGCGGCCGCGATCTCGGGCGTCTTCATCACGCGCGGCCTGCTGCGCTCGCTCGGCACGGAGCCTGCCACGCTCAGCGACATCGCGCGCCGTATCGCCGCCGGCGATCTCGGTACCGAATCATCGGCCAGTGCCGCGCCGGTCGGCAGCGTACTGGCTTCCATGCGGGACATGCGGGCGAACCTGACCCGCCTGATCTCGGAAGTCCGTACCGCATCCGGCAATGTCGCGACAGGCGCCGGCGAAATCGCGTCCGGCAACCAGGACCTCTCCTCCCGCACGGAACAACAAGCCGCCTCGCTGCAGGAGACCGCATCGAGCATGGAGCAGCTGACGTCCACCGTGCGCCTGAACGCCGACAATGCGCAGCAGGCGAGCGGGTTGGCCACCAACGCATCGGAGGTCGCCCAGCGCGGCAGCACGGCAGTCGGCCTGATGGTCGACACGATGACGGACATCAGCGCCAGTTCCACCAGGATCGCCGAGATCACCGGGATCATCGAAGGCATCGCGTTCCAGACCAACATCCTCGCGCTCAACGCGGCCGTGGAGGCCGCCCGCGCCGGCGAACAGGGCCGCGGCTTTGCCGTGGTGGCCAGCGAAGTCCGAAGTCTTGCACAGCGCTCATCGGGCGCCGCGAAGGACATTCGCGAGCTGATCTCGCAATCGGTCCGGAAAATCCAGGACGGCTCGCATATCGCGAACCACGCGGGCGAGACGATGAACCAGGTCACGCATGCGATCGCGCGCGTGACCAACATCATGGGCGAGATCGCTGCCGCGTCGAACGAGCAGAGCCGCGGCATCGAGCAGGTGAATCTGGCGATTACACAAATGGACGAAGTCACCCAGCAGAACGCGGCACTCGTCGAACAGGCGGCCGCCGCATCGAAGTCGCTCGAAGAACAGGGAGGCCGGCTTGCCGAGGCGGTATCGCTGTTCCGGCTGGATACGCGGGCGGCCGGCGCATAACCTCCCCCGCGCGCGTGCCCTCAATGGGTGCATCGAATCCGGCACCCGACATGTTCAGCACCGGAAATTAACCAGATAGTGGGAATTCGCGCGCGCCGAAGCCAACGCGAAACATTTCCTTAACGGCCACGTAACGATCCATCACCACAATTCGCCATCTTCGATCATCAGGATGGAGTCTTGCATGTTTGCATCACGAAGCCGTTTCCCGCTGCACGTTGCAGCGTTGTCGAGTGCGATCGTCCTGGCCGCCTGCGGCGGCGGCGACGATGTCGTGTCGACCGGCACGACGGCCGCAGCCGTTCCGGCGCCGCCCGCCGACCCCGGCTTCGTCGACAGCGCCCCGGTGCCGAGCGTGCCCGCGTTCGTCGACAACATCGCGACCAACCAGCGCGGCGATGTGCGCTATGCGACGCTGTCGACCAACGCCGCGGTGCGCGTGGTGAGCCGCTTTCTCGATCTCTGGCAGCCGTCGACGATGCTGGTCGACGCGGGCGTGAGCGCGCCGGCGAACGGCGCGTTTCCGGCCATCTCGCCGTCCACCTGCTCCGGGCTGCCCGGCAGCGGCGCACCGTGCGGCACGATCCTGAACGACACCGTGCTGTCGGCCAACGTGCAGTACGTGATCAACGCGACGACCGCCCGCACGCCGCAGCAGGCCGATGCCGCGTACTACGACGACCGGCGCGGCAAGGGCTTCAGCGTGACCGACGGCATGGGCCCGCTCACGGCGGCGTGGCGCACCGCGGCCCAGCAGACGACCAGCATCACCAGCATTCCGGCGGACGCGACGTCGGTGCTCTACAACGACTCGGGCAACAACGTCGGCGTGGGCAGCAGCACGAACGCGAACTTCGGGAAAGTCGTCGACCTGCTCAACGAAATGGGCAACAACGCGTCGACCGAACCCGCCAAGCGCTTCTACAAATATGCGCGCCCGTACCGCTGGAGCACGAGCGTGGTGGTCGCGCCGACGCTCGTTCCGGCTGAAAGCACGACGCCCGCGACCGACGGCGGCTTCATCAGCGGCCACGAGGCGGAAGCGATGCGCGATGCGACGACGATGGCGTGGCTCGTGCCGGAACGCTTCCAGGAAATGGTCAGCCGCGGCCTCGAACTCGGCGAGAACCGGATCCTCGCCGGCATGCACTCGCCGCTCGACGTGATCGGCGGCCGCATGCTCGCGCTGGCCGTCAGCGCGGCGAACCTGACCGCGTACGCCAGCGACGCGCAGGCCGCCTACACGCAAGCCCACCAGACGCTGGAACAACTGACGGGGACGACCGCCACGACGTTCTCCGCATTCGCGCACACCGGCACGGCGGCAACCGACCGGTTCGCCGACTACGCGACGAACAAGGCCGCATTCCTGCGCCGCCTGACGTTCGGCTTCGGCGCGATCGAATCGACGGACGCGCCGCCGGTCGTGCCGAAGGGCGCCGAGATCCTGCTGCAGACGCGCTTCCCGTACCTGAGCGCCGACCAGCGGCGCGTCGTGCTGAAGACCACCGAGTTGCCGTCCGGCTATCCGGTCATGGACGATGCGGAAGGCTGGGGGCGCCTGAACCTGTTCGCGGCAGCCGACGGCTACGGCGCGTTCAACGGCAACGTGATCGTGTCGATGGATGCGTCGCAAGGCGGGCTCAATGCGGCCGACCTGTGGCGCAACGACGTCGCGGGCGCCGGCAAGCTGACGCTGCAGGGCAGCGGTACGCTGACGCTGGCGGGCAACAACCGCTACACGGGCGGCACGCAGGTGAGCGGCGGCACGCTTGCGGCTGCGTCGACGACGGCGTTCGGCACAGGCGACGTGTACGTCGGCCCGGGCGGCAGCGTGAGGATCGCGGCCGGCGCGCCGGTGACGATCGCGACCCGCTACACGCAGCTCGACGGCACGACGCTCGAACTCGACATCGACGGCAACGGCGGCGGACGCCTGCGCGTGGGCGGCCCGCTCACCGTCGCGGGCGGCACGCTGCACGTGAAGTTCGTGAACGACTACGCGCCGAAGGCCGGCGACACCATCGCGCTGATCGACGGCGCGGCGGCTGCCGCGAAGTTCTCGACGGTGACGGTCGACGGGTTCAAGGCAACGCCCGTTTATACCGCGACGGGCGTGTCGATCACGCTGTCGGCGGCGTAGCCGGCATCGGCCGTCGATCCGGGCGGCTTCGACAGCGACTTCAGGACCGCGCGGGGTCGATCGTGCGGCGGCGCAAGAAACCGTGCCGTTCGCCCGGGACACGCTGGATTCGCCGCCCGATCGGTCATACGGGCCGGTTCGCGCAGTCGAACGCACGGCATGCGAAGTCCGCTGCCGGCCCCGTGCACCGCTCGGCTCGCGCGTCGCAAGCGTCGTCTTTCAGCGCGCCCTGGCAGGCTCGGCATCGTGCGTCGACGCCCCTTCCCGCTCGATCCGCTCGACGGCGCGCGCGAGCCGAATGATGTCGCTCAGCGCGAAATCGACCGCATCGGGCCGGGAACGGCCACACTCGTCGGCGATACGCATCGCGAATGCGAGCGCTTCGGAACGCTCGCGCAGCAGCGCCCGCAGCGCATCCGCGATGACCCGCCGGTCGCGCGGATCGCCGAGGCCCAGCACGGGGTCGACACGCGGTTCCCCGTGCGTTGCCTGCGCCGGCGTGAAAACGTCCGGCACGCGTATCGTGTTTCTATCCATGGTCGTCCCCTCGTCGTCTCGCGGCCGACAGGTTCGTCAGCGCCGGTTCGATCGCGATACCACGTCGATCCACACGGCCAGCACCAGCACCGCGCCCTTGACGATCATCTGCCAGTACGCGTCGACGTCGAGCATCGACATGCCGTTGTCGAGGCTCGCCATCACGAGCGCGCCGATCAACGCGCCGTAGACCGTGCCCGATCCGCCGCGCATCGACGTGCCGCCGATGAAGCACGCCGCGATCGCATCGAGCTCGCCCATCGTGCCGGCGGACGGCGAACCCGCCGCCAGCCGCGCCGTGTTCACGAGGCCGGCAAACGCGCACATCAAGCCCATCAGCGCGAATATCGCGAGCTTCACGCGATCGGTATCGACGCCGGACAAGCGCGTCGCCTCGAGGTTCGAGCCGACCGCATAAACGCGCCGGCCGAATACGGTTTGCGTCGCGATCCATGAGAACACGCCGAGCAACGCGAGCAGCAACAGCACCGGCACCGGAATGCCGCCATAGCGGTCGAGCGTCGCGACGAACGCAAACAGCACCGCGCCCGCGCCCGCGATCTTCACGCCGTCCTGCCACGGCGGCGCGACCGCGAGCCGGTAGCGCCGCCGCGTGCCGCGCTGCCGCACCACCAGCAGCGTCACGAGCACGAACAGCAGTATCGCGAGGCCGTCGCCCGCCATGCGCGGCAGATAGCCCTGCCCGATGAACACGAAGCCGTCCGACACCGGTGCGATCGTCGAGCCGCCCGTCACGCCGAGCAGGATTCCGCGAAATGCGAGCATCCCGCCCAGCCCGACGATGAACGACGGCACGCGCCGATAGGTCGACCACCAGCCGTTGAAGAGCCCGATCAGCACGCCGAGCGCGAGCACGACCGGCACCGTCGCCGCGACCGGCCAGTGGCGATTGACGTCGAGGATCGCGGCGACGCCGCCGAGCAGCCCGAGCAGCGAGCCGACCGACAGGTCGATCTCACCCGCGATGATGACGAACACCATCCCGCACGCGAGCATCCCGGTGATCGACATCTGCCGCAGCAGGTTCGATACGTTGCGCGGCGTGACGAACGCGCCGTCCGTCAGCACCGAGAAGAACACCCATATCGCGACCACCGCGAACAGGAGCGCGAGCACCTTGTAGCGCACGAAGACCTGGCGCAACGGAAGCCCCGCTGCGCGGCCGGCGGGTCGACGCGCTTGTGCATCCGGCGTCGCGGGAGTCGAGGAGGAAAGGTCGGAATTCATGTCGCACTCGCTGCGGTGGGGTCGGTCGGCCGCCGCGCGGGTTTCAGCGCGGCGCCGAGAATCTGTTCCTGCGTGAGGCCCTGGTTGATGAAATCGCCGCGCAGCTCGCCCTCGCCGATCACCAGCACGCGATCGGCCAGCCCGAGCACCTCGGGCAGCTCCGACGACACGACGATCAGCGCGACGCCGCGCTTTGCCAGCGCGAAGATCAGCCGGTAGATCTCCGCCTTCGCGCCCACGTCGACGCCGCGCGTCGGTTCGTCGAGGATCAGCACCTGCGGCTCGGCCAGCAGCATCTTGGCGAGCACCGCCTTCTGCTGGTTGCCGCCGGACAGGCTCGCGATCGGCAGGAACGGATGCGCGGCACGTACCGACAGCCGTTGCATCTCGGTGCGGATCGCATCGAGTTCGGCGGCCGCGTCGATGCGCCCGCGCGCCGCGAAGCGCTGCAACACCGCCAGCGTGATGTTGTGGCCCACGCCGAGTTGCGGCACGATGCCATGGCGCTTGCGGTCCTCGGGCACCATCGCGATCCCGGCACGGATCGCGTCGGCCGGCGAACGGATCGACAGCACCCGGCCGTTCATCCGCACGGTCGCCGTGCACGCACCCGGATACGCGCCGAAGATTGCCTGCATCAGCTCGGTGCGGCCCGCGCCGACCAGCCCGGCGACGCCGAGGATCTCGCCGCGCCGCACGCTGAACGACACGTCGTCGACGCGCTTGCGGCGTGTGTTCGTCACGTCGTGACAGATCACGTTCCGCGCTTCCAGCACGACTTCGCCGATCTCGTGCGGCTCACGCGGATACAGGTCGCGGATCTCGCGGCCAACCATCATCGCGATGATGCGGTCGGTCGTCAGCGCGTGCATCGGCTCGGTCGCGACGTGACGGCCGTCGCGGATCACGGTGACCGTGTCGCACACGGCCGCGACCTCGTCGAGCTTGTGCGAGATGTACACGCACGCGACGCCGCGCCGCTTCAGGTCACGCACGATATCGAGCAGGATCCGCGTCTCGGCGGCGCTCAGCGACGACGACGGTTCGTCGAGGATCAGCAGCTTCGCCTGCTTGTTCAGCGCCTTCGCGATCTCGATCAGCTGCTGGTGGCCGCCGCCGTAGTTCATCACCGGCTGCGCGACGTTGATCGTGTCGATCCGCAATTCGCGCAGCAGCGACTCGGCCTGCCGGACCATCGCCGCGAAGTGCATGCGCCCGCCCGGCAGCGTGATCTCGTTGCCGAGGAAGATGTTCTCGGCAACCGACAGTTCGGGCACGAGCATCAGCTCCTGGTGGATGATCGCGATGCCCGCCCGCTCCGTGTCGCGCACGCCGGACGCCGCGAGCGGCGCGCCTTCCCAGCGGATTTCGCCGTCCCACGTGCCGTGCGGATAGACGCCCGACAGCACCTTCATCAGCGTCGATTTGCCCGCGCCGTTCTCGCCGCACAGTCCGACGCATTCGCCGGGCCGCACGGTGAGGTCGATGCCGTCGAGCGCTTTCACGCCGTCGAACGCCTTGACGATGCCGCGCATCGTCAGCAAGGGTTCCGTCATTCGTTCATGCCTCGCAGGATGCGCGCGGGCGCACCGATGGATGGCCCGCGCGTCGCGCCGTTACTGGCTCGCCAGTTGCGCCTGGGTATAGAAGCCGTCCTTCACGACGACGTCGACGTTGCGCCTGGTCAGCAGCGTCGGCTGCAGCAGCACCGTATCGACCTTCTTCCTGCCGTTGTCGTATTGCGCATTGAACGCGGGCTTCGCACCCTTCGCGAGATCGACCGCGAGCCTGGCCGCTTCGCTCGCGATCAGCTTGAGCGGCTTGTAGACGGTCATCGTCTGCGTGCCCGCGATCACGCGCTTGACCGCCGCGAGATCCGCGTCCTGCCCGGACACCGGCACCTTGCCGGCCAGATGCTGCGCGGCGAGCGCCTGGATCGCGCCGCCGGCCGTGCCGTCATTCGACGCGACGATCGCATCGATCCGGTTGTTGTTCGCGGTCAGCGCATCCTCGACGATCCGCAGCGCGGTCGACGCGCTCCATTCGGGCACCCATTGCTGGCCGACGACCTTGATGTCGCCACGATCGATCGCGGGCTTCAGCACCTTCAGCTGGCCCTCGCGCAGCATCTTCGCGTTGTTGTCGGTCGGCGCGCCGCCGAGCAGGAAGTAGTTGCCCTTCGGCTTCGCATCGAACACGCCCTGCGCCTGCAGCTCGCCGACCTTCTCGTTGTCGAACGAGATGTACGCGTCGACGTCCGCATCGAGGATCAGCCGGTCGTACGACACGACCTTGATGCCGGCCTTCCTCGCTTCTGCGACGACGTTGCCGAGCGTCTTCGAATTGAACGGCACGATCACGATCACGTCGACGCCGCGCGAAATCAGGTTCTCGATCTGGGAAATCTGCCGCTCCTCGCTCGCGTCGGCCGACTGCACCGACACCTTCGCGCCGAGCTTCGTCGCGGCCGCGACGAAATAGTCGCGATCGCGCGACCAGCGCTCGACGCGCAGGTCGTCGATGCAGAAGCCGATTTCCGGCTTGTCCTTGCTCGCGTGCGCGAGCGGCGTGCCCAGCGCGAGGATCGCCAGCGCAGCGGCGCCGGCAAGCGAACTCAATACGGTACGACGCGTCACGGATCTCATGTCTCCACTCCTTGTTATCGGACAACCTCACGAACGCCGGGCGGCAGCCGAACTGCGCCGCCCGCATCGCGTCACTGCACAACACGGCATCGCGCGACGGGAATCGCGTCGGCGATCCGCACGTCAAGCGCCCGTGGCAAACACCGGTTCGAGCGCGCGATACAACGCGCGAAACGTCGGCCGCCGCACGTCGCGATACCACGCGTGGCGCGCCCTGTCCGGTTCGCGCACCGCGACGACCGGCGGCTGCGGACACACGTCGCCGAGCGGCGCATCCGGTTCGAGCGCGAGATGCGCAAGGCGCGCGGCGCCCAGCGCAGGCCCCACCTCGCCGCCCGCGCGCAAGGTCAGCGCGCGGCCGCTCAGATCGGCGAGCATCTGCGTCCAGTACGCGCTGCGCGAGCCGCCGCCGATCACCGTGATGCTGTCGGGCGCCAGCCCGGCCGCATGCAACGCGTCGATTCCGTCGAGCAGCGCGAATCCGACGCCTTCGAGCGTCGCGTTCGCGAGATCCGCACGCTGCGTGTCGGGCACGAGCCCATAGAACACGCCCTTCGCATTCACGTCGTTGTGCGGCGTACGCTCGCCGCTCAGGTAAGGCAGGAACCACGGCCGGGTCGCACGTGCATTCGTCTGTGCATCGTCGAGCAGCGCCGCCACGCCGTCGTAACTGGCCAGTTGCGCGGTGAAGTCGACGCAGCCTGCCGCGTTCAGCATCACGGACATCAGGTGCCAGGTATTCGGCAGCGCATGACAGAAGCTGTGCACGGCCGATTCGGGATTCGCGCGAAACCCGTCGGACACCGCGAAATAGACACCCGACGTGCCGAGCGACAGCAGCGCATCGCCAGGCCGCACGATGCCGACGCCCACCGCGCCGGCCGCGTTGTCGCCACCGCCGGCCACCACCGGGATCTCGCGCAGCCCGAGCGAGCGCGCGACGGCCGGCAGCAGGGTGCCGGTGACACGATTGCCTTCGAACACGGCCGGCATCTGTGCGCGCGACAGCCCGCATGCGGCAAGCAGCGTGTCGTCGTAGTCGCGCTTCGCGACGTCGAGCCACAGCGTGCCGGCGGCATCCGACGGATCGGTCGCGAATGCGCCGGTGAGCCGGTAGCGCAGATAGTCCTTCGGCAGCAGCACCTGGGCGATGCGTGCGAACACGTCGGGTTCGTGACGGCGTACCCACAGCAGCTTCGGCGCGGTAAAGCCCGGCATCGCGACGTTGCCGGCCACCGCGCGCAGTGCGGGCGCGAGCCGTTCGAGTTCCGCGCACTCGGCGTCCGCGCGGCCGTCGTTCCACAGGATCGCGGGGCGCAGCACGGCGCCATGCGCATCGAGCAGCGTCGCGCCATGCATCTGGCCGGTCAGTCCAAGCGCGGCGATGTCGCGCGAATCGATGCCCGCGGCGCGCGCATCCGCGACGAGCGCGGCGAGCACGCCGCAGGCGGCGTCCCACCAGTCGAGCGGCACCTGCTCGGACCAGCGCGGTCGCGGCCGGCTCACCGCGAGCGGGCGGCTCGCGCTCGCGCGCACCGCGCCGTCGCGGTCGAGCAGCACCGCCTTCACGCCCGACGTGCCGAGATCGAGTCCGATGTACATGGCGTCAGCGCAGCCCGTAGATCGCCTGGTTCACGATGTTCTCGAGCCGTTCCTGCGCGCCGCTCGCATGCCGCGGGGCCACGCCGCGCGCCAGCGCATCGGCCGCGAGCGACTCGAGCGTATAGCCGCCCGACAGGATCTTGCGGCCGAACGCGTCGTCCCACTGCGCGTAGCGCTGCCGGCGCAGCGCCTCGAGCCGGTCGTTCTCGACCAGCACGGCCGCGCGTTCGAGCGCGAGCGCAAGCACGTCGATCGCGCCGACATGGCCGTGGAACAGGTCTTCCGGATCGACGCTCTGGCGCCGCACCTTCGCATCGAAGTTCATCCCGCCGGTCGTGAAGCCGCCGTGCCGCAGGATTTCGTAGAACGCGAGCGTCAGCTCCTCGACGCTGTTCGGGAACTGGTCGGTGTCCCAGCCGTTCTGCGGATCGCCCCGGTTCGCGTCGACGCTGCCGAACACGCCGAGTGCGAACGCATTCGCGATCTCGTGATGGAACGAGTGCCCGGCAAGCGTGGCGTGGTTCGCCTCGATGTTCACGCGAATCTCGTTCTGCAATCCGTACTGCACGAGGAAGCCGTGCACCGTCGCGACATCGTAGTCGTACTGGTGCTTGGTCGGCTCCTGCGGCTTCGGCTCGATCAGCAGCGCGCCCTTGAAGCCGATCCGGTGCTTGTGCTCGACGACCATCGACAGGAAGCGGGCAAACTGCTCGCGTTCGCGCTTCAGGTCGGTATTGAGCAGCGTCTCGTACCCTTCCCGCCCGCCCCACAGCACATAGTTTGCGCCGCCGAGCCGGTGGGTCGCGTCGAGCGCGTGGCACACCTGGGTCGCGGCCCACGCGAACACGTCGGGGTTCGGGTTCGTCGCGGCGCCGGCCGCGAAGCGCGGGTGCGAGAACAGGTTCGCGGTGCCCCACAGCAGCCGCACGCCGCTTGCCTCCTGACGCTCGCCGAGATAGTCGGCCATCCGCGCGAAATTGGCCGCATATTCCCGCAGGCTGTCGCCTTCCGGTGCGACGTCGGTGTCATGGAACGTATAGAACGGCGTGCCGAGCTTCGTGAAGAATTCGAACGCCGCGTCCGCCTTCTGCCGCGCCCGCTCGAGCGCATCGCCCGGCTGCTGCCACGGCCGCCGGAACGTGCCTTGCCCGAACATGTCGTTCCCGGGCCATACGAACGTGTGCCAGTAGCAGACCGCGATCCGCAGATGCTCGGCGAGCGTCTTGCCCAGCACGCGCTTCTCGGGGTCGTAATGGCGATAGGCCAGCGGATTGTCCGACTGCGGGCCTTCATAGCGAATCGCGGGAATGTGTTCGAAATGCGACATGGCGTCTCCGTGTACGGTCTTGTTGCAGCGCAACGCGCGTCGCGGCGACGCACGCGGCCGAATTCGGTTGGCTGGATCGTGCCTGTGCGCCTGCCGGCCGGCAATTGCGAAATTGCGCAGCACGCTTAATGTTTCTTGCCAGGCGCTGCGTGCGGCGCACGTTCCGTCCTACAATCGCCGAACACCAGACCATCGCGCGCCGCCGCCCCGGGCGCGCCCCGGAGACAACGGCACGGCGTCGCCCCGACGCGCGCGCCCCGAGATCGAGATGACACGCGCCCCTTCCGCCCAGACACCGCATCGCATCGCGCTGCTGTTCAACGCGAACAAGGTCTACGACCGCGAGATCATCAGCGGCATCGGCCAGTACCTGCACACGACGCGCGTCGTGTGGGACCTGTTTCTCGAAGACGACTTCCGCTGCCGGCTCACCGGCATCGAGCGCTTCGACGGCGACGGCATCATCGCGGACTTCGACGATCCCGCCGTCGCCGACGCGCTCGCCGGCTCGCCGCTGCCGATCGTCGCGGTCGGCTCGTCGTACGAGGATCTCGCGCAGTATCCGGACGATGTCCCCTATATCGCGACCGACAACCCGAAGCTCGTGTCGCTCGCCTACACGCACCTGATCGGCGCGGGGCTCGCGCATTTCGCGATGTACAGCCTGCCGGTCGCGCAGGAGAACCGCTGGGCGCAACAGCGCGAGCTCGCGTTCGACCGGCTCGCGCGCGCCGACGGGCTGGACGCCCCGATCTACCGCGGGCTGTCGACGAGCGCCTCGGGCTGGAATCACGCCATCGAGCAGCTGATCGGCTGGCTGCATGCGCTGCCGAAACCCGTCGGCGTGATCGCGGTCACCGATGCGCGCGCGCGGCACCTGCTGCAAGCCTGCCTGATCGCGGGCATCGCGGTGCCGGAACAGGTCGCGATCATCGGCATCGACAACGATCCGCTCACGCGCACGCTGACGCGCATTCCGTTGTCGTCGGTGATCCAGGGCACCGAGGAAATGGGCCGCACCGCCGCGCACCTGCTGCACCGGATGCTGCGCGGCGCGCGCTTTCCGGGGCAGCGCATTCTCGTGCCGCCGGTCGGCATCAACGTGCTCGAGTCGACCCGCCACCAGCCGCTGGCGAGCCCGCACGTGATGCGTGCACGGCATTTCATTCGCCAGTACGCGTGCCAGGGGATCAAGACCGAACAGGTCGCCGACTATGTCGGCGTATCGCGCTCGCTGCTCGAAGAGCATTTTCGGCGCGAACTGCAGCGCACCGTGCACCAGGAGATCCTGCGTCACAAGCTCGAGGCCGCGCAGGCGCTGCTCGCCGGCCGGCAGGCGTCGAGCGCGGAAGTTGCGATCCGTTGCGGGTTCACGTCGCTGCAGTACATGTACGCAGTGTTCAGGCGCGAGCTGGGCTGCACGCCGCGCGAATTCCAGGAACGCGCGGGCGCCCCATGCTGACGCCCGCCGCCAATCTGACTCCACCCATGCATATCGATACCGCTTCTTCCCACCTGACGCCCGGCGTGGCCCGCGTGCAGTCCGAACCGTGGGGCGCGTTGCCCGACGGCGAACCCGTGCGACGCTACACGCTGCGCAACGCGCACGGGATGCGTGTCGGCATCAGCGATCTCGGCGCGACCGTCGTGTCGTGGCTCGCCCCCGACCGCACGGGGCGCCTTGCCGACATCGTGCTCGCACACGACACGCCGGCCGAGTACCTCGAATCCGGCGCCTACCTCGGCGCGACGATCGGCCGATGGGCGAACCGGATCGCCGGTGCGCGCTTCGAGCTCGACGGCGTCGACTACCCGCTCGACCGTAACGAGAACGGCAACCTGCTGCACGGCGGTGCGAACGGCTTTCATCGCGCGCGCTGGGACGTGATCGACGACTGCGGCGGGCTGACGCTGCGGCTCGATTCGCCGGAAGGCGACGCGGGATTCCCCGGCAACGTGTGCGTGCAGGTCCGCTACACGCTCGACGACGACGGCACGCTGACGATCGACTATGTGGGGCGGACCGATGCACCGACGCCGCTGAACCTGACGAATCACAGCTACTTCAACCTGAGCGGGCGCCCGGGCAGCGATGTGCGCGGCCATTTGCTGCACATCGACGCCGACGCGTTCCTCGAGGTGGACGACGCGCTGATCCCGACCGGCACGGCCGACGTGACGGGCACCGCGTTCGATTTCCGTCAAAGCGCGCCGATCGGTGCGCGCCTCGACTGGCCGAATGCGCAACTGGCCCGTGCGCGCGGCTTCGACCACTGCTTCGTCCTGAGCGGCGGCGCGCACGAGGTCCGGCCCGTCGCGCGCATCTACGATCCGGAAAGCGGCCGCGAACTGATCGTGTCGACCGACCAGCGGGGCCTGCAGCTCTATACGGGAAACTATCTCGATGGCGTGCGCGTAAGCGGCGGCACGCTTTGCGCGCGACACGCGGCGCTGTGCGTGGAGGCGGGCGGCTTTCCGGACCAGGTCAACATGGCCGGCCTGCGCGACGACGTGATCCTTTATCCGGGCGCCGTCTATCGACAGACCACCCGGTATCGGGTAGCCGTTCGTGCATAGTGTGCGCGGCCAGTGTCGCCGGCACCCCGGCCGCGGCCGCGCCGGCTCGACTAGCGCTGCCGACTCGCGCCTTGCCGCTCACGTGCGTCGACGCGGTCGACCCAGCCCCGGTAGAACGCGCGGTACTTGAGCACGAGCTTGTCGTACCTGCTGTACGCGCCGCCGCCGTCCGGCTTCATCCCGTTCCAGATTTTGACGTCGTACCCCGCGGCCTGCCTGGTCTGGAGTCCGAACAGCACGAAGTCGGTCGCGCGGCGCAGGGCGCCGCCCACCTTCTTGATCGAGATGAGCATGTGCATGACGTTCTTGCCGTCGCTCACCGGCGTCACACACTGGAGCAGCTTGTATTTGGCGTCTCCGTCCAGCGCGACGGTCATGACGCACCCGCCGGGGTAGCCGTCGAAGTGCAGGTTCATCTGCGACATGTTCAGGCCGAGCGCGCGCGACAGCATGCCGAGGGGCCCGAAGTACCGGTTCACGGTGAAGTCGATCCCGGCGCCGAACCACGCGCCCGCCCGGGCCAGCGGCTCGACCTCCGGCCACGGGCGCCAGTCGTCGAAGAGCTTGAGCTCGAAGGCCGAGATCGGGAGCGCGTGGACGGGGTTCGCGTGCTGCGCGTCGTAGAAGTTCTCGACGATCCGCAAGACCGCCGTTGTCGTTTCGAATGCGAAATGGAGGTGCATGAAGTCGCCGTTGTCGACGTCGGCCGCGGCGATTTCGGGCAGCGGGTGCTGCGGCTGCGGGGAGCCGTACCAGACCCACACGTAGCCGTAGCGCTCGGTGGTGACCAACGTCGGCTGGCGCGCCCCGCGCGGCACGGGCTCCAGCCGGCGCACCTCCGCGCTGTGGCCGGGAATGTGAACGCACTGACCCTGCTCGTCGTACCGCCAGTGGTGAAACGGGCACTGGATGCACCCGTCCTTGACCCGCCCGTCGGCCAGGTTCGCGCCCAGATGCGAACAGTGGCGGTCCATCACCACGGCCCGCCCCGTCGCGCCGCGCCACGCCACGCACGGCCGGCCGAAGAGCATCAGCGCCGTCGGCTTGTCCTTGAGGTCGTCCGAGCGCATCGCGACGTACCAGCTCGCGGCGAGGCGCGTGGTCGCGTCGTACGCCCCCGACGGATACGCGCTGGCGCCCGCCTGATGCAATTCAAATTGAACGTCGTCCATGTCTTCGTGGCAGTGTCGGCCGACTACTTCAGCGCCAGGCCGATTCGGGTCGTGACGTACGCCCTGAGCAGCGCGAACATCGGGTTGTAGTCGAAGTACTTCTTCACCTCCGCCGGCGCGCTGGTCTGCGTCCAGTGCAGCAGCTTCATCGCCGGCAGCAGGCTGTACTTCGAGTTGTTGAGCTGCGGTTTGGCCCCGGTGATGCAGTACCCGAAGCCGAACATCGGCCTCGCGAATTCCCGTTCGTTGATGAGGACGTGAATCCGCGCCGCGGCCTCCCCGGCCGTCTTGCGCCCGGCGCTCACGGCCTCGACCTCGGCCTTGGCGTCGTTGAACAACTGGTAATACCCCTCCAGATCCGCGCACAGGAACCCGAGGTACGGGGCGTTGTCGTCGAGGTGATCGAGGTCACGCTCGTTGCGCGACGCCCGGAATCTCGCGTGGGCCTGCACGAGCCGGAACTGCCCGAGGATCGTGCCGACCGCCCACAGCCGGTGGAACGCGTCCCACAGCCGGAAGTCCGAGAACGCCGTGTAGCAGCAGCTGACGAAGTCGTCGTTGTGGTCCAGGAGCTTCTGCTGCAGGCGCTCGATATACTCGAAGCGCTCTGGGGAGAAGTCGTCGTCGCGCAGCGCCTTGATGAGGCGCGCCGCGAGCGCGTGGATGGTCACCGCGGTGTTCTCGAGCCCCCGGGAGAAAAGCGGGTCGATGAACCCGTTCGCGTGCAGCATCAGGCAGTAGCGGTCGCCGACGCAGGCGCTCGACGAGAATTGCAGGCGGTCGGTCTTGACCCAGTCGCGCACCGGCACGGCGTCCCGGAACTGCGCCGCGATGCTCGGGAACCGCGCGAGGAACTCGTCGAATTCCTGCTGCGCAGGGATGTCCGTTTTCGGGTAGACACGCGGGTCGAGCTGCAGGCCGACACTCACCAGGTTGTTGGTCGACCTCGCGTGATTGTTGAACGGAATCACCCACAGCCAGCCGCCCTCGAACATGTGGTGCAAGGTCCCCTCGTGCCAGCGCCAGCGCTGCCCCTTGACCTTGAAGATGTCGTCGAACGGCCTGACCCCGAGCATATGCGTGTAGAGGCTGCGCGAGTGCGTCTTGAAGCGACACGGCTCTTCGCGGAGCTTGAATTGGGTCGCGAGCGGCGCGCGGGGTCCGCCGCAGTCGATCATGTACCGGCCGGTGAACCGTTCGCCCCGGGCAGTGGCCACCGCGACGCCGTCCTTGTCGGCGTGGTATTCGGTCACGTTCGTCTTCTGGCGGACCGTGCAGCCGTATTTGATGGCGGCTTGCAACAGGTAGGCGTCGACGTCTTGCCGGTAATAATGGCTCTCCGGACCCCACGGCAGCTCGGGAATGACGCACTGCGTGAACTCCTTCGGATCGTGCTCCTGGCCGGGCTTGTGGAACACGAAGCCGAAGTTGCGCTTGATGCCCGTGCTCGACGCGACGTAACGCTGCGTCGCATAGAACGACGTGATGTGGTCCAGCTCCGGAATGCCGTAGCGATCGGCGATGATGCGGTTCATCAGGGACGTCTCGGGAATCGACGATTCGCCGATCGTGAACCGTGGGTGCGACGACTCCTCGACGATCAGGACACGAAACTTCTGTTTGGCCAGGATGGCCCCCATCTGGGTGCCGGACATGCCCGAACCGAGGATGATCACGTCGAAGTGGTTGCTATCGCGCTCGTTCGCGGTGCGCATCTGAGTCATGGGGGCAAGCTCTCCTTGTGGGATGGAACACATGGCCGCGCGCGTCAGGCGTCAGGTGTCAGGTGTCAGGGCGCGTCGAGCGCGGCGCGCAGGCGGGACCGCGCGGCCCGCGTGAGCGTGAGGAGATCGCCGAGCATGCTGGGCGCGTATCCCCCGCTGCCGATCGTCGGGCCGCTTCGCCCGGCTTCGTACGTCCGCTCCGCCAGCTTGAGGTGCGGCGCCCGGAAGTGCAGCAGGACCTCGATGACCCGCTCGAGCGCCGCCAGCCCGGCGCCGACCGGCTCGCCCCGCACGCGGGCCGCTTGCGCCTCGTCGAGCGCGCGGTCGACGAGCGCCGGCCCGCCGGCGAACCGGGCGTAGACCGCCCTGAACGCGGGAAGCACATAGGGCAGGTACGTCTCCTTGAATTCCCGATACGCCGGGTGGTCCGATTGCGAGCCCCACAGGACGTGCTCCAGCACGAAGAGGGGCATTTCCACGGCGCCGGGGCCGAGGTAGCTCTGTCCCCCGACTCGAATCGGTTCGTAGTAAGGGCGGAGTTCGTCGTAGAACACTTGCGGCGAGATGAAGCGGTAGGCGTAAACGATCGATTCGACCATTTTCTGAAGACAGGCCGCCAGCTCGACGCACCCATGCTCGAACGCGGGCGACCGCAGGGGCACGTCGGTCAGCTCGACGGTCAACGCGATGGCCGCCTCGAGGGACGCCATCGAGATGCGCACGCTCTCGAGCAGGTGCGTTTCGTCGCGCAGCCCGGTGTAGCTCCGTTGCGCGTCGGCCGCCGCGGGGTTCCAGACCGTCACGTGCAGGAGCGTCTCGCGCGGCGGCAGGTCGGTCACACGCGCCAGGTCGAGCAGCAGCGGCTCGAGCCCGGGCACCGCGTCCACGGGCTCGTGCCCGTGCCGCTTGAGCGACCCCAGGAAGAACCCGATGTCCCGCATCGCGGCGGCCGCTTCGACGAAGCCCCAGCCGGAAGGCACGCCGCCCGCCGGGAGGAACGCCTGCAACAGGCCGACGATGCCGGGCACGTCCTTCTTGCGATTCAGGCCCGGCAGTTGCAGGACGAGCGAGCGTGCGTGCAGCGGATCGCAGGCCGCCACCGCGGCGTGCGTGGCCGCGAATGCGCATACCCGGCCGAGGGCGCGCTCCACTACAGGATCTCCGGCGCCGCGACCGCCGGCCCGGGCTGGCTGCGAGACCGCCCCGCGCCGCGCTCACGCAGCGATCGCAGGTAGTCGTGGTTCGTCGGCAGGCTCGTGCGCAGACGCTCGGCCTCGCGCCGGATGCGGGCGAACATCGCCTCGGCCTTGTCGATCGACTCCGGCCGGTGCCGCAAGAGCGGCAGCGAACGGTCAGGCAGTAGCCCCAAGCCGGCAAAGATGCAGTAGTAGTTTCCGTTCAACCAGAAGTTCTTGAATTCGTAGTCGAACGTTTCGTAGTACGTGGCGTCGTCGAACGATGTGGTGGTCAGCGGCAGCCCCGCCTTGTAACGTTCGACCTTCTCCTGGATGGCGTCCGAGAGCCGCAGGTCGTGCCGGTTCGCACGCCAGAACGGTGTGTCTTCGCGCGACGTGGTGAAATAGTGCGCCTGGACGAAATCCCGGCAGTCGTCGAACATGTAGACGATCTCGGCGTTGAACGCGTCTCTCAGCCGCGGATCGAACGCGGTGTCGGGGAAGTGCTTCACAAGCTGGTAAAGCGCCGCGTAGATGAAGTAGATCCCCGTCGATTCCAGCGGCTCCAGGAAGCACGACGACAGCCCGATCGCGACGCAGTTGTTGACCCACGCCCGCCCGTTGCGCCCGACCCGGAACTTGATCTGGTTGAGCGGCTGCTTGTCCGAGAGGCCCCACAGATTGAGGAAGTCGGCGGTGGCCTGGTCGCGCGAGGTGAACTTGCTCGAGAAGACGTAGCCGCTGCCGAACCGGCCCAGCATCGGAATCTTCCAGGTCCACCCCGAGTTCATGGCGATCGCGGAGGTGTACGGTTCGATCCCCACGCGCGCGTCGTCGTTGGGCACGGCGCTGGCGACCGCGCTGTCGCACAGCAGGTAGTCGGACATGTCGATGAAGGGCTCCTTCAGGGCCTGGTTGATCAAGAGCCCCCGCATGCCGGAGCAGTCGATGAACAGGTCCGCCTCCAGCGTCCGACCTTCCTTGGTGGACAGGCTGGAGAGGTAGCCGCGCTCGTCCAGGTGAACCTCCACGACCTCGTCGACCACGCGTTTCACCCCGCGCTCGACGGCCCAGCGCTTCAGGAAATCGGCCACCAGGTGCGCGTCGAAGTGCCACGCGTGGGGCATCTGGCGGGTGCCGTCGGGCAGGCACGGCGCCAGCTTGCCGTCGAGCGCCTCGGGCTGCGGGTAGCAGGCGTACGCCATCGGCTGCCGGAAGCCCTGTTCGCGCTTGCGCAGCCAGTAGTGGGTAAGCGGCACGCCGTCGCAGTTCGGCACGCTGCCGAACAAATGGTAGAAGTAATCGTCGCGCGAGCGGTCGGGGGACTGCCTCCAGTTCACGAACTTGATGGCGGCCTTGAACGCACCGTTCACCTGGGGCATCCACTCCCGCTCCGGTATCCCGAGGAAGTCGAAGAACACCTTCTGCAAATTCGGGATGGTCGCCTCGCCCACGCCGATCCGCGGGATCGCCTCGGACTCGACGAGCGTGATGTTCGCCTGCTGCTGGAGCGCCCGGACGAGGTACGAGGCGGACATCCAGCCCGCGGTGCCGCCGCCCACGATGACGATATTCTTGATCGGATTGCTCATGAAACGCTTCCCATAGGATTGAAACCCGAATGGACTTCCGCGAGGTGGCCAATTGATCCGCATTCAGAGTAATCCAGCAATTATTTAAATCACACTGATATCTTTAACAGGATTTTTATTTGTTTTTCACAAAATCACACTACTCCATCCCAACGCGGAACACCATACGCACCGAAAATAAATAACCTCGAAATTTGGTTTAATTTGATGGTTAGTGCGCGATTATTAAACGATCCCTATTTCACACCCTTGCCAGGCGTATAAGCTGGCGCCACCGCATTACCGAACGCGGCAGCGCAACATTGCACGATGAAGAAATACAAATCGGCCGATTACGGTAATTCCGACCTGGAACTTTAAAATTCCCCGACCAATGGCAATTACTACTGCATGTTCATCGATCCAAATCGGGTTCCGGAGAAGTCAAATCCCAAATTCGCATACCACGATGAGCGGATAAAGCAAGCACGCGCGGTATTTCATGATCTCGAGCGCGAGGAAGAAAAGTTGTCAGCGCGGTTCCCTACCACCTATGATGGCCTGACAATTATGGGGATCGGCACCATCGCCTTGCCGGCGCGATTCCCCAGTGCCCTCGGCGCCGCACCGTCGATCGTGAGTCGAGATGCCGGCAACTCATACAGATTTACGCTTCGCCACTCGCAGCCATGGCGCAACCAGTCGCTTCACGAAGCAAATCGCTGGAAAGACGAGGTGAGTCCATGTTGACATTGAGTCCCATGCTAAAAATGTCGTTCTACGTCGCCATTGTGCTGCTGGTACCCGGGCCGACAAACACGCTGCTGCTTTCTGCCGGGCTCAAGCTGAATCTGCGTGGTGCGTGCCGGCTGGTCGCGGCGGAGGCGTCAGGCTATGTGATAGGCATTGCGGCATGGGGATTTTTTCTCTGGTCTTTGGCGGCACAATACCCATGGATTGTCAGTTGCGTCAAGCTGATCAGTTCCATGTTCATCCTCTACCTCGCGGTGAACATGTGGCTTAAAGGCGCCGACTTTGATGCTACCGACTCGGCACCCCTGGGGTTTCGGGGGCTTTTCTTTGCAACCCTGATGAATCCCAAGGCATTGCTATTTTCAAGCGCAATTTTCCCGGAATCCGCATTCAGATCGCTCGAGATTTTCTTGTTGTCGACAGGCGTATTTCTGATCACCCTGATTCCGATCGGACTGATATGGTCTCGTTCGGGGCGGCTGCTGCTCATGAATCGTGCGGAGGGTCGATTGGCTTCCATCGTGTTACGGTGCTCCTCGCTGGTGTTGCTGACGTTCGCAGTAACGCTGGCCAGTTCGGTGCTCAATCGATGAGGCGGCCGTGGCGCGCCTCTCCTCCGTAGGTTCTTGACGAATTCTTGTCGCGCACCTTGCGAGGGTGGAACACGTGCTTGACGATATGAAACGGATCGGATTTCCTGCTCGACAACCTCATCAATCAAGCGAACCTGCCGGAAAGCGTCAATTCGATGGAGGGCGGCGTCCGACGCCGTGTGCGTGATAGGCATTCGCGACGACGCCGCGTGAATACGCGCCGATTCCGACCGTACAGTGCACCTACCATGAGGTGGACGCCGCACATCGGGGCGACATGCGGAGTATGTCGTCCCGATGCGACTTACTCGCCCGTTACAGCCGGGAAATCGGCTTTATCAAAGTTCTCTTTGAGATTTTTGAGAATAATGTAGAACCAGTTGGTGCTCGTGCTGTTGTTCAATGCTTGAATCCTGCTCCAGTCCCGGTCGAGATTCCAGATCAAGCCGGCCGCAAGTTCATTGTCTTTCGGGCAATTTGGATATGTTTTGAAAATATCCCTGTAGGTTCTGATTCTTCCATTGCCAATGGCGGCAGCTGCTTGGGCGCCCGTATTTATGTTGGCAATTGCCTTTCTGCTGACATCGTTGAATACAGCTCTCGAGAACCGGTAGTAGACGCCGTAATACTCGTACTTATTCGTTTTTTCATGCCACTCTTTCGGCTTCAACTCCAGGTCGAATTCGCGAAGCTCGACGCCGGTCTCCTCCTGAAATTCGTTTGCCGCGCCGATCGCCGGATCAGCTTTCCCTGCGACCCCTCCGCCGGGAAGTGCGGGCTCTCCAGGGCCGTTCTTGATCGGGGTGCCGTCCGGTGGATAGATAACGCCGTTGCCGTTGTTGTCGGTATGAAAAAAGAACGCCACTTCATTCTTGACGGCAATAAAGAAATTCTTCGAGGTGTCGTACACGACAGCATATGCCTGGGCCATGTTTTTCCTCTCACTCCGGATTGGGTTGATGGAACGGTACGGCTACGCATGTTGGATGATAGTGTCTTTCCCAAATTTCGCCAGCTCGGATCGACATGCCGCTCAATATCAAGATCATTTTTTGATATTTTGGCGTCGTCCGTTTATTTTTTCGAAACCATTTGCGATTCTTGCCGTGTTGAATTGTGATGCGGCGGATCGAATTGGCGAAACGAAAACCGAAATAAAATCGTTATCGTTTGCGAAGCAAAGACGTCGATTCGGCACCGGGCATCGGCAACAGGTGTCGAAGTTCGTAGATTCTGCCAACGGTGTCCGCTAAAGCGCCAATCGTGTCCGTTGATTCCACCAGCACAATTGGCGGTAGCACTTGAACATGCTCGTCTCTCGATAGCGACTCATCGCGCGCTGCACGGCGTCGAAATGACTTGATTAGCAGTTTTGAAGGACTTCACCGAACATGACGTCAGCTGCGCTCGAGCGGAGGCATTCGATGCGGGGCTTCGCCTTCGCTGCCGCTTCTGCCGCTTCTGCCGCTTCTGCCGGGCAGCTCGCGCCGCGCCGCAGGCGCCGC
The DNA here is from genome assembly GCF_964265025.1 of Burkholderia mycopellens. Lineage (NCBI taxonomy): Bacteria > Pseudomonadati > Pseudomonadota > Betaproteobacteria > Burkholderiales > Burkholderiaceae > Burkholderia > Burkholderia mycopellens. The sequence goes on from NZ_OZ183804.1 coordinate 1,035,510, forward strand.
TGGACACCTACCCGTCGGCCTGCATGCCGACAATCATCCATGACGGGACGCGCGTCGGGCCCGACCGCTTCGCGGCTCGGCGCGCGTCAGGCCGGCATCGTCATGCGTCGGGATGCATGCCGGAAACCGGCCGCCCGAGGATGCCGGCATGCGCGGGCCCCGGCGTGCTGCCCGGGTGAAGCGCGTCGAGAAACCGGCGCCCCTTGCGCGTCAGGAAAGCATGACCAGCTGGCGCTCGAGCAGCGCGTCGAGCCCGGTTCGGTGCAGGTCGATCTGGTCCGGCGCCTCGCGGACCAGCATCAGGGTCGCAAATTCGTGTGGGCTGAGCATGTCCATTTCCTGTCAACGATGGAATCGCGAATCGCGGCGGGGCGCGAAAGCCAACCGCGGGGTGCAGGCCTGCCCCCGCCCGCGGCATCGCACGGCCGACCGCCGGCGTGCGGCCGTGTCCGCCGGCGCAGCACCGCGCACCGTGCTGCGCCGGTCCGTGCTGCCAATACGCCGGCCTATCCGACGCTCACCTGGATGCGTCGCGGTTTCGCCTCCTCGCGGCGCGGAATGGTCAGCTTGAGCACCCCGTCGCGCAGTTGCGCATCGATGCGCGAGACGTCGAAGTCAGGGCTGATGGTGAACGCCCGCCAGAAGCGCGGATGACGCACTTCGCCGTGCTGCAGCCGCAGTCCGGCCGGCGTCGGGATGACGGCTTCGGCCTCGACGGTCAGGTTGCCGTCCCGCACCTGCACGTCGAGCTTTTCGCGGGGCACGCCCGGCAGGTCCGCGTACAGCGTGATGCCGCGGTTGTCCTCGAAGACGTCGACGGCGGGCGCGACACGGGTGAGCGGCTTCGCCGGCGCCTCGCCGGCCGGGCCGGCAACATCGGTGCCGGCCCCGCGCGTCGTCAGTTCGTTGCTGTCGTTCATGATGTCCTCCGTTCGTTAGGTATCTGGATCAATCCTCACTGGACGGCAATGGCGCGCGGCTTCGAGGCCTCGGAGCGCCCGACGCTGATGGTCAGGCAACCGTTCACATAGCGCGCATCGACCTTGTCCGGATCGGCGTGCTGCGGCAACTCGATGACCCGCCGGAACGCGCCCATGAAGCGCTCCCGCGCATAGACGCGCGTTTCGGCGTCCTCATTCGACTCGGGCGGCTTGCGCTCGCCGCTGATCGTCAGCAGCCCCTTGTCGATCGAGACGTCGATCGCGGCCGGATCGAGCCCCGGCGCGAATGCGACGATCTCGATGCTGTCGTCGGTGCTGCCGATGTTCACCGCAGGGAAGGTTTCGCTGCGCGTCGCGCGCAGGCTGGCGGGATACCCCGCGAAGAGGCTGGCCATCTGCCGTTGCAGGCGGTCGAATTCGCCCAGCAGATCGGTGCCGAAGAGAAGATCGCTCATGACTGGCTCCTTGAATCGGGGGCCCTTCACGAGAGGCGAACGGAACCACGCGCTCCAGTTCGCCTGCCCGTGGGAAACCCCGCAGACAAACAAATCGAAACACGCAGCGCTTAGCGCGACTGCCTTGGCGATCCGTAACATAGCGCAAGAAGCGGAAATTTCAAGAGGCGGTTCGACAGCCCGTCCCGCGACGCTTCACGGGCCTCGCCGACAGGCTTCGGGAACCGGCCGAGCGGGTGCGCATGCCGCCCATCCCGGCACGGTCACGGCCGCTGCGCAGGCAATACGCCACACGCCTCATCGCCTCGGAAAGGGCCTTCGTCCCCCGACGCCAGACTGAAACAAATTGTTACAAACAGGCATTTTGGCGCCCTCTTGAAGCGTGCGGCGGGCGCCTCTATTTCGGTTCCCGCCAGACAGTGGCGCGGCTGCCCGGCGGCGACGCACGAGTCGCGACGGCCGGCAGCCGGATTCCCTTTTCGTGAACGTTCAATCGCTCAGGAGATGAGAATGCAGATTCGCCCCCTCTACGACCGGGTTATCGTCAAGCGAATCGAGACGCAGCGGACGACGGCGTCGGGCATCGTGATTCCCGACTCGGCCGCGGAAAAGCCCGAACAAGGCGAAGTCATCGCGGTCGGCAGCGGCCGGCTGCTCCAGGATGGAACGCTGCGTGCGCTCCAGTTGAAAGTCGGTGATCAGGTGCTCTTCGGCAAATACGCGGGGCAGACCGTCAAGGTCGATGGCGAGGAACTCCTCGTCATGCGCGAGGAGGACGTCATGGGCGTCCTCGAGGCTGACGCCGGCACCGCCCGCAAGGCCGCCTGAAAACCTGAACCGGTCGCGAACACCCGAGCGGTGGTTCGCGACGCGTCGAGTCAACGACTATGATCCGGAGTCCAAACATGAGTGCAAAAGACGTCAAATTCCACGACAGTGCCCGCGGCCGCATCGTCAAGGGCGTGAACGTGCTCGCCGACGCCGTGAAGGTCACGCTCGGGCCGAAGGGCCGCAACGTGCTGATCGAGCGCGGCTTCGGCGCGCCCGTCATCACGAAGGACGGCGTGTCGGTCGCGAAGGAAATCGAGCTGAAGGAGCGCTTCGAAAACATGGGGGCGCAGATCGTCAAGCAGGTCGCATCGAAGACCGCGGATGTGGCCGGCGACGGCACCACCACGGCCACCGTGCTCGCGCAGGCGATCGTGCAGGAAGGCATGAAGCACGTCGCCGCCGGTGTGAACCCGATGGACCTGAAGCGCGGCATCGACAAGGCGGTGGCCGCCGTGCTCGACGCGCTTCGCGACCTGTCGAAGCCGATTTCCACGAGCAAGGAAATCGCGCAGGTCGGCTCGATCTCGGCGAACGCCGACGAGGCGATCGGCAAGATAATCGCCGACGCAATGGAGAAGGTCGGCAAGGAAGGGGTCATCACGGTCGAGGACGGCAAGTCCCTCGACAACGAACTCGATGTCGTCGAGGGGATGCAGTTCGACCGCGGCTACGTCAGCCCCTACTTCATCAACGATCCCGACAAGCAGGCAGCCTACCTGGACGACGCGCTGATCCTGCTGCACGACAAGAAGATCTCGAACGTCCGGGATCTGCTGCCCGTCCTCGAGGCGACCTCGAAGGCAGGCAAGCCCCTGCTGATCGTGGCGGAAGACATCGAAGGCGAAGCCCTGGCCACGCTCGTGGTGAACGCGATGCGAGGCATCCTGAAAGTCGCGGCCGTCAAGGCGCCCGGGTTCGGCGACCGTCGCAAGGCGACACTGGAGGATATCGCCATCCTGACCGGCGCAACCGTCATCTCGGAAGAGACCGGCAAGCAGCTGCAAAAGGCAACCCTCGAGGATCTGGGGCAGGCAAAGCGCGTCGAGGTGCGCAAGGACGACACGATCATCATCGACGGCGCGGGCGACGAGCAGCGCATCGATGCGCGCGTGAAGTCCATCCGCACGCAGATCGAGGAAGCCACCAGCGACTACGATCGCGAGAAGCTCCAGGAGCGCGTCGCGAAGCTCGCGGGCGGCGTAGCCGTCATCAAGGTCGGAGCGGCAACCGAAGTCGAGATGAAGGAGAAGAAAGACCGCGTGGACGACGCGCTGCACGCCACGCGCGCGGCGGTCGAAGAAGGGATCGTGCCGGGCGGCGGCGTGGCGCTGCTGCGCGCGCGTTCGACGGTCACGGGCCTGACAGGCGCCAACAGCGACCAGGACGCGGGGATCCACATCGTGCTGCGCGCGCTCGAAGCACCGCTGCGCGTCATCGCTTCGAATGCTGGGAACGAGCCGTCGGTCGTCATCGCGAAGGTACTGGAAGGCACGGGCAACTTCGGCTACAACGCGGCCACCGGCGAGTTCGTCGACCTCGTCGAAGCCGGTGTCGTCGATCCCACCAAGGTGACGCGCACGGCATTGCAAAATGCCGCGTCGATCGCCGGCCTGATCCTCACGACCGACGCATCGGTTGCCGACGCACCCAAGGACGAGAAGGCGGCGCCGCACGCGACACCGGCGCTCGAGTATTGACCTGGTAGCGGTTCGTGTCTGCGCCGGCTGAACAGTCGCGGCCGGCGCAACGCGTTCGGCGCCGCACGCGCGATGCGGGTTGCGGCGCCGCTTTTTGCCCGGAATCGACATGAAACTCGTGCTTCACATTGATTCGAAACCGCTCGACATCGAGATCGACGATGTCCTGGCAGGGTTGCTGGCCGCCCGCCTCGAGCTTCCCGGCGGCGCCGCCAACCAGGATGCGCTCGCACAGTACCTTGGTAAAAAGGGCGAACCCTGGATGCTCGACGAAGACCATATGCGAAAGCGCATCTTCCGTCGGCTGATCCTGGACATCGCGGATCCGGCGCTGATCATCAGTCATCTCATGGCAAACGATTGACGCTGCATCGCCGTGGCGTTCCTCGCCCGGCGGCGGCGGCGCCTGCGTCGACGCGACCTCGAAACGGCTCACCGCGCTGCGGAATCCCCTGTCACCATGTCCGGCAATTTTCGTTCGCCGATTCCGGCTCCGACCCGGCTGCCGGTCGGCGTGCTCGGAATCGATTACCTCAAGTTTTTACAGCTTTCGGTCGACGATGCGATGCTGTTCGACACTTCGTTCGACATCGATGCGCTGGACGACGCCGTCGCGTCCATCCGCTCGAATTCGATGCGCGCGGCACGGCCGGCAATGAAAGTGTTCTTCGACGGCTGCAGGTTCTGGCTCGCCAGTCACTTTCATCGCTACGAGGCGGCCCGCCGGCTCGGTGCGCGTCACCAGGAATTTTTCTGCGAGATCGTGCCGGGCCGGAAGGCCGACGCCGCAGGTCGCACCTGAATCGCCATGGGAATCCCTGACTGCCTACCCGGACAGCAACCATCTGATTTGACGAGGCTGTTTAGTGGGGACTTCCGCTGGACGATATACGGCCAGGATCGCCCTGACAGGAAAACTGCATGGAAATGCAGATCACCCCATCCCCCGAAATTGTTAGCGATACTTATGCAAAAAACGAATCGACATTCGACGCGGCATCCTGGGGCGGGTACCGGGCGATGCCGCTCGCCACACCTGCGCACGACGGATATCTGCATTATGATGCTCGCCGCGCAGGCGTACCTGCTACTGCTGCGCTGATCATACGTCTGAAGTTCTGGAGCGAGCATGCGAGACATCATCGATGGCTTTTTGCGTTTTCAACGCGACATCTATCCGCAACGTGAGGCGCTTTTCAAGCAACTCGCCACGTCACAAAACCCCAAGGCGCTGTTCGTCACGTGCTCCGACAGCCGTGTCGTCCCTGAGCTGCTCACTCAGCGCGAGCCGGGCGAACTGTTCGTGATCCGCAATGCGGGCAATATCGTGCCGTCGTACGGCCCGGAACCCGGCGGCGTGTCCGCCACCGTGGAATACGCGGTCGCCGTTCTCGGCGTTCGGGATATCGTGATCTGCGGCCACTCCGATTGCGGCGCGATGGGCGCGATTTCGCGCTGCACCTGCCTCGATCATCTGCCGGCCGTCGCGAACTGGCTGCGTCATGCCGATTCCGCACGCGTCATCAACGCCGCGCATGAATACGACACGCCGCGCGCGAAACTCGACGGGCTCGTGCGCGAAAACGTGATCGCGCAGCTGGCGAACCTGCGCACCCACCCGTCAGTCGCGCTTGCACTGGAGCAAGGACGCCTGAACCTGCACGGATGGGTCTACGACATCGAGACGGGCGGCATCGACGCGCTGGACGGCACCTCCCGACGTTTCGTCCCGCTGGCCGAATCGCCCACGGTGGTCGCCGTGAATTCGCGCGACCGCGCCCAGATCTAGCCCGCCGTTGTTCGCGCCCGATGCCCGGCATCGGGCGTGCACGACGATCCGCCAAACGGAGCGAGAGCGGGAACGCGCGCCGGTTCGTATCGCCCCACCCCACGCGCGCGTCTTGCGGCGTCAATGCGGACGCCGCACCACGCTGACGGGCATCGACACCATCACGCCGGCTCCATCGGCGTTATCCCGCCTTTCGCCGTCGCCATCGGCCACGGCTCCACGCATATGCGGGGTTCGGCGTTGCGCCGGGCCCGATGGCGCCGCGCACGCGTGCTGCGTGCGGTCGCCCTAATGCGCCGCCGAACGCAACTGCTTTGGAAATCGATCGCCCGCTCACGACGACTCCACCGCGAGCGGCCGCCGCCCCGCCCTTCAGAACTTCCACAACAGATTGCCGTACAGCGCGTGATCGCTGATGTGGCCGCCGAGCTGACCGCTATACGACAGGCCGAGCGACAGGTTCTTCGTCACGGCCGCATCGACACCGACCTCGAGCACGGCCGCATCGCGCGCAATTGGCACGCCGACCACGCTGAACGGCGCTCCTCCGCTCGCGAACGACAGTGTCGAACCCGGTTGCGTGTTGCCGAACGCATGCCGCCAGCCGATCGTGCCGAAGGTCGTGACCTTGCCCTTCGTCGTGACCGCGACGTCGGTCGAGGCCCGCACGCCGAGCGTCGAGAAGCCGAGGCCCGTCGTGTCGGAATCGCCCTGAAGCGCCGCCGCGCCGCCGCTCTCCTTGAAGCCGCCGGTGTGCAGGCTCGCATACGCAAGCCCGACGAACGGCTCGAGTGCGACGTTGCGGATGGCCGTCGAGTAGCCGATCTCGGTGAACACCTGCGTCGCGTTCGCGTCGTAGCTGGCGGTATCGTGATCGGAGAAGCTGCCGAACGACGGATTGCGCTCGCTATGCACGCGGTACCACGACTGCGACACGCCACCGCGCACGTTCCACGCGTTGTACCGGCCGCTCGCATACAGTGCGATCGTCTCGCCGTTGACCTTCGCCGACTCGTTCTGGTCGGTATTGAGCAGGCTGCGCGACGCGCCGCCCGCGATACCCACACGCCAGTGGCTGCTGACCTCCGCGTCCGTCCCGACGACGAAGCCGTACAGATTGCGGTCGACCGCCGTAACGCCGTCGCCGTCGAACCGGCTATGCGAGCCGTACAGCCGGCCCCACACCGCGGGCTTGAACGACTTGGCCGGCGTGCAGCCGTTCTCCGCGGCCATGCGCCGGTCGAGCGCCGCCGCGTGATCGTCCGCCGACACCGGCGCCTCGCATCCGCACAGCGCCCCGCCCGGCTGCGAACCGAGCCGCGCACGATCGAGCACCGCGTCGCGCACGTAGCGGCTATCCGACAGCAGCACGCTTCGCGTACTCGGATACAGATCGCCGGCCAGTTGCGTGAATGCGCGGTTCGCGGTCGGCGCATCCGACGTCAGCACCGTATCGAACAGCGGGTTGCCGGCGCCGAGCGTGCCGACCGCGCCCGCCACCGCTTGCCCGTCGGGCGTCGTCGCAACCGACGAGAACGGCGTGCCGTTCGGTGCCAGCGACATCAGCACCTGCGCCGGGTTGTACGTGAGCGTCGGCGTGAGGAACGCATACGTCGAGTTCACCGCGCTGAACTGCCCTTGCACGCCCGCGCCGGCATTCACAATGGTGTAGAGCTTGCCCGGCTGGTATTGCCCGGTCGCCGCGACGACCTGTACCGACCCACCGTTGAGCGTGGCGGAGCCGGTCACGTCGAGGCCCCCGCTCTGTTGCGGCGTGGCGCCGACCTGCAGCGTCGAGCCCGGCTGGAAGGTGGCGTTGCCCGCGACCTTCAGCGGCTGCCCATACTGGAGGACCGATGCGGTGCCGCCGCCCGACACGACCAGGCCGCCGATCGTGCCCGTCCCGGTGACGGTCGCGCCGCTGCCGACAGTCACCGGCGAGCTGGCCAGCGAACCGGTGACCGCGAGCGTGCCGCCGGTCACGGTCGTCGGCCCGGACAGCGTGTTCGTCCCACTCAGCACCTGTGCGCCCGTGCCGGCCAGTGTCAGCGGGCCGGTACCCGACAGCGTGCCCGCGAACGAGCTGGTGCCCGCGGTATTGACCGTCAGCGGCGTCGCGCCGAGATTCACGTTCGAACCCGTCGTGCCCGACAGCGTGCCGATCGACTGCGGTGCGGCCGAACCCGCGAGATTCAGCGTCGCGCCGCTGCCCGCGAGCATCACCGGGCTCGTCGGCGCAAGGCTGCCTGCGCCGGCGAGCGCGAGCATGCTGCCGCTGCCGATCGTCGTGCTGCCGGTGTACGTGTTGGCGCCGGTCAGCGTCTGCGTGCCGCCGCCCTGCACCGCGAAGCCGCCGGTGCCCGCGATCGTGCCGCCGAACGAACCACCCGCCGGGCCCGCCACGGTCAGCGTGTTGCCGCCGAGATTCACGGTCGAACCGGCGGCGCCGGACAGCGCGCTCGTCGTCTGCGGCGTCCTGGCCGCGCTGACATCGAGCGTCGCGCCGTTGCCGGCCAGCGTCAGTGCGCTGCCCGCCGACAGGCTGCCGCCCGCGCCGACCGCCAGCGTGCTGCCGTTGCCGATCGTCGTGCTGCCCGTGTATGCGTTCGCGCCGCTGAGGGTCGTCGTCGACGGGCCGCTCACCGCCAGGTTGCCGCCGCCCGAGATCGGGCCGCTCAGGCCGAGGTTGTTGGCGCCGCCCACCGTCAGCGTCGAACCCGTGCCGAGGTTCACGGCGTTGCCGAGCGTCGTGCCGGGAACGCTGGTCCCGAGCGTGCCGCCGTTGCCGCCGACACTCAGCGTGCCGCTGCCGAGCGCGGTCGGCGTGCCGGCGACGAGCGTGCCGCCGCCGGTGACGCTGGTGCCGCCGGTGTACGTGTTGGCACCGGAAAGCGTCGTCGGCGCGGGGCCGCCGAGCGCGAGCGCGCCGCTGCCCGAGATCGGGCCGCTCAGGCCGAGGCTGTTGGTGCCGCCCACCGTCAGCGTCGAACCCGTCCCGAGGTTCACCGCATTGGTCAGCGTCGTGCCCGGCGTGCCCGCGGCCAGCGTCCCGCCTGCGCCGCCGGTGTTGAGCGCGCCCGTGCCAAGCGCCGTGTTGCTGCCCGCGACCAGCGTGCCGCCGCCCGTCAGGTTCGTGCCGCCCGTGTATGTGTTCGGACCGGTCAGCGTTTCGGTGCCCGTGCCGGCCAGCGTGAGGCTGCCGCCCGTGCCGGCGATCGTGCCGCCGAACGTGCCGTTGCCCGTGCCGCCGAGCGTCAGGTTGTTGCCGCCCAGGTTCACCGTCGAACCGGCCACGCCCGACAGCGCGGTCGTCGTCTGCGGCGTGGTCGCGCCGCTGACGTCGAAGGTTGCGCCCGCACCGGTCAGGTTCAGCGGACTGCTGCCGGAGAGGCTGCCGCCCGCGCCGATCGCCAGCGTGCCGCTGTTGATCGTCGTCGCACCGGTGTACGTGTTGTTGCCCGTCAGCGTTTCGGTACCGGTGCCCGACAGCGTCAACCCGCCCGTGCCGGCGACGGTGCCGCCGTACGTGCCGTTACCGGAGCCGCCCAGCGTCAGCGTGTTGCTGCCCAGATTCACGGTCGAACCCGACACGCCCGACACTGCGCCCGTGGTCTGCGGCGTCGTCGCGGCACTCAGGTCCAGCGTGGCCCCCGTACCCGACAGATCGACCGAGCTGCCCGCCGACAGGCTGCCGCCCGCGCCGACCGCCAGCGTGCTGCCGTTGCCGATCGTCGTGCTGCCGGTGTACGAGCCGGCCCCCGTGAGCGTCGTCGTCGACGGACCGTTCACCGCGAGGTTGCCGCTGCCGCCGATCGCGCCGCCCAGGCCCAGATTGTTCGCACCGCCAACCGTCAGCGTCGACCCCGCGCCGAGATTGATCGCGTTGGTCAGCGTCGTGCCGGCCACGCTGGTGCCGAGCGTGCCGCCCGCGCCGCTGGTGTTCAACCCACCGGTGCCGAGCGCCGAGCCGTTGCCGGCGAGCAGCGTGCCGCCGCCGGTGAGGGTCGTGCCGCCCGTGTACGTGTTCGTCCCGTTCAGCGTTTCGGTACCCGTGCCCGCCAGCGTGAGGCTGCCGCCCGTGCCGGCGATCGTGCCGCCGTACGTGCCGCTGCCGGAACCGCCGAGCGTCAGCGCATTGCCGCCGAGGTTCACCGTCGAACCCGACACGCCCGACAACGCGCCGGTCGACTGCGGCGTCGTGGCCGCGTTCAGGTCGAGCGTCGCCCCTGCACCGGCCAGATCGACCGCACTGCCGCCCGACAGGCTGCCGCCCGCGCCGACCGCCAGCGTGCTGCCGTTGCCGATCGTCGTGTTGCCGGTGTACGAGCTCGCGCCGGTGAGCGTCGTCGTCGACGGACCATTCACCGCGAGGTTGCCGCCGCCCGAGATCGCACCGCCAAGCCCGAGATTGTTCGCACCGCCAACCGTCAGCGTCGAACCCGCGCCGAGATTCACCGCGTTGCCGAGCGTCGTGCCGGCCACGCTGGTGCCGAGCGTGCCGCCCGCGCCGCTCGTGTTCAGCGCACCCGTGCCGAGCGCCGAACCGTTGCCCGCGATCAACGTGCCGCCACCGGTCAGGCTCGTGCCGCCCGTGTACGTGTTGGTCCCGTTCAGCGTTTCGGTGCCCGTCCCGGCCAGCGTCAGGCTGCCGCCCGTGCCCGCGATCGTGCCGTCATACGTGCCGCTGCCCGTGCCGCCGAGCGTCAGGTTGTTGCCGCCGAGGTTCACCGTCGAACCCGCGACGCCCGACAGCGTGCCCGTCGTCTGCGGCGTGGTCGCGCCGCTCAGGTCGAAGGTTGCGCCCGCACCCGTCAGGCTCACCGGCGTCGTGCCCGACAGGCTGCCGCCCGCGCCGATCGCCAGCGTGCCGCTGTTGATCGTGGTCGCCCCCGTGTAAGAATTCGCGCCCGTCAGCGTTTCGGTTCCGGTGCCGTTCATCGTCACGCCACCGGTGCCGGCGATGTTGCCCGCATAGGTGCCGCTGCTCGTGCCGCCGAGCGTCAGGTTGTTGTTGCCCAGGTTCACCGTCGAGCCGGCCACGCCCGAGATCGCGCCCGTCGATTGCGGCGACGACGCACCGCTCAGGTCGAGCGTCGCGCCGGACGCCGTCAGGCTGACCGGGCTGCTCGACGACAGGCTGCCGTTGCCGCTGATCGCGAGCGTGCCGCTGTTGATCGTCGTCGCGCCGGTGTACGTGTTGTTGCCCGTCAGCGTTTCGGTGCCGGTGCCCGACAGCGTCAGGCCGCCCGTGCCGCCGATCACGCCGCCGTACGTGCCGCTGCCTGCGCCGCCGAGCGTGAGCGTATTGCCGCCGAGGTTGACGTTCGTGCCCGCGCCGCCGGACAGCGCGCCCGTCGTCTGTGCGGAGGTGGCCCCGCTCAGGTCGAGCGTGGCGCCGGTGCCGGCGAGGTCGATCGCGCTGCCGCCCGACAGGCTGCCGCCCGCGCCGACCGCCAGCGTGCTGCCGCCGCCGATCGTCGTGCTGCCGGTGTACGAGTTGGCCCCCGTGAGCGTCGTCGTCGACGGGCCGTTCACCGCGAGGTTGCCGCTACCCGAGATCCCGCCGCCGAGGCCCAGATCGTTCGCGCCGCCCACCGTCAGCGTCGAACCCGCGCCGAGATTCACCGCGTTGCCGAGCGTCGTGCCCGGCGCGCTCGCGGCCAGCGTGCCGCCTGCGCCGCTCGTGTTCAACGTGCCGGTGCCGAGCGCCGAGCCGTTGCCCGCGATCAGCGTGCCGCCACCCGTCAGGCTCGTGCCGCCCGTGTACGTGTTGTTGCCGGTGAGCGTTTCGGTGCCGGTGCCCGACAACGTGAGACTGCCGCCCGCGCCGGCGATCGTGCCGCCGTACGTGCCGTTGCCCGTGCCGCCGAGCGTCAGGTTGTTGCCGCCCAGGTTCACCGTCGAACCGGCCACGCCCGAAAGCGTGCCCGTCGTCTGCGGCGTCGTCGCGCCGCTGACGTCGAAGGTCGCGCCCGCACCGGCCAGGTTCACCGGGCTGCTCGCCGACAGGCTGCCGCCCGCGCCGATCGCCAGCGTGCCGCTGTTGATCGTCGTCGCGCCGGTGTACGTGTTGTTGCCCGTCAGCGTTTCGGTGCCGGTACCCGACAGCGTCAGCCCGCCCGTGCCGCCGACCGTACCGCCGAACGTGCCGTTGCCCGACCCGCCGAGCGTCAGCGTATTGCTGCCGAGGTTCACCGCCGAACCCGCCGCGCCCGATAGCGTGCCGGTCGTCTGCGGCGACGTGGCCGCGCTGACGTCCAGCGTCGAGCCCGCGCCGGCCAGGTTGATCGCGCTGCCGCCCGACAGGCTGCCGCCCGCGCCAACCGCCAGGGTGCTGCCGCCGCCGATCGTCGTGTTGCCGGTGTACGAGCTGGCCCCCGTGAGCGTCGTCGTCGACGGGCCGGTCACCGCGAGGTTGCCGCTGCCCGAGATCCCGCCGCCGAGGCCCATATTGTTCGCACCGCCAACCGTCAGCGTCGAGCCCGCGCCGAGATTGATCGCGTTGGTCAGCGTCGTGCCGGCCACGCTCGTGCCGAGCGTGCCGCCTGCGCCGCTCGTGTTCAGCGCACCCGTGCCGAGCGCCGAACCACTTCCCGCGATCAGCGTGCCGCCGCCGCTCAGGGTCGTGCCACCCGTGTACGTGTTGTTGCCGGTGAGCGTTTCGGTGCCCGTACCCGCCAGCGTGAGGCTGCCGCCCGCGCCGGCAATCGTGCCGCCGTACGTGCCGCTGCCCGAACCACCCAGCGTCAGGTTGTTGCCGCCCAGGTTCACCGTCGAACCGGCCACGCCCGACAGCGTGCCCGTCGTCTGCGGCGTGGTCGCGCCGCTGACGTCGAAGGTGGCGCCCGCACCGGCCAGATTCACCGGGCTGCTCGCCGACAGGCTGCCGCCTGCGCCGATCGCGAGCGTGCCGCTGTTGATCGTCGTCGCGCCGGTGTACGTGTTCGCGCCGGTCAGCGTTTCCGTCCCCGTGCCGGACATCGTCAGCCCGCCCGTGCCGCCAATCGTGCCGGCATAGTTGCCGTTGCCGGTACCGGCGAGCGTCAGCGTGTTGCCGCCGAGGTTCACGTTCGTGCCCGCTACGCCGGACAGCATGCCGCTCGTCTGCGGCGTGGTCGCCGCGCTGATGTCGAGCGTCGCGCCCGTGCCGGCGAGATCGAGCGCGCTGCCCGACGACAGGCTGCCGCCCGCACCGACCGCCAGCGTGCTGCCGCCGCCGATCGTCGTGTTGCCGGTATAGGTGTTCACGCCCGTGAGCGTGGTCGTCGACGGGCCGCTGACCGACAGACCGCCGCTGCCCGAGATCCCGCCGCCCAGCCCGATATCGTTCGCACCCCCAACCGTCAGCGTCGATCCTGCGCCGAGATTCACCGTATTGCCGAGCACCGTGCCGCCGACGCTCGTGCCGAGCGAGCCGCCCACGCCCGTCACGTTCAGCGCGCCGGAACCGAGTGCGCTGCCGTTGCCGGCGATGAGCCCGCCGCCGCTCAACGTGGTGCCGCCGTCGTAGGTGTTCGTGCCGGTGAGCGTCGTGGTTCCCGTGCCGGTCTGCGCCAGGGCGCCGCTGCCGGAAATCGTGCCGCTCAGGCCCAGATCGTTCGCCCCGCTCAGCCCGAGCGTCGCGCCCGCGCCAAGCGTAACCGCGTTGCCGAGCGTCGTACCGCTCACGCTCGCGCTCAGCGTGCCGTTGCCGGTCACGTTCAATGCGCCGGAACCGAGCGCCGTATTGCTGCCCACGCTCAATCCGCCGCTGCTCAACGTCGTCCCGCCGCTGTAGGTGTTCGCGCCGCCAAGCGTGGTCGTGCCCGTGCCGGACTGCACCACGCCGCCTGCACCGGAAATCATGCCATTCAGGCCGAGGTCGAACGCGCCGCCGAGATTCAGCGCCGAGCCGGCGCCCAGATCGACGGCGTTCGCCAGCAGCAGGTTCGCCGTGCTCGCGCTGAGTGCGCCGCCGCTGCCGGTGACGTTGAGCGCACCCGTGCCGAGCGCCGTATTGCTGCCGACCGACAGGCCGCCAGCACTCAGCGTCGTGCCGCCGGTGTAGGTGTTCGCGCCGGTGAGCGCGGTCGTTCCGGTGCCGGTTTGCGCGAGACTGCCGCTGCCGGCGATGATGCCGCCGAGGCCCAGGTCGTTCGTGCCGCCGAGCGTCAGTGCCGAACCGGTGCCGAGATTGATCGCGTTGGTCAGCGTCGTGCCGGCGACGCTCGTGGCCAGCGTGCCGCCTGCGCCGGCGATGTTCAACGCGCCCGTGCCGAGCGCCGAACCGTTGCCGGCGAGCAGCGTGCCGCCGCCGGTGAGGTTCGTGCCGCCCGTGTAGCTGTTCGCACCATTCAGCGTTTCGGTGCCCGTGCCCGACAGCGTCAGGCTGCCGCCTGCCCCAGCGATCGTGCCGCCGAACGTGCCGCTGCCCGAACCGCCCAGCGTCAGGCCGTTGCCGCCGAGATTCACCGTCGAACCGGCCACCCCCGACAGCGTGCCGATCGCCTGCGGCAGCGCCGCGCCGCTCAGGTCGAACGTTGCGCCGGCCCCACCCAGATTGACTGCGCCGCCCGCCGCCAGGCTGCCGCCCGCGCCGATTGCCAGCGTGCCGCTGTTGATCGTCGTGCCGCCCGTGTACGTATTCGTGCCGGTCAGCGTCTCCGTGCCGGTGCCGGACAGCGTCAGCCCGCCCGCCCCGCCGATCGTGCCGCCGAACGTGCCGTTACCGGAACCGCCGAGCGTCAGCGTATTGCCGCCGAGATTCACGGCCGAGCCGGCCGTGCCGACGAGCCCGCCCGTCGTCTGCGGCGACGTCGCCGCGCTCAGGTCGAGCGTCGCGCCCGCGCCGGCCAGGTCGAACAGACTGCCGCCCGACAGGCTGCCGCCCGCGCCGACCGCCAGCGTGCTGCCGTTGCCGATCGTCGTGTTGCCGGTGTAGCTGCCCGCTCCCGTGAGCGTCGTGATCGACGGGCCGGTCACCGACAGATTGCCGCCGCCCGAAATCGCGCCGCCGAGGCCGAGATTGTTCGCACCGCCAACCGTCAGCGTCGCGCCCGTGCCCAGATTCACCGCATTGCCGAGCACGGTGCCGCCGACGCTCGTGCCGAGCGAGCCGCCCGCGCCCGTCACGTTCAGCGCGCCGGTGCCGAGTGCGCTGCCGTTGCCGGCGATGAGCCCGCCGCCGCTGAGCGTCGTGCCACCCGTGAACGTGTTCGCACCCAGCAGCGTCGTCGTGCCGGTGCCGGTTTGCGCGAGGCTGCCGTCGCCCGACAGCACGCCGCCGAGGCTCAGGTCCGCCGAACCGTTCAGCCCCAGCGTCGCGCCGGCGCCGAGGTTCACCGCATTGCCGAGCACGGTGCCGGCGACGTTCGTGGCGAGCGTGCCGCCCGCACCGCTCACATTCAGCGCGCCGGTGCCAAGCGCCGCGCCGTTGCCGGCGATCAACCCGCCGGCGCTGAGCGTCGTGCCACCCGTGTACGTGTTCGTGCCTGTGAGCGTCGTCGTGCCCGTGCCGGTTTGCGCGAGGCTGCCGTTGCCGGCGATCGTGCCGCCCAGGGCGAGATCGTTCGCGCCGTTCAACCCCAGCGTGACGCCGCCGCCGAGATTGACCGCGTTGCCGATCGTCACGCCCGGCACGCTCGCACCGAGCGAAGCCGAACCGTTGACGTCGAGTGCGCCGAGGCCGAGCGCCGCGCCGCTGCCGACGACCAGGCTGCCGCCCGTCAGCGCCGTGCCGCCCGCGTACGTGTTGTTGCCGGTGAGCGCCTGCGAACCGGTGCCGGAAAGTGTCAGGCCGCCCGCACCGCCGATGTTGCCCGCGAAGACGCCGCTGCCGCTGCCTGCCAGCGTCAGGTGGTTCGAACCGAGATCGATCGTCGAACCCGCGACACCCGAAAGCGTGCCGATCGACTGCGGCGTGGTCGCGCCGGCGATGTTGAACTGCGCGCCGGCACCGGTGAGGTTGACGGGGCTCGACGCGGCGAGGCTGCCGCCTGCACCGATCGCCAGCGTGCCGCCGCCGATCGTGGTGCCGCCGGTGAACGTCTCGGCCGCGGTGAGCGTCGTCGTGCCCGGGCCGGCCACGGACAGGCCGCCGGCACCGGAAATGATCCCGCCCAGCCCGAGATCGTTCGCACCGCCGACCGTCAGTGCCGCGCCCGCGCCGAGCTGGATCGCGTTGCCGAGCACCGTGCCGCCGACGGTCGTGCCGAGCGAACCGCCCGCGCCGGTCACGTTCAGCGCACCCGTGCCCAGCGCGGCGCCGTTGCCGGCGAGGATTCCGCCGCCGCTCAGCGTCGTGCCGCCCGAGAACGTGTTCGCGCCGGTCAACGTCGTGATGCCCGAGCCGATTTGCGCGAGACCGCCGTTGCCGGCGATCGTGCCGTTCAGGCCCAGATCGTTCGCGCCGGTCAACGCGAGCGTCGCGCCCGCGCCGAGGTTCACCGCGTTGCCCAGCGCGATGCCGTTCACGTTTGCGCCGAGCGCACCGCCCGAGCCGGCGACGTTCAGCGCACCGGTACCCAGCGCCAGGTCGTTGCCCGCCAGCACCGTGCCGGCGCTCAACGTCGTACCGCCGCCGAAGGTGTTCGCGCCCGACAGCGTCGTCGTCCCCGTGCCGCTCAGCACGAGGCCGCCGGTGCCGCCGATCGCGCCGCTCAGGCCGAGGTCGTTCGCGCCGTTCAGCGTCAACGATGCGCCGTTCAGGTTGATGCCGTTCGCGAGTGCCGCGCCGGCGGCCAGATCCGCGCTCAACGAACCGCCGAGACCGCTGACGTTCAACGCGCCGCCCACGCCGAGCGCCGTGCTGCCGCCGACGATCAGGCTGCCGCCGCCCGTCAGGCTCGCGCCGCCCGTGAACGTATTCGCGCCGGACAGCGTCGTGGCGCCGGTGCCGCCGAGCGCCAAGCCGCCTGCACCCGAGATCGCACCGCTCAGGCCGAGATCGGCTGCACCGTTCAGGCCGAGCGTCGCGCCCGCGCCGAGGTTGACCGCATTGCCGAGCACCGTACCGCCGACGTTCGTCGCGAGCGAGCCGCCCGCGCCGACCACGTTCAGCGCACCGGTGCCCAAAGCCGCGCCGTTGCCGGCGATCAGCCCACCGCCGCCGAGCGTCGTGCCGCCCGTGAACGTGTTCGTGCCGAGCAGCGTCGTCGTACCCGTGCCGGTCTGCGCGAGACTGCCGCTCCCGCCGATCGCTCCGCCAAGGCTCA
This sequence comes from Burkholderia mycopellens, assembly GCF_964265025.1. NCBI lineage: Bacteria > Pseudomonadati > Pseudomonadota > Betaproteobacteria > Burkholderiales > Burkholderiaceae > Burkholderia > Burkholderia mycopellens. Next base: position 1,052,415 of record NZ_OZ183804.1, read on the forward strand.
GGTCGGCCGCGCCGTTCAGGCCGAGCGTGGCGCCCGCGCCGAGGTTGACTGCATTGCCGAGCAGCGTGCCGCCGACGCTCGTCGCCAGCGAGCCGCCCGTGCCGGACACGTTCAACGCTCCCGTGCCGAGCGCCGCGCCGTTGCCGGCGATCAGCCCGCCGCCGCTCAGTGCGGTGCCGCCCGAGAACGTGTTGACGCCGAGCAGCGTCGTCGTGCCCGCGCCGCTTTGCACGAGGCTGCCGCTACCGGCGATCGTGCCTCCGAGGCTCAGGCCCGCCGCACCGTTCAGGCCCAGCGTGGCCCCTGCATCGAGATTCACCGCATTGCCGAGCAACGTGCCGCCCACATTCGTCGCCAGCGAGCCGCCCGCACCGGTCACGTGCAGCGCGCCGGTTCCGAGCGCCGCGCCGTTGCCGGCGATCAGCCCGCCGCCGCTCAGCGCCGTGCCGCCGGTGAACGTGTTCGCGCCGAACAGCGTCGTCGTCCCCGTGCCGGTTTGCGCGAGACCGCCGCTGCCTGCGATCGTGCCGCCCAGACCGAGGTTGGCCGAACCGTTCAGGCCCAGGGTGACGCCCGCGTCGATATTCACCGCATTGCCGAGCACCGTGCCGCCGACGCTCGTACCCAGCGAGCCGCCCGCGCCCGTCACGTTCAGCGCGCCGCCGCCGAGCGCCGTGCCCGTGCCGACCACCAGCCCGCCGCCGCCCGTCAGATTCGTTCCGCCGGTGAACGAATTGGCGCCGTTCAGCGTCAGCGTCCCGGTACCGCTCGCGGTCAGCGCGCCGCCGCCGCCGATCGAGCCCGACAACGCGAGCCCGGTCGCGCCGTCGACCGTCAGGCCGCCGCTCAGCGTCACGTTGTTGAGCAGGTTCACACCGGCCGCGCCGGCCTCGAGCGTGCCGCCGCCGGCGACGATCGTGCCGGTGCCCAGCGCACCGGCGCCGTGAACGATCGCGGTGCCGCCGGTCAGCGACGCGTTCGTCGCGGTCGATGCGCCGGTGATGTCCCACGTGCCGCCCTGCACGGCGAGGTTGTTGAAATTGCCGTACGTATCGACCGCGATGGTGCCGTTCGTCGCGCCCCCCGCGGCCGTGTTCAGTTGCAGGTTGAGCGTGTTGTTGCCGCCCAGGCCCGCATCGACGCCGAGCCCGACCGACGATCCGGTCAGCGCATTGAACGTGTTCGACGTGCCGAGGGCTGCGCCCAGCGACACGTTGCCCGCGACGGTGCCGGCGTTGGTGAACGTGTTCCCGGCGCCCGGTGTCGCGCTGGGCGCGAGCGCCACCGAACCGTTGATGGTGCCGCCGCTCGCATTGGTGAAGTTGACTTGCGCGCCGCCCGACGTGGTCACGACCTGCGCGGTCGGCCCCGGGCTGAAGCCCAGGCCGGTCGTACCGATCGTGCCGGCATTGGTGATGTTCGTCGTGCCGCCCGTGCCGTTGTATACCGTCAACGCCGGCCCGTTGAGCAGCGAGCTCGTCGAACCCATCATCACGCCCGAGCTGGTGTTCGTGACGTTGACGGTGCTTGCGGACGCGCTATTGCCGACCACCGTGCCGTTCGACACGAGGCTCAACCCGGACAACGCGGGGTCGATCGTCCCGTTGTTGGTCAGCGTGACGCCGCTGCCCGTCAGCGACAGCGCCGTGCCGCCGAACAACGGCACCACGCTGACGGTCGCGCCGGATGCGACGGTCAGGTTGAGATTGTTCGTGCCGTTCGAATAGGACGTGCTGGCTCCGGTACAACTGACGGTCGTCGTTCCGGTGCAGGCGGCCAGTGCGTCGGCTGGAATGACCCCGGCGCCGACCAGCGCGACCAGCATGCCGGTCGGAACCAGGAGTTTCGAACGTGCTTCCGCGCGCTTTTTATTCGAACCCATGCGCATACGCATAATCACACCTTCCGGTTATAAAATCGACGACGACAAGCATCGCTTCGGCATTCTTAAAATGCCGAAGAGAAACTCAGGAATGCGCCATACAGTTTCTGAATAAATACCTTCCCGTCGCCAAGCCGAAGCGAATGGCATGATTGACAACTGGCGGGAATTAATCTGGGATGATCATGGATTCGGCATTTTTTGCTTGCGCCCCCTTGCTCGGTAATTCTTCCACCCAATAAAACTTTTGTATTTGGCGAATCGAACATATTGCCCGGCGGTCGGCGCTTATGGCGCGCCTATCCATCCAGGTCAAACGTGTCGAGCGTCCAAGCCGCGCTCGCAGTACACCTTCCGCCGATTAAAAGAACGCTGAACATCGATCTTCCTGACAGCCGGAATTCGATTTTCCGCATATCGACCTGATGGTGCCCGTCGTTCGACCTCTAAGCCTCCTGGCGTGATCGCGAGTCAAATATATGCTCGACTCGCAAACGTTTTCCATGAGTCGGGGAAATTTTTGTCAAAACTCAACAATCTTTCGTGCCGATTTGATGATTCGTATGAGAGATGTAATATTTCAGCTTTAAATAAATCACGTGAATTATTAAGAAAGGAAAAACGCTGAATCCCGGGGTGCTGATTTATTCTCGAGTCTGCTTTAATTGATTCACATCCGCCGCATTGCGGTTTCGTGATGCGCGCGATAACGAGATGCCCGAGGGAGAACATCACGATGGTGACGTTGAATATCAACAACCGGCTGGCGGAGGTCGACGCCGCCCCGTCGACGCCGGTGCTCTGGGTGCTGCGCGACAACCTTGGCCTGACCGGCACCAAGTTCGGGTGCGACACCGGCGACTGCGGCGCCTGTACCGTCCATGTCGACGGACGGCCCACGCATAGCTGCACGCTCGCGCTGTCGGCGGTGGGCCACGCCCGTATCACGACGTCCGAACACCTCGCCGACGATGCGATCGGCAAGGCCGTGCTCGACGCGTGGGTCCGGCACGACGTCGCGCAATGCGGCTACTGCCAGAGCGGCCAGATGATGAGCGCGGTCGGCCTGCTGCGCAGCAACAAGGCGCCGACCGACGCCGACATCGATACCGCGATGGCCGGCAACCTGTGCCGTTGTGCGACCTACCAGCGCATCCGCGCCGCGATTCACGATGCGGCCGGTGCGCTTGCATAAGCCTGTCGGGAGACTGTCACCATGCGAATCCGCACTGTCGGCGGCTCGGCGAGCACCGACGCTCAACACCTCCACGCCGCGCCCGCCTCGACCGGTTCGCCGAACCCGGGCCGACGCGGCTTTCTGAAACTCACGATGGCCGCGGGCGGCTGTCTCGCGCTGGGCATCCCGCCGCTGCGTACCGCGGCCGCGACCGACACCAGCCCCCGAACCTCGCCACCCCAGGCGTTCGTCATCATCGCGCCGGACAACACGGTGACGGTTGCCGTCAACCGGACCGAGTCCGGCCAGGGCGTCAGCACCGCGCTGCCGATGGCGCTGGCCGACGAACTGGATGCCGACTGGCGCAATGTGCGCACCGCGCTCGCGCCCGCCGGCGAACCGTACCGGGATCCGGTGACCGGCATCCAGATGACCGGCGGCTCGACCTCGGTCAACCATTCGTTTACGCAATACCGCGAACTCGGCGCATCCGCGCGCGCGATGCTCGTCGCCGCGGCCGCCCGGCGCTGGAACGTCGATCCCGCCACGTGCCGCACCGCGAATGGCGTCGTGACCTCCGGCAACCATCGCGCGACCTACGGCGAACTCGCGCCCGACGCAATGGCGATGCAGGTGCCGCAACACGTGCCGCTGAAGTCGCCGGACCAGTTCCGCATCATCGGCAAACCGACTCCGCGCGTCGATTCGCGCGCGATGCTCGACGGCACGCTCAAGTACGGGATGGACTGGCGTCTGCCGGACACGATGGTGGCCGTGATCGCGCGCCCGCCGCGCTTCGGCGGCAAGGTCGCGAGCTACGACGCGGCGGCGGCCCGGGCAGTCAGGGGCGTGGTCGAGGTCGTCGAGATTCCGACCGATCGCGGCGGCACCGGCGTGGCCGTGATCGCGAACGGCTACTGGCCGGCCAAGCTCGGCCGAGATGCGCTGAAGGTCACGTGGCAGGACGCCGGCTCGACCGTCACGTCCGCCGAACAGATGCAGGCGTACAAGCAGCTCGCCGATACGCCGGGGACCGTGGTACGCACGGCCGATGCCGGCAGCGCGCCGCCGGCGACAACGCGGATCCAGAAGGACTACGAATTTCCGTATCTCGCGCACGCGGCGATGGAGCCGCTCAGCTGCACGGTCGACGTCGGGCCGCCGAGCTGCGCGTGCGGGATCAAGATCTGGGGCGGCTCGTCGCTGCAGATGACCGACCGCGCGGCGGTCGCGAAGGCACTCGGCGTCGCGCCGGAGAAAGTCCAGATCTTCACGATGGCGACGGGCGGCGACTACGGCCGGCGCTCGACGCCGACGTCGGACTACGTGGTCGAAGCCGCCCGCGTGTCCGCCGCATACCTGGCGGCCGGCCACCTGGGCCCGGTCAAGACGATCTGGACACGCGAGGACGATCTGCGCGGCGGCTATTACCGCCCGATGGTGCTGCATCGCGTGGACATCGGTGTCGATGGCAGCGGCGCGGTGCGGGACTGGCAGCACGTCGTCGTCGGCCAGTCGGTGCTGAAGGGGTCGCCGCTCGAACGCACGACCATTCGCAAAAGCGGCACCGATCCCGACCTGACCGAAGGCGTGGCGAACAGCCCGTACGGTTTCCCGATGCAGGTATCGGTCCATCAAACCGACGTCGACGTGCCGGTCCAGTCGTGGCGTTCGGGCGGCCATACGCATACGGCGTTCGTGATGGAAACGCTGGTCGACGAACTCGCGCACGCGGCGCGACAGGATCCAGTCGCTTACCGGCAGGCGCGGCTGGCCGGCCCCGAGCATACGCCCCATCGCCAGGCGCTCGCGCTGGCCGTCGACAAATCCGGCTACGGCACACGCACGCTGCCGGCCGGGCATGCATGGGGCGTCGCGATGCACGAAACGGCCGGCTCGGTCGTCGCGTACGTCACGGAAGTGTCGATCGAAGCGCAGCAGCCGCGCGTGCATCGCGTGACGGCGGGCGTGTATGCGGGCCGCATCGTCAACCCGACCGGCGCGGAAGCGCAGATCCAGGGCGGTGCGCTGTTCGGCCTCGCGATGACGAAGCCGGGATTCGCGATCGACATTGACCATGGCGCGGTCCGCAACGCCGGTTTCGCCGACTATCCGCCCGTGCGCATGCAGGAAGCGCCGCCGGTGGATGTCTTCTTCGTTCCGTCGGACGCACACCCGACCGGGCTGAGCGACGCCGGCGTGCCGCCGATTGCGCCAGCCGTGGCCAACGGTGCGTTCGTGCTGACCGGCGAGCGACTGCACGCGCTGCCGTTCGGCCCGATGCTGGTCGCATCGGCGGCCCCCGGAGTGCCGGCGGCCCCCGCGGCGGCCGTCGACGAGGAACCGTACGGCGACCTGCCGGCCGGCGGCTGCCGGATGCCGCGCAAGGTCAAGCCGGCCGCGTTGAAGCCCAGGACCGATCAAAGCCACGCAGGTGTCGGCCAGGCAAGCACGGTGCCGAAATTCCTGCGGCCGAAGCGGCGCGCCGGCATCCCATGCATCGACGAGCTGAAGAAAGGGACGATGACGTAAGCGGCAATCGGGAGGGATCGCGCGGGTTTCTTGCGACAACGATTGCAAGTCGAGCGAATCCGGAGCTCGATCGGAACGCTGCCGGCTGGCGCGGGCCGGATATCGGCCGCGCACGCGGTCAGCCTGCTTGCGCTCGACCTCGCATATGAGCGCGTGGACGGATCCGGTGTCGCGATGTGGGCACCGCATCGATCAAATGCGTAAGTCAAGACCTGAACTCTCAGTCAGCGTCAGATCAGGTCTGGGACTGCTTCGCCGTCACTTCACCACGGGCCGTGATCGACCCGTTGCGGACCGACAATATTCCCTATTACGGTCGTTCGGCGTCGGGGTGCGAGTCACGACCGACTGTTGCCGAATGCGGATGGCAGACTTCGGCCCGACGGCAATCTATACGTCCACTGCGAGGCACTTGGTCATCGGCACACAAGCCAATTCAAATCCACGCGAAGTCCGGTACGTTGAAACCAAGTCGCCCGTCCAGCCGCAACGACGATAGAATGGCGCCGCGTTCAGCGTTGCATCGAGACGCATTTCGACCAGGCCGTGATCGCCGGCCAACGCTTCGAGAAACTGCAGCATCCTGGACCCAATGCCGCGCCCCATGTGAGACGGCCGGACGAAGATTGCGTCCACTTGCCCCCTGGCGACTGTAAGCATGCCTGTACCGACAACCAGCCCCTCATCGACGGCAACGTAGAAGTCACGCTCGACAACGCTGGACCATTTGTCGGAAGGCGTGCCATCGACCCACCCAGAAAGGGCTGATTCGGGATAGTACCCAGCGCACGCTGCATGCACCGAGGTATTACGGATTTCCCATGCGTCGAAGACATCATGGCAATTCGCTTTTCGTATCGTCAGCATGCCACGCTCCTCGGCCCGAGCGACCAGGTCGACACACCGGCAGCGTCCCGAGGGACGAAAACACGTACTCTGTAACGCATGCAATCACTCCTGTCTGCGCCAATGCATTCGGAGCGACTGAAAAGACACGGCCCCGTCATGACTGGCGGGGCCGTTGAGGAATTCTATATGTGATGTATGAACGTCACGATTCCCACGACTCGCCATTGGCGGTCATGGTGCACATCATGGTTGTGCGCGCATCCGAGTTCATGGAGCCATATTGCCTCTCCAAACCATTACCGTCAATGGGCTCCGGCGATTTTCAACGATGTCAGCGAGCAGGGCGAGTGTCTCAAACTGGCCGAGGGTGTGTCAAAACTCGCCTGATCGCCTAGACTGAATCAACCTGTTGGGGCGAGAGGCGAAGATGGGGCGATTTGTCGAAGGTGCGGACCGCAATCAGTCAACGCTGCTGCCGGAATGTCTCGAAGACTTCATCACCGAAGACAACCCGATCCGCATCGTCGATGCATTTGTGGATGAACTTGAGCTGGGCTCTCTGGGATTCGAAGGAGCCACGCCAGCGACCACCGGCCGACCGTCCTACCATCCGGCCGTGCTTCTCAAGATCTACATCTACGGCTATCTCAATCGAGTGCAGTCAAGCCGACGGCTGGAGCGTGAATGCCGGCGTAATGTTGAACTGATGTGGCTGACTGGCCGCCTCGCGCCAGACTTCAAGACGATTGCCGAGTTCAGGCGCAGCAATGGCGCCGGCATCCGCAACGTATGCCGCCGCTTCGTGAAGATATGTCGCGACCTGAAGCTCTTTACGCAAGCGATCGTGGCCATCGACGGCAGCAAGTTCAAGGCGGTCAACAGCCGCGATAACAACTTCACACCCAACAAGATCGAGAAGCGTCAGGAGCAGATCGAGCAAAGCATCCAGCGCTACCTGGATGCGCTGGAAACAGCAGATCGCACTCAACCTGCCGAAGTAGAAGCGAAGACCGAGCGGCTGCGGGAAAAGATCGAGACGCTTCGCGAGCAGGTGCGCGATCTGGATCGTGCTGCAGAACTTCTGCGAAATCTGCCTGAAAAGCAGGTGTCGCTCACCGACCCCGACTCACGCTCGATGATCTCGCAAGCCAAAGGTACGGGCGTGGTTGGCTACAACGTCCAGGTAGCTGTCGACACGAAGCATCACCTCATCGTGACCCATGACGTTACGAACGTAGACAACGACCGCACGCAGTTGAGTCCAATGGCCAAGGCTGCGCGCGATGCCATGGGCAAGAAGAGGATCAAGGCACTGGCCGATCGTGGGTACTTCAGTGCCCCGGAGATCAAGGCGTGTGATGACGCTGGCATTGCTGCCATGGTGCCGAAATCGATGACATCCAGTGCGAGGGCAGACGGTCGATTCGACCGGGCCGACTTTGTTTATATCGCCGAGGATGATCAGTATCGGTGTCCGGCGGGGCAACGGGCGATTTACCGTTTTAGTTCGGTTGAGCGCGACAATCCGATGACCCTGCGTACCTACTGGAGTAGCGCCTGCCCGAATTGCCCGCTCAAGAGTCAATGCACGCCGTCTGATTACCGGCGTATCCGGCGATGGGAGCACGAAGCGGTGCTTGAGGCAATGCAGTCAAGGCTGGATCGCCAGTTCAACGCCATGACGATACGACGCCGGACCGTCGAGCACGTGTTCGGCACACTCAAGCACTGGATGGGTTCGACCCACTTCCAGACACGCGGACTTGGCCACGTCGCGGCCGAAATGAGCTTGCATGTGCTGGCGTACAACCTCAAGCGCTTGATCAGGATTCTCGGATTCGAAAAGGCGATGCAGGCGATGAAGCTGGCCGGCGCGTGAATTCGCGTGCCGATGCTGTTCGTCGGCACCGCATGATCAGGTCAGCCGTCTGGGTCGGGGCGGAACGCAACTGCACTACAAACGGAGCTTTACCTGTCGGCCGTTCTGTACGTTTTTACACACCCTCGGCCGAACTGAGTCAGACGATCTGACGCCGTCTGTTTGGTCTAGTCCAGCCTTACACAGATCAAATGAGTTGCAACACCCTGTTGAATCCATCCATTTCGCGGGCCACTACGCCCGCAGCCTGCCAATCGCGTAGCCGTCGCCAGCACGTCACGCCCGAGCCGCAGCCCATCTCGGCGGGCGGGTTGCGCCAGCGCAGTCCCGTCTCGAGAACGAACAGGATGCCGGTCAGCGCGGCGCGATTCGAAACTGGCAAGCGGCCTCGATTCTTCTCGCGCCGTGGCTTGAGCGGCGGTAGTAACGGCTCGATCGATATCGACAGTTCGTCGCCGATGATCGGTTTGCCCATCTTCTCGGCCTCGGTTATTCCGATGCCTGGGGTTAAGAGCGTGCCGCGAAAGTTGACAGCCCCACGGGGGTTTTTGAAACCGCTTTCAATGTCGAGGCCGGAGTCAGTTGCCTTTCAGCACGGTGAAGTCGCCCGGCGGTAGCGGTCGATTCGCGACATCCTCCGCCTCGGCACGCGTCAGGCCGAGCGTCTGCAACACACTCACTGCGGCTCGTTCCGAGAGCGCCCCCTTCTCGACAGCCAGCCCCCTTCGACTACCCGCAGCCGTGCCGGCCGCGTGAAGTTCCGCCGTGATCGCCGCCAGGACCGTACCCGTCATCGTCAGGGCGCTCATGAACGGATCGGTCACGACGAAGCGGCGTGCGAGTTGTACCCTGTCGGCCGCCATGGCAGGATATCGCTTCGATCATGCGGGGCGCGTGGTGTGCGTTACAGGGATTAAAAAATGATGCTGTCGTGGCGATTGCGTTGGTACGTGCTGGCGACGGCCCGGACGCTGCACAAGCACTGGCAGGCTCTATTACTTGCTGTCCTGCTGTTGGTACCCGCAATGCCCTTGTTCGCACAGTCCCGCCTCTTGGGCGCGCCCGTCCTCGCACCTTTGGCTCCGGAGCATGGCTTCGAATGGCGGTTCGTCTGGATGCACATGCTCGAAGCCATCGGCATGCTCTGGGTGCTGATTCAACGTACGGCCATCAGCGGCGGCCCCTTCGCCGTCTTCGTCAAGTCGTTGCCTGTTTCCAATCGGCGTCGCCGCGCCCTCGATGCAACCATCGCGCTGATCGCGAGTACGCCGCTGCTGCTGCCCGTCGTTGCTGCTGCGATCGCGTTCGCTTACTTGCCGCACAAGGCCTCGAACTATCTGTACGTGATCGATTTGACGATGATTACGCTTGGATGGCAATTGGTCGCGTTGTCGCGCAATATCAGTAACGGAGTGCCGTTGGTGGTTGCCAATTTCATGCTGATCGGCGCGCTGCAGACGGGTCACGCGCTGCAGACGACGCTGCTGGCGGCGGCGTCGATCGTTGCTGCGTTCGCGTTGATCCATGCGCCTGCGACATCCTCTGCGCGTGCGGGGCAGTTCGGTACATCGTGGCGTCGATTCACCGATCACATTTCCGTCAATGCATCACGCCGGCTTCCAGCGTTGGTCAAACTTCAGCTCGGTATCGTCGGGTTTCACCTCGCAGGAACCGTTAGCCGCTGCGTCGTCATGGGCGCGGTCGCCGCTGCCACTTGTTACGTGGCTGACCTTTGGGGTTTCGACGCACGCGTCGTGCCATTGACGCTGATCGCGCAGGCTGTGATCGCGTTGATCGCGGCGACGACCTATCGCGATTTGCACGCGAGTCATGTTCGCGCGGCCCATTTTGTGCGCTCACTCCCGCTTGCCTCGATCGTGCAGGTTCGTGCGGATGTACTGACCGTCGCCACGCTGGCACTGCCATTCTCGGCTGCCGCGCCACTACTGCTGGTCGTGCACGGCGTCCTGGCGGCCCACGTCGCGGCAGCCATCGTCTTGGCCGGGGCGCCACTGCTTGCGCTGCTGCGTTTGCCACAACGCTATGCGCCGGGAGAATCCGTGTTGCTCGGCGCAATACTCGCCGTGATCTGGATCGCCGCCGCGTGGCAAATCTTCGTCTGACGGATTTCACGATGCTTCGAATCGACAACCTCCACAAGCGTTATGGCGAGCGCATCATATTCCAGGGGCTACGTCACAGCTTCGGGGCGGGGTGCGTGGCGCTTTGTGACGAGAACGGCAGCGGCAAGTCGACCTTGCTTGGCATCCTCGCCGGGACCATCGATGCCGATGACGGCGATGTCTGGATCAATGGTCATTCGCTGCGTGAAGCGCCGCTCAAGGCGAAGTCGTCGCTCGCATATGTGCCCGACGACTGCATCGCGTATCCGTTCCAGACCGGACGTGAGTTCCTCGAACTCGTCGCCTCGACTAAAAAAACGGTCGTCGATCGTCGCACGCTCGATCTGGCTCATCGTTTCGGGTTGGCGCCGCACCTGGATAAGCGCTTTGAGCAGATGTCGCTCGGCACTCGCAAGAAGATTTTCTTGAGCGCCGTCACACTCGGGGACGCCTCGGTCGTCATTGCGGACGAGCCTGGCAACGGGCTCGACGACGCCGCACGCGGCGTCCTCTTGGACCTCTTCCGAACGCTGGCAAAAGATCGCGTTGTGTTCTTCTCGAGTCATGATCCATGGCTTACAGAGGGCTGCGGTGCAAGAACCATCCATTTTGCCGATCTTCGTACGGTTGGATAGCGCGCTGGTTCAGCTATTCAGTTAGTCATCCCGATATCTGATGGCTTCGATGTCGCTATTGTCCATTTGCTCGTGGGCACGCGGGCAATGAGAAGCAACTCGCCGATGACGGATTGTGGCCGGCTGCCGCCCGACGCGGTCGGCTGCAGCCGACCCTCAACAACCGTTCAGGCGCCCTCTACCGCAACGACCGCTTCCAGGCCGCACCCGCCGCCCGCCTGGCAACGTTGGCCAGACAGGCGTCCTGCGAATGTCCCGCGCGATCAACCACGCCTGACATCGCGAAGGCTTCGTTTTGATCGTGAAGATGGCTGACAGCCGCATCCACCATTTCGCGCTGGCCATTCCGCTGAAGACACGGCCCAACGCGATATGGCGACCAAACGTTGGCCTCCAGAGTGGCAAGTGACGGTAACTGAACCCGGCATTTCCGGCAGTTGCACGCTCCTTGAGTTTTCATATCCAGATGCAATACTCCTATCAGCCATCGATGCGAGACCATTCGCCCCGCGCCATGACGGACTCCGCCACTTGTCCGACCTCCCCGGTCGTTTGCGATGATCCGAGCCTGTCGTTCTCTGCCTACGGCACCGTTGGGGGTACGTCGCAATCTAGCTCCCGGTCGACGTCATTCGGGAAACGCTCGGCGCAAACTCGGCGACACCCGAACAATTGCTCACCGCATTTGAAAGCAATCTCGAGGAGATCGCGGTTGCGGCCTACCGACATACATTGCCGAACGACGACCGGCACATCCTGCTCGACACATCAGACTTCTAGATCAGCACCCGCGGGTGGGCCGGCATACCGACAGTAGAAGTAGACAGGAGGCGTTACATGAACATCCGGATCCTGGTTCCCTGCACCCTGGCCCTCGTTGCCATCTCCGCTCACGCTGCCGATATCACCGGCGCAGGCAGCACGTTTGCCGCCCCGATTTACGCAAAATGGGCGGACGCGTACAAGAAGTCGGGCGGCGGCAAGGTCAACTATCAAGGCATCGGTTCGTCCGGTGGCCTGAAGCAGATCAACGCGAAGACGGTCGATTTTGCCGGTTCGGACGCGCCGCTGAAGGATGACGAGCTCGCAAAGGACGGCCTGTTCCAGTTCCCGACGGTCGTGGGCGGCGTGGTGCCGGTCGTCAACGTGCCCGGTGTGAAGTCAGGCGAACTGACGCTGTCTGGCCCGGTGCTCGGCGACATCTACCTCGGCAAGATCAAGAAGTGGAACGACCCGGCGATCGTCGCGCTGAACCCGAAGGTCAAGCTGCCGGATGCGGACATCGCCGTGGTTCGCCGTGCTGACGGCTCGGGCACGAGCTTCATCTGGACGAACTACCTGTCGAAGGTCAACGGCGAATGGAAGTCGAAGGTCGGCGAAGGCACGACGGTCAACTGGCCGACGGGCACGGGCGGCAAGGGCAACGACGGTGTCGCGGCTTTCGTGCAGCGCCTGCCGGGCGCGATCGGCTACGTCGAGTGGGCGTACGCGAAGAAGAACGGCATGGTCTACACGGCCCTGAAGAATTCGACGGGCACCGTGGTCGAGCCGAAGACGGAAACATTCAAGGCCGCTGCTGCCGGCGCGAACTGGTCGAAGTCGTTCTACCAGATCCTGACCAACGAGCCGGGCAAGGACGCGTGGCCGATCGTCGGCGCGACGTTCGTGCTGCTGTACGCGAAGCAGGACAAACCGGAACAAGGCAAGGAAACGCTGAAGTTCTTCGACTGGGCATTCCGCAATGGCAACCAGGCTGCCACGGATCTCGACTACATCTCGCTTCCCGATCCGGTCGTGTCCGAAATTCGCAAGCAATGGAAGGCGAAAATCAAGGACGTCACCGGTAAAGCGCTGGTGGACTGAGCGCGCTGGGTGGACGCGATATCGACCGCATACGTCCCTGGGCGCCCCGAAGCCGCCATCGGCCTGGCCGCACCGAGCGCCCGGAGGCGGACGCTCATCCGGTCACGCCGCGGACGGTCGCCAGCCTATTCGTCGCGAAGCTCGCGTCTGGCGATGCGTGCGGTCTGTACCGCGTTCATAGCTGCGACCACCCTCCGTCGACCGGCAGTTCGGCGCCGTTCGTGACGGTCGCGTCGAACGCGAGGAAGAGGCCGGCCTGCGAGCGGCCGGTCACCAGAACGCGCGCGCCTCCGTCGAGGAGCATCTTCGCCGTCGCGAACCCCATGCCGCTCGTGCCGCCGATCATCACCCCCTTTTTATCCTGGTACCGGTTCATATGGTTTCTCCTTGAGAGATTCGGGTCGCGCTTCTGATTCAGGACGCCGCGCTCAAGGATTCCGCGTACGACCAATTGACGCCGGAGACATTGACGACGGCCTGCCACGCGGCTTCTTGATTGGCGCCATCGTGGAGGTGCGGGTGGCGCTGCGCCTCAATTGGGCCGGTGAACTTCCCTTTGGCCGAGGCAAAGAATTGCCCCGAGACGTCGGTTCCGAACTCCGATGCCTGGAGGTATCGACGGGCCGCGGTCTCCGGCGTCTGATTCATGCCGGGAATGAGGTTCGTGATCGGGATAAACAGATACTTCAACGCAGGGCCAGCGTTTCGCACCACCCTGGTGTCGGTCGCCGCACCGGGCGAGACCGCGTACACGGCCATGCCTGAAGGCAGCCGGCGAGCCAGCGCCGCGGTCCACCAGGCGATGATGAGCTTCGCGTCGGCATACGCATTGTTCGGCACGTACTTCACGTTCGGCCCGTTGCGCAGCAGGGCTTCCATGGCAGCGGTCAGGTCGCCCTGGTGATATTGGGCAGCGAGTGCGTCCACGTCGGTGTAGCGGAACAGCGGTACGCCCCCTCGGGCAGGTTCCGCGCCAGCGATGACAATCCGCGAGTCGGGGCTCAACAGGTTGGCGCGGAGCAACCCGACAGTCAGTTGATGATGGCCGATCAACGGGGCCTGAGAAGCCTCGATGCCCGCTGCGGTGATCACGCGCTGCTTGCCTGGGACCATGCCGGCATTGAGCAGCAGGAAATCGATCGGCCGACCTCGCTTGACGAGTTCGGCGAGGGCCGACTGAACGCTGGACGGCGTGTCCAACTCCAGTTCCAGCGGCGTGAAGACCTGCCTTCCGGTTTCCGCCGCGAGCTGGGCGGCCGCTTCCTGGGCCCGAGCCAGGCTGCGCCCGGTGACGATGATCTCGTGCCAGCCCTCTTTGGCGAGCAGGCGGGCGGCCGCATGGCCAAGCCCGGAGGTGGCGCCGGTGACGAGCGCGATCGAATGTTCCATGGGTGTCTCCGTGGTGAGGGGCGAAGGCCGAGTCGTGAGGCCCCGCGAGGCCACGGACGACTTGCCAATTTAGAACTATTTGGTTATATATTTGCGCAATGCAAATCGTCAAGGAATTTTGAACCAAATGATTCAAAATACGAGTAGACCGAGGGGGCGACCGCGCAGCTTCGACGAGACGGGGGCACTGGAAAAGGCCACTCAGGTGTTCTGGTCGAAAGGCTATGACGGAGTGACGATTGACGATCTCGTCGCCGGGATGGGTGTCGGACGGCCGAGCCTGTATGCCGTCTTTGGGGACAAGCGGGCGATATTCCTGCGCGTCCTCAGGGGGTACGCAGAACGGAAAGGCGCATCGGCCGCGAAGGCACTCCTCTCGCCAACGAGTCTTCGCGACTCGATCACGGGCTTTCTGAGGTACGCCGTCGAAAGCGCGACCGAGAAAGGGTCCGCCCGGGGCTGCCTGCTGGTATGCGTCGCACCGCTTGTGGACGACCCCGAGGTTCGGCAGTTCCTGCAAAACGCGGCCGCCGGTGGCACCGCGCTGGTGGAAAGTCGCTTCCGGGACGCGATCAGCGCGGGAGAAATACCCTCCGACTTTCCCGTAGCCGCGCGCGCCACCCAAGTCACGGATTTGGCGCGTGGGCTGACCATGCGTGCGCAGCTAGGCACGCCGCGCAAGACGCTCTTCAGGGATGCCGAGGAAGCAGCCGACCTGGTGCTCCTGCCGCGGCGTGGAAACGCGGGGCCGGAAAGTTGACGCTGGCGTTGAGCGGCGCTGTGGGGCAGTAGGCTTTGATCGTTGCCGATCAGCGCGCCGTCAAACCCGATCAATCGTTTCCCGTTTGGGACGGGAGGGATCACCTTGATTTCGAAGTCGAAGCCCGAGAGCCAGTCAACCTCGAGCGCGCTCCCTCTCGGGTGGCGATTCGCGCCAGCATGAGTGGACCAGGCTCCCAAAATCGTCTCGCGCATTCTCGGCAACCGGAAACCCCGCGGCATCGGGCGGCTTGTCTGTGAGCCCCCCGAATCCGACCTCAAGATGTTGCGGGTCGGACTGCAGAACGACTCCCGCGTCGTACCGCACTACGGTCCTGCATCCCTACCGCTCGGACAGCTGAGAAGAACTCCAGGTCGTGAAGCGTAGCCCTTCCTCGAAGGAGGACCGGTGTCACGCATCATGTTGTTGTCGCCATGCATCCGATGGCTTAGTCGACCGACGAACCCATCGGCACGTCGCCGACGACCACGCCTTTCAACCCCTTCCGCAACGCCGTCACGTTGTCTACACCGTTCAGTTGCTCGAACGCCCGTTGCGCTTCCTCCCAGAGAGCGGCCGCCCGTTCGTACAGGCGCCGCCCCTCCTCGGTGAGTTCGACAAGGCGGCTTCGGCCGTCGGTGGGCGACGGCTTGATCGTGACGAAGCCGTCGCGCTCCAGGAAGCCGACCATCTTCCCCATCGCCGTTCGTTCGATATCGAGCCGTTCCGCAAGGGCATTGACCGGGGTACTTCCCACTTCGCGCAGGGCGGCCAGGGTAAGGAATTGCGTGATGCGCAGCCCCGAGGGCTCGAGATGGCTATCGTAGAGTCGGGTGATCTGCCTGCTCGCCTTCCTGACGGTGAAGCAGTTGCATTGATCGATTCCGAGCGGCTGGTTAACGGGCAACATCGGTTGCACTCCTGATTTCGGTTCATTGCGCGAACGCTACGCGCGTGTCGCGCGGAGGTTCGGTGGTAGCTGTCAATGATAGCCGGGAGCGACAGGGCCGGCGTACGACCTGCGCACCGCGTGGCGCGCCGCCGAATCCGGCCCGTGTCGACTGCGGTGTTCAAAGCCCTGCCGGCGGTGTGATGTAGCCGGGTATCTCGGCCGCGAGCGTGCGCTTCAGCACCGCTGTCCCCTCGTCGGCCATGACCTCGCTCTTGCCGGCGGCGAGCGCGTCGTAGGTCTGTCGCACGACGTCCACGGGACTGGCTTTAGGCACGTCGATGCCGTTGGTCAGATCGGTATCGACGAACCCGACGTGCAGGCCGAGAACCTGGATGCCACGCTCGCGCAGGTGAAAGCGAAGCTGGTTCGTGTAGCTCCAGGCGGCGGCTTTCGACGCGGCGTAGGGCGTCAGAATGGGCCTCGGAAGCCACACGATGTCGGAAAGCACGTTGATGATGGCGGCGTGCCGCTGGGCCGCCAATATCTGTTCGAAGGCCTGTGTGACGCGCACCACGCCGTAGTAGTTGGTATCGAACATGCGGGTGGATTGCGCTTCGACGTCGGCCGCGAGGGGCCCGTCGATCAGCGCGGCAATGCCTGCGTTGTTGATCAGCAGCGTCGTGTCGGCCGCCAGCTTCGCGGCCTCGGCGATCGACGCCGGATCCGTGACATCGATCCTGACCGGCACGAGGCCCGGCTCGTCGAAACCGCTCGTGTTGCGCATACCCGCGTACACTTTCGCCGCCCCGCGCCGAAGCGCCTCGCGTGCAAAAGCGAGTCCCAGGCCGCGATTGGCACCGGTGATGAAGACGGTGGCGTTCTTGATATCCATGACAAGCTCCTTTTTCAAAAGCCGCGTGCCGGGGGCGGTGTCGACGCCATCCACGAGCGCGCGGGTGCCTGGCTCAAAGAAAGACGTGTTCCGGCAACTGCTTCGAAAGCGACTCCCGCAGATGGGTCGCGAGAGTCAGTACGGCGCCAAGCGGGCTCATCCGCACGCTGACGCGCGGCACCGAGCCGTCGGCATTGCGATCGACGACCACGACCGCGCTCAACGTTTCGCCGCTCGTCAGAACGGCCTCATATTCGAGAAAAAGCCGCGTGCCGACAGCTTGAACAAACGTAGGCGTCTGCGAGACATAAAAAGTCCCGACGGCGTCGACGGCGAGCCGGATTTCGTCGCGCCCGATGACGGGCGTGCGCAACACCGAGCTGACCAGCTCGGCGTCGGCCGTCAGATCATCGAGAAACGGATGACGATCGGATTGGATGGATGACATTTTCAAACCTCCCGGTTCGTTTCAACGACGTGTTCACACGAACGCGGCCCGATATTTCTCGACGAACTGCTGGACCGACAGCGCCGGCGTTCCGGTGATCTTCTCGACGGCATCGTTGGTGCCCGAGAAGATGCCGTCGCGGTAGTTCTGCGCGACTTCGACCAGATGCTGCGTGAGGAACGGCGGAAACTTGTAAAGGGTTTCCATCTTGATTCGGAATTCCTCGATGGAAGTCGGCGCATATTCGATCCGGGCGCCGAGCACCTCGCTCATCGCGTCTGCGATCTCGACGTGGTTCATCTCGACGGGACCGTGGAGCGTGTAGGTCTTGCCCTCGTGGCCTTCGGGGTTGGCGAGGATGCGGGCGATCACGCGCCCCTGATCGTCGCTGGCGATGGGCGCGTGACGGCCGTCGCCAAACGGAAATTCGATCTTCTTCGTGGCCCATATCTCCCGCGCAAAATGCGGATAGACGAGCCAATCGGCAAAGAAGGTCGGACGCAAATGCGTCGTCGCGACACCCGACCAATCGAAGACCTGCTCGGAGACCCAGTGATCCTGTGCCGCGTGGCTCAGCGACGCCCGGCGCGCGGAAATCTGCGACATGTTGACGATCGCCGTGACACCCGCTTCCTTTGCTGCCTGCGCGAAATAGGCCGCGGCCCCGATGATCCCCGGCGCGATCGGATGAAGGAAATACGCCGATCGGATGCCTTCCATCGCTGCCCGGATGGCGTCGATGTCGGTGAAGTCCCCGACCGCGACATCGACACCGCGCTGCCTCAGGGCCGCCGCCCGATCATCATCCGTGCGCACATAGGCCCGCACGCGCTTGTGCATCTTGAGCAGTTCGTCAATGGCAATACCTCCGGTGCGTCCGGTTGCACCGCTCACAAGAATTTCAGGCTCGTTCATCGCTTCGCTCCTTTCAAAAATGAGAGCATATGCTCCCTTGACACGAAGGTTAGGAGCATATGCTCTCATTGTCAAGTTTTTCTGGTTCGCCAGTACCTCGAGAAAAGTCACGCCGGAGCCGGCGGCGGCATTGCGAGCCACGCATCGCCGGGCTGCCGCGCAGGTGCCCGCCTGCGGGCGTCGATATCGTCCCTGCTTACTTGCGGCTGATCAGCCAGATGTATGAGGGGCCGCAGCCACGCCTGGCGCGGACATTTGAGCGTCCATCCGCGGGCGAGAGCGAACGACTGAAATGGCCGGGAGCCGTCGGCTGAAGTCGCCCCCGGCTGTCCCACGTCACCGCATTTGATCGGCAACCCAAAATCCGGATTCGCCGCGCCACCCGACGAACACCACAAATCGCGCTGGGAACAGGTACTCGGTAGAAATCCGCGGCTCACCCGTTTGAAGCCCCTTGCCGGTCGGCGCTTCGACGGATTCCGACGCACCTCGACAGCACACCCCAACCTTCACAATTCATTTAACTTTCCGTGAGGACTTCGACACCGGCCGCTGACTACGATAGGCGCATGTTTTCAGGACCTGCTGCCAGGAGCCCATCATGCCCACCCGCAGACATCTGCTGTTCGCCGGCGCTACCGGCCTCGCCGTGCTCGCGACCCTGTCGTCCGCCGGTCGCCGCGCGCTGGTCGGCCGCGCGTTCGCCGCGCCGCCGGTCACCCCGCAGACGGCCGCCCCTTTTGAAGTCACCCTCAGCGACGCCGAATGGCATCGCCGGCTCACACCCGCCCAGTACACGATCCTGCGCGAAGCCGGCACCGAGCGGCCGTACACCAGCCCGCTGAACGACGAGCACCGGCAAGGCACGTTCGCGTGCGCCGGCTGCAACCTCGCGCTGTTCTCGTCGGCCACCAAGTTCGACAGCCATACGGGCTGGCCGAGCTTCTGGAAGCCGCTCGACCACGCGGTCGCCACCCACACCGACACGTCGTTCGGGATGATCCGCACCGAAGTGCACTGCCGCCGCTGCGGCGGCCATCTCGGCCACGTGTTCGACGACGGTCCGCAACCGACCGGCCTGCGCTACTGCATGAACGGCCTCGCGCTCACCTTCCACCCTGCCGCCGCCTGATCCGGCCCCGAACTCCCGACCGACTGGAGAACGCACCATGCTGCTCATCGTCCTTGCCTACCTCGGCGGCGTGCTCACGATCCTGAGCCCGTGCATCCTGCCCGTGCTGCCGTTCGTGTTCGCGCGCGCCGACCAGCCGTTCGTCCGCACCGGCCTGCCGCTGCTCGCCGGAATGGCGCTCACGTTCGCCGTCGTCGCGACGCTCGCCGCCGTCGGCGGCGGCTGGGTCGCGCAGGCGAACCAGGCCGGACGCTGGGTCGCCATCGTGCTGCTCGCGTTATTCGGCCTGACCCTGCTGATGCCGCGCCTCGCGGAGCACCTGACCCGCCCGCTCGTCGCCGCCGGCAACCGTCTCACCGGCTTCGCGCAACGCGATGGCCGCCCGGCCGGCCCCGCATCGTCGCTGCTGCTCGGCGTCGCGACCGGCCTGCTGTGGGCGCCGTGCGCAGGCCCGATCCTCGGGCTCGTGCTGACCGGCGCCGCGCTGCGAGGCGCGAGTGTCGGCACGACGCTGCTGCTGGTCGCGTACGCGGCCGGCGCGGCGACGTCGCTCGGCGTCGCACTCGTGATCGGCGGCAAGGTGTTCGCTGCGATGAAGCGCTCGCTCGGCGCCGGCGAATGGATCAAGCGCGGGATCGGCGTGGCGCTGCTGGCCGGCGTCGGCGCGATCGCGCTCGGCCTCGATACGGGCGCGCTCGCCCAGTTGTCGACCGTGACCACGGGCGGGCTCGAGACGAAGCTCGTCGACCGGCTCGGCGGGCGTTCGAACGGCGCACCCGCGGCGATGCCCGCGACGGGCGATGCCGCCGGCCACGCAAGCGGCGGCGCGATGATGGCCGCGGCTGCCGACGGCGCGCAGGCCGGCGGCGGCGCAATGGCCGGCGGCGCGATGCTGCGCACGGCCGCCGCGACGCCTGCCGCGCTGCCCGTCGAAGGCACGCTGCCCTCGCTCGACGGCGCGGTGCAGTGGCTGAACTCGCCGCCGCTGACGGCGGCCGGCCTGCGCGGCAAGGTCGTGCTGGTCGATTTCTGGACCTACTCGTGCATCAACTGCCTGCGCACGCTGCCATACACGGCCGCATGGGCACGCAAGTACGCGCCGTACGGGCTCGTCGTGATCGGCGTGCACGCGCCGGAGTTCGCGTTCGAGCGCGACATCGGCAACGTGAAGAAGGCCGTGCATGACCTCGGTATCGACTACCCGGTCGCGATCGACAACGGCTACTCGATCTGGCGCGCGTTCGGCAACGAATACTGGCCCGCGCACTATTTCATCGACGCGCAAGGCCGGATCCGCCATCACCACTTCGGCGAAGGCGAATACGCGCAATCGGAGCGCGCGATCCAGTCGCTGCTCGCCGAGGCCGGCCATCCGGAAGCGCTGAACGTGCCGCTTGGGCTCGCCGCCGCACCCACGAATGGTGTGCTCGCGGCAGCCGATGCCGCGGACGTCCGTTCGCCCGAAACCTATGTCGGCTATGCACGTGCGGAGAGCTTCACGTCGCCGGGCGGCGTCGTGCGCGATGCGGCGCACCGCTACGACGCGCCCGCGCACCCCGACCTCAACGACTGGGGCCTCGCCGGCACGTGGCGGGTCGGCGCGGAACGCGCGTCGCTCGACGCGCCGTCGGGACGGATCGTCTACCGCTTCCACGCCCGCGACCTGCACCTCGTGCTCGGCCCGGGCGCGAACGGCCAACCCGTGCGCTTTCGCGTGACGATCGACGGCACGGCGCCCGGCGCCGCACATGGCACCGACGTCGATGCGCAAGGCTACGGCACCGTGACCGGGCAGCGCCTGTACCAGCTGGTCCGGCAGCCCGGCGCGATCGCCGACCGCACGTTCGCGGTCGAGTTTCTCGATCCCGGCGTGAATGCGTATGCGTTCACGTTCGGCTAACCCAGGCTGATCCCGGCTGGACGCGGCGCACCGGTGCCGCCTCCGGGCTACCCGATTTCCATACCGTCTTCCGAAGGAGCACACCGTGAACACCATCTCCCCCCGCGGTCCCGCGCCGCAACGACGCACGACGATGCTGCGCCGCATCGGCGCCATCGCCGTCGCGGCCGCCGCCGTGTTCGGCTACCAGCGCATCGTCCAGTCCGCCGAGCCGATGCGCACCGTGCCCGCACCGGCGCTCGACGAAACGCCCGGCTCATCGCACGACGAGACGGCCGTGCTCGCCGGCGGCTGCTTCTGGGGCGTGCAGGGCGTGTTCGAGCACGTGAAGGGCGTGAAGCAGGTCACGGCCGGCTATGCGGGCGGCGCATCCGAAACCGCGCACTACGCGCTCGTCGGCTCGGGGCTGACCGGGCACGCGGAATCGGTTCGCATCGTCTACGACCCGACCCGGGTCACGTACGGCCGGCTGCTGCAGGTGTTCTTCTCGGTCGCGCACGATCCGACCGAGCTCAACCGGCAGGGCCCCGACGAAGGGTCGCAATACCGGTCGGCGATCTTCCCGACCACCGCGCAGCAACGCGCGGTCGCGACCGCGTACATCGCGCAGCTCGGCACCGCGCACGTGTTTCCGGCGCCCGTCGTCACGCGCGTCGAGGACTACAAGGGGTTCTACCCGGCCGAGGCCTATCACCAGAACTACCTCGAACTGCATCCCGACGCGCCGTACATCGCGTACAACGACATGCCGAAGATCACCGGGCTGAAGCAGCACTTCCCGGCGCTGTACCGCACCGACCCGGTACTGTGGCGCGATGCGGGCTCGTGACCCGCAAGCGGCCGCGTGACGGGTGATACCCGCCGCGCGGCCGGGGCCCTTGCAGCCACGCACGGCCGGCGCAGCCGCCTTCGAGCCGGTTTGCGCTGCATCAACGAAACCGCGGCCGCCGTGACGGGGCAAACCCGCATCGCGGCCGCCGAGACAGGCAACTTCGCGTAGACTTCTCCAGATCCCCGCCGCGTCGTGCGGCGCCCGGAATCCCAGTCCAGCCTGGAGACGTCACGCATGCGCGCAGTGCCCTTCCCTGACAGCGGCACCCTTGGAGAACCCTCTTCCGGCGCGGCCGTGCGCGACCTGCGCCGCGTGCCGATTCATCCCGATCACTGGTACCCGCTCGCGTGGTCGCGCGAGCTGAAACGCGGCAAGACGCTCGGCGTGCGCTTCGCCGGCGAACCGATCGTGCTCGTGCGCACCGAATCCGGCGCCGTGTACGCGCTCGAGGATCGTTGCGCGCACCGCCAGGTGCCGCTGCACGCGGGCGTCGTGAGCGGCGAGACGCTGCGCTGCTGCTATCACGGCTGGACCTACGCGTGCGACAGCGGCCGCTGCGTCGACGTGCCGTATCTCGGCCGCGAGCGCCTGCCCAACGGCGTGCGCGCGTATCCGTGCCGCGAAGCGCACGGGCTGATCTTCGTGTTCCCGGGCGATGCGACGCTCGCCGACACGCGGCCGTTCCCCGCGCTCGAATCGGCGGACGACCGCGCATACAAGACGCGCCGTTTCGGCCGCGAGGTCAAGTGCCACTACTCGTTCATGCACGAGAACCTGATGGACATGAACCATCAGTTCCTGCACCGCAAGCAGATGGGGCAGATGCGCGCGCGCTCGGTGGGCCGGCGGCGCGGCGACGACTGGGTCGAGGTCGATTACACGTTCGCGCGGATGGAAGGCAAGCAGCCGGTCGGCGAGGCGCTCGTGTTCGGCGCCAGCAAGAAGCCGGCCGACCAGTCCGACAAGAGCGTGATGACGGTGCGCACCGGCTATCCGTACCAGACGCTGCAGATCCGCTCGAGCGAAGGCACGCTCGTGATGGATCTGTGGATCGTCTATGTGCCGCTCGACGCCGAGCAGCGCACCAACCGCACGTTCGGAGTGCTGTCGATCCACAAGCCCGGCATCCCGTTCGCGCTCGATCTCGCGTGGCCGCTGCTCGTCTGGTTCACCGAGCGGATCTTCCGCGAGGATCGCTGGATCGTCGAGCGCGAGCAGGAAGCGCACGACCGCCAGGGCGCCGACTGGAACCACGAGGTGTTTCCGGTCATCAACGAGTTGCGCGACCTGCTGCGCCAGTGCGGCGCACGCACGGTGATCCCGATCCGCGACGCACGCGACGGCGCGTGACGCGAGTGGCGCGTGACGTGAATCGCGCGCGCCGTTACAACCTGAATGCGCCCGGCAGCAATGCGTGGGCCGTCGTAACCTCGACGGCCCCTTTCAGGTTGGCCAGGATCACTTCGATGTCCGGCGTGCCGATCTCGATGATCACCTGGCGGCACGCGCCGCACGGCGCGATCGGGCCATCCGTGTCGCCGACGACCGCGAGCCGCGCAAAATCCCCCGGACGATAACCGGCGGCGATGGCAGAAAACATCGCCGTGCGTTCCGCGCAATTGCAGAGCCCGTAGGATGCGTTCTCGACATTGCAGCCGTGAAAAACCGTCCCGTCGCGCGCCTGTAGCGCCGCGCCGACCTTGAAGCGCGAATACGGCGCATACGCGCGTTCGCGCGCCGCCTTCGCCGCTTCGATCAGTTCGTGTCGTTCCATCTCGTCGTGCCTCCGATTGTGTGCCGGGATGTATGAGCGCGGCCGCACCCAGCCATCGCGATACTCGCGTGACGTGAAGCGGGCCGCTGTTGTCCGCACCGTGCGATCGGTCAGTCGATCCGCTGATACATGGTCGGCGGCGCGTCGCCCGTCTCGCCCAGCACGTAGCTGCGCTGGATCGTGTCCACCGCGTGCGCCGCGGCGGCAGCGTCGCGGGCATGCACGTAACCGAGCGGCTGGCCGGCTTCGACACGCTGCCCGATTTCCGCGAGCGCCGTCAGGCCGACACTGTAGTCGATCGCATCCGCCGCGCGCGTGCGACCGCCGCCGAGCGCGACAACCGCCAGCCCGAGCGCGCGGCAATCGACCCGCTGCACCACGCCGCTCGTGCGCGACGGCACCGGCACGATCACCTCGGCCCGCGCGAGATGACGTGCGGGCGCGTCGATCAGGTCCGCAGGGCCACCGAGCGCCGTGACCATCCTCGCGAAGCGTTCCGCCGCCGCACCCGTATCGAGCGCGTGCTGCAACTTCGCGCGCGCGTCCGCGACGTCGCGCGCCAGCCCACCGGTGACCAGCAGCTCCGCCGAAAGCGCCATCGTGACGTCATGCAGGCGCACCGGACGCGACTTGCCCGTCAGGTAGTCGATCGCGCACGCCACCTCGAGTGCATTGCCTGCGCACGGCGCGAGCGACTGGTTCATGTCGGTGAGGATCGCCGTCGTCTTCATGCCGGCGCCGTTGCCGACGTCGACGATGCTGCGGGCCAGTTCCGCCGACTGCTCGGCGGTCGGCATGAATGCGCCCGAGCCGACCTTGACGTCCATCACGAGCCCGTCGAGTCCGGCCGCGAGCTTCTTCGACAGGATCGACGCGGTGATCATCGCGACCGACTCGACGGTCGCCGTCACGTCGCGAATCGCATAGATGCGCATGTCGGCCGGCGCCAGCCGCGCGGTCTGTCCGATGATCGCGACGCCGACGTCGCGCACCGTGCGGCGAAACGCGTCCGTATCGGGCGTCACGTCGTAGCCGGGAATCGCGCTCAGCTTGTCGAGCGTGCCGCCGGTATGGCCGAGCCCGCGACCCGAGATCATCGGCACGTAGCCACCGCACGCGGCCACCATCGGCCCGAGCATCAGCGACACGACATCGCCGACTCCGCCGGTCGAATGCTTGTCGATCACGGGGCCGCCGAGATCGAGCGCGCGCCAGTCGAGCACGTCGCCCGAGTCGCGCTGCGCGAGCGTCAGCGCGACGCGCTCGTCGACGCTCAGGTCGTTGAAGAACACGGCCATCGCGAACGCGGCCACCTGGCCCTCGGTCACGCTGCCGTCGGTCACGCCGCGCACGAACGCGGCAATCTCGTCGCGATCGAGCGGCTGCCGGTCGCGCTTGCGGCGAATGAATTCCTGCGGTAAGAACATCGTTGCTTCTCCTCGATCGTTAGGCGCGCGCTGCCCGGTTCAATGCAGCGAGAAGAACAGGCCGGCAATCGCCGCGCTCATCAGGTTCGACAGCGTCGCGGCCGTCAATGCGCGCAGGCCGTGCCGCGCGACTTCCGAGCGGCGTTCCGGCGCGACCGCGCTGAAGCCGCCCGCGAGAATCGCAATCGACGAGAAATTCGCGAAACCGCACAGCGCGAACGACACGATCGCAAGCGTCTTCGGGTCGAGCACCTGCAGGCCGGCCGCCGCGACGTGCGCGCCGCCCTTCAGGTACGGCGACAGGTCGCCATACGCGACGAACTCGTTGAAGATCAGTTTCTCGCCGATGAAGTTGCCGGCCAGCGCCGCGTCGTGCCACGGCACGCCGATCATCCACGCGAGCGGCGCGAACAGGTGGCCGATGATACCCACCAGCGTGATCTGCGGAAAGCCCGCGAACGCGGCCACGCCGGCCACGATCAGGTTCATCAGCGCGATGAGCCCCACGAACGCGATCAGCATCGCGCCGACGTTGATCGCGATTCGCAGCCCGACCGACGCGCCGGACGCCGCCGCCTCGATCACGTTGGCGGCCCGCTTGTCGTCGAAGTCGAGCCCGTCGACCACGACGCGGCTCGGCTCGACCGTCGGGTACAGCAGCTTGCCGAACAGCAGCCCGCCCGGCACCGCCATGAACGACGCGGCGAGCAGGTATTCCATCCTCACGCCAAGGCCGGCGTAGCCGACCAGCACCGAACCCGCGACCGACGCCATGCCGCTCGCCATCACCGCGAAGATCTCGGCGCTCGTCATGTTCCGCACGAACGGCTTCACGAGCGCGGGCATTTCGCTCTGCCCGAGAAAAATCGTCGCCACCGCCGAGCACGCCTCGATGCGGCTCACGCCGAGCACTTTCGCCAGCGCCGCGCCGAGGATCGCGACGATCCACTTCATCACGCCGATGTAGTACAGCACCGCGATCAGCGCGGTCACGAAGATGATCATCGGCAGTACGCGCAGGCCGAACACGAACCCGCCGTCGCCGAACAACTGGAACATCCGGCTGTCGACCAGCCCGCCAAACACGAACGCGATGCCGTGATTGCCCATGTCGAGCACGCGATTGACGCCGTTCGCGGCCGCCGCCAGCGCCGTGCGGCCCGACGGCACGAACAGCACCAGCGCGCCGATCGCCAGCTGCGTGAGCAGCGCGGCGATCATGGTCCGGCCGCTCACCGCGCGCCGGTTGTTCGACAGCAGATAGGCCACCAGCAGCAGGAACAGCATACCCAGGAGACTGCGCAGAATTTCCACCTTGTGCTCCTTTCTCTCGATGTTATTGAACTGCCGGGGCGCGCCCGATGCGCGCCCGTGTCCTGCCGACGACGGCCGTCACTCGGCCGGTACGCCGTCCTTCCAGTGCGCCCAGTCCTTCACGATCGCGTTCACGAGCGGCGAACCGGCGAGGTACAGATTGTCGAGCGCCGGTACGAACCCGCCCTGGCTCTGGTAATCGAGCAGGTTATCGACGTCCGAGCCGCCCGGCGGCGGCCGGTCGAAATCCGAGCCCGAGCGCAGCACGGCCACGCGCTGCGTATCGGCCAGCCCTGCCGCGGCCGCCCGCTTGATCACTTCGAACGTCGCATTGTCTTCCTGCTGCGTCGTGCAGTACACCCCCTTGCCGTCGGTCAGCAGGCGCGTCCATTCCCTGGCGCGCTCGCCGAGCTTCGTGCCCGAGAACCACGTGTCGCCCGCGAGCGTATCGCACTGGATCACGGTCGGCGGCCGGTTCGCGGGCGCATCCGGGTACTTCGCGCGATACGCGGCCGCCTCCTTGCTGTCGTGCAACGTCACGTCGCGCGACAGCGCGACGGCCTTGTCGAGGAGTGCCTCGTTCAACCGGAACACCTCGGTGCGGTAATCGAGCGGCGGCTTCTCGTCCCCGTTCTTCGTGTTGATGCCGAGATAGCCCGACTTCCAGCCGGCCGGAATCTCGCGCGCATCCAGCTCCCACTGGATTCCGAAGTCGACCAGGTAGCGCGCCCACGCGGCCGAGCCGAGCGTGCCCTGCGCCGGATCGATGCCGGCGATGCCGGTCACGACGAAGTAGGTCTTGCGCAGGTCGAACCGGCGCGAATAGACCAGCGCCGCCATCGACGCGGCCGCGTTCGCGTGGCCCATGCCGGTCGTCAGCACGCAAACGTCGTTGCGCGTGCAACTGACGGCCGGGTAGTCGGGCGACAGGCCCGGCACCGCGATCTTCCGCACCGGGCCGATCCGGTCGAGCCATGCCTTGCCTTCCGGCCCGAACATCGTGACGATCAGCACCTTGATCGCGCGCGGCCGATGCGCGCGTTCGCCGGCCGCGTGTGCGCCGCCCGTCATCGTCGCGGCCAGCGCGACGACGGCCGCCCATTTCGCTACTTTCCCCTTCCACATTGCTTGCCTCGTTCGTGTGAGATTCATGATCGTGTCGCGAGCCTGTCAGAACTGATAGCCGACGCTCGCGTAATAGCCCCAGCCGGTCGACCGGTTCTGGAACGGCCCGTCGCCGAAGTTCAGCTCGGTGCCGCCCCACTGGCCGCCGTTGTGGAAATAGCGGGCCGCGGTCCAGAAACGCCAGTGCTTGAACGAATAGATCAGCACGTTGGTCGACACGAACGCGGTGTCGGTGCGCGCATTGCCGCCCGTCTCCTCGCGCAGTTTCGAACCGAAGTCGTAGTTGAAGAACCCGACGTAGGTCAGGTTGCCGCCGTGAAACGTGCCGATCGGGTAGATGTATTTCATCTGCGCGCGATAGCCGTCCCACGTGTTCTGGTTGGCCGCGCCGTAGTTCTCCCATTGCCGGCGCAGGTACAGGTTCGCGGACAGCATCAGCTTCGTATGCGTGTCGATGTCGGTGCCGAGGCCCGCATACAGCGTGTTCTGCCGCCCGGCCGTGTTGTGCCCCTGGTCGTAGATCCAGTCGAACGCGACATACCATTCCTTGAACGGCCCGAATCCGAGATGCCGGCCGACGAGATCGTCGATCGACACGCGCGGCTCCTGCTCGCTGAACAGCGGCGAGCCCTTGTTCGTATAGCCCGAGTCGTAGCCGTTGCCGACGCCGATCGCGCGCGGCAGGTCGACATAGCCGTACAGATCGAACGGCCCCTTGCGGCCGAAGTATTCGTATTCGAGGTACACGTCGTTGGTCGTGTGCGGCCCGAAGCGGATGTCCTTCGACCCGATCACGCCGAGGCTCTGGTGAAACCAGCTCGACAGATACGGCGACGGCGCGGGTGCCGGCGGCGCGTTCGGCGTGACCGTGCCGCTCTCGGCAAGCTGCGTCGCACCCGCCTGCGCGACGGTGCCCGCCTCCTGCGCGATTGCGGCCGCCGGCATCCCCACCGACAGCGCAAGCAGCATGGCGCCCGTGCGCACCGCCGCATTCATCTGTTTCATCGCACTCCTTGACAATTTTCTCAGTTCTTCTATATGCATGCTCTTGACCCCGCCTTCCGATCGTTGCTCTTGTCGATATCCCGATGCCGTGCGTCGGGCCCGGATCTCCGCGGTTGGCCGCTGCCCCAGATTCGGGCGCGCCGCCTGCTTCAAGTGCGCGTGCGCTCCGAACTTGACCGTTCAGTCAGCATTCGGACCGTTTCGCGGATAAACCCGAGGGGATAAAGCACAAGCCGTGCCATATATTGACCGGACGGACAGGATGCGAGAAAGATGCGGAAGCGGGGAACGGCCGCCACCTGCGTGACAAGCCGTCCCGCGCCGGCCGGCCGTCGGCGTGAGCGCAACGGGACGTCCAAACGCGCGCGGGGCGCGGCGCGCGAACGAACACGCCCCGCGACACGTTCCGCTCAGCCGCCGCGTTCGACCGGATGCGGCTCGCGCAGCCGGTTCGCAATGCGTGCGGCTTCGTAGTAACTGGCCGCCGGCGGGCGCTTCAGGTAGCGGCCCGCGCCGCGCACCGCGCGCAGCTCGCCGTCGGCCCATGCGAGCGCGCCGCGCGTGAGCGTGTGCGTCGCGACACCCTGCACCGTCATTCCTTCGAACACGTTGAAGTCGACCTGCTGATGATGGGTCTTCACCGAGATCGTCTTCGTCGCGGCCGGGTCCCATACGACGAGGTCGGCATCGGCGCCCGCCTGCACGGCGCCCTTGCGCGGATACAGGTTGAAGATCTGCGCGGCGTTCGTCGACGTGATCCGCACGAACTCGTTCGGCGTGATGCGGCCGCGATTCACGCCGTGATGCCACAACACCGACATGCGATCCTCGACGCCGCCGCAGCCGTTCGGGATCTTCGTGAAATCGTCCCGGCCCATCGCCTTCTGCGATGCGCAGAACACGCAGTGATCGGTCGCCGTCGTATGCAGTTGCCCCGCCTGCAGCCCGCGCCACAGTGCCTCGCGATGCTCGGCCGAGCGGAACGGCGGGCTCATCACGTGCGCGGCCGCGCGCGTCCAGTCCGGATCGCGATAGACGGCCTCGTCGATCACCAGATGGCCCGGCAGCACCTCGCCGAACACGCGCAGCCCTTCGCTGCGCGCACGCGCGATCGCATCGACCGCATCCTTCGCGGACACATGCACGATATACACGGGCACGCCGAGCACCTGCGCGATGCGGATCGCGCGGTTCGCGGCCTCGCCCTCGACCTCCGGCGGCCGCGACAGCGGATGCGCCTCCGGCCCCGTCATCCCGCGCGCGAGCAGCGCCTTCTGCAGCTGGAACACGAGCTCGCCGTTCTCCGCATGCACGGTCGGCAGCGCACCGAGTTCGAGCGAGCGCGCGAAGCTGTTCACGAGCACCTCGTCGTCGGCCATGATCGCGTTCTTGTACGCCATGAAGTGCTTGAAACTCGACACGCCGTGTTCGCGCACGAGCGTGCCCATGTCGCGATGCACGCTCTCGTCCCACCATGTCACGGCAACGTGGAAACCGTAATCGGCCGCCGCCTTCTCGGCCCAGCCGCGCCATGCGTGGAACGCGTCCATCAGCGGCTGCTTCGGGCTCGGAATCACGAAGTCGATGATGCTCGTCGTGCCGCCCGCGAGCCCGGCGGCCGTACCCGAGTAGAAATCGTCGCTCGCGGTCGTGCCCATGAACGGCAGTTCCATGTGCGTATGCGGGTCGATGCCGCCCGGCATCACGTACTGGTCGTGCGCATCGACGACGGTCGCGCCGGCCGGCGCATCGATCTGCTCGGCGATCTGCAGGATCGTGCCGCCGTCCTCCGGGGCTGCGCAGAGCACGTCCGCGCGATAGGAGCGGTCCGCATCGACCACGGTGCCGCCGCGAATCAGGATTGCCATTGGGTTGCCTCCTCGTTGACTGTCGGGTACCGCATGCCGCGCTCGGATCACAAGCGCCGTGCGCGTCATGCGCTCGCGATCTGCGCGCGCGCGCCGGCGCGCCACTTCATCCAGGTGCCATACACGCACGACGCCAGCACGAGGCCGACGAACCACGCGTACGTGTAAAGCGTGTTGAAGAATGCCGGCACGTTCGGGAACGACGCCGGAAAAGCCGTGTGCAGGAAGCCGGGCAGGTTCGGCAGCACGCCGATCGCGAGCGCGGCCAGCGCGGCCGGATTCCAGCCGCGCGCGTAGCTGAAGCCGCCGCGCTCGTCGAACAGCGCGCGCGTGTCGAGCCGCGTGCCGCGGATCAGGAAGTAGTCGACCATCAGGATCCCCGCCACGGGCCCAAGCAGCGCCGAATAGCCGACGAGCCAGGTGAAGATATAGCCGTCCGTCGTCGCGAGGATCTTCCACGGCATCATCACGATCGCGATCGTCGCGGTGATCATCCCGCCGGTGCGGTACGAGATCGCCTTCGGCCACAGGCTCGAAAAGTCGTAGGCCGGGCCGACGAGATTCGCGGCGAGGTTGCAGCACATCGTGTCGAGCGTGAGGATCACGAGCGCGATGCCCACGCCGATGCCCGTCATCCGGCTCGTCAGGTCGATCGGATCCCAGATCGCGTTGCCGTAGATCACGACGGTCGCCGACGTCACGACGACCGATACCACCGACAGCAACGCCATCGGCAGCGGCAGCCCGATCGATTGTCCGATCATCTGGTCGCGCTGCGAATGCGCGAAGCGCGTGAAGTCGGGAATGTTCAGCGCGAGCGTCGCCCAGAAGCCGACCATCGCGGTCAGGCCCGGCCAGAAGGTCGCCCAGAACAGCCCGGCCTTCTTGCCGCCCGCCGCGAACTGCGACGGCGCCGACAGCATCGTGCCGAAGCCGCCCGCCTTCGATGTCGCCCACCATACGAGCGCCACGCACATCACGACCTTGATCGGCGCGGACCAGCTCTCGAGCCAGCGGATCGAATCGGTGCCGTGCCAGATGAAGTAGATCTGCAGCGCCCAGAACACGAGGAAGCACGCGAGCTGCCCGACCCCGATGCCGACGACCGGCAGCGCGGCACCGTGCAGCGCGTTGCCGGTCAGGATGTTCAGCAGCGTGTAGATCGCGCTGCCGCCGAGCCAGGTCTGGATCCCGTACCAGCCGCACGCGACGATCGCGCGCAGCAGCGCCGGCAGCTTCGCGCCCTGCGTGCCGAACGACGCGCGCACGAGCACCGCGTACGGAATCCCGTGCTTCGCGCCCGCATGGCCGATCAGCAGCATCGGCACGAGCACGATCAGGTTGCCGAGCAACACGGTCATCACCGCCTGCCACGGCGACATGCCTTCCTGGATCAGCCCGGCCGCGAGCATGTACGACGCGATGTTCATCACCATCCCGACCCATAGCGCGGCGAAGTGATACCACTTCCACGTGCGCTGCGCCGGCGTCGTCGGCGCGAGGTCGTCGTTGTACAGGCTGCCGCCCTGCGCCGCGGCGCTGTCGGGATCGGCGGGATTCGCTGCGTGATTCATCGAACGCACTCCACGAAAAACGTCGGCGCCGGCATCGTGCGATGCCGGCCCGGGTGGAACCCAAAGCGGCGGTGCGGGATGGCCCGTGCCGCCGGACGCCGGTCAGGCAGCCTGCTTCGCATGCTTGTCGGGCGCCGCCGCCGCGCCTGCACCCGCGCTCGCGCTCGCCGGGTTGTTCGGATGCGTGGTCCAGTTCGCGTAGTCGCCCGAATCGACACGCTCCATCGTGATGCACTGCTCGACCGGACACACATGCATGCAAAGATTGCACCCGACGCATTCCGAATCGACCACTTCGAAGTGCCGCACGCCGTCCTTCGTCGCCGTGATCGCCTGGTGCGACGTGTCCTCGCACGCAATATGGCACAGCCCGCACTGGATGCAGCGATCCTGGTCGATGCGCGCCTTGATGTCGTACTTCAGGTTCAGGTATTTCCAGTCGGTCACGTTCGGCACCGCGCGGCCGCGGATGTCGTCGAGCGTCGCGTAGCCCTTCTCGTCCATCCAATTCGACAACCCGTCGGCCAGGTCCGACACGATCCGGAAGCCGTAGTGCATCGCGGCGGTGCATACCTGCACGCTACCGGCGCCGAGCACCATGAACTCGGCCGCGTCGCGCCAGGTCGAGATGCCGCCAATGCCCGAGATCGGCAGGTTCGGCGTTTCCGGATCGCGCGCGATCTCCGCGACCATGTTCAACGCGATCGGCTTGACCGCCGGGCCGCAATAGCCGCCGTGCGTGCCCTTGCCGTCAACCATCGGCATCGGCGCCATGTGATCGAGGTCGACCGCGACGATCGAGTTGATCGTGTTGATCAGCGACACGCCGTCCGCGCCGCCCTTGTATGCGGCGCGCGACCCCATCCGGATGTCGCTGATGTTCGGCGTGAGCTTCACGAGGCACGGCAGCTTCGTGCCTTCCTTCACCCAGCGCGTGACCATCTCCACATATTCGGGTACCTGTCCGACCGCCGCGCCCATCCCGCGCTCGCTCATCCCGTGCGGACAGCCGAAGTTCAGCTCGACCGCGTCGGCGCCCGTATCCTCGACGAGCGGCAGGATCCATTTCCAGTCGCGCTCGTTGCACGGCACCATCAGCGACACGATCAGCGCGCGATCCGGCCAGTCGCGCTTCACCTGCGCGATCTCTCTCAGGTTCACGTCGAGCGGACGGTCGGTGATCAGCTCGATGTTGTTCAGCCCCGCCATGCGCTGACCGTTCCACTGCACGGCGCCGTAGCGCGAACTGACGTTGACGACGTGCGGATCGAGCCCGAGCGTCTTCCAGACGACCCCGCCCCAGCCCGCCTCGAACGCGCGGTTTACGTTGTAGGCCTTGTCGGTCGGCGGCGCGGACGCGAGCCAGAAGGGATTCGGCGAAGTGATGCCCGCGATGGTGCAGCGAAGGTCGGCCATGGTCGGCTCCGTGAGAGTGGGATCGTGTTCGTTGTGCTCGTGGCGTGTGACGCGCGTCGGGCGGTCACGCGGCCTTCGCGTCGCGTTGCGCGAGCGCCGCGTCGATCGACGCGGCCGCGCGCTTGCCGTCCTGCACGGCCTGCACCGTGAGGTCGATGCCGCCCGTCGCCGCGCAGTCGCCGCCGGCCCACACGTCGGGCCATGCGGTGCGCCCGTCCGCGTCCACTGCGATGCGCGCACCGTCCGCCGTCAGCAGCGCGGCGTCGACGCCGTCCGGTGTCAGCGTCTGGCCGATCGCCTTCAGCACCATGTCCGCATCGACGGTGAAGCGCTCGCCCGACGCCGACTCGAACTCGACACCCGTCACCTGCCCGTCCGCACCCGCCATGCGCACCGGCTTCGCGTGCGTGACGAGCGTGACGCCGCTCTTCTGCGCGAACTCGCGCTCGGCCCATGTCGCGCTCATCGCGTCCACGCCGCGCCGGTACACCATCGTCACGCGCTCGGCGCCAAGCTTGCGGCTCTGCACCGCCGCATCGATGGCCGTATTGCCGCCGCCGATCACGACGACGCGCCGCCCGACCGGCACGTTCTCCAGCGCGTCGGCCTGCCGCACCTGCTCGATGAAGTCGACCGCGTTCATCACGCCGGCCAGTTGCTCGCCGTCGATCGAGAGCGCACGCACGCCGCCGAGGCCCATCGCGAGAAACACCGCGTCGTGCTGCTCGCGTAGCACGTCGAGCGTGATGTCGCGCCCCAGCGCGACGCCGGTTTCCAACGTGATCCCGCCCACCGACAGCAGCCACTCGACTTCACGCTGCGCGAACGCGTCGACGGTCTTGTAGGCAGCGATCCCGTATTCGTTGAGGCCGCCGGCCTTCGGGCGCGCGTCGAACAGCGTGACGCGGTGCCCGGCGAGCGCGAGCCGGTGCGCGCATGCGAGCCCGGCCGGCCCCGCGCCGACCACCGCGACATGGCGGCCCGTGTCGGGCGCACGCGTGAAGCGCACCGCACCGGTCTCCATCGCCCAGTCGGTCGCATGCCGTTGCAGCGCGCCGATCGCGACGGGCTGCGCATCCTGGTGATTGCGCACGCATGCGCCTTCGCACAGGATCTCGGTCGGACACACGCGGGCGCACATCCCGCCGAGCGGATTCGCCGACAGGATGTCGGTCGCGGCGCCCTTCAGGTTGCCGTTGCCGATCTTGCGGATGAAGCTCGGGATGTCGATCTGCGTGGGGCACGCTTGCACGCACGGCGCGTCGTAACAGTAGTGACAGCGGCTGGCGGCCGCCGCCGCGGCAGTCGGATCGAGCAGCGGCGCGATATCGGCGAATTCGCACGAGAGTTGCGTGGACGACAGGCGATGCGCGGCGATATCGCCGGTAGGCTTGGTGGTCATACGCGTTCCTTCGACTGGGTGGAGACAAAGCCGTCCCCGCCGGCCGCGAATGCGCGATCGGGGCGGTCTTTATTAGGAATGCTACGGTCAGGCGATCAGCAGCCTGCCGGCTGCTACGATCTCTGCGTCATGAAGCCGGCTCGCATGCACGCGACAGCATCGCGTGCAGCAGCACGTTCGCGCCGGCCTCGATCCAGGCGGGCGTCGCATCCTCGATCTCGTTGTGGCTGATGCCGTCGACACACGGCACGAACACCATCGACGTCGGCGCGACCTGCGCGAGGTAGCACGCATCGTGGCCGGCGCCCGACACGATGTCGCGATGCGAGAAACCGAAGCGGTCGGCCGCACTGCGCACGGCTTCCACACAGGCAGGATCGAACGCGACCGGCTTGTAATAGAAGATCTGCTCGAGTTCGGTCTCGAGCCCGATGTCGGCTGCGATGCGCGCCACGCCGTCGCGCAATGCAGCATCCATCTTCGCGAGCACCGCGTCGTCCGGATGACGGAAATCGACGGTGAAGAACACGCGCCCCGGAATCACGTTGCGCGAGTTCGGGTAGACCTGCATCATGCCGACCGTCGCGCAGCCGAACGGCGCATGATCGAGGCCGATCCGGTTGACGAGATCGACCACGCGCGACGCGCCGAGCAGCGCATCGCGGCGACGCGGCATCGGCGTCGGCCCCGCGTGCGCTTCCTGGCCGGTGAACGTGATCTCGTACCACCGCTGCCCCTGCGCGTCGGTCACGACGCCGATCGTCTTGCATTCCGCTTCGAGAATCGGCCCCTGCTCGATATGCAGTTCGAATGCCGCGTGCAGCTTGCGTCCGCCGCACGGCACGTCACCCGCGTAGCCGATGCGCGCCAGTTCCTCGCCGATCGTCTTGCCGTCCACATCCTTGCGCGACAGCCCGTATTCGAGCGAGAACACGCCCGCGAACACACCCGACGCAACCATCGCGGGCGCGAAGCGCGAGCCTTCCTCATTGGTCCAGATCACGACCTCGACCGGATGCTCGGTCTCGATGCCGTGATCGTTGAGACTGCGAATCACCTCGAGGCCGCCGAGCACGCCGTAGATGCCGTCGAAGCGGCCGCCCGTCGGCTGCGAATCCGCGTGCGAGCCCGTGACGACCGGCGCCGCATCGGCCGCGCGGCCGGCGCGGCGCATGAATACGTTGCCCATCGTATCGACCGTCACCGTGCAGCCGGCGGCCTTTGCCCAGCCGACGATCAGGTCGCGGCCGGCCTTGTCGAGATCGGTCAGCGCGAGACGGCACACGCCGCCCTTCGGCGTCGCCCCGATCTTCGCGACTTCCATCAGGCTGTCCCACAACCGCTTGCCGTCGACCTTGATCGACGTGTCGAAAGCTGCCCGCTTCACTGTTTCCGATACCGCGTTCATTCGTATCGCTCCTGTGGGGTCGGTGATGTCGTCAGCCGGTCCGTGCCGGTGCGTGTCATGCCTGTTTCGGGGCAACGCCGCCCAAGCGCGGTGCATGCCCCGGTCGTTCGCGAAGATCGTCCGGCGAATCGGGCTGGAAGGTTTCCGCCGCTCGTCGAATCCTGTCCGATTGGACAGGTTTTAGACGATCAAAATGACCAAATCAATCTCTTTCTTGCGTGAACGTAGAGAGCGAGAAACGTGCCACCGCAACGCAGCATCGCAACGCAGGCGCGAAATCTGCACACGTGCGTTCGATGCGGATCAGCGGCTAGAATGAAGCCCAACGCGGCACGCCTGCCGCGCGAGGGCAACGATGAGACATGACGAGGCGGCGACCGAAGCCACCGACAGCGACGAGACGTCCGCGCCTTTGCGGCGACGCAAGGCGCACATCCGCGAGTCCAACGAAGCGCATCTGCTCGCCTGTGCGGAAGCCGTGTTCGCGGAACGCGGGCTCGACGGCGCGAGCACCGCGATGATCGCGGAGCGCGCCGGCCTGCCGAAAGCGAACCTGCATTACTACTTCCCGACGAAGCTTGCGTTGTACCGACGCGTGCTCGACGACCTGTTCGAGGACTGGCATCGTGCGGCCGGCTCGTTCGAGGCCGACGACGATCCCGTCGAAGCGATCGGCGCCTACGTGCGCGCGAAGATGGCGTTGTCGCGGCGGCGTCCGCTCGGCTCGAAGGTCTGGGCCAACGAGATCATCCACGGCGCGGAGCACATGCAGGACATCCTGTCGGAACGCGTGAAGCCGTGGTTCGATACGCGCGTGAAGGTCATCGAAGGCTGGATCGCGCGCGGGCTGCTTGCGCCGATCGACGCGCATGCGCTGATGTACCTGATCTGGGCAACCACGCAGCACTACGCGGATTTCGATGCGCAGATCCGCGCGCTGAGCGGCAAGCGGGCGCTCACGCAGAAGGCGTTCGACGAGAGGACCGAACAGGTCGTGCAGCTCGTGATCCGCGCATGCGGGGCGGTTTCGCCGCACGCGAAGGCGTAGCGCGACAACGCGATCCCCCAAAGCGGAACGGGTATCGCACCGGTGTTTCCCGTGCGATACCCGTCGTACGTGTCGCCGCAGGCGGACTACGCGCGATGCGTTACACGATGCGCTCGATCGCGATCGCCGTCGCCTCGCCGCCGCCGATGCACAGCGAAGCGACGCCGCGCTTCATCCCATACGTTTCGAGCGCGGCCAGCAGCGTCACCATTACGCGCGCGCCCGATGCGCCGATCGGATGCCCAAGCGCGCACGCGCCGCCATGCACGTTGACCTTCTCGTGCGGCAGGTCGAGATCGCGCATCGCGGCCATCGGCACCACCGCGAACGCTTCGTTGATCTCGAACAGGTCGACGTCGCGCAGGTTCCAGCCGGTTTTCTCCGACAGCTTGCGCAGCGCGCCGATCGGCGCGGTCGCGAACAGGCCCGGCTTGTCTGCGTAGGTCGAATGCCCGACGATCACGGCCTTCGGCGTGAGCCCCAGGCGCTCGGCTTCCGAGCGGCGCATCATCACGAGCGCGGCCGCGCCGTCCGAGATCGACGACGCATTGGCGGCCGTCACCGTGCCGCCTTCGCGGAAGGCCGGCTTCAGCGTCGGGATCTTGTCGAGCTTCGCCTTGCCCGGCTGTTCGTCGATCGACACGACCGTTTCGGTCTTGCCGGCCTTCACGGTCACCGGCGCGATCTCCGACACGAAATGCCCGTCGGCGATCGCACGTTGCGCGCGCGTCAGCGATGCGATCGCGAACGCATCCTGTGCCTCGCGCGTGAACTGGTACGCCTGCGCGCAATCCTCGGCGAACGTGCCCATCAGGCGGCCTTTCTCGTACGCGTCCTCGAGCCCGTCGAGGAACATGTGATCGAGCACCTGCCCGTGACCCATGCGCATCCCCGCGCGCGCCTTCGGCAGCAGGTACGGTGCATTCGTCATGCTCTCCATCCCGCCCGCGACGGCCACGCCTGCCGAACCTGCCAGCAGCAGATCGTGCGCGAACATCGCGGCCTTCATCCCCGAGCCGCACATCTTGTTGACCGTGGTCGCGCCCGCCGCGAGCGGCAGCCCGGCCTTCAGCGCGGCCTGCCGCGCCGGCGCCTGGCCCTGGCCCGCCGGCAACACGCAGCCGAACACGATTTCATCGATGCGCTCGGCCGGCACGTTCGCGCGCTCGAGCGCCGCGCGAATCGCTACCGCGCCGAGGTCGCTCGCGCTGGCTGCCGCCAGGTCGCCCTGAAAACCACCCATCGGCGTACGCGCCGTGCCAACGATTACGATCGGATCCTGAGTCGTCATGATTCGCTTCCTCCAGTGTCAGCGCGGTGCCATGCGCAACGCGCCATCGAGACGGATGACTTCGCCGTTCAGCATCGTGTTCCCGGCGATGTGGCGCACCAGCGCCGCAAATTCTTCCGGCCGGCCGAGCCGCGGCGGGAACGGCACGCTCTTGCCGAGCGCGTCCTGCACGTCCTGCGGCATGCCGGCCATCATCGGCGTCGCGAAGATACCCGGCGCGACCGTCACCACGCGGATGCCGAACCGCGCGAGCTCGCGCGCGATCGGCAGCGTCATGCCCACCACGCCGCTCTTCGACGCCGCATACGCGGCCTGCCCGATCTGCCCGTCGAACGCCGCGACCGACGCGGTGTTGACGATCACGCCGCGCTCGCCCTCCGCATCGGCGTCCTGCTTCGACATCGC
The DNA here is from genome assembly GCF_964265025.1 of Burkholderia mycopellens. NCBI lineage: Bacteria > Pseudomonadati > Pseudomonadota > Betaproteobacteria > Burkholderiales > Burkholderiaceae > Burkholderia > Burkholderia mycopellens. Next base: position 1,091,572 of record NZ_OZ183804.1, read on the forward strand.
CTCGGCGGCCAGCCGGATCATGTTGAACGTGCCGACCAGGTTGATCGACACCGCGCGCGCGAAGCGGTCGAGCGAATGCGGGCCGTCGCGGCCCACCACCTTCTCGCCCGGCGCGACGCCCGCGCAGTTGACGAGCGCGTCGATGCGGCCGAACGCGTCACGCGCCGCGGCGACGGCAGCCTGACCGTCGGCTTCGCTCGTCACGTCCGTCTTCACGAAGCATGCGGCCGCACCGAGTTCTTGTGCGAGGCCCGCACCTGCCTCTTCGTTGACGTCCAGCAGCACGGCCTTGCCATCTTCCGCGACCACCATGCGCGCCACCGCGGCGCCGAGGCCCGAGCCGGCGCCCGTAATCAGAAAAACGCGATCCTTGATATCCATTCGCAGTCCGTACAGTATGTGTTCAGGGTTGAGCGGCCTTCTCGGCTTCCATCTTGCGCAATACGAAGCGCTGGATCTTGCCGCTCGGGGTTTTCGGCAGCGCGTCGACAAAGTCGATCGCGCGCGGATAGGCGTGAGCGGACAGCCGCCGCTTCACGTGCAGGCTCAGTTCCTCGGCCAGCGCCGGCGTGCCGTCCTGGCCTTTCGACAGCACGACGAACGCCTTGACGATCTCCGTGCGCTCCGCGTCGGGCACGCCGATGACGGCGGCCTCGCTCACGGCCGGATGCTCGATCAGCGCGCTTTCCACGTCGAACGGGCCGATCCGGTAGCCGGACGACGTGATCACGTCGTCCGCGCGGCCGATGAAGCTCACGGTGCCGTCCGGCTCCAGCTCGACGTTGTCGCCGGTCCGGTAATAGCCGCCCGCGATCGCCGGCGTATCCTGCTGCCAGTAGCCGTGGAACCACAGCAGCGGCGAGCGCGCGATGTCGATCGCCAGGTTGCCGGGCTCGCCCGGGCCGAGCTCGCGGCTCGCCTCGTCAAGCACCGCGACGCGGTACCCGGGCATCGCCAAGCCTGCCGAACCCGCGTGGACGGCATGCGCGAGGCCGTGGTGGTTGTTCACGACCATCCCGAGCTCGGTCTGGCCGTAGTGATCGTAGATCGGCGCGCCGAGCGCCGCGTCGAACCAGCGCACGACTTCCGGATTCAGCGGTTCGCCCGCGCTGCTGACCACGCGCAGCTTGCCCTTCAGTCGCGCCGCCGCTTCCGTCCCGGCCGCCATCAGCATCCGGAAGGCCGTCGGCGAACCGGCAAGGCTCGTGATCCCGAGCCGCTCGATCACGTCGTACGTACTGTCGACCGTGAAACTGCCTTCGTAGAGCGTCGTCGCGTGGCCGAGCAGCAACGGGCCCGTGATCGCGTAATAGAGGCCGTACGCCCAGCCCGGATCGGCGATGTTCCAGAACCGGTCGCCGGCTCGCAGGTCCACCGCGTCGCGCATGTACGCGCCGAATGCAAGCAGCGCGCGCAGCGGCACCGGCACGCCCTTCGGCAAGCCCGTCGTGCCCGACGTCGACATCATCATGAACAGGTCCGTGCCCGTGCGCAGCACCGGTTCGAACGTGTCGGGCTGCGCGTCGAGCGCCGCGCGGAAATCGATGTCGCGTTCCGGCAGCGTTTCGCCCGGCTCGCGCACCGTCGCAACGGGCGGGCAACCGGCGATCTCGTCGAGCTTCGCGCGATTCGCGACGTTGGTCACGATCAGGCGTGCGTCGCTCATGCGCAGCCGGTGCTCGATTGCTTTCGGGCCGAATGCGGTGAACAGCGGCTGATAGACGGCGCCCGCGCGCCATGTGCCGAGAATCGTCGCGACGAGTTCCGGCGTGCGCGGCAACAGGCCCGCCACCACGTCGCCCGGCTTCACGCCCTGCGCGACCAGCAGGTTCGCGACGCGTGCCGACAGCGCCTTCATCTGCGCAAACGTGTAGCTGTGGTGCTGCCCGCCGGCGTCGATCCAGTCGAGCGCGATCGCGTTCGCCGATGCGTGCCGGTCGCAGCATTCCACGCATGCGTTCAGGCCGTGCGCCAGGTCGCCGTGCAGTTGCTGCGCGGCGGTCTCGATACTGAACCGGGCCACGGCGTCGGCGTAGGCCGGCACCGCTTGGGCGGTAGCTCCATCAGACATGCGTGTCTCCTGTGCGTTATGGCCGCCGGCGAGCCAGGGGCGCGACGGGGATAGTTCGATAGTAGACAGCCCGTACATTGCAATCAATGACAAACGGAATCTAGAATCGTGATCGCTTTTGCCATGTCGGGAGGATGCAGGAAAATGGGGCCGCAGATGATTTCACCGGATTTCGTCGACGACGCGCTCGCGTGCCTGCGCCGGCAAGGCCTTCCGACGGAGCCCGTGCTGCGCGCCGCCGGCCTGCCGGCCGCCCTATGCGAGCCCGTCACGCCGCAGCAGTACGGCAGGCTGTGGCTCGCGATCGCCGGTACGCTCGACGACGAATTCTTCGGCCTCGCCGCGCGCCCGATGCGGCGTGGCAGCTTCACGCTGCTGTGCCATGCGGTGCTGCACGCCGGCACCCTCGACAAGGCGCTGCGGCGCGCGCTGCAGTTCCTGCGCGTGGTGCTGGACGAGCCGCATGGCGAACTCGTCGTGGCCGACGGACAGGCCCAGATCGTGCTGACTCAAACGGGCGCGCCCTACCCGGCGTTCGCGTACCGGACGTTCTGGCTGATCCTCCTGGGCGTCGCGTGCTGGCTGATCGGCCGGCGCATCCCGCTGCAGCGCATCGACTTCGCGTGCCCGAGCCCCGACCAGCGCAGCGACTATCACCAGTTCTTCGGCGTGCCCGTGCATTTCGACCGTCCCGACAGCCGGCTCGCGTTCAATGCCGCGTACCTCGCGCTGCCGACGATCCGCTCCGAACAAGCGTTGAAGACCTTTCTGCGCGGCGCGCCCGGCAACCTGCTCGTCCGCTACCGGCACGACACGGGCTGGGTCGCGAAGACGCGCGCGCAGCTGAAAACGCTACCTGCCGCGGAGTGGCCCGACTTCGATACGCTGGCCGTGCGCCTCGGCACGACGCCCGCGACGCTGCGACGGCGTCTGCGCAGCGAAGGGCAAAGCTTCGCGGCAATCAAGGACGAGCTGCGCGGCGCGCTGGCCCAGTCATTGCTGCGCGGGCATGCGCTCAGCGTCGCGGAGATTGCGGCCGAGCTCGGCTTCACCGAGCCGAGCGCGTTTCATCGCGCGTTCCGGAAATGGACGGGGACGAGCCCCGGCGCGTTCCGGCGGGACGTGCATGTGGCGGAGGGCGAGCCGGGGGGGTGAGCGGATGATGCGGCAGGCCGTCGTCGACGGGAGTTGCGCGGCGGACACGGAAACGCTCGCGCGACGCTGATACGATGCGATCTGCCGACTGCCGTTCGGAGCATCGCGGCCGCGTTCTACCCGGCCGTCAACGTCATCGCGTCGATCGACATCTGCGGGGTGATGCTCATCCGGCGTCAATCGCTGCCGAACGCGCGGTAGACAGTATCCGTCGGTGCGGTATGTTCGTTGCTGCCGTTGCTCGCCGATATGAGCACCACCAACCTTCAGAGACGATGCGAGGCCCTGAAATGGATGCAATCCGTACAGCCATCGAACCCAGCGAAGCCGCGCTTCGTGCCGCGATGCTGACCAACGATGTCGAAGCGCTCGATGCGTTGCTGGACGACGATCTCGTGTTCACCGTTCCGACCGGCCAGATCATCTCGAAAGAAGACGACCTCGCCGCACATCGCGCGAAGCTGCTGCGTCTCGACAAACTCGATGTGCAGGAAACGCGCGCATGCGCGATCGGCGAGATGATCCTGACCACGACGAAGGCGATACTCGCCGGCCATTTCGACGGCGAGGCGTTCGACGGCGTGTTTGCCTATACTCGGCTATGGCGTCGATCGAGCGCCGGCTGGCGCGTCGTCGCCGGGCATGCGTCGCAGGTCATGTAGCCGCGTCGAGCTCGCACGCCCTTCGAGCCGGCAAGCCGCGAATCCGGAGTGGAGTGGATGCGAGCCGGACGATACCTCGAAGAAGGTATCGTCCATGACAGGAGACGACATGCACCAATCATTCACCCTACGTGCTGCCCGTACCGCGGACGCGAACGAACTCACGCGACTGGCTCGCATTTCGAAAGCACACTGGGGCTATCCGAAGGACTGGCTCGACTTGTGGCAGCGCGATCTCACGATTGCGCCGGAGACGATCGACGGATCGATCGGTTACGTCGCGGAATCCGGAGAGGCCATCATCGGATTCTGGGTCAGGGCGTCTTCGGAATCGGATCGACCGACGCCCGGATGGCTGTTCGTTCGTCCCGACCACATGGGCCGCGGTGTCGCCCGGGCACTGTGGGAAGCAGTCCGCCGGGAAAGCGCCGCGAGAGGGATCACAAGCTTCGTGATCGAAGCGGATCCCAATGCGGTTCCGTTCTATCTGGCGCTCGGGGCTGAAAAAATCGGCGAAAAGGAATCGGGCGTCGTCCCGGGCCGGTTCTTCCCGATCCTGCGGATCACGATCTGATCGCAACGCCTATCGGGCGCTGCAACCAGACATACCCCGCGTCGCCCCTTCTCAGGCTGGCTGCAACGTCCTCGCACGACTGTCCTCGAGCTTGAACTCGCCGACCGTCTGCGCGAGCTTCGCGGCCTGCTCGCGCAGCAACGTCGCGGCCGCCGCCGACTGCTCGACGAGTGCCGCATTCTGCTGTGTCGCATTGTCGAGATGCGACACCGCCTGATTGACCTGCTCGAGCCCGGTGCTCTGCTCCTTCGCGGCGACGGTAATTTCCGCAATGACGCTCGTGATGCTGCGCACGCCCTCGACGATTTCGTTCATCGTCGCACCAGCCGTCTGGACGAGTCCTGAGCCACCCTCGATCTTCTCGACCGACGAGTGAATCAATTGCTTGATTTCCTTGGCGGCCTGCGCGCTGCGCTGCGCGAGCGCGCGCACCTCGCCCGCGACGACCGCGAAGCCCCGGCCGTGCTCGTTTGCACGTGCGGCCTCGACGGCTGCGTTCAACGCGAGAATGTTGGTCTGGAACGCGATGCCGTCGATCACGCCGACGATGTTGGCGATTTCGCTCGACGCTTGCGTGATCTCGTTCATCGTCGAGACGACCTCGCCGACGACCGTGCCGCCGCGCACCGCGACGTCCGACGCCGATTCCGCCAGACGGCTCACCTGGCTCGCGGCATCGGCCGAGTTGCGGGCCGTGCCGGCGATCTCCTCGAGTGCTGCGGCGGTTTCCTGCAAGCTCGATGCGGCATGTTCGGTCCGGCCCGACAGATCCTGGTTGCCCTGCGCGATCTCGGCGCTCGCGAGGTTGACGGATTCGCTGAATTCGCGAATCTGCAGCAGGATCGTACTGATCTTTCCGGCGAACAGGTTGAACGCATGCGCGATCTGCGCGGCTTCATCCACGCCGTCGGCGGGCAGGCGTTTCGTCAGGTCACCGCTGCCGCTCGAGACATCCGTGAGCGCGTCGCGGACCAGCAGGATGCGCTTGAAGGCCGCGTTCGTCATCGCACCGACGAGCGCCGCGGCGATGATGGCGACGATCAGGATCGCCGCCAGCGTCGTCGTCGCGACCGCGCGCATGCCGGCCGTCACGTCCGCCTTGTCGAGCGCGAGCACGAGGGACCAATCGGTACCGGCGATCGGCTGGGCGCGCATCAGCTTGGTTGCCCCGTCGATGTCGACGGCGACGGGCTCGGACGCGGTTTGCAGCGCGCCGAGGTGGTCGGCGTCGAGTGCGGGCGAAAGACCGGTTGCGGGCTTCATGATCAGGTCGGTCTTGGCCGACGCAATCACGCGCCCGCTCTTGTCCACCAGGAATGCGAAGCTCGCGGGTGTCGGGTGGACCGAGGTCACGATCGAACTCACGCTCTCCATGAACAGGCTGGCGGCCAGCACGCCCTTCACCGTGCCGTCGCGCACCACGGGCACCGCGAACGCAACAGCCGGCTTGCCGCTCGTCGCATCCCGGTAGAGGGCCGTCACGACCAGGTGGCCCGCGCCGACGGCCTGCTTATACCATGGACGTGCTGTCGGGTCGTAGCCGGGCGCGAGCGGCACGTTCGAGAACGCGGTCTTGTCCGGCAGGCCGAGCGTCAACACCTCGAAGCCGCCCGACTTGCCGAGCAACTTCAGCGCCGGCAGCGGATCGCCCTCGCCGATCGCGATCGTATCCGCGAGTGCCTGGGTTTCCCGGCCCCGGCTGGCCACCCATTCATTGATCGCAAGCGCGTGCCCGGCGAGGATCGACTTGTGATTCTGGTCGATTGCCTCGTCGTTGTGTTGCTTGACCACGTAATAGACTAGGCCGCCTGTAACGGCCAGCGCCGTGACCACGATGGCGACGCAAGTCGCAAGTATCCGAGCACGAATCGAGGACAACATGATGACTTCGATCTCCGTTACCGCGTTGTATGAATAGGGTTGCCGAAAACAGGCAACGTCCTGTTTAACGACTGCGATCGCGGGAACTTAAGGCCTGACTGGCCAGACCAGTGCGGGCAACGGATCGGCAGATCCGCGGATTGGGGGACGGACGGGCTGATCCGGCAAGATCGGATACCGCCCCGACTGACTGGGCGCGTAGCGGGGAGCCTGGATGAACTGGCCACGATCGTCCGGATACTCGGAAGGTTGTCATGCGTCGGTTCGACGAAGGGCTGAGGATCTGTCTGCCGCGATCCGGTGGTCCCCTCATGGGCAGTTGCAGGATGGCATCCGGTTCAACGTATCGAAGCAAACAGACGGGATGAGATACCCATCCCTTTCCCTGGCAGGCGTGTTCGACGGGGTGCCTACGATTCATGTTCCACTGGCTGGATCAGCGATAAATGGCATGCCCGCAAAGCCGGCGTGTTCAGCTGCAGATTTTTACGCTCGTCACAATATTCGCGCGCCTGAAACGTCTTCAAGCGCATGGAATCGCCACCCACTTCGCACACGATGACCGACCCAGACCGCGACATCACTGCGACCGTGATGCGTGAACGAACGAGGCTAGTGAATTTTATCCGGCGCCGGATACGCGATCCGGACGATGCCGAGGACATCCTGCAGGATGTGTTTCACGAATTCGTCCAAGCCTATCGGCTTCCTGCGCCAATTGAACAGGTGAGTGCATGGCTTTTCCGTGCCGCGCGCAACCGCATCGTTGACCGCTTTCGCAAGAAGAAGGAGCAACCGCTGGCCGACCTGTCCGAGGTCGACGATGACGCAAACAGCGAGTATCGGCTGGACCTCGCGCTACCGGCGCATGATGCCGGCCCCGAAGCACTCTACGCTCGCACGCTAGTGCTCAAGGCCTTGCAGGATGCACTCGACGAGTTGCCGGCGAACCAGCGTGAGGTATTTATCGCGCACGAGCTGGAGGGCCAGTCCTTCAAGGAGATGGCCGCGCACAGCGGTGTCGCGCTCAACACGCTGCTCGCTCGCAAACGCTATGCGGTCTTGCATTTGCGTGCCCGACTGCAGCCCATTTATGACGAACTGGATAACACCTAAAGGAATCGACAGATGAATTTCCGAACCAGATGTGCAGGCAAGGCGCTGCTCGTGTTGATCGCGATTGGCGTGCTCGGATGGGTCGTCATGATGTTATGGAACTGGGTGATTCCGGCGCTATTCGTCGGCGCCCGTACGATCGACTTCGCCCATGCGCTGGGCCTGCTCATGCTGAGCCGCATCCTGTTCGGCGGATTCCGCGGACACCACGGCTGGCGCGGACGGCGCCACTGGCGCAAGTGGGAATCCATGACACCCGAAGAACGCGAGCTTTTCCGGACCGCGTGGCGATCCGGCAGCAACCGGCCCACGGGAGAGTGAACGTGCGCGAAAAATCAACGGGCGACTGCAAACAGCAACCGGGCGTGATAGCGCCGGTCGTCGATCTGAAACGTTGTGAAGGCAAGGGCGCTTGCGTCGCGGTGTGTCCCGAGAACGTGTTCGAGATTCGGCGCATCGACCAGGCCGATTACCTCGGCCTTGCCCTGATGCATCGCCTGAAGCTGCGCGTGCATGGAATGAAAGTCGCCTACACGCCAAACGCGGATGCCTGCCGTTCATGCGGACTGTGTGTGACGGCGTGCCCCGAACGCGCCATCACGCTCGCCCGAACGGCATAGCAACATCCGTGTGTCACCGATATCGAGCGACAGCGCAGCGACCCTGACGGGAGAGGCTGTCGCTGGATACAGCGTCGACCGGATCAATCTCGTCAAGGAACAAATATGGCTTCACCCACCATCGCTCTTCTGCAACGGCTCCATGAGGAGAGCCGAACCGAAATCATCGCCCGCGCCCGCGCGCAGTTCCAGGGATCGAACGAGGATTTTCTGTCGTTAGCCGAGGAATACGACGCGATCGCCCCTCGTCTGCGAGGGCGGTTTCTCGAAACGTTCGGGCTGTCCAGCGACGACTTCGAGTCCCCGGAAGGCAGTCGGCTGTCGTTGGCCGTGTCGCCGGAAACAGGGGGATTTTTACGCAACATGGCGCTCTCGCAACGGCCGGCCAGAATCCTCGAACTCGGCAGTTCATGCGGCGTGTCGACGCTGTATTTCGCCGACGCACTGCGCATGCTGGGCCGTGGCGTGATCGTCGCGACCGAACGCGATGCGCTCAAGTGCGCACAACTGCGCACTCACGTCAGAACAGCGGGCCTGGACGCCTATGTCGACGTGCGGGAGGGCGACGTATTCGAGACCGTTGCCGAACTCGACGGTGCTTTCGACATGGTGTTTATCGATGTATGGGCCGACGCCTATTTGAAGCTGTTCAAGCAGATCGAGCGCCTGCTGCACCCAGGATCGGTCGTACTGGCCGACAACATGTACACAGCCGAGGACGCCGTTCGACCGTACAAGCACTACCTCGCCAACGACCCGCGGTTTTCGACCACGACCCTGGACTTTGAATCGGGGGTCGAATTTACGGTCGTCGTTTCTTGAGTGGGGACGCCGTCGAAGCGCTCCTTCTACGGGATCTCGGCCTAAAGGAACACCGCCGGCGACCGAAGTTACGACGCGAAGGAAATCAAGAACATCGCGCACCCGACACATCGCGAAGACCGGATGCCGGGTGCCTGTCCGTTGCCGCGCTATTGCCATTCGCGGATCCCAGTGATTGAGCGCGCGTCCCAATCAGGAGCGAGTGGTCGCACGGACCATTGGCGCGTCAATGCCTTATGGCATATTGCGCGCGATATGGCGCCTAAAGACGGTACGACAGGGAGCCCGCTGGACGTGGATTGATGTGACGCGCAGGGGAACGCACCGGGTTCCGGGCACGTAGCACTGCGGATTGCTCGAGAACGGGAGGCGCCTCAATCAGCGCGTTCGTCGTTTCAGCTCCAGCCAGGCCGTCTATCCCGATCGCCGTGCATTTCCGCCGCTCAAATGCAAAAACCCCCGCCTTTCGGGCGGGGGTTCTTGGCTTAGGGAGCCTGACGATTACCTACTTTCACACGGGAATCCGCACTATCATCGGCGTAGAGTCGTTTCACGGTCCTGTTCGGGATGGGAAGGGGTGGGACCGACTCGCTATGGTCATCAGGCAAAGAGGGTTGTTGTGCTGGCTTTGCAGCACAACCAATCTGGGAAGAAGCAGTAATTTCGTTGGGTTGTGAGGTTGTATCTCACACATACGCGGTAGTTCAACCGCAGTACGTCGAGTGCTTCACACTCGACGTTCGACATTCGTAAAGCGCTAACGACTGTCGAAACAGACTTGTTATAGGATCAAGCCTTACGGGCAATTAGTATCAGTTAGCTGAACGCATTACTGCGCTTACACACCTGACCTATCAACGTCCTGGTCTCGAACGACCCTTCAAGGGGATCTAGTCCCCAGGGATATCTCATCTTAAGGCGAGTTTCCCGCTTAGATGCTTTCAGCGGTTATCTCTTCCGAACATAGCTACCCGGCGATGCCACTGGCGTGACAACCGGTACACCAGAGGTTCGTCCACTCCGGTCCTCTCGTACTAGGAGCAGCCCCCTTCAAATATCCAACGCCCACGGCAGATAGGGACCAAACTGTCTCACGACGTTTTAAACCCAGCTCACGTACCTCTTTAAATGGCGAACAGCCATACCCTTGGGACCGGCTACAGCCCCAGGATGAGATGAGCCGACATCGAGGTGCCAAACACCGCCGTCGATATGAACTCTTGGGCGGTATCAGCCTGTTATCCCCAGAGTACCTTTTATCCGTTGAGCGATGGCCCTTCCATACAGAACCACCGGATCACTATGACCTGCTTTCGCACCTGCTCGACTTGTCGGTCTCGCAGTTAAGCACGCTTATGCCATTGCACTATCAGCACGATTTCCGACCGTACCTAGCGTACCTTCGTACTCCTCCGTTACGCTTTGGGAGGAGACCGCCCCAGTCAAACTGCCTACCATGCACTGTCCCCGACCCGGATCACGGGCCAAGGTTAGAACCTCAAACAAACCAGGGTGGTATTTCAAGGACGGCTCCACCGAAACTAGCGTTCCGGTTTCATAGCCTCCCACCTATCCTACACAGATCGGTTCAAAGTCCAATGCAAAGCTACAGTAAAGGTTCATGGGGTCTTTCCGTCTAGCCGCGGGTAGATTGCATCATCACAAACACTTCAACTTCGCTGAGTCTCGGGAGGAGACAGTGTGGCCATCGTTACGCCATTCGTGCAGGTCGGAACTTACCCGACAAGGAATTTCGCTACCTTAGGACCGTTATAGTTACGGCCGCCGTTTACCGGGACTTCAATCAAGAGCTTGCACCCCATCATTTAATCTTCCGGCACCGGGCAGGCGTCACACCCTATACGTCCACTTTCGTGTTTGCAGAGTGCTGTGTTTTTATTAAACAGTCGCAGCCACCAGTTTATTGCAACCCCTTCACCCTTTGCGCGCAGGCGCATCAAGCTACAAGGGCGTACCTTATCCCGAAGTTACGGTACCAATTTGCCGAGTTCCTTCTCCCGAGTTCTCTCAAGCGCCTTAGAATACTCATCTCGCCCACCTGTGTCGGTTTGCGGTACGGTCATCGTTAGACTGAAGCTTAGAGGCTTTTCTTGGAACCACTTCCAATTGCTTCGCTCCCTAGGGAGCTCGCGCCACACCCTTGAATCCTGCGCCCGGATTTGCCTAAGCGCCTTCTCCAATGCAGCGACCGGGACTTCCAACACCCGGACAACCTTCCGCGATCCGTCCCCCCATCGCATCTAACAATGGTGCAGGAATATTGACCTGCTTCCCATCAGCTACGCATTTCTGCCTCGCCTTAGGGGCCGACTCACCCTACGCCGATGAACGTTGCGTAGGAAACCTTGGGCTTACGGCGAGGGGGCCTTTCACCCCCTTTATCGCTACTCATGTCAGCATTCGCACTTCCGATACCTCCAGCACGCTTTTCAACGCACCTTCGCAGGCTTACGGAACGCTCTCCTACCATGCGAGCAAAGCTCGCATCCGCAGCTTCGGTATATAGCTTAGCCCCGTTACATCTTCCGCGCAGGACGACTCGATCAGTGAGCTATTACGCTTTCTTTAAAGGGTGGCTGCTTCTAAGCCAACCTCCTGACTGTTTTAGCCTTCCCACTTCGTTTCCCACTTAGCTATATTTGGGGACCTTAGCTGGCGGTCTGGGTTGTTTCCCTCTTGACACCGGACGTTAGCACCCGATGTCTGTCTCCCGTGATTGCACTCTTCGGTATTCGGAGTTTGCTATGGCGGGGTAATCTGCAATAGACCCCCCAACCATGACAGTGCTCTACCCCCGAAGGTGAGACACGAGGCACTACCTAAATAGTTTTCGGAGAGAACCAGCTATTTCCAAGTTTGTTTAGCCTTTCACCCCTATCCACAGCTCATCCCCTAACTTTTCAACGTTAGTGGGTTCGGACCTCCAGTACGTGTTACCGCACCTTCATCCTGGCCATGGATAGATCACTTGGTTTCGGGTCTACGCCCAGCAACTGAACGCCCTATTCGGACTCGCTTTCGCTACGCCTGCCCTATACGGTTAAGCTTGCTACTGAACGTAAGTCGCTGACCCATTATACAAAAGGTACGCCGTCACCCCTTACGAGGCTCCGACTGTTTGTATGCATGCGGTTTCAGGATCTATTTCACTCCCCTCCCGGGGTTCTTTTCGCCTTTCCCTCACGGTACTGGTTCACTATCGGTCGATCACGAGTATTTAGCCTTGGAGGATGGTCCCCCCATCTTCAGACAGGATTTCACGTGTCCCGCCCTACTTGTCGCACACCTAGTTCTTTCATACTGTTTTCGCCTACAGGGCTATCACCTGCTATGGCCGCACTTTCCAGAGCGTTCGGCTAACAATACAAATAAAGAGTGCAAGGCTCATCCCATTTCGCTCGCCACTACTTTGGGAATCTCGGTTGATTTCTTTTCCTGCGGTTACTTAGATGTTTCAGTTCACCGCGTTCGCTTCACATGGCCTATGTATTCAGCCATGGATACTCCAAAAGGAGTGGGTTTCCCCATTCGGACATCTACGGATCAAAGCTCGTTTGCCAGCTCCCCGTAGCTTTTCGCAGGCTACCGCGTCCTTCATCGCCTGTGATCGCCAAGGCATCCACCACATGCACTTGTTCGCTTGACCCTATAACGAGTCTGTCTCGTTACAGGTTGAGTTCTCGCGTTGTGCCGTATTCCAATTGAGTCAAACATAGAGTTCGAATCATCTTGAGATACATCGATACAATCACAACCCGGATAACTTTCACGTCCATCTCAAGACGCTTCCGCTATCCAAATTACTTACTTCTTCCAGATTGTTAAAGAACGACAGCCGATACGTAAGACGTATCACTCTGACTGGCTCAATCGCCAATGCAAAATTCTCGGTTCAGTGTCTGAACCAAGCCCTTAGCGTTGGTGATTGGTGGAGGCAGACGGGATCGAACCGACGACCCCCTGCTTGCAAAGCAGGTGCTCTCCCAGCTGAGCTATGCCCCCATGAGTACAGATTGCCTCAGGTGCCTGAGCCTGTCGGCTTGGGGTACTCGTAAGCGCTAAAGCGCTAACGATCACCGACACGTCAGACAATGGTGGGTCTGGTTGGATTCGAACCAACGACCCCCGCCTTATCAAGACGGTGCTCTAACCGACTGAGCTACAGACCCCTGAGTCTGTCTTTAAATTTACAGCCGATAAGCGTGAGCGCTCAACTTTGCGAGAAGCTCTGGAAAGGAGGTGATCCAGCCGCACCTTCCGATACGGCTACCTTGTTACGACTTCACCCCAGTCATGAATCCTACCGTGGTGACCGTCCTCCTTGCGGTTAGACTAGCCACTTCTGGTAAAACCCACTCCCATGGTGTGACGGGCGGTGTGTACAAGACCCGGGAACGTATTCACCGCGGCATGCTGATCCGCGATTACTAGCGATTCCAGCTTCATGCACTCGAGTTGCAGAGTGCAATCCGGACTACGATCGGTTTTCTGGGATTAGCTCCCCCTCGCGGGTTGGCAACCCTCTGTTCCGACCATTGTATGACGTGTGAAGCCCTACCCATAAGGGCCATGAGGACTTGACGTCATCCCCACCTTCCTCCGGTTTGTCACCGGCAGTCTCCTTAGAGTGCTCTTGCGTAGCAACTAAGGACAAGGGTTGCGCTCGTTGCGGGACTTAACCCAACATCTCACGACACGAGCTGACGACAGCCATGCAGCACCTGTGCGCCGGTTCTCTTTCGAGCACTCCCACCTCTCAGCGGGATTCCGACCATGTCAAGGGTAGGTAAGGTTTTTCGCGTTGCATCGAATTAATCCACATCATCCACCGCTTGTGCGGGTCCCCGTCAATTCCTTTGAGTTTTAATCTTGCGACCGTACTCCCCAGGCGGTCAACTTCACGCGTTAGCTACGTTACTAAGGAAATGAATCCCCAACAACTAGTTGACATCGTTTAGGGCGTGGACTACCAGGGTATCTAATCCTGTTTGCTCCCCACGCTTTCGTGCATGAGCGTCAGTATTGGCCCAGGGGGCTGCCTTCGCCATCGGTATTCCTCCACATCTCTACGCATTTCACTGCTACACGTGGAATTCTACCCCCCTCTGCCATACTCTAGCCTGCCAGTCACCAATGCAGTTCCCAGGTTGAGCCCGGGGATTTCACATCGGTCTTAGCAAACCGCCTGCGCACGCTTTACGCCCAGTAATTCCGATTAACGCTTGCACCCTACGTATTACCGCGGCTGCTGGCACGTAGTTAGCCGGTGCTTATTCTTCCGGTACCGTCATCCCCCGACTGTATTAGAGCCAAGGATTTCTTTCCGGACAAAAGTGCTTTACAACCCGAAGGCCTTCTTCACACACGCGGCATTGCTGGATCAGGCTTTCGCCCATTGTCCAAAATTCCCCACTGCTGCCTCCCGTAGGAGTCTGGGCCGTGTCTCAGTCCCAGTGTGGCTGGTCGTCCTCTCAGACCAGCTACTGATCGTCGCCTTGGTAGGCCTTTACCCCACCAACTAGCTAATCAGCCATCGGCCAACCCTATAGCGCGAGGCCCGAAGGTCCCCCGCTTTCATCCGTAGATCGTATGCGGTATTAATCCGGCTTTCGCCGGGCTATCCCCCACTACAGGACATGTTCCGATGTATTACTCACCCGTTCGCCACTCGCCACCAGGTGCAAGCACCCGTGCTGCCGTTCGACTTGCATGTGTAAGGCATGCCGCCAGCGTTCAATCTGAGCCAGGATCAAACTCTTCAGTTTAAACCTGTTACTGTTTTCGGTTCTTTCGAACCGGTCGCTCACTCAAAGCTGACAGGAATATGAATCACTTCATAAACCTGACTTACTTTAGTGTGAGACTCTTGATACTTTTGCCATCTGATCCGAGGATCAGCTCGCTTCCATCAAGCGCCCACACTTATCGGCTGTTAATTTTTAAAGAGCATTCTGCGAGGAACTTCGTGTTTCCCGGCAGCGCTGCGTTTTCAGCAGCAGAGAAGCGAGATTATGAACCGTGTTTCGCAGCTCGTCAACAATTTTTTAACATCAGCGTTGCGACCGCGGGGCTCAACTTCCAGGCCAGTTGTACGCGCCAGACTGCCGCACACCACCGACCCTGCTTCCCTCTTCCGCGCCGCGTTTCCGTTAGCGCGAAAGAGGCGTGATTCTAAGCACCCGCCCCCAACCACGCAAGCCCCTTTGTGAAAATATTTTGAAAAAACCCCCGTGCGCTGCCGCGCACGGGGGCTCGGGGCTCGACGGACCGCCCATCGCAACACGGCACCCCCTATTGATGTGAAGTATGTCTCTCGCCGCCTATATGGGAGGGCGCGGAACGGGCAAGGAATCGGGTGCGGTCGAGTATCATGCCGCGACCGAACCACGCACTCCTCTCCTATCCACGATGAACAGCACCACTCAATCCGGCGACGCCGACCTTCGCGACGAATATGCAGCGCTGCGCGAGCGCGCCATCATCCTGGAAGAACAGGCTCCGCCGCTTCTGCAACGCATCTCGGATGTATTGCCGCGGATCAGCGGCGAATCCGAACTGGCGGACGAGCACCGCGAGCGACTCGTCGGCGCGCGCAACGCAGCGATGGTCTCGATCGAAAACTATCAGCAGGCGATTCCTTTCCTGCAGACGGCCGATTCGATCATCGAGCAGCTGGACAAGACGCCCGAACGCGACGAAGACATCGAGTGGCGTGAATCGCTGCTGCAACGACTCGATGAACTGATCGACGTCGCAGTCGTGATGATCGACGATGCTGAAGGCTACTTCGAACAGGCGCAAGCCTGCGACCTGTCCAGCGTGCCGAAAGCCATCCTCGAGGATTAAGGAGCGCCGCTCGGGATCGCGTCGCGCACCCGCGTCATGTCGTGTGCGCCAACCATCCTGATGCTTGCCACGCCTTGGTCGTCATACAGGCCACACCCCTCCCGCAAAAGCTCACCCTTTCTCTGCGCCTCTCGCCCAGGACGCGCGACGCTACTACGGTGCATCGAGAACGATCGCCTCGCTCACGGTCGGCACGCGGATATATCCACCCTCCGTATCGCCATACGCGTGCGCATTCCCGTCGATGACGAATTGCGCCGTCACCGCGCAAAGGGTCGCGTCTCGCGCATCGACGGACTTCAGCGCCGACACGTCGATCCCCAGTCGCTCCAGCAATTGCCTGCGCTGGTTGCGTTTCTGCTTCGCCGACGCAACATGCTTGCCCAGCATCGCGCAGGTGATCGCATAAGGATAGGTTTCGAAGCTGGCGCGTCCGCCCGCATAGTGCGCGCCAGTCAGCAGCGGATAGGCATCTGCGAGCGCGCGGTAGACACGCTCTCCCATGAAAATCCAGTCGAAGAACCCTGACGTGCTCGCGACCGCCTGCTCCCGCGACGGCGTCGGAAAGCACGAGATCCGTTCGCGTGCGAGCGCCTGTTCGGCCGCCCGGCGCCCGCTGCCCGTCCACCACAGGCTCGGTGCGTCGACACCGACGACCACGACGTCATGGGCGAGACACAGCGCCGGAACCGCCTCGGGTGCGATCCGTTCCTCGCGGCAGACGACAGTGGGGCCGCGCAGGATCACGAGATCGCATTGCTTCTTTTCGCCGCCCACATCGACACCCGCCACGGTCGGCAATCGACGCGCGGCGGATTCGATGGATCGAGCCGATCGCATGCGAGCGCCTCAGTCCACCGGCCGTGCGTCGTAGGCGGCGTCGAAGATCGACTCGAGACCGGGATGCACGCCGCGCATCGGATCAACGACCGACTTCGCCCAGTCGAAGTACGCCTGCTTGCGCTCGAGCGGCCAGTCCGCGGGCGGATGCCGCGAGATGTCGCGCAGGTTGCAGATCTTGTCGGCCAGCTTCACGAGCTTCGCGCGCCGGCTGATGGTCGCCGCATGCTCGACCTGCAGGCGCTTGCGCTCCTCCTTCGGCAGCGACTTGTCGTCGGTGACTTCCATCACGATGTCCGCCACGTCCTTGCCGAACAGCCGCAGTAATTCCTGCTCGGTCGTCTCGGTATCCTCGACCGTGTCGTGCAGCACGGCCGCGACGATCACGCGCTCGTCCTCGACGCCGGCCTCGTTGGCCAGCACGTCGGCAAGCGCGATCGGATGATTGATGTACGGCGACGCTGCTTCGTCCTTGCGCCGCTGATTGCGATGCTTGTCCGCCGCGAACGCGATGGCGGCTACCAGCTTTTTCATATTCACCCCTCGTGTGGCCAGACCCGCAACCGGCAGAACCGGCCGCGTGCATTTCGGAACCGCCCATACTACCTGTACGCGATGACCCTGCCCGTGCATCGGCATCCCTGCATCACGCGCCCACCGGCGTGCGCTGCAACTCGACCACGTTGACCCGTGCGCCGAATACGTCCCTCACGAGCGGCAGCAGGTGGTCGTGGTGCGTCAGGAACAGCACCTGGGTTCGCGTCGACAGATCGCGCAGCGCATCGAGGCTGGCCTTCGCGCGCGCATCGTCGAAGTTGATGAACAGGTCGTCGGCCACGAACGGCAGCGCGGTCCGGCTGCCGAGCTGCAGCTCCAGCGCCGCGATCCGCAGCGCGAGGAACAACTGGTCACGCGTTCCTTCGCTCAACCCGGCGACCTCGACCGATGCGCCCTTCGTCCGCCGTGCATACAGTGCAGGCGGCGTCCGTTCGGTATCGACGGTCAACCGCGCGAATTCGCCCAGCGTGAGCCCGGCGAAGATCTCGCCCGCGCGCCTGAGCATCGGCCCCTGCTTCTGGTCGCGATAGCGATCCGTCGCCCACTTCAGCAACCGGCTCGCCGTGGCCGCCTCCAGATACTGTTCGGCTGCATCGCCCATCGCCGCCAGCGCTTCCTGCCGTTTCGACTCGGCGACGGCCGCGTTCGCCTGGCCGTCGATCGCGTTGAACGCCTGGTCGGCCACGACCTGTTGCCGTGAAAGCTCGTTCAGCCGCTTGCCGATATCGCCGAGCGACTGCTTCACGGCTTCGAGCTGCGCCGGTACGTCGGCGATGTCCTGCTCCGCGACTTCCGCTTCGACGGCTGACCGGGACAGGCCATCACCATCGCGCACCAGTGCCTCGTGCGCGGCATCGACCGCCTGCCGAAGCTGTCGCTGGCGATCCGAGCGTTCCGCCAGCGGCAGCGCCGCGTCGATCGACGCTACGCCGGCCAGTTGCAGCAGCGGCTGGATGCGCGCATCGGCGCCGGCCACCGCGGCAGCCGCATCCGCGACCTTGCCGTCGGCCTGCCGCACGGCCTCGTCGGCACGACCGATCGCACGCGCGATTTCCCTGGCGGCGGCGAGGCGCATCGCCAGCCGGCGCGCGACATCCGGCCAGTCGCCGCTCGTCAGCCATTCCGGCGCGAGCGCTTCGGCAAGCCGCCTTGCGCCAGCCTCGAGCGCGGCCAGCTCCGCGCGGATCGCGGCAATCCGGTTGCGCGGCGCGTCGGCATCGGCCAGTTCGGCCATCACCGCGCTGGCGAGCCCGAGCGCGCCTTCCGCCGCAGCCAGCGTCGCCGCGCTCGCGGACAGCTTTGCGTCGGCCAGCGCGTCTTGCCATTGCGCGTGCCACGCATCGTAGGCCGTCTGCGCGTGGCCGACGCGCGACTGCGCCGTCGCGCATCCACGTTCGGCTTCCCGCGCGCGATCTGCAAGGCTGTCCTGTTGCGCGAGCGCTTTCTCGGCCGACTGTACGAAGGTCTCGGCAATCGCGACGAGCGCCGCCAGGCCCTCCGACTCGCCACCTCGCGACACGGTGCGCAGCGCCGCGCGCAACGCGGCTTCGGCACCGGCCCGTGCGGCGCGAATCGTGTCGAATTCGCGGCGCAGCCGGTCGAGGTCGGCCTGCGCGGCGAACACCATGTCGCGCTTCGCAAGCCAGTCGCCCATCGTCGCCAGCGGCATGCCGGGCACCGCGGCGGCCGTCGCGAGCGCGACCCATGCGTCGCGATGCGCGGTGAGCTCACGCTCGCGCTCGTCCAATGCGGCCTGCCTGCGCGTCATACCGGCGCGTGCGGATTCGACCTGCTGACGCAGCGACTGCAACGTCGCCGCCGCCTGCGTCGTGCCGAGCTGTGCATCCACGAGTTCGTCGGCAAGACGAATCGCGTCGTCGACCGCAGGTGCGCCCGATGCGAGATCGACCGCGCCGCTGCGGATATCGCCCCACGCGCCGTCGCGCCGCGCACGCGCCGCCAGCACGTCGGCGGTCGTGACGACCTTGTGGTTCTCCGCGAAGTGTTTCTCCTGCAGTTCGAGCCGCTCGAGCTCCTCGAGCGCGCCGTCCCGCGCGTCGCGTGCAGCAGCGACCGCGCTCGCACGTTCACTGTCTTCCTTCAGCAGCGTGCCGAGCCGCGCCGCCGACGGCACGTCGAGCGCACGCAGCGTGTCGACCGGCATGCGCCACTGGCCGAGCGCATCGAGTGCGCCGGACAGCGTGCGGTCAGCAGCGGCGATCTCATGTTCGAGTGCCTGCTCGCGCTGGCCGCTATTGCGAAAGCCTTGCGCATCGGCCAGCGCCGCACGCAGCGCCTCCGGCACATCGACGGTCGACAGGCGCGCCTGTTGTTCCTTTACCTGGGCAAGCTCGCGCGTGCGTTCGTCGAGCGATTCGCGCGCGCCGGCAAGCGCCTGGTGCAGCGCACCGTATTCGCGCAACAGGTTTGCAACGGTCTTCAGCGACAACGCGGTCGGCAGCGACGCACGCAGCGACGCTTCGTCGGTCGGCCAGCCGAGTTGGGCGGCCGCAGCGAACGCGGCGGACAGGTGCCGCTCGACATCCGCGCCGAGCAGCAGCAGATCCTGCGCGTGATTCATGCACGCGCCGCGCAACCGATCGAGCGCTTCGATGTCGGTTTCGAGCGCCAGTGTGTCGGCGTCGGCGTCGATCGCATCGCGCGCCTGCCGTTTTGCGAGCAGATCAGCACGCCGTTCCTCGAGCACCTTCTGTTCGGCCGCGAGATCGCCCTGCGCCTTCAGCAGATCCGCATACGCGGTGGGCGGCAACTCGACGACCGCGCCCAGTTCCGCCAGCGCGGCGTCCTTGACCGTCAGTTCCTTCAGGTAGGGCGCGAGCCGTCGCACGCGTTCGAGCTTTGAACGCAGCGCTTCGAGCCGACGCTGTTCCGCGCGCGCCTGCTCGATCTGCTGTTCGACCGCTTCACGCGCGTCCTTGCGTTCGACCCAGTCGCGCGTGCGCACCTGAACCGTCTTC
This sequence comes from Burkholderia mycopellens, assembly GCF_964265025.1. Classification (NCBI taxonomy): domain Bacteria; kingdom Pseudomonadati; phylum Pseudomonadota; class Betaproteobacteria; order Burkholderiales; family Burkholderiaceae; genus Burkholderia; species Burkholderia mycopellens. Next base: position 1,111,716 of record NZ_OZ183804.1, read on the forward strand.
AGTTCAGTCACGGCTTCGTTGAACGACGCTTCCGCGAGTGCAAACGCGCTGCCGCTGCGGCGCGGCGCCCAGAGTTCGACCGCACGCGCATCGAGCTCCTCGCGCACCGGCCCGAGACTGCCGACACCGGCAGCCGATTCGAACAGCACCTGGCCGAGCTTGTCGGATGCGTCGAGAATGCTCCGGCCGCCGTCGACCAGACGCCCGTGATCGAGCCCGAACATCTGTTCGAAAAATTCGCGCGTGGCGCCGTCGAGCACGGCGGCCAGATAGTCGTCGGGCAACTTGTCGTCAGCGGGCGTGCGCAGCGGACTGCGCCCGCGCGCACGGTGGAACGCGAGTTCGCCCGTGCCGCTCTCCAGCACGCCGCCGATCCGCAGTTCGGGCGTACTGTGCAGGAAATCCAGCGGCGTCTGCAGCTTCATCCCGAACAGCAGGTCCGACACGGCCGTGCGGATCGTCGACTTGCCGGCCTCGTTCGGCCCCACGATCACATGGAAATCCTCGCCGGCCGACGGGAAACGCAACGTCTCGTCGGTGAACTTGCCGTACTTGATCAGATCGAGCTGATTGATCCGCATCGCTTACTCCCCCCTCGCCAGCCGCGCAAGCAACGCAGGCCCGACCTGCTCGACGAGTGCGGTAAGCTCGCCCGCACGTGCCATCGTCAACAGCGGCACCTCCTCCTTCACGTCGCTGCGCACCTTGCCGACGAACGGCTTCAGGTCGCGTTCAAGCAGTTCGAGGAAATCCGGATCGCGCGCGGCGTCGGCCAGGATCTGCTTCAGGTCCTCCAGCGCTTCAAGCTGCTCGCTTTCGCCCGGCTGGTGATCGGCCGCGGACGTCTCGAGACGGACCTTCTCGAGCCACAGCCGCTCGTTGCCGATGATGCCGATCTGGTTCAGCACCTCCGCGCGCAACTGCGGCGCGCGGCCGAAAAAGAGGCCATGCGCGCGTGTGCGCCCCGTGACGGTCACGCGCACCGCGCGCGGCACATGGCCGTCGACGGTCAGCAGCGCTTCCAGCGACTGGCCGATCTTTCTCGACAGGTCGGCAACGGTATGGCAATCGGACGCGTCGACCGACACGGCTTCCCAGCGCAGCACGTCGAGATACAGGCGCTCGACCTGTGTGCGGCCTTGCTCGACCGTCACGAGCACCGCGCCGCGGCGCCCCGTCTCGCGGATATGACGCCCCTGCAGGTTGCCGGGAAACACCACCGTGGACGGCCCCGACCATTGCTGGAATTCGTGCACGTGGCCAAGCGCCCAGTAGTCGTAGCCTTTCGCGTGCAGTTCGGCCAGCGTGCACGGCGCATAGTTCGCGTGTGCCGCATGGCCTTCGAGCGCCGTGTGCAGCACGCCGATGTTGTAGTAGCCGGGCACCGGGTCCGGATAGCCGATCGCGAGATTGTCGACGACAGCCTTGTCCTTGAAGCTCTGCCCGTGCAGCGCGACGTCGAATTCCGGCAGCGTGTGGGTTTCCGCCTTGCGGTGGCTGAACACCGTGACGTTGTCGGGCAGCGTCAGCTTCTTCGTCATCTCGCTTTCGGCATCGTGGTTGCCGCCGAGGACGAACGCGCGAATACCGGCCTTGCGCAGGCGCCCCATCTGCTGGCCAAAGAAGATGCCCGTGTTGTGATCCTTCCAGTCGCCGTCGTACAGGTCGCCGGCGATCACGAGGAACGCAACTTCCTCTTCGATCGCGCGATCCACGAGCTGCCGCAGCGCCTCGCGCGACGCGTTGCGCAACTGCGCGGCCGGCGCGTCGGGGTACGCGCTCAGGCCGTGCAACGGGCTGTCAAGGTGTATGTCTGCCGCGTGGATGAACTTCACGAAGATTCCTCTGTTTCATGACGATGGGGCCTGCGATCGCCGTGCGATGCCGCCAGCCGGGCCATCAGTCGCAATCCTGGTAGCCGCCGAATTCGCCGCAATGGATACGGCGAAACATATACGCTGTCGGTGAGCCGTCCTTGTCGAGTGCGGCGAAGAAACGCGCCCACTCGGCGCCCTCGTCGAGTCCGGTCGATTCACGAATCGACGCAACCGCCTGCGGGCCGAGCGTGCCCAGTTCGCCTGCGCCCGCACGACCGATGAACGTTGCGCCATCGCCGCAATGCGTCCACCACCGCGCCTGCTGCCAGCCCTGAAAGCCCGGCGTGTGGCAGGCGATTTCACCGACGACCGCATCGGGCACTTCGTCCCATTCGCCGCCGCCCATGCCACGCGTGTCGGTAAAGACGGCATCGAGCCGCGCGTGCGCCGAGCCGTCGGCGATGCACCACGGGCAAATGCATTGCTCATACTCGCCCGCTGCATACACGGGGCCGGCGTACACGCAACCGCGCGCATCGCCGCAACACGCGCAGCGCGCGTCCGAGCAGATCACGCTGCCCGTTGCCGGCGGGTCGGGATGGTACCTGAAAGCGGGTAACGACATGAGGCGCTCCGTCGATCCGGATGGTGGGGACGCACGCGATGCGAATTCGAACGGCCATTGTGCCGCAACCCGGCCGCGTTACCGCGGAACCTCAGCCTCGACGAATGTGCCGTTCACGAAACGATAGACGCGATGCGTTGCACCGCCGTGCGCGAGATATTCCCACCGGATGTCGATGCCGACCGGGCCGTCGCGCCACGCGATCGCCAGGTAGGGCGATTGCGCTCCATCATCGGTTTCGAGCGAAATGGAGTCGACGCAGCTTTGAACCGGCAGCGAGAAACGCGGCACCGCACGGGCGCCGTGCAGTTCCAGCACGTACAGCGCCCCTTCTTCGCCCGCGCCGCAATATCCGGTCGGGCGGCTGTTCGACGAGCGGTTGACGACGACCAGCAGATAGTCTTTACCGTCGATCCGCTTCGTATGGTCCGACGGGAACGCGACACTCGATGCATCGCGCAATACGTGGCGGAGCGCGGCCGGCACGATGAGTGCCGATTTCTCGTGGCGGCCTGCATCGACCTCGACCAACCGCGGGCGCACCCATTCGATTTCGTGACCGTTGGCGAGCCGCACCGATTCGGGTGCCGCCGTTTCGGCGATGGCGACGGAGGCAGTCGAGACCAGCAACGCCAGTGCCGCGAGCTTCAACGCAATCGATTTCGTCGGGATGATCCGTGTCCACATGAATCGCGCAGGATGGTCGTGAAATTCACCGTATGCGCCGGCATGCCGCGCGAGCAGTTCCATTTCAGGGTCGCCCGGCGTACCTCGTTCGTCACGACACACGCGGGCGACCCGCGACGTGCCGTCACTCTGCGCGCGGCACCGGCGGCGGTGCATAGCCGTTGTCATTGCCCGGGAACGGATTCGCGTTGCGGCGCAGCGCTTCCTCGGCGTTCTCCTTCTGCGCGAACACCGCGACGCCGATCACGCCGACGTTCGCCGCATCGCCATACTTCGAATTCGCGACATAGCTGTCAGGCACCGCCGCGAAGCGGAACGCGGCGACTTCGTCGCGGCTCTTGCGGAAGCCCTCGATCGTCAGCGTGCGCCCCGGGTACAGCACGTAACCGCCGTTCGTATAGCTGCCCGGCCGCCCGGACAGCACGTCGAGCCCATCGACACTCGACACGACCTCGAACGTACGACGCCCCTGGTTATGCAGCACGATCATGTAGCGTGAACCTTCGACGCCCGCCATGTGCCAGCGGCCGTCGCTGCGCGCCAGACGCAGCGGCGCACCCTTTTCGTCCGTAAACGACAGCGCGATGTCGCCGTTGGCAAGCGCGACGCGGGTCGGCAACCGGCGAACCTGGGACGCGGGCGGGTGTCCGGGCAACGCATCGTTGTAGTAGACCGACGCGAGATCCGTCGGCTTCGCCGGATCCGCGCGTTCGAATTCGACCTGGCGAGTTTCGGACCGCACCGACTCGCCCCATGCCGTGCCCAGCCCGCGGCGTTCACTGGCATCCGGTGCAGCGGCGGACGCGCTGGAACTCGCGGACGGCGGGGGCGGCGCCGCGCAGGCAGCCAGCCAGAGCGCGCAGGCGAGCGCGAGAAGACGGAACAGCATGGTCATGACGTGAGGCCTCGGAATGTTATCGGGCCGCGCCGGGCTGGCCGGAACGGCGTATTGGTGTCGTCTGTCGTCACGATATCGATCGGACATGCTGGCCCGTATCGGCCGGCGCCGCGATTGCGGCGGCCCGGCAACCGGGAGCCCCGCTATTTAAGCATGGCGGGCGGGCAATGGGCAGGGGGCGCGTGCACCGCCCGTTGCCGGTCCGTGCCGGCGGGCATCCGCCAAGGCGCCGATGCGTGTCGCGTCGCCGGATAGGTAGCGAACGCCGACGCATTCCCGTATCGAGGACGGGATGAACGGCGCGCCGCGCGTGCCAATAAAAAAGCCCGGCCCGCATCGAAGCGGGCCGGGCCGTGTCGGAAAGCGTGACGCTTACAGCGCGCCGCCTTGTGCCGATGCCGCTCCCTTCACGCCGACCGATGCACCACCCTGCACCGAGTTCGTTGCGCCTTCGAGCGCCTCGCCGGCCTTCGCCTTCGCGCCGCCTGCGACGTCGCCTGCCGTCGACACCGCGCCTTGCGCGTGGCTCTTTGCCGTGCCTGCGACGTGCTTCACGTGCGATTTCGTCGAGTGGGCGGCCGATGCGGCGGCATCCTTCGCGGTGCCCGCTGCCGAACCGACCGCATGCGTCGCACCGCCAACCGCGTTGCCGGCTGCCGAGCCCACGCCGCCGACCGTCTTGCCGACGCCGTTCAGCGCGCCGCCAACGACGTTGCCCGCGCCCGAACCCGAGCCTGCCGCATTCGCGCCGGTGCCAGCCTGCACGCCCACGCCGCCACCGAGCAGCGGCGTCTGAACCTGTGCGCCGACACCTGCGGAACCCTGGGCACCGGTCTGGGCCGTCTGTGCGAACGCAGCCGAAGTCGCCATCGCCGTCAGTGCTGCACCCACCAGAATCGTACGAATCTTGTTCATGGTCATTCTCCCCAAAGACGTTGTTGCTGCGGGCCGCCTTCGTGCGGCCTGTCGCATGCCTTGCCGCGACGTGCGGCAGGTGGAGCTAATGTAGCGGCGCGGACGAGCAAAGCGATTGAATTGCGGGGACTGTTACTTCCGTTGCAAATGCTGACGATTGACTCACACTGTTTGACAATCGAGGGCTTGCGGCGGGATTGGACGAGGAGAATCTTGAGGCGTGCCGCGCGGAGCATGCCGCGACGGCGACACGGCCGATCGCCACGGATCGGGAAACCAGGCAGGCGAACGGCTAGCAGGGAAACCGGCCGCTTCTATAAGCATTCCAAAGAACGTGTGTCGGCCAGCCGTCGGCGCGGCCCGACAACCGGCTCCGCGCGATCAGCTCGATATCGTCGGATACGCATGCCGCCACACCGGCGTTCCCCGATGCGCCGAACGCGAGCTTGAACGCCTTTTCCCTCAGCGCGCTCACGGCGGCCCGGTCGATCGCTGCACCCGGATCACCGTCGATTTCGTCGAACGACGCCATCCACTGCGCATCGAACGGCTCGGCATCGCGACGGTCCAGCGCGCGGTCGCCATCCAGGTCGCCGAGGAAATCGAAAAAGCCCGGCACCGACAGGATGACGTCCATTTCAAGCAGATACGCGTTCGTCATTGCGACTCCTTCACGATGCGCGGCCCCGGCCGCCCGTTGGTGAATATGGGCAGATCGAGGCCGCGCGCGTACCGCCCGATCACGGCCGGAATGTATCGCCGAGCACGACACCTTCACGCCGCGGGTCGGTGCCGCCCTGCAACGCGGGCGACTGGCCGACCGTTACGCGCATCACCGTATTGACGCCGCTCGCCTGCGCGGACGTCGACACCTTGTGCCCGAGCGCGAGCAGCCCCGTGATCAGCGGATCGTTCGCCCCGTTGTTCGCCGTGTTGACGTTCGGGTGCTCGCCGCCAATCGTGGTCGTCGGGCTGTTGCTCGCGCCGAAATCGACGAGCCCCGCGGACTGCTGCGCATCGAGGCCCCAGTCGAGCGCGCCGACCAGCGTCTTGACCACGTATTGCGGAATCGTGCCGCCTCCCGGCGAACCGGTCGCCATCACGAAATCGCCGCGCGATCCGTCCGCGGCCTGCCCGAACACGATCGTCGGCGCCATCGAGCTGCGCGGCCGCTTGCCCGGCTGCAAGCGGTTGGCCACCGGATTGCCCGCGCTATCGACTGGGTTCGCGGAAAAATCGGTCAACTGGTTGTTCAGCAGGAAGCCGTTGGTCATGTGGAACGAGCCCATGCTCGACTCGACCGTCGTCGTCGCGCTCAGCACGTTGCCGTCACCATCGACGATCGTGAACTGGTTCGTGCCGTGCTCGATCAGTGTCGTGTCGACACCAAGCGGCACCGCGCCGAGATTGCCGGGCTGTGCGGTGCCCATGCTCTTGGTCGGGTCGATCAGCGCCGCACGCGATTTCAGGTACGGCTTGTTCAGCAGCGTATTCCACGTACCGCCCGGCAGCGGCACGAAATCCGTATCGGCCACGTACTTGTCGCGATCGGCATACGCAAGCCGTTCAGCCTCGGTGACGAGGTGCACGCCGGCGACGGTCGGCTTGCCGCCTTCGAGATCGATCGCCGTCGGCTTCAGCGACTTCAGGTCGTAATTCTCGAGAATGCCGAGCGCCGACGCGACCGCGATGCCGCCTGACGACGGCGGCGGCATCCCGCATACCCAATAGCTGCGATAGGTCGTGCACACGGGCTCGCGGCGCTTCGCCTGGTACGCGGCCAAGTCGGCTAAGGTCGTCTTGCCCGGCGTGAGCGTCGAGCCGTCCGCGCCCTTTGTCGTGGCGATCTTCGCAACGATGTCCTGCGCGATCTGCCCCGTGTACAGCGCGTTCGCACCCGACTGCGCCATCAGCGTCAGCGTGCGCGCATACGCCGGATTCTTCAACACGGTGCCGAGCGTCTTCGGCGAACCGTCGCCGTTCAGGAAATACGCGGCGGCCTCGGGGTCTCGCTTCAGGTTCGCGGCGTTCGCCGCGATCGCGTCGGCGAGCCGGCCGCCGATCGGGAAGCCGTTGGTCGCGAGCGTGATCGCATCGCCGAACAGGGTCTGCCACGGCAGCCGGCCGTGATCCTGCTGCAGCGCCTCGATCAGCCTCGGCACGCCGATCGTGCCGATCGAACGGCCGCTCGCCCGCGCGTTCGGCAGCGGCGCGGACTGGTCGGTTGCGTCGTCGACGTAGCGCAGATAGTTCTCCGTCGCGGCCGCCGGCGCGGTTTCCCGGCCGTCGTACGCCTGCAGCGTCTTGCCGCGCGCATCGTAGTAAAGCAGCACGCCGCCAGAGCCGAGGCCCGTCGCTTCGGGCACGGTCAGGCCGAGCACGGCCTGCACCGCGACCGCCGCGTCGGCGGCCGTGCCGCCTTTTTTCAGCACCGCGCAACCGGCCGCGCTCGCGTACGCATTCGACGTGGCCACCAGATAGGTCTTCGCATACACCGGCTTCATTCCGGTGCGATAGCCCGACGATGCTTCCGGCAGTGACGGGTCGCCCGGCTGGTTCGAGCCCACCACGACCGTCGCGCCGCTGTTGTCGACCGCGAGGCAGCTCGCATCGGTGGAAGGTGTCGGCGTGCGGCCTGCTTCGTTCTCGACGTCGCCGCCGCATGCCGTCAACAGGGCGGCCGCGAACAACGCGGACGCATACGGGAAAATCGTTGTTCTGTTCATAGTCTGCCGATGTTCTTTTACGTCGTTGCGATAGACATCACGCTGCCTGCGACCCCCTCGGTGCGCCGACAACGCGTTCGATAGTCCCATGAACAAAATTTTTTCCGCAACAAGGGAATGACGCCATTCGACCGGACGTTGCGTACGCAACGTCACCGACCTCGCCGGCGGGTTCGCGTGTTGCACTGCATCGCAGTACGATGCGCTTGCGCGGCTGATGTCGTTGCGTCGTTACCTTACTGCCCGACGGCGCTTGCCGGCTACCCGGCCGTCGCGCGCAAAACCGTGCTCCATCGCCTCGATTGCCTCGGAGAAGAACTCGAGGAACATCGTCATCGCGACGGTCGCGCTCATGTCCGCCCGCTGGTAGATGCAGCTGAACGAGCGTGCCCCCGCATCGGCAAGCGGCGTCCACGCGAGCCGGCCGGCGGCCACGTCGTCCGCGACGTTCTCGGCAATCAGGAAGCCGACGCCCGCGCCTTCGGCCGCGAGGCGCCGCACCATCGGCACCGAACCCGTCTCGACCAGCGGCCGCACGTTGCGCGGCTGTCGCGCATCGATCTGGTCGAACATCGCGCGCAGTTCCGTGTCGGGTGTCATCAGGATCAGCGGATGCGCGAAGCAGTCGCGCATCCGCACCTTGCCGGCGGACGCCGCGAGCGGATGGCCCGGTGCCGTGACGACGCCCAGCGGCTGAGCGAACGCGCGCACCTCGACGACGCCCGCCGACGTGCGCCGGCGCAGCGCATAGCCGATGTCGGCCTCGCCCGTCTCGACCCAGCGCACGATGCTCTCGCCGTTTCCCGAGCGCACGCTGTACGTGACGCCCGGGTAGCGCTGCATCGCCGCGAGGATAGCGTCGGGCACGAGCTTTTCCGCGGTGGATGCGGGCACCGCCAGGTTCACATGCCCGCGTCGCAGCGCGCGCAGATCCTCGACCTGCGTGAGCGCATTGTCGAAATCGCGCTGGCCGCGTCGCACGGCCGCGATCACGATCTCGCCGGCCAGCGTCAGCTGCATGCCGCGCGGCAGCCGGTCGAACAGCGGTACGCCGACCTGCTCCTCGAGATTGCGGATCTGCTGGTGCACCGCCGCAGCGGTCAGGTGCAGCGCGTCGGCCGCCTTGCGGATCGAGCCGCGTCTCGCGATTTCGTCGAAACAGCGGAATGCCTGCGATATCGAACGCATGAAGGATCCGTTAGATTTTTCCGAACAGGGTGTCAAGAATAATCCGATTTTACTGACCGTTCGGATCGTCTAGATTCCGCTGCATCCCCGTGTCCGATTCGAATGGAGACCGCAGTGACAACCGTCGACCAGATTACCCAGCGCCGCCGTGGCGTCGGCCTCATTGCCCACGATCCCGCCCTGTCCGCGGGCGGCTATACGCTCATCGCGCCACAGACGGCCGACGGCAACGTCTATCTCGTCGGCATCGACGGCGAAGTCGCCCATCAGTGGAAGATGCCCGTGCGCCCGGGCCGCCATGCGGTCATCCTCGCGAACGGCAACCTCGGCTACAACGGCAACCATCCGCACTCCGAATCACGTTATGCGCCGTGGTCGATGTGGCACGGCGGCGACTTCTACGAGGTCACGCCGCAAGGCGAAACCGTGTGGCGCTACGAGGATCCCGCGCACCACCACGACGCACAGTGGCTGCCGAACGGCAACCTGCTCTACGCCGCGTGCGAACCGGTCGACGGCGCGTTCGCGCGGCGCGTGCCGGGCGGCACGCCGCACGGCGACGACGAGGTGATGTATGCGGACGTGATCCGTGAAGTCAACCGGGCCGGGCAGATCGTCTGGGAATGGCATGCGCGCGAACATCTGCGGCCCGAGGATTTCCCGATCGCAGCCGGCTTCGGGCGCTATCACTGGCCGCTCGTCAACGGCCTTGCGGTCGATGCGAACGGCCGCGTGCTGATGAGCCTGCGCACGACGTCGGGCATCATCGGCGTGAATCGCGAAACCGGCCGCGTCGACCTGCGGATCGGGCCCGACGTCGTGTCGCATCAGCATGCGCCGGTACCGCTCGCGAACGGCAACATCCTCGCGTTCGACAACGGCAATTTCCGCCACGGCGCGCACGTCGTGTTCTCGCGCGTCGTCGAGATCGATCCCGCGACGCAGCGTGTCGTGTGGTCGTATGCGGACGACGTCGTGAACCTGTTCTACACGCCGTTCATGGGCAACGCGCAGCGCTTGCCGAACGGCAACACGCACGTCACCGAATCGTCGACGGGCCGGCTGTTCGAAGTGACGCCCGCCGGCGAGGTCGTCTGGGAATACGTGATTCCGTGGTTCGCCGAATACCCGGACGAAGCCGCGCGCAAGACCGGCCCAGGGCAGCTCAACAGCGTATTCCAGACGTTCCGCTACAGCGCCGCGCAACTGCCCTGGCTGCGGGGCTGACCTTCCGTTCACCGCCGGTTTCCGGCGCTCGTCGCCGTTCGCTTCGAAGGGGCCTGCCGTGTCGCACGATCCGATCTCAACGCCCGTCGACCCGCGGCTGCCCGCATGGCAGCTCGTGCTGTTCGGGCTGCAACACGTGTTGTCGATGGCCGCGTCCCCGATCACCGCCGTGTTCCTGATCGCCAAAGTGCTTGCGCTGCCGGCGGAGCTGACGGTCCAGCTGATCGGCGCGACGTTCTTCGCGTGCGGGATCGGCACGCTGCTCCAATCGCTCGGCGCCGGCCCGATCGGCGCACGCATGCCGTTCGTGATGGTGCCCGGCGGCGCACCGACGATGCTGTTCGCCGGCATCGCCGCGCAATCGGGCCTGCCCACGGCGGCCGGCGCGGCGCTACTCGCCAGCGCGTTCTACTGGGTGCTGCTGCCCGTCTTCACGCGCTGCCTGCGACTCTTTCCGCGCATCGTCGTCGGCGCGATGCTGCTGCTCGTGTCGGTCAACCTGATCCGGATCTACGCGACGATCGTCGTCGGCCAGCCGGGTTCGGCCGACTTCGCTCAGCCGCGCGCGCTCGGTCTCGCGCTGGCGACGATCGTCACCACCGTCGTCGCGGCCGGTGCGTTCCGCGGCACGATCGGGCGGCTCGCGGTGCTGATCGGCCTGACGGCCGGTGCGACGCTCGGATGGGCGATCGATGCGATGCCCGCGCTCGTCGACGTATAGCGCGGCCCGCTGTTTACCCATCCGGTATGGCTGCCGTTCGGGATGCCGCGCTTCGACGTGCTGGCCGCGCTGCCGCTGCTGATCTTCACCGCGATCTCGATGGCCGAGGCCACCGCGCAGACGGTCGCCGTCGGCGAAACGTGCGGCAAGACGATCTCGCTGTCGCGCGACGTGCCGAAGACGATACGCGGCGATGCGCTGGCGTCGCTGGCCGGCGCGCTGTTCGGCACGCCGCTGATCGTGACCAGCGCCGAGAATATCGGTGTCGTGCAGACGACCGGCGTACGCTCGCGCTACGTGACGGCTGCCGCCGGCGCGATCCTGATCGTCATCGCGCTGTTCGCGCCGCTCGCGCGGCTCGCGTATGCGATTCCGGCCGCCGTGGTCGGCGGCACCGCGCTGGTCGTGTTCGCGATGATCGGCGTGATGGGCATCCGGCTGCTCGCCGGCGTCGACCTGCATGCGCGCGCCAACCAGTACACGCTCGCGGCCGCGCTCGTCGTCGGCCTTGCACCGATCCTGGTGCCGAACCTGTATCGCCATTTCAGTGCGCCGGTGCAGATCGTGCTCGGCAACGGCATGGCGGCCGGCACGCTCGCGGCCATCGCGACGCAACGGGCGTTCGCTGCATTTGCGCGGATAAGCGGACCGGTGAGCACGGGAGCGGTACCTGCGCCTTCGCGCGACGCATGACGGTGACGGCCGGCAGCGCGACACGCGTCCCGCGCACTGACGCGTCGCTTGCGGAGGGCCGGGCGGCCGGAGGGTCATCGGGACGATTGCCGGCGTCATCGCGTCCGGCTATAAATCGTGCATGGACACGAATCGCTGGATTCACGACCCCGTTGGCGCCTTTCGCACGTGGCAGGAAACCACCGCGACCGGCGCCGATCGCCGACCGTTCGCGCCGCGATCGGTCGTGCAGCACGTCGCAATGTTCGAACGGTTCCTGCGTTATCTGATCGCACGGCGCGTGTCGCTGGCCACGTTCGGGCCCGACCACGTCGCAGCCTTCCTGGCGGAACTCGAGCGCACCTGCGCGCCCGGCACGTCGACCCGCGTGCGCTACGCGAAGCTGATCGACCGGCTGGGCCGGCATCTGGTCGAAGCCGGCTTGCGCACGATCCATCCGGCCGGCCGGACGACGCGCGATCTCGCATGGCCGGACGGCGAGCCCGAGCCGTGCTATCTGCCGCCCGATGCCGACGCCGCGCTGCAGCGCCATGTGCAGCCTCGAGCGGGCGACACGCCGGCCGACTGCAGGAATCACGCGATCATCGCGCTGCTGCTTGCGAGCGGCATCACGTCGGCCGAGATCCGCGCGACGACCTATGACGCGCCCGATCTCGACGCGCGGCCGCCCGCGCTATCCTTGCCGCGCGATCGGGCACGGCCGGCGCGCCGAATCACGCTCGCCGAATTTGCGCTGGCGCCGCTCGCCGCATGGCGCGTGTGCTCGGCAGACGCACCGGCGTCGGGGTTGCTGTTTCCCGCGCCGCGCAGCGGTGGCGCGATGAACGACATGTTCCTGCTGCTCGTGGTGCGCGACGCGTTGACCGCGATCGGCTTCCACGCGGCGGACATGAGCCCGCGCGTGCTGCGCAATACGTATGCGCGCCGCCAGTTGCTTGCAGGCCACGCACATGCCGACGTCAGTTCGATGCTCGGTCTCGTCAGCACGCGAACGGTCACGCGCATCCGGCAGACGCTGCCGCCCGATGCGGCAGCAGGCCGCGCCGCACACGAGCGCTGATTGCGCTCGCGCTCGGCGCGTGCGGTCGGGCTCCCTATTCGCCTGCCGGCGGCTGGATCAGCCGCAGAATCCGGGTGTCGTACGGCGATTGCATGACTTCCGCGATACGGGCCTCGGAAGCGGCCGGATGCAGCGGATTCAGCAGGAAATTGTGCGCGTGCGGCACGACGACGCTTGGCACGCGCAGCAGCGCACTCGGCTGCGTGTGCAGCCACTCGGTACCGGCGCTGCGGGTCCAGTCGACGTTGGTTCGCCAGTCGTCCGGCGCATCGCCCTCCGCGATTTCGGCGATATCGACCGAATCGGCCACCTCGATGCGAAGCAACTGGTATCCGCTCGGCAATTGCGCGACCGTGGCGATTTCGAAATGAACGAGCGTCTCGAGCAGCGCGAGCGCCGGATGCTCGGCGAGATACACGACGGGCTGCCCGGCAAAATGCCAGCGCCCGCCGGCACGCAACCCGCCGATGCCTTTCAGGTCGGCGAAATTGCTGATCCGCCACAGCGTCGTCAAGCGAAGTACCCCTCGTCGATCTGCGTGAGGACTTCCTCGACGAGCCGCGCGCCATGCTCGGTGCTCGCCATGTCGAGCGACGTGCGGCCGCCGAAACGCTGGAGCCCGTTGCGCAGCCATGCCATCGCCTTGTCCTGGTCGCCGAACGTGGCCGTCGCCTGCGCGACGATGCGCGCGAGACGAATCGCCTTGTCGGATTCCTCCTGCGACAGGCGTTCGTGCGCCTGGCGACGATGGCTCAGCGTGCGACGCGGAATGATGAAGGCCAGTTCGTCCGATTTCAGCCCGCGCTCGGACAGACGGTCGATCACCGAGACGTCGACGCGTGCGCTGGCCAGTTCGGCAAGATCGGCCCCCGATCGGACACGGATCGCCAGCAGCTGTTCGAGAATCGTGAATTCGGCCTGGCGCGGATGCGCGACACCCGAAGGATGGAAAGCGATGGTGCTCATGACTCTCTCCCGGCAATTTGCCCAATCATTATAGGCGTTTTGCCAGGGACATGCGAAGGGCCGATGATGGGCGCACCTGTGGTGCTCGTCAGGCTGCCTGCGAAGGCGGGAGCGACATGACTCATCGGCCTGGAGACAAGCTTCTGTGACCGCGAATCGAAGATTCGCCTGGGGGATGGGATGCAATCGTTCAGTATATAAAGTCCCGGCAAGCATCATCCGGTTGTCACGTAACAACTTTTTAACTGGCTTCATTTGTTCCCATTTCGCCGGTTCATCCTTCCGGACAAGGTCGAGCACACACCGACACGGGGAATATCGGGTATGTCATAAAGTGTGGAAACCATTGGAACGCTCGTATCGGTAGAAAATCCGGCAGCGTAATGAATCGCGCTCCCATACACGGCTACCTTTTCGCCTGCGACGCGGCGGACGCTACCACACCAACCCGCCCCGCTCGACTCGACGCCGCCGCCAGCCGCGCCCGTGTCGCCGCGATGCCCGCACCACAAGTCGGCCCGAGCTTCGCACAGTTGTCCACTTGACGTGAAGGATGTCGTTCGACACCCCGGCGATCCGACGCGCGCTGTTGTCCAACGACGTCGACCGAACCACGTCCGCCGCTGACCGTCGGGAAGCGCGCAAACATCCGCGATCAGCGTCTGCTTGCCGATTGCCGAGATGGGTTCCGCCCTCATGTATCGGCCGATCTCGTCCGCCACGGCAAACGTGCCGTACACGCCAACACCTTTCGCATGCATGCGCTGCTCCGGGATCACTGCGCGAGGTCACCCGGCCCGGCCGCCTGAATGCTAGCGTTATCGCCCACAATCGCGCCATTCGCGTGGGTAAGCGTTCGATCGTGCGATTTGCCATACATGATCGCACTCCTGAATATGCCATGAGCCACGATTCACGCCACACGCACGATCTCCGCTCCGCACCCGGAATCGTGCACCGTCCCGCAGCAATCAACCGGCCCACGCAGACGACCGGATCACGCTGCACAAATTTCCCGCGTGGAAATGCGGATCCTTGTCTGCGAGAACGTCGGCCTTCACGTTGCCGAACGTCGTGTCGGGCTTGTGCTTGATCCCGTCGTAGAACGCCTGAATGATGTCTTCCTTGAAGTGCGGCGTACGCGGATGCGCACGGACGACAGCCTCACGTTCGACGTCGCTGTATTCCGGATACGTCAGGCCCAGCACGTCCATCTCGACGCCGGCGGTAACGAGCGCGATCACCGGATGCATGTGCTGCGGGATGCCCGGCGTGGTATGCAGCGCGATCGAGGCCCACACGGCGTCGATCTCCTGCTGCGAGATGCCCTTGCCCTTGAGGAAATCGCGGGCGGCGTTGGCGCCGTCCACCTCGAAACGCTCGCACGCGCTGCTGTGTTCGTGCGTAAGCCCCATGTCGTGGAACATGCAGCCGCAGTAGAGCAGCTCAGGATCGTATTCCAGCCCGCGCCGCTGACCCGCGAGCGCCGCGAAATAGAACACTCGACTGGAATGATGGAACAGCAACGGAGATTCGGTGGCTGAAATGGCGAAGCATGCGGACATGAGCCCGCGCCACTTCGCACGGCTGTTCCGCGCGGAAGTCGGCATGACGCCCGCCGCATGGGTCGAGGCGACCCGCATTTCGGCCGCCCGCCACTTGCTGGAGAACGGCCACGACACGCCGAAACAGGTCGCCGCGAAATGCGGCTTCGCGAATGTCGATACGCTCAGGCGGTCGTTCACCCGGCACGTCGGGATCACGCCTGCCGAATACCGGAAACGGCAGGCGGTCCTGGTCGAGTGACGCGGCGGTGTGCCTGCGATACGGCATGAACGATATCAACGGCCTCGCTCAAATATTTCGGAATGCGATTTAACTGATCTTCGTGTGGCCGCGGCCGATCGACGACATCGCCCCACTCGCGGCTCTCTCCGCAGTCCCTATCACGCGCCGGACAGCCTCGCCATCATCAGACAAAACGCCAGCCACCCCGGATCGTTTACCCAGTTGCAATAATGATTCGCTGGAACGCGTATTTCCGACCGGTAACGTGATCGCTACGATGCAATCAACCGCTGAACGCAACAAGCGAAGCGCGAAATCAATGAAACCGGAGGTCATCATGAAGTCGTTCATCTACGCTGTCGTCGCCGCAACTACCCTGTCCGCCTCGTACGGCGCATTGGCACAATCGAACCCGTCGGGCCAGTTGACGCGTGCCCAGGTGCGTGCGGAACTCGTCCAGCTCGAACAGGCCGGCTACAAGCCGGAGGTCTCCGATCAGTATTACCCGCGCGCGCTGCAGACGGCACAGGCCCGTGTGACGAACGCCGATGAAACCGGCTACGGCGCGCAAGCCTCCGCTGGCGTACGCGCCGGCCGCGCGATCGCTGTCAAGCAGGACGGCCGCGACTCCGTGTATTTCGGCCAGTAAGCCGGACACGCGCCCGCGTATTCCGATACGCGCGCAGCAAACGAAACACCCCGCTCCCGTTCATCGGGGCGGGGTGTTTGCGTTCCGGTCGCCCGCTTCCGGAACGGATTGCGCGCCTCGATCGATGCGATCTTGCGGATCGCGTGCGACGCGGCTCCGTTCACGCCGGCAGCCGGTGTTTGCGCATAGAATGGCCGCGTGGTCGGTGCCGGCCGAAACGAACGCGAGCAGAACCACGACGCCCGGCCTGTCCGATCGTCGCCGCGCCCGCAGGCCGGCCCCGATGCCGCACTCATCGCATTTTTCGAAAAGGAGCGGTTTCATGTCTCAAACATCCGGTTCCATGATCACGTTTCGACGCCCGGACGGCCAGGAACTGCAGGGCTATCTCGCCACGCCGGCAAAGACCGAAGGCGCGCCCGCGGTCGTCGTCATCCAGGAATGGTGGGGGCTGAACGACCAGATCCGTGGCGTCGCGGATCGCCTTGCGCGCTGCGGCTACTTCGCGCTCGTGCCCGACCTGTATCGCGGCAAATCGACGGTCGAGGAAGAGGAAGCGCACCATCTGATGACCGGGCTCGATTTCGGCGACGCGGCTTCACAGGACATTCCGGGCGCCGTGACGCATCTGAAGACGCTTGCCTCGCGTGTCGCGGTGACGGGTTACTGCATGGGCGGCGCACTCACGCTGCTGTCGCTGCAATTCGCCGATGCGGACGCGGGCGTCACGTGGTACGGCTTCCCGCCGCTCGACTACCTCGATCCGGCGAAGCTCAAGGTGCCGCTGATGGGCCACTGGAGCACGCAGGACGCGTTCTTCGCGATCGACCAGGTCGATGCGCTCGAGAAGAAGCTGACCGATGCGAAGGTCAATATCGAATTCCATCGCTATCTCGCGCATCACGCGTTCGCGAATGAAACAGCCGTCGGCCCCGGCCGCATCGCCGGCACGCAGTTCGATCCGGTGTGGTCGCAAATGGCGTGGGATCGCACGCTGACGTTCTTCGGCCGCACGCTTTGGGAAAAGCAGGGGTAACGTAACGCCGCTTCCAACGCGAACGGCTACGCAGGCTGCGTAAAAAGAAACGCCACGGATTTTCATCCGTGGCGTTTTCGTTTTCGCGTTGGGGAACCTCCGCGAACAGGGGTCGTGGCTTGCCCCTGCCCTTGGCCTTGCTTACCCGTCAGCTTTCGGGCGAGATCTCGAACGGCAATGACCGCGACCGCGATCGACCTGCTCGCAGCGCGGGATACGCTCGCGCAGGCGAAGGCGGAACTGCTCGAGCGGCGCGGCGGCCGGCCGTATGTGCGCCCGATTCCGGACGATGCCGTGCTGCCGTTCCGCCGTTGACCGGTAGCACCGTCAAGCGAGCGCGGGTGGTGCAGCCAGGCTGACGTCGACGCGCTTCGGCAGGACGCCGGCCTGGAAGAACACGTCGGCGATACGCTGCTGATACGCGAGCGTGTCACGCGTGACGGGCTCGACACCGAAGCGCGCGCGGCGAAACGCGAGCGCAACCGCCGGCTCCGGAATCCCCCACAGCTTCGAGAACTCGGCCGCACCTTGCGCGCGGTTCGCATCGAGCCATCGCTGGACCGCCGTCAATTCCGCCACGGCCGCATCCAGCACGTCGGCATTGCGTTGCACATACGTGCGCGACGCAAAGTAGTAGCCGCGATTCTCGACGAGCCCAGTGCCGTCCGCGACGATCCGCGCGCCGAACGCCTGCTGTACCACCGCGAGAAACGGATCCCAGATGATCCACGCATCGACCGAACGATTCTCGAACGCGGCGCGCGCATCGGACGGCGACAGCCAGACCGGCGAGATGTCGGCATAGTTGAGCTTCGCGGCCTGCAGCAGCCGAACCAGCAGGAAGTGCGTGTTCGATCCCTTCACCAGCGCGATGCGCTTGCCGCGCAGGTCCGCAAAGGTCCTGACCGGCGAATCCTTCGCGACCACCAACGCCTCGGCCGAAGGGCCGGCCGGCGTCTGCGCGTAATAGACGAGCGGCGCGCCGGCCGCGAGCGCGAAGATCGGCGGCGCCTCACCGACATCGCCGAAGTCGATCGATCCCGCGTTCAGTGCCTCGAGCTGCGGCGGCCCAGACGGAAACTCGGTCCACGTGACGGTCACGCCGAGCGTCGCGAGCTTGCTCTGCAGCGTACCGCGCGCCTTCAACAGGCTGAGCGGCCCTTTCTGATAGCCGATGCGCAACGTACGCGCGCCGGCCGTGCTCGCCAGCGCAAAGCCCGGATGCGCGGCGGCGCCCGCCGCGATCGCCAGGCCGGCATGCAGGAACCTGCGGCGGGTTGTGGAGTGTTGGTCTGCCATGTCGTATCGGGTTCGATGAAGAGGATGCAGCTTTGCGCACGCATGCGACGAAGCCGGTCGAACCGATTCTAGGGGGTTGGCACCACGCACCGAACCAACGATGTTCGATATCTAAAGCAAGCGCTTTCATAAGGGCAGGGCCGTTATCCGGGCGTCATTGCCCGGATCGGTCGTGAGGATGGCCGATATCTCCGCCAAATAGAGGACTGCGTATTACTTGTTTGATTGACGCACCGCCTCGTGCTCACACGCCGACGGTACAACCTCAGGACTTGCAGGAAGCGTGCAGCGCAGCCTCGTCGGTGGCCAGCATTTCGGGCACGCATTCGCGCAGGAAATCAACGAATGTGCGGATCTTCGCATCGAGATACTGGCGCGATGCGTACAGTGTGTAGACCGTCAGCTTCTGCAACCGGTAGTCGGGCAGCACACGCACCAGTGCGCCGCTCGCCAGCGCGGGCAGCGCCGACGACATCGGCAGCGAACCGATGCCGAGGCCGGCGCGCAATGCGGCGCCGAGCGCGTCGGCGATGTTCACCTGGAAATCCGGCGACGGCAGGTCGAACGTCTCGGGGCCGTCAGGGCCGTGGAGATGCCAGCGATCGCGCGGAAATACCGGCGTGACGATCTGCAGGCACGCATGACCGTCGAGCTCGCGCACCGTGCGCGGCGTACCGCGCTCCTTCAGATACGCGGGCGACGCGCACAGCACGCTGTGCACCTCGCCGAGCCGCTGCGACACGAGCCCTGAATCGGGCAACTCCGTCGCGCTCAACTGCAGCGACACGTCGTAGCCTTCGTCGATGATGTCGGGCACGTGCTGCGACAGCGTCAGCTCGACCGCGACCGATGGATAGCGCTGCCGGTATCGCACGACCGCGGGCACCACGTAGGCCTGGCCGAAGCTCGTCGTCGCATGGACATGCAGCCGTCCGGACGGCTTTGCCTGTGCATCGGCCGCCTCGGATTCCGCTTCTTCGATATAACCGAGGATACGCTGGCAGCGGTCGAGATAGCGCTGCCCGGCGTCGGTCAGCGCGATGCGGCGTGTGCTGCGGTTGAGCAGGCGCGTGCGCAGATGCGTTTCGAGCTGCGCGACCGACCGCGATGCGTAGGCCGTCGTGATGTCCAGGCGCTGGGCCGCGCTCGTGAAGCTGCCCTCCTCCGCAACCCGGACGAAAATGCGCATCATCTGTAACGTGTCCATCGACCTGTCCCCGGGATTGAGATCACGTCGCGCCACCGTGCGGCCATGGTGCCGGAGGCTCCGGCGCAGGCCGGTCTGGCGCGAATTGTGCGGAACAGTACAGCAGCAGTGCAGACGTGTCCAGTTCGCCGTACGCGGCGTGATCCGGACGCCGAATCGTATTGCCGAGCCGCCGTGTGCGATGTACGGCCCGAGCGGATACGCGACCGGTCGCGCCGGCACACGAGCGGCACCGAATCGGCAAAAACTGCCCGACGACCACGGTGCCGCCCCGCGATTCACCGCATGTATGACGCCTCAGGCCGTGGCTGCGGCATCGAACGGATTACGCAACACGATCGTGTCGTTGCGCTCCGCACCGGTCGTGATCATCGATACCGGTGCGCCCGCGACCGCTTCGATGCGCGCAATGAAATCCTGTGCGGCGCGCGGCAGCGCCGCACGTTCACGTACCCCTTTCACGGTGCCGCGCCAGCCGTCGAACCGCTCGTACACGGGCTTCGCGCGCGACTGTGCATCGAGGCTCGCGGGCAGATGATCGACCCGCACGCCGTCGAGTTCGTAGCCGACGCACAGCGCGATCGACGCGAAACCATCGAGCACGTCGAGCTTGGTGAGCGCCAGCGAATCGATACCCGAGATCCTGACGGCCTGACGCAACTGCGCGGCATCGAGCCATCCGCAGCGGCGCGGCCGGCCGGTATTCACGCCGAACTCCTGCCCGCGCGCACGCAGCGTTTCGCCGGTCGCGTCGGACAGCTCGGTGAGGAACGGGCCGCCGCCGACCCGGGTCGCATACGCCTTGGTGACGCCCAGCACGTGGCCGAGCTTCGACGCACCGAGCCCCGTACCGGCCGCCGCCGCCGATGCAACGGTACCGGACGACGTCACGAACGGGTACGTGCCCCAGTCGATGTCCAGCATCACGGCTTGAGACCCTTCGAACAGGATGCGCTCGCCGCGGTCGGTCGCGTCGTTGAGATCGGCCCAGACGGGGCGCACGAACGGCAGGATCCGCGGCGCGAGGTCGACCAGCGTCGCCAGCATCGTGTCGCGAGAATACTCGTCGAGCCCCAAACCGCGGAACCACGCGTTGTGATGGTCGACGAGCACATCCAGTTTGGCGGCGAGCTGGCCCGGTTCCGCGAGATCGCCGACGCGCAGCCCGCGACGCCCGACCTTGTCCTCGTAGGCCGGCCCGATCCCGCGCAGCGTGGTGCCGATCGGCTCGCGACGCAGACGCTCCTGAGCCTGGTCGATCGCGCGGTGTATCGGCAGCACCAGCGTCGCGTTCTCGGCGATCGACAGGTTGTCCGGCGTCACCGACAGCCCGAGCTCGGCCACCCGCCCGATTTCCGCGAGCAGCGCTTCCGGATCGAGCGCCACGCCGTTGCCGATCACGCCGCGCTTGCCGCGCACGACGCCGCTCGGCAGCAGCGCGAGCTTGTACGTCTTGCCGCCGACGACCAGCGTATGACCCGCGTTGTGGCCGCCGTTGTAGCGTGCAACGAGATCGGCCTGTGCCGCCAGCCAGTCCACGACGCGCCCCTTGCCTTCGTCGCCCCATTGGGCGCCCACGACCACCACGTTCGGCATGCTTCGTACTCCATGTGAGAAATTCAGACAATCGTTCGGCCGAACCGGCCGTTTGTATGCCATATTGGCGGAGCTTGAGCACCCGATCAAACGATAAAACCTGAATCCTCGTGTGAGCAAATATCACACGAACCATGCAATGGCCCGACGACTCCCTCCGCTGAATTCGCTGCGTGCGTTCGAAGCCGCCGCGCGCCTCGGCAGCTTCACGCTGGCCGCCGACGAACTGTGCGTGACGCACGGCGCGATCAGCCGTCACGTGCAGCAACTGGAGACATGGCTCGGGCGGCCGCTGTTCGAACGCCACAACCGGCGGGTCGAGCTGACCGATTCGGGCCGTGCGTATCTCGCCGAGGTCGGGGCGTCGTTCGACCGGATCGCGCTCGCCACCGCGCAGCATTTCGGGCATGCGCAGCCACGCGTGCTGCGCGTGAGCGCCCCCGCGACGTTTTCGTTGCGCTGGCTGGTGCCGAAGCTGTCGTCGTTCCAGGTCGCCCATCCGGCTATCGAGGTGCGGCTGTCGACGTCGAACGAGCCGATCGACAAGCTGCGCGACAGGGTCGACCTGATCGTTCGCGGCGGCCCGCAGGCCATCGACGGATACGTTGCAGAGGAATTCCTGTCGGAAATCCGGCTGCCGGTGTGTGCGCCGAAGCTGCTGGAGGGGCGGCCGTTGCATGCGCCGGCCGATCTCGCCGGCTTCACGTTGCTGCACGCGGCCACCTATCCCGGCATGTGGCCCGAATGGCTCGCGGCAGCCGGACAGCCGAATCTCGTGCCGCGCCACTCGCTCACGCTCGAGCATTTCTACCTGACGCTGCAAGGGGCGCTCGACGGGCTCGGCGTCGCGATGGGGCCGATCGCGCTCGTCGCGGACGACATCGCCGAAGGTCGGCTCGTGCAGCCGTTCAGCGAACCGGCGCTGCCGCCGTGGCGCTACTTCACATACGTGGCTTCGGCACGCGCGAACGACGAAGCGGTGCGGGCGTTCAAGGACTGGCTGAAGATGACGGGAAATGCGGCTGCGCCCGGCGGGGGGAACTGACTGGGTCAGTGTGCGGGAGGGCGTGCGCCAAGACACGCAGGAATGCGAATCAAATGACGCAAGCGTATCGATTGCGTTTTCCCTCGTCGATACCGGGAATGTGGTTTTCGATGTGCGCCGTGAGATCACGACGCACGCGGCAAGCCGCGGATCGAACCGTGGCTTGCCGCCGGCCGACGCTTACTGACCAGCGCCGGCAGCTTTCTTCTCCGCGTTCTGCAGGTTCTGCGGATAGTTAGGATCGTTGGCCGCCGGCTTGTAACCGGCATCTTCGAGTTTCTTCAGCTCGGCGGTG
The DNA here is from genome assembly GCF_964265025.1 of Burkholderia mycopellens. NCBI lineage: Bacteria > Pseudomonadati > Pseudomonadota > Betaproteobacteria > Burkholderiales > Burkholderiaceae > Burkholderia > Burkholderia mycopellens. Next base: position 1,134,154 of record NZ_OZ183804.1, read on the forward strand.
TTCTTCGCACGTGCAGCCTTGTGCTCCGCCCTGCGTTGGGCCCTGGCCGCCTTGCGTGCCTGGCTCTTCGCTGCCTTCGCGTCCTGTGCCGCGGGCGCGCTGGCGTCGGTCTGCGCAAACGCGGGAACTGCCGAGCCGAACAGGAACGCGGCTGCAGTAGCAGCCAGCGTGAGTTTTCTGATCTGGATTCGCATCGCTGAACTCTCTTATCTGGTTTATCACGGATTGAAAGACCATCGAGATACCGCCCCTGACCCGGTCGGTTGTCATGCCGCGTTCGGGACCAGTGCATCATAACCGCGCCGCGAAAAATGTGGCGTCAACGTGCAAGCGCAATTGGGATACACGTATGGGAGAAAACGTGGGGGGCCGCTTGACTGTCACAGGCAGGATGAACTGTGTCGTGCGTGTCGGCACGCGTGCTGAGCGCGCGGTGGCGGAGACGGGAAACGGTCGGTGCACCCGTGCTTCAGTGCCGAGGATGGGCCATGTCCGCGCGGTGCAGTGTGATGCGCGTTACCCGTGACTGTTTCATAAACGGTGCCGCCGGCACGCTCACGCTTGATGTGACCGTTATCAGATCAATCACGATCACAGCATCAGCAGTCGAACTGTCTACCGCGTTGCCAGTCGCCGCGGTTCAAGCGACGGTTCCTCCCATAAACGACCACGATTCGGTTTTCCGGTAATCAGGGCATGCGCGATCGAATCGCCACAGCGCCCAGCAGTCGCTCCGGCAACCAATCGCCGCGCTGTGATGCCATGCGTTACCCGAGCCGGTATCACTCGTCGCCGCGCGGTCCTGTGGCCCGTATGACGAAAGGTGTGGACACGTTGCGTGCGGTGAAGAATTCGGTGGGAATCACTTCACGGCTACGCCGACGGTACAGCACCGAGGTCGCCACGCTCGTCTGGCGATCTTGGCACGTTGGGTCGTGATGTCGTGGCAATGCTTGTGAACCGTCCGATTCCGCTCAGGAACGCATCTCGCAACGTGCGGGGATCACAGGTTTTTCATTCCGCGGTTTGGGTCTCCGGAATCCAGGCGAGTGTCGCTCCCCGCACAGCATGCCGATTCCCTTGGCCTCGTCTGGTCGGTGAGCTTTTTCGGGATCCGGAGCTGTCAGAAGGTGAGAATGTTCGGGATCATCGTTCGAATTCGATTGCGGTGAGCTTCGCGGTCGCCCGCATCTTCACGTTGGTTCACGGCGTGCACCGGATCGACCCAAGCGCCGGCGATGCGTGCCGCCAGTACGACCACCGGGTCCATCTACGGGAAGCCGTTCCCGGGCCTCTCCTTGTGACACGGACGCACAGCATTGAACTTGGGTTGGTCGCTCCAAAGGTAGAAAGTTGGAAGACCACGGAGGCAGCAAATCGAATGGCGTCGATTTCCTCTGTGTACAGGCCACAGGCTAAATTTGACGAGATGCGTGGGCGGGCAATCGGAAAAACTTGTCCATGGACAGGGAAGCGTGAGTGCAAAAATCCCTTCGCCTGCCGTCCCGGATGATTTCAAGCTGCTGTGAACGAAACCACAGAGATTCGTGTTTCCGGAACGCTGATCTGCTTTGCCGGTTGGTAACAGGTGCTGGCGAGGTTACGGCGCCGGGTTTTGGGTCCCATAAATGGGAACCTGTGCCTGGAAACGGCACTTTCTTCCCGTTTTTCTCCCATAGGTTTCTACGTTTCAGTCGATGTGAGTGTGTGCTCACCTCTTCTGGAAGCCTTGTCGGGCCTCGAGCCAGTGTCGATCGAGGAGCCAAGTCATTGTTTTCAGGCTTGAATCGACGGTTTGAGTTGTCTGGGACACCACAGACGGCTACCCATTGGTAGCGGTTTATGGGGTTCGTCTTTCTGCGGAAGCGCACGTGTGTTTACATCTTTTGTTAACCACGTTTACTTCTTTAACTACTTTTAGACGGCTCACAGCCATATCTGACAAGGGTTTGACGGGTGTTCGGTACCCATTTATGGGAGCACAGGTGTAAGGGGCTGGGGGTTGAGGTCTGTGGATTTGGGGTTTGGGGTACCGCGTTGTGGGGAATCAGGGTTGTGGATATGGGGCAAGCGTACCCGGTTATGGGAAATCGGCCCGGAAACGCGTTGGGTAGTCGTCTATGGGAATGCCCGCAGGTAGCCTTTTATGGGGCGCTTTTTTTGATCCGTGGACGCCGGGTCGCACAGTGTTTTTTCTCGGGTAGCCGGTTATGGGGCGCCTTAAAGGTAGCTGGTTATGGGTAGCATTTGGGTCAGCTCGGTTGCGTGCCACCACGATTCCCTATGGCTGGTTCCCATGGACAGGATCGATGGCACCAACAGGTAACCTTTTATGGGGAAACCAACAGGTTGCCGTTTATGGTAGCGATGTCTGCCTTCAAGGCCAAAATCACCACAGTCAACGCTACCGAAGCGGGTCGATAGGTACCCTCCTGTGGGAATCGGCAAAGGTAGCAAGTTATGGGAACAAAACAGGTCTGTGCTGCAGAGCATCACGAATTCGCGAACCGATCTCGAATCCGCACGTTTGCTTCCCATGGATGGTTACCTTGGCCGGGGCAAATCTCATGCCGGGTTTCCGTGTCCAGGCATGAAAGGTAGCGGCTTGTGGGAAGCATTTTTGACGAAAGGTTGCTGGATATGGGGCTCCGCACAGATCGTCTGATCGTAAATTTTCTTTTCGTATCATAAAGTTATGAGCGATAGTGCAAGTAAAGCCGGAACAAGGGCGTTGCTCGTCGACGTGAAAAGGTATAAAGTCCTCTCTCACCAAGGTCACCTTATCCGGACATTACG